>NZ_JBFPNG010000001.1:0-1934391 GCF_040815535.1 Massilia sp. LMS1-1-1.1 | reverse complement strand
AAGGCAAAGAAACTGATCATCGGCGCCATGATGCGCAAGCTGGTGCATGTAGCATTCGGCGTGCTCAGGTCGGGAAAAATATTTGATCCGACCTTGCACGCTGCTTGACGGGGATAACAGTATCTACTTGTATGATTACGCCTTGCCCGGCACCACCGCCTGGCGGTAGTTGTCCACCATCTTGTAGCGCTTCGCATACAGGCCGAAGGCCAGCATGGCCACGGCGGCGAAGGCGGCGAAGAAGAACATCTGGAAGGCCGTCACGCTGATGCCGCTTTCGGCGATCTTGCCGATCACGCCTTCGTTCATGACGCTGCGGTTGACGATCAGCACCCACAGGTTGCCCACCGTCGTAGACAGATTCCAGAAGCTCATGATGGCGCCCTTCATCGAGACGGGCGCCTGGCTGTACGCAAACTCCAGTCCCGTCGCCGAGACCAGCACTTCGCCGAACGTCAGCAGCGCGTACGGCAGGATCTGCCACATGATGGAGACGGCGCTGCCGCTGTCGAGGGCCAGCTGCAGCAAGCCGATGACGATCCATGCCAGCGAGGAAAAGCCGATACCGGCCGTCATGCGGCGCAGGGCCGTCGCTTCCCAGCCGAAGCGGTTCAGCATCGGGTACAGCACCAGGTTGTTGAACGGGATCAGGAGCATCACCAGCATCGGGTTCAGCGCCTGCATCTGCGCCGGCAGGAACCAGCTTGGTTTTTCCATGGTGTTCGCTTGCACGATCCACGTCGAGGCCTTCTGGTCGAACAGCGAGAAGAATGGCGTGACGAGGGCGAAGATGACGAGGATGCGCAGCACGGCGCGCACGCCTTCGACGGCTTCGTCAGGGTGGATGCCACGTGCGCGTTCCAGCTGCATGGCCGTGCCGATGCTGCCGAAGGCCAGCAGCAAGACCAGTGCGGTACACGCGGAAATCACGAAGCCCCATTCAGGAATGCTGTAGAACGCATACAGGGCGCCGATCACGCCGACGTAGGCCACGTACAGGCCGGGACGCGAGCCGCCGTCGACACGCGCCAGCAGGGCCGTGCGGGCCACGCGGGTGAACGAATCGGGGTTCGGCGGCGCTGGCGGCACGTGCACGTATTTCTTGGCGCCCATCCAGAAGACGATGGTGGCGGCCAGCATCATCAGGCCGGGGATGCCGAAGGCGATCGAGGGACCGTAGTCGCGCAGGAACATCGGCATCAGCAGCGAGGCGAAGAAGGAGCCGAAGTTGATGATCCAGTAGAACAGGTCGAAGACCAGCTTGGCCTTGTGCTTGTTGGTCTGGTCGAACTGGTCGCCGACAAACGAGGCCACGAGCGGCTTGATGCCGCCGGAACCGAAGGCGATCAGGAACAGGCCGAAATAGAAGCCGTTGACGCTGTTTTCAAACAGGGCCAGGCAGGCATGGCCGGCGCAATACACGAGACTGAGCCAGAAGATGGTGTTGTACTTGCCGAAGAAGCGGTCGGCAAGCCAGCCGCCCAGCAGCGGGAAGAAGTACACGCCGATGACGAAGGTGTGGAACACGTGCTTGGCTTCGCCCGTGCGCTGGTCGATCGGGATCATCAGCAGCAAGGTGCTGATGAGGAATGGCGTCAGGATATTGCGCATGCCGTAAAAGCTGAAGCGTTCGCAGCCTTCGTTGGCGATGATGTACGGTATTTGCCGGGGCATTTTGCCCGTGGCGGTTTGTGTCTCGGCCGATGACATTGGCTCTCCCCAAGTTTTTTTTGTAAGCCGCGATGCTAAGGCCTGCCGCGTTTGCTTGCAACAGAAAAAACGGCCTGTCCGCTATTTCGCAGGGATTTGTAAGGTATTGATTTTCATAAAGACATGACTTTCGACACTTGCACGGGCTGGACGGGGCAGCAACAGTTGCATTTGCAGCATGCCATCCGATGCGGGACAGTCTTCCAGGGTAAAACCGCAGGCCAGGTACAGTGGCAATGCCGCGCCGTTGTCCTGTGCCACGGCCAGGCGCACGCGGGCCAGTTCGGGCACGCCGCAGGCGTGCGCGATGGCCGCCCGCACCAATTGCCGTCCCGCGCCGCAGCCGCGTGCCTGCGGTGTCACGTACACGTTCCACAGGCTGGCCTTGTCATGCACGACGGCAATCGGTTCGCGGCGCAGGCCGGCAATGCCGATCAATTGTTCCTTGTCGAAAGCGCCAAATATTATTTGGTGCGATGTGGCGCGCAAGCGCTCGGCTATCTGTGCCAAGGGCAAGCTGCTTTCCGCCGCATGCGTGGTGCAGAAGGCGGCGGGCAGTTCGGCGATGCCGGCCAGGCGCAGCGCGCGGTAGGCGCTGGCGTCGTCTGGCGTGAGGGGGCGGACAGTGATGGCGGGCATGTGGCCGAGTATCGGGCTTCGATGCCAGAAAGTAAAGCTTGCGCTGCAACGCCAGCGTCCCGCCGCAGGGGACGCCCGCATGGAGCGTTACTGCGGCGCGATGCGCTGCATGGGCGCGTTGTCCTTGCGCCATTGTTCCAGGGTGATCAGGTCGCCGCTGGCGATGTCGTCGACGAGGATGCGCTTGCCGTCGGGCGTGACGACGAAACTTTCCCAGCGGTGCGCCGCATCGGGCGTGCTTTCGAAAAAGCTCAGCTGATAGCAGGCGGCGCCATCGACGAGGCGCGTCTCGGGCGACGTTTCCATTACGGCGCCGTGTGCGCGGCCGCCCGAGGCCTTTTCGATATGCGCCGACCAAGCCTTGATTTCCGGCAAAGCCAGCAAGGCATCGACGGCGCGCGCGTTCTGCTCTTGCGCCGTCGTCTGGCTGCTCGCGGCAGGGGCATGGTCACCATGCGGCGCGGATTGCTGGTGCAGGTAGAAAGCGCCGAGCCCGGCGGCCAGCAAGCCGGCCAGGATGCCGGCGATGATGGTGGTTTTGGAAGAAGAGGCGCGTGGCGGCATGATGGTGGGATGAGAAAGAACGACGATGGCGGCCATGCTAAAGCAAAACGCACAGGCCGGCAATCGCAGGGGGCCGCCAGTCGGCCGTTCACGCTGTCGATGCCGCATCCAGAGTCGGTTGTTCCGTTTGCCTTTCGGTGTTGTTAAAACGATATAGGTCCGTCAAATTTCCAAAATGAATCAATAAATACTTGTGTGAAATTGCTTATGTGCTAACTTTGGTGCAGGAAGCCATGCTGCAGGCTGCCTGTCGCGCTGGCGAGGCACGGAATGTCCGGGTTTGGGCTCAGCGCATCAACGTCCACGGAGAAACGATGAACATGATCAAACGCACGGCGCTGCTCGCCGCGTCATGCTTTCTGGCCGCGTGCGCGAGCACGGGCAAGCAGTTTCCAACGATTCATGAATCGGCGCACACCGCTGCCGGCGCTGTGGAAAAGACCCTGCCTGCCGGTGAGGCGCTTGTCATGCTGCGCCAGCTATCACCGCATGCCGACATGGCCGAAGCCGTTTACCGGCGCGATCTTGCCGTGTCGGAGCGCCAGGAGCGCGCCTGCGATTATGTTACCGCCACGGACGCGCCTGCCTTGCGCAGCGGCTTGCCCGATGGCTGGGTCCGGCTGAATCAGCAACTTGTCAAGCAACTGGGCATGCAGCCGGCGGCGGGACAGGGCGGCCCGCTGCAGCCTTGCCGTGGCGCCAAGGGCTTGCAATATGAGACCTACATCAGGCTGGATGCGGCGGGCCGCCCGCTGGAGGCGGTACTGGCCTTTCGCGGTACGGAAAATACCAGGTATGAGTGGCGCAGCGACTGGATCGCCAACTTCAGCAACGTCGATTTTGGCGTAGGTGCCAATCCCCAGTTCAGCGAGGCCCGGACAGAAGGGGGCCGCCTGATCGAAGCGCTGGTGCGCGTGTTGCCGAAGACGGCGTCCTCGGCTGTCTGCAAGGCAGCCATGGGCCGGGACGAGGGCGTGCAAGCGCCCATCGACCTGGTCGGCCACTCGCTGGGAGGGGGCTTGGCGCAACATCTGGCGTATAGCAGCAAGGCGTGCGATGTGCGCGCGACGGTTGCCTTTGACCCCAGCCCGGCAACCGGCTGGTTCTTCTTGCATTGGCGCAACTACGTGGTGACGAAGGACCCGAATATCTCCCGTGTGTATCTGGATGGCGAGGCGCTGTCGTTTGTGCGCAAGATATCGACCAGATTCAATCACGCGCGCGATTACCGGCGCGACATCCGCATGACTTTTCCCGACGTCGATGTCGGGGCATTCGGGCGGCACAGCATGACGTTGCTGGCTGCCGGCATCAAATATGCCGCGAACGGCCTGCCGCCTGATGATACGGAAAAGCGCATCGATTATGCATCGGCCGTCGTGTATCCGGAAAGCCTGAGCCAGAACTGAGGGCGTGTTCGCGGCAGCGGCGACAAGCGCCAGGCGAAAAAAAAAGCTACCTTCCGTAGAAGATAGCTTTTCGGGGCTGCCGGGCTGGGATAAACAGCTTTTGGTCTGCCCATCCTGGCCCGGCGATGCATCCCTGCGCGCCGTCGCCTGCGCGCGGGGACGCCGGACATTACATCATGCCGTCCATGCCGCCCATGCCGCCCATACCACCCATGCCGCCGCCCATGCCGCCGGCTGCTTTGTCGTCAGCGATTTCGCAGACCATGCAGTCGGTCGTCAGCATCAGCGAAGCGATCGAAGCGGCGTTTTGCAGCGCCGAACGGGTCACTTTGGCTGGGTCCAGAACGCCCATTTCAACCATGTCGCCATACGTGCCGTTGGCAGCGTTGTAGCCGTAGTTGCCCGTGCCAGCCAGTACGGCTGCCACGACGACCGAAGCTTCTTCGCCAGCGTTTTGCACGATCATGCGCAGTGGCTCTTCCATTGCACGCAGGACGATCTTGATACCAGCGTCTTGATCAGGATTGTCGCCCTTGACCGTGATGTTGGCGCGTGCGCGCAGCAGGGCTACGCCGCCGCCTGGCACGATGCCTTCTTCCACGGCAGCGCGGGTAGCGTGCAGTGCATCTTCAACGCGTGCTTTTTTCTCTTTCATTTCGACTTCGGTGGCTGCGCCAACCTTGATCACGGCAACGCCGCCAGCCAGTTTGGCGACGCGCTCTTGCAGTTTTTCACGGTCGTAGTCCGAGGTCGCTTCTTCGATCTGTACACGCACTTGTTTCACGCGTGCTTCGATCGAGGCAGCTTCGCCGGCGCCATCGATGACGATGGTGTTTTCTTTGCCCACTTCGATGCGTTTCGCTTGGCCCAGTTCGGCCAGGGTCACTTTTTCCAGGGTCAGGCCGACTTCTTCAGCGATCACTTGGCCGCCGGTCAGGACAGCGATGTCTTCCAGCATGGCTTTGCGGCGGTCGCCGAAGCCAGGGGCTTTCACTGCGCAGGTTTTCAGGATGCCGCGGATGTTGTTCACAACCAGGGTCGCCAGCGCTTCGCCTTCGATGTCTTCCGCGATGATCAGCAGTGGACGGCCAGCTTTTGCGACTTGTTCCAGTACCGGCAGCAGGTCACGGATGTTCGAGATTTTCTTGTCGCACAGCAGGACGAATGGGCTGTCCAGTACGGCAACTTGTTTCTCTGGGTTGTTGATGAAGTATGGCGACAGGTAGCCGCGGTCGAACTGCATGCCTTCAACGATGTCCAGCTCGTCGTTCAGCGACTTGCCGTCTTCCACGGTGATGACGCCTTCTTTACCGACTTTTTCCATCGCTTCAGCGATACGCTCGCCGATCGAGTAGTCCGAGTTCGCCGAGATCGCGCCAACCTGGGCGATTTCTTTGGTCGTGGTGCAAGGACGGGCGATTTTCGCCAGTTCTTCGACGGTGGCAGCAACTGCCTTGTCGATACCGCGCTTCAGGTCCATCGGGTTCATGCCTGCGGCAACGAACTTCATGCCTTCGCGCACGATGGCTTGTGCCAGCACGGTTGCGGTGGTGGTGCCGTCGCCGGCGTTGTCGCTGGTGCGGGAAGCAACTTCCTTGACCATTTGCGCGCCCATGTTCATGAGCTTGTCTTTGAGTTCAACTTCTTTCGCTACCGACACACCATCCTTGGTGACGGTAGGGGCGCCGAACGAGCGCTCCAGAACGACGTTGCGGCCTTTCGGGCCCAAGGTGACTTTGACTGCGTTGGCGAGGATATTGACGCCTTCGACCATCTTGGCGCGCGCTGCGTCGCCGAATACTACTTCTTTAGCTGCCATGTTCAATTCTCCTGAGTTTCGGGATGTATCTGTCTACAACGTGGAAACAATTACTTGACGACGATCGCCATGATGTCTTCTTCGCGCATGACCAGCAGCTCATCGCCGTCAACTTTGACGGTTTGGCCAGCGTATTTGCCGAACAGGACGCGGTCGCCCACTTTGACATCCAGAGGACGGACTTTGCCGTCGTCGAGAATCTTGCCATTGCCTACGGCAAGGACTTCGCCTTGATCCGGTTTTTCAGCAGCTGCATCAGGAATGATGAGGCCGGACGCAGTTTTGGTTTCCTGGTCGAGGCGTTTGACGATGACGCGATCGTTCAATGGGCGCAGATTCATACAAAACTCCTTAAAGTTCAATGGATAGGTGTTGCTAAATGAATACATGCCTGGCACAGCGCCAGACCTGCTTTCAGTGACCGCCGTTGAAAGCAGCCCGCAACGGTCAAGCAAACCCCATGTCATCGAGTGCGTGCCAGCTAGGCAGTGGTGGCATCGCGGCGTCGCCCGCCGCGTAGCGTTCCCTGCTGTTGCCCGGCAGACACCATCATGTCCTGAGGATTGCTACGAAAGAGTTTGTTAGCACTCTATACTAACGAGTGCTAATTATAGGGACGGTAGGGGGCTTATTCAAGGGCTTATTCTCCAGGAAGATAAGCTTAGACGTTCTGCGCAGCCTGCATTTACGCAGGGTTTGCGCAAACGCAAGCCTCGTTCCCGGGCGTCAGCAACAGGCGCGACTCTAGCATGCCCGTCAGGCGAACGGCGTTCCTGTACGCACAGGAAACACAGTTTTACTATGGACTTTGATAAGATGATTGTAATTGCATATCAATATCGCCATATATCGTCACCTGCACCAGAAAGCACACCATGCCATTGACCACTTCCCGTTCCACCCTGCGCCTGCTGGGCGCCACCCTCATCGGTCTCGCCTGCCTGGGCAATGCCGCCGCGCAAACGCCCACCATCGTCGACGAGATCACCGTGGCCGCCTTGACGCCGCAGGAAAAGGAAAGGCTGCTGAACGACCTGTTCAACGATCTGAACAAGGACGACGATGACCAGGAAGCGCACGTGTGGGACAACGGCGGCGACCGCGGCGTGCTGGTCAAAGTCACGTATAACTTCAGCAACTCGGGCATGACGGAACACAGCCTGAAGGCGCACATCTGCCGCGACCTGAAATTCGTCGTCACGGCCGGTGACAAGTCGCAGGACTTGAGCCGCCGTACCTGTTCGCAGAGCAGCGGCCGCTGGGATGTGCAGGGCAAGGATCCGGCGCCCGTCGTGTATCCGCCTTTCCTGTCCGACGTCACCATCGCCAAGCTGAATGCCAAGGAAAAGCAAGCCCTGTTGACGGCCGCCGTGCGCACCTTGAAAGATGAAGAGGATGGCAAGACGCGCCAGTGGAGCAACAAGGGCCTGGGCAATGCGGTACCGCTGGCGGTGCGCCTGACGCCCTCGGGCACGGACAGCAAACCTGGCAGCTACGGCCGTACTTGCCGCGATTTGACAATGGTGCTTGACGGCAAGGGTGGGCAACAGACGCTGACGCGCCGCTCTTGCGAAAACCGCTATGGCGGACTCGATATCGAACCCGATTACGTCGACGAGTAAAGCGCTGCCATCGCGGCGCTGGCGGATGCGTGCAGATGGCGAAAAGCGCCGGGAAAAGCGTGTATTTCACGGCAACTGACCTGCATTGATGTAAATATGTGTGACAGCGGCGTGATTCGATTGACGCCCATGGAGCGTCCGCCCTATAGTGGCGGGATGATTTCCGAATTCAACGAATTATCCGACAAAATAGGCCTGCTGGCCGAAATGACCCATGCGCTGCGCCGTGAAAACGCGCAACTGCGCAAGGACAATGCCGCGCTGGCCGCCGAGAACGCCCTGTACGTGCAGCGCATGCGCGAGGCGCAGGAGCGGGTCGAAGCGTTGCTGGAAAAAATTCCCGAACTGGTGCAAGCCGGCCTGGAGCAAGCCGCTTCGGAAGCGGGCGCCTATATTGCCGAGAACGAGAAGGAAGCGTGATGCCGCGTGTCGATGTCAATATCATGGGCCAGTCCTACAGCATGGTGTGCCGCGACGGCGAAGAGCGCGCGCTGCGCGAAGCGGCGATCTATCTCGATAGCAAAATGAAAGCCATCCGCGACGCGGGCAAGGTCAAGGGCAACGACCGCATCGCCGTACTGGCCGCCCTGGGCGTGGCCGCGGAATTCCTCTCCGTGAAGTCGCCGCAAGGTCCGCTGTCGGAATTGACGATCCTGGAAGTGAAGCAGAAAATCTCGGCCATGCACACGGTATTGGATAGCGCTTTGACGCCCCAGGAAAACCTTTTTTAAGCGTGCACGCGACGATTTGTCTTTGCGATGCGCGATCAAAGGAGTAAACTTGGGTCTACCCTGCGGTGTTCGCGATTGCCATATATTCCTTGAACCATTTATGCGCATCGGTTGCGAATTTTGTTTGATGGGAGTGAGCGTCGCTCGTTCGACGAACCCGAAATTGAACTAACGTGACCACCTTGAACCGTTTGGTTCGGGATGCCGGCATAGCGGCACAGGCGGGGCCCAATTCGCAGTAACTTGGTAGTACAACTGAAAACGGTTGCAGCATTGATGCGCAACCGTTTTTTTACGCCTGTCGCTTTGATACGGAGTCTGCATGAAACAATACTGGCTGATGAAATCCGAACCCGATGAAGTGAGCATCGACGACCTGATGGCCGCGCCCAAGCACACCATGCCGTGGTTCGGCGTGCGCAACTACCAGGCGCGCAACTTCATGCGCGATGGCATGCAGCCGGGCGATGGCGTGCTGTTCTATCACTCGAGCTGCCCGCAGCCGGGCGTGGCCGGCGTGGCCGAAGTGGCCAGCGGCGCGTATCCCGATCACAGCCAGTTTGAAGAGGGCGGCAAATATTTCGATGCCAAGGCCACGCCGGAGCAGCCGCGCTGGATCAGCGTCGACGTGCGCGGCGTAAAGAAGACGGCGCTGCTGCCCCTGTCCGAGATGCGCCAGATGCCGGAACTGGAAGACATGCTGCTGCTTAAGAAAGGCAGCCGGCTGTCGATCACGCCCGTGACGCCGGCGCAATGGAAAGTGATTACCAATAAGCTGAAAGGCTAGGCTTCGACCCGGTTGCGGCCATTCTGCTTGGCCCGGTACAGGGCCTGGTCGGCGGCGGCCAGCAATTGTTCCGGCGTCTGTCCTGCGTCGCTCAAGGCCAGGCCGATGCTGGCCGTTACCAGGCCGCCGCGCGACGGCGCGTGGACGATGGCGGCCGCGGCGATCGCTTCCTGCATCTTGTGCGCCACGGCCAGCGCGCCGTCGCCATCGGTGGCGGGCAGGATGGCGGCAAACTCCTCGCCGCCGAAGCGGGCCGCCAGGTCGCTGGCGCGCGGCAGCGCCGAGTGCAGGGCGGCCGCGATCCGCACCAGGCAGGCGTCGCCATACGGGTGGCCGAAGGTATCGTTGAGGCTTTTGAAGAAATCGATATCGATGATCAACAGGGCCAGCCCTTGATGGTTGCGCGCGGTGCGCTGCCACTCCAGCTGTAATGTCTGGTCGAAGCAGCGCCGGTTGGCGATGCCCGTCAAGCCATCCGTCAGCGACAGCTTTTCCAACTTGTCATGCGCGGCGCGCAAGGCCAGTTCGCTTTGCATGTAGCGGCTTTGCAAAGTGGCCGAGCGCAGCGCGTGGACCAGCAGCGCGAGGAACAGCGACGCCGCCGCCAGGTAGAAATGCGCGCGCATGACGGCAAAGCCCAGGCCCAGCAAGGCGGCCGTAAAGAAGATGGGACTGAAATTGTCGATCAGCAGGGTCAGCTTTTGCGGGGCTTGCTGCGCCTGCGTACTTTCGGCTGCGGACTGCGCCGCCGTGACGCGCGTGGCCAGCAACACCAGCAGCAGGAATGGCAGGCTCGGCAGCACTTCGCTCCATGCTTGCGTCACGCCATGCAGGGTCAGATAGTTATATGTGGCCGCGCAGCCCGCATAGCACCATAAAAACACCGTCAGGAACAGGTAAAAGCGGCCTTGCCCGCCATCGCGGCGGTGCGCCAGCAGGCGCAGCGAAGCGCAACAGGCCAGGACCAGGTTTTCCACGTTGTAGGTCAGCACCAGCAGGCTGGCGGGAATCGGCGCGATCGAGCGCTGGTCGAATGGCGACACGGAAAAGATGACCGTATAAGCCAGGTAGGCCGCCAGCAGCACCTGCACGGCATCGAGCCATTGCAGGGTGCGCGAGGGATGGTTGTGCGTTACGGACGAGATGGCCAGCAGCAGGGGCGCGCCATACATGAAATAGGCGAAATCGGAAAAATACGTGGCGTCGGAGGCCACTTGTCCGCTCAGATCCTGCCAGGCCGACAATATCATGCCCGTGCTCCAAAACAGCATGGCCACGGCGAACAGGGCCCAGCCTGTCCTGGCGGCGCCTGCCGCGCTGACGTAGGCGCAGCGGCAACAGGCGGCCAGCGCCAGCAGGGGCGAGACAATACTGAATGCATAGCTGACGTACGGGGCGCGCGTGCCTGCCCAGGCCATCAAGGCCAGCTGGGCCAACATATAGCAGGTGGCCAGCGCAATCGAGCATGTCAGCTTTCGCCCTGCAGGCGGCATGGCAAGGCACTCCCCGGTGGCGTCGTGGCGTGCCGCCGGTATGGCGGCACGTGAAAACGATGATACCGAGATGTCAACGGCAAGTCTATTCCACGAGGAAATTTAATTGCGTTGAGGGAAATGTTGCGGAAGGAGATGGTGGCGCGCCTGCCTGGCGCGCCACAGGGGGAGCAGTGGTTTTTTACGTGTTTGCCGGACGCGCCTTAGTGGGAGGGGTGCCCATTGCCTGGCTTTTATACGCCCACACCAGCAGGGCGATGGCACCGACGATCATCGGCAGGGACAGCATCTGGCCCGACGTGATCGGCACGCCCAGCCACACGACTTCCCAGTCCGGCGTGCGGAAGTATTCGGTGAAGAAGCGCGCGCAGCCGTACAGCAGGGTAAACATGGCGCCCACGGCCATGCGCGGACGCTGCTTGCGCGCAAACAGCCACAGGATGATGAAGACCAGGATGCCGTCGACCAGCATCTGGTAGAGCGGCGACGGGTGCACGGGATACGGAATGCCTGGCCACTGCATGGCCCACGGCAGGGTTTCCGGCGCGATGCGGCCCGGCAGTTCGGCATTGATGAAGTTACCCAGACGGCCGGCCGCATAGCCGAGTGGCACCAGCGGGGCGATGAAGTCGAGCACGTCGAACAGGTTGCGGCCCGCCTTGCGGCCCCACAGATACATGGCCAGGATGACGCCGAGGAAGCCGCCATGGAAGGACATGCCGCCATGCCAGACCATGAAGATCTCAAGCGGGTTGTGCATGAAATATTCGGGACGGTAGAACAGCACTTCGCCCAGGCGCCCGCCGATCACCACGCCCAGCATGCCGTAGAACAGCATGTCATCGAGGTCTTCCTTCTTCCAGCCCAGTACGGCAATGTGCGGCTGCTTGATGCGCACTCTGCCCAGGATAATGAACAGGGCAAAGGCCAGCACATACATCAGGCCGTACCAGTGCACGGCGAGCGGGCCGATCTGGATGGCTATCGGGTCGGGCATCGGGTGTATCAGCATGGGGTTTCTTTCTTTGTTTAAAGCCAAGGTTGCGTAGTATGGGGGCGCTGGCCGTTTTTTGTCTTAGCGGCCACTTAATTTTAATCGGCGGCCGCGCCGATCTGCTTGCGCAGCAGCGCCAAAAAACCTTGCAGCACGGCGGACGGATTGTCGCGGCGCCAGGCCAGGCCCGTTTCCACCAGCGGCGTGGCGTCCTGCAGCGGCCTGTATTCTACGCCCGGGCGCATCAGATTCGATACCGATTGTGGCACAAGCGCGATGCCCATGCCAGCCGAGACGAGGCTGACGATGGTTTGCATCTGGATCGCTTCCTGGCCGATCTGCGGCGTGATGCCGGCCGCGCGGAAGACGCCAAGAATGGCGTCGTGCAGGGCGGGAGAAATGGCGCGCGGGAAAACGATCAAGGGCAGGGGCGGCACGTCGCACAGGCGCACGGGGCCCGGCGTATTCAATATGCCGAGGCCGGACGGCGCGGCCAGTACCAGCCCTTCGGCCAGCACGGGCAGGTAATCGAGTTCCCCTTTTGCCTTCTCGGGTAGCGGGGGGATCAACAGGCCCGCATCCGTGCGCCCGGCCAGCAGTTCGTCGAGCTGCAGGTCCGAGGTGGCTTCCTGTAGCTGGATGTGCACTTGCGGATAGGCCGCCTGGTACGCGCGCAGCAATGGCGGCAGCACGCTGTAGTCGGCCGACGAGACGAAGGCCAGGCTCAGCCGTCCCGCCTCGCCCTGTGCGGCCCGCCGTACCAGCGCGGGCAAATCCTGCGCCTGCGCCAGCAGCCGGCGCGCTTCGGGCAGCAGGGCTGTGCCGGCCGGCGTCAGCTGCACCTCGCGCCGCGTGCGCACGAACAGCGGCGCGCCCAGCAATTCTTCCAGCGCCATGATGGTTTGCGACAGGGGCGGTTGCGTCATGTGCAGGCGCGCGGCGGCGCGGCCGAAGTGCAATTCTTCGGCGACGGTGACAAAGTAGCGCAGCTGGCGCAGTTCCAGGTTCATATGTGTTTCCATGCGGATTGATTGCTGTGATATGTAAAACGACTCACAGACGCGTGCATCATATATTTGACAGTGGGGCGCGCGCAAGGCAATCTGGCGTACCCCCACTGCATGCAGGGTTTTACTGCAGATCCGCACAGTCAGGCACCAACACTTTTGGAAGGTCCATCATGCCGCAATACCGCTCCCGCACCACCACCCACGGCCGCAACATGGCTGGCGCCCGCGCCCTGTGGCGCGCCACCGGCATGAAGGACGGCGACTTCGACAAGCCGATCATCGCCGTCGTCAACTCGTTCACCCAGTTCGTGCCCGGTCACGTGCATTTGAAAGACCTGGGACAGATGGTGGCGCGCGAAATCGAAGCGGCCGGCGGCGTGGCCAAGGAATTCAATACCATCGCCGTCGATGACGGCATCGCCATGGGCCATGGCGGCATGCTGTATTCGCTGCCCTCGCGCGACCTGATCGCCGACTCCGTCGAATACATGGTCAATGCCCACTGCGCCGACGCCATGGTCTGCATCTCGAACTGCGACAAGATCACGCCGGGCATGCTGATGGCCGCCATGCGCATCAATATCCCCGTCGTCTTCATCTCGGGCGGGCCGATGGAAGCGGGCAAGGTCGTCAAGGTCGTCAACGGCAGCCAGAAGATCATCAAGCTGGACCTGGTCGACGCCATGATCAAGGCGGGCGACAGCACCGTGTCCGACGCCGACGTGGCGGAAATCGAACGCTCGGCCTGTCCGACCTGCGGTTCCTGCTCCGGCATGTTTACGGCCAACTCGATGAACTGTTTGACCGAGGCGCTGGGCCTGGCCCTGCCCGGCAACGGCACGATTCTGGCCACGCACTCGGACCGCCAGCAGCTGTTCCTGCGCGCGGGCCGCCTGATCGTCGAACTGGCCAAGCGCCACTACGAGCAGGACGATTATTCGGTGCTGCCACGCTCGATCGCCACCAAGGCCGCGTTTGAAAACGCCATGGCGCTCGACGTCTCCATGGGCGGCTCGACCAACACCGTGCTGCACTTGCTGGCCGCCGCGCACGAGGCGGAAGTGGAATTCACGATGGCCGACATCGACCGCATCTCGCGCAAGGTGCCGTGCCTGTGCAAGGTCGCACCGATGACGGACAAATACCATATCGAAGACGTGCACCGCGCGGGCGGCATCGTGGGCATCCTGGGCGAACTGGCGCGCGCCGGCCTGCTCAACACGACTCTGCCGACGATCCACGCGCCGACCCTCGCCGACGCCATCGCGCAAAACGACATCAAGTGCACGGACGATCCGGCCGTGCATGAACTGTTCCGCGCCGCCCCGGGCGGCGTGCCAACGCAGACGGCGTTCTCGCAGTCGGAGCGTTTTGCCGCCGTCGACACGGACCGCAGCACGGGCTGCATCCGCGACAAGGCCCACGCGTATTCGCAGGATGGCGGCCTGGCCGTCTTGTACGGCAACCTGGCTGAAAAGGGCTGCATCGTCAAGACGGCAGGCGTCGATGAAAGCATCTTGAAATTCTCGGGCAAGGCGCGCGTGTTCGAAAGCCAGGACGCGGCCGTCGCTGCCATCCTGGAAGACACCGTGCATGAAGGCGACGTCGTGATCATCCGCTACGAAGGCCCGAAAGGCGGTCCCGGCATGCAGGAAATGCTGTACCCGACCTCGTACATCAAGTCGAAGGGCCTGGGCAAGGCGTGCGCGCTGTTCACGGACGGGCGCTTCTCGGGCGGTTCCTCGGGCCTGGTGATCGGCCACGCTTCGCCGGAAGCGGCCGAAGGCGGCGCCATCGGTCTGGTGGAAGAGGGCGACTTCATCGATATCGACATCCCCGAGCGCACCATCAACCTGCGCGTGACGGATGCCGAACTGGCCGCGCGCCGCGCCGCCATGGAAGCGAAGGGCGACGCGGCCTGGCTGCCCGTCAACCGCGACCGCTATGTGTCGCAGGCGCTGCAGGCGTATGCGGCGCTGACGACGTCGGCTGACCGTGGCGCCGTGCGCGATCTGTCGCAGTTGAAGAAGCGCTGATCTGTTGCGCAGGTAAGACAAGCGGCCCCGATCCACTGCGCGGGGCCGCTTGTCGTTACATCGCCTTACAAACAACATGGTCATGGACGCGCAGATGGGGCAGAATATGAATGCCTAATCGCTACTACACTGCGTTACTACATTGAAACGCTTGATCTGGGCTCGTGGTGCATCTGCGGAAACACAGTAAAATGCCGCAGGAAGTAACTTTGGAGAAAAGACAATGAAACGTTTTATGTTGGTGAGTGTATTGACCGTATCGGCTCTGGCATCGCAAGCAGCGTTGGCCAATCCGGACCTGGCGAAAGCAAAAAACTGCATGGCTTGCCATGCGGTGAGCACGAAACTGGTGGGTCCTGCGTTCAAGGACGTGGCTGCCAAGTACGCTGGCCAGAAAGACGCTGAAAACAAGCTCGTGGCGAAAGTCATGAAGGGCGGTTCCGGCACCTGGGGCGCTATCCCGATGCCAGCGAACCCGCAAGTGAGCGATGCTGAAGCCCACACCCTGGTCAAATGGGTACTGGCACAGAAATAATCTGTGCCGCAGTACCTGCAATTAGCGCGCCGGCAATCCCGGCGCGTTTTTTTTGCCCGCCACCTTTTGCAGATTGCCCATGTCTTCCAGTGTCGCCCGCACCGCCTCGTCGAGCGGCGTATGCGGCTCCCGGCCCAGCACGGCCAGCAGCCGCGCATTCTCCATGCACAAAGGAGTTTGCCACAGATAGCGCATCTCGCGCATTTCACGCAAGGTCGCCACGAACGGCGACGCCAGCGCCACCAGCCACCACGGGAAACGCCGGATGGCGGGTGCAGCTCCCGTCGCTTGTTCCACCACGCGCGCAATCGCCCCCGTCATTTGCCGGCCGTCGTGGTCCCAGTGGCCGGCCATGTGAAAGCGGGAGAATGCGGGCAAGGTGGCGCGCATGGCCAGCAATTGCAGCATCGTGCGCGCCACGTCGGGCAGGTAGGACCACTGGTGGCCGATGCCGGGCAGGCCCGGATACAGCACGCTGCGCACCCTCTGGCCCGGTTTCACCAGACCCTGCGAAAACCAGTTATTGCCGGCGCGGGGGCCGAAGAAGTCGCCCGCGCGCACGATGATGACCCTGGCGCCCTGCGTGCTGGCCCGTTCCAGCCGTGCTTCCAGTTCCACGCGGATGGCGCCCTTGCGCGTCTGCGGACGTTGCGGCGCGTCTTCTGTCAGCACGGGAAAGGCGTCGGGGCCGAAGTTGTACACGGTGCCCGGCAGCACGATGGTGGCGTTTTCGGCAATCGCCGCAGCAATCGTGTTGTCGAGCATGGGCAGCACGAGCTGGCCCCAGTTCCGGTAACCGGGCGGGTTGACGGCGTGCACGATGACGGCGCAGCCTTTGGCGGCCGCCAGCACGTCCGCGCGCGATAGCGCGTCGCCGCGCAGCCATTCAATGCCGTCGCCGCGTGGCGATGGCAGCTCTCCCCGCGTCAAGGCACGCACCTGCCAGCCCGCCGCCACGAGCTGGCGCACCATCTCGCCGCCGATGCCGCCTGTGGCGCCCAGTACCAATGCTGTTTTGTCCATATTGTCCTCCGTGTGGTTGATGAGGCCAGTATCTGCCGCGCAGGACTAATTGGGAATTGACGAGCATCGACCACAGGCTATACATTTATGTATGACTACCTCGATTGCCTGGGAATACTACCGTTCGCTGCTGGCCGTGCTCAAGCACGGTTCCCTGTCCGGCGCGGCCCGCGCGCTGGCCATCACGCAACCGACCGTCGGCCGGCATATCGCCGCGCTCGAGCAGGCGCTGGGCGCGACCCTGTTTACACGCTCCCAGCTGGGTTTGCTCCCCACGGAAGTGGCGCTGGCGCTGCGGCCCCATGCGGAAACCATGGAACATACTGCGGCCCTGATGGAGCGCGCCGCCAGCAGCCAGGGGCAGGGCGTGGCCGGTGTCGTGCGCGTCGCGGCCAGCGAAGTGGTGGGCGTGGAGGTGCTGCCGCCCATCCTGGCCAGCTTGCGCGAACGCCATCCGGACCTGGTCATTGAATTGGTATTGAGCAACAAGGTGCAGGATTTGCTGCGCCGCGAGGCGGACATCGCCGTGCGCATGCTGCGTCCGCGCCAGGAGCAGCTGGTGGCGCGCAAGGTGGGCGATATCGAACTGGGCCTGCATGCGCACGTGGACTACCTGGCGCGGCAGGGCACGCCGCTGGCACTGGCCGATCTGGCGCAGCATGCCGTCATCGGCTACGACGAGGCGAGCCCCTTCGTGCGCAACTCGGGTGCAGCCTTCCAGGGATTTACGCGGGAAAATTTTGCCTGGCGCTGCGACAGCGACCTGGCGCAGCTGGCCCTGATACGGGCAGGTGCCGGCATCGGCGTGTGCCAGGCGGGGCTGGCGGCGCGCGATCCGGCCCTGCGGCGCGTGTTGCCGCAGGCGTTTGCGCTACCGATGGAAACGTGGATCACCATGCATGCAGACTTGCGCGGCAGCCTGCGCTGCCGCGCCACCTTCGACGCGCTGGCCGAAGGCTTGCAGGCTTACGTGGCGACGCAGCCGCTTACTTGACCACTTCCATTTTTGTCTTCTTGCCGTCACGATACGTGAACAAGGTCAGCGCGCCATCCTTGATGTCGCCGTTGGCATCGAACGAGATGGGGCCCGTCACGCCCTGGTACTGCACCTTGGCCAGGAACGGCAGGTAGACGGACGGTTTCGACGATTTGGCGTCGGCCATGGCGGTGGCCATGGTCATCACGGCATCGTAGACGTATGGCGCGTACAGCTGCACTTCCATGTTGTACTTTTGCTTGTAGCGGGCGCGGAAATCATCCATGCCTTTTTGCTGCGCACCCGTCACGCCGCCCGCTTCCGCGCAGGTGACCATGTCTTCGCCCACGGCGTCGCCGGCCAGCTTGCCCAGCGGTTCCGTGCACAGGCCGTCGCCACCCATGAACTTGGCCTTGATGCCCAGCGCCTTCATCTGGCGCAGCATGGGGCCGCCCACGGAATCCATGCCGCCAAAGAAGACCAGGTCGGGATTTTTCGACTTGATGCTCGTCAGGATGGCATTGAAGTCGGTCGCGTTGGCATTCGTAAATTCCTTGCCGACGATTTGCACGCCAGGTGCCGCCTTCTTGGCGCCTTTGACGAACTGTTCCGCCACGCCCTGGCCGTAGGCCGTGCGGTCATCGATGACGGCGATTTTCTTCGCTTGCAGCTTGCCCACGGCATACGCGCCCAAGGTGCCGCCCAGTTTGTTGTCATTGGCGACGACGCGGAAGGCCGTGTTGAATTTTTGCTGGGTGTACGTCGGGTTGGTGGCGGCCGGTGAAATCTGCGGAATGCCGGCATTGAAGTAAATGCGCGAGGCGGGAATCGTCGTGCCCGAGTTCAGGTGGCCGACGACGCCGTTGACCTTGGCGTCGACCAGCTTTTGCGCCACGGCCGTGCCCTGCTTGGGATCGGCTGCGTCATCTTCGGGGACCAGCACGAATTTCACAGCTTTGCCGTCGATCTTGAAGCCTTTGGCGTTCAAGTCCTCGATGGCCATCTTGGCCGCGTTCTCGTTATCCTTGCCCAGGTGGGAGCTGGCGCCAGAGACCGGGGCAACGTGGCCTATCTTGATGATTTCCTGCGCGCCCGCATGGCCGGCAAAAGCGAGGGCGAGGGCGAGCGGAAGGACTTTGGTCTTGAGCAGCATAAACATTCTCCAGTGGATAAAGATACGGCGGCGTCTCGTGAAAACCGCTTCGACAGGCGGTACGTGTGAAGAAAGGTACAACAAAAAACAGGCGGCGCAAAGCCGCATTTCGGGCTTTTTACATTTTGTCGCAACAATCACCAAAGTGAGGCGCGATGCACCGATTTCGCAGGCGCGAGCGCACCAAAGAATGGCGTTGGGAAGGAGAATAGGGTAGGTCGGGTTAGCGCGCAGCGCGTAACCCGACATTGCGCAGCATGCTCAGGCTTGCGCAGGTGGGTGCAAATGTCCCAGTTCATGACTGACCGCATGCGCCACGATCTGCTCCAGCGACTGCTGCAAGTCTTCGCGCAAAGCCCCCCGCATGCCGATCAGGGCGTTTTGCAGGGCCGTTTGCAGGACGTGGGCGATGCGCTCTTCCAGCAGATGGTCAATCTTGCCCTGCACCTGGTGCAGGATGCGCTGCGTCAGCCGCTGTTCGATGGCGTCCCAGTCGGGCTGCGCCACCGTTGGCGGCAACGCCGGCGCTTCCTCGACGGCAGGCGCCGCTGCGGCGGGCGCGACGGCCTCGGCCACTTCCGGCCCCAGCAGCACCTCCGTCAGCAGAGGGATGCCCTGGTCGAATGGCTGCTGGCTCATGTCTTGCCTGCCACGAAGTGGGTCGGCTGTACGTTGTGCTGGCGGTAATGCAGGAAGCGCTGGCGGCCCGCCTGCGCATCTTGCTCATCCATGGAGACGATCTCGAAGACGCGCTGGAACTGCGCGTAGTTGGCCGGTGGCAGCTGCGACAGGTTGACGAGGATGTCGTGGTGCGGCAGCTCGGCCGCTTCGTCATCGGTCAGGATGATCGGCGTTTGCGCCGCCAGCGGATCACCGGCCAGCACGTGCGGCAGGAAATCCGTGGCGGAAATGGTCCACATGGCGCTGTTCAAGGCGTCGAGCTGGGCGCTGTCGGCCACCAGCACGACGACCTTGTTGCCGGCCATATAGGCCTTGCGCGCCAGACGGCAGGCATACGCCAGCTTGTCCGGCACGTTGCTGTGAAAATCGACGCGGCTCATGGCGATCAAGCGGCCATGCCGCTGTGGCGCAGCAGGGCGTCGATGCTCGGCTCGCGGCCGCGGAAGGCCGTGAACGATTCCAGCGCGGGGCGCGAGCCGCCGACGGACAGGATTTCCTGCAAATAACGCTTGCCTGCCGCCGTGGTGGCGTCAGGTTCCAGCGCCTTGGCTTCTTCAAACGCCGCATAGGCGTCGGCGGACAGCACCTCGGCCCACTTGTAGCTGTAGTAGCCAGCTGCATAGCCGCCGGCGAAGATATGCCCGAAGGCATTCTGGAAGCGGTTGAACGGGGGCGGGATGAGCAGCGAAAACTTGGCGCGCACGCCGTCAATCAGCTGCTGCACGCTCTGGCCCGTGCTGGCATCGTAGTCATAGTGCAAATGCATGTCGAGCAGGGAGAACTCCACCTGGCGCAGGGTTTGCAAGCCGGACTGGAAATTCTTGGCCGCCAGCATCTTGTCGTACAGCGCGCGCGGCAGCGGCTCGCCCGTGACGGCATGCGCCGTCATGTGTTCGAGCACTTCCCATTCCCAGCAGAAGTTTTCCATGAATTGCGATGGCAGTTCCACGGCATCCCATTCGACGCCGGCGATGCCCGACACGCCCAGCTCGTCGACGACGGTGAGCATATGGTGCAAGCCGTGGCCGAATTCGTGGAACAGGGTGATGACTTCATCGTGCGTGAACAGGGCAGGTTGAGCCTTGCCTTCGACCACGGCCGGCTCCGTGAAATTGCAGGTCAGGTAGGCGATCGGCGTTTGCACGTGTTGTGCGTCGGCGCGGCGGCCGCGCGCGTCGTCCATCCAGGCGCCGCCGCTCTTGCCGGCGCGCGCATACAGATCCAGGTAGAACTGGCCGACCAGCTTGCCGTCGCGCTCGATGCGGTAAAAACGCACGTCCTTGTGCCAGACGGGTGCCGTATCGGGTTTGATGTCGACGGTGAACAGGTTCTGGATCTGGCGGAACAGGCCGTCGATCACCTTGTGTTCAGGGAAGTACTGTTTGACTTCCTGGGCCGAGAACGCGTAGCGGCGTTCCTGCAGCTTTTCGGAAGCGTAAGGCACGTCCCACGCTTGCAGCTCGGCGATGCCCAGTTCTTCGCGGGCGAATTGTTTCAGTTCTGCCAGATCCTTCTCGGCGAACGGACGCGCGCGCTTGGCCAGGTCTTCCAGGAAAGCGATGACTTGCGCGGGCGAGGTGGCCATTTTGGAGACGAGCGACACTTCGGCGAAATTGGCGTAGCCCAGCAGTTTTGCCTCTTCGTCGCGCAATTGCAACAGAGTGACAATATTCTGAGTATTGTCCCACTCCTCTTTCTTGCTGAAGACGTCGCCCTGGTCCGACGCCTTGGTGGCGTTGGCGCGGTAGATGGTCTCGCGCAGCGCGCGATTGTCGGCAAATTGCAGGATCGGGTAGTACGACGGGAAGTGCAGCGAGAATTCATAGCCCTGCTTGCCCGCTTTTTCGGCGGCGGCACGCGCGGCGGCTTTCACGTCGTCGGGCAGGCCAGCCAGGTCAAGCTCGCTCTCGACCAGCAACTTGTAGTCATTGGTGGCGTCAAGCACGTTTTCGGAAAAACGCGTCGAGACGGCCGCGTGTTCTTCCTGGATGGCGCCAAAGCGCTCTTTCTTATCCTCGGGCAACTCGGCGCCGCCCAGGCGGAAGTCGCGCACGGCATTGTCGACGATGCGTCGGCGCGCCGGCGACAGGCTGGCGAAATCGGCACGGGCCTGCAATTGCTTGTATTTGCCGAAGAGGATTTCGTTCTGGCCCAGCTCGGTCCAGAATTCCGTCACCTTGGGCTGGTTCGCATTGTAGGCAGCGCGCAGTTCCGGCGTGTCGACCACGCTATTCAAGTGGTTGACGATGCTCCAGGCGCGGCCCAGGGTTTCGGCGATGTGGTCCTGGGGCGCGACGAAGTTTTCCCAGTTCACTTCTTCCATGGGCGCTTCCAGCTGCGCCACCGTGGCGCGCGCCTGGGCCAAAAGGGTATCGATGGCAGGCGTGACATGCTCGTGCGTGATCGCGTCGAAGCGTGGCAGGCCGGAAAAATCAAGCAGGGGGTTGGTATTCATCGTCGATTCCATCCATATATAAAAGGGCGGTCATGCCGCCCCGGTGATTCTTAAATGCGCTCGGCGGCCTCTACCGTGTTCATGAGCAACATAGTGATCGTCATCGGACCCACGCCACCCGGTACGGGGGTGATGTGGGAGGCGACTTCTTTCACGCCGGCAAAATCCACGTCGCCGCACAGCTTGCCTTCATCGTCGCGGTTCATGCCCACGTCGATGACGATGGCGCCTGGCTTGACCATGTCGGCCGTCAAGGTGTTGCGGCGGCCGACGGCGGCCACGACCACGTCCGCCTGGCGCGTGTACAGGCCCAGGTCCGGGGTCGCACTATGGCAGATGGTGACGGTTGCGTTCGCTTGCAAGAGCAGCAGGGCCATCGGCTTGCCGACGGTGTTGCTGCGGCCGATGACGACGGCGTGCTTGCCGCGCAAGTCCACGCCCGTGCTTTCGATCAGTTTCATGCAGCCGTATGGCGTGCAAGGGCGGAAGCCGGGCAAGCCCGTCATCAGTTCGCCGGCGCTCAGGACGGAATAGCCATCGACGTCTTTCGTCGTGGCGATCGCTTCGATGACCTTGTGCGGGTTGATATGTTTTGGCAGCGGCATTTGCACGAGGATGCCATGGATGGCCGGATCGGTATTCAGGCTGGCGATGCGTGCCAGCAAGTCCGCTTCGGACAGGTCCGCTTCATATTTTTCCAGCACCGAGTGGAAACCCACGTCGCCGCACGCCTTGACCTTGTTGCGGACGTACACCTGGCTGGCCGGGTCTTCGCCGACGAGGATCACGGCCAGGCCGGGCTGGGTGCCCTTGGCCGTGAGGGCGGCGGCGCGCGTGGCGATCTCGCTGCGCAGTTTTTGGGAGAGGGCGATTCCGTCGATCAGTTGTGCTGGCATGGTAGGAGGCTGTGTGGGAGGGAAAAGACAGATTATAAAGCCGGCCGGTGCAAAGGGGCGGTTTTGGCTATGCAAAGGCGTGACAACAGCGGGCCGGAGACGCGGGCCTGAGAAAATGCCGATGGCGGCGTTGCAGCTCCTTGCCGTACTGGCGTACTGTCTGTGTCGCCGCGCCTTGCCCTCGACATTTTTCAGGCCCGCTTGGCCCGGCATAAAAGCGGGCCAGAGACGCGGGCCTGAGAAAATGCCGATGGCGGCGTTGCAGCTCCTTGCCGTACTGGCGTACTGTCTGCGTCGCTGCGCCTTGCCCTCGACATTTTTCAGGCCCGCTTGGCCCGGTATGCCTGTGCGGGCGACCGGGGTGTACATTCGTTTTTGGCACTTTGACCACGCTAATTTCCGGGCGGAATTTGCGGCAGTGCAGCATAAATTTCATAGGGCGATTTCACAATACGAAATGCTATATCGTAATTTGAAAAATAGTAAATACGCTGTTAGAATCCCCACACTAAACCGGCTTAATAGTAAATAATCAGCGAAATACCGTCCGACAGCGATCCGGAAAATCGGGGTGGGGCGTTCACAAAGGAGACTCAACAGATGTCAGCTCAACTGAACCAGGTAACGACACAGATCGGCACCGACCCGGATATGCAGGAAACCAAGGAGTGGCTGGACGCGCTCGAAGCCGTTCTGGAAAATGAAGGTCCGGAACGCGCGCATTACCTGATGGAGCGCATGGTTGACCTGGCCCGCCGCCGCGGCGCCCAGATCCCGTTCTCCAGCACCACCGCCTACGTCAATACCATCCCCACCAAACAAGAAGCCCACTGTCCCGGCAACCTCGAATACGAAGAGCGCCTGCGCTCGTGGATGCGCTGGAACGCCATGGCCATGGTCGTCAAGGCCAACCGCGCCGACGGCGACCTGGGCGGCCACTTGTCGTCGTTCGCTTCGCTGGCGAACATGCTGGGCATCGGTTTCAACCATTTCTGGCACGCGCCTACGGCCGACCACGGCGGCGACCTGCTGTACATCCAGGGCCACTCCTCGCCCGGCGTCTACGCGCGCGCCTTCCTCGAAGGCCGCTTGACGGAAGAGCAAATGCTGAACTTCCGCAAGGAAGTCGACGGCAAGGGCCTGTCCTCGTACCCGCATCCGAAGCTGATGCCTGACTTCTGGCAGTTCCCGACCGTGTCGATGGGCCTGGGCCCGCACATGGCGATCTACCAGGCGCGCTTCCTGAAATACCTGCACGCACGCGGCATCGCGAAAACCGACAACCGCAAGATCTGGGCTTTCTGCGGCGACGGCGAGATGGACGAGCCGGAATCGCTGGGCGCGATCGGTCTGGCCGCACGCGACATGCTCGACAACCTGGTCATCGTGGTCAACTGCAACCTGCAGCGTCTGGACGGCCCGGTACGCGGCAACACCAAGATCATCCAGGAACTGGAAGGCGAATTCCGTGGCGCCGGCTGGAACGTCGTCAAGGTCATCTGGGGCCCGGGCTGGGACGCCCTGCTGGCGCAAGACAAGGAAGGCATCCTGCAGCGCGTGATGATGGAAACCGTCGACGGCGAGTACCAGAACTACAAGGCCAAAGACGGCGCCTACGTGCGCAAGCACTTCTTCGGCAAGCATCCGAAGCTGCTGGAAATGGTTGCGAACATGACGGATGACGACATCTGGCGCCTGACCCGTGGCGGCCACGATCCGCACAAGATCTACGCGGCATTCAAGATCGCCCAGGAACACAAGGGCCAGCCGACCGTCCTGCTGGTGAAAACCATCAAGGGCTACGGCATGGGCAAGTCCGGCGAAGCGCGCAACACGGCGCACCAGACGAAAAAACTCGACGACGAAGCCATCCGCGAAATGCGCGACCGCTTCTCGCTGCCTATCCCTGACGACAAACTGGCCGATATCCCGTTCTTCAAGCCAGCCGACGACGCGCCGGAAATGGTCTACCTGCACGAGCGCCGCAAGGCCCTCGGTGGCTACCTGCCGCAGCGCCGCCAGAAGTCGGAAGAAACCCTGCCGGTGCCTGGCCTGGACGCGTTCAAGAACGTGCTGGAAGCGACGCCTGAAGGCCGTGAAATCTCGACCACGCAAGCGTTTGTGCGCGTCATTTCGACTCTGCTGAAAGACCCGAACCTGGGCCAGCGCGTCGTGCCTATCCTGGTCGATGAATCGCGTACCTTCGGCATGGAAGGCCTGTTCCGCCAGATCGGCATCTACAACCCGAAAGGCCAGTTGTACGAGCCGGTCGACAAAGACCAGGTCATGTACTACCGCGAAGACAAGGCTGGCCAGATCCTGCAAGAAGGCATCAACGAAGCGGGCGGCATGAGCTCGTGGATCGCCGCGGCGACGTCGTACTCGACCAACGACCGCATCATGATCCCGTTCTACACCTTCTACTCGATGTTCGGCTTCCAGCGCATCGGCGACCAGGTATGGGCTTCGGCCGACATGCGCGCCCGTGGCTTCCTGATGGGCGGCACGGCTGGCCGTACGACCCTGAACGGCGAAGGCTTGCAGCACGAAGATGGCCACAGCCATATCTTCGCCGCGACCATCCCGACCTGCATGCCCTACGATCCGACCTTCAGCCATGAAGTCGCCGTCATTATCCAGGACGGCCTGCGCCGCATGATCGCCAACCAGGAAGATGTGTTCTACTACATCACGATCATGAACGAGAACTACGCCCAGCCAGGCATCAAGCCAGGCCAGGAAGAAGGCATCCTGAAAGGCATGTACAAGCTGCAGGAAGGTCCGGCGGACGCCAAGCTGCGCGTACAGCTGATCGGTTGCGGCACCATCCTGCGCGAATCGATCTTCGCCGCCGAGCTGTTGCAGAACGACTGGGGCGTGGCTGCGGACGTGTGGTCGGCACCGTCGCTGACCCTGGTAGCCCGCGATGGCCAGGATGCGGAACGCTGGAACATGGTCAACCCGTCGAAAGAGCAGCGCGTGCCGTACGTGACGTCGCTGATGCAGGACACGGACGGCCCGATCGTCGCCACGACCGACTACATGCGCGCGTTTGCAGAACAGATCCGCGCCTTCATGCCGAAGGGCCGCACTTATAAAGTGCTCGGTACCGATGGCTTTGGCCGCTCGGACAGCCGCGCCAAGCTGCGCGAGTTCTTCGAAGTGAACCGTTATTATGTCACCGTGGCCGCGCTCAAATCGCTGGCTGACGAAGGCAAGATCGACGTGTCGGTGGTGGAGCAGGCGATTGCCAAGTACGGCATCGACGCGAACAAACCGAATCCGGTGACCCAGTAATCGTTGTGCGGACCCGATGATGCCAGGGCGGTGCGAAAGCGCCGCCCTGGCGTGTGTGCGGGTCCATCTGACAAATAAAATAACGGAGCAAGCTATGAGCATTGTGGAAGTCAAAGTCCCGGATATCGGCGATTTCAAGGAAGTCGAGATCATTGAACTGATGGTCAAGCCAGGCGATACGGTCAAGGTCGACCAGTCCCTGATCACGGTCGAATCGGACAAGGCCAGCATGGAAATTCCATCGAGCCACGCCGGTGTCGTCAAGGAATTGAAAGTCAACGTGGGCGACAAGATCGCCGAAGGTTCGCTGGTCCTGCTGCTGGAAGTGGCGGACGACGCGTCGGCCCCTGCGCCGGCCGCTGCCGCCCCGGCCGCAGCACCTGCCGCTGCAACCCCCGCCGCCGCTCCTGCGGCCGCGCCAGCACCTGCCGCCCCTGCCGGCGCGCCGGCCCTGGTCGAAGTGACCGTGCCCGATATCGGCGACTTCAAGGAAGTCGAAGTCATCGAACTGATGGTCAAGGTCGGCGACAGCATCAAGGTCGACCAGTCGCTGCTGACGGTCGAATCGGACAAGGCCAGCATGGAAATTCCATCGAGCCACGCCGGTATCGTCAAGGAATTGAAAGTCAAGGTCGGTGACAAGGTTGCCAAGGGCAGCCTGGTGCTGGTCGTGGAAACGACCGGTGGCGCTGCTCCTGCCGCACCTGCCGCTGCTGCACCGGCACCGGCTGCGCAAGCTGCCGCCGCGCCAGCCGCCGCCGTCGCTTCGGCGCCGGTCGCCGCTGCTGCACCAGCTCCTGCCGCCGCGCCTGCCGTCAACGGCAAGCTGGCGCACGCGTCGCCATCGATCCGCAAGTTCGCGCGCGAACTGGGCGTGGACCTGACCCGCGTGGGCGGTTCCGGTCCGAAGGGCCGCATCACCCAGGAAGACGTGCAGAACTTCGTCAAGGGCGTGATGTCGGGCGCCGTCGCCGCACCAAATGCGCCCGTCGCTGCCAAAGGCGGTTCGGGCGTGGGCCTGGATCTGCTGCCATGGCCGTCGCTGGACTTCAGCAAGTTCGGCACGACCGAATTGCTGCCGCTGTCGCGCATCAAGAAAATCTCGGGCCCGAATTTGCACCGCAACTGGGTCATGATCCCGCACGTCACGCAGTTCGACGAAGCGGACGTGACGGATCTGGAAGCGTTCCGCGTCGACACCAACGCGGCCAATGCGAAGAACAAGGATGCGGCCAAGCTGACCATGCTGGCCTTCGTCATCAAGGCTTCCGTTGCCGCGCTGAAGAAATTCCCCGCGTTTAACGCTTCCCTGGATGCCAAGGGCGAGAACCTGATCCTCAAGCAGTACTACAACATCGGCTTCGCGGCCGACACGCCGAATGGCCTGGTGGTCCCAGTGATCAAGGGCGCGGACCAGAAGTCGGTCTCGCAGATCGCCCGCGAAATGACGGAACTCTCCTTGCAGGCGCGCGAAGGCAAGCTGAAACCGGCCGACATGCAGGGCGCCAGCTTCACGATTTCGTCCCTGGGCGGCATCGGCGGCACGCACTTCACGCCTATCGTCAATGCACCGGAAGTCGCGATCCTGGGTCTGTCGAAAGCCTCGATCAAGCCGGTATGGGATGGCAAGGCCTTCCAGCCACGTTTGATGATGGGCACTTCGCTGTCCTACGACCACCGCGTGGTCGATGGCGCGATGGGCGCGCGATTCTCCGTGTACCTCGGCGAAGTCCTGGCCGACATGCGCAAAATTCTGCTGTAAGGAGCGATTGATGAGCACAGTAGAGGTAAAAGTACCGAATATCGGCGACTTCAAGGAAGTCGAAGTCATCGAACTGATGGTCAAGGTTGGCGACACCATCAAGGTGGACCAGTCGTTGATCACGGTCGAATCGGACAAGGCCAGCATGGAGATTCCATCGACCCACGCCGGCGTCGTCAAGGAGTTGAAAGTCAAGGTCGGCGACAAGATCGCCGAAGGCAGCGCGCTGCTGGTGGTGGAAGCGTCGGAAGGCGCTGCCGCTCCTGCAGCCGCACCGGCGGCCGCTCCTGCGCCTGCAGCGGCACCGGCTCCTGCAGCGGCGGCACCAGCTGCAGCCGTTGCCGCCATCCCGGCCGGCAATTACAGCGGCCAGGTTGACATCGACGTCGACATGATGGTGCTGGGCGGCGGTCCTGGCGGCTATTCGGCGGCGTTCCGCGCGGCCGACCTGGGCATGTCGACGGTCATCGTCGAGCGCTATGCGACCCTGGGCGGCGTGTGCCTGAACGTGGGCTGCATTCCGTCGAAGGCGCTGCTGCACGTTGCATCCGTCATCGATGAAACGGCGCACATGTCCAACACGGGCGTGACGTTTGCCAAGCCGACGATCGACATCGACCAGGTACGCAAGTACAAGGAAGGCGTGATCTCGAACATGACGGGCGGTCTGGCCGGCATGGCCAAGGCGCGCAAGACGCAAGTGGTGACGGGCGTGGGCCAGTTCCTGTCCGCGAACCACATCGAAGTAACGGCAGGCGACGGCTCGAAAAAAGTCGTGCAGTTCAAGCAAGCCATCATCGCGGCCGGTTCGTCCGTGGTAAAACTGCCCTTCGTGCCGGAAGACCCGCGCATCGTCGATTCGACGGGCGCGCTGGAATTGCGCCAGATCCCGAAACGCATGCTGGTCATCGGCGGCGGCATCATCGGTCTGGAAATGGCGACCGTCTATTCCACATTTGGCGCGCGCATCGACGTGGTTGAAATGATGGATGGCCTGATGCAGGGTGCGGACCGCGACGCCGTCAAGGTGTGGCAGAAGTTTAACGAGAAGCGCTTCGACAACATCATGACCAAGACCAAGACGGTCGCGGTGGAAGCGCTGCCGGAAGGCATCAAGGTCACGTTCGAAGCAGCCGAAGCAGGTGCTACCGCACCGGCGCCACAGATCTACGACCTGGTGCTGGTGGCCGTGGGCCGCAGCCCGAACGGCAAGAAACTGGCCGCCGACAAGGCGGGTGTGCAGGTGACGGACCGCGGTTTCATCAACGTCGACAGCCAGATGCGCACCAACGTGCCGAACATCTTCGCCATCGGTGATTTGGTGGGCCAGCCGATGCTGGCGCACAAGGCCGTGCATGAAGCCCACGTGGCAGCGGAAGCCGCCTCTGGCCAGAAGTCGCACTTCGACGTCAAGGTGATCCCATCGGTCGCCTACACGGATCCGGAAGTGGCATGGGCCGGCATCACGGAAGACGAAGCGAAAGCCAAGGGCATCAAGGTCGAGAAGGGCCACTTCCCTTGGGCGGCTTCGGGCCGCGCCGTGGCCAACGGTCGCGCCGAAGGCTTCACCAAGCTGCTGTTCGACGCTGAAACGCACCGCATCATCGGCGGCACCATCGTCGGCACGCATGCGGGCGATATGATCGGCGAGATCGCACTGGCCATCGAAATGGGCTGCGACGGCACCGACATCGGCAAGACCATCCATCCGCATCCAACCCTGGGCGAATCGATCGGTATGGCCGCTGAAGTGTACGAAGGCGTGTGCACGGACTTGCCTCCACCGCGCAAGCGCTGATGTTGTAGCGCTGTGTTGTAACACTAAAAACCCCGCAAGCGATTGCGGGGTTTTTTATTATCCTGCCATCGTCGGCACGCACGCGGGCGACAGGGGAACGATGAGGCGGCGAAATCGCGCTGGCCATCGAAATGGGCTGCGACGGCACCGACATCGGCAAGACCATCCATCCGCATCCAACCCTGGGCGAGTCGATCGGCAGGTTGGCAAAAGCGCGCCGAAGCAGGCGTGTGCACGGACTTGCCGCCGCCGCGCAAGCGCTGATGAAGCGTTAACTTTCAGTACAAAAAAGCGGGACATGTTCCCGCTTTTTTTATTTCCCTTGATCTGCAGCATAGTAAAACGTGGTGTAGCGGTGCCTTGTGAAAATTTGTGAGTATTGCCGTGTGGAAAAAGTGGCAGAATGGAGGTCTGTCACCATGTTTTTCTTTTGCTTCGACGGAAGCGTGTGATTTTTCCAGGAATGTTGTCAGCGTGGGATACGGTCAAGTTCCGCTGTACTGAGAGAGCTTTGCAACGATGAAAAAATTTACCGCCCTTCATATTGCCGACGTCCGTTTGCGCCGGGCTGACGAGCAAGAGCAAGCCGTGATGCTGCATGCCTTGTACCAGGATGTGGCTGCTATCCTGGCGGCGGGCAAGCGGATCGATGCGATTTTCTTCACGGGCCAGCTGGTGGCGCCCGACGCCTGTGCCGGCACGACGCCCGTGTATGTCTACGAATACTTCCTGCGCCCCTTGCTGCAGGCGGCCAGCTTGCCTGGCGCGCGTTTCTACCTGGTGCCGGGCAGCCGCGCGCAGGGTGTCGCCGCTGCGGCGCTGGGCAATGCCGGCTTCAGCTTTTTCTCCGCCGATGAGCACGCCAGTGCCGAGCAGCGCGCGCACTACAAGAATATCCACGCCGTGTTCCATGGCCATCAGCATACAGGCGATGCCAGTTCGCTCATGAAGTCGCTGGGCATCCTGTTCAAGAGCAATCCCGGCAGTCTGTACGATACCAGTGGCCAGATGGCGGCGTTTGCCGTGCTCGAGTTCGGCACGGGCGAGGCCGCGGCCGATGGCGGTGCACCAAGCACGCGGTGGACGGTGTCCCTGCGCGAGTTCGATGACGTGAGCAAGAATTTCGCCCTGTCGGTGCTGTACACGCCGAATGGCCAGGAAACGGGGCAGGTGGATGCCGAGTATGTGTTTGCCACCTTGCTGCCGCAGCTGGCAGGCGAGCGCGATTATCTCGATGGCTTGCTGGGCAAGGCGGGCGCACAGCAGCGCGTGGACGCCGGCGCGGCTGCCGATGCGCGCGAATTCCTGATCGAGCTGGCGTTCGTGATGTTCGAAGCCAAGAGCGTCTTCCTCAATGAGGCGGAACTGGAGCGCTTTGCCAGCGACTATTGCGGCGTGAAGGGCTGGAGCATGGCGGCCGGTGATTGGCTGGCGCCGCTGTATGCGCATGGCTTGCTGTTGCGGGAAGATGGCCAGGTGGCGTTTTCCTTCGATTACTTCCGCACGTATTTCCTGGCGCAGCGCTTTGAAACCTCGTTCGACCTGATGCGCTATGGCCCGGACCGCTACGATGAAAGCGAGTCTTCACTCACTGTCGATGGCGCGTCGGCGGCCCAGCCTTTCCTGCGCGCGCTGGGCTTGAACGATGAGCACGCCGAAGCGGCGCAGCCGGAAGACTGTGGCCGCCCTGGCTGACCTCCCCGGTCAGCCTTCCCGCGTCAGTCCGCCAGCGGCTGGCGCAGGGTGCCGCGCAGGAACAGGTCGAGACTGACGGCTACCTTGGCGCGCAATTGCGCCACGTCCGGTTGCGTTTGTGGCGGAAACAGCAGGCGCGACATCTGGTCGCCCAGCAGGCAATTGAGCAGGTGCAGCGACAGCATGGCCGGCGCCAGTTCCGAGCGGAACAGGGGCGCGATGTCGGTGCGGCTGAAAAACCTCGTCAGCATCTCGCGCGTCTGTCCCGGTCCCACCTTGTAAAACGTTTCCGCCAGTTCAGGATGCGTGGCCGCTTCGGCCACCACCATGCGATTGAGGTGGATGGCCGCCGGCATCGTGACCAGTTGCACGAACAGCAGGCCGAACTCGCCCAGGATGGTGGGCAGGGGACGCATATCCGTTTCCAGTGCCGGCATGGTCGAGAAGTAGGCGGCGCGGCGCAATTCCACCACGGCATTGAACAAGCCCGACTTGCCGCCAAACTTCACATAAATCGTACGCACGGCCACATGGGCTTCGCGGGCGATCATTTCCAGGCTGACTTTTCCATACCCTTTTTCCAGAAACAGGCAACCGGCCGTGTGCAGAAGGTTGTCCATGCGCGCTTCCATGTCGGCCGCGCGCGGGCGGCCGGCTGGTTTGCCGCAGCAGGAAAGCTCCTGGGCGGCGTCGCCGGATTCTTTATCGGTAGGCAAGGTATCGCTGAGGCCGGGATCGGACATGGTCTGGGTCTCTTTATAAGTTGGAAGGTAAGTGATGGCTCACACTGTAGTGCAAATTAAAATGAAATGCAATCGTTTCATTTCTTGACTTTGGCTTTTCTTTGCCCAATAATGAACATATATCATTTCATTTCCGGAGCGAGTATGTCCAACCAGCCAGGCCAAGCAGAGCACAAAGTGCTGAGCGCCGTCCCACCTGCGGCCCCGGCCGCCCCTTCCGCGCCCGCCGCTTCCGCCAGCTCCGCACCACCGAACAACCGCGTCAAAATCATCGCCGGCCTGATCGTCCTCGTGGCCCTGGGCGCCGGCGCGCGCATGTGGTACCGCAGCCACTATTTCGTGGAAACGGAAAACGCCTATGTGGCCGGCCACGTGCATCCCGTCTCGGCGCGCATTTCCGGCGTCGTCACCAAGGTCTTCATCGACGACAATCAAATGGTGAAAGAGGGCGACGTGATCGCCGAACTCGATCCGTTCGACCAGCGCGTGAAAACCGAGCAGATCGCCGCGCAGATCGCCAGCGCCGAGCAGCAAGTGCTGCAAGCGGACGCGCAGATCGCGCAAGTGCAGGCGCAAGCCAGTGGCGCCCAGGCGCAAGTGGCGCAAGCCGATGCGCAGTTGCTGCGCGCAAAACAGGATGCGGACCGTTATGGCCAGCTGTACACGAGCCAGATGAAAGCCGTCTCGAAAGCGGAACTCGACGCGGCCAATGCGGCCCGCTCGAGCGCCGTGGCCGACCTGGCCGCCCGCCGCGACAGCGCGTCGGCCGCCAAGGCGCAGATTGGCGCGGCGCAAGCTGCGCGCGACGTGGCCAAGGCACAAGTGGCCGTGCTGCGCGTGCAATTGAAGGACGCGGAACAGCAGCTGCAATACAACCGCATCCTGGCCCCTGTCGCCGGCCGTATCGGCAAGCGCAACGTGGAAACGGGCATGCGCGTGCAGCCTGGCCAGCAATTGACGGCCATCGTGCAAGACAACGTATGGGTCACCGCCAACTTCAAGGAAACCCAATTGGCCGACCTGCACCGCGGCCAGAGTGTGCACGTGACCATCGACGCCATGCCGGGCAAGAAACTGGTCGGTACCGTGGACAGCTTCGCGCCTGCCTCGGGCGCGCAATTCGCCCTGCTGCCAGCCGATAACGCCACCGGCAACTTCACCAAGATCGTCCAGCGCGTGCCGGTGAAAATCGTCTTCCAGCCGGAAGACATCAAGGCCATGAATGGCCGCCTGGTGCCGGGCATGTCGGTGATCGCCGAAGTGGAAGTGAATCAGCCTGAAACGCAGCCGGCCGCGCGCCACGCCGCCGCTCCTGCCGCCCAGTCCACCACCCACTAAGCTTCCATGAGCAGCCCCTCCACCACCCTGGCGAAGCCGCCAGCGTTTCCCGTGATCGACGAGAAAGTCTCCGGGCGCACTTGGCTGGCGGTCGCCGCCGGCATGCTGGGCGCCTTCATGGCGGTGCTCGACATCCAGATCACCAATTCCTCGCTCAAGGATATCCTTGGCTCGCTGTCGGCCACCCAGGAAGAGGGCTCGTGGATTTCCACGGCCTACCTGGTGGCGGAAATTATCGTCATTCCCCTCACCGCGCTGCTGGCGCGCGTGTTCGGTCTGCGCACCTACATGATCGGCACCACCGCTTTCTTCCTGCTGTTCTCCACCCTGTGCGGCACGGCCTGGAACCTGGAAAGCATGATCGTCTTCCGCATGCTGCAAGGTTTCACGGGCGGCGCCCTGATCCCGATGGCGTTCACCCTGGTGATGCTCAAGCTGCCGCCGTCGAAGCGCGCCGTCGGCATGGCGATTTTCGGCCTGACGGCCACCCTGGCTCCGGCCATGGGCCCGACCCTGGGCGGGTATCTGAGCGAGCTGTATGGCTGGCCATCGATCTTCTACATCAACTGGGTGCCGGGCGTGCTGCTGATCGCCGGCATGATCTATGGCCTGGACAAGGAGCCGATGAAGCTCGAGATGTTCTGGAAGGCCGACTGGCTGGGCATCTTCTTCATGGCCCTGGGCCTCGGCTGTCTGACCATCTTCCTGGAAGAGGGCAACTCGAAGGACTGGTTCGACTCCGGTTTCATCATCGCCTTCGCCTCGATGGCCCTGGTGGGCATCCTGGGCTGGGTCGTCACCAGCGCCACGCGCGCCGAACCGTTCGTCAACCTGGCCCTGTATGGCCAGCGCAATTTTTTAGTGGCCACCGTGCTGTCGGCCGTGACGGGCATGGGCCTGTATGGCTCGGCCTTTTTGCTGCCCCTGTTCCTGGGCCAGATCGCGGGCTACTCGCCGATGCAGATCGGTGAAGTCATCATGTGGGTAGGCTTGCCGCAGCTGTTCATCATGCCGTTCGTCGCCAAGCTGTCGTCCGTGGTGGACAACCGCATCCTGTGTTCGTTCGGCCTCTTGCTGTTTGGCGGTTCGTGCATGATGAATGCCTACATGGACGCGTCCACCGGCTACGACCAGCTGCTGTGGTCGCAGGTGGTGCGCGCGCTGGGCCAGCCCTTCGTCATGCTGACCCTGTCGAACTTCGCCATGAAGGGCATCGCGCCGAAGGACATGCCGTCCGCTTCGAGCCTGTTCAACATGACGCGCAACCTCGGTGGCTCGATCGGCATCGCCCTGCTGGCCACGGCCCTGAGCACCCGCGAGCATTTCCATTCGCAGCGCCTGGGCGAAGCGATCAATGCGTATTCCAGCGCCACCCAGCTGCGCATCGACCAGCTGACGTCGTCGTTCATGGCCAAAGGCTATGACGCCGTCACGGCCGGCAACCAGGCCTTGCAGGCGATCGACGGCATCGTGCGCCGCGAAGCGTATGTGATGGCTTACAACGATGGCTTCTTCCTGATCGGCGCCATCCTGCTGGCCTGTATCGTGCCCCTGTGGCTGGCCGATAAACTCAAAGCTCCCGGTGGCGGTGGCGGCGGTCATTGACCGCGCACAGCTCGCACGTGCAGCACCTCAAGAACAAGAAGGTACACATCATGCAAACAGTATTGACGAAAATCGCGCTGGCCGCTTCCCTTGCCGTGGCGCTGTCCGCCTGCGGCACCGTGGGCCAGGATTTCACCGCGCCGGGCAATGTCGCCGGCACCGACACCTTCCGCCATGGCGCGGCCACAGCAGACGCCGCGCAACTGCCCAAAGAGTGGTGGAGCATCTACGGCGATGCGACTCTGAACCGCCTCGAGCAAAGCGCGCTGCAGGACAACCCCAGCGTGAAGGCGGCCGGCGAGCGCTTGCTGCAGGCGCTGGCGCAAAGCGGCACGGCACGCGCCAGCCAGCGCCCGAGCGTGAACGTCAGCACGGGTATCTCGAACTCGCGCACCTCGGCCAACACCTCGCAGGGCCTGGCGCAAGGCAACCGCTCGGTCAGCGGCAACAATTTTTCCGCGGGCGCCACGCTGTCGTATGAAGTCGACTTGCTGGGCCGCGTCAAGCGCATGGTCGAAGCGGCCGATTCCCAAGCCTTGGCGGCGCAAGCGGACCGCGACGGCGTGCTGCTGATGCTGTCGGCGCAAGTGGCCAACAATTACTGGCAGCTGCGCGGACTCGATGCGGAAATGGCCATTTTGAATGGCGCGCTCGACACGCGCCGCGAATCGGCGCAGCTGGTCGAAGCGCGCTTCAATGCGGGCTTGACGAATGAGCTGGACCTGGCGCGCGCGAAAGTCGAACTGTCGAACGCGCAGGCCGACCTGCATGAAGTCAGGCGCCAGCGCAACCAGCTGGAAAACAGCCTGGCCACTTTGACGGGCAAGCCGCCGTCGGCGCTGCAATTGCCGGTGGCCGCCGATCCGTCCGTCTTGCCGCTGCCGCCCGCCATTCCTGTCGGCTTGCCCGCCAGCCTGCTGGCGCACCGCCCGGACCTCGTTTCCAGCGTGGCGGGCCTGCGCGCGGCCAACGCGCAAGTGGGCGTGGCCGAAGGCGCGTTTTATCCGACACTGCAATTGACGGGCAATTTCGGCTATGCGTCGGAAAAACTGCGCGACCTGGCGCAGGGCGGTTCGCGCCAGTTCAGCTTTGGTCCGCTGGCCCTGTCCTTGCCGATCTTCGACGGTGGCCGCAACCAGGCCAATCTTGACCTGTCCAAGGCGCGCTATGCGGAAGCCGTGGCGAACCATGAAACGAAGCTCTTGACGGCCTTGCGCGAAGTGGAAGATGCGCTGTCCGACGTGGAGCAGCGCCAGTTGCAGGGCGATGCCCAGGCCCTGTCGCAGGAAGCGGCGGCGCGCGCCTACCTGGTGGCGCGCACGCGCTACGAGCGCGGCATCTCGACCTACCTGGACGTGACGGACGCGCAGCGCAGTTCGCTGGCAGCGGACCGCGCCGCCGCGCAGATCAAGACCCAGCGCCTGCTGGCGACGGTGGCCGTGGCCCGCTCGCTGGGTGCTGGCTGGCAGCCGGACGGCGAGCTGGCCAAGCTGGCGTCCGCACCTGCCGCGAAGGTGAACTAGGTACGACGATTACGTGAGCGTGGCCGGTGGCGGTGTCGCCGCCGGCCCGTAGCGTTCCAGCAGAAAATCGATGAAGGTTGTCAGCTTCGGCGTAGGCTGGCGGTCGCGCGGATACAGCACATGCATCAGGCGCGGCGCCGGCACGTAGTCGGCCAGCAGCGGCACCAGCCGTCCCGCCGCGATATCGTCGGCCAGTAAAATCTCCGCCTGCATGACGATGCCGAAGCCGTGCAGGGCCGCCATGCGCAGCGCCTGGCCATTGTTCGAGCGGAAGCGGCTCTCGGCCGCAGCGCCATCGTGGCGCGCTTCCTTGCCGCTCAGACGCCAGCGCATGTGGCGCGACCACTGCATGAAATCCACGCATTCGTGCCGCGCCAGGTCGTCCGGCGTGCGCGGCGTGCCGTGCTTAGCCAGATAGGCGGGCGAGGCGCAGATCACCATCGCATACGGCCGCAAGGGCCGCGCCACCATGCCGGAATCTTCCAGCTTGCCGATGCGGATGGCCGCATCGAAGCCTTCCTCCACCAGGTCCACCATCCTGTCATTCAAATTGAGCTCCAGGCTCACGTCCGGGTAGGTCGCCAGATACTCGGCCATCAGCGGCGCGATGCGTTCGCTGCCGAAGGACACGGGCGCCGTGATCTTCAGCTTGCCGCGCGGCGTGGCGCGCATCGCTTCGGCGCCCGTTTCGGCCGCCGCGATCTGCGCCAGGATCTGGCGGCATTGCTCCACGTATTGCCGGCCGATTTCCGTCAGGCTTTGCCGCCGCGTCGTGCGCGCCAGCAGGCGCGTACCCAGCCGCTCTTCCAGCTGTTTGATGTGCTTGCCCACCATCACGGGTGATATACGGAAGGTGTCGGCGGCCGCCGTGAAACTGCCCTGGTCGACGACGGACACAAAGATTTCCATGCTGCGCAATTTATCCATGTCGCCTTGATTGCAAACTGTGGCTTGGTAATCTTGTAAATTCTAGCGCATTTATTCCTTTCTGGAAGCGGCGCATACTGGCTCCATCGTTCAACCCACACAAGGAAGCAGCATGAAAATCGTCATCATCGGCGCCAGCGGCACCATCGGCAAGGCCGTCACCGCGCAACTGGCGCAGCGCCATGAAATCATCGAAGTGGGCAGCCGCACGGGCGCGCACCAGGCCGACATGAGCGACATTGCACAAGTACGCGCCCTGTTCCAGCACATCGGCAGGGTCGACGCCGTCGTCGTCACGGCCGGCAAGCTGCATTTCGGCCCCCTGGCCGAATTCACGCCCGAGCAATTCCAGCTGGGCCTGGACAGCAAACTGATGGGCCAGGTCAACGTGGCGCTGGTGGCGCAGGAATACCTGAACGATGGCGGTTCGATTACCTTGACCAGCGGCATCGTTGCCGAGCAGCCTATCCGCTTCGGCGCGGCCGCCAGCATGACGAACGCTGCCGTGGAAGGTTTTGTACGGGGCGCCGCCATCGAACTGGCGCGCGGCGTGCGCATCAATGTCGTCAGCCCCACGGTGCTGGAAGAATCGCTGGAATCGTATGGCCCCTTCTTCTACGGCTTCGAGCCGGCCGCCGCCAGCAGAGTGGCGCTGGCCTACAGCCGCAGCGTGGAAGGGGCGCAGACGGGGCAGGTCTACCGCGTGTGGTAGGTCTCAAAGCCTCAAAAAAGGCTGCTTTTGACCGGCCTCAGGCAGCCTGCTTCCATTCATGATAAATTAACTTTTATTTCCAAATGTCAACATCATGGTGATGAAGAATTTGGACATTTTCATGAATGAATGGATGAGACGGATATGCAAAGCACCAAAATCAGCACACGGCTTTATACGGGATTCGGCCTGGTCCTGTTGCTGCTGATCATCGTTACCGCACTCGGCATCAACCGCGTGCAAAAGATCGACGCCATCCTCACCAGTATCAGCGACGTCAACAACGTCAAGCAGCGCCATGCGATCAACTTCCGTGGCAGCGTGCATGACCGCGCGATCGCCCTGCGCGACGTGGTGCTGGCGGCCGACGCGGCGTCGGCCAAGCCGGAAATCGCGCGCATCGAAACGCTGGCCGCCAATTACGCGCAGGCAGCCGCACCGCTGGACCAGATCATCGGCAGCGGCAAGGACGTGACCGAAGCGGAACGCACGGCCCTGGCCGCCATCAAGGCCAGTGAAGCGAAGGCCCAGCCGATCATCGCCAAGGTGATTCAATTGCGCCTGGCCGACGATGTGGCCGGGGCCACCGCCTTGCTGCAGCAGCAGGGCGCCGCCGCCTTCACGGGCTGGCTTGCGTCCGTCAACCAGCTGATCGACCTCGAAGAAAAGATGAGCCGCGAACAGGCCGACAGCGCAAGCACGGTGGCGCGCAGCTTTTTCTTCTTCATGGTGCTGCTGTGCCTGGGCGCGATCGCCATCGGTACCATCGCGGCCTGGCGCATCAGCCACGGCTTGCTGCGCCAGCTCGGCGGCGAGCCCGACTACGCGGCCGCCATCGCCGGTGAAATTGCCGCTGGTAACCTGGCAGTGACCATCACTACCGGGCCGAATGACCGCAACAGTTTGCTGTACGCCATGCGCGGCATGCGCGACAGCCTCGTGGCCATCGTCAGCCAGGTGCGCGCCGGCACGCAGACCATCGCCACCAATTCGCGCGAAATCGCGGCCGGCAACCTGGACCTGTCGAACCGCACGGAACAGCAGGCCGGCTCGATCGAGGAAACCGCCACGTCGATGGAGCAATTGACGGGCACCGTCAAGCAGAACGCCGAGCACGCGATCGAGGCGAATCAGCTGGCCGTATCGGCCTCGGGTGTGGCCGTCAAGGGTGGCGCCGTCGTGGCGCAGGTGGTGCAGACCATGGCCGCCATCAACGAGTCGTCGAAAAAGATAGTTGACATTATCGGCGTGATCGACGGCATCGCTTTCCAGACGAATATTCTGGCGCTCAATGCCGCCGTGGAAGCGGCGCGTGCCGGCGAGCAGGGCCGGGGCTTTGCCGTCGTCGCCACCGAAGTGCGCAGCCTGGCCCAGCGTTCCAGCCAGGCCGCCAAGGAAATCAAGTCGCTGATCGACGACTCGGTCGAGCGCGTCGGCACGGGCGCGCGCCTGGTCGATGAAGCGGGCACGACCATGCAAGACATTGTCGACAGCGTCAAGCGCGTGACCGACATCATGGGCGAAATCAGCGTGGCCACGCGCGAGCAGTCGTCCGGCATCGAACAGGTCAACCAGGCCGTCGGTCTGATGGACCAGGTGGTGCAGCAGAATGCGGCGCTGGTGGAGCAGTCGGCCTCGGCCGCCGCATCGCTGGAAGCGCAGGCCGGCAGCCTGTCGCAGGTGGTCAGCATCTTCAAGCTCGATAACTCGCAAGTGCCGCTGCAGGCGCCGCAGCCGGTGCGTGCACGTGCGCTTCCGGCCGCCGTGACTGCTGCCAGGCCGGCCGTCAAGGCGGCAGCGAAGCCGGCACTGAAAAAGCTGGCCTCCAAGGTGCCCGCCGATGACGCATGGGAAGAGTTTTAAGCGGCGCTCGTTTACAATCGGGACCTTACATTGTTTGCTGAGGTCCCCATGAAACGTATCCTGTTCCCCCTGCTGATGGCCGCCGCCGTCGGCAGCGCCTGTGCCGCAACGCCGGCAGCCCCGGCCACCGCGCAACAACTGGCGGCCATGAGCGCCCGCTACGCGCCCGTCGCGCTGACGGCCGATGTCACGCACCTGTCTGCCGGCGACCGCCAGGCCATCGCCAAGCTGGTCGAAGCGGCCAAGCTGGTCGACGTGCTGCAGCTGCGCCAGCGCTGGTCCGGCAACGAAGCGCTGTGGGCAGCGCTGAAGAAGGACAGGTCAAAGCTGGGACAGGCCCGTTTGAACTATTTCTGGATCAACAAGGGGCCGTGGTCGGTGCTCGACGCGCATGCATCGTTCATGCCGGCCAGCTATGCCGGCATCGCCATTCCCGCGCACAAGCCGGAAGCGGGCAATTTCTATCCGCAGGGCGCCACCAAGGCCAGCCTGGAAACGTGGATGAATGGTTTGTCGCCAGAGGACAAGCAGCAGGCGCAATGGTTCTTCACGACCATCCGCGCAGGCAAGGATGGCAAGTATCAGACCGTCAAGTATTCGGGCGAATACAAGGTGGAACTCAAGCAGCTGGCCAAGCTTTTGGATGAAGCTGCCGTCGCCACGGATAACGCGTCGCTGAAGAAATTTTTGACCCTGCGCGCCAAGGCTTTCCTCGACAACGACTATCTGCCGTCCGATTTCGCCTGGATGGACCTCGATTCGCCCGTCGACATCACCATCGGCCCGTATGAAACGTATAACGATGAGCTGTTCGGCTACAAGGCCGCGTTCGAAGCGTACGTGAACATCCGCGATCAGGCGGAAACGCAGAAGCTGAACTTCTTCGCCAAGCACATGCAGGAACTGGAAGACAACCTGCCGCTCGACGCCCGGTACCGCAATCCGAAAGTGGGCGCGCTGGCGCCGATGGTGGTGGTCAACCAGGTGTATGGCGCCGGCGACGGCAACATGGCCGTGCAGACGGCTGCCTACAACTTGCCGAACGACGAGCGCATCATCAGCGCGCGCGGCTCCAAGCGCGTCATGTTGAAAAACGTGCAGGAAGCCAAGTTCAAGGCTACCCTGACGCCGATTTCGAAACTGGTGCTGACGCCCGAAGCGCAGCAGGACGTCGATTTCAATTCCTTCTTCACGCACATCCTCGCGCATGAAATCATGCACGGCCTGGGCCCGCATGCGACCACCGTCGACGGCAAGCCATCGACGCCGCGCCAGGATTTGAAGGAAGCGTATTCGACCATCGAAGAAGCCAAGGCCGACATCACGGGATTGTTCGCTTTGCGCTACATGATGGACAAAGGGCAACTCAATGACACCTTGGGCCAGGGCGACGCGGCCGAGCGCAAGCTGTACAACACTTTCCTCGCCTCCAGTTTCCGCACCCTGCATTTCGGCTTGACGGATTCGCATGCGCGCGGCATGGCCATCCAGATGAATTACATCCTCGACAAGGGCGGTTTTGTGTCGCTGGGCGACGGCAAGTTCGGCGTCGACTTTTCCAAGATCAAGCAGGCCGTGATCGACCTGGACCGTGAGTTTCTGACCATCGAGGCGACGGGCGACTATGCGCGCGCGAAAGACATGATGAGCAAGTACGTGGTCATCCGCCCTGAAGTGCAGGTGGCGCTCGACAAGATGAAGGCCGTGCCTAACGATATCCGCCCGGAATTCGTCACGGCCCGCGCGCTGGACCAGGCGGCGAAGAAATAAGCTGACTTTGATTATTATCAGTCTGGAAAGCCGGCGCATCTGCGCCGGTTTTTTTGGCTATGTCACCATTAGATGTGGGAATGCGCCCAGCGTTGCTTTCAACAGCGTTTCCGGTGAACGGATACGCCTGGCGTCGAGTATCCAGCGCCATCCCAGGTAGTTCGGCAGGTAGCGCGTCGCCACGCCGTGAAACGGCCCCATCCATTGTCGCAAACGGCTGTGATAGGCGTTGACGTTCTGCACATGGGCGGCGCCCTGCACGCGGATACCTGCACGCAAGTTGACGGCCTGGTGGCTGATGCCCGCTTCCCTGGCAAAGGCCCGATAGGCCGCATGACCATCGGTGACCAGCAGCACATCCTTGTCGATGACGGGCAACAAACAATGGTGCAACTGCGCCTTGGTCAACGCCCCTTTGCCCGTGACGAAATCGAGGGTCTGGCCAGTTCGGTCGCACGCCACTAGGATACAGACCTGTTCATTGGAAATGCCGCGCTTGTGGGCATGGCCGCCCCGGCGGCGGGGCGGACGCGTCATCTGCCGCGTTCCCTTTTCCGATTCCAGCAGATATAACTCGTCGGCCTCGGCGATGCCAGCAGACAATCGGCGTAATCGAGCCACAACGATTTATGGCGCAAGCGCGCCAGCGGCGTGCCGGTGAGCGCATTGAAGGTGCGCCCGCAGGGAACGCAGCGGTAGCGCTGCAGTCCGTGCGCATGACCATGCCGGTGCAGGTGCGCCGAGCCGCAGGCGGGACAGGTCAATCGCGGCTGCGTCACACTTTCCAGCAGCGCGACGGTCGCGTCGTGTGGCGCGTTGCCATGCAGCAGGGCAATGCCTGCCTGCCGCTGGCGCTGGCTCAACTGAGCAAACTGCGCGATAAAGCTGATCCATTCGGCCGGCCGCATGATCTGCTCCCTGTGTGATTGATATGCAGAGTCAGACAGCACGGCCAAGGAAAAATTCCGGCATTCCCCTACTTGCCGATGACAGAGCCGTTTTTTTTGGTCTTTATTTATGAAAAGTTGCTAGTTTTTCCTTGTGGAAACATTTTTACCGCTTACTCTGCAGTAGTAAATCCCCATTTCTCCTGCTGATCCCATGTTGAAACTGTTTTCGCTGTTAAGTGTGTCCCTTACCTTGCCCGCCGTGGCAGCCGCCCAGCTCACCGATCTGGAAACCCGCTGGCTGCAGGCGGGCCAACCCGTCATCGCGTTTGCACGTGCGCAGGGCTTGCCCATCGACATCATCGTGCAGCCGCAGGATGCGCCCGGCGCCGTGCCGCTGGCGCTGGGCTATGAGGCAGGGCGCTGCAAGCTGGTGCTGTCCTTACGCGGCAATGCGCAGGCGGACAGCGTCTTGCAGGGCGTGCCGGTCACGCGCCACGGCCTGATGATGGAAGCGATGATGGCGCATGAGATCGGCCACTGCCAGCGCTATGCGCAGGGCGACTGGCATGCCTTGCCACGCGGCTTTGTCGAGCCGCGCAGCATGCAGCGCGGCAAGTTGACACCGCTGGCGCAGGAGCTGCGTGAGACGCGCCGCGAAGAGGGCTATGCGGACCTCGTAGCCCTGGCCTGGATGCATGGGCGCCACCCGGGACAGTACCAGCATGTGCTGGCCTGGATGCGCGGCGTGCGCGCCGGTGGCGAGGTTGCGGGCGGCGGTGCAGGCGGTTCCCACGCCACGCAGGCATGGCTGGCGCTGGCCGATGGCGCCGGTGTATTTGATGGGCCCGCTTCAATATTTGAACAGGCGCAAGTATTGTGGCGAAAAGGCTTGAGCGGCGACAAATAAACGATGATTTTTAGGTGAATGGACGGTCAGCGTGTGCTGTCGCACGGAGCTTTGCTTCCGGCAGGGGTCTAATCTGGGCATCAACTAACCAGAGAGGAACCATCATGAACAAAATGATCGCACTCATGCTGGCCGCCAGTGCCAGCGCCCTGCTTGCCGCCACGCCAGCGTATGCGCAGGATGCCTCGTACAAGAGTTTGACGGACAAGGCAACGGCCGACTACAAGCAGGCCAAGGCCGCCTGCGACGCCCAGAGCGGCAACGCGAAAAAAGTCTGCGTGGAAGAAGCCAAGGTGGCGCGCGCCAAGGCCGAATCGGACGCTGTGGCGCAATACCGCAACACGCCGCGCGAACTGGGCAAGGCCCGTAAGGACGTTGCCGATGCCGAGTATGACCTGGCCAAGGCCAAATGCGGCGACCGCACGGGCGCCGAGAAAACCACGTGCATGAACGATGCCAAGGCAGCGAAAACGGCCGCGCTGGCCGATGCCAACACGGGCGCCCGGGCCGGCACCAACGTGGCGCAGAATCCACCCGCCATGACGAAGGAAAACTGCGACGCCATGGATGCGACGGCCAAGGCCGCCTGCGTGACGCGCAATGCGGCCGGCAGCACCAAGACGGCCGTGGCCGACTCCGTCATCACCACGAAAATCAAGGCTGACCTCGTCAAGGACAATGACTTGAAAGCGCTCGACGTGCACGTAGAAACGGTCAACGGCGTCGTCATGCTCAGCGGCTTCGTGCCATCCCAGGCGCAAGTGCAAAAAGCCGCCGACCTGGCCCGTGGCGTGGAAGGCGTGACGGATGTGAAGAATGGCTTGAAGGTGAAATAAGCGAAGCGCATTCTGCAATGCGCTAAAGCCGGGACTGGAGCCGCACGCAGCAGTGTGGTTCCAGTTTTTTTTGATTGTATAAATTACGATCATAATATAACATGGAAAAAATCCCATCGGCTGATGCTGATCGGCATCCACTCTTTCTCTTCGCTCTTACTCATGAGGACTGCATGCTTTCCTATCCCTTTTCGCAATGGCTGGAGCGGCGCGGCGTGCACTTTGCCTGGGTCATCGTCGCCATCACTTTCCTCACGGCATTAACCTCGTCCGCCGCGCTGGGCTTGCCGGGCGCGTTGATGCAGCCCCTGAGCCGCGAATTCGGATGGGATGCCGAGCAGATTTCCTCGGCCCTGGCCGTGCGCTTCGTGCTGTTCGGTTTGATGGGGCCGTTTGCCGCCATCCTGATGGAACGCTTCGGCTTGCGCAATGTCATTTGCGTGGCCCTGGGCCTGATCGCTGCCGGCATGCTGCTGGCCACGCGCATGACGCAGTTCTGGCACTTGGTGGCCCTGTGGGGCATCCTGCTGGGTCTCGGCTCGGGCATGACGGCGCTGGTCTTGAGCGCCGTGGTGGCGAACCGCTGGTTCGAGACGCACCGGGGCCTGGTGGTGGGCGTGCTGACGGCCAGCTCTGCCACGGGCCAGCTGCTGTTCCTGCCCGTGGGCGCCTGGCTGATCGAGCACTACGGCTGGCGCACGGCCGTCATGCCCGTGTTCGTCGCCTGCGCCCTCGTCGCCGTGCTGGCCTTCCTGTGCATGCGCAACCGCCCGCAGGATATTGCCTTGCAGCCCTACGGCGCCGACCCGGCCACGCCCCTGACGGCGCCAGTGGCGGCAAAAATGACGTTTGCCACGCCGTTCGTGATCCTGCGCAGCGTGGCGGGGAACCGCACTTTCTGGATACTCTTCGGCACCTTCTTCATCTGCGGCCTCAGCACCAATGGCTTGATCCAGACACACTTTATTTCCCTGTGCGGCGACTCGGGCCTGTCCGCCGTGCCGGCCGCGTCTGTGCTGGCCATGATGGGCGCCTTCGACCTGTTCGGCACGATCCTGTCCGGCTGGCTGTCGGACCGCTATGACAACCGCAAACTGCTGTTCTGGTATTACGGCTTGCGTGGCTTGTCGCTGTTCTGGCTGCCGTATTCGGAATTCACCTTGTACGGCCTGTCGCTGTTCGCCATGTTCTATGGCCTCGACTGGATCGCCACCGTGCCGCCGACAGTGAAACTGGTGGGGGCCACGTTCGGCCGGGAGCGGGCGGGCATGGTGTTCGGCTGGATCTTCGCCGGCCACCAGCTGGGCGCCGCCGTGGCCGCCTATGGGGCGGGTCGCATCCGCACCTTGATGCTGACCTACAACCCGGCCCTGTTCGCGGCCGGTGCCGCCTGTCTCGTGGCCGCGCTGATGGTGCTGGCGATCCAGCGCCAGAAGGCGGCCGTGAGCGCCGCGCAAGCGGCATGAAAAAAGCCAGGCCCGCGTGCGCGGAGCCTGGCTTCTGTTATCAAGAACGTTTCAGGATTTATTTGAGGTATTTAGCCAGCCATCCTTCGACTTCGCTATAGAAGAAGCGGCTGTTCTCGCCCTTCAAAATCCAGTGGTTTTCGTCCGGGAAGACCAGCAGTTTTGCCGGCACGTTCAGGCGCTGTTGCACGGCAAAGTTCATCAAGGCATTGTTGGCCGGCACACGGTAATCGAGCTCGCCCACGGTGATCAGGATCGGTGTCGTGAAACCCGAGCCTTTTTCGTGGTTGCCCGCTTGCATGATGGGGCTTTGCTCGCGCCACACGGGCAGGTTCGACCAGACGGGGCCGCCCGCATTCGTTTCACGGCCGAAGCCGCCATCGCTGGTGCCCCACTGCATGATCAGGTCCATTTCGCCCGCGTGCGAGACGATGGCCTTGTAGCGCGTGGTCGTCGCTTGCAGCCAGTTGGCCAGGTGGCCGCCATAGCTGGCGCCGCCGGCGGCCAGTTTCGTGCTGTCGATGAATGGGTATTTCTTGATGGCTTCATCGACGCCCTGGTTGACTTCATCGCCCGGACCCTTCAAGGGGTCGAACTGGATCGAGCGCGAGAATTCCTCGCCATAGCCGGTGGAACCCTTGTAGTCCGTCAGCAGCACGACATAGCCTGGCTTGGCCAGCAAGTGATAGTTCCAGCGCAGCACGAACTGATCGCGCCACATGCTGGCCGCGCCGCCATGGATGACGGTAAACAGTGGGTATTTCTTGTTCGGATCGAAATTGGCCGGCTTGATGAGCATATTGTGGATCTTGCGGCCGTCGGCCGTGGTGAACCAGAAGTGCTCGGGCGCCTGCCAGTCGATTTTATCGGCCTTGTCCGTGTTGAAGGCCGTCAGCCGTTTCGGCTGCTTGCCGTTGAACGCATAGATTTCCGGCGGGTTGATGGACGACTCCCACACACCGACCAGGGCCTTGCCGCCGCTGCTCAGCGAGTTGATGGTACCTGTCGGCAAGGATGGCTCCTCGCGCACGTCGCCACCCTTGGCGTCGATCGAGTACAGCTTTTCCAGGCCCGCATGTTCATAGCTGAAGAGGACGCGCTTGCCGCCTTCGGGCAGCACGAAGCGGGAGATTGAACGGTCCAGCTTGGCTGTCAGGATGGTCGGGGCAGGGTTGCTCATCGGCCAGGCGAAACTGGCCAGGCGCTTCACGTCATACACCTTGCCTGGCGTTTCCGCGTCGCTCAAGGCGAACAAGGTCTTGCCATCGGCGGCGAATTTCAGGCTGCCATAGCTGTGCTTATCCTGCGTCAAGCGCTGCGCTTCGCCACCCGCCACGGGCAGCAAATACAGTTGCGAAACGACGGCTTCGCGCTGGGCCGCGTCGCGGTTGGTGGCCGCGTTGAAGACGACGGCCTTGCCGTCCGGCGTCCAGACGGCGTCCAGCGATTGTCCTTCGTCGCCCTGGCCGCCGCCAAAGCCCGGCAGGGTGACCAGTTGCGTGCCCGACAGAATGTCGCGCGGCTTGGCGTCCGCTTGCGCATCAATGACGAACAGGCGCACCTGCTTGTCGGTCAGCCATTTGTCGAAATAGCGCGGTGCCGTCGTTTCATACGAGCGGGCGCTGTATTTTCGCTCCTTGCGTTCTTTCGCGCTTTGCTTGACGTCGGCTTCCGTCTTGTTGCCTGGATAGATGTCGCTGATGAACAGCAACTGCTTGCCGTCCGGACTCCATTTCGGCATGCGCGCGCCCATGGTCAAGCTCGTCAACCGTTGCGCTTCGCCGCCGGCTGCCACGTCGAGGCGGTAGATCTGGCCTGCTTCATCGCCGTCGCGCTTGGCAACGAAAACGAGCTGGCGGCTGTCCGGCGACCAGGCCACGGCGCTTTCGCCACCCTTGGAATAAGTCAGGCGGCGCGCGGGGCTGTCGTCAAGGAGCGACTTGATCCACAGGTCCGACCATTGCTCCTTGTTGTCGTAGGCGCTGTCGACAACGGAAAACACGGCCCATCGCCCATCGGGGCTGGCGACGGGCGCGCCCACCCGTTTCATCAGCCACACGTCTTCATGCGTGATGGCGTGTCTGGCGTGCATTTGCGTAGCAGCAACTGGGGTGGTGGCCTTGGTATCGGCGGCCTGGGCAAGCGAGGCGCAGGCCACTGCGATCAGCAGGGAGCCGAGGGAACGGCGAAGACGGGGTGAGGTCATGGGCGTGGTCCGGAGTAGTGAAAAAAGTACAGCGGGCAACATTATTGCCCATGGTTTCCTGCGCTGCCAAGGCCGTGTACCGTTACTTACCAGGCGGGACGGTCACGTATCGGGCGGGCGCGCCATGGCTGATCAGTTAAACTTGTTCTTTTACTGACGTTACCTTTGGCCGGCCATGAAAATTAGTCTACCCTTATTGAAAACAATATTGCTGGGCGCGAGCTGCCTGCTGACGGCCCCGGTTTTTGCCGCTGCGCCCGCTCCCTACCCGAACACGAGCGCCATGGGCGTCGGTCACGCGGAAAGCACGGCCTGGTATGCAGGCTGCCTGAAGGTCAAGGATGCGGCGCCGCCGCCCGCCGACTTGCCGGCGCCATCGGCCGTGGCGTCCCTGCAGCAATGTCAGGCAACGGACCTGTATTACGATACCAAGAGTATGTCCGCGCCCAAGCCGGCCGACTGGCGTCCCGTGCGCCATTGCGCCATGGCCACGCAAAACAGCGCCGTCCTGATGATGCTGTACCAGAATGGACAGGGCGTACAAAAAGACCCATTGCTGGCGCTCAAGTATGCGTGCAGCATCGATGCGGCGCCGGCCGAAATGCGGGGCCGTATCGAGCACTTGCAGCAGATCAATGCCAGCGGACGCGGCATGATCGATTTGTGCGACGACATCACGAGCGGCTACATGATGGGCGTGTGTAGCGCCATCGATGCGCGGCAAAAGCAGCGCGTGCGCACGCAGGCGACAGCCAAAGTCAGCGAAGCAATGCCGGCCGTGGCGCAAGCGTCGCTGCAAAAGCTGCAGGCGGCGGCAAGCAAGTTTGCCGATGCGCGTGCGGCCAATGAAACGGACTTGAGCGGCACGGCGCGCGCCGCCCTGAGCATCGCCGCCCGCACTGCCGAGCTCGATTTGCTGGCGCACGATCTGCGCGAGTACGAAGCGGGCAAGCTGCCGGCCAGCATGTCCAAGGAACAGGCGGCTGCGCTCGACAAGGAGCTCAACGCCATCTACGGCAAGCTCATGAAAAAGCCGGCGCAAACCCATGCGGGCGCCGTGGGCAAGGATGGCATCCGCGCCACCCAGCGCCTGTGGCTGGCGTATCGTGATGCCTGGATGAACTTTGGCGCCGTGCGCTATCCATCCGTGACGAGCGAAACCTGGGCCGGCCGGCTGACGTCGCGGCGCAATGTACAACTGCAAGACTTGCTGGAGAACTAAAACATGCGGGAAGCGTACTACCACGAAGACGATTTTTGCATGATCGAACTGTTGCCACTGGATAACTTGCAGCACTGTCTGACGCAGATGGGCGAGCAAGAGGCGTTTGCCGACGCGCACCGCAGCGGCGCCGGCTGGACGCAGATGTACGTGCCCGAGGCGCCGCCCTCGCAGATGGGCGCGCTGGGCCTCACGATGGAACAGCTGCGGCTGGCGCTGGCGGACGCCTTGCCGCCGTATGACGCCGTCTACACGGGCTACAGCACTTACCGCGTGGAATGCAAGAACGTGCTGGCCTTTGGCGGCGACAAGACGGAGACCTTGTTTGCCGGCCTGGACGACAAGGGCATCGTGTGCGACCTGTGGTGCAGCGACGCCATGCCCGAGCTGTTGCTGCTGCCCTTGAAAGAGCAATTGCTGCTGGCGGACTGGGGCGCGGGATTTGCGTGTCCGCTGTCCGATGGAGAACTGTTTGCCCGTTATCTGCAGGAGTATGAACTGGACTGATCGAACTGAACTGATTATTCGCAGGCGATGGCGTTCGGCTGCGCCACTTTGATGACCGACGCCAGGCGCGCCATGTCGTTGCCGTCGCCTTGCTCCACATATGGCTGATAGCTGTCGATGACGATGCGCGCACGCGCCTGCCAGCCGCAATTGTCGGCCTGGCGTGCGGGCACGCGCAGCAGCCGGCGCGCCTCGCCATCGTTGCTGAAACAAAACCACGCATCGTGCGTGGCGGCAGGCCGGGGCAGACGGCCCCATTGCGCCTTGTCGGGCGCGAAGCAGACGCGGTTGCCGATGATCTCCAAGCTCATCTCGTCCGTGCGCGCACTGTACTGGCCGTCGAGCACGATGGGTGGCTGCGCCTGGGCTTGTGCACACAGCAGCAGGGCGGGGAACAGCAGGGGGGCAAGTTTCACGGCATGTCTTTCCGGATCGGCATGGGATGGAATGGGATGGGCCAGTATACCCACACTTGCCGCATCCCCCGCCACGCTATACGCCGCCTATGCACAGGTACTTGATCACAAGGTAGTCGTCGATGCCGTAGTGCGATCCTTCGCGTCCCAGGCCGGACTGCTTGACGCCGCCGAATGGCGCCACCTCGTTCGAGATGGCGCCCGTGTTGACGCCCACCATGCCACTTTCCAGGCCTTCCGCGATGCGCCACATGCGGCCGATATCGCGTGTATAAAAATAGCTGGCCAGGCCGAATTCGGTCGCATTCGCCTGGGCCAGCACCTCGTCGTCCGTGTGGAAGCGGAACAGGGGTGCCAGCGGGCCGAAGGTTTCCTCGTGCGCCACACGCATGTCCGCAGTGACGCCGGCCAGCACAGTGGGTTCGAAAAAGCTGCCGCCCAGCGCATGGCGACGCCCGCCGGTCAGCAGGCGCGCGCCCTTTTCCGTGGCGTCGGCGATGTGTGCCTCGATTTTTCCCACGGCGCGCAAATCGATCAGCGGACCTTGCGCAACGCCCGCGTGCATGCCGTTGCCCACTGTCATGCCGGCCACGGCGGCCGCCAGTTTGTGCGCGAAGATATCGTAGATGGCGTCGTGGACGTACAGGCGGTTGGCGCACACGCAGGTCTGGCCCGCGTTGCGGAATTTCGAGGCAATGGCGCCTTCCACTGCGGCGTCCAGGTCGGCGTCCCCGAAGACGATGAAGGGGGCATTGCCGCCCAGTTCCAGCGACAGCTTCTTGACCGTAGGCGCGCACTGCTGCATCAGTATCCTGCCCACTTCCGTCGAGCCGGTGAACGTCAGTTTGCGTACGACGGGATTGGCGGTCAGTTCGCCGCCGATGGCGCGCGAGGCGCCCGTCAGTACATTGAAGACGCCTGGCGGCACGCCAGCCCGCTCGGCCAGCACGGCCAGCGCCAGGGCCGAATATGGCGTCGCCTCGGCCGGTTTCAGGACCATGCTGCAGCCGGCCGCCAGCGCGGGAGCGGCCTTGCGTGTGACCATGGCAGAGGGGAAGTTCCACGGCGTGATGGCTGCACACACGCCAATCGCCTCCTTGGTCACGAGCAAGCGCTTGTCGGTGGCGGGCGAAGCCAGGGTTTCGCCGCTGACCCGCTTGGCTTCTTCGGCAAACCATTCGATGAACGAGGCCGCGTAGGCGATTTCCCCAGTTGCCTCGGCCAGCGGCTTGCCCTGTTCGGCCGTCATGATGCGCGCCAGGTCGTTTGCATGCTGCAGCACCAGCCCATGCCAGCGGCGCAGGATGGTGCTGCGCGCCTGCGCCGTCTGCTTGCGCCATGCCGACCAGGCCGCTTCGGCCGCACCGATGGCGCGCCGCGTTTCGGCCGCGCCCATCTTCGGCACGCTGCCCAGCAGTTCGCCGGTAGCCGGATTCGTGACGCCGATGGTGGCGCCGTCGTCGGCATCGCACCAGCGGCCGTCGATATATGCCTGCTGGCGCAGCAGGGTGGGGTCGTTCAGTTGTAGCGCGGGATGTAGCATGGGTCTCCTCCATCGGTGAATGTTCCTTTTTATAGTACGCCTGCCGTACTATTATTTGTCAAGCACATTTTCTGGATGGGGGGGGCGTTTATTTTTTCTGTTTCTGGTGCAGCCAGATCTTGCTCAGCGACAGGTGCAGCGCTTCGCGCTCCGCTGCGCTGAGCGGCGAGACTATGTCGGCGCAAGCGTGCCAGAAGTCGGGCATGGCGCCGTGCAGCAGGTCGCGTCCCTGCTGGGTCAGCTCCAGGCGCAGGCTGCGGCGGTCTTCCTCGCGCGCCTTGCGCGCCAGTAGTTCGCGCTGTTCCAGCCAGTCGATCAGGCCCGTCACGCTGGAGCGGGTCACGCCAAAGTAGGCGGAGATGAAGGATGGCGTCAGGGCCTCGACTTCCAGCAGGCCTCGCTCCGCCAGGTCGAACAGCATCAGGATATCGAGTTTATTCTCCGATACGCCGTGCGCCGCCAGTGCGCCATTCACGGCGGCGTTGATGTCGTCGCCGAGCCACAGCATCAGCATGCCGGTGACCGCCATCTGGCGGTCGGTGCCGCGCCGCGCCGTCTTTTTCATTAGCTCCAGGTGGGGCGACAGTGCCTGTTCGGCGCTACGCGCCGCTGGCGGCGTGATCGATTCGGTATTGCGTGGGCGTGCGGTCATGGCGGCATCGGGGCAGGGAAAGATGGCCGATTATAAATCGTTCGCCGATGATGGCGAAGTGTGTTGAAAATAATACGTCTAACGTAGTATGTTGACTTAGTACGCTAGACGTACTATATTTTAAAAGAGCGGCCGGCGAGGCCGGTTTGTCAATGATGAATGAGGAGACAAGATGGGTATCAAGGTATTGGAGTTGCACCATGTCGGCTTTGGCGTCAGCAATGCGCAGGCCGAGCAGATGCTGGCGTTCTATCACGGCTTGCTGGCCCTGCCGCAGGATGAGACGCGATGGCATATCCCCGGCATCCAGGGCTACTGGATCAACCTGCCGAACGGCACGCAGCTGCACATACTGGGCAGTGATGGCCCGTCGCCGTATGCCAAGGGGCCGGGCCTGGATCCCGTCAACAACCATATCGCCGTGGGTGTGGAAGACGTGCAGGCAGCGGAAGCCGAATTGCAGCGTCGCGGCATCGCCTACTTCACGCTCGACAACGTCGCTTCGCCCAGCCTGAAGCAGCTGTTCATCCACGACCCGGCCGGCAACATGGTCGAGCTGCACCAGAAAAATGCGCGCCGTCCCGGCATCGCCAAGCCGGCGTCCGTGGATCGCTGATGTATTTCGACCTCGACACGCTCGATGGGGCCGGCCGCAACAAGTTGCTGCACGCCACCATCATTCCACGGCCTATCGCTTGGGTCACTTCGCTCGATGGGCACGGCGCCGTCAACGTGGCGCCCTTTTCGTTTTTCAACCTGATGTCGGGCGATCCGCCGCTGTTGTGCCTGTGCATCGGCGCGCGCAACGGCAAGCCCAAGGACACGGCGGCTAATATCGCCGCGCGCGGCGAGTTCGTCGTCAACCTGGTGTCGCGCCCGCTGGCGCGGCGCATGAACGTGACGGCCATCGATTTCGACGCGGATGTGGATGAATCGCTGGAAGCGCAGCTGGCGCTGGCGCCCAGCCGCCAAGTGGCAGTGCCGCGCCTGGCGGACAGTCCGGCCTCGTTCGAATGCCGCACGCGCCAACTGATCGACATCGATGGGCGGCGTACCCTGGTGCTGGCCGATATCGCCGGCATGCACGTGATGGACGCCGCTGTCAGCGACAGCGCGCGCCTGTACATCGACCCCGCACCCATGCAGCTGATCGCCCGCCTGCACAACCCGGGCTGGTACTGCGGCATCGGCCAGGCATTCCAGATGCCGACGCCGACGCCGGAGCGCTGGCGCCAGATGCAGGCCGCCGGCGAGGCGCAGGACTACCTGGCCGGCGTTCCCGGCCAGCAATCGCAGTCATAACTACCAAGGAAAGCACATGCTGGAACCTGCATTGATAGAGCAGTTGGCTCGCCGCCTGTACCAGGCGGAGCGCAGCAGACAACAGATACGCCAGATATCGCTGGAGCATCCGCAGATCGACATCGCCGACGCCTACCGCATCCAGCGTCGCTGGGTGGACATGAAGCTGGCGGACGGGCGTACCCTGGTGGGCCACAAGATCGGCCTGACCTCGCGCGCCATGCAGATGGCGTCGCAGATCGAGGAGCCCGATTTCGGCGCGCTGCTCGACGATATGTTCTGGGACGATGGCGCGGCCATTCCCACTGAACGTTTCATCGTGCCGCGCGTGGAGGTGGAACTTGCCTTCATTCTCGGCAAGCGCCTGCAAGGGCCGCACGTCAGCCTGTTCGACGTGCTCGATGCCGTGCGCTACGTGGAGCCGGCGCTGGAAATCATCGACGCCCGCTCCGAGCAGGTCGACGGCGCCAGCGGCAGGCCGCGCAAGGTATTCGACACCATCGCCGACAATGCCGCCAATGCTGGCGTGGTGATGGGCGGGCGTCCCGTGCGCGTTGATGCGCTGGACTTGCGCCGGGTCGGCGCCATCTTGTCGCGCAACGCCGTCATCGAAGAAACGGGCCTGGCTGCCGGCGTGCTGAACCATCCGGCCAACGGCGTCGTGTGGCTGGCCAACCGGCTGGCGGCGCATGGCGTGGCGCTGGAGGCGGGACAGGTCATCCTCAGCGGTTCGTTTACGCGTCCCGTGTATGCGCGGCGCGGCGATGTCTTCCATGCCGATTATGGCCAGCTGGGCAGCGTCGCCTGCAGTTTCGTATGAGCGGCATGGAACTGGCGGCGCACAACGGCTTCAAGCTGGCCCTGCGCGAAGGCCGGTTGCAAACGGGCTTGTGGCTGGGCCTGGCCAATGCCTACACAGCCGACGTGCTGGGCGGCAGCGGTTTCGACTGGCTGCTGATCGACAGCGAACATGCGCCCAATACCGTCGACGCCATTCTGGCGCAGCTGCAGGCGTTGGCCGGGCACAGCGTGCACGCCGTGGTACGCAGCGGCTCCGACGACTCCGTGGAGCTCAAGCGCCTGCTCGACATCGGTGCCACCACCGTGCTCATTCCCATGATCGACAGCGGCGAGCAGGCGGCGCGCGCCGTAGCCGCCTGCCGCTACCCGCCGCAGGGGCGGCGCGGCGTGGGCGCTGCCCTGGCGCGTGCCTCGGGCTGGAATCGGCAGCCGGACTACCTGGCGCGGGCGAACGATGGCGTGTGCGTGCTGTTGCAGGTGGAGAGCCTCGCCGGCCTCGCCGCACTGGACGATATCTGCCGCACGGACGGCGTCGACGGCGTCTTCATCGGCCCGGCGGACCTGGCGGCCGACATGGGTCATTTGGGCAATCCCTTGCACTCCGAAGTGCAGCAGGCGATTGAGGCGGCCATCGCCACCATTGCCGCGCATGGCAAGGCGCCCGGCATCCTGATGGGGGCCGAGGCGTTGGCGCGGCGCTACATCGCGCTGGGGGCACTGTTCGTTGCCGTCGGCACGGATGTATCGCTGCTGGCGCAGGGCGCGCAGGCGCTGGCGGTACGCTACCGTGCCATGCCTGCCGCCATGTTGCCGCGCGAGGGGCAAGTGTATTAGATGGCAGTATTGCGAGATGAAAACGAAAAAAGCCCATCCGTGAGGATGGGCTTTTTAGTACTGCGCATTCGTGGTAGGCCGTGCGGGATTCGAACCTGCGACCAACGGATTAAAAGTCCGCTGCTCTACCAGCTGAGCTAACGACCCGAAAGAGGCCGCATTATATATCAGTTGAAAAAGAATGCAAAGCATTCCTGCGAGAAAGTGCTGGCCTGCTAATGCAGGGCTGCCGTGAGTTTCAGCACTTCGTCGATGCTGGTTGTGCCATCGATGATTTTGCGCGCGCCGGCGATGCGCAGTGGCGTCATGCCGTCGAGGATGCTCTGGCGGCGCAGCGCGTGCAGGTCGGCGCCGGCCTTGACCAGCTGACCGAATGTTTGCGTCACGCTCAGCAGTTCATAAATGCCGGCGCGCCCCAGGTAGCCGCTATGCCGGCACAGTGCGCAACCGACGGGGCGGTACGCGGCGGCCGGCCGCTCCAGCTGGCCGCCCGTCAGGCGTTGCCATGCCGCGACTTCCGGGGCGGCGTCCAGCTGTTTGCAACCCGCGCACAGGCAGCGCAGCAAGCGCTGCGCCAGCACGCCGATCAGGCACGCTTCCAGCAGGTAGGCGGGCAAACCCAGTTCCAGCAGGCGCATGACGGCCGAGGGCGCGTCGTTGGTGTGCAGGGTCGACAACACCAGGTGTCCCGTCAGCGCCGCCTGGATGGCCATCTCGGCCGTGGCCAGGTCGCGGATCTCTCCCACCATGATGATGTCGGGATCTTGCCGCATCAGTGCCCGCACGCCATCGGCAAACGACAGTTCGATGCCGGCCTGGGTTTGCACCTGCATCTGGTTGAAGGCCGGCTCGACCATTTCGATGGGGTCTTCCACCGTGCACACATTGACTTCGCTGCTGGCCAGCGCCTTCAAGGTGCTGTACAGGGTACAGGTCTTGCCCGAGCCGGTAGGACCCGTCACCAGCACGATGCCGTGCGTGCGCGCCGTCAGCTGGCGCCAGCGTTCGGCATCCGCCGGCGGAAAGCCCAGGTCAAACAGGCTCTTGACGGCCACTTCGGGGTCGAAGATGCGCATGACGAGTTTTTCGCCGAAGGCCGTAGGCAAGGTCGACAGGCGCAGCTCGATTTCCTGGCCCTGCGCATTGCGCGTCTTGATGCGGCCATCTTGCGGGCGGCGTTTTTCCACCACGTCCATGCGCCCGAGTAACTTGATGCGCGCCGTCATGGCCAGCAATACCACGGGCGGCAGCTGATAGGCCTGGTGCAGGCGGCCGTCGATGCGCAGGCGCACGAGGCCCGCGTCGCGCTTCGGTTCCAGATGAATGTCGGAAGCGCGCTGGGCAAACGCGTATTGCCACAGCCAGTCGACGATGCGTACGACGTGCTGGTCGTTGGCGTCGAGGCTGGTCTTGTTGCGCCCCAGTTCCACCAGTTGTTCGAAATTGTGGCGCAGCGCCAGGTCTTGCGTGGACGCTTGCCGGGCTACCTTGACGGAACTGGCCAGGCTGAAAAATTGCGCGATGGCGTCGGCGATGTGCAGCGGGTTGGCGATGACCAGGCTCAGCTTGCGCGGTGCCAGGTTTCCCAATTGCGCCTGCCAGGCGAGCGCATATGGCTGGGCCGTGGCGATGACGATGCGGTCATGCGTGCTTTCCACTGGCAGGATGTTGAAACGGGCCGCATAGCCGGCCGTCATGACGTCGGCCACTTGGCTGAAATCGATGTGCAGGGGATCGATGCGCACATACGGCAAGCTCGAACGTTGCGCCAGCCAGGCGCACAGGGTGTCGAGCGTGAGTGCGCCGTGGGCGATGCTGCACAGCGGATGCAGGGCCGGCGCCGGCAACAGGGCGGCCTGGGCCTGGACGACTGCCGCTTGCGCCGCATCGAGCAAGCCGTCTTCCTGCAGCCAGGCCAGCAGTTGCGGCAGTTCCAGCGGCGTGTCGGCAGAGGTGGGAGGAGGGGAAACGGGCATGGCCGGTGCCTTTCCAGGCTGCCGGCCATGCCTGGGCAGACCGGCGGTTACAGGGTGCTGACGATGCCCTTGACCCAGGACTTGGCGGGCAGCTTGGTCTCGGCGACGATCTGCTTGGCGCGCTCGAGCAGAGCGGCTTGCGCTTCGGCATCGAGTGCCACTTTCGTCTTGAACGCGATCGCCACCACGTTCCCATCATGGACTTCCGGCAGGCAGATCACCTGTTCAAACGCAAACTTCATCGCCTTGATGTTTTTCGCGTAGCTGGGGTGGTCGCCAAACAGGTTGACGGTCATGATGCCGTGCGGCGCCAGGCAGGCGCAGCAGGCGGTATAGAAATCGGCGCTATCGAGCACGGGACCGCGCGCCGTGGCGTCATACAAGTCCACCTGCAGGGCGTCCAGGGTGCCGTGATTGGCGTCGTCGTTGACGTAGTCGAGCGCATCCATCTCGCGCACGTGCAGGCGCTCATCGTTGGGCGGCAGCTTGAACATCGATTCGCAGATGGTGATGACGGACGGGTTCAGTTCGATGGCCTCGACTTGCGCCTGCGGAAACTGGCGGTAGCAGAACTTGGTCAGCGCGGCCGTGCCCAGGCCCAGCTGGGCGATACGCTGCGGCTGCTCGATCCACAGCATCCACGCCATCATTTGCTGCGCGTATTCGAGTTCCGGCCAGTCCGGCTTGCGGATGCGCATGGCGCCCTGCACCCATTCCGTGCCGAAATGCAGATAGCGCACGCCATCCATTTCCGACAGGGTGACAGGGGCGTAGCGGGGCTTGCGCGCGGGGCGCGAAGATTCGACTTGTTCGATGGATTTTCGTTTGATAAGCATAAGGCGGCCTGAAAGTGTGCCGCATTATAGCCCGTGCCGGGGCGCCATAAAAAATGCCAGCCACTGGGGCTGGCATGGTATGGGCCGCTTATTGCTGAGCGGGCTCGATCGATACACGCAGACGGATGCGCTCGCCCGGATCGTAGGACATGATGCTCGTGTAGTTGCGGCCGCGGTAGTCGTAGGTGACTTGATAGCCATTGTTGCGCGATTCCCAGTGATCGACCTGGCGGCATTGCTTGACGGCTTGTTCCTGCATGCCGCCCTGGTAATTGTTCTGGTTGTCGACGCGGTCGCCGACGACGGCGCCGGCAATCGCGCCAGCAGCGGCGGCGGCCGTGCGGCCATTGCCGCTACCGACCTGGCTGCCGAGCAGGGCGCCTGCGATACCGCCGACGATGGAGCCGCCAGCGCTGCGCTGTTGCGGCGGCGCCTGGACTTGCACGTATTCCGTACGGCATTCCTGGCGTGGACGGTTGATCTGTTCCACTTGCGGCACGACGCGCACGACCTTGCCGAAATCTTCAAAGTCGGCGGCCTGGGCGAGTGGCAATGCACCGATACAAAGGGCTGACATCATCAATTTGGCTTGCAAGTTCATTTGTAACCTCGTTATCTAGAGAATCTTTCAGGGTATTTTTTACAACTTGGGACTATAGTAATCCCGCCAGACCGGGGCAAGTGTTTCGGCTGGCAACAAAATGTAACAGCCCAAGTCCCTTGCCCCACAGTCTGTAACATGCACTTTCAATCGATACAAGATGTTGAAATGACTTGAAACCAGCGGTTTGTAACAAATCTTGCGTTTGACATCATATTCGGGTTGATTCATGCAGGACAACACGTTACCCTAATACGCGTATGGCTTATATAAAATCGCACTGAATCGCATAAAAGTTGATACAGATCGAATCACCGCGTGCGCATTGACCCGCGTGCGGGGATGCAATAAGAAGAGCAGCTAGAAGAGATCCATACATAACAGGTCGATTTGAGGGAAAAATGAGTTTGTTACTAACCGTGCCGCCCAACCTTGTCCAGTCCATCCGTGCCTTTCGCGTGACCGAATTACAAGACGAGGCGATCCGTCTCGGGCAGCACTTTTTATATGCGCATTGCAACGCTGGACAGACCAAACAACAAGTCATCGGCATTATTGCAGAAGCATTCCTGTTCCCGAAAAACCTGGCGAAGAATTTCGATGCCCTGCGCCTGTGCCTGACGGACACCATGTTCAAGGCGGGCACGCAGACGGGTTTCCTGGTGGTGCTCGAGCAATTGCCAAATACGCAAAAATTCGACAAGGAAGCGCGCGAGATCCTGCTCGACGTGTTCCGCGACGCGGCCGACTACTGGGCCGAGAAGAAAGTCCCGTTCCGCGTCTTCTATTCGTTCGAGTAAGCACTTACTCTCGTTGCGGTAGCGTAAAATCAGCCTTTTTCCCGCTTGGCAGACAGCATTGTCCGGCGAAAGCGCTTGTTGTGCGAGTATGTTGCGGCGCAACAATATCGCCGGCCTTTCTTGGTTCGCATCGCCATAGCGGGTACAATGCGCGCTATGAAAAATATCGTTATCCTCATTTCCGGACGCGGCAGCAACATGGAAGCGGTCGTACGCGCGGCGCAAGCCGAGCAATGGCCAGCCCGTATTGCCGCCGTCATCAGTAACCGGGCCGATGCCCAGGGATTGGTTTTTGCCGCGGAACATGGGATAGCGACCGCAGTCGTTGCCAACAAGGATTATGCCAGCCGCGAACAGTTCGATGCGGCGCTGCAAGCCGTGATCGACGGTTTTGCCCCCGACTTGGTCGTGCTGGCCGGTTTCATGCGCATCCTGACGCCGCCCTTCGTCGAGCATTACGCGGGGCGCATGCTCAATATCCATCCGTCGCTGCTGCCGTTGTTCCCGGGCATGGCGACACACCGCCAGGCGCTCGAGGCTCGTGTAACGGAACACGGCGCGACCGTGCATTTCGTGACTGCCGAGCTCGATCATGGCCCGGCCGTGGCAAGCGCGAAAGTCCCCGTCTTGCCAGGTGACACAGAAGAGAGCTTATCGGCGCGCGTGCTGGTACAGGAACATCTGCTTTACCCGCGCGCCATCCGCCTGTTCATTGACGATAAACTGTCAGTCGAGCATGGCCAGGTCCGCGTGGACCCTCAATAAAATATTACAGAAAGAATAACAATGAGATTGCCACCAGCGATACTTGCCAATGCTGAAGAAGTATTGCGCGAAATTTTACGTTTCACCGCCCCGGCCGACACCACCCTGTCGCGCTATTTCCGCGACCATCCGCGCCTCGGTTCGCGCGAACGCGGCGCCATTGCCGAAGGCATCTATGCCGTCCTGCGCAACAAATCGTTCTTCACGGACTTTGCCGAAGCGGGCAGTGGCCCGACCATGCGCCGTTTGACCATCCTTGGCCTGGCCGAAGCGGTGGGCGCCGATTCGCTGGGCGGCCTGACGGAAGAAGAAGTGGAATGGCTGGAACGCATCACGCAGATCGACCGCAGCCTGATGCCGTCGAACATGCGCGCCAACATGCCGACCTGGCTGTTCGACAAGCTGATCGCCCAGTTCGGCGAAGCGGAAACCATGAAGCTGGCCGATGCGCTGAATGCGCCGGCGCCGCTGGACTTGCGCGTGAACTCGCTCAAGGCTACGCGTGACGACGTGATGCTGGCCCTGGCCGAAGCGCCGATCCTCAGCACGCCAACGCCATATGCGCCGCTGGGCTTGCGCGTGATCAAGAAGCCATCGTTGCAAAACCTGCCATTGTTCCAGAGCGGCGCCATCGAAGTGCAAGATGAAGGCAGCCAGATCCTGTCGCAAATCGTCGGCGCCAAGCGCGGCGAAATGGTCGTTGATTTCTGTGCCGGCGCGGGCGGCAAGACGCTCGCATTGGGCGCACTGATGCGCAACACGGGCCGTTTGTACGCATTCGACGTGTCGGAAAAGCGTCTGGCCAAGCTGAAGCCACGCATGGCCCGCAGCGGCCTGTCGAACGTGCATCCGGTGCAGATCGCGCATGAGCGCGATGCCAAGATCAAGCGTCTGGCCGGCAAGATCGACCGCGTGCTGGTCGATGCTCCATGTAGCGGCCTGGGCACCCTGCGCCGCAATCCGGACGTGAAATGGCGCCAGCAGCCGAACTCGATCGTCGAACTGCAAGCCAAGCAGGCAGCCATCCTGGCCGGCGCGGCGCGCCTCGTCAAGGGCGGCGGCCGCCTGGTGTACGCCACCTGCAGCTTCCTGAACGAAGAAAACGATTTTATCGCCGAGCAATTCCTGGCGGCCCATCCAGACTTCACCCTGGTGCCGATGAACAAGGTGCTGGCGGAACAGAAGATCGAGCTGGAAATGGGCGACTACCTGAAATTGTTGCCGCACTTGCACCAGACCGACGGCTTCTTCGCCGCCGTGTTCGAGCGCAAGGTCATGCCGAAAAAAGTCTACGCCGATGAAAAGCCGGCCGACGACGTTGACGCTGAACAAGCTGAATAAGTTTGTCACGGGCCATCGCTGCAGCATCGCAGCGGTGGCCATGCACTTGCGCCAGCCAGTCTGGCGCAGGCTGTGGGCACCCCGCCCGTTTGTTTTCCCGCACCACCTTCCAGATTCCATCCGCCATGAATGAAACCCCGCTGCTCAACCTGATCACTGACTTTGTCGACGATTTCCGTCAACCGGCCATCTTGTGGCAGGCGCTGGCGATCGTTGCCTGCCTGGCCCTGAGCTGGCTGCTGGTGCGGCAGTTGCGCGTGTTTCTGCACCAGCGGGCGGAAGCGGCCGCGACGCCTGCCACGCCGGAAACCCTGCAGCGCACGGATAGCTTTATCCGCATCCTGACGCCCGTGCTGGCGGCCATGCTGCTGGGTATTGCACAGCATTTCCTGGCCAAGTTCCAGTCGGTGAATCTGCTCAGCATTGCCATCCCCCTGTGCACGTCGATGGCGCTGGTGCGCTTCGGTTTTTACGTGCTGCGCCGCATTTTTGCCCGCCATGGCGATATCAGCCCCACCATGTTGCTGCTGGAAAAGATCTTCACGATCGTTGTATGGGCCGGCATGGCCCTGTACATCACAGGCCTGTGGCCGGAACTGCATACCTTCCTGGAAAGCATCGTCGTGCCGCTGGGACGCAACAAGGTGTCCGTGGCTGCCATCTTGCAAGCCGCTATTTCCGTGGCCGTGCTGCTGGTGCTGGCCATGTGGGCCGGTACCTCGCTCGACGAGCGCCTGATGAAAATGCAGGGCCTGCACACGTCCTTGCGCGTGGTGCTGTCGCGCATGGGGCGCGCCGTGCTGATCCTTGTTTCCGTGCTGGTCAGCCTGTCGCTGGTGGGTATCGATCTGACGGTGCTGTCCGTGTTTGGCGGCGCCTTCGGCGTGGCGCTGGGCTTTGGCTTGCAAAAGATCGCCGCGAACTTCGTCTCCGGTTTCATCATCCTGCTCGACCGCAGCCTGACCATCGGCGACATGATCACGGTCGGTCAATTTACGGGCAAGGTCACGCAGATCAATACGCGCTATACTGTGTTATTGGGTGGCGATGGGGTTGAATCCATCGTGCCCAATGAAATGCTGATTTCCGGCGGCGTGCAGAACATGTCGCTGAGCAACCGCATGGTCTGGCTGTCGACGGCCGTGTCGGTGGGGTACGAAACGGACCTGGACGTCATCTTCCCCTTGCTGGAAGAGGCGACCGCCAAGGTGCCGCGTGTGTCGCAAAGCAATCCGCCATCGGCTACCCTCGTGCGTTTCGGCGCCGACGGCCTCGATGTGCAGATCGGCTTCTGGATCGCGGATCCGGAAAACGGCACGGGCGGCGTGAAGTCGAATGTGAACCGCGCCATCTGGCGCACCTTGCAGGAACATAAGGTCACTGTACCGTTTCCGCAACGCGAACTGCGTATTGTTGGTACGCCTCCTGCCCCGCTTGCCAGCGCTGCAGACGGTGAGTCCACGCCATCCGGCACCCAGCCTTAACCTCGCTGCCTGCCTCCGATTTTGCCTGATAGCACCCATTAGGGCGTACAATCACGCCTAAAATTAACTCTGCCGGACCTCCAGAGTCACTGGAGCGACCGTGCGCACGCCCTGTCCACTTGGAGTAGTAGTAATGACATTGAGTTCCGTTTTACACGACGTTTTGCAGTTCATGGCAACTGGCATTACCGATCTGTCCGCATGGCAAGTTTTCCTGTATACCATGGTGGTCACCCACATCACGATCGCCAGCGTCACGATTTACCTGCACCGCCACCAGGCCCACCGGGCGCTGGAATTGCATGCGCTGCCCAGCCATTTCTTCCGTTTCTGGCTGTGGCTGACGACGGGCCAGGTCACCAAGGAGTGGGCCGCCATCCACCGCAAGCACCATGCCAAGTGCGATACGGAAGAAGATCCGCACAGCCCCGTGACGCGCGGCATCAAGAAAGTGTTCTGGGAAGGCGCCGAGCTGTACCGCGCTGAATCGAAGAACATGGAAACCATGACTAAGTACGGCCATGGCACGCCGACGGACTGGATCGAGCGCAATCTGTACACCAAATACAGCTGGCTGGGCGTGGTGATCCTGTTCTTCGTGAACTTCGCCCTGTTCGGCGTGATCGGCATTTCCGTGTGGGCCGTGCAAATGATGTGGATCCCGATCACGGCGGCCGGCATCATCAACGGCATCGGCCACTACTGGGGCTACCGCAACTACGACTGCGCCGACGCGGCCACCAACATCATTCCTTTCGGCATCTTGATTGGCGGCGAAGAGTTGCACAACAATCACCATACCTATGCGACGTCGGCCAAGCTGTCGTCGAAATGGTATGAAATCGATATCGGCTGGGCGTATATCCGCGCGCTGGAAATGCTGGGCCTGGCCAAGGTGAAAAAGCTGGCGCCAGAACCGAAGTTTTCGCACGGCAAGCTGGAAGCGGACTTCGAGACCTTGCAGTCCGTCATCGCCAACCGCTACGACGTGATGGCCAAGTATGCAAAATCGATCAAGCATGCCTGGAAGGAAGAGCTGGAACACCTGAAACACAAGGCCGAGCTGGAAAAACGCTTCCTGAAATCGTCGCGCAAGCTGATGCAGCGCGAACCTGGCAAGCTGGCCGATGCGCATCACGAACAGCTGTCGGAACTGTTCCAGCACAGCAAGGCGCTGGAAACCATGCACCACATGCGCGTGGAACTGGGCGCGATCTGGGAGCGTTCCCACTTTACGCGCGAGCAATTGCTGCAAAAGCTGCAAGACTGGTGCACGCGCGCCGAAGCGTCGGGCATCAAGTCGCTGCAGGATTTCTCGTTGCGCCTGCGCAGTTATGCATAAGTAAGCTGCCGCAGCAGATAAAAGCCCTGGTTTCCGGGGCTTTTTTTTCGTCGCGACAAAGGTGAAGAGAGTCGGCCGAAAATCAGGGCGAAAAAAAACCGCTCATCAGAGCGGCTCTTTTTACAGAACACAATATCAATTACTTGATTTTGGTTTCTTTGTACGTTACGTGCTTGCGTGCTTTAGGATCGAATTTCATGATCTCCATTTTTGCAGGCGTCGTACGCTTGTTTTTGGTGGTCGTGTAGAAGTGACCCGTACCGGCGGTCGATTCTAACTTGATTTTGTCGCGGCCTGATTTTGCCATGATAGCTCCCTTATTCTGCTAATTAGACTTTTTCGCCACGAGCGCGCATATCGACCAATACGGCGTCGATGCCGACTTTATCGATGACGCGCAGACCGGCGTTGGACAAACGCAGGGAGACCCAGCGGTTTTCAGATTCAACAAAAATACGACGATTCTGCAAGTTAGGCAAAAAACGACGTTTGGTTTTGTTGTTTGCATGGGAAACATTGTTGCCGACCATCGGCTTCTTCCCAGTGACTTGGCAAACACGTGCCATGGCGCACTCCTTAAAGATATTCCAAATTGGAAAAACGAGAGTATATCCAAAATAAGCCGATTTATCAATGACTTGCGAAAAACAATTGTGTCATGTTGTATTGAAATAATTTAACAATTTGACTTTTACCCTTCCTCATAGGGGAAAGCACTGGTAAACAGCGTTGTTTACTGCTAGATAAGCCTGTTGCCCTTGTCACGTATGTCCTTGTTTACACATGGTTAACTGCGGTGGGGCGGGCTCTGGCCTAGATTTGCCCATGTTCCGCAAACGAATGCACCTGTCGCCCGGCCACGACGAAATGGTCGAGGATGCGCACGTCCACCAGCGACAACGCTTGCGCCAGCGCGCGCGTGAGCAGCAGATCCGATTCGCTGGGCTCTGGCGTGCCGGACGGGTGGTTGTGCGCGAGCATGACGCTGGCCGCGTTGTGCAGCAGTGCCTGCTTGACCACTTCGCGCGGATACACGCTGGTGTGGGTGAGGGTGCCGCGAAACATTTCCTGGGTCGTGATCAGGCGGTTCTTGACGTCCAAAAACAACACGTGAAACGCTTCATGCGCCAGGTTGCCCAGAGTCAGGCGTAAATAGTCTTTGACGGCGTGCGGCGAATTGAGGGCCTGGCCCGCCTGCAAGTCCTCGATGATGGCGCGCCGCGCCAATTCCAGCACGGCTTGCAGCTGGGCAAACTTGGCGCTGCCCATGCCGTGCACGGCAGAAAAACTCACGAGGCTGGCGCCAAACAGGCCCCGCAAGGAGCCGAAGTGCTCGACCGTATCGCGCGCCAGCTCCACGGCGCTCTTGCCGCGCACGCCGGTGCGCAGGAACACGGCCAGCAACTCCGCGTCCGACAGCGATTGCGCGCCATCCTCGATCAGGCGTTCGCGCGGCCGTTCGCCGGCTGGCCAATCCTTGATGCCCATGTTGCCTCCCCGGTGCGCCCAGCTGGTCGTGGCGCCTGCCGATGATTGTCGCGCCTTCCCCGGGCGGCCATGCTGCGCTAGCTCGTCTTTATGTCAGGTCATGCTAAAAAAACAAAAGCCAAGATGCCCGGCCCGGGTATTTTCAGGCGCTATCATTTGCCTGTCGTTGCATTCCATGCAAGTTGCAGCGACGGGGAGTCAGGGCCCTGAACTCAATGTCTTCCACTTGTTTTACAGGAGTCGTCATGCCGTACATCAAAGTTATCAATGGAGTCATGCAAGAGTTCAACGCCGCCGGCGTCAACACGGGCAAGGTCAGCGGCATCGGCCTCAATGCGCATGCATATCTGGAACACCGTCAATGGAGCGTTAACGCACCGCTCGCTCCGGACCCGAAGTATCCCGATTACAGCACCGATTTTCCGTATCTTGCCGCCAACGGCTTCAAGTACCTCCAGGTGATGCTGGCGCCTTTCAAGGGCAAGGATGGCTATTGGAACTGGGGCGAAGTTGTTGGTGAGCCAAAGTTCGCAAGCGACAACACGCTAACCGATGTGAATATCAAAGATTCGTACTGGCTTGCCATAACGGCGCTGCTCGATTGCGCGCTGGCCAATGGCATCGGTATCATCGCCTGCCCATTCTGGAATCCCTACGCCGTGCCGCAATTGGTGGGGGAGGCGGGCGCAGCGGGCGCTACAAAAGACGAGCAGGCCGCGGCCGCGCGGGTCGCACTGGTCAATCCCCAGTCGAAAACGCGCCGCTACATGCGTGCCTTTGCGCAGGCTTTTGCGCAGCACTACAGCAACCACGCCGGCATCGCCGCCTGGATGGCCGCACAGGAACTGATGGGCGTGACCGGGATCAGCTTGACCGCTACGCGGGAAATCATCCAGGAGACGGCGCAATTGCTGCGCGCCAACGATGGTCTGGCGCGCATGATTTCTTCCGGTAATGCCGGCATTGCCCATACTTCGCCCCGTCAAGGTTCCTTGCAGCAATATATTGCGGAAACCCTGCCATTCGTGAATCCGGACCCGGTCGACTGTCTTTGTGAAAACCTGTTCCCGGGTAATGAATATGTGAGCAGCGCCCTGGGTGACAGCGCGGATTTGCCGGCCGACTTCGTTTCGTCTTCGCTCGCTTACCTGCAAGTGATGCAGCGTGCCGCACATACCTTGGGCAAGCCGTATTACCTTGGCAGCTTTTGCCTGTCGAAAAAACAGGAGCTGGCGTTGCAAGATACCGAACGGCAAGACAACTTGCATGCGTTGCTGAGCGCCATACGCCGTACGGGCGTGCAATTGGCATGCTATTGGGACTGGAATGGGGGAAAACCCATGGAGGACGACGGACTGAACCTGGTCGAGACGCCGGCCTACAGCAACGGACGCAAGGCTGTCTGGGACGCCTTGCGCGGCGAAGATGCCATGCGTCCGGCGCCGCCCACGCCCTGCTTCGGCGTGACGAAGACCTTGCAATTTCAGCCTGGTCTGATGCTCACCGTGCCTTCGTCCGTGCGCTACGAGAGTGCGGATTTTTCACTGTCGTATTGTATCCGGCAGCAGGCTTTCTCCTCGACCGTTGGTCAGGCGCAGGCTTTTGTCGCGCATCAGGCGGACAAGAAAGGATGGGCGCTGTTCAAGCAGGATATCAAGACGTTCCTGTCCATGTGGAACAGTGTTGGTACGGGCGTCAATAGCCATGGCCACGGCCTGCAGGTGGATATTGCCAACCGCTGGTTTCGCTGCACCTATACTGTCAAGCATGACGGGAGCATCAGCCTGTACGTCGATGATTTCCTGATGTACCAGAGCAACAAGATGACAAATCCATTCGTGCAGGCCGCCGGCACCCCCCTTGTGATCGGCCACCCCGTGCATGCGCTGGAGCAGGGCACGCCCGCCTGGCAGTTGTCGGACGTCATCCTGTACGACCGCGTGCTGACGCCCAAGGAAGTGTATGACTATGGCCAGTACGGCATCGTGAACCGGCCTGTGGGGCGCTGGAAGCTGGACGGCAACCTGGAAGACAGCTCGGGCTTCGGCAATCATGCGAGCACGCCTGGCGGGTTGACGTACGTCAACGTCGGATAAGTGACAGGGTACGCGGCCATGTTTTTTGACAAAAGCATGGCCGCGCCGAGATGGCATGGGGCGCGCTGGCTCAGGGTGGCTTACAATATCGTTTTGCACCAGTTACTTGAAAACTACTATGTCCAACGAGCAACCAGCAGTCGTCACCGAAGCGGCTTACCTTACCCTGCATTATCGTCTTGCTACTGTTGACGGTACTGACATTGTCACGACCTTCAGCGGCAATCCCGCGACCTTGATGCTGGGACAGGGCCAACTGGCGCCATTCCTCGAGCAGCGTCTGCTGGGCTTGCCTGAAGGCACGCACCAGACGTTCGAGCTGGCGGCGGGCGAAGGCTTTGGCGAGCGCAATCCCGAGCTGGTGCAATCCGTCTCGCGCGCTACCCTGGACAAAAACTCGGTGCCGGGCGCCGACTACAAGATCGGCGACCTGGTCGACTTCGCCGCGCCGGGCGGCGGCCGCTTTGCCGGTGTGCTGCGCGAAATGCGCGACGATTCGGCCCTGTTCGACTTCAACCATCCGCTGGCCGGCCAGCCGCTGCGCTTTGAAGTCAAGCTCATTTCGGTCCTGTAAGGAGTAGCGATGGATAAAGAACTGTTACTGGCCCAGCCCCGCGGTTTTTGCGCTGGCGTCGACCGGGCGATTGAAATCGTCGAACGCGCCTTGCAGCAATTTGGCGCACCGATCTATGTGCGCCATGAAATCGTCCATAACGCCTATGTGGTGGCCGATTTGCGCAACAAGGGCGCCATTTTCATCGACGACCTCGATGACGTGCCTGCCGGCAATACGCTCGTGTTTTCCGCCCACGGCGTGTCGAAAGCCGTGCGTGCCGAGGCGGAATCGCGCGGCTTGAGCATTTTTGATGCGACTTGCCCGCTGGTCACCAAGGTGCACATGGAAGTAGGCAAGATGCGCCGCGAAGGCCGCGAGATCATCATGATCGGCCACGATGGCCATCCCGAAGTGGAAGGCACGATGGGCCAGGCCGATATGGGCATGCATCTGGTGGAAACGCTCGACGATGTGGCGAAATTGCAGGTCGCTAATCCGGAGAGCCTGGCCTATGTTTCGCAAACAACGTTGTCAGTTGACGACACCAGCGACATTATTGCGGCTTTGAAAGCGAAATATCCGAATATCGCCGAGCCGAAAAAAGGCGACATCTGCTACGCCACCACCAACCGCCAGGAAGCCGTGAAATTCATGGCGCCGCTGGTGGAAGTGGTGATCGTCGTGGGCAGCCCGAACAGCTCGAATTCGAACCGCCTGCGCGAAGTGGCAGACAAGATGGGCACGCCTGCCTACATGGTCGACAATGCCTCGCAGATCGACCCGGCGTGGCTGGAAGGCAAGCTGCGCGTGGGTGTCACGGCTGGCGCCTCGGCGCCCGAGGTGCTGGTGCAGGCCGTCATCGACCGCTTGAAAGAGTGTGGCGTGAAGAGCGTGCGCCCGCTCGATGGCGTGCAGGAAGCCGTCACGTTTCCGATGCCGAAAGGCCTCGACGGCATCAAGCGCGACGTCGCCTGAGGCTGTACGGCTGCTGAGTATCGATGAGGAGTTACCTCAAAACCGAATTTAATTCGGAAATGATCGATTTATTCCAAGCTTAGTTTTTGCAAAAGATCGTTATGATTGCCTCAAGCTTGAATATGTTGTCGTTATGACTAAGCAAGGTCACGCCCGTTTTCAGTGCGTGCACCATGCTGGTGAGAACGGTCCAGGGATGGCACTGCAGGAATTCTTCCTCCGGTGCCGTTTTTGTATCAGCGACATGTTCTGGCGGAAGTTGTTCCCGAAAAATGCATATTTGATAGGGCAATCATGGATACATTCATCCAGCAGATCATTAACGGCTTGGTGTTGGGCAGCATGTATGCCTTAGTCGCCCTCGGTTACACCATGGTGTACGGCGTGCTGAACCTGATCAACTTCGCCCATGGCGACGTGCTCATGATCGGGGCCATGGTGGGCTTGACCATCCTCAAGCTGCTGGGCATTTATGTGCCCGACTGGCCCGGCTACTTGAAACTGGCCACCGCCATCCTCGGCGCCATTCCCATCTGTATTCTGGTCAACATCATCATCGAGCGGGTCGCCTACCGCCGCCTGCGCAACGCCCCCCGCCTCGCCCCCCTGATTACCGCCATCGGCGTTTCCATCCTGCTGCAAACCTTCGCCATGATGATCTGGACGCGCAATCCCTTGCCCTTCCCGCAATTGCTGTCGACCGACCCCATCAACATAGGCGGCGCCGTGATTTCGCAAACGCAAGTGTTGCTGCTGGCCCTGGCCGCGCTGTCGATGGGCGGATTGGTGTTGCTGGTGGAAAAAACCCGCATGGGCCGCGCCATGCGCGCCACGGCGGAAAACCCCCGCGTGGCGGGCCTGATGGGCGTTGATTCCGACAAGGTCATCGTGGCCACCTTTGCCATCGGCGCCGCGCTGGCGGCCGTAGCCGGCGTGATGTGGGGCGCCAATTATGCCTCCATTCAATTTTCCATGGGTGCCATTCCCGGCCTGAAGGCGTTCTGCGCGGCCGTGCTGGGCGGCATCGGCAATATCTACGGCGCCATGCTTGGCGGTATCTTGCTGGGTATTATCGAGAGCCTGGGCGCCGGCTATATCGGCGACATCACGGGCGGCTTCCTGGGCAGCCACTACCAGGATATCTTTGCCTTCGTCGTGCTGATCATCGTGCTGACCCTGCGTCCGTCCGGCATCATGGGCGAACGCGTGGCCGATCGTGCCTGATGTAAAACTGGGAGATTAAATCATGGCACTACTCGATTTTGACGCTAAGAAAAATCCGGCCAAAGCCTACGCCGGCATGCTGGGCCTGGCCGCGCTGCTGATGGTATTCCCGTTTTTTGCCGCCCAGTTCGGCAACTCGTGGGTACGCATTATCGACATGGCCTTGCTGTACATCATGCTCGCTCTGGGCTTGAACATCGTCGTCGGCTTTGCCGGCCTGCTCGACCTCGGCTATATCGCCTTCTACGCCGTGGGCGCCTACCTGACGGCCCTGCTGGCGTCGCCCCAGTTCGCCATCCTGCTCGAATCGGTGGTGAATCAATATCCGGTGCTGGGCGAAACCCTGGTGCAGCTGATGGGGCCGGAAATCCGCGAAAACGGCATCCATTTGTCGATCTGGATCATCGTGCCGCTGGCCGCCTTTGTTGCCGGCCTGTTCGGTGCCCTGCTGGGGGCGCCCACCTTGAAGCTGCGCGGCGACTACCTGGCCATCGTGACCTTGGGCTTTGGCGAGATCATCCGCATCTTCATGAACAACTTGAACGACCCGATCAATTTCACGAACGGGCCGCAGGGCATCAATCTGATCGACCCGATCCGCATCTTCGGCGTCAACCTGGCGGGCGAGGCGGGCACCAACAGCACCGTGACGGTGGCCGGTTTTTCCATGCCGTCCGTAAATGCCTATTACTTTTTGTTCCTCTTCCTGTGCATCGCCGTCGTGTTCGTCACCAAGCGGCTCCAGCATTCGCGCCTGGGCCGCGCCTGGGTGGCCATCCGCGAAGACGAGATCGCGGCCAAGGCCATGGGCATCAACACGCGCAACGTGAAATTGCTGGCCTTTTCCATGGGCGCCTCGTTCGGCGGCGTGGCGGGCGCCATGTTTGCGTCCTTCCAGGGCTTTGTCTCGCCGGAATCGTTTTCTTTGACGGAATCGATCGCCGTGCTGGCCATGGTGGTGCTGGGCGGCATCGGCCACATCCCCGGCGTGATCCTCGGCGGCGTGATCCTCGCCTCGATCCCGGAAGTGCTGCGCCACGTGGTGGAGCCGGCCCAGCAGGCGCTGTTCGGCCACGTGGTGATCGAGGCGGAAGTGCTGCGCCAGTTGCTGTACGGCCTGGCCATGGTCTTGATCATGCTCAACCGTCCTGCCGGCTTGTGGCCATCGCCTAAGCATGAAGACCGGCCCGACCACGATGTCGACCAGCCCAACAAATCCACCGGCGTCGTGTCCGCTTAAGGGAGGGATAGCATGAGCGAACAGATCATTCTCAATATTGCCGGCGTGAATAAACGTTTTGGCGGCTTGCAGGCGCTCACCGACGTGGGCATCACCATCCGGCAAGGCCAGATTTACGGCTTGATCGGCCCGAACGGTGCCGGCAAGACGACGTTTTTCAATGTGATTACCGGCTTGTACCAGCCCGACACGGGCACCTTCGAGCTGGCCGGCAAGCCGTATTCACCGTCCGCGCCGCACAAGGTGGCCAAGGCGGGCATTGCGCGCACCTTCCAGAACATCCGTTTGTTTGGCGACATGACGGCGCTGGAAAACGTCATGGTGGGGCGCCATGTGCGCTCGCACCAGGGCGTGTTCGGCGCCATCTTCCGCCACAAGGCGGCGCGCGAGGAAGAAGCGTCCATCCGCAAGCGGGCCATGGAGCTGCTCGACTTTGTCGGTATCGCCCAGTTCGCCAGCCGCACGGCACGCTTCCTGTCGTATGGCGACCAGCGGCGCCTGGAAATCGCCCGCGCGCTGGCCACGGACCCGCAACTGCTGGCCCTCGACGAACCGGCGGCCGGCATGAATGCGACGGAAAAGCTGGCCCTGCGCGAGTTGCTGGTGAAAATCAAGGCTGAAGGCAAGACCGTGCTGCTGATCGAGCACGACGTGAAACTGATGATGGGACTGTGCGACCGCATCACGGTGCTCGAATATGGCAAGCGCATCGCCGAAGGCTTGCCGGCCGAAATACAACAAAACCCGGCCGTCATCGAGGCTTATCTGGGAGGATCGCACGCATGAGTAACGCTGGCTTGAACAAGAATGTATTGAAGGTATCGGGCCTGCACGTGGCCTACGGCGGCATCAAGGCCGTCAAGGGCATCGACCTGGAAGTCAACGAAGGCGAGCTGATCGCCCTGATCGGCGCGAACGGCGCCGGCAAGACGACGACCTTGAAAGCCATCACGGGCACTTTGCCGGCCTGCAAGGTCGAAGGCACGATCAGCTACCTGGGCGAGTCGCTCAAGGGGACGAAATCGTTTCACCTGGTGGAAAGAAAACTGGCCATGGTGCCGGAAGGGCGGGGCGTGTTTACCCGCATGTCGATCCGCGAAAACCTCATGATGGGCGCCTACACGCGCACGGACAAGGTGGGTGTCGAGGACGATATCGCCCGCTGGTTCGACGTCTTTCCACGCCTCAAGGAACGGGCGGCGCAGATGGCCGGCACCTTGTCTGGCGGCGAGCAGCAGATGCTGGCCATGGCGCGCGCACTGATGAGCCATCCGAAACTGCTGCTGCTCGACGAGCCGTCGATGGGCCTGTCGCCCATCATGGTCGAGAAAATCTTCGAGGTGATCCGCAAGGTGTCGTCCGAAGGCATCACGATCTTGCTGGTCGAACAGAATGCCCGCTTGGCCCTGCAGGCGGCGCACCGCGGCTATGTGATGGATTCCGGCCTCGTCACCATGGGTGGCAACGCGGCCGCCATGCTCGACGATCCGCGCGTGAAGGCGGCGTATCTGGGAGAGTAAGCGCGCATAAAAAATGCCCCAGCTAGGCTGGGGCATAATGGCATCCGTCGGGGAAGTGCGGGATGGATGCCTGGAGGAGCAGGTAACAGCGGACCGCCGGAGCGGTCGCGCAAGAATTACTTGGCGGCAGCGCGTGGCACGACTTTTTCAGCTGCTTGCGTGAACTGGTTCACGGCCGAGGTCAGGTTCGCTTCGATGGCTTCGACGGCTTGCTTGCTGGTTTTCGAGAATTGCTCGTAGCCTGCATTGGCGTTGCCGATGGCGCTTTTCAGGATGGCGACGGCGTTTTCCGAACCGGCTGGCGCGTTCTTGGTGACTTCTTCCACCAGGGACAGGACTTTGCGGTTGGTTTCAGCGATTTGCGATTCAGCAGCTTTGCTGAACTCGGCTTGGGTGCCCGACGTGATGGCAGCCAGGTGACGACCGTAAGCGATGGCTTTTTCGGCGCTAGGCTGGGCTTGAGCAGCGCTCAGCGAGAAGAATTCTTGTGGATCTTTTGCCGACAGCAATTGCTTGGCGGCGGCGGTCGATTCTTCCAGGGTCGCTTTTGCAGCGGTCAGGTTCAGTTCGACGATCTTTTCGATGCCTTCGAAGGCTTTGCCCGTCAGCGACGAGAACAGGGCGAATTGGGCTTCCAGGTTGGCTTTGGTAGCGGACGAAAATTGCTCAGGAATTGAAAACATATAAATCTCCAAAAAATCGAAATCTGGTTAATTTGATGCTGCGTGTACCGTTTGGGAAAGCAGGTGAATCTAAATTTTTCAAGCTGAACAAGAATTGTGCAACGCAACAAACCCTATTCTACGGTTAAAAAAAACGAAGTCAAGCGTTTCTTGTGCGATGCAACAATTGAATAGATTTGGATCAAAAGTCATTGTTTCTAAAGAGAAATATTTGATTTCTGGGTGTCAATGGTTTATGCCTAAACTACCGTTTCCAGCGGCTACGGGGACGATTGCGGCGCAGCATGCTAGACTTTGCCTCCCGCACTGGCGCAGCACCTGGTGCCGATCCCGTTTCCCGAGTTGATACCATGTCCAATCTTCCCGCCGCGGCTGGCGCCAGCGGCAAAGCCTCTCTTCTGACCACTCTGACGCCGATGGCCTTGCCTGGCTTCTTCGTGTTGTTATGGAGCACAGGTTTTATCGTGGCCAAGTTCGGCCTGCCGTACGCGCCCCCGCTGACCTTTTTGCTGCTGCGCTTCCTGGGCGTGCTGGTGATCCTGTTGCCGCTCGTGCTGCTGTTGCGCGCACCGTGGCCCGTGGGACAGTTCCGCCAGATCGCCGTGGCCGGCATCCTGATGCAGGCCGGCTACCTGGCCGGCGTCTGGTGCGCGATCAAGCTGGGCATGCCGGCCGGCCTGTCCGCCCTGATCGTGGGCATGCAACCCGTGCTGACGGCCTGCGCCGCGCCGCTGATCGGCGAATCCGTGCGCCCGCGCCAGTGGCTGGGCCTGTTCTTCGGCTTGCTGGGCGTGGCCCTCGTCGTGTATGCGAAGATCAACCTCGTGGGCCTGACGGTGGAAAGCGTGCTGCTGTGCGTGTTCGCGCTGCTGTCGATGACGGCCGGCACCATGTACCAAAAACGCCACTGCCCGCAATTCGACTTGCGCACCGGCACGGTGGTGCAATTTGCCGCCTCCATCGTCGTGGTCTTGCCATTCGCCCTGTATTACGAAGGACTGGACCTGCATTTCAGCAATGTGCAATGGACGGCGAATTTCATCGGCGCCTTGCTGTGGTCGGTACTTGTGCTGTCCATCGGCGCCATCTTCCTGCTGTTCGCCCTGATCCGCCGCAGCGACGCCACGAAAGTGACGGGCTTGCTGTACCTGACGCCGCCCACGACGGCCGTGATGGCCTGGCTGATGTTCGGCGAAGCGTTCAATATGCTGGGCATCGCCGGCATGCTGGTGGCCGTGGTGGGCGTCGTGTTTGTCGTCAAGAAATAGTTAGAGCGGGAGAGCAGGGCAGTGAACAAGCAAGCATCTGAAACACAGGCGGCGCAGCAAGCCGTCGACGCCGTCATTCTGTCGCGCCGTTCCATCCGCGCCTTTTTGCCCACGCCGGTGGCGCAGGACGATATCGCGCGCATCTTGGAAGTGGCGGCGCGCGCGCCTTCGGGCGCCAACATGCAGCCGTGGAAAGTGTATGTGCTGTCGGGCGAGGCGCGCGCGCGGCTGTCGCGCCGCATCCTCGACGTCTATGCCGCACCGAAGGCGCCCGATGCGCCCGCGCGCACGGCGTCGTATACCTATTACCCGCGCCAGTGGACGGCGCCGTTCATCGAGCGCCGCCGCAAGATCGGCCTGGACCTGTACCAGCTGCTGGGCCTGGAGCGGAGCGACACGGCCGGCATGGCGGCCCAGCATGGACGCAATTTCCAGTTTTTCGATGCGCCCGTCGGGCTGATCTTTACCATCGAACGGGTGCTGGAGCAGGGTTCCTGGCTCGACTACGGCATGTTCTTGCAAAATATCATGCTGGCGGCGCGCGCGCGGGGACTCGACACGTGCCCGCAAGCGGCCTTCATCCATTACCATGACATCATCCGCGACGAGCTGGGCGTGCCGGCCAGTGAAATGGTGGTGTGCGGCATGGCCCTCGGCTATGCCGACCCGGGCAAGGTCGAGAACCGCTTGAACACGGAACGCGAGCCGCTGGCCGGCTTTGTTAAATTCATGGACAAATAGACATCCCGGCGATGTGCACCAGCAAATAACCGGTCAAGGATGAGCTTGTTTGCTGATCGCTAACGATTTGTATTTCAGTACTGCAATAAATACTGTCCTAACTGTTAAATAGGCTTGCGAATACTCTGCATTTCGCTACACTGCAATAAGGCAACAGCTTCACGGGGAATTATCGAATGGCTAAGTTTAAACTTGCGCTGGGTATCCTGGCTTCCCTGCTGTTTGCGCTGGCGCCGGCTGCGGCCGTGCACGCCAAGGAAGCGAACGGCAAATCCTCAGCCTCCAAGAAACAGAACACCAAGAAAGTCAAAGTCGTGCTGCGCAAGAGCGCGAAGGCCGCGCCGCGCGACAAGACCGTGCGCCGGGTCGTCATGGTGCGCGGCAAACGCAAGGTCATCTATCAAAAAATCAGCAGCGTGGCCGTGCCCATGGCCGCACCGATGCCGACCATGGGCGACCTGGCCGGCCTGAACCTCACGCGCGACCCGCTCGACCTCAAGTCGAGCGTGGCGCTGGTGCTGGACCAGGCCAATTCGGAAGTGCTGTTTGAAAAGAATTCGAATGTGGCCCTGCCCATCGCCTCCATCACCAAGATGATGACGGGCCTGGTGGTGGTCGAAGCGCATCAGGACATGGATGAATTGCTGACGATTACGGACGAGGACGTCGACCGCGCCAAGTTCAGCAGCTCGCGCCTGAAAGTGGGTTCGCAATTGACGCGCGCCAATATGCTGCACATCGCCTTGATGAGCTCGGAAAACCGTGCCGCCTCGGCGCTGGGACGCAATTATCCGGGCGGCTTGTCTGCGTTTGTCGATGCCATGAACAGCAAGGCGCGCCAGCTGGGCATGATGGATACGCATTACGTCGATTCCAGCGGCTTGTCGAAGATGAACGTGGCCAGCGCGCGCGACCTGGGCAAGCTTGCCATGGCCGCCTTCCGCCATCCTCTGCTGCGCGAGTACTCGACGGACCCGAAAGCCATCGTGGAAGCCAGCGGCCAGCCCATGCAGTTTGGCAATACGAATCACCTGGTGGCCAACCCGGGCTGGGAAATCGGCTTGCAAAAGACGGGCTTTATCAATGAGGCGGGACGTTGCTTGATGATGCAGGCCGTCATCGAAGGACGGGCCGTGATCATGGTCTTCCTCGATTCCAAGGGAAAACAGTCGCGCACGGCCGATGCGGGACGCATGCGCAAGTGGCTGGAGGCCCTCAAGCCTGCCAACATGAGCCTGCCCGGCGGCTAAAAGAAACAGGGGCAGCGTTGCTGCCCTGTTTCTTTAGTCTTGGGGTATAAAACCTAAAGTAACCGAAATCTGGTTCGCCGTTTCGACGAGGTCCACCAGCCACTCATCCTGCAAACGGTCGGCTGGTGCAGATATCGACAGGCCGGCGATCAGCTTGCCCGTATCGTCGCGGATGCCGGCGGCCATGCAGCGCACGCCCAGTTCCAGCTCTTCATTGTCGCGCGCATAGCCGCGCTCGCGCACCAGGCTCAGTTCGCGCTCGAGCTTTTGCAGATCCGTGATGGAATTCTTGTTGTGCCCGGCCAAGCCCGTGCGCGTGGCATACGCGCGGATGGCTTTCGGCTCGTCCACGGAGAGGAACAGCTTGCCGGTCGAGGTCAGGTGCAGCGGGCCGCGGCCGCCGATGGCGCGTACCACCTGCATGCCCGAGCGCTCGGAAAAGGCGCGGTCGATGTAGACGATCTCGTCGCCCTGGCGCACGGACAGGTTGATCGTTTGCTGGGTTTTCTTGTGCAGCTGGCGCATGAAGTCCAGCGCCGCTTCGCGCACGCTGAGGCGGCTTTTCACCACATTGCCCAGTTCCAGCAAGCGCATGCCCAGCCGGTACGTGCCCGGTTCGATGCGGTCGACAAAGCGCGTCAGCACCATGTCGTTGAGGATGCGGTGCGCCGTCGAGGGGTGCAGGCCCGATACTTTGGACAATTCCTTCAGGCTGACCGGGTCGGAATATTTGGCCAGGGCATCGAGCAGGGCGACCATGCGTTCGATCACCTGGATCGTCGTCTTCGGGGCAGCGACCGGTTCAATTTTCATGATGGATTTGGTGCAATGCAGTATTCATCCTTCTTTATACCATGATGTGAAAAAATAGTGAAATGTTCCGAGATAGATAGCGAATAAATTGTCACAATCCCTATTGTGCCCGTCATAATGCGTGGATAGCATGTACTTTGAACCATGGAAAACTATGCAACCTGTCAATGAATTCAAGAGCAAAAGCGGCTTGAAACGGATTTTCTCCGCCTTTTTCTACTCGCTCGATGGCTTGAAAGCGGCCTGGCGCCACGAACATGCATTCCGCCAGGAACTGGGCCTGTTCGTCGTCGGCACGGTGATCGCCTTGCTGCTGCGGGTTTCCGCATTTGAAAAGCTGGTGCTGATCGGCGTGCTGCTGCTCATATTGATCGTCGAACTGATCAATTCTGCCCTGGAAGCCGTGGTCGACCGCATTTCGCTCGAACGCCATCCGCTGTCGAAAAACGCCAAGGACTTCGGCAGCGCCGCCGTGTTGCTGACCTGCATCCTGGCCTTTGCCACCTGGGCCGTCATTTTATTTAACCGTTTTTATTAACTGCTAAATCCCCGTTGCGCGCCGTCCATATGTGAAAAACGCATATCAAACGGCGAAACGCTTCGTTCTCTTTGCGGCCATGGCGCCGTAATCTGGTGGCTCTGCAAGTTCAACCACACGGGGATCTTAGATGCTGTCGAAAAAAATCATCATTGCCGCCGCCATCAGCGCGTTTGCCATTCTGCAAACGGCGCAGGCTGCCGATATCACCCTGCTCAACGTGTCGTACGACCCGACGCGCGAGCTGTACCAGGATGTGAATACGGCATTTGCCAAGGAGTGGAAAGGCAAGACGGGCGACAACGTCAAGATCAAGCAATCGCATGGCGGTTCCGGCAAGCAGGCGCGCGCCGTCATCGATGGCCTGGAAGCGGATGTCGTGACCCTGGCCCTGGCCTACGACATCGATGCCCTGGCCGAGCACAAGCTGCTGGCCGGCGACTGGCAAAAGCGTTTGGCGCACAACAGCTCGCCGTACACCTCGACCATCGTCTTCCTCGTGCGCAAGGGCAACCCGAAAGGCATCAAGGATTGGAGCGACCTGATCAAGCCGGGCGTCTCCGTCATCACGCCGAATCCGAAAACCTCGGGCGGCGCCCGCTGGAACCATCTGGCCGCGTGGGGTTACGCGCTGCGCCAGCCGGGCGGCAACGAGGCGAAGGCCAAGGATTTCCTCGGCAAGCTGTATAAAAACGTGCCCGTGCTCGATTCCGGCGCGCGCGGCGCCACCACCACTTTCGTCGAGCGCGGCATCGGCGACGTGCTGATCGCCTGGGAAAACGAGGCTTACCTGGCCGTCAAGGAACTGGGACCGACCAAGTTCGACATCATCACGCCATCCGTCAGCATCCTGGCCGAGCCGCCCGTGGCCGTCGTCGACAAATTTGCCGACAAGCATGGCACGCGCAAGGTGGCCGAGGCTTACCTGAACTACCTGTACACGGATGAAGCGCAAGACATCATCGCGAAGAATTACTACCGTCCGGCAACGGACAAGGCTGCGAAGAAATACGCATCGCAATTCGCCAAGGTCAACCTGTTCACCATCGAGCAAGTGGCGGGCGGCTGGACGGCCGCACAGAAGGCGCACTTTGCCGACGGCGGCATCTTCGACCAGATCTACCAGCCTAAGTAATACCGGATGGCACGATGGCCAGACCGTTACTAAAAGGACACATCATGGCGCTGCGCAGCTTTTCCGATTACCGGGTACTGATCGTGCCGGGCTTGCATAACAGCGGTCCCGAGCATTGGCAGAGCCGCTGGCAGCGCCTGTATCCGCAATTCGAGCGGGTCGAGCAGGACGACTGGAACGCGCCCGACCTGGCCAGCTGGTCGGCGCGGCTGGACCAGGTGCGGCGGCAGGATGCGCGCCCGACCCTGATCGTCGCCCACAGCTTCGGCTGCCTGACGACGGCGCACAGCCTGGCCCGCGACCCGCAGGGCGTGGCCGGCGTGCTGCTGGTGGGGCCGGCCGATCCGGACAAGTTTGGCGTGGCGAAGGCATTGCCGCAAAAGCGGCTGCCTTGCCCCGGCATCCTGATCGCCAGCCAGACCGATCCGTGGATGACGGCCGAACACGCGGCGCAGTGGGCACGGCGCTGGAATTGCAAGTATATTGATGGCGGTGCGCTGGGCCATATCAATGCCGAGTCGCGCCTTGGCGACTGGGTCTACGGCCAGGCGCAATTGCAAACGCTGTTTGATCTGGCGCAAAGCGACAAGCGCCACCGTCAGGCAGCCTGATTCGACGAACATTCTCGCCACACAACCTCACAAGGAGATCACGATGACTTTACGCCTGGGCGATGTCGCCCCTGATTTTGAACAAGACAGCTCGATCGGCCCGCTCAAGTTCCATGAGTGGGCTGGCAATTCCTGGGTAGTGCTGTTTTCCCACCCGGCCGACTTTACCCCCGTGTGCACGACGGAACTGGGCTTGACGGCCAAGCTCAAGCCGGAATTCGACAAGCGCAACGTAAAGGCCATCGCCCTGTCCGTGGACGCGGCCGAGTCGCACAAGAGCTGGATCAAGGATATCGAAGAGACGCAAAATACGGTCGTGGGCTTCCCCATCATCGCCGACGTCGACAAGAAAGTCTCGGTGCTGTACGACATGATCCACCCGGAACAGTCCGTCACGGCCACCGTGCGCTCCGTCTTCATCATCGACCCGAACAAAAAGGTGCGGCTGATCCTCACATATCCGCTGAGCACGGGCCGTAACTTCAATGAAATCCTGCGCGTCATCGACGCCCTGCAACTGACGGATGGCTACACCGTGGCCACCCCAGGCAACTGGAAAGACGGCGACGACGTCATCATTCCATTGACCGTGCAAGACCCGGACGTGATCAAGCAGAAGTATCCGAAGGGCTTTACGGCAGCGAAACCTTATCTTCGTCTGACGCCGCAGCCGAACAAGTAAGAACGGGGTCCGTTGCTTCGCAATCGGAATGCGTCCCATTGGGACGCATTCCCCCTCAGGGGCTGACCCCAGCCGTCAAGGTGTTGGGTTAAGTGTGTGCCCACCCCAACCCCTCCCCAAAAGCCGGGGTCGGACCCGCAGGGTCCGACCCCTTTTTTTCGCCCATAGATTCCGCCAGCAAGTATGCAAAATCCATCTAAGCAAATGAGAAATGGTTAGTTCTTTTTATAACGGTTGCATGTGATTATTGCGCCCTATAACTCAAAAATGTAATAAGAAGGGGTTTCTATGTCTGCAGCATCAGCAGCACCGCTCAAGGCGCGCGGAGCGCCGTTTCGGGTCATGCCGGGGTTTAAGCTGTCACTGGGCTTCACGCTCTTTTACCTGGCCCTGATCGTTCTCATCCCGCTGTCGTCGGTGTTCCTGAAGACCTTCACCATGACGTGGGACGCCTTCTTCAGCGCCGTCACGTCCGACCGCGTGATGGCGTCCTACCGCCTGACGTTTGGCGCTTCGCTGATCGCGGCCCTGTTGAACGTGGTGTTTGGCGGCATCCTGGCCTGGGTGCTGGTGCGCTATAAGTTTCCCGGCAAGCGCATCATCGACGCGCTGGTCGACTTGCCGTTCGCCTTGCCGACGGCTGTGGCCGGCATCACCCTGACGGCCCTGTATTCGTCGAATGGCTGGTTCGGCCAGTTCATCGAAGGCGTGCTGGGTATCAAGGTGGCGTTCACGCCGCTGGGCGTGGTGGTGGCGCTGACCTTCATCGGCTTGCCTTTCGTCGTGCGCACGGTGCAGCCGGTGCTGGAAGACGCGGAAAAGGAACTGGAAGAAGCGGCCGCCAGCCTGGGCGCCAGTTCATTGCAAACGTTTATCCGCGTCATCTTCCCCACGATTTTCCCTTCGCTGCTGACGGGCTTTGCGCTGGCCTTTGCCCGCGCCACGGGCGAATACGGTTCCGTGATCTTTATCGCCGGCAATATGCCGATGGTGTCGGAAATCACGCCGCTGTTCATTATTACCAAGCTGGAACAATACGATTACGCAGGCGCCACGGCCATCGCCGTGGTGATGCTGGTGGTGTCTTTCCTGCTGTTGTTGACGATTAACCTGCTGCAAGCATGGGCGCGCGGAAAGGCGAAGAAATCATGAGTACGAATACGACTGCCGCCGCTGGCGTGGACAAGGCGCTGCCCACAGCGCGGCGCTTCGAGCCGAATGTCGGTCCCGTTGTGCTGGAACCATTGTGGGTGCGCACGGTATTGATCACCATCGCCCTGCTGTTCCTGACGGCCTTCCTCATCGTGCCCCTGGTGGCCGTGTTTGCGGAAGCGTTCAAGAAGGGCTGGGAAGCGTATATCGCCGCCATCATCGATCCGGACGCGATTTCTGCGATTAAATTGACCCTGATCACGGCCGCCATCGCCGTGCCGCTGAACCTGGTATTCGGCGTGGCCGCTTCCTGGTGCATCGCCAAGTTCGAATTCCGCGGCAAGAGCATCTTGCTGACCCTGATCGACTTGCCGTTTTCCGTCTCGCCGGTGATTTCCGGCCTGATCTACGTGCTGATGTTTGGCGCCCAGGGCTGGTTCGGCCCGTGGCTGCAGGCGCATGACATCAAGATTTTGTTTGCCGTCCCCGGCATCGTGCTGGCCACCATCTTCATCACCTTCCCGTTTGTCGCGCGTGAACTGATTCCGCTGATGCAGTCGCAGGGCAGCGAAGAGGAAGAGGCCGCCATCGTGCTGGGCGCGTCGGGCTGGAATACTTTCCGCAGAGTCACCTTGCCGAACATCAAATGGGGTCTGCTGTATGGCGTGATCCTGTGTAACGCCCGCGCCATGGGCGAGTTCGGCGCCGTGTCCGTGGTCTCCGGCCATATCCGCGGCGAAACGAACACCATGCCGCTGCAGGTGGAGATTCTGTACAACGAGTACAACTTCGCCGCCGCATTTGCCGTCGCTTCCCTGCTGGCCCTGCTGGCCCTGGTGACCCTGGCCTTGAAAGCTTTCATTGAGTGGCGTTTGAACGAGAGCGACGCCGACGATTCCGCCTTACGTTCTACGGAGCACTGATATGACCATCGCAGTTAACAACATCCACAAGCGTTTCGGCGATTTCGTCGCCCTCGACAATATCTCGCTGGACTTTCCCGCCGGCGAATTGACGGCCCTGCTGGGTCCGTCCGGTTGCGGCAAGACCACCTTGCTGCGCATCATTGCCGGCCTCGAACATCCGGACAGCGGGCAAGTGCTGCTGGACGCGGAAGATGCGTCGAACCGCCACGTGCGCGAGCGGCAAGTCGGTTTCGTCTTTCAGCACTATGCGCTGTTCAAGCACATGACCGTGTTTGAAAACGTGGCCTTCGGCTTGCGCGTGAAGTCGCGCAGCGAGCGCCCGTCGGAAGACCAGATCCGCCGCAAGGTCAAAGATTTGCTGGAACTGGTGCAGCTGGACTGGCTGGCCGACCGCTATCCGCCGCAGCTGTCGGGCGGGCAACGCCAGCGTATCGCCCTGGCGCGCGCGCTGGCCGTCGAACCGCGCGTGCTGCTGCTCGATGAACCGTTCGGCGCTCTCGATGCCAAGGTGCGCAAGGAATTGCGCCGCTGGCTGCGCCGCCTGCATGACGATCTGCACGTGACCAGCATTTTCGTCACGCATGACCAGGAAGAAGCGCTGGAAGTGGCCGACCAGGTCGTGCTGATGAACAAGGGCACCGTCGAGCAGCTGGGTTCCCCGGAGCAAGTCTACAACCACCCGGCGTCCCCGTTCGTCTACGGCTTCCTCGGCAACGTCAACCTGTTCCACGGCCGCGTGCATGACGGCGTGATGGCCACCGGCGACGCCAGCTTCGAGGTCCCCGATTATGCGGGCGTGAGTGACAGCAAGGGCACGGCCTATGTGCGGCCGCACGACCTGGAAATCGACCGCTACACGCAGGGCGCGGAAGGCATCGTCGTCAAGCTGAGCCGCGCCCATGCGATCGGTCCGCTGGCCCAGCTGGACTTGCAGCGCGTCGATAACAGCGAGCTGATCGAAGCGGTGATGTCGAACGAGCGTTTTACCCATCTGCAGCTGAAGGAGGGGGAGACCTTAGTTGTCCGCCCGAAACGATTACACGTGTTCGTTGAACCGACAAGAACCTGAGAGGCTGGAACACTATGAATTTTCAACAACTGCGTTCGATCCGCGAAGCGGCCCGCCGCGGCTATAACCTGACGGAAGTGGCCAACGCCCTGTTCACGTCGCAGCCGGGCGTAAGCCGGCAAATCCGCGAACTCGAGGACGAGCTGGGCGTGGTGATTTTCGAGCGCAACGGCAAGCGCTTGACGGGCTTGACCGAACCGGGCAAGGGCATTCTGAAGATCGTCGACCGCCTGTTGATCGAGGCGGAAAACCTGCAGCAGGCCAGTCTCGAATACAGCGGCCAGACCAGCGGGACGTTATCCGTGGCGGCCACGCACACGCAGGCGCGCTATGCGCTGCCGAAAGTGGTGCAGGGCTTCCGCGCCGCCTTCCCCGAGGTCCGCATCGCGCTGCAGCAAAGCGCGCCCGAGCACATCGCGGAATGGGTGTTGTCGGGCAAGACCGATATCGGCATCGCCACGGAAGGCTTGAGCCAGTTCCCCGACCTCGTGTCGTTCCCGTGCTACCGCTGGAGCCATCTGATCGTCGTGCCGGACGGCCACCCGCTGCTCGAGCACTCGCCGATCCGCCTGGAAGACCTGGCGAAATATCCGTTGATTACCTACGACAAGGGCTTCACGGGACGCGGCCATATCGACGATGCGTTCGCCAAGGCGGGCGTGACGACCGACATCATTTTGACGGCCATGGATTCGGACGTCATCAAGCAGTACGTGGCGCTGGGCCTGGGCGTGGGCATCGTGGCTTCGATGGCCTTCGACCATGGCCGCGACAAGGGGCTAAGGGCCGTGGAAGCGTCGCATCTGTTCGCCACCAACACGACGCGCCTGGCCGTGCGCCGCGGCGCCTACCTGCGCGCCTATGCCTACGAGTTCATCCTGCAACTGGCGCCGGACTTGACGCGCGAAGACATCGACCGCGCCATGGCGGGAGAGGAAGCCCTCTAGGCGATGGCTGCCCTTTGCGCGCGCGTCAGGCTGGTCACGGCGCGCGCGTAGCTATCGCGTACCAGTTCCGCCAGGTAATCGGAGGGGAAGCGCGCCACGTCGACGATGGTCACCCAGTGAAAACGGCCCATGTAGCGGGCCGGTTTGACGCCGGGCATGTCCGTCAGTTCGATAAAGCGCTCGGCGCTGACCCGCAGGCTGAAGCGCCACTGTTCTGGTGCGCTGGTCTTGAAATAGGCAAATTTCTTGCCGCTCACTTCACACACGAGGATGTTCGACGGCGGGCCATGCAGCACGGCTTGCGCGCAGGGCAGGGCCGTGCAAAAATCCTTCAGTTCATCTGTTGTCATTCGTCAACCGCCATGAATTGTTGCGTATTGTGGTCGAAGGCATAGGCCGACCCGGCGGGCGCATCCAGTAGTGTAATAAAACGGTCGTCCACGCTGAGCACGGCGCCCAGCGACACGAGGGCCACGTTGGCGCTGTCGTTCATGTAGTCGTCGCTTTCGTCGTTGGCCGTGAAGCGCCAGCCGCTGTCGTCGTCGTTGTCCGGCTCCTCGCGGTACAGATAGCCGACGGGCGCGCCGTCTTCCAGCACTTTTTTCGTCACGAAGCACAGGCCCGCGTAGCGGTTGACGAGGTTATCGTCATCGTCGTGCTGCGTATTGATGATGTGGCATGCCGCGAAGGCGATGGGGTCTTTGGCCTGCAAATCGGCGATGTAGCCGGGCATGTTGTCGAGCTTGCCGGTGAAGTGCCCATGCGGCTCGACCGTATCGACCAGCACCCACATGCGCTCGGCGCCCGGCGCTTGCGGGTCGTCGCTGTGGAAGGCGAAGATCAGCTTGACCACCTCGCCGGGGCGCACCTGGGCGATGGCCTCGGGCGGTGATTTATAAAAAGTATAGGGGTGGCGCGCCGCCAGTTCGGCGGCGTCGGCAAGGTGCCAGCTGGGCATGGTGGTCCGTCATCGGAGTCGAAGAGCTCCCATGGTAGCTGATTGCCCGCCGGCCTGGCTACTCGCCAGGTCGGCTCAGGCCGTTTTGCGGGCAAACAGCCTGGCCGCCAGCAGCACACCGGCTGCGCCCATGACCCAGGCGGCGGTGCTGCTGGAAAAACCGATCAGCGTATTGGCGGCGATCTTGCCCGCTTGCGGTTTGACCAGGGCCATGCGGCGCTGCGTCATCTGTGCACCCAGCTCGCTCAAGCGTCTTGCTGTCAGCTGCGTCTCGGCTTCCGGCAGCAGCACGGTTTCTTCATCGGCCACATGGTGCAGCACGCCGCGCATCATTTCCAGCAACAGGGTGTCATGACGCGTGGTCGCCGCATCGCTTGCGCGCAATTCGGCGATCAGGCGGCGCATTTCCTGATGCTCGGGCACGCTTTTCTGGCGTACCGTGGCGTCGCCGTCCAACTGGCGCATCTGGGGATAGAAAATCTCCTCTTCCAGCTGCGCGTGGATGTCCAGTGCGCTGCAGATGGTTTCGGCCAGCGCTTTTTTGACGGCAGGCTTTTTGCTGGTGGTGTACTGGTGAAAGGCCAGCAGCACGTGACTATGGTCGAAGCGGATCATGTCGGTGATGGAGGGACTCAATTTGCTTAAAGTTAGCATGGCGTGCTCCGTGATGGATGTCGGCAGGAGCATGCATGATAGGGCGCGGCGACGGGCCGTCCGGCAGGAAAAATGGCGCTTGTCTGCGCTGGCGCAAGACGGCGTGCGATAACGTCGGCCGGGCTTGCCTGAACGGCGCCTGCGCCTGTGTGAATTAACAACACTTCAGTCCGGCCCGCCCATTTCATGGCCCAGGTGTACGAAGCATGACACTGCGCAAAGCGGGCTCATGTAATCAATGCATGAGACCGATTGAAATTTTCAATGGCTGAAGATGTTTCTTTTATTGCATTTTGATTTCCTGAATGATATCTTTTGTCCAATCGCAAGGAAATGTAATAAAAATATAAACAACATTGTAATTTTTGAAATTTATCAATAGGGGAAACTATGAATATGACTAAACGTGCTGTGCTCGGTCTCTGCCTTGCTGTCTCGGCTTGCCTGGCGCCATTGGCCCAGGCTGCGAGCTGGGTGGAAATCACCGATCCTGCCATGAGCGGCTTCGCGGTGGGCAGCAAGACCGTTACCTACGGCAGCGTGGCAGCGGATTCGGTCTGGGTCTATGACGGCGCCAACCCATCCGGCGCGCAAAGTGCGGCCGCCATCCAGAGCTTGGTCAGCAGCAAATTCGGTCTGCCATCGAGCGGCGCCGGTTCGCTGGTCTTGGCCGCCCAGGGCGACATCGCCAGCAGCAAGTCCGGTTCGTTCACCGTCAACTCCAGCTTTGACTACCTGGCCGTGCATTATGGCCGTGGCGAACTGTTGTTCCACTGGGACACGCCGCTGGCCGCCAATACGGTTTTCAGCCTGAGCAACCTGCCGCGTGGCCTGAGCAATTTCCGCGCGTTCAACTCGGTCTCGGCAGTGCCTGAGCCAACGACCTACGGCATGCTGCTGCTGGGTCTGGGCCTGGTCGGTTTTGCCGCGCGCCGCCGCCGCGCCTGAGCCTGATGCGCCTGCGGGCGCAAGACATGAAAAAGCCCGGAAACGCACTGTGCGTTCCGGGCTTTTTGCATGGCAGAGCGTTAATTACCAGCTATAGCCAGCCTTGGCGTAGTAGTAGCGGCCGTTGAAACCGTTCGGCGCGAAGATGCTGTAGGGCTGGGTGCCGTTGACGTTCAGGTTGCCTGCGCTCGTCACTTGCGCCGGGTAGCGGTTGGTCACGTTGTCGATGCCGGCCACGAGGCGCCAGTTCTTGCCCAGTTTCACGGAACCGGATACGTCCAGCACCCATTGCGGGTCGTACGTCTGGTCCAGCTTGGCGTCGTTCTGCGGCACGGTGAAGCTGCCGTAGCGCGTCACGACGCCGTGCGCATTCCAGATGCCGAAGCCGTAGTCGGCGGCCAGGCTGAACTTGTCCTTCGGCGACGCCACCGTGATGCGGTCGATGCTCTGGCGGTCGATCAGTTTCAGGTTGTTGGCCGTCAGGATGGCCGGATTATCGGCGATTTTCTGAACCTTGCTCTTGTTGTGGTTGTACGCCACGGTGAGGTCGAGACGGTCCTTTTCCTGCAGGTCGATGCGGTAGGTGCTGACGATGTCGACGCCTTCCGTGCGCGTATCGACGGCGTTGGTGAAATAGCGTCCCGAGCCCACAGGCGTGCCTTGCGCGGCCAGGACGCTTTTCAGGGCATTGTTGAGGACCAGATTGGCCGAGAACAGGATGCGGTTGTCGATGTCGATGCGGTAGGCATCCACCGTCGTCGTGAAGTTGCGGTTAGGCTGGAACTGCAGGCCCAGGCTGTAGTTGCGGGCCTTTTCCGGTTTCAGATCCTGTGCACCGAGGGCGCGTGCCTGCGGCGTGTTGACGGCGAAGGTACCCGTTTCGATCGGCGTGTTGACGCCGTTGACGACCTGGAAGTTGGTCGTGGTGATGGTGTAGTACTGCTGCGCCAGCGATGGCGCGCGGAAGCCGCTCGACACGGTACCGCGCAGGGACAGGGCGTCCGTGAAAGCATAGCGCGCGGAACCCTTGGCCGAGGTGGTGCTGCCGAAATCGCTGTAGCGCTCATGGCGCAGGGCCACGCCGCCCGACAGTTTCTTCGTCGCTTCCGCTTCCAGGTTCACATAGATCGACTCGTTGTGGCGCGAGTGGCTGCCCGCGTTGGCAGGACGGAAGCCGGCAAAGCCTTGCGAGCCGGTGCCGATGTAGGACGCCTCGTCGCCAGCGCCGATGCTGTATTTTTCATGACGCGCTTCGGCGCCCACGGCCACCGTCAGCGGACCCGTAAAGTAGGAGACGGGAAATTCGCGCGCCGCATCGAGGTTGAATACGGTCTGTTCGTTTTTCAGCGAGCCGGCATAGAAATGCGTGGGGCTGTTCGCGCCCAGCGACTGGTTGACCGTGTTGTCCAGGTCCAGTTCGAACTTGTTGCTGCCGTAATTAATGCTGGCATCCCAGCGCCAGCCGGCCGCCTCGCCGCGCAAGCCCGTGACGATGGACTGGTCCGTCAGGGTGCTGTTTTGCAGCGGCAAGAAGCCTTCCGGATAGATCGGCGTGCGCAGGGCGGTGCCGTTGTAGGCTGTGCGCCAGGTGGCGGCGGCCGACGTATCGCGCTTGCCATAGTTGCCGAAGGCGTACCAGTCGATATTGTCGTTGATGCGGTATTCGCTGTTGAGGAAAATCGTCGCCGGCTTGCTTTCCGGATCGCCATAGCGCTGGTTGACCTTGCCGTAGCGCGGCTCGGCCGGATTGCGGAAGTCGGCGCCGGCGCGGTTGGTCGGATCGCGTTCCGCCACTTCCGCCGAGACGCGCACCCAGCCGTCGTCGCCCAGGGCGAAACCGGCCGAACCCTTGATGGATTTTTGCTTGCCATCGCGTTCCTGCGTCTGGCCATAGCCCACTTCGACGTCGCCGCCTGCCGCGCCTTTTTTCAGGATGATGTTGATCACGCCGGCAATTGCATCGGAACCATACTGGGCCGCCGCGCCATCGCGCAGCACTTCCACGTGGTCGATGGCGGCCAGCGGGATGGCGTTCAGGTCGACGGGCGCCGAACCGCGGCCCAGCGAACCGTTGACGTTGACGACGGCCGACGTGTAGCGACGCTTGCCGTTCACCAGCACCAAGGTCTGGTCGGGCGACAGGCCGCGCAGCTGGGCCGGACGCACGGCGTCGCTGGCGTCGGCGCCCGTGGCGCGGGCAAAGTTCAGTGATGGCAGCAGGCGCGCCAGCACGGTCGCCAGCTCGCCCGAACCCGTGCTTTGCAGGTCGCGCGACGTGAGGATGTCGATCGGCGATTCGGAGTCGATGGTGCGGCGGTTCTTGGCGAAGGTGCCGGTAACCACCACCGATTGCAATTCGCCTTCGGCCGGCAGTTCTTGCTGCGCTTGCGTCTGCATCGGCAGGCTGAAGCAGGCGACCAGGCTGGCGGCGATAACGGTTTTGACGGGGAGGGCGGGAAGCTGGGAACGGGCGGTGCTTGAACTCATCGACGATATCTCTTCGGTTGGTGGTTGCGCGGACCATGGCGGTCCGATGATGCAATCAGATTAACAGTGGGCACGCGGCGTGCTTACGAATCGTTCTGTCTATCGATATGCAATAAATGTCTGAAAGACGTCAACATGGCGCGAGTAGCGCATATGGCCTCGTTTCCAGCATACGACCGGGCAAGGCATGGCCGCAATGCTGCACAGCAGTAAATTGCCAGCTGTTGTATAAATACGACTAGTTGCGATGAGAGTGGTGAGCCTGGCGGCGGCCTGCGCCGCCAGACGGAGCGCGCTTACTGCCCAGGGTTGGGCAGGCTGGCGTGGATGGCGTCGACGGCCGCTACCAGTTCTGGCGACAGGCTGACTTGATGGGCGTCGATATTTTGCTGCAACTGCGCCACGCTGGTGGCGCCGATGATGGTCGAGGCCACGAACCAGCGCGAGTAGCACCAGGCCAGCGCCAGCTGCGCCGGCGTCAAGCCGTGCGCGCGGGCCAGCGCCGCATACTGGGCGGCTGCCGCTATGGTTGCGGGGCGCACGTAGCGTGGACTCCAGCCGGGCGGGAAAATCGTCAAACGGCCCCTGGCTTGAGGATCGTCGAGGTATTTCGCCGTCAGCTGGCCGAACGCCAGCGGGCTGTAGGCCAGCAAGCTGACATTTTCCCGGTGGCAGGTCTCGTCGAGCAAGCTCGTCTCGAAATGGCGCGCCGTCAGGTTGTACAGGTTCTGGACCGAGGCGATGCGCGGCAAGCCCTTCAGCTCGGCCTGCTTGATGTATTCGCACACGCCCCACGACGATTCGTTCGACACGCCGATGTGGCCGATCTTGCCTTCGTCGACCAGCTTGCCCAGCACGGCCAGCGTGTCTTCGATGGCGACCGACGCGTGTTCCTTGCGCGGGTTGTACACGCTGGCGCCGAAGATGGGCAGGTTGCGGCTGGGCCAGTGCAACTGATACAGGTCGATGTGCTCTGTCTGCAGCCGGCGCAGGCTGTCCTCGACGGCGGCGCGGATGTTGACTGCGTCGTGGTCCGTCTTGCCATTGCGTATCCAGTGCATGCGCGAGTTCGGCCCGGCCACCTTGCTGGCCAGCACGATCTGGCCGCGCTTGCCGCTTTTCTTCAGCCAGCTGCCGATGTAGCGCTCGGTGCTGCCCTGCGTTTGCGCGCTGGCCATCACCGGATACATCTCGGCCGTGTCGATGAAGTTGATGCCGCGTTCGAGCGCGTAATCGAGCTGGCTGTGCGCTTCGGCTTCGCTATTTTGCTCGCCGAAGGTCATCGTGCCCAGGCAGATCGTGCTCACTTCCAGGCTGCTGGAGCCCAGCTTGACCTTGTCGATCATTTCGGCTGCTTGCCGCGCAGCGCGCGGGCGCAATCCTTGATCAGCGCGGGGCCCGCGTAAATCAGACCGCTGTACAGCTGCACCAGCTGCGCGCCCGCCTCGAGCTTGGCCAAAGCATCCTTGCCCTGCATGATGCCGCCCACGCCGATGATGGGCAGCGCGTCGCCCAGTTCCGCCTTCAGCAAGCGGATGACATTGTTCGACAGCTCGAACACGGGCGCGCCCGACAGGCCGCCCGCTTCGGCGCCGTGCGGCATGCCTTCGACGGCGCTGCGCGACAGGGTCGTGTTGGTGGCGATGACGCCGTCGATCTGGTGGCGCGTGAGCGACTCGGCGATGCTTTTCACCTGTTCGCCATCCATGTCCGGCGCGATTTTCAGGGCCAGCGGCACGTAGCGTTTGTGTTTGTCCGCCAGACGCGCCTGGGCTTCCTTGAGCTGCGACAGCAGGGCGTCGAGTTCGGACGCGCCCTGCAGCTGGCGCAAATTCTTGGTGTTCGGCGACGAGATGTTCACCGTCACATAGCTGGCATACGGGTAGACTTTTTCCAGGCACAGCAGGTAGTCGTCGGCCGCGCGCTCGATGGGCGTGTCGGCGTTCTTGCCGATGTTCAGACCCAGCACGCCGGCGCGGTCCTGGTAGAACTTCGACGCCTGCACGTTGGCGACAAACGCGTCGACGCCGCCATTATTGAAACCCATGCGGTTGATGATGCCCTGCGCCTGCGGCAGGCGGAACATGCGCGGTTTCGGATTGCCCGCCTGTGCGCGCGGCGTGACGGTGCCCACTTCGATGGAACCGAAGCCCAGGTCGGCCAGCGCGTCGATGTAGGTGCCATCCTTGTCCAGGCCAGCGGCCAGGCCGACCGGGTTGGGGAAGGTGATGCCCATCACCGTGCGCGGATCCGCCGCCGGTTTGCCGGCCAGCTTCGTCAGGCCCAGCGCGCTGGCGCGTTTCAGGGCGGGCAGGGTCAGATGGTGGGCCGCTTCGGCATCCATCGAGAACAGCAGCGGGCGGGCGAGGGAGTACAGGAATTTTTCAGACATGGGGCGCTTTGAGTAGGTGTGCGGGCCGCCGGGAATGGCTGGCGGCGCGCGAAATAAGTGCCGTATTTTACCGTGTTCCGCGCGGCTGCCGGGTGTATAGTTCTCTTTGGTCTAAAGCAACATTGATTCATTCATAATTTGCATTGGGCCGCGGACCTTTCTGTTTTTTCTCTGTTCTGTTGACTTCATAAGCGAGACATCGATTGAAAAAGACACGCATCTTGACGGCCATCGCGGCCGCCAGCGCACTGCTGCTGAGCCACCCGGCCCTGGCCCTGCCCAATACGCAAGACACCCGCATGCTGAGCGAACCGGCCGTCTCCAGCCGCCACATCGCCTTCATCTATGCGGGAGATTTGTGGCTGTCCAACCTCGATGGCGGCGGCGCGCGGCGCCTGACCTCCGACCTGGGCGACAAGTCCAACCCCGTGTTCTCTCCCGACGGCAGCCTGATCGCGTATAGCGCGAATATCGACGGCAATGTCGACGTGTATGTGATCGCGGCGGCCGGCGGCGTGCCGCGCCGCCTGACCTTCCACCCGGGCGCGGACCTGGCGCAGTCGTTCACGCCCGATGGCCAGGCCGTGATGTTTACCTCGCCCCGCGCCGCCTTCAATAACCGCTTCCAGAAACTGTTTACGGTGCCCGTGGCGGGCGGCGTGGAAACGCAGCTGGAAATTCCGAATGCCTCGCGCGCCACGTATTCGCCCGATGGCAAGCGCATCGCCTACAACCCGCTGGCGCCAGCCTTCAAGCAGTGGAAGCGCTACCGGGGCGGCACCAATTCCTGGCTGTGGCTGTTTTCGTCAAGCGACAAGTCGATTGAAAAAATCCCCCAGCCGACGACGCGCTCGAACGACGTCGACCCGATGTGGATAGGCGACACCGTGTACTTCCGCTCGGACCGCAACGGCGAATTCAACCTGTTTGCGTATGACGTCAAGAGCAAGGCCGTGCGCCAGCTGACGCGGCATGCGGATTTCCCCGTGCTGAACGCGTCGGCCGCGAACGGCACCATTGTCTACGAGCAGGCCGGCTATCTGCACGCGTTCGACATCGCCAGCGGCCAGGCGCACAAGCTGACCATCGCCGTGGCCAGCGACCTGGGACAGACGCGCCCCCGCTGGGTCAAGAATGCGAAATACATCCGCGACGCGTCGATCTCGCCGTCGGGTGCGCGCATCGCCTTCGAGTACCGGGGCGAGATCGTCACCATCCCCGCCGACAAGGGCGACGTGCGCAACCTGACGCAGACGGCCGGCGCCCACGAGCGCACGCCGATCTGGTCGCCCGATGGCCGCTCGGTCGCGTATTTCTCGGACGAGTCGGGCGAGTATGAACTGCATGTGCGGGCGCAGGATGGCAAGGGCGCGGTGCGCAAGTTCAAGCTCAATGGCAGCGGCTTCTATGACAATGCTGTCTGGTCGCCCGACAGCAGGAAGATTGCGTTTGCCGACAATGGCTGGAGCATGTATGTGATCGACGTCGGCACGGGCAAGGTGCAGAAGGTCGCCACGGAACCGATGTATGGCGTCGACAAGAGCATGCGCGCCTCATGGGCGCCTGATTCGCGCTGGCTGGCCTACACGCTCAACTCGCCCACCTACACGCGCAGCGCCTACATTTATTCCGTCGAGCAGAACAAATCGATGCCCGTGACCGACGGCCTGTCCGACGTGGCCGAACCTGTGTTCGACAAGAGCGGCAAGTACCTGTATTTCTTCGCTTCCACGAATGCGGGGCCCAGCAACAACTGGTTCTCGCAGCAGAACGAAGACAATCTGGTGACGCGCACCGTGTGGATGGCCGTGTTGCGGCGCGACTTGCCGTCGCCCCTGATCAAGGAAAGCGACGAGGAAAAGGCCGTCAGCGCGGAGAGCAAAAAAGATACGGCGAAGGCGGAAGCGGAGCCGAAGACTGAACCGAAGATCGATCCGAAGACGGGCCGCGATGATCCGAAAGTGGTAGTCGCACCGGTGGCGCCGATCAGCATCGACTTCGACGGCATCGCCACGCGCATCGTCGACTTGCCGCTGCCGGCCGCGCAGTTTTCCAGCCTGGCTGCCGGCGCCGCGGGGCAGATCTTTTTGCTGCGCGAAAGCGATGGCAAGAAGGCCGTGCAGCGCTTCGATCTGAAGGAGCGCAAGGCGGAAACCGTGGTGGCCGAAGCCGACGATTTCGAAGTGTCGGCCGACGGCAAGAAGCTGCTGTACCGCCAGAAGGACAACTGGGCCATGGGGTCCGCCACGGGCAAGCTGCTGGCGCCGGGCGAGGGCAAGATCAAGGTCGACGCCATCGAAGTAAAAGCCGATCCACGCGCCGAATGGACGCAGATTTTCAATGAAGTATGGCGCATCAACCGCGATTACTTTTATGACCCGGGCATGCATGGCGTGGACTGGAAGGCCATGCGCGACAAGTACGCCGTGTTCCTGCCCGAACTGTCGAGCCGAGCAGACCTGAATCGCCTGATCCAGTGGATGTGCAGCGAGCTGGCCGTGGGCCATCACCGCGGTGGTGGCGGCGACGATTTTATCGAGGCGAAGAAGGTACCGGGGGGCTTGCTGGGCGCCGATTATGACGTGAGCGATGGCCATTACCGCTTCAAGAAAGTGTATGGCGGCTTGAACTGGAACCCGGCCCTGCGCGCGCCGCTGACGGAGCCGGGACTGAACGTCAAGGCGGGCGAATACCTGCTGGCCGTCGACAGTCGCCCGCTGGCACCGCCCACCAACTTGTACAGCGCCTTCGAGAACACGGCCGGCAAGGCCATCGACCTGACTGTGGGGCCGTCGGCCGACGGCAAGGGCGCGCGCACGATCACCGTCGTGCCCGTGCCCACCGAGGACGCCTTGCGCAACCGCGATTGGATCGAAGGCAATATGCGCAAGGTCAATGCCGCGACGGGCGGGAAGGTGGCCTACGTGTACGTGCCGAATACGGCGGGCCTGGGCCACACCTACTTCAAGCGCTATTTCTTCCCGCAGGCGGACAAGCAGGCCATCATCGTCGACGAGCGTTTCAATGGCGGCGGCAGCGTGGCCGATTACTACATCGAGATCCTGCAGAAGAAGGAAATCGCCTGGTGGACCATGCGCTATGGCGCCGACATGAAGACGCCGTCCGCCTCGATCCAGGGTCCGCGCGCCATGCTGATCGACGAGACGGCCGGTTCGGGCGGCGACCTGCTGCCGTGGATGTTCCGCAAAAATAACATGGGCCCGCTGATCGGCAAGGCCACGTGGGGCGGCCTGGTGGGCGTGCTCGGCTTCCCCGTGCTGATGGATGGCGGCTTCATCACGGCGCCAAACCTGGCGTTCTGGACGCGAGAGAACGGCTGGGGCGTGGAAAACGAAGGCGTGCCGCCCGATATCGAAGTCGAGCAAACGCCGGCCGACGTCATCGCCGGCCGCGATCCGCAGCTGGAAAAAGCGATCGAAGTGATACAGGCCGAACTGGCGAAGAACCCGCCCGTGTTGCCCAAGCGTCCGGCGTTTCCGGACAAGAGCAAGTGAAAGAGTAGGTCGGATTAGCGGAGCGTAATCCGACAATATTGTTGGCGCCGCCGGTGGTGTCGGATTACGCGCTTGCGCGCTAATCCGACCTACCAACTGCCCTCCCAGCGACATGCGCTTGGTTTTACATCACCACCCACTGTCCTTTGATCCTCGCTTCCAGCGGTTTGAAATTGATTTTATAAGCCATCTTCGGGCTCTGTTCGATCCAGTAGCCGAGATACACATACGGCAGCCCCAGCTCGCGCGCCTGGGTGATCTGCCACAGTACGTTGTAGGTGCCGTACGAGGCGCCCGGCACGTCCGGGTCGAAAAAAGTGTAGACGGACGACAGGCCGTCGGCCAGCACGTCGATGATGCTGACCATGCGCAGGATGCCGTCGGCATCGCGAAATTCCACCAGGCGCGTGTTGACCCGGCTTTGCAGCAGGAATTGCGCGTACTGGTCGCGGCTATCCTGGTCCATGCCGCCGCCCGCGTGGCGCGTGCTCTGGTAGCGCAGATACAGTTCGTAGTGTTCGTCGAGGAAGGACAGGGTGGCCACGCCCGCCTGCAGGCCGGCGTGCCGGCTCCAGGCGCGGCGCTGGTTGCGGTTGGGCGTGAACTCGCCCGTCACCACGCGCACGGGGATGCAGGCCTGGCAGCCGTCGCAATACGGGCGGTAGGTAAAAATGCCGCTGCGGCGAAAGCCGTTGCGCACCAGTTCCGAATACACGTCACTGTTGATCAGGTGCGAAGGCGTGGCCACCTGCGAGCGGGCCTGGCGGTCGTCCAGGTAGCTGCACGGGTACGGTGCCGTCGTATAGAACTGCAGGGTGGCAAACGGTAGTTCGTTCAGGTGCGTCATGCTGATCCTGTCTGGTCTGTCCGCGGCGGTGTGCCTTGAGCTATCATAGCTTTTTTACGCCGGTGGCGCAGCATGCCAATCGGTGATTTGCGCTGCTTCAATGGCGACCCTTACATGGGCCAGGAAGCGTGCGCGCGAAATGGGCGCCGCGCCCAGCGAGGCCAGGTGTTTCGTTTCTTGCTGGCAGTCAATCATGGCCACGCCGCGCGCCTGCAAAAACCGTACGAGGTGGGCCAGCGCGATCTTCGAGCCATCGGAAACGCGGGCGAACATCGATTCGCCATAGAACATGCGGCCGATCGACACGCCATACGCGCCGCCCACCAGTTCACCGTCAAACCACAGTTCCGACGAATGCGCGTAGCCCAGCTTGTGCAAGCCCGTATAGCCGGCGATGATTTCGTCCGAAATCCAGGTGCCCGGGCCATCCTTGCGCGGCGCCGCGCAGGCGCGCATGACGGCCTCGAAATCGCCGTCGAAGCGCAACTGCCAGCGCCCGTCCGTGGCGGCGCTGCGCTCGACCTTGCGGATCGCCTTGGCCAGGCTGTCGGACACCTTGAAGTCTTCCGTCATCAGCACCATGCGCGGATCGGTGCTCCACCACAGTATGGGCTGGCCTTCGGAAAACCAGGGAAAGATACCGCGCCGGTAAGCGTCGAGCAGGCGCGCGGGCGACAGGTCGGCGCCGGCCGCCAGCAGGCCGGGCGCCTCGTCGGTCAGGGCGTGCGAGACGTCGGGGAACGGGGTGTGGATGTCGAGCCAGGGAATCATGCGGCGGTTGCTTATTCTGCGTCCGCGCGGGCCATCGGGCGCGTGATGTCGCCCGTATGGACGCCATAGCTGCCGCCTTCGCGGATTTTCACGCGGTCGGCAAAGAACAGTTCCAGGGTGGCGCGGATGGTGGGGAAGGCCAGGTCATCCCAGGGAATCTGCGCTTCCGTAAACAGCTGCACGTCCAGGCTTTCGATGCCGGGCGCGAAATCGAGGTCGCGCAAACGCGCCAGGTAGAACAGGTGCACCTGGTGCACGCGCTGCACGTTCAGCAGCGAGAACAGGGGACCCAGTTCGATATTCGCGCCCGCTTCCTCCACCGTTTCGCGTTCGGCCGCGTCGGACGTTGTTTCATCGTTTTCCATGAAGCCGGCCGGCAAGGTCCAGTAGCCTAGGCGCGGCTCGATGGCCCGCTTGCACAGCAAGACCTGCAGCTGCCCATCTTCTTCCCAGACGGGAATCGAGCCGACCACCATTTTCGGGTTCTGGTAATGGATGGCGTCGCAGTTGGCGCACACATAGCGCGGACGGTTGTCGCCTTCCGGAATGGACAGGCTGACAGGATGGGCGCATTCGGAGCAGAATTTCATGGGCAGGCTTAGGAAAATGGGTGTCTGGTGTAACGCTTACTGTACACCGATTGCGTGCCGCGTGGCGAGCAGCGCAGGCACGATTGGCTGCCGCTCATGCCACCCGGGTATTCATTAGATTGGTCTATTACGGTTGAATTTAAGATAGCTATTGCCTAAGCCACCCGTTTGCCCTTATAATTCTTGTGCGGGGTGGAGCAGTCTGGCAGCTCGTCGGGCTCATAACCCGAAGGTCACAGGTTCAAATCCTGTCCCCGCAACCAATACCGGAAAGCCGCTGATACTTGCAAAAGATCAGCGGCTTTTTTCATTCTCAAGCCGCCCCATGCAGCTCTTCCAGCCGCCTGCCGCGATTAGCTCCCCGCAGTGCAGCAAACTGGTATATAATTCGCCTGCGGGGTGGAGCAGTCTGGCAGCTCGTCGGGCTCATAACCCGAAGGTCACAGGTTCAAATCCTGTCCCCGCAACCAATTCGAAGCCGCTGGTTCCTCGCAAGAGAGCCAGCGGTTTTTTCGTTGTGCGCCCCGTGGTGCGCCCCGTTTACTCCGGCATCTGGCGCGCATACACGATCAGGCGCAAGTGGCGGTCCGCATCGATGGTCAGCGAGGTGTGCTCATAGGCGACCTGCTCGCCGTCGATTGTCAGCTGGCGCACGCCTGCACACGGCGCATGCACATCGTGGCGGCGCCACCATCGCTTGAATTCGGGCGAGACTTTTTCCAGTTCCTGCACCAGCGCGTGGATGTCCGCTTCCTGCGTGGCGCGCGCGTAGTCGCGGCGAAAGCTCGACAGCATCAGCGGCGCCTGCTCTTCCCAGACCGTGAAGCGTGCGCGCAGCAGCGGGTCGGTAAACAACAGCCATAGCAGATTGCGGCGCGAGGCGGCATGCGCGGCGAAGCCGAACAGCGCGTCCGCGTCCGCATTGAACGCCAGTACGTCCCAGCGCAGGTTGAGCACATAGGCCGGATGCGCCAGCTCGTGCATCAGGCGGCGCACCAGCGGCGGCACCACGCAAAACGTCTTGCCTTCTTCGGCTGGCGGACGCGCATGCGCGAGCAGGAACAGATGGCGGCGTTCTGCCGCGTCCAGTTTCAGCACTTCGGCCAGCTTGTCGAGGAAGGCGCTCGAGACGCCGATGTCGCGCCCCTGCTCGAGCCATGTGTACCAGGTCAGCCCCACGCCGGCCAGCGCCGCCACTTCTTCGCGGCGCAAGCCCGGTGTCCTGCGCCGTCCGCCGCCGGGCAAACCCACGTCTTCCGGCGACAGCCGCGCGCGCCGCACCTGCAGGTAGGCGGCCAGTTCGTGGCGGGTGCGTTGCAAGGTGCGCATGGTGCTGTCTTTCCGGTGAGCCTGTTGCTATCAGTAATAGCATAAACAGTTAAATTGTAATTGTTTATATTGTATTCCAGAATGCCTGCTTTCTTTCCGAAGGCTTGCCCATGTCTGACTCTTTCCGCAGCACCCCCGCAGTTGACACTACCGCGCTTCCCGCCGCCGTCTACCTGATCGCCGTGGGCGCGTTCGCGCTGGGCATGGCGTCGTATGTGACGGCGGGCTTGATGCCGATGATCGCCGGCGCGTTTTCCATCTCGCTGGCGATGGCCGCGCAACTGGTGACGGCGTTCACCCTGGCCTATGGCCTCGGCTCGCCCTTGGCCGTGGCCTTGCTGCCGGCGCGCGCGCAGCGCTCCGGCCTCCTGATCGCGCTGGCCGTGTTCGTGCTGGCGAACGGGGCCAGCGCGCTGGCGTCCGGTTTCAGCGGTTTGCTCGCATGGCGCGCCATTGCGGGCATCGGTGCGGGCGTCTATCTGGCGCTCGGTATCGCGGCGGCGGCGGGCGTGTCGGCGCAGCAGCAGCGGGGCAAGGCCATCGGCGTGATCATGGGCGGCATGGCGGGCGGCACGGTGCTGGGCGTGCCATTGAGCTTGCTGCTGGCGCAGCAGCTGGGCTGGACGGCGGCCCTGTGGCTGGTGACTCTTTTGGGCGGGCTGGCGCTGGCGGGCTTGCTGTGGCAGCTGCCCGCGCTGCCGGCGGCACCGGCGATTTCTCTGCGCCGCAAGCTGGCCTTGCTGGCCGATGGGCAGGTGCTGGCCATTTTGCTCGTGTCCTTGCTGGCGGCCATCGCCAGCCTGGGCATGTACACGTTTATCGCGCCGCTGCTGGCGTGGTCCGCGCAGGGGGCGGCGATGTCCGCCACGCCCTTCCTGTGGGCGTGGGGCGTGGGAGGGATCGTGGGCAGTGTGCTGGTCGGGCCATGGGCGGACAAGGTGGCGGCGCCGAAACTGACCTGCTGCATCTTGCTGCTGCTGGCGCTGGCCTTGTGCGCGCTGCCGCTGGCTGCTGGCTGGTCGGCCTGGCTGATGCTGGCGCCGATCGCGCTGTGGGGCGCGGCTGGCTGGGCCCTGCAAGTGCCGCAAAACCAGCAGCTGCTGGCCGTGCGCGCGCGGCAGGGCGACGGCAACCTGGCCATCGCCCTCAACGAGTCGGCGCTGTACCTGGGCAGCGCCATCGGCGCCGCCATGGGCGGGGTGCTGCTCCTGCTCAACTGGCCGATGTGGCTGCTGGCGGCAGGCGCCGCCTTGGTCGCCACTGCGGCATTGCTGCTGCAGTTGCCTGCCGCGCGACGGTCCTAGCGCTTCTTCGCCAGCTGCATGCCCACGGGCAGGGCGCGGATGCGCTTGCCCGTGGCGGCGAAGATGGCGTTGCACAGGGCCGGGGCGATCGGCGGCGTGGCCGGTTCGCCCACGCCGCCGAGCTCCATGTCCAGGGTGCCCGGCACCAGGTGCGTGTGGATCACGCGCGGCGCGTCGGCGGCGCGCAGCACGGCGTAGTCGTGGAAATTGCTTTGCTCGACCCGGCCATTTTTAAAACTGATCTCGCCGCTCATGGCCAGCGACAGGCCCATGATGCAGGCGCCCTCGATTTGCGAGCGCACGCGGTCCGGGTTGATCTGCGGGCCGCAATCCATGGCGATGTCGACTCTCGGCACGATGACTTCGCCGGCCGCATTGATCTCCACTTCGATCACGGCCGCCACATAGGTGACGAAACTGTAGGACACGGCCAGGCCCAGCCCCCGTCCCTTGGGCAGCTTGCGGCCCCAGCCCGCCTTGGCTGTCGCCAGCTCGATCACGTGGCGCATGCGGCCGATATCGACCGGATACTTCGCCGGGTCTTCGCCATAGTTCCAGCCATCGGACAGGTCGGCCGGGTTGATCTTGCGCGCGGGGCCCAAGAGCGCCAGCAGGTAGTCGCGGTGATCCTTTTTTGCCGCGTGGGCCAGTTCGGCCGTGAACGACTGGATGGCAAACGCGTGCGGGATGTTCGACACGGAACGGAACCAGCCGATGCGCGTGTGGGCCTGCACCTCGGGCACTTCGACGCGGATGTTCGGAATGGCGAACGGCACGTTGATGGCCGACATGCCCAGCTCGAACGGCGCCTGCTTGTTTGCGCCGGCGGCAAAGGTCGAGGTGATGGTGGGGGCGGCAGTGCGGTGCAGCCAGGCCGTCGGCATGCCTTTCGCGTCCAGCGACGCTTCCAGCCGTTCGACGGACACCGTGTGCAGGTAATCGTGCTGCAAGTCGTCGTCGCGCGTCCACGTCAGCTTGACGGGCGCGCCATCCATGGCTTTCGACAGCAGCGCCGCCTCGACGGCGAAATCGGGTTTCGATTTGCGCCCGAAGCCGCCGCCCAGCAGGGTCACGTGGACGGTGACGTCGTCGTACGACAAGCCCAGGGCCTTGGCCACGTTGCTGCGCGTCGCTTGCGGCGCCTGCACGCAGGCCCACACTTCGGCCTTGCCGCCGGCGATGCGCACGGTGGCGGCGGGCGGCTCCATGGTGGCGTGGGCCAGGTGGGGCAGATAGTATTCGGCGCTGAGTTTGCGCGCGGCGGAAGCGGCGGCCAGGGTGGCCACCGTCTTGCCCTGGTCGCGCGCCGGGCTGGCCGGCTGGCGCACGGCCGCTTCCAGGGTCTTGCGGAAGGCTTTCGAATCATAGCTGCCGTTCGGGCCGTCGTCCCATTCCAGCACCAGCGCTTCGCGGCCCTTGATGGCCGCCCAGGTGTTACGCGCGATGACGGCCACGCCGCCCAGCGGATTGAACATGGCCGGCGGCGGGCTGCCTGCCAGTTCGACGATGCGCAGCACGCCCGGCACTTTCAGGGCCGCCGTCTTGTCCACGCTTTTCAGCTTGCCGCCGAAGACGGGTGGACGGGCGATGACGGCATACGCCATGCCATCGAGGCGCGTGTCGATGCCGAAGTGGGTATTGCCCGTGACGATGTCGCGCAGGTCGATGCCGCGCGTGCTGGTCTGGCCGATATAGCGCAGCTCGTCCGCCGTTTTCAGGCTGATGCGCGCGCGTGGCGGCACCGGCAATTTGGCCGCTTCCTCGGCCAGCGCGCCGAACGACAGCGAGCGTCCGCTGGCCGCATGCACGACCGCATGATTGACGGCTTTGACCTCGGTGACGGGCACATCCCAGCGCACGGCGGCCGCCGTTTCCAGCATCAGGCGCGCCGTGGCGCCCACGTGGCGCATGGCGCGGAACGAGTGGCGCATGCTGCGCGAACCGTCCGTATCCTGGCTGCCGTAGCGCGCTTCGTCGGCGGGCGCCTGCTGCACGCGCACCTGCGCCCAGTCGGCGCCCAGTTCGTCGGCCGCCACCATGGGCAGGCTGGTGCGGATGCCCTGGCCCATTTCGGAACGGTGCACCACGATGGTGACGATGCCGTCGGCGGCCACCGACAGGAAGACCAGGCTGTCGTCGACCACGCCGCCGGCCATCTTGTCGCCGCCATATTTGACGGCGTCGGCCGCCATCACGAGGCCGGAAGGGCCTGCCACCAGAGTCAGACCGGCCAGCGCGCCGGCGGCCTTGAGCCAGTTGCGCCGCGCGGGCGAATGGACGGCGGGAGTGTCATGGATGCTCATTTGGCCGCTCCTTTTGCGTTGATGCTGGCCGAGGCCTGCTTGATGGCTGCATGGATGCGCGTGTAGGTGCCGCAGCGGCAGATATTGCCGCTCATCGCTTCGCGGATTTGCTGGTCGTTCGGCTTGGGCGTCTTGTGCAGCAGGGCCGTGGCCGACATGATCTGCCCGGCCTGACAGTAGCCGCATTGGGGCACGCCGTGTTCCTGCCACGCTTGCTGCAGCGCCAGGCCGACCTTGTCTTCGCCCACGGCTTCGATGGTGGTGATCTTCTTGCCGGCGGCGGCCGACACCGGCGTCACGCAGGAGCGGATGGCTACACCATCGAGGTGCACGGTGCATGCGCCGCACAGGGCCATGCCGCAGCCGAATTTGGTGCCGGTCATGCCCAGTTCGTCGCGCAAGGCCCACAGCAGGGGCGTGTCTTCAGGCAGGGCAAGCGCGTGCTGTTTGCCATTGATGGTCAGGGTCGTCATGTGTATTCCTCTGTGGGGGATGGTGCGGAAAGCGCGACGGCCATCCGCCAAACGGATTAGCTCATCAGTATGGGATGGTAGCATCAGCCGCCCTGCGCTGCAGGGCGTGGGGGCGATGTCGGCCAGCGGCTGCTTTCATGCCGGCCTGATTCAGCGTGGCTGTTCCAGCTGCGCGTACACGGCGCCGGCGATCTTGCCCAGTTCCTGTTTGGGCAGGTTCGCCGAGAGGGCATAACCGAGCTGGCCGTCGATCCAGTAAAACACGCTTAACTCCTTCTCTTGCGTGTAGTGGAAAGCCGTTTCCTGCCTGCCGGCCCGTTCTTTCGCCACGTACAGGGTCAGGCGCTTGCCACCGCCATCTTCATACATGAATTGCGCCACGGGGCCGTCGCCATCGCCGGGCAGCAAGCGCCCGCCGATCAGGTGATAACCGAGCGGCGACAGCGCGGGCGGCTGCAATTTCGTGCCCAGGCGTTTCGACAGCCATTGCACCAGGTGCGCCTCCTGTTCCGCACCCACTTCCACAGGGTGTCGCACTTCGGGTGTGTAGACGGCATGGGCGATGGCGGCGCTGCGCGCCAGGGACATCGGGCTGGCGCTGGCTGTCGCGCCATCGCCGGCATCGCCGCGCAGCAGCCAGCCGCCCATGCCGCCGGCAAGCACCAGCACGACGGCCGCTGCCGCCTGCATGGCGGGGCGCTGCCAGGCGCCGTTCGCCGCCGCTGGCGATGTTGATTGCAGCAGCGCCGGGGGCACGGCTTCATCCCGCACAGGATCGAACAGGGCGCGCAGTTGCCGGTTCTGTTCGCGCCAGGCGTCGACCCTGGCGGCATCGTCGGGATGCGCGCGCAGGTGGGCGTCGATGGCCGCGCGCTGTTCCTCGGGCAGGACGCCGTCGGCCAGGGCGTGCAATTGCGCTTCGCTGATGGCTTGCGTTGTCATTTCACGACTTTCAGGGTGGGGGCGCCATGGCTGCCGGCGGGGCGGCCGTCGAGCAGTTCGCGCAGCCGGTCGCGCCCGCGCGACAAACGCGACATCACGGTGCCGACGGGGATGCCCAGGGTAGCCGCCACCTGCTCGTACGGCATCTGTTCGAGCGCGACGAGCAGGATCACTTCACGCTGTCCCAGCGGCAAGCGGGCCAGCGCCGCATCCATTTCGCCGATGGCGATGGCTTGCCCGGGCGCGCGCTCGGGTGCGGGCAGCAGGGTGTCGTCGTCGAGTTTCTGCAGCGCCAGGCCGGGACGGCGCAACTGATCCACGTGCAGGTTGTGCATGATGGAAAACAGCCAGGGCCGCATCTCGCCGCTTCGTTGATCCAGCTTGCGCCACGCCCGCTCCACGGTGTCCTGCACCAGGTCGTCCGCATGCAGGGCGCCCGCCAGCGCGCGCGCATAGCGGCGCAGGCCGGGCAGGCACGCTTGCAGCTGGCGGCTATCGTCTTGCGAGGTCATCGTGGCGGCGGGAAGGGCTGCTTACGGCTTGACGACGTGCCACACGTTCTTGAAATTGTCGCCGGCCACGTCGCCCGGCTTCTTGTCTTCCTTGTACAGGTACAGGGGCTTGCCCTTGTAGGTCAGCTGCATGGCGCCGTTGTCTTCGCGCTTGATGCTGCCATACGGGGCGGCGGGCGCCGCTTCGGTGGCGATGACGGCGGGCCAGGCCACCAGGCAGCCGCCGCTGCAGGCGCTCTTGCCGCTGTCGGCGACATCCTTGTCGAACACGTACACGGTCATGCCGCTGGCGTTGACCAGCATGCCGTTGGCGGGCATGACGTCGGCGGCGAAGGCCAGCGGGGCGGACAAGGCGGTGAACAGGGCGGTGGCGGCGAAAGTGGTGAAGCGCATGATGGTCTCCTTGAGGTTTTGGGGGCTTGCAAGGGATAGACGCGTGCCGCTGGCCGTTTATTCCCGCGCCGGCGGATTATTTTTTGGATGCAGGCTGGCCCACAGGTGGGCGGCCGCCATGGTGCGGTGCGGCGCGTACTGGCGCAGCCACTGTTCCGTGCGCGCCATGTCAGGTTTCGTTACTTCACCGAGCAGTTTTTGCAGAGCGGCGCGGATGGCCACATCGCCGTGCAGCGAGCAGTCGGCATAGCCGTAGCCGCGCAGCAGCGCGTAGTTGACGGTCCACGGGCCGATGCCTTTCACGGCCAGCAGCGCCTGAGAAATCGCCGCCACGTCACCGGAGGGCGGCAGCTCCAGCGACAGTTCTCCCTCATCGACGAGGCGTGCCAGGCGCAGCACGGTTTCTGCCTTGGCGCGCGAGAATTTGCGGCTGGTCAGCTCTTCCACCGACAACCGTGCCACGTCGCGCGCCTCGGGATAGCACCACAAGCCGCTGCCGTGCCGGCGCCCCGCCTGCAGAATGAAAGTACGGCGCAGGGAAATGGCGAACGGCAGGTTGATCTGCTGGCCGATGATGGCCCAGGTCAGCGCTTCGAACGGGCTGGCCGATTGCACGATGCGCAGGCCCGGATTGACGCTGACCAAGGGCGCCAGCAGCGGGTCGCCGGCGGCCAGTTGCGCGAACGGCTGCGGGTCGATGCGCAGGCCGAGGATGTTGAGCAAGGCGCCGTGCAGCGGTGTTTGAAGGCTGGCATCGGTATCGCCATCGATGTCTGCCTGGCAGACGGCCGCAGCGTCCGTGAAGGCGACGTCCAGCACGACCGGCACGCCGTGCAGCAGGATGCCCTTGCGCAGTCCCGTTGGCGTGACTTGTTCCGCCACGGCTTCGCCATCGCGGCTGTGGAAGGTGATGACATCGTCGCGGCAGTAGCCGGCGGGCAGGGGGAGGGTCCAGTGCAACAGGGTCATGGTGGGCAGGAAATCAGGAAGCGTATCAGGAACGGTATCAGGGAGGTGATGCGGGCGCACCGCGTTTCTTGCTTTTTACCTTAGCGCGCAGATGTCCGTGGTGGGCGGGCTCAGGGCCGCCGCATGCTGGATCTGCAGGGCGTCGGGCACGCCATTTTTCACGGCCGTCAGTTCGGCCAGGATGGAAATGGCGATTTCGGCCGGCGTCTTGCTGCCGATGTACAGGCCGATAGGTCCATGCAGGCGCGCCAGCTGTTCTGCGCTGACGTCGAACTGCAGCAGCCGTTCGCGGCGCTTGGCGTTATTCGCGCGCGAGCCGATCGCGCCCACGTAGAACGCTGGCGATTTCAACGCTTCCATCAGGGCCAGGTCATCGAGCTTGGGGTCGTGCGTGAGGGCGACGACGGCACTGCGGCTATCGAGCTTGAGTTCGAGCACGAGGTCGTCGGGCATGGCGTGCAGCAGGGGCACGCCGGGCACGTTCCAGCCGCCCCGGTATTCTTCGCGCGGGTCGCAGACGATGACGTGGTAATCCATGGCCGTGGCGATCTGCGCCACGAAGCGCGACAGCTGGCTGGCGCCGATGATCAGCAAGCGCCAGCGCGGGCCATGCTGCGTGGTGAGTACGCCATCTTCGAGGGCCAGCACGGCCCCTGGCGTGGCGCGCCGCAGGGTGACGGCACCACTGCGCAGGTCGAGCCGGCGCTCGACCAGTTCATGTGCTTCCAGGCGCGCCAGCAGTTCGGCCACACGGCTGTCTGCATGCAGCGGTTCGATGGCCAGTTCGATGGTGCCGCCGCAGGGCAGGCCGAAGCGGTGCGCCTCGTCCGCGCTGATGCCGTAGCTGACGATTTCCGGCAGCGTGCGCACGATGCCGTGCACGCGCACGGTGTCGATCAAGTCATCTTCGATGCAGCCGCCCGAGACAGAACCGACCACCGTGCCATCGTCGCAGATGGCCAGGGTGGCGCCCACGGGGCGGGGGCTGGAACCCCACGTCTTGATGACGGTGACGAGTTCGCAGCGGTGGCCGGCGGCGAGCCAGGCGGCGCTGGTTTTCAGAACTTCAAGGTCGATGCTGTCCATGGGGCGCGGAAGGAAAGCCGCAGGTAGGCGGCAAAGTATGGAATATTTTTTAATATTGTGGCTATACTACGCTCTCCAACAGCCTGCGGAGAGTTTCATGTCGAACGACCAAAAGACGCAAGATGACGGCATCCCCAAGTTTGGCAAACTGCTCATCGCCCTGTTCCTGGCGGTGGTGTTTTGCGGCGCCCTGACCTGGATCATGGGCACCTACTTCCCGAATTTCCCCGGCGCCTGAGCAAACCTGCTGCGTCAGGCGCCTTTGGCGTTTAAGGCTTCAACGGCTTCTTCGCCGCCTGCTTGGCGCGCACGTCGATGACGGCGCGGTTGACGGCCGCCATGCGCGAGTTGGTGCCCGGGTGCAGAGCCGTGTAGCCGTTGGCGACCGTCGCCGGCACTTGCGCGGCCAGGCGCTGCCAGAAGCGGGCGGCGTTGTCGACGTTGTAGCCGGCGCGCGCCAGCAGGTAGATGGCCAGGGTGTCGGCTTGCACGTCGAGTTCCTGCGGCATGGCCTTGATGCCGGCGGCGCCCGTCAGCATCGATACGTCGGGCTGCACGGCGCCCAGGCTGTCGATGATGCTGCCGGCCGTGCCTGCCGTGCGCTGGCTGCGCGCGTGGTCGAGGATGTTGTGCGCCATTTCGCGGGCGATGACGAAGGCGATGCCTTCGTCGTTTTGCGCCGCATTGACCATGCCGCGCGTGAGCATGATGCGTCCGCCGTCCGAGTACGCGTTGATATTGTCCGCATTGCCCAGGGCAACGCGGAAGGCGCAGGCGCGCGTGACGGGAATTTTCAGGTCCTGCTGCTGGCCGTCGCGGGCGATGGTCATGTTCAGGCTTGCGCTTTTCGAGGCCAGCGGGCCGACGATGGCGCCGAACGGGCCTTCCGCTTTCGGGCCGGCCGGCAGCGGCTTGCCTTCGGCGGCCAGCAAGCCGTCGCCCTTGCGCAAACCGGCGCGCGCGGCGCCGCTGCCCGGCAAGACGCCGGACACCTGCATCTGTTCGCCGTAGCCGAGGGCCGCCTGCGCCGCGTCGGCATAAATGCCGGGGTAGGAATACTTGTTCTGCGCCGTGAAGCCCAGCAGGTTACGCGCATACGTCTTGCACAGGTCCGCATTGTTGATCAGCAGGGGCGCCGAGACTTTCGACAGGCGGTCCTGCAGCGACACCATCTTCACCAGTTCTTCCTGCGCCGCCTTTTGCTGCGCCGTCGGCGCGGGCGCATCGGGCGCCGGCACGACGTTGAACGGGCCGCTGACATTCGTCATCGGGGTGGTGCAGCCGGCGAGAATGGCGGCACTGGCCAACAGGAGAGGAGTGGCCAATCGGCGCAGCGAAGTTGGGGCTGGAATCAGATGGCGGAAACCTGGCATGGACTATTCCTTCGTGTAGCTCCTGACAAAACCTACTGCGCGGCGCGATTTGCGGCCTCCGATGCTCACTGTGCATTCGCACAGCTCCGCTTCTCAGCCACAACTCACATCCGCTCGCTACGGTTTGTCAGTCGCTGTTAATGTTTGCCGGTGCTGCCGAAACCGCCAACACCGCGTTCGCTGTCGCCGAATTCCTCGACGACGTTAAAGCCCACTTGCAGCACCGGCACGATAATCAGTTGCGCCAGGCGATCCATGGGGTTGAGCGTGAAAGCGCTCTGGCCCCGGTTCCAGGTCGATACCATCAGCTGGCCCTGGTAATCGGAGTCGATCAAGCCTACCAGATTCCCCAATACGATGCCGTTTTTGTGGCCCATGCCGCTGCGCGGCAAAATCATGGCCGCATACGACGGGTCGCCGATGTGGATGGCCAGGCCGGTGGGAATGAGCACGGTCTGGCCAGCTTCGATGGTGATCGCTTCGTCGATGCAGGCGCGCAGGTCCAGGCCGGCGCTGCCGGGCGTGGCGTAGGCCGGCAGCAGTTCTTTCATGCGGGCGTCGAGGATCTTGATGTCGATATTTTTCATGAATCTAACTAACTAAGCTAAGTCGTTTAAAGGGATTATTTGAGCAGCGAATTCTTGGCAATGCGCTTCGAGATTTCCGAAATCAGCTGGCGCGCCAGGTTCAGTTTCGAGGCGCGCGGCAGCAAGGTATGGCCTTCCTCGTCGAACAGGATGATGGTGTTGTCGTCCTGGCCAAACGTGTTGTGGCCGATATTGCCGACCAGGAGGGGAATGCCCTTCTTTTCACGCTTGGTCGAGCCGAATTCCACGAGGTTTTCCGATTCGGCGGCAAAGCCGACGCAATACGGATAGCCGGCCAGGTTGGTGCGTGCCGCCACGGTGGCCAGGATGTCGGGGTTTTGCGCGAACTGCAGTTCGGGCACGGAGCCGTCGGCCTGCTTTTTCATCTTCTGGTCGCTGGCGTTGGCCACGCGCCAGTCGGCGACGGCGGCCACGGCGACGAAGACATGCTGGCCGTCGACGTGGGCCAGTACGGCATCATGCATCTGCTGCGCGCTTTGCACGTCAATGCGGCGCACGCCGAAGGGCGCGTCCAGGGCCGTCGGGCCGGAAATGAGCAGCACCTCGGCACCCGCTTCGCGCGCCGCGCGCGCCACCGCATAGCCCATCTTGCCCGAGGACAGATTGGTGATGCCGCGCACGGGGTCGATGGCTTCGAACGTGGGGCCGGCCGTGACCAGCACGCGCTTGCCCGCCAGGACTTTCGGCTGGAAGGCGGCGATCAGCTCCGTCAGCAGCTGTTCCGGTTCCAGCATGCGGCCCAGGCCAACTTCGCCGCACGCCTGTTCGCCGGCGGCCGGGCCGAACAGCTTGATGCCGTCGTCGCGCAGCTGCTGCACATTGCGTTGCGTGGCGGGGTTCTGCCACATTTCCACGTTCATGGCCGGCGCCACCAGCAGGGGCAGGTGGGCGGGACGGGCCAGGCACAGGGTCGACAGCAGGTCGTCGCACACGCCATGCGCGAGCTTGCGCATGAAGTCTGCCGAACACGGCGCGATCAGGATGGCGTCCGCATGGCGCGTCAGATCGATATGCGCCATGTTGTTGTCGATGCGGGCATCCCACTGGCTCGTGTGCACGGGGTGGCCGGACAGCGCCTGCATCGTGACGGCCGTGATGAAGTGGCTGGCCGCATCCGTCATCACCACTTGCACCGAGGCGCCGGCCTTGGTCAGCGCGCGGCACAGTTCCGCCGCCTTGTAGCAGGCGACGCCGCCAGACAGTCCCAGGACGATTTTTTTGCCGGACAATTCCATGCCGTTCTCCCGCGTGTTTATTTGTTTACCCGGCGCAGTTCATCGATGATGAACAGGGCCGCGCCGATGCAGATGGCGCTGTCGGCGATATTGAAAGCGGGGAAATGGCCCCAGCTTTTCCAGTGGAAGTCGAGGAAGTCGACCACGTGGCCGTACATCAGGCGGTCGATGGCGTTGCCCAGCGCGCCGCCGAGGATCAGCGCCAGGGCCCAGCAGAACATGCGCTGGCCCGCGTGCTTTTTCAGCAGATAGATGATGTAGACGGCGGCCGCCAGGGCGATGCCGGTGAAGAAATAGCGCTGCCAGCCGCCCTGGTCGGACAGGAAACTGAACGCAGCACCCTTGTTATACGCGAGCACCAGGTTGAAATACGAGGTGATGACCATCTCCTGCGCATAGCGGAAGGTCTTCAGGATCGTGATCTTGGTGATCTGGTCGAACAGGATGACGATGGCGGCAATGCCCAGCCAGGGCACGAGCGACGCCGAGGATGACGATTTCGATGAAAAACGGTTTTTGGTGGCCATATTTTTCCAGGGAAGATAAAGCCGCCGCTGCCCTTGCAGGCAGCGGCGGTGGGAGCGGGGCGGGAGTCATCCAGCCCCGGCTTGCTGTTTTAGGCGAAGCGGCGTTTCTCGCCCGCGCCAAACAGATTGCTGACGCAGCGGCCGCACAGGGTAGCATGCGCGGCGTCCGTGCCCACGTCCGCACGGTAGTGCCAGCAGCGCTCGCACTTCGGCGCCGTCGACGCGGCCACGACCACTTCTTCTGCCGCTTCGTCGGCCACTTCGGCCACGCTTGCCTGCGAGGTGATGAAGACGAACTTCAAGTCCTCGCCCAGGGTGGTCAGCAGCTTGTACTTCATCGGCGCGGCCTTGATCGTCAGTTCCGCCTGCAGCGAGGAGCCGATGGCGCCCGAGGTGCGCAAGTCTTCCAGCTGTTTCGTCACGTCCGTGCGCACGGCGCGCAGGGCCGTGTATTTCTCCAGCAGGCCGGCCGCGTCCGACACTTCCGGCAGCTGCCACCAGGTTTGCGTGAAGATGGTTTCATCGCTGGCGGCATAGGCTTCGCTTCCTGCGAAGACGGCCCACGCTTCTTCGGCCGTGAACGACAGGGCCGGGGCCATCAGGCGCAGCAGGCTTTGCGTGATGTGCCACAGGGCCGTTTGCGCCGAACGGCGCGCGTGCGACGTCAGGCCCGAGGTGTACAGACGGTCCTTCAGGATGTCCAGGTAGAAGCCGCCCAGGTCTTCCGAGCAGTACGTCTGCAGCTTCGACACGACCGGGTGGAATTCGTAGCGCGCGTAGTTGTTCTCGATCTGCGTTTGCAGCGATGCCATGTTGGCCAGCGCATAGCGGTCGATCTCGAACATCTCCGCCACCGGCACGGCGTCCGTGGCCGGATTGAAGTCCGAGGTATTGGCCAGCAGGAAGCGCAGGGTGTTGCGGATGCGGCGGTACGATTCCGTCACGCGTTTCAGGATCTCGTCGGAGATCGACAGCTCGCCCGTGTAGTCGGTCGAGGCGATCCACAGGCGCAGGATGTCGGCGCCCAGGGTGTCCGAGATCTTTTGCGGCGCCAGGGTATTGCCCAGCGACTTGGACATCTTCTTGCCTTCGCCATCGACCGTGAAGCCGTGCGTCAGCAGGGCCTTGTACGGCGGACGGCCATTGAGCATCGACGACACGAGCAGCGACGAGTGGAACCAGCCGCGATGCTGGTCCGAGCCTTCCAGGTACAGGTCTGCCGGGAATTGCAGCTGCGTCGAATGCGAACCGTGGCCTTGCGGGCCGCCCAGCACCGTCTGGTGCGTGGCGCCGGAATCGAACCACACGTCCAGGGTGTCCTTGTTCTTCGCGTAGATGGCCGCTTCGTCGCCGATCAGGTCTTTCAGATCGAGCGCCTGCCATGCCTCGATGCCGTCCTTTTCGATCAGCTTGGCCACTTGCTCCAGCAGTTCCGGCGTGCGCGGATGCAGGTCGCCCGTTTCCTTGTGCACGATGAAGGCCATCGGCACGCCCCACTGGCGCTGGCGCGACAGGGTCCAGTCGGGACGGTTGGCGATCATGCCGTGCAGGCGGGCCTGGCCCCAGTCCGGGAAGAATTCGGTGTCGGCGATGCCTTTCAAAGCCGTCTCGCGCAGGGTCGCGCCGCCGTCTTTCGGCGTCACGTCCATGCCGGCGAACCACTGCGAGGTGGCGCGGTAGATGATCGGCGTCTTATGGCGCCAGCAGTGCATATAGCTGTGGTCGAACATCTTGACTTCGAACAGCGCGCCCGCTTCGCGCAGGGCGTTGCAGATCGGCTTCGACGCTTCCCAGATGGTCATGCCGCCGAACAGGGGCAGGGTCGAGGCGAACTTGCCGTCGCCCATGACGGGCTTGATGATGTCGTCGTCCTTCATGTCGTGCGCCTTGCACGAGATGAAGTCGTCCAGGCCGTAGGCTGGCGCCGAGTGCACCACGCCCGTGCCGCTTTCCGTGGTCACGTATTCGGCCAGGTACAAAGGCGACAGGCGGTCATAGAAAGCGTCGCTCGCATGCAGCGGGTGGCGGAAGCTGATGCCGGCCAGGGCCGCGCCGTCGCAGGTGGCGATGGTCGTGCCTTCGAGCTTGAAGCGCGCCAGGCTGGCCACGACCAGGTCTTGCGCCAGGATCAGCAGCAGCGGCTGGCCATCGCGCTCGGTCTTCACCAGCGCGTATTTGACTTCCGGGTGCACGTTCAGCGCCTGGTTCGACGGGATGGTCCACGGCGTCGTGGTCCAGATGACGATGAAACCGTTATCGGTCGGCAGCGATGGCAGGCCGAAGGCGGCCGCCAGTTTGGCCGGCTCGGCGAACTTGAAGCCGACATCGATGGCGGGATCGCGTTTTTCCGCGTATTCCACTTCCGCCTCGGCCAGGGCCGACTGGCAGTCGAAGCACCAGTTGACGGGCTTCAGGCCGCGGTAGACATAGCCTTTTTCCAGCAGCTTGCCCAGCGCGCGCAATTCGTCCGCTTCATTGCCGTGCGCCATCGTCAGGTAGGGGTTGTCCCACTCGCCCAGCACGCCCAGGCGGATAAAGTCTTTCTTCTGGCGCTCGACCTGCACGTTGGCGTAGGCGCGGGCTTTTTCCAGCACTTCGGCCGTCGGCAGGTTCTTGCCGTGCAGTTTTTCGATCTGGATCTCGATCGGCATGCCGTGGCAATCCCAGCCCGGTACATACGGCGCGTCGAAGCCGGCCAGCGAGCGCGACTTGACGACCATGTCCTTGAGGATCTTGTTGACGGCGTGGCCCAGGTGGATGTCGCCATTCGCGTACGGCGGGCCGTCATGCAGGATGAATTTCGGACGGCCGGCGGCAGCCTTGCGCACGCGCTCGTAGATCTTCTTGTCTTGCCATTGCTGTACCCATTGTGGCTCGCGCTTGGCCATGTCGCCGCGCATCGGGAACGGGGTTTCCGTCATGTTGACCGGGTATTTGCTTTCAGGCTTCTTGTTCTGTTTGGGCGTGGCTGGCTTGTTTTGATCGGACATAATCTTCTTTAATGATATTGAATGGTTTGCGGCGGCGGGAGCCGCCAGTCGGCGGAGTTGGCCGGCGTCAAATTCGGTCGGTGGCGGTAATGGCGCCGCTGCGCTGCTCGAAGTAGGCGCGCGCCTGGTTCGAGTCGCGCTCGATGGCGGCCGTCAGGGTGGGCAAGTCGTCGTACTTTTCTTCGTCGCGCAGCTTTTCCAGGAATTCCACGCGTACCAGCTTGCCGTAGCAGGACTGGGCGAAATCGAACAGATGCACTTCCAGCAAGACGCGGCCGCTGTCGTCGACGGTGGGGCGCACGCCGAGGCTGGCCACGGCGGGCAGCGGTGCCGGTCCCAGGCCGTGTACCTGCACGATGAAGATGCCGGACAGGGCGGGGCGGTGCGCCACGCGCAGGTTCAGGGTGGGGAACCCGAGCGTGCGGCCCAGCTTCTGGCCGTGGATCACGTGGCCGGAAATGGCGTACGGATGGCCGAGCAGTTGCGTGGCCAGCGGGAAATCGCCGGCGGCCAGGGCCAGGCGCACGGCCGACGAGGAGATGCGCGTGCTGCCATTCATCACCGTCGGTAAAGTTTCTACGTGGAAACCGTACTGGCGCCCCGCTTCCTGCAGCATGGCGACGTCGCCGGCGCGCCGGGCGCCATAGCAGAAGTCGTCGCCGACCATCAGCCATTTCACGTGCAAGCCGTCGACGAGGACTTTTTCCGTGAATTCCTGCGGCGTCAAGGCGGCGAACTGGGCGCTGAAGTGCTCGACGACGACACGGTCGATGCCGGCGTCGTCCAGCGACTGCAGCTTGTCGCGCAGGTTGGCGATGCGCTGCGGCGCTTTCGACAGGTCGCCTGCGCGCTGCGCGAAGAACTCGCGCGGGTGCGGCTCGAACGTCATCACGGCCGCTTCGATGCCGAGTTCGGTTGCAGCTTCGCGCACGCGCGCCAGCAAGGCCTGATGGCCAATGTGGACACCGTCAAAATTGCCGATGGTCAGAGCGCAAGGCGCTCGTGCCTGGGCATTGGGAAGTCCGCGGAATACCTTCATAGGAATCTGATGAAAAACTGTGCCAAAAGGGGGATTATACGGACTGTTTCAGGGATGCACACCCGGCAGGGCGGGCGCAGGGGTAATTTCCCTGCTGAAATGATAAAAAGCGTTGCCGGCGGGTGTGCTGGCAACGCTTTTCGCTAACTAAGGGCTTCACAACATGTTCAGGGCTAGGCGCCGCGTCGAAGACAGTACGAATGTACGGCGAGACGCGGTAACAACGCCCTGGACGTGTTGTCTTATTTGTTCATCAGGGCCCAGTAACGGGCCAGGTCTGCCGCGCCATCCGTGCCCTTGACGGCTTTCAGCGCGGTCGATGCGTTGGCTTTCTTGCCGGCGTGGATGTAGGCGATGCCCAGATGCAGCTTGGCTTCTTCCGGATACTTGGCGGTGCCCATTTTCACGGCGTCATTCATCAGGCCCAGGCCTTTGTCGGCTTGGCCATCATAGACCAGGGCGAAGCCCAGCTTGCTCAAGTTGTCGGCGTCCTTGTTCTTGACATATTCCGCTTCCGACTTGGCCGCGTTGGCCTTCAGGTCAGCCTGGGTCTTCAGGGCCAGGTCTTTCAGGCGCTGGTGACGGGCGGCATCGGTGCCGGTGCCCAGCACGCCTTTTTTGTAGCCCTGCTCGATGATGCTCAGCGCTTCGCCAGGATTGCCTGCTTGCAGGGCCAGCTGGCTGATTTCCATGTATTCGGATGGCTTGGTGAACAGGCCGTTGGCCAGGCGCAGGCGCTGGACGTCCAGGCCCAGGCGCTGCGAGAAGCCAGGTTTGCCGGAAACGCGGTTCAGCAGGTCGGCCCAGTAGCTGGTCTTCGGATAGCTCGATGCCAGTTTTTCCAGGGTGGCGACATAGCCGGCCTTGTCGTTCTGTTTCAACTGGATGTTGGCCAGCATTTGCAGGCTCGCTTCCGAGTTGCCGCCGCGCGATTGCAGTTCCTTCGCCGCTTCGGCGTAGTTGCCGCTGACGTAGTAGGTCTGGATCAGCAGTTCGCGCATCTGTGGATCTTCGCGGTCTTTCAGCGAACGTTTGATCCAGGTGATGGTGTTCGGCCAGTCCTTGGCGCGGTAGTACATGCCTGCCAGCGCTTGCGTGAATTTAGGGGCTTCGGCGGCGCTCAGGCGGCCGGAATTGATGACGGCTTCAAACGCCTTGATGGCGGTGCCGTTGTCGCCGGCGGCAGCAGCGGCCGAGGCGCGCACGCGCTCGATCTGGTAGCTTTCAAAGGCGGTCTTGCCGCCGACGCTGTCAGCTTCGCGCAGCTTGGCCAGCGCTTCCTTGTTTTTGCCGCTGCTAGCGAGTTTTTGCGCTTCTTGCAGTGGCTTGCCCACTTCGGCACGCACGGTGTCCGCGGCGTATGCCAGCGAGCCCAGGCCGATTACGGGAGTTGCTGCGGTAAAACCGATAGCGGCCATGACGAGGCCGAGATGAGCGAGACGAAACTTGGACATAAGAAAGTCTTTCAGTAAAAAGCGAATAGGCAGGAAGTCCTGCCTATTCGGATGTAAAGAGAACCTGATTGCTGCAGCTTACTGGAATTGCTCGTTGCCGACCAGACCGATTTTGGTCACGCCCAGACGCTGCGCCGACGCCATCACACCGGCGACGACTTTGTATTCCACCAGCTTGTTCGGACGCAGATGCACTTCCGGCTGGTCTGCTTGCGCAGCGACGTTGCTCAGCTTGGCTTCCAGCGAAGCGCGGTCAGGAACGACCTGATTGTCCCACAAGATCGTACCGTCAAAATCGACATCGATCGTGACGACCACTGGTTCGGTTGTCGGTGGCGGAGGGGTGCCGACCGGCATGTTCAAGTTCACCGAGTGGTTTTGCTTAGGAATCGTGATGATCAACATGATAATCAGCACCAGCATCACGTCGATGAGGGGCGTCATGTTCAGTTCCATCATTGGTTCCGGATCCGCGCCTGGAGCGCTTCCCGAACCGACATTCATACTCATAGTGTTTCCTTTAAGAAGTCCAACGAAGCACCGGGCGAAACTGCCGCCCGGTCAGCTTCCGGCAGTGGCGCGCCCTTGTTGCCGGGGCGCCGCTGCCAGTTGCTATCAGCCCTTGTCAGGTGGTTCGGTGATGAAGCCGACCTTCTGGATCCCGGCACGTTGGGTCGTGTAAATAACCCGGCCGACCGATTCGTAGCGTGTTTCTTGGTCGCCACGAACGTGTACTTCCGGCTGCGGTACTTTCACTGCTTCAACTTTCAGATAATCGAACAGTTCGCTCGTATCTTTCAGTTTCTTCTGGCCCAGATAAATCTCGCCATCCTTGTTGACAACGATGTTGACGTTTTCTGGCTTGCTTTGAAGGGCTTGGTTGGCCTCGATCGGCAGATCGATTTTCTGCAATTTGAGGACAACCGGACTGGTGATCAAGAAAATGATCAGCAAAACCAACATGATGTCGACGAGCGGCGTCGTGTTGATTTCTGACATTACTTGATCTTCATCTCCGCTGTCGGAGCCGACGGACATCGACATGATTCTTATCCGATCTTTTTAGCGCCGGCAGCACGGCCAGCTTCGCTGGTCGACATTGCGCCGGAGATCAGTACCGAGTGAACATCGGCGCTGAACGAGCGTACGTCTTCCATTGCGGTTTTGTTACGACGCACCAGCCAGTTGTAACCCAGAACGGCAGGAACGGCGACCAGCAGACCGAAAGCGGTCATGATCAGTGCTTCACCAACTGGACCTGCAACTTTATCGATCGAAGCGTTACCGGTCATGCCGATGTTGGTCAGCGCGCCATAAATACCCCAAACGGTACCGAACAGACCGATAAACGGTGCGGTCGAACCAACGGTTGCCAGGAACGACAGGCCATCTTGCAGACGCGATTGGACTTTGTCCGAAGCGCGCTGGATCGACATCGTCACCCAGGTCGACAGATCGATTTGTTCCAGCAGGGCGCCGTCATGGTGAGCCGTTGCCTTGGTGCCCGATTCAGCGATGAAGCGGAATGGCGAGCCTTCGGTCAGCGTTGCCGAACCAGCAGCGATCGAAGGTGCTTTCCAGAATTTGGCAGCGGTTTCTTTAGCTTGCTTGAAGATCTTCATTTGATCCATCAGCTTGGTGATGATGATGTACCAGCTGCCGATCGACATGATGGCCAGGATGATCAGGGTGGCGCGTGGCACGAAGCCGCCGTCCCACACTGCTTGCAGGCCGAACGGGTTGTGGACTTCTTCGGTTTTGGCTGGAGCTGCTGCGTCAGCGGCTGGAGCGGCTGCGTCTGCTGCTGGAGCTGCTGCGTCAGCAGCTGGTGCTGGTGCTGCTGCAGCGTCTGCCGCTGGAGCCGTAGCTGCTGCCGATGCTGGCGCGTCAGCGAATGCCGGAGCTGCTACCAGAGCGGTAGTAGCGGTAACGGACAACAGAACCGCGGCAAAAAATGCGGACAAACGGGTATTCTTAAACATGCTTCCTCCAAAATTAAAAATAACAGATCGCTGAACGTAATGACAACGAAATCATAGTGTGAGACAGGGGATAACTGTCTCGGGTTTTAATCCAGCGACCAAACGTATTGCATTTGCTGCCAGCCTTGTTCCGGCTTGCCGTCAACTGTTGCCGGCTTAAATGTACAGCGGCTGATACCTTGCACCGCGGCTTTGTCCAGGTCTCTGAAGCCGCTGGACTTCACGATCTTCGAATCAGCGACCTTGCCGTCTACACCGATCAGGAACGACAGTGTCACCACACCGGTTTCCTCATTGCGCTGCGACGACTTTGGATAAGCCGGCTTTTCGCAGACACTGAAGTCAACCACGGCCGGTGTACGCACCGATTTGGCTGGTCCAGGAGTTGGCGCAGGCTGTGCAGGCGGTGTTGGCGGTGCCAATACATTCGTGGCTGGCTTCACAGCAGTCGTATTTGCAATCACGTTTTGCTGTGGTGGCGGCTGCTGCACGTTCACCTCGACTGGCGGAATGAATGGCGGCGGTGGCGCTTTCATTTCTGGCGGCGGTGGTGGCGGTGGAAGATCCTTCGGTGGAGGCGGTTTGACTTCCTCGATAATCTTGGTTTCAACCGGTTCCATCATTTTGGTGACCAACCGCTTGCCCAAGCCCGTCACGATCCCGTAAGCCGCGAGAACGTGCAGCAGGACAACGATAGTGATGCCTGTGTAGTTCTTGGGACTTTTCTCGTTCGAAAAATTCATGCCTGCTTTCTCCAAATACCATCTCTTGTCTTGCAACTGAACCCCAAAATGACGACACAAAGCTCCAGCCGTATCCGGGACGTCGCCGAATTATACATACGAATTCTTTATTTTACACAGATTTTTAACGCCTAAAACCGGTTAAATTTTTGGCGCTTTTGCGCCCTGAAAACGTACTTGCTTATGTCATCTTTGCACGCTTTCGGACAGAAAAAAAGGCGGTCTTATCGGTTTTTTACAGCCGTTTTGGGCTACCACTGCTAAGTTCTCCGATGTGCCCATATGGCGGAATTATATTTCGTGATATTCAATATGGAAACCGCTAAATTTGGAGAAAAATCTTTCCTTTTGGAAATGTTTTGACTCGGAACCAGACCACTTAGCGGCGTACGCGCACCAAACGGGTGCGGAAGCCACTTCACCCAGGTCAAAAAAGGCGGTCCTGGAGGCCCATTTGAGGCCGCCAGGCCATACTGAATTCCTATGCAGGCATAGGAAACGCTTATATTCTTGCCATTGATTATTATCAATAAATCATTTCATGGCCTGACAACGGGGTCATCGCGCCGGTTGCGTTTTTCCCGGCGGCAATTCAGGGTGCCCAGGACGACGCCCTGCGGGTCGACCGTATCGAGGTGGACATCGAAACCCCACAGCCGCGCCACATGCTTGAGCACCTCGGCCGCCTGCTGGTTCAGCGGGCGGCGCTGGAATTGCGTGTGGCGCAGGGTCAAGGCGCGGTCGTCGCGCGTATTGACGGACCAGACCTGGATATTCGGCTCGCGGTTGCCCAGGTTGTACTGCTCGGCCAGCTGCTGGCGCACGTAGCGGTAGCCGGCATCGTCGTGGATGGCGGAAATGGCCAGCTTTTCATTCTTGTCGTCGTCGAGCACGGCAAAGAAATGGAATTCGCGGATCAGCCGCGGCGACAGATACTGGGCGATGAAGCTTTCATCCTTGAAATTGCGCATGGCAAAGTCCAGGCTCTTGCGCCAGTCGCTGCCGGCCATGTCGGGGAACCAGGCGCGGTCTTCGTCCGTCGGGTGCTCGCAGATGCGGCGAATGTCGCTCATCATGGCAAAACCCAGCGCATACGGATTGATACCGCTGTAATAGGGGCTGTCGATGGGCGGCTGGTAGACGACGTTGGTATGGCTTTTGAGGAATTCCATCATGAAGCCGTCGCCCACCACGCCTTCGTCGTAGAGCTGGTTCAATATTGTGTAGTGCCAGAAAGTGGCCCAGCCCTCGTTCATGACCTGGGTTTGGCGCTGCGGATAGAAATACTGGGAAATCTTGCGCACGATGCGCACCATCTCGCGCTGCCACGGTTCCAGCAGCGGCGCGTACTTCTCGATGAAGTACAGCAGGTTTTCCTCGGGTTCGGGCGGAAAGCGGGGGGCGGCCTTGCGCTGGTCTTCCTCGTCCTCGTCTTCGTCGCGCCGGGGCAGGGTGCGCCACAGCTGGTTGATCTGCGACTGCACATAGGCTTCGCGCTCTTTCTGGCGCGCATATTCCTTCGCCATCGACAGTTTCGCCGGGCGCTTGTAGCGGTCCACGCCATAATTCTGGATGGCGTGGCACGAGTCGAGCAGCAATTCCACGGCATCGACGCCATGACGCTGTTCGCATTCGGCAATGTAGTTCTTGGCAAACACCATATAGTCGATGATGGCGTCCGCATCCGTCCAGGCGCGGAACAGGTAATTGCCCTTGAAGAAGGAGTTATGCCCGTACGCCGCATGCGCGATCACCAGCGATTGCATGGTCAGGCTGTTTTCCTCCATTAAATAGGCGATGCACGGGTTCGAGTTGATGACGATCTCGTAGGCCAGGCCCATCTGGCCTCGCTTGTAGCTTTTCTCGGTAGACAGAAAGTGCTTGCCGAACGACCAATGGTTGTACGAGACGGGCATGCCCACCGAGGTGTAGGCATCCATCATTTGCTCGGCCGTGATGATTTCCAGCTGGTTCGGATAGGTGTCGAGGCCAAACTGTTTCGCGACGCGGCGGATTTCTTCGTGGATTTGCTCGATCAGCTCGAACGTCCATTCCGACTGCTCGGGCAGGGCGTTCGGGTGGCGCAGGCGCACGAACGGTTCGCCCGGAGTATTGCTGGCGCGGTCAAAGGCTGCACTCATCATTTCACCTGTTTCTTGAACAGTTCGCGGAAGACCGGGTAGATATCGGCCGGCGTGACGATCTTTTGCATGGCGAAATGGGCGTGATGGTCGAGCACGCCCGCATATTGCTCCCACAGGTTTTGCTGCGGGCCATCGGTGATCTCGACATAGGTGTAGTACTGCACCTTGGGCATGATGGTATTGATCAGCAACTGGCGGCACAGCATGGAATCGTTGTCCCAGTTGTCGCCGTCCGATGCCTGCGCTACATAGCTGTTCCATTGCCCGGCGCCATAGCGTTCGTCGATGATGGTATTGAGCAAGTGCAGCGCGGACGACACGACGGTGCCGCCCGATTCGCGCGAATTGAAGAATTCATGCTCGTCCACTTCGGCCGCCGCCGTATGGTGGCGGATGAAGACCACCTCGATCTTGTCGTAGACGCGCTTGAGGAACAGATACAAGAGGATGAAGAAGCGCTTGGCCGTGTCCTTGCGCGACTCGTCCATGGAGCCGGAGACGTCCATGATGCAGAACATCACGGCTTGCGTCATGGGCTTGGGCACCTTGATGCGGTTGCTGTAGCGCAAGTCGAACGGGTCGATGAAGGGAATGGCCAGCAGGCGCGTGTGCAGGTGGTGGATCAGGCGGCGCAGTTCCGTGACGAGCGGGTCGCTGTCGGGCGCCCCTTCGTGCAACAGGGTCGCCAGGTCTTCCTCGGCCTGCGCCAGCTGCTTGCGGGCGCCGCCGCCGACGGCGATGCGCCTGCCCAGCGCGCCGCGCAGGGAACGCAGCACGTGGATGTTCGATGGCGTGCCCGACATATTGTAGCCGGCGCGCTGGTTCTTGAATTCCGTCGTGGCCGTCAGCTGGGTTTTCACCATATGCGGCAATTCCAGGTCTTCGAAGAAATAATTCATGAATTCTTCGCGCGACAATTCGAAGATGAAATCGTCTTCCGTCGTCTCGTCGCTATTGCCCGCCTTGCCCCGCCCGCTACCGCCGCCGCCTTTCGGCCGGGCGATCTGGTCGCCTTTCAGGTATTCCTTGTTGCCGGGATTGACCACTTCCCATACGCCGCCATGCGCGTGGCCAAACGACGGTTCGCCCACGTCCTTGACGGGGATGCTGACCTTCTCGCCATTCTCGACGTCCGTGATCGAGCGCCCCTTGATGGCGCGCCCCACGGCATCCTTGATCTGGCCCTTGTAACGCCGCAGGAAACGCTCGCGGTTGACGGCGGATTTATTCTTGCTTTGCAAGCGCCTGTCGATAAGGTATGTCAAAGGGTGCCTCCTTGCCTCTCGTCCTGCGCGTCCCGCCAGTTGCCGGGCGGGAGCGCGCCTCCGCTGTCCGCGCTATGACGACTTGCGTACGCGCAAGTACCATTCGCATAACAGGCGTACCTGCTTGGCCGTATAACCTTTTTCCACCATGCGGGCCACGAAGTCGGCGTGCTTGTTGGCATCGTCGGCACTGGCCTTGGCATTGAAGGAAATCACGGGCAGCAATTCCTCCGTATTCGAAAACATTTTCTTTTCAATCACGGTGCGGAACTTTTCATAACTGGTCCAGGCGGGATTCTTGCCGCCATTCGAGGCCCGTGCCCGCAAGCCGAAGTTGACGATTTCGTTGCGGAAATCCTTCGGATTGGAAATGCCTGCCGGCTTCTCGATCTTTTCCAGTTCATTGTTCAGCGACTCGCGGTCAAAACTTTCGCCCGTGTCCGGATCGCGGTATTCCTGGTCCTGTATCCAGAAATCGGCAAACGTCACGTAGCGGTCGAAAATGTTCTGCCCATATTCCGAATAGCTTTCCAGGTAGGCCGTCTGGATCTCCTTGCCGATGAATTCCACATAGCGCTGCGCCAGGTGCTCTTTAATATACGAGAAGTAGCGCTGTTCGAGTTCCGGCGCGAACTGCTCGCGCTCGACCTGCTGTTCCAGTACATATAATAGATGCACGGGATTGGCGGCCACTTCGGAATTGTCAAAGTTGAACACCTTTGACAGGATCTTGAAGGCAAAGCGCGTCGACAGACCGTTCATGCCTTCGTCCACGCCCGCATAATCGACGTATTCGTGCATGGACTTGGCTTTCGGGTCCGTATCCTTGAGGTTTTCGCCATCGTAGACGAGCATCTTCGAAAAGATGCTCGAGTTTTCCGGATCCTTCAGGCGCGACAGGATGGCGAACTGCGCCATCATGCGCAAGGTGCCGGGCGCGCACGGGGCCTTGACCAGCGAAGAATTGGCCACCAGCTTGTCGTAGATCTTGATTTCATCGGATACGCGCAGGCAGTACGGCACCTTGACTATATAGATACGGTCAAGAAACGCCTCGTTGTTGCGGTTGTTCTTGAACGTCTTCCATTCCGACTCGTTCGAGTGCGCGAGGATGATGCCGTCGAACGGAATCGCGCCGAAACCTTCCGTGCCCTTGTAGTTGCCTTCCTGCGTGGCCGTCAGCAAGGGGTGCAAGACCTTGATCGGCGCCTTGAACATTTCCACGAATTCCATCAAGCCCTGGTTGGCCAGGCACAGGCCGCCCGAATAGCTGTAGGCGTCCGGATCATCCTGCGCATAGTCTTCCAGCTTGCGGATGTCGACCTTGCCCACCAGCGAGGAAATATCCTGGTTGTTCTCGTCGCCCGGCTCCGTTTTCGAGATGGCGATCTGTTTCAGCACGGAAGGATAGCGCTTGACGACGCGGAACTGGTTGATATCGCCATTGTATTCATGCAGGCGCTTCACGGCCCACGGGCTGGGGATGTTGCGCAGGTAGCGGCGCGGGATGCCGTAATCCTCTTCCAGGATGGTGCCGTCCTCTTCCTCGTTGAACAGGCCCAGTGGCGATTCGTTGACGGGCGAGCCTTTCAGGCAATAGAAGGGCACGTGTTCCATCAGCGACTTGAGTTTTTCCGCGATGGACGACTTGCCGCCGCCGACAGGCCCCAGCAAGTACAGGATCTGCTTGCGTTCTTCCAGGCCTTGCGCCGCGTGGCGGAAATACGAGACGACTTGCTCGATCACTTCCTCGGTGCCGTAGAACTCGCGGAAGGCGGGATAGATCTTGATCACCTTGTTGGCGAAGATGCGCGACAAGCGCGTGTCGTTGCGCGTGTCGACCAGCTGCGGCTCGCCGATGGCGGCCAGCATGCGTTCGGGCGCGCTGGCATACGTCAGCTTGTCCTTCTTGCACAGGGCCAGGTATTCGGTGAGCGACATTTCCTCTTCGCGGGTGCGCTCGTAGCGTGCTGCATAGTTATCAAAAATGGTCATGTCAATGTCCTTTAATGTAAACCTGAACTGCCAGTCACCATGGCCGCCCGCCTGGCACTCGCCTGGGCTTGCCGTCTGAATTTTTTCTGTACCCCGTACCGATTTTTATTGTTGTTTCAAGCCCGGCTGTCTTTGCGAGTCCGGATTGCCCGGACCAAAAAACTGGCGCTTGATGCCGTGTGCTGACGTGGCCAGCCGGCTTATTTTTTCACTGTTGATAGCGCTTGTTGCACTTACCTTTACCCGATGAAATTAATTATTGCTCTAAAGGATCAGGAAGTCAAAAGATATGTCAGCATATCCTTAATACTTGTTTGTAAATTGTTGATTTAATTGGATAAATCATCAAATTTTTCCTCGATTTCAATGAACCTTTGTAGACCTTTTAAACCATCATACGACAATTCGCCAGCGCGTGCCGATGCCGGCCGTGGCGCTGCCGCAGCTGGCGCCATGGCGGGCGGGCGCCGGTGAGGCCGGCCATCTTGCGCTAAGATGCCTGCATGTCTGATGGCCCTGCGCGCCGCGCGTGCGCGTGCGCGAGCCAGCATTTTTATCGTCACCCTATAAGGAACACCCATGATGAACCCCCAATTGCGCGCGATCGTCCGCGGCATGCCGAAGGCCGAACTGCATATCCATATCGAAGGCTCGCTGGAGCCGGAACTGATTTTCGCACTGGCAGCGCGCAATGGCGTGCCGCTTGGCTATGAATCCGTGGAACACTTGCGCAGCGCCTATGCTTTTACGGATTTACAGTCTTTTCTCGACATTTATTACGCTGGCGCAAGCGTGCTCTTGAAAGAGCAGGATTTCTACGACATGACGCAAGCCTACCTGCAGCGCGCCGAAGCCGATAAGGTCTTGCACACGGAAATCTTCTTCGACCCGCAAACCCACACGGCGCGCGGCGTGGCCATGGCCGACGTGATCAACGGCATCCACCGCGCCTGCCAGGACAGCCCCGTCAGCGCGGCCCTGATCCTGTGCTTCCTGCGCCACCTGAGCGAGGAAGAAGCATTCGAGACGCTGGAAGACGCCTTGCCGCACCGCGACAAATTCATCGGCATCGGCCTCGATTCGTCGGAAGTGGGCAACCCGCCCGAGAAATTCTCGCGCGTGTACACCCGTTGCCGCGAGCTGGGCTTGCACCTGGTGGCCCACGCGGGCGAGGAAGGCCCGCCAGCCTACATCCGCACGGCGCTCGACGACTTGCAAGTCGAACGCATCGACCATGGCGTGCGCTGCCTGGAAGACGCGGAACTGACGGCCCGTTTGGCGCGCGATCAGATCGCCCTGACCGTCTGCCCGCTGTCGAACACCAAGCTGCGCGTGTTCGACCAGATGCATGACCATAACCTCGTGCAACTGCTCGACGCCGGCCTGCTGGTGACGGTGAACTCGGACGATCCCGCGTATTTCGGCGGCTACATGAACGACAATTTCGACGCCATCTTCGACGCGCTGCCACTGGGCCTGTCCCACGCGCACCGCCTGGCGCGCAACGGTTTCATCGCCGCCTTCCTGCCGCAGGCGCAGAAAGACGCCTTCCTCGCCACTGTCGATGCGTATTTCGCCCAGCACGCGGCTGCCCACGGCATCGCGCAATAACGTATCACAACCAACTCGCATAAAGACCCGCCGCCCATGTTCCGCCTCTCCCTGAAAATGACCGGCCGCGACTGGCGCGCCGGGCAACTGCGTTTCCTGCTCGTCGCGCTGATCGTCGCCGTGGCGGCCCTTTCGGCCGTCGGCTTTTTCGTCGACCGCCTGCGCGCGGGCCTGAACCGCGACGCGCACCAGCTGCTGGGGGCCGACCTCGTCATCAACGCCGACCAGCCCGTCAATACGGCGTGGCGCGCTGAAGCGCTCAAGCGCGGCTTTATCCTGGCCGATACGGTGACGTTTCCCAGCATGGCACAGGCGGGCGAGGGCGAGCAGTCGCTGTCGCAGCTGGCGTCCATCAAGGCCGTCTCGCCCGGCTACCCGCAGCGGGGCAAGCTGAAAATCACGACCAAACTGAGCGAAGCGCAGGATGCCGTCGGACGGCCCACGGACCAGGTGCCGGCGCCCGGCACCCTGTGGGTCGATGCGGCGATCCTGTCCAGCCTGAACGCGAAGCTGGGTGACACATTGACCTTGGGCGACAAGGCATTTACGGTCACGCAACTGATCGCCAGCGAGCCGGACCGCGGCGCCTCCTTTTTGAACTTCGCCCCGAGAGTCATGCTGCCCTTGGGCGACCTGGCCGCCACGGCGCTGGTGCAGAACGGCTCGCGCGTGTCGTACCGGCTGCTGTTGTCGGCACCACCGGCCAAGGCGGCCGAGCTTGCGCAATATCAAGCCTGGCTGGAAAGCCAGATCAAGACGCAGGCCATCAAGGGCGTGCGCATCGAGTCGCTGGAATCGGGCAGTCCGCAGATGCAGTCGACCCTGGACCGCGCCGACCGTTTCCTGTCCCTCGTCGGCTTGCTGTCGGCCATGCTGGCGGCCGTCGCCGTGGCCATGGCCGCGCGCCGCTTCATGCTGCGCCACCTGGACGCGTGCGCCATGCTGCGCTGCCTGGGCTTGACGCAAAACCAGGTCACGGCCATGTACGTGATCGAATTCCTGCTCGTCGGCCTGGCCGGCAGCGTCGTCGGCGTTGCCGTCGGCTTCGGCGGCCACCTGGTGCTGCTGGAGCTGTTGGGAAAACTGGTGCAGAACGACTTGCCGCCCGTTTCCATGCTGCCTGCGCTGCAAGGCGTGGCCACCGGCATGCTGCTCTTGCTGGGTTTTGCCCTGCCGCCGATTTTGCAGTTGCGCAATGTCCCGCACAACCGCGTGATCCGCCGCGAGCAGGAGCCGCCGCAAGCGCTGGCCGTGGCCACGTATGGCCTGGGTATCGCCGCCTTCGTCGTGTTGCTGTTGTGGCAGGCGGGCGACGTGAAACTGGCGCTGCTGACGGCGGCCGGCTTCCTCGGCGGCTTCGCCCTGTTCGGCCTGGCCGGCTGGCTGGGCATCAAGTCGCTGAAAACCCTGCGCGGCGTTTTCAACCATCAAGGCTGGCGCTTTGCCGTCACGTCCTTGCAGCGCCGCCCGGGCGCCACCGTCATCCAGGTGGTGTCGCTGGCCCTGGGCCTGATGGCCTTGCTGCTGCTGACGGTGGTGCGCGGCGACCTGATGGTGGCCTGGCGCAACGCCACGCCGCCGGACGCGCCGAACCGTTTCATGATCAATATCCTGCCCGAACAGAAAGAGCCGATCGCCGCGCGCCTGGCGCAAGCGGGCGTGGCCAACGCGCCCTTGTATCCGATGATACGCGGGCGCCTGGTGGCCGTGAACGGCAACGCCATCACGGAAAGCACCTACGAGGATGACCGCGCCAAGGGCCTGGCCGACCGCGAATTCAACCTGTCGACGATGGCCGCCATGCAGGATGAAAACAAACTGGTCGCCGGCAAGTGGTTCGCCAATACGCCCGGCGCGCCTGCCGAAGCGTCGGTGGAGGAGGGCATCGCCAAGACCCTGAAACTGAAACTGGGCGACAAGCTGCGCTTCGACATCGCCGGCCAGCCCGTCGAAGCGGCCATCACGAGTTTGCGCAAGCTGGAATGGGGTTCGATGCGCGTCAATTTCTTTGTCATCATCAATCCGGCCGCCATGGCGGACACGCCGCAAACGTGGATCACGGCCTTCCACTTGCCGGCCGCGCAGGCGGACCTGGGGAATGCTCTGCTGCGCGACTACCCGAACCTGACGGTGGTCGACGTGGGCGGCGTGCTCAAACAGATCCAGGGCGTGCTGGACCAGGTGGTGACGGCCGTCGAATTCCTCTTCGCCTTCACTTTGGCGTCGGGCTTGCTGGTGCTGTATGCGGCCCTGATGGGCTCGCAGGACGAGCGCACGCGCGAAGCGGGCTTGCTGCGCGCCTTGGGCGCCACGCGGCGCCAGCTGGCGCAGGCGCAGCTGATCGAGTTTTCGCTCGTCGGCGCGCTGGCCGGCTTGCTGGCGGCATCGGGTGCGGCTGCCATGGGCTGGGCCCTGGCCACGTACCAGTTCAAATTCGCATGGAGCTTCGCACCCGGCGTGTGGGCGTTCGGCCTGCTGGCCGGCGCCCTGTGCGCGATCGCCGGCGGCTGGCTGGGCTTGCGCAACGTGCTCAAACATCCGCCGCTGCAAACCCTGCGTGAGGGCTAATTTGCCAACTACGCGCTGATGCTGTCGCCCGCACCCGCGCGCAAAAACTGCGCATAGGACATGACCGGTTGCCCCAGCTGGTGCGCCGGCACGTCGAACAGGGCCCAGAAATACGTCACGCTGCCCAGGCAGATGGTGGGCGCGGCGCAGTAGCGGAACCAGTTCTCGCCGATCTGCGCCGCGTACATGCCGTCGCTGTCGGCGTCGGAAAAGTAGGGAATCACGCGCATTTCCAGCAGCGCCAGCAGCAAGGATTCGGGCGCGTCGCTGTCGCGCGCCATTTCGTATTGCGTGTGCAGGCTGCGTTCCGTCTCGATGATCATCAGCTTGGCGTGGCCGTCGCGCGTGAAAAACAGGATGCCGCTGGGATTGGGGAAAATATAGTATTCGACAAAGCCATGGCGCTGGCACAGCTCGTGCACGACGGCGGCCAGCGCCTCGTCTTGCAGAAAACTGTAGTCGTGCAGCATCAGCAAGTCGCGCACGGTGTCCGTTTGTTGCAGAAAGAATTCGCGCTGCAGGGCATGGATTTCCTGTTCCAGGATGTCGAGCGCATCGTCGTCGCTTTTCTTGATGTAGCGGTCGATCAAGCCCCGGTTGAAGGCCGTCACGGCCACTTTTTCATCGGCCGCCCCTGTAAATAAAATCTTCTTGCACGGCAGGTCGCGCACGGCCTGGCAAAATTCCAGGCCATTCATCTGCGGCATCGAATAATCGACCACCAGCACGGAGGGCACGGCAAAGCGCTGCGCCTGGCCGCTGATGCGCCAGATACGTTCGATGTCGAGCGCCACGTTGTACTGGTCGGGCGGCAGGTTTTGCGTGTCGAAGTTCACGTGTAGCGGCGTTTCGCCCGGTTGCGCGCTCTGGCGCAGCCAGTGCAGGGCGCTGCTGGTGTCGTGGAAAGTCTTGCGCGCCAGGCCGGGATCGAGCTGGAACGCCAGGCTTTTCAGGAAGGAATCGCTGTCGTCGATCAGTACGGTCAGGGTCGGATGGGTGTAGACGGGCAGTTGCATGCGTCACCTCGCGCGGTGGATGGATGGAAAACGGTTGTGCGTGGGCACGGACAGGGGCTGGGGAAATTCCAGCACGAAGATGGCGTAGGCGCCTTCGCGCGCGACGCAGTGGATGCGCGCTTGCCAGGCTTGCATGATTTGCCGGCACAGGGCCAGGCCGATGCCGCTGCCGTTGTGCGAGGGATACGAATAGAATCGGTCGAAGATCAGCGGCAGGCGGCTGGTGGCGATGCCGCAGCCCGTGTCGATGAACAGCAGGCGCGGCACGGGATGGGCGCCATCGATGATGATGCGCACGCGGCCCTTGCCGGCGCGGTGGATGCTTTTCAAGGCATTGCGCAGCAGGTTCAGCAGGATCACCACGCACAGCTCCGACTGGCCGGGAAACGTGAAATCGGCACGCACGTCGACCTTGACGATGTCGCGCTGGGCCGTGCTGGTAAACGGATAGCGGCGCAGCACGGCCGCCACGCTGTCGTGCATGGCCACCGCTTCGCTCGCTTCGAGCTTGCGGTTGACGGCGCTGGCGCTGAGCAGGAACAGATCGATCATGTGGTGCATATGGCGCACTTCGAACTGGATGCGCGCCAGCGCTTCCAGGCTGGCCGCGTCCGGCGGCTGGTCTTGCAGGTTGCGCTGCAGTCCGCGCACGTTCGCCTCGACGCTGACGAGGGGCGTGCGCAATTCGTGCGCCACGCTGCCCAGGCCAGCCGCCAGTCCGGCCAGTTTCTCTTGCGCGCCCACGTTGCGCCCCACCTTGACCACGGACAGCACGGCAATCGTGAACCAGTGCACGGGCAATTGCTGCAAGACGCCGCCGCTGAGCAGGAAGGCGGGATCGCCGGCCACGGCAAACGTCAGGCAGGCCAGCAGGGTACCGCTCAGGTAGGCGAGTATGGCGATGCGCGTATCGAAGTGAAACAGCACGACCAGCGCCACCAGCAGCGAATGCGCCCACATGGTCGAGGCATGGTTCATCAGGAACATGTACGTGAAGAAAAACGGCAGTTCGAAGGTCAGCCCCAGGAACAGGTAGACGCTGAACCAGGTATTGCTGAAGCGGTCGGGCCATAGCGCGGGCAGGAACAGCAGCGCCGCGACGATGCGCAGCAGCGGCGATTCGTATTCCTGCGGAAAGAAATAATGCCACAGCGCGTAGTACAGCGGCATGCCCAGCGCTCCGATGAGCGCCAGCGTACGCACCTGGGCGCGCCGCACAGGCGTGTGTTCGATGGCGTCGTGGAAGTGCAGGAAAGGCTGGAGCAGCTTGCCTTGCCATCGTTTTCCGGAAGGGGACTGCGCATGCATCATGGTAAGGGGGCGTGTTTGTTGAAGCGTGTCAATGCAACATGATCGGCGGGTTCCCTCTGTATCAGCAGGATATCAGCATAACTGTTGAGTTGTATCAAACTCTTGCCCGATGGCTCGCGCATGTTGGACGCGGTAGTTCCCCCGCAACCAATCAGGAGTTCCTATGTTAAACGCCATTTCCCCTCTATCGTCCCGCGACGTCCACGCCGAACAACGGATGCCCGCCTTTGTGCGCGCGCGCATGGATGAACATTACGTCGAGCGCATCGAGAAGCTGCTTGGCGGCCAGCATTTGCATGAATGGCAGGCCATGCCGGCCAGTGCGGTCATGCTGGCAGGTAATGATTACCTGAACATCGCCGGCGAGGCGGCGCTGCTGGCGGCCCAGGCGCGCGTCTTGCAGGGCGGCGGCGCCATGCTGATGTCGTCCGTCTTCCTGCAGGAAGGCAGCCGCCAGCACCGCCTCGAACAAAAATTCGCGGACTATCTGGGCAGCGAAGCGTGCGTGCTGGCGCAATCGGGCTGGGCCGCCAACGTGGGCTTGCTGCAAAGCCTGGCCGGGCCCGGCATCCCCGTGTACCTCGACATGCAGGCCCATGCTTCGCTGTGGGAGGGCGTGCAATCGGCGCAAGCCGTGCCCGTCGCCTTCCTGCACAACGATGGCGCTCACCTGCAGCGCCAGCTCGACAAGCATGGCCCCGGCATCATCATCGTCGATGCGCTGTACAGCACGAATGGCAGCGTGGCGCCGCTGCTGGAGATGGTGGAAATCGCCGAGCGCAGCGGCAGCATGCTGATCGTCGACGAGTCGCACTCGCTGGGTACGCATGGCCCGCAGGGCGCGGGGCTGGTGGTGGAGCTGGGCCTGGCCGAGCGCGTGCATTTCCGCACGGCGTCGCTGGCCAAGGCGTTTGCGGGCCGGGCCGGACTGATTACCTGTTCGGGCCGTTTCAAGGGATACTTTTTGTCCGCTTCGCGGCCCGCCATCTTCAGCTCCTGCCTGCTCGAACACGAGCTGGCGTGGTTCGATGCGGCGCTCGACTTCATCCGCGCCGCCGATGGCCGCCGCGCCGCGCTGCACCGCCACAGCGTCCAACTGCGCCAGGGGCTGATGGATCTGGGCTACAACGTCAGCGACGGCACCGAGCAGATCATCGCGCTGGAAGCGGGCAGCGAGCCCGATACCCTGATCCTGCGCAAGGCGCTGGAACGGCATGGCATCTACGGCGCCGTCTTCTGCGCGCCGGCCACGCCGAAGAACCGCTCGCTGGTGCGCCTGACCTTGAATGCGGGCTTGCGCGAGGACGAGTGCGCCAGGGTGCTGGACGCCTGCGCTGCCATCCGCGACGAGACGGGTATGGCGCGCTGGCCATCGACGCGGCGCCTGCGCAAGCTGGCGCTGGTGTAGACCTCAGACTTGGCCGGGCTGGTTGCCGGCGATGCCGTTCAATAGCAGGGACAGGGGCGCCAGTTGTTCCGCGCTGGCATTGCCCAGCAATTCCTGGCCCAGTGCCTGCGCCGTCGTATTCGCGTGCGCCAGCAATGCCAGTCCCGCAGCTGTGATGGCGGCGTAGCCGACGCGGGCATCGCGCGCATCGGCCTGGCGCGCCACCAGACCGATTTTTTCCAGCGGCATCAGCGAACGCGTGATGCCGGACGCCGTCAGCGCCAGGCGCTCGGCCAGGTCGATGCGGCGCAGGCGCCCGCCGGGCGCGCGTTGCAAGTGGTACAGCAATTGATAATCGCCAAAGCTCAAGCCATGCAGATTGCCCAGGGTGCTGTCGAAGCGGCGCACGAGCATGGCCTGGGCGCGCGCCAGGCGCAGGCAAAAGTCCAGCGCGCTGCCGCCGTCCGGCGGCGGGGGAGTGAGATCGGTCATGGCATCCTTTTCATTTGCTGCATGGTGCGTAGTGCGTGAGTGCGCAAGTGTAAAGCATGGCCGCTCAATAGCGTGATTGCCCCTGCTCCAGCAGCTGCGCCTGGTGCAGCGCCAGCAGGGCCTCCAGTTCTGCGTCCGCATCGAAACCGGGATCGGCCGATGGCTTGACGGTGTCGATGATGTCGAAGCGGAAAGCCGCCTCGCCATCGCGCCGCCAGTCCGCCTGCAGGCGCGTATTGCGGTGCGAGCCCAGCGCGAGTTCGAAACGGTGGCGGTTCAGCGCGCCGGGCGCGTTGCGGTTGCGTTCGAGCAGGGTGCGGCCGCTGGGCAGGTGGCGCAGCGCGATGATGCCCAGTGCGGGCGCTTGTTGCCGATAAGCTGCTTTCAAGGCAGCTTGCTGTGTTTTATCCATGGTGCGGTTTCCTCAAGCTTGGGTGACGTGGTCGGTGCTTGCGATGCGGGCAATATCGGTGAGCAGGGCGGCGGTGATGGCGGCGGCCAGCAGCAGGGCGCCGCCGGCGCAGAACAGTTCGCCCACGCTCAGGTGGCGCAGCAGCGCGCCCGTGGCCGCCGCCGACAGCGGTGCCAGTCCCAGGAAGATACCCATGAACAGCGCCATCGCCCGGCCCAGCATGGCGGGCGCCACGCGCCGTTGTATCCAGGTAAAGATGGCCACCTGCACATAGCCGCCCAGCAATCCCGTGACGGCCAGCAAGGCCGCGCCTTGCCAGGCTGTATCGATTTGTCCCAGCGCCATCAGCAGGATGGCGACGATGGCGTCAACGGCCAGCAAGGTGGCGCCGAAGCGGCGGCGCAGCCAGGCGCCGCCCAGGCTGGACGCCAGCATGCCGGCCAGGGTGCCGGCGCCGTGCGCGCCCATCAGCAAACCGAGCGCCGGGGCGCCGTGCAGGCGCTCGCTGGCCAGTACGGGCAGGGCCACTTGCAGCGGACCCATGACGAAGAAGGCCACCACGGCCCAGTAGGCATAGCAGCTGCGCAAGGCCATGTCGCGCCACACCATGGACAGGCCGGCCGCCATGTCGCCCCACATGCCCTGCGCCGCAGCGGCGGCCAGTGGCCGCAGGCTGACTTGCCGCAAGGTCCAGGCCGAGAACAGAAACGTCAGCGCATCGATGGCAAAGGCGGCGGCCAGCGCCGCCATGCCGGTTTGCTGCCCGCCATCGTGGGCGCCGAGCACGAGCGCCGCCAGCAGCGGGCCGGCCAGCAAGGACAACTGGCGCGCGCCCATCTGCAGGCTGTTGGCCGTCTGCAGCGCCTGCGGCGGCACGGCTTGCGGCAGAATGGCGGTGCCGGCGGGAATGCCGAAGGCAGAGGCGATGCCCAGCGCCAGCGCGGCCGCATACGCGAGCGCCACACTGGCCTGGTCCAGTATCAGCAGGCCGGACAGTGCCAGCAGGATGGCGGCGTTCGCATATTTACTCAGCAGCAGCACGCGCCGGGGGGAGTAACGGTCGGCGATGATGCCGCCCAGCAAAATCAGCACGGCGCGCGGCGCGCCCATCAGGGCCACGGCGATGCCCAGGCTCAGGCTATCGTTTGTCAGGCTCAGCACCAGCCAGGGCAGGGCCAGCATGCTGAACTGGTCACCGAGCATCGACACGAGGCCGCCTCCGAGCAGCCAGCGGAAATTGGTATTGCGTAGCAAAGGAGCTTGGGCGGTGGTTGACATGCTGTTTTGTCCCGGGTTTAAAATTGCATAGTATTTGATAAAAGCTTGACTAGTCAAATATATTGCCATTTATTGTGGCAGAGGGCGCTGGCGCCGCATGGGCCGCCGGCGCTTGCGCTATCATGGCGGCCATGACTGATACCACTGCTCCCACCCTGTACGAGACCATCGGCGGCGCTCCCGTGCTGCGCGAAATGGTCGACCGTTTTTATGACTTGATGGAGCTCGAGCCCGAGTTCGCCGGCATCCGCGTCATGCATCCGCCATCGACGGACGGCTCGCGCGACAAGCTGTATTTTTTCCTGACGGGCTGGATGGGCGGACCGGATTTGTATATCGAGAAATTCGGCCACCCGCGCCTGCGCGCCCGTCATTTGCCGTATGCCATCGGCACCAGCGAGCGCGACCAGTGGCTGCGCGCCATGGCCTGGGCCATGGAAGACACGGGCATCGAAGAGTCCTTGCGCGTGCGCCTGATGGAATCGTTCTATCAGACGGCCGACTGGATGCGCAACAAACCTGACTGATCCCATGAGCCCAATCGAGTTCTACAGCCTGCTGGGCGCCGCCATCGTCGCCATCGTCCTGTTGCTATTGATCTTGCTGCGTCCGCGTGGCGCGGCCGGCGACGGCGCCACCACCCTTGCCCTGGTGCAGCAGCACCAGCAGCAAAGCCTGGAGCGTATCGACCGGGTCGAGCGCGAAGTGCGGCTGCAGCTGCAGGCGTCGGCGCAAGCCACGCGGCAAGACCTGGCGGCTGGCCTGGCGCAATTTCAGGCGGCGACCCTGCAACAGCTCGACAGCCTGCGCACGCAGATGCAGGCGCAGGGGAAAGTCGGGCGCGAGGAACAGGCGCAAAGCCTGGCGCGCTTTGCCGAGAGTACCAATCAAACTTTGGCGCAGCTGACGGAATCGAATGCGCAGCGCATGCTGGAAGTGCGCGCCACGCTCGAGAACAAGATCCGCGACTTGCAGGCCGACAATGGCGCGCGCCTGGAAGAAATGCGCAAGACGGTCGACGAGAAACTGCACGCCACCCTGGAAACGCGCCTGTCCGCCTCGTTCCAGCAAGTGTCGGAGCGGCTGGAAAAAGTCCACCAGGGCCTCGGCGAGATGCAGCAGCTGGCGCTGGGCGTGGGCGATCTGAAGCGGGTGCTTACCAACGTCAAGACGCGGGGAACATGGGGCGAAGTGCAGCTGGAAATGCTGCTGGAGCAGGTACTCACTGTCGACCAGTACGCGAAAAACGTGGAAACCTTGCCGGGCAGCGGCGCGCGCGTGGAATTCGCCTTGAAACTGCCGGGCATGGTCGACGGCGGGCCGCCCGTGTGGATGCCGATAGACGCGAAATTTCCTAAGGAACAGTATGAGCGCCTGGTCGAGGCGGCCGAGCGGGCCGATGCGGACGCCGTGGCCCTGGCCGGACGCGAACTGGAGCGGGCCGTGCGGGGCGAAGCGAAAACCATCGCCGAGAAATACCTGGCGCCGCCGCTGACCACCGACTTTGCGATCCTGTTCCTGCCTACCGAGGGGCTGTATGCGGAAGTGCTGCGCCGCCCGGGCCTGGCCGATGAATTGCAGCGCGTGCACCGGGTCAGCATCGCCGGGCCATCGACCCTGACGGCCTTGCTCAACAGCTTGCAGATGGGTTTCCGCACCCTGGCGCTGGAAAAGCGCTCGTCCGAAGTGTGGCAAGTGCTGGGCGCCGTGAAGACGGAATTCGGCAAGTTCGGCGAGGTGTTGTCGCAAACCCGGCTGACCCTGGAAAAGGCGGCGAAAAATATCGAAAGCGCGGAAGTGCGCAGCCGGCAGATGGCGCGCAAATTGAAATCCGTGGAAGCCTTGCCGGGCGAGGCGGCCGCCTTGCTGCTGGGCAAGGCGGACGCCGGCGACGGCGAGTAGCGCGCCTCAGGCCGCCCGCGCAGTGCGGCGGCGCAGCGCGCTGTAGCCGATCAGCGCCAGTCCCGCCAGCAGCATGCCCCAGGTTTGCGGTTCGGGCACGGCCGGCAAGACGGTCGGCACCGTCGGTGGCAAGCTAGGGATGATCAGGGTGGGCGGCACGATGATGCTGCTGCCCCGGTCCGGCGGCAGGCCGCCTCCACCGCCACCACCACCGCCGCCGCCGCCGCCCATGCCGGCAGGCGGCGTGATGCCGCCGGCGGTACGCACATAATCGAAGGGCAGGAAAGGAATGCTGGCCACCTCGGGCGGCATGGCGCCGCCCGTGAAGGAACCGCCGCGCAAGGCGTCGGGATTGTCGATCAGGGGCACGCCTGCCGCTTCCGGGGCAGCGGGCGCGGCGGCAACGGGTGCTGCACCGCCGGGAGCGGCACCACCGGGAGCTGCACCGGCCGCTGGCGGCGCCGATGCGGGCGCCTGCGTAATCCGGCTGACGTTGCGGCAGATCGTCGGCACCAGGATGCACTGGCCTTGCACGCAATACACGAGTCCCCGTTCCTGCATCTGCTCGTTCCAGCCCGCACGCGTGACGTTGCGGCAGACGCGGCCAGGGCCGAAATGCATGTCGCTGATGCGCGCGTTGTAATTGCCCTTGCCGCGGATGGCGTCGCGGCTGATCACCACGATCTCATCGTACTGGCGCGCACGCATGCGCTCCTTCAATTGTTCGCGCACGGGCGGCGCGATATCCGTATAGCGGTCCACGGCCGCCACCACGTCACCCATGAACGGGTCGACGCCAGGACGATTCCAGTTGCAGTTATCGAGCACATCGGCGCGCGCGATGCCTTTCGCGTAGGCGGGCAAGGGCGCCAGGGATAAGGTGGCAAGCAGGCATGCCGCACCGAACATGCTGACTCCCGCGATCCATGAGCTGTGTCTCATTGTTGTTCCTCGTGAAAACAATATCAAAATTGAACTTTTTGTATGAGTTCGAATGTTATCACCGAAGAAACTTCAATATCAACTAATAAATAAAATTATTACAATTAGTGTTGTGTTTATTGATTTGTTTTAAGGAGAAATAATTGATATTTTTATCTCGATAGGCGAACGTCGGCCGCGCAGGGGAATTGATTGCAATGGGGAAATGCAAACGGCCCGCGCAGGGCGGGCCGGTGGGAATGAGGTGGAGCTTGGACGGGGGCACCGCCGGCAGGCGGCGGTGAGGCCGGGAATGCGTGCTAGATGCGGCCTGGACAGGCTTGCGTATCGAAAGCGGGGTAGCCGATGGCGGGCAGCTTGTGCAGCCACCGGCGCATCAAGGTGCGCGCGCCTTGCGCATCGTACTGTCGCCCTTGCTGCAAATCTGCGGCCAGCATGTCCAGTTCCGCGCAGATCGATTGCTTGCCGGACTGGGCCGCCAGCAGCGACGCCAGCAGTTCTGGCAGCACCTCAGCCGCAGGCGCCGCTTGGCGCGTGACCCGGTAGTGCAGCCAGTAGCGCTCGGCTGCGTCGCCATCAAAGCTGGGGACGAAGCCGAACGTGGCGTCATCGTGGCGCAAGCGGTACACAGTGTGGAAGTAATGCGGACCCGTCAGTTGGTCGGGGAAGAGGTCGCGTCGCAGGACGTCGATGGCCAGCGATCCGTTGGGCTCCACGCGCACGGGACTGGGCGAATCGTACTGGTCGACGCTGACCATGGAGAGTGAGTTGCCTTGCGTGAAGATGATCTTCTGCGTGTAATGGCGCCCGCCCAGGTGGCCGCACAGGGCCATGTAGCGATCATTGATGGCGGTCACGGCCGCAACGTTGCCGCAGCCGGGGCGCAAGGGCGTGTTTTCCTGCCACACGAGCGCCTGGTCGCTGGTGCGCACAAGGCGGATGCCGCCCACGGTTTCGCCGTGCAAGTCGCCTGGCGCCGTTTCGATGCGCTCGTCAAAGCGCGCCGTGTAGCCATTGCTGCGGACTTCGCCTGCATATGCCGTCATGCCCTGCAGCAGGGCCATTGCCAGTATCAGCTTCATATCAGCCCATGGAATAGTACGATATCGACGAGGTCGCCGGCCGCCACGTGGCCTTGCGCTTCATGCAGCACGATCATGCAATTGGCTTGCGTCATCGAACGCAGGATGCCCGAGCCTTGCGCACCCGTCACGCGCACGTGCTGGCGCCCGTCCGCTCCCCGCTCGACGATGCCGCGCTGGTATTCCGTGCGGCCCCGTTTCTTGCGGATGGGCGCTTGCGCCGCCACCTGCAGCAGCGGCAGGGTGGACGTGTCCGCATCGGCGCCCATCAGGCGCAGCAGGGCGGGGCGGGCGAGGAAATAAAACGCCGCCATCACGGCCACGGGGTTGCCGGGCAGTCCCAGCAGCAAGGCCGTGTCGCCCTCGCTGGCAATCCGGCCAAAGGCCATGGGGCGGCCCGGGCGCATGTTGATTTGCCAGAAGGCCACGTCACCGAGGCGGGCGAGGATCTCGCGCGTAAAATCGGCCGCGCCGCTGGACACGCCGCCCGAGGTGATGATGACGTCGGCCTTGGCGCAGGCGCCGCGCAGGGCCGCTTCCAGCGCTTGCGGATTGTCCTTGACGATGCCCATGTCGAGCACCTCGCAGCCCAAACGGGTCAGCATGCCCAGCAGGGTGTAGCGGTTGCTGTCGTAGATGCAGCCCGCGTCGAGCGCTTCGCCGATCGAGCGCAATTCGTCGCCGGTGGAAAAGAAGGCCACGCGCAGGCGCCGGCGCACGGGCACCGTGGTGATGCCCAGCGAGGCCAGCAGCCCCAGTTCGGCCGGTCCGAGTCGTTTGCCCTGCAGCAGCGCAGGCTGGCCTTGCATCAAGTCTTCGCCCTTGAAACGGCGGTTGTCGCCGAGGCGGATGCAGTCCGGCGCGATGGTGATGCTGTGCTCGCTGGCATGCTGCACCAGTTCCTGCGGCACCACGCTGTCGCAGCCGTGCGGCATGACGGCGCCCGTCATGATGCGCGCGCATTGCCCGCGCCCGACGTTGACCGTGCCGGGACGCCCGGCCAGGATGGTGTCGACCACGGCCAGGGTCACGGGGGCGTCGCCACCGAGGTCGGCCCCATGCAGGGCATAGCCATCCATGGCGGAATTGTCGTGCGCGGGCACGCTGATGGGCGAGATGATGTCGGCTGCCAGGATGCGCCCGAACGCTTGCGGCAGCGGCAGTTCCTCGACCTCGGCGACGGGCGCGACGGTGTCGGCCAGGATGGCTTGCGCCATCGGCACGGACAAGCCCTGCGCCTGCAGGGCGGCCAGCTCGTCTGGCGTATTGATGTTGCCGAACGCGCCATGGTTCTCGAAGAGCACCTCAGCCAGTTTCAAGGGGCCATGCCAGGTACGCATGCGGCGCTCGCCGCCGCGCAGATACGAGTCTAGCTGGGGCAGGGCCGAGGTTTTCACCAGGCAAAAGACGGGGTGCGGGCGGAGCACGGCCGATCCCGTCGCCGGATCGATTTCTTCGGTGACGGCGATTGCCAGGTCGGCATCGTTGTCGATCAGGCCGGCGGCCAGGCGCGCTGCCAGGTCGGGCGGCAGCAGGGGCGAATCACACGGCACGGTCAGCAGATACGGCGTGCCGGCGTGCCGTATGCCGCTGTGCAGGCCGGCCAGGGGGCCCAGCTGGCCCGGCAGCGCATCGGGCCACACGGGCAGGCCGAAGCTTGCGTAATCGCCGGCATCGGCGTGGACACTGATGGCCAGTTGGCCCACTTGCGGCGCCAGGCGCTGCAGCACGTGGCGGGCCAGGGGCTGGCCATGCAGGGGCAGCATGCCCTTGTCGCGCTGGCCCATGCGCGTGCCGAGGCCGCCGGCCAGGATCAGGCCGGTAATGTCGTGTTTGTTGATCATGTCAGGTAGGAAAATTGGTGCATGCGCCATGGTAGCAGCGCGGGGCGTGCGCCGCCCCGGATTCAGCCGCCGATGTACGACATTTCCACTTTCTTTTTACCGTGCTCAAGTGTGCCGCCCGTCAAATCCGTCTGGCTGGTGCGCAATTGCGAATAGCGGTCGCCGCGGCCGCGCCACAGCTGTGCCACGGCCGAGGATATTTCCGCATCGCTGCGGCCGCCGCGCAGCAGGCTGCGCAAGTCGTGGCCGCTGCTGGCAAACAGGCACGTGTACAGCTTGCCCTCGGTCGAGAGGCGGGCGCGGCTGCAGTCGGCGCAGAACGCTTGCGTGACGCTGGAAATGAGGCCGATTTCGCCGCTGCCATCCGCATAGCGCCAGCGCGCCGCCGTCTCGCCCGTGTAGTTCGGGTTGATGGGCAGCAAGGGCATGTGTGAGGCGATCCGGCGCACGACTTCGGCGGACGGGATGACTTCCTGCAAGTTCCAGCCATTCGACGCGCCCACGTCCATGTATTCGATGAAGCGCAGGATGTACGGCGTGCCCTTGAAGTGGCGCGCCATGGGCACGATTTCCTGCTCGTTCATGCCGGCCTTGACGACCATGTTGATCTTGATGGGGCCCAGGCCCGCGGCGTGCGCCGCATCGATGCCGTGCAGCACGTCGGCGACGGCGAAATCGACGTCGTTCATGCGCTTGAAGGTGGCGTCGTCGAGCGAGTCGAGCGACACGGTGACCCGGTTCAGGCCCGCATCCTTGAGCGCCTGCGCTTTTCTGGCCAGCAAGGAGCCGTTGGTTGTCAGGGTCAGGTCCAGCGGCTGGCCCGATGGCGTGCGCAGCGCGGCCAGCATGGCGATGAGCTTTTCGATATTCTTGCGCAGCAGGGGTTCGCCGCCCGTCAGGCGGATCTTTTCCACGCCGTGCGCGACGAACAGGCGCGCGATGCGCGTGATTTCCTCGAACGACAGCAAATCCGTGTGCGGCAGATACACGTGGTTCTTGTCGAACACGTCCTTCGGCATGCAATACACACAACGGAAATTGCAGCGGTCGGTAATCGAGATGCGCAAGTCGTGCAGGGGCCGGCCCAGGCTGTCGGCCACGTTGCCGCTGGGACTTTCCAGCCGTGCGGGGATCGCCGGTGCCCCATTGCGGGCTTCGGCGAGGTAGATAATCTTGTCAGCCATGAAAGGTCATGCCACTTACGTAAAATCGGTCAAGGCAGATACGATAGCACGAGGCCGAAGATGGCACAGGCGAGCAGCAATTTGATGGTGCCCATTTGGTATTTGATCAGCGCCACGCCGGCCGCCAGCGCAATGGCAATCGCTACCCAGTCCCAGTGCGGCAGCGGGTTTGTTTGCCAGAAGACATGGCGGCCAAAGAACAGGGCCAGGCTGGCGATGACGCCCACCACGGCTGCCGAGATGGCCGTCAGGGGCGCGCTCAGGCGCAAATTGCCGCGCGACGCTTCCACGAGGGGGGCGCCGGCCAGGATGAAGATGAACGAGGGCAGGAAAGTAAACCAGCTGGCAACGAGCGCGCCGGACACGCCCGCCAGCCACAGCTGCTCACCCGTCACGGCATGGCTCCAGCCGCCGACAAAACCGATGAAGGCGACGATCATGATCAGCGGGCCGGGCGTCGTTTCGCCCAGCGCCAGGCCATCCATCATTTGCGCGCTCGTGATCCAGTGGTAGTGGTCGGCGGCGCCCTGCACCAGGTAGGGAAGCACGGCATACGCGCCGCCGAACGTGAGCAGGGCCGCCTTGCTGAAAAACACGCCCATCTGCGCCAGCGGCTGGTCCGCGCCGCCCGCCAGCGCCAGGCCCAGCCAGACGAAGAAGGCCAGCGCCAGGCCCATGGCAGCCGTGCCAAGCAGGCGCGGCCAGCGGAAGCGCGCGTGGTCCGGCGTCGGCGTGTCGTCATCGATCAGGGCGGCGCCGTAGCGGGCCGCGCCGCCATGCGACGCGCCGTTGGCATGAAAGTGGCCCGGCAGCCAGCGCCCGCTCGCCATGCCCAGTAGGGCGGCGCTGAGCACGATCAGTGGAAATGGCAGCTGTAGCGCGGCGATGGCGACAAATGCGGCCGCGGCGATGGCGATCAGGGCGGGGCTGCGCAAGGTGCGCCGGCCCAGGCGCCAGGCGGCCGCCAGCACGATGGCGACAACGGCCGGCTTGATGCCGTACAGGACGCCGGCGATGGCGCCAACGTGGCCATACGCCATGTACAGCCAGGACAGGGCGATCAGCACCAGCAGCGAGGGCAGCAAAAACAGCAGGCCCGCCACCAGGGCGCCGCGCGTGCGGTGCATCAGCCAGCCGATGTAGATAGCCAGCTGGGTCGCTTCCGGCCCCGGCAGCAACATGCAGTAATTGAGCGCGTGCAGGAAACGCTGCTCGGAAATCCAGCGCCGCTTTTCCACCAGTTCCGCATGCATCATGGCGATTTGCCCGGCGGGGCCGCCAAAGCTGACGCAGCCTAGCTTGAGCCAGTACCAGAAGGCGCTGCGCAGGCTGACGGGGGCGGGAGGCAGATTGGCGTTCTCGTGCATGGCGGGTGGAGGGCAGCAAAAAAGTGGACATAAAAAAGGGGAAGCCTGAGCTCCCCCTTTCATCATTGGCGGCTGGGCGAACCCGGCACACTTATGGACGTTGCGTGTTGACCTGGATCAACGGCTCATCCGATTGCGGCGGCAATGGCTTGCGTTCGCGTGGCTTGCGTACCGGAGCGACTGCCTTCGCGGCCGCTTCCTGCGCCAGGCGCAGTTTTTCCGGATCGGTGGCAGCCAGGGTCAGGCCGGCCGAACCGAGCACTGCGCTCAAGTCCAGCGGCGCGGCAGGAGCAGGAGCAGGAGCAGGAGCAGGAGCAACGACAGGCGCTGGCGCTGGTGCCGGAGCAGGCACGGGAGCTGGAGCGGGAGCCGCTTCGGCTACCACCGGGGCCGCTTCCACCACGGCTGGTGCCGCTTCGGCGACTGGCGCTGCTGCTGGAACTTCTTCCGCCACGGCGGCGGTTTCCACGGCAGCTGTCGTTTCCACGACTGGCGCCGCTTCGACGATGACTTCCGCTGGAGCAGGCGCTGGCGCCGGTGCAGCTTCCGCTTTCTCGGCAAAGCTGTACTCGGCAGCTGGTGCTGGTTCGGCAGCGGCTGGTTCAGCTTGCGCTGCAGCAACGGCGGCTTCCACAGGGGCTGGCGGCACGATCACTTCGGCCGCTGGTGCTGCTTCCTCAACCTTGGCCACTTCCACCACTTCGACCACTTCCACGACTTCAGCCACGACGGCAGGAGCGGCATCCAATGCAGCTTCCACTGGTGCGGCAACGGCGACGACAGCGGCGGCAGCCACGACGGCGACTGGAGCGGCATCCGTTGCAGCTTCCGGCGCCGGAGCGACCGTAAAGCTGATCACTGGTGCGTCCTGGCCTTCGTTGTCACCGTTTGCCGATTCGATCAGCTCGCCCGTTTCGCGGTCGCGGCGGTTGCGGTTGCGGCCACCACGACGACGGCGGCGGCGCGGTTCTTCGCCTTCCACGTCGTTTTCCGTCTCTTCGCCTTCAGGACCGGCATTCGCCGGCGCTTTCAGCAGGTTCGCAGGTGCGGCGTCGGATTCCGGGCCGTTTGACGCCACGACGACATTCACTGCGCTGGCGGTGGCGCCAACCAGTGCCAGCTCTTCAGCTTTCACTTCAGCAACAACAGCCTTGTCGGCGCGTGGTTCGCGCGCTTCGCGTGGCTGGCGTGGCGGACGCTCGGCGCGCTCTGGACGTTCCGCGCGTTCTGGACGCTCGGCGCGTTCAGGACGTTCGCCGCGTTCGCGCGGTGCTGCCGCCGTATCGCCGTTCTCGCGCGCTTCACGCGGTTCGCGTGGCGGACGCGGTGGACGTGGCGGACGAGCCGCTTTTTCCAGTGCTTCCGCTTCTTTCGCTGCATCGTCCTGGGCTGGACGGCCCTGGCCTGGTTCGCGTTCTTCGCGGCCAGGCTTGCCGTTGCGGCCACGGCCACGCGGGCCACGGCTGTTGCGGTCGCCACGGTCGGCGCCGGCCGGCTTGGCTGGTGCGACAGGAGCAGGTGCTGGCGCCACCGGTGCCGGAGCGCCGGTGAAGAAGCTGATGATCTTGGCGATCAGGCCCTGTGGTGCGGCAGGCGCGGCCACTGGAGCCGGTTTCGCTTCGACGGGCTTGCGCTCGACCAGCGGTGCCGGCTGGTCAGGCGTGATCGTCTTGACGACGGCTTCCTGGCGCGGCTTGGCTTCTTCCTTCTGGCGCTTGCTGTACGCCATGTCGGTTTCAGCGCTTTCCGCCAGGTTGTAGCTGGCCTGGCTGTCTTCCAGACGCGGGTCGTCGTGCTTGATGCGTTCCAGCTTGTAGTGCGGCGTTTCCAGATGCTTGTTCGGGATCAGGATCACGGCGATGCGGTGGCGGTTCTCGATTTTCAGTACTTCGCCGCGCTTTTCGTTGAGCAGGAAGGCGCCCACGTCCACGGGCACTTGCACGTGGATGGTGGCCGAGTTTTCCTTCATCGCCTCTTCCTGGATGATGCGCAGCACCTGCAGGGCGGACGATTCCGTGTCGCGGATGTGGCCGGTGCCGGAGCAGCGCGGGCACGTCACGTGCGAACCTTCGGACAGCGAAGGACGCAGGCGCTGGCGCGACAGTTCCATCAGGCCGAAGCGCGAGATCTTGCCCATTTGTACACGGGCACGGTCATGGTGCAGCGCATCTTTCAGGCGCTGTTCCACTTCGCGCTGGTTTTTCGCCACTTCCATGTCGATGAAGTCGATGACGATCAAGCCGCCCAAGTCGCGCAAACGCAGCTGGCGGGCCACTTCTTCGGCCGCTTCGCAGTTGGTGTTGAAGGCGGTCGTCTCGATGTCCGAGCCGCGCGTGGCGCGGGCCGAGTTGACGTCGACGGAGACCAGCGCTTCGGTATGGTCGATCACGATGGCGCCGCCCGATGGCAGTGGCACGGTGCGGCTGTACGCCGTTTCGATCTGGTGTTCGATCTGGAAGCGCGAGAACAGCGGCACGTCGTCGCTGTAGCGTTTTACGCGGTGCACCATGTCGGGCATCACGTGGCTCATGAACTGATGCGCCTGGTCGTAGATCTCGTCGGTGTCGATCAGGATCTCGCCGATGTCGGGCTGGAAGTAGTCGCGGATGGCGCGGATGACGAGCGACGATTCCTGGTAGATCAGGAAAGCGCCGTTGGCCGACTTGCCGGCGCCTTCGATGGCGCGCCACAGTTGCATCAGGTAATTCAAGTCCCACTGCAGTTCATCGACGTTGCGGCCGATGCCTGCCGTGCGGGCAATCACGGACATGCCAGCTGGCAAATCCAGTTTATCCATGGTTTCGCGCAATTCCTGGCGCTCTTCACCTTCCACGCGGCGCGATACGCCACCGCCACGCGGGTTGTTCGGCATCAGGACCAGGTAACGGCCGGCCAGCGAGACGAACGAGGTCAGGGCGGCGCCCTTGTTGCCGCGCTCTTCCTTCTCCACTTGCACCATGATTTCCTGGCCTTCGCGCAGCGCTTCCTTGACGGACGCGTTACGGACGTCGACGCCTTCGCGGAAATACGTGCGGGCAACTTCCTTGAAAGGCAGGAAGCCGTGGCGGTCTTCGCCATAGCTGACGAAGCACGCTTCGAGCGATGGCTCGATGCGCGTGATCACGCCCTTGTAGATGTTGGATTTGCGCTGTTCGCGCCCGGCTGTCTCGATATCGATGTCGATCAGTTTTTGTCCGTCGACAATCGCTACGCGCAGTTCTTCTTGCTGCGTGGCATTAAACAACATGCGTTTCATTTTTATAACTCCGCGACCCGTAGGCCATCTCAAAGCCGCTTCCGGGGAAGCGGCGAAGTACAGGGATATATGCGAGAACGGGAGTGCTGGCGGGGGAAATGCCCAGGCGTGCGGAGCAACAACGCGTACGAGGTATACGTTACGGCCGCAACAGGCGCGGTGAGGTCGATCGTCATGCCGAGTGCACAGGACACTTGCAACTCATCTGAAACAGCCCGGATGAGAATGAACTGCATCGGGGGCAGAGAATGCAAGTGGTCAGCAAATTCAGAGCCAAAATCGTTAGCCGGCTCATTACAGGGATCGCGATGGCGAGGCTTGGCCTCAGCCTATCATCGACAACCCTCAGTATTTGGCCACATACGGGGTTTGGCGAAAACGGCAAGCGTTATCAACTTCATCAACCCGCGAGCCCGACTCGATAAGTCGCGCTAACGGGTACTTATCCTTATAATCCCACACTCACTTCAGCATCTCCACGCGTTATCCGATTACAACTACGGTGCAACCTTGATTCGCGCAGGGATGGTGCATATACATTTTTTTCCACCGAATTTGCAATTTGGCGAGGCCGGTGGAGACGCCCCTGTGTAAAATGTGCTTTTATTCTTACACTCGCAGCAGCCAGGGCCGCAGCAAAAACAATTATATATTCAAAATGAAGGACTTAGAGAGATTTCTGGGAAGACATAGTAAATGAAGAGTCAAAATGATGTTGTTCCCCCTTCAACACCCCCGGTTCAGCCGCAAGCCCAATTCGTAACGATCGCCGAGGAAGAAGCAGGCCAGCGCATCGACAACTACTTATTAAGAGTGTGCAAGGGAGTGCCTAAAAGCCACATCTACCGGATCTTGCGATCGGGAGAAGTGCGGGTCAATAAAGGCCGTATCGATCAGCTGTACCGTCTCGCCGCCGGCGACGTGGTGCGCATTCCGCCCGTGCGCGTGGCCGAAAAGGCCCCTACGGGCGCGCCAGCCGCCGAATTCAAGATCATTTTCGAAGATGCGCAGCTGCTCGTCATCGACAAGCCGGCCGGCGTGGCCGTGCATGGCGGCTCGGGCGTGTCGTTCGGCGTGATCGAGCAATTGCGCGCTTCGCGCCCCGACGCCAAGTTTTTGGAACTGGTACACCGCCTGGACCGCGACACGTCCGGCTTGCTGTTGCTGGCAAAGAAACGCACGGCGCTGACCAATCTGCACGAGCAGATGCGCGACGGCGTCACCGACAAGCGCTACCTGGTGCTGGTGGCCGGCGACTGGAAGAATGCGCGCCAGCATATCAAGTTGCCATTGCATAAATATACGACGGCCGAAGGCGAGCGCCGGGTGGCCGTGCAGGCCGATGGCCTGGCGTCGCACACGGTGTTTTCACTGTTGCATAAATATCACAACTTCGCCTTGCTGGAAGCGGAATTGAAGACGGGACGCACGCACCAGATCCGCGTGCACCTGTCTTCGTCCGGTTTCCCCATCGCTGGCGACGATAAATATGGCGACTTTGCCCTCAACCGTGCCCTGTTGAAGGCCGACAGCACGCGCGGCGCCCTGAAACGCATGTTCCTGCATGCGCACCAGATCACGTTTACGCATCCGGAAACGGGCAAGACGATGACTTTGAACGCGCCGCTGGCTGCCGAATGCGAGCGTTTCTTGGTAAGCTTGGGCAAACCATTGGCCGTTGCCGCACGATAAGTAACCAGCGCGTGCGCGCGACACTACTCATAAGGTAGTCAGTCGCCATCATTCATTCTCAAGGAGCCGGCGGCTATGCTGTCGGGAAACATGGCAAGAAAGCAATTTGATCTGATCGTCTTCGATTGGGACGGTACCCTGATAGACAGTACCTCGACCATCGTCAAGTGCATCCAGGCATCGGCCAAAGACCTTGGCTTGCCCATTCCCACCGAGTTGCTCGCTTCGCACGTGATCGGCCTGGGCTTGCAGGAAGCCATGCAGCTGGTGATGCCCGACGTGGAGCCGAAATACCATGCGCGCATGGCCGAGCGCTACCGCTATCACTATCTGTCGCGCGACCATGAGCTGACCTTGTTTCCCGGCGTACACGAGATGCTGCAGGAACTGTCGCAGCAGGCGTACTTTCTGGCGGTGGCCACGGGCAAGAGCCGTGTCGGCCTGAACCGCTCCTTGAATGCCGTCAAGCTGCTGTCCCTGTTCGATGCGACGCGCTGCGCCGATGAAACGTTTTCCAAGCCCCATCCGGCCATGCTGCAGGAACTGACGCGCGAATTGGGACAGGATATGCGCCGTACCGTGATGATCGGCGACACCAGCCATGATTTATTGATGGCAAGCAATGCAGGCGCGGCGGGTATTGCCGTAGAGTATGGGGCGCATCCGGTGGCGCAGTTGCAAGCTTGCAATCCGCTGTATTCGGCCGCCACCGTGGCCGACCTGCATCAATGGCTGAGTGAGCACGCATGATGACTGATGTTGCGGAAGTATTGATTTGTGCGGCCGACGCCGTGGCCGATGGCGGCAAGGGCGTGCGTTTTCCCGTCTCGGCCGGTGGCGAAGCGACCACGGGCTTTGTCGTGCGCCATGGCGGCAAGGCGTATGGCTACCTGAACCGCTGTGCCCACGTGCCGATCGAACTGGACTGGGCCGAAGGCGAGTTTTTCGAGTCCAGCGGCTTGTACCTGATGTGTTCGACGCATGGCGCCATCTATGTGCCGGAAAGCGGCTTGTGCGCGGGCGGCCCCTGCAAGGGCGGGCGCTTGCGTCCGATCACCGTGGCCGAGCGCGATGGCCAGCTGTATTGGCAACCCGATGAGTATGTGCAGCCGCTGCCGGCCTGAGGCCGGGGCAGGCCTTATTGCAATTTAAACAAAGTGAATCATGAGCGATAACACGAATGACAAGCTGGACAGCAGCGCGCCAGCCGCCGGTCACGGCGTCCCTGCGGGACACTGGGAACGCGACGTGCTGGAAAAGCTGGTATTTGCCACTTTGCAAGAGCAACGTGCGCACCGCCGCTGGAGCATCTTTTTCAAGATCTTCGGCCTGCTGATCGTGCTGTTCGCCCTGTGGGTGTTTTATGACTACAACACGGCCGACGACAGCGAAACCCTGGGCCGCCACACGGCCCTGATCGATATCAATGGCGCCATCGAGTCCGAAGGCAGCGGCTCGGCCGCCGTCGTCATCCCCGCGCTGGACAAGGCGTTTTCCGACGCCGGCTCCGTGGCCGTGGTGCTGCATATTAATAGTCCGGGCGGCAGCCCCGTGCAGGCCGGCATGATCGTCGACGAGATGCAGCGCCTGCGCAAGGGCTATCCGGACAAGCCTTTGTATGTGGTGGTCGATGAAATGTGCGCCTCGGGCGGCTATTACATCGCGGCTGCCGCCGACCGCATCTATGTCAACAAGGCCAGCGTGGTCGGCTCCATCGGCGTGCTGATGGATGGCTTCGGCTTTACGGGCGTGATGGAAAAGGTCGGCGTCGAGCGCCGTTTGCTGACGGCGGGCGAGAACAAGGGTTTCATGGACCCGTTCAGCCCCCTGACGGAAAAGCACAAGGCGTATGCGCAAGGCATGCTCAATGAAATCCACCAGCAATTCATCGAGGTCGTGCGGGCGGGACGGGGCAAGCGCCTGAAGGAAACGGCCGATACCTTCTCCGGCTTGTACTGGACGGGCGCGAAAGCCGTGGAAATGGGGCTGGCCGACGATTTCGGCACGGTCGACAGCGTGGCGCGCGACGTCGTCAAGGCGGAAGACATCGTCGACTATACGCAGCATGAAGGCTTGCCGGAACGGGTGCTCAAAAAGTTTGGCGCCGCCATGGGCGCGGGCGCCATGAAGGCGGCCGTACAGCAGTCACAACCGGCGTTGCGCTGAGGACATCACTCTTGGCTGGCAAGCAAGCCAATCGAGAATGATTTTCAATAAGGTGGTAAATTGGCTTGAAAATGGGGCTGCTTGGGCTATAGTGAAACCGTAGTTCTTTTCAAGGAGGGGCGATATATCAACTATGTTGTCAGTACTAACTTGATTGGCAGGTCCTGGAACTACTCGCCGCATCGCAGATGTGGTTTTGAGTGAATTTACATTCCTCACTAAAGTCCCGATGGGGCTTGGGAACGGCGGCGCAATGCCGCCGTTTCCTTTTGTGCGTCGTTCGTGCCGAATGGGCAAGTGTTGCTCGATGTTGGAGTTGGGCGTGCTGGCAAGGCAGGCATGCGAGGGCAGGGCATGGCTGGTAGGCGGACCGGGTTCAGACGGCGCAGCCGTTGCAGTGTGCGGGCAGGGCGGTTGCCTGCCGGGCTGGCGCTGCGCCGGCACTGGCGTTGGCGCCGGAACTGATCTCGGGCGCTGTGTCCACCATGACGGGCGCCGTCACGTTGTCGGTTTCCGCGACCGCATCCGCATCCGCGTGGGCAAAACCGCCGAGTTCCAGCCAGCACATGAAATGGCATTGCGCCTCGGCATGCCAATGCGTCTGGCTCGCTGGCGATGGCGTTGCGTCCTCATCCTGCGGCGCCGGGGCGCTGCTCCAGCGCGCCACGCCGAGTCTGACCTTGTGCATGGCCGCCTGTTCCGTAGCGATGCGCTGGCGCATGTCGGCGATGCTGCCTTGTAAGGCGATGGTATCGGTATGCTTCATACAATGTCCTTGTGAATCGTTGCTTGGTTATTATTCCTAAAGCTCGTTAGGCGGATTCCTAACGAAGTTTCAGTCTATCAATGCGATATTCCGAGCGCTTGATATTGCTCAAAGGAATTGGCCATTTATATCGAAATCTCACCTTGTACTTCAGCTCATCTGTGCATGCGCAAGGCTGGTGCGCCCTCGGCGGCCTTGCGCAGGCCGCGCGCGCGGCCGCTTCACGCTGCCAGCCGCTTCTGGTAAAGTCACGCCCATGAGTAAATTATCCCTAGACCGCATCCTGCAATCGCAGGGTTTTGGCACCCGTAAATATTGCCGTTCCCTCATCGAAGATGGCGATGTCGTCATCGATGGCGTCACCCAGACCAATTACCGCACCACCGTCGAGACCGAAGGCCTGGTGCTGCACGTGTTCGAAGAAGAGTGGGTCTACCGCGCGCACCTGTACCTGGCGCTGAACAAGCCCGCCAACTTCGAATGCTCGCGCAAGCCCAGCCATCATCCTGGCGTGCTGACCCTGCTGCCGGAGCAGTTCACCTGGCGCGAAGTCCAGCCCGTCGGCCGGCTCGACCACGATACGACCGGCATGCTGCTGATGTCCGACGATGGCCCATTTATCCATGCACAATCGTCGCCGAAGCGCCACGTTCCCAAGATTTACCAGGCCACCACGCAAGAGCCCGTGACGGATGAACTGGTGGCCCTGTTATTGGCAGGCGTGCAATTGCACGATGAGCCGGCCCCGCTGGCAGCCCTCGTTTGCGTCAAGCGCGGAGAGCACCAGCTGGAAATCGTGCTTGAGCAAGGCAAGTACCACCAGGTCAAGCGCATGCTGGCTGCCGCCGGCAACCATTGCAGCGCGCTGCACCGTTCCGCCATCGGCAGCCTGACCCTGGAATCGCTGGGCATCGCCGAAGGAGAGTGGTGCTATCTCACTCCAGAGCAACTGGCGCTGCTGGCGTAAATCCCTCTAGATCGTCAAAGCCGGGGATGTCCCGGCTTTTTGGCGTCTTTAGCCTCCTATTGCCTGCCTTTGACGAAGTTTCCCGCACATGAAATTAGCTACCCTGAACGATGGCACGCGCGATGGCCAGCTGGCTGTCGTCTCGCGCGACCTGAAAACGGCCCACCTGGCCGATGGCATCGCCTCGACCCTGCAAAAGGCGCTCGACGACTGGAGCTTCATCGCGCCCCAGCTGGACTTGCTGTACCAGACCATCAATAGCGGCCGCGGCCATCGCGCCTTCGAGTTCGACCCGGCCAACTGCATGGCGCCCTTGCCGCGCAGCAGCCTGCGCGTGGCCGGTGCATCCTATCTGCAGCAGATCGAGCGCGCCTGCAAGGCGGCAGGACTTGAAGCGCCCGTCAATCTGCGCGATGCTCCAAGGATGTACCAGGGCGCCAGCGACGATTTCCTCGGCGCCCACGATGACATCACCCTGGCGCACGAGCAGTGGGGCATCGATTACGAGGCAGGCATCGCCGCCATCACGGACGACGTGGCCATGGGCTCGACGCCGGACCAGGCGCACCTGAACATCAAGCTGTTGATGCTGGTCAATGACATCAGCCTGCGCAACCTGGCGCCCGACGAGCAAGCCAGCGGCTACGGCTTCCTGCAGGCGAAGCCGGCCATGGCTTGCTCTCCAGTGGCCATCACGCCCGACGAACTGGGCGACGCCTGGCGCGGCGGCAAGGTGCATTACGCCTTGCGCTGCAGCCTGAACGGCAAGTTGACGGGCCAGCCGAACGCGGGCGCCGACATGGCGTTCAATTACCCGCAATTGCTCGCCCATCTGTGTCAGACACGCAACGCGCGCGCCGGCAGCGTGGTCAGCGCGGGCGGCGTCGCCAACAAGGAAGTCAAGAAGGGGTTTTCCAGCATTGTTGAACGACGTAACCAGGAGATGATCGCCGATGGTGTCGCCAGCACACCATTCCTGTTGTTTGGTGATGTTGTTCGATTGGAAATGCTGGGTGATGACGGCAAGTCCCTGTTTGGCGCCATCGAACAGACGGTGAAGCAGGCCGAGGCGCGAAAAAATCGTTAGTGACCCGAGAAAATGGCCATGACTGCGTTGCAGTCCCTCGCCGTACTATTCGTACTGTCTTCGGGGCTGCGCCTTGTCCTGACCATTTTTCGGCCCCCTCTGAAATGGGCGCCTGCGGCGCCTTTAATATAGGCAAGGGAAAAGGAGGGCAATTGCCCCCCTTTTCCCTTGATGGCGTTGTGTTGATTGAACCGATAATGCTCCATGCCCAGTCCGTATTGCGCCTAGCCAGGCTGCAGGACTTCACCGGAGTTGATTGATGTCGGAAGACAGCGACGCAGAAAAGACCGAAGCCGCGTCACCGAAGCGCCTCGAGCAGGCGCGTGAGGAAGGCGACGTTCCGCGATCGCGTGAAGTGGCCACGTTTACGGTGTTGATGGCGTCCGGCTGCTGCCTGTGGTTTGCCGGCGACGCCATCGTGCGGCGGCTGACGGCCGTCATGGTTTCCGGGCTGACCCTGGACCGGGAGCAGATACTCAATCCCGACGCGATGATGTTGCGCATCGGCTACGACGTGGGCTCGGTCTTGCTGACCTGCCTGCCGTACGCCGCGGCCATCATGCTCGTCGCCCTGGCCTCGCCCGTGCTGGTGGGCGGCTGGCTGTTCAGCTCCAAGGCGTTTACCCCCAATTTTGGCAAGCTCAACCCGATTCGTGGCCTGGGCAATATGTTTTCGAAGAATGCGCTGGTGGAGTTGCTCAAGGCCATCGCCAAGACTCTCGTCGTCGGCGTCGTCGCCTGGATGGTGATGCAGCATCAAAAGGATGCCGTGCTGGGCCTGTCGGTGGAATCGCTGCGCGCCGGTTCGGCCCATCTGATCAGCCTGCTGATCACGGCCTTTTTGCTGATCGTGGGCGCCCTGGGCCTGATCGCCGCTATCGACGGTCCGTACCAGATGTGGCACTACGCCAACAAGATGAAAATGTCCTTGCAGGAAGTCAAGCAGGAAGCGAAAGAGTCGGACGGCAATCCGCAGATCAAGGCGAAGATACGCCAGATGCAGCATGAAATGTCGCGCCGCCGCATGATGGCCGACGTGCCGACGGCCGACGTGGTGGTAACCAATCCTACCCATTACGCGGTGGCGCTGAAGTATGGCGAGAATTCGCGCGGCGCACCGCAGGTGGTGGCCAAGGGCATTGATGAGGTGGCGGCGAAGATCCGCGAACTGGCCGGCGAACACAAGGTTGCCATCCTGGAAGCGCCGGCCCTGGCGCGCGCGCTGTACAAGCACACGGATATCGGCGACGAGATTCCCGAGGCGCTGTATGGCGCCGTGGCCGAAGTGCTGGCCTACGTGTTCCAGCTGCGCAGTTACGGCAGCGGCCACGGCGAGCGCCCCGACAAGCCGAAAAAACTCGACGTGCCGCCCGAGCTCGACCCACAGAATCCCGCATCGCAGACACCGCCCGCAGCCGGCGCAGCAGACAAGAATAAAGGAAGCACACCATGAACGGCCTGACCATGCCAGCCTGGCTCAGCGGATTGAAAGGCAACGCCAGCAAGGGCCTCGCCGCGCCGATCATCATCATCATGCTGCTGGCGATGATGGTGCTGCCGCTGCCCGCCTTCATCCTCGACATCTTCTTCAGCTTCAATATCGCGCTGTCCATCATCGTGCTGCTGACGGCGCTGTACACGGTCAAGCCGCTCGACTTCATGGCGTTCCCGACCATCCTGCTCGTGTCGACCATGCTGCGCCTGTCACTGAACGTGGCGTCCACGCGCGTGGTGCTGACGGAAGGCCATACGGGCGCCGACGCGGCCGGTAAAGTGATTGAGGCGTTCGGCCACTTCCTGATTGGCGGCAACTACACGGTCGGTATCGTGGTCTTCATTATTTTGACGATCATCAACTTTACCGTTGTGACCAAGGGCGCGGGCCGTATCGCCGAGGTGGGCGCCCGCTTCGCGCTGGATGCCATGCCCGGTAAACAGATGGCCATCGATGCCGACCTGAACGCCGGCCTGATCGGTGAAGACGAAGCGCGCCGCCGCCGCACGGAAGTGGCGCAGGAAGCGGAATTCTATGGCGCCATGGACGGTGCCAGCAAATACGTGCGCGGCGACGCCATCGCCGGCATCTTGGTGACCGTCATCAATATCGTCGGCGGTTTGCTGGTGGGCTTGCTGCAGCACGACATGGGTTTTGCCGATGCGCTCAAGAACTACACCTTGCTGGCCATCGGTGACGGCCTGGTGGCGCAGATTCCTTCGCTGATCATTTCCACGGCGGCCGGTATCGTCGTCTCGCGCGTGGCCAGCGAACAGGACATCGGCACCCAGCTGGTGGGCCAGCTGTTTGCGAAACCGCAAGTACTGTATATTACCGCCGGCATCATCGGCGGCATGGGCCTGATCCCCGGCATGCCGAACATGGTTTTCCTCCTGCTGGCCGCGCTGCTGGCCGGTTCCGCCTATTTGATCAGCAAGAAGCGCACGCAGGAAAAAGAAGCGGCCGAAAAGCCGGCCGAAGTGCCGCAAGCGACCGTGGCGCCCGAGCAGGAAGAAGCCAGCTGGCAAGACATCATGCCCGTCGATACCCTGGGCCTGGAAGTCGGCTACCGCTTGATTCCCCTGGTCGACAAGACGCAGGGTGGCGAATTGCTCAAGCGCATCAAAGGCATCCGCAAGAAATTTGCCCAGGAAGTGGGCTTCCTGGCGCCGCCCGTGCATATCCGCGACAATCTGGAATTGAAGCCGTCCGCCTACCGCATCACCTTGAAGGGTGTGGAAGTGGGCGTGGGCGAAGCGTTCAACGGCCAGTTCCTGGCGATCAATCCCGGCATGGCCAGCGGCACCTTGCCGGGCCTGGCCACGAGCGACCCCGCGTTCGGCCTGCCCGCCACGTGGATCGACGCCAGCCTGCGCGACCAGGCCCAATCGATGGGCTACACGGTCGTCGATGCGGGTACCGTGGTGGCCACACACTTGAATCATCTGATCACCTCGCATGCGTCCGAGCTGCTGGGCCGCGCGGAAGTGCAGTCGCTGCTCGACCACCTGGGCAAGGATGCGCCGCGCCTGGTGGAAGACCTGGTGCCGAAGATGCTGTCGCTGTCGGCTCTGCAAAAAGTGTTGCAGAACCTGCTGGCCGAGGGCGTGCACATCCGCGACATGCGCACCATCATCGAAACCCTGGCCGAGTACACGGTCAGCACGCAAGACCCGAACGAGCTGACGGCGCTGGTGCGCGTGTCCCTGGGCCGCGCCATCGTGCAGCAACTGTTCCCCGGTGCGGCCGAGCTGTCCGTGATGACGCTCGACAGCCGCCTGGAGCGCCTGCTGATGCAAGCGATGGGCAATGGCGGTGACGGCGCCGGCATCGAGCCGGGCCTGGCCGACACCATCGCCCACCAGGCGGGCCTGGCTGCCCAGCAGCAGGAAGCGCTGGGTCTGACACCGGTGCTGCTGGTGCCGGCGCCGCTGCGCGCCCTGCTGTCGCGCTTCCTGCGCCGCGCCTTGCCGCAGCTCAAAGTGCTGTCGCATGCGGAAGTGCCGGAAACCAAGACGATCCGCGTCACGGCGCTGGTGGGCGCGCAGTAGTTATCTTCATTAGTACCGGGGTCAGACCCGCCGGGTCTGACCCCGGCCTTCGTTTGGGTCAAAAAAACCGAAATTTCCTCCCGGCAAACTGAATAACGGGTACTTTCCCGTCCTGTTCCTTCGATCGTTTCCTGCGAGCATCGCTAATAATGGAAACTGTCCGAGTGATCTGTGTCCATGTGGAAGACAGCACTCAAGCAACAGGAGTCGATGATGGTCACACAGTTCAGCCAATATTGCGCCACCCCCGCCTTGGGAGGCCGGTCATGAATGTGAAGAAATTTACGGGCGCCTCGTCGCGCGATGCGCTGCGCAAGGTGCGTGAAGCGCTGGGCCCCGATGCCGTGATCCTGTCGAACCGCCAGGCCGATGGCGTGGTGGAAATCCTCGCGCTGGCCAATGACGATGCCGCTTCGCTCGCCTCGCCGCCGGCCGCCTCCGAAATGGCCCAGCCCCGGCCCCAGTTGCAGACCCAGTTCGCCACGCCGCAGCGTCCGACCGCCCCGGCCCAGCGCCCGGCCGCGCCACGTCCTGCCGCGCCGCGCCAGGCTGCCTCCGAGCCAGTGGACATGGCCCGCATGCAGCAGATGATGGCCAGCGCGCTGGCGCACGTCAAAGAGAACGCCGCCGCCGAAATGAGCGGCATGATGAATGAAATTCGCGCCATGCGCGGCATGATGGAAACCCAGCTGGCGGAAATCTCGTGGGGGTCGACGCAGCAGCGCGAGCCGCAAAAAGCCGTCGTCCTGCGCGAAATGCTGGCCGCCGGCTTTTCCGCCAGCCTGGCGCGCTACCTGATCGACAAGCTGCCCGCCGGCCTCGACGGTGCGCAAAGCATGCGCTGGATCAAGACCGTCCTCAGCCGTAACCTGAACACGGTGGCCAATGAAGACGCCATGCTCGAGCAGGGCGGCGTGTTCGCCCTGGTGGGCCCGACCGGTGTCGGCAAGACCACCAGCACGGCCAAGCTGGCGGCCCGCTGCGTGATGCGCCACGGCCCGGAAAAGCTGGCCCTGATCACCACGGACGCCTACCGTATCGGTGCGCATGAGCAGCTGCGCATCTACGGCAAGATCCTCGGCGTGATGGTGCATTCCGTGAAAGATGAAGCGGATTTGCGCATCGCCCTGAAAGAATTGAAGAACAAGCACACGGTGCTGATCGATACGGTGGGCGTGAGCCAGCGCGACCAGATGGTGACGGAGCAGGTGGCCATGCTGTCGGGTGCCGGCGCCGACGTGAAGCGTTTGCTGTGCCTGAATTCCACGGCAACCCAGGAAACCCTCAACGAAGTGGTGCGCGCCTATCAGGGCAGCGGCCTGGCCGGCTGCATCATGACCAAGCTCGATGAAGCGGCGTCGATCGGCAACGTGCTCGACGTGGTGATCCGCCAGAAGCTGAACCTGTTCTATGTGTCTAACGGCCAGCGCGTGCCGGAAGACCTGTACCTGGCCGACCGCGGCTACCTGATCGACCGCGCCTTCAAGCTCAAGCGCGACTCGGCTGCCACGCAGTTTTCCGATGCCGAACTGCCGCTCCTGATGGCGCAGGCAGCCGCCCGCAACAATGAAGCGCGCGGGGTGCATCTTGGCTAATTTTGATTTCGACCAGGCCGAAGGCTTGCGCCGCATGCTGGCCGGCCCGCAGCCGCGCGTCATGACGTTCCTGTCGGCCACGCCGCAGGACGACAAGGGCGCCATGCTGGTCAACCTGGGTGCTTCGCTCGTCTACGGCGGCAATGACGTGCTGCTGCTCGACGCCAGCGGCGGCAGCGATGGCGTGGCCGCGCGCCTGGGACTGGCACACGGCGCCAGCCTGCGCGACGTGGCGCGCCAGCAGTGCGGCTTGAACCAGGTCATCCACCAGGTGCCGCAAGGCTTCGGCGTGGCCAGCCTGGGCGCACGCAACCACCTGATGGACAGCATGGATTATGCGGGCGAGGACGAGCTGCGCCGCCTGGGCAAGACCTTCGAAGTGCTGGCGCGCCAGAGCGGCATCGTGCTGGTCGACGGCGTCGTGGCAGAAGAGGGCGCCTGTTTCCCCGTGCCCTTGATGGCGTCGTCCGATATCGTCGTGCAAGTGTCGACCAGCGCCACCTCGATCAAGGCGGCGTACTGCCTGATCAAGCGCCTGAGCCAGGAACTGGGACGCCGTCCGTTCGGCATTCTCGTCACCGGTGCTTCCGAATCCGAAGCAAAAGTGGTATACGATAATATGGCACAGGCGGCGAGCCGTTACCTGGCCGTGAAGCTGACGTCGATGGGCTCGGTGCCTGCCGATGAGTATCTGCACCGCGCGGCGCGCCTGGGCCGCAGCGTGGTCGATGCGTTTCCGCTGGCCGGTGCCTCGGTGGCGTTTCGCGGACTGGCCGAGCGGCTGGCCCGTTCGGCGGCTCCCGTGCTTGGCGGCACCTTGTACCAGACGGGGAGCCCGCACCAGTTCAGCGCCTGACGCCAACCGTAGCACCAGATAAGATGAGAAAACAATAAGCAGCCTATGTACACGGTCAAAGGGAAATCGAACAAGGACTATTTGCTGACGGAGCACATTCCGCTGGTAAAGCGTCTGGCGCACCATATGAAGGCGAAATTGCCGCCTTCGGTCGAGGTCGATGACCTGATCCAGGCCGGCATGATCGGCCTGCTCGATGCCATCAGCCGCTATGAAGAGACGCATGGCGCGCAGTTCGAGACGTATGCCGTGCTGCGCATCCGCGGCGCCATGCTCGACGAATTGCGCACCAGCGACTGGCTGCCGCGCAGCATGCGCCAGAACATGCGCAAGATCGAAGAGGCGATGAGCACCTTGCAGCAGCGCCTCGGCCATCCGCCGACGGAGTCGGAAGTGGCGAAACTGCTCAAGATGTCGCTGGCCGACTACCAGGAAATGCTGGGCGACGGCGGCGGCCACCAGCTCGTGTACTACGAAGACTTTCATGACCCGGACGGCAATGACAGCTTCCTCGACCGCCATTGCGTGGACGAGGACAGCGACCCCTTGCGTTCCCTGCTCGATACCGATTTCCGGCAATCCGTGATCGATGCCATCGACGCGCTGCCACCACGCGAGAAAATACTCATGGGCCTGTATTACGAAGAAGAGCTGAACCTGAAGGAGATCGGCGCGGTGATGGGCGTATCCGAATCGCGCGTCTCGCAGCTGCATACCCAGGCCGTCGCGCGCCTGCGCGCAACCTTGAGGGAGCAGGCGTGGACTGGTCCAGCGTAATCGGGCTGGCGCTGGCGCTGGCGGGCCTCTTGGTCGGCCAGGCACTGGAAGGCGGCAAGATGGCCTCCCTGCTGCAGCCGGCCGCCTTTGCCATCGTGGTCATCGGCACTTTCGGCGCCGTGCTGCTGCAAACGCGGCTGCGCACTTTCGTGCGCGGGCTGGAAATGCTGCGCTGGGTCTTCCTGCCGCCAGCCGACACGCGCGCCGCGCTGGCGCGAGACATCGGGCAGTGGAGCTTGACGGCGCGCCGCGACGGCCCGCTGGCGCTCGAGCGCCTGATGGAAAACACGGCCGACCGCTTCAATGCCAAGGGCTTGCGGATGATCGTCGACGGCATCGCACCGGACAAGCTGCGCCAGCTGCTCGACGTGGAAATCTCGGCCTACGAAATGGCCGAACGCCAGGCCGTCAAGGTGTGGGAATCGGCGGCCGGCTATTCGCCCACCATCGGTATTCTGGGCGCCGTGCTGGGCCTGATCCACGTGATGGAAAACCTCACTGACCCAAGTAAATTAGGCAGCGGCATCGCCGTGGCCTTCGTCTCCACTATCTATGGCGTGGGCCTGGCCAACCTGCTGTTCCTGCCGGTGGCGAATAAACTCAAGGCCATCGTTTCGCGCCGCGTGCTGCAGTACGAAATTACGGCCGCCGTGCTGTACGACATCGCCACGGGCGACCATACGCGCATCATCGAAGAGCGCGTGTCCAGCCTGCTGCACGAGCACTGACCATGATGCGGCGCGCGCGCAGGAAGTATGACGAGGAACCGGACAACCAGGACCGCTGGCTGATCTCGTATGCCGACTTCATCACCCTGCTGTTTGCCTTCTTTGTCGTGATGTACGCCATTTCGCAAGTCAACGAAGGCAAATACCGCGTCTTCCAGAATGCCATCGGCCAGGCTTTCAGCCTGGAAAAGGGCGCACCGCCCATCATCATGGAAGCGCCGCAAGCCATTCCTTTGCCGAATCCCGCCCTGAAACGCCGCACGGAAGCCATCCGCCGCGAGCGCGAACACATGACCCGCCTGGCGCAGGACTTGACGTCGACCCTGGCGCCGCTGGTCAAGGAAGGCAAGGTGCGGGTCACGCAGACGAGCCGCGGCGTGAGCGTGGAAATCAATGCCAGCGTGCTGTTCGACCCGGGCGCGGCGCGCCTGACGGTGGAGTCGGACCAGGCCCTGCGCGCCGTCGCCGTGCTGCTCAAGGACGATACGCACGACGTGCAGGTGGAAGGACATACGGACGTGCAGCCGATCAGCAATTCGACCTTTGCCTCGAACTGGGAATTGTCGGCCGCGCGCGCCAGCGCCGTGGTGCGCCTGTTCATCGCCAGCGGCGTCAAGGCGTCGCGCCTGACGGCCGTCGGCCACGCCGACAACATCCCCGTGGCGCCCAACGAAACGGCGGAAGGGCGCGCGCGCAACCGCCGGGTCGCCGTGACGATCCTCTCGGGCATCCCGGAAACGGTGACGGAAGTGCCGACGGCGCCGCCGGCCAACTAGGACAGGTTTGCGGGCCGGGGCCAGTGCGGCGGACCGGGCGCATGTCATTCGGTGGTCATACTGCAATGCTAGGCTGTGGCACTTCTTTTCAGCCTCCAGGTCCACCTATGTCTTACTCCAGAATGCTGCTTCCTTCGGCCATCGTCATCCTGTTGAGCGTTGCCGCCTGCGGCGGCGATAGTGATCCGGCGAGCAGCGTGCCACCGCTACCCACTGGCCGCTGGATCGCCGGCGATCTGCATACCCACACCACGCAATCGGCCGATGCGGATGTCAGCCAGACGCTGGACAAGGTGCTGGCCAAGGCGTTCGGCAGTTACGGCCTCGACTGGATGGCGCTGTCCAACCATTTGCGCGTCTCCACGCGCGATGCATTGGGCGCGCCGCTAGCGACGCCCATTCCCATGTCCATCGGCGCCGAGCGTTACGAGGTGCCACGCGTGCAGGCGCTGCAGGCGGGTGGCACCTACGCCGACAAACTGATCTTTTCCGGCTTCGAGTGGGACATGCCGACCCACGATCACGTCGGCATCGGCCTGTTCGAGGGCGCGGACAAGCTCAGCGCCAGCACCCGGGGCATGAAAGAGTTCGAATACCTGTTCACCACGCGCGACGCGGCCATGTTCGACGCTGCCGATGTTGTTGCATGGAAAGCAAAATACGGCGACACCCGCTACAACAAGACGGCTGCCGATGCCTTGCAAGCCATCAACTGGCTCAAGCAGAATTATCCGGAGACCAGCTACGCCGTCATCAATCATCCGTCGCGCAACAAGGGCAGTTACAGCATCGCCGACTTGCGCGCCTTTAACGATGCGGCTCCCAACATCATGTTCGCCATCGAAGGCATGGTCGGCAACCAGATGGAGCCGGACCGCGGCGGCTACACGGCAGCCTATACGGACGACAATGCGTTGCTGCGCGTGTATGGAGGCGTCGACTACGTGGTGGCCAAGCTGGGCGGGCCATGGGATGCGCTGCTGGGCGAGGGGCGTCGCATCTGGAACCTGACGGATTCGGATACCCACTTCAAGATCGTCGGCGGCAACAGCAGCGGCTACTTCCCGGGCGAGTATGCGAAGAACTATGTGTTCAACGGCGCGCAGGGCGCGCCGCTGGCGAAGGACTTGCTGGCGGGCTTGCGCTCGGGCAAGATGTTTTCCACCTATGGCGACCTGATCAACGCGCTGGACTTCAACCTGGCCAGCAAGGATGACCGCAAGGAGATGGGTGGGGAGCTGAAAGTCGGTAACGGCGACACCGTCACCATTACCATCCGCTTCAAGAGCCCGGCCAAAAACAACTACGAAAAGCCTGTCGACAGCGGCTTGGCCGCCAGCGTCAAGCCCGTTGTCGATCATGTCGACCTGATCGTCGGCGATGTCGGCGCGAAGGCGGCGGCAGGCACGCCAGCCTACAACGTTGCCAGCAATGCCAGCACGCGGGTGCTCAAGCGCTTCACCAGCGCGGACTGGAAACTCGGGGCTGACGGCTACTACAGCGTGAGCTACCGGACCACGGCGGCGAAGAACCAGTATTTCCGTCTGCGCGGCACCAATCTGGGGACCGATGTTGCCGGCCTGACGCAGGGTGGCGAACCGCTGGCCGACCAGCGCACGGGCACGACGGACAGTACCCAGCGTTTCAACGACATCAACGACCGCAATTACCGCAGCCTGTGGTTCTATTCGAATCCTGTGTTCCTTACCTTGCGCTAATAGCGTAGTCGGCCGCGCGTCGCCGGACGGTGCGGGATCCCGCTTGATCCAGCACCCGTTCCCGCTTGGTACAATCGCGGCCTTCTTTCTTTTATTTCTCCATCATGAAAAGCAGCTCCCAGGGCGGTCTCGTCTATTCCACCGAAACGGGCCGCATGTGTCCCGCCTGCCGCCAGCCGCTGGCGCAATGCGCATGCAAGGCGCAAGCGAAGGCGGCGCCGGTCGGCGATGGTGTGGTGCGCGTGTCGCGCCAGACCAAGGGCCGCGGCGGCAAGAGCGTTACCGTGGTCAAGGGCTTGCCGCTGGACGCCATCGCGCTGGCCTTGCTGGGCAAGCAGCTGCGCACGCAGTGCGGCTCGGGCGGCACGGTCAAGGATGGCGTGATCGAAGTGCAGGGCGACCATGTCGACACCATCGTTGCCGCGCTGACCAGGCTGGGCCACCAGCCGAAAAAGGCCGGCGGCTAGCCGGGAGGCGTGCGTGCGGAGGCGTGCGGCCCGCTGCCGCACGCCTGTGGTAACGTGCATTTCCTTTTATGCGCCACCTCATATGAATAACAAACTGACCGGTATCGCCATCGCCGCTGCCATCGCGGCAGTGCTGGCGGTCGTGTACTGGCCCGCGCCCGATGGTGGCGCAGCGGACGCTGCCGCCACCGCTGCCGCCAGCGCGCCGCCGGGGCGCAGCCTGGCATCGTATTTGAATATCGATGCCACTCCGGCCGCCGATGCCGCGCCCGTTGTCGTGTCCCTGGCGCAGCGGCTCGAACGCTTGGGCGCCAGCGGCAAGCCGGAAGACGCGTATGCGGCCTATAACCTGATCGACGACTGCATCGTCTTCCAGCGCGAAAGCCGCTTGCCGGGCATGGAATTCGAGTTGGGGCGCGAGATGACGGCGGAAGAAAAAGCCGCCCAGCAGCAGTTGTGTGCGGGCATGACGCAGCGCCAGCGCGAGGATCGCCTCGGCTACCTGGCCACTGCCGCGCAAGGCGGCGTGCCGGGCGCGGCTACCCTGTTCCTGTCGGAAGGCCCGTTCGGCGACCGCAGCGCGCTGCGCAACCGTCCCGACGATCCGCTGGTGCAGGCCTGGAAGCGGCAAGCGATCGCCCAGCTGACGGCGCAGGCGGACGCGGCGGAACTGACCAGCGTGTCGACCCTGATGATGGCTTACCTGCGCGATGGCGACGTGGTGCAGAAGGACGCGCCGCAAGCGTATGGCTACCTGCTGGCCCTGCGCATGGTCTACGACGACATCCTCACGCCAGGCACGACGAATCCGTACCAGGATGAATACTGGCACTGGCTGCGTAACGAGCTGACACCCGAGCAGCAGGCCGCCGCCCTCACCAAGGCGAATGGCATCGCCGCGAAATTCCGCCAGCATACGGGCCGGCCCGCGCACGGTTGAGTGCGTAGGCCAGCCCCTGCATGGGCTGGCCCGTGCATAAGCCAGTCCGCACATGGAACCGCCGCGCCGGCCCCATGCCGCCTGTCTGCCAGCGACGGCAGTGCCTGCAGGCGCCCCGATGCCGGTCAGGCAGCCGTTTTGCGGCGCCGTATGCTATACCCGATCAGGCCCAGTCCCGCCAGCAGCATGCCATAGGTTTCCGGTTCCGGCACGGCCGTGGTGATGGAAATGTCCAGCACGGAATCACGCACGCCGATGCCGCTTGCCACAAGGGTGTAGGTGCCAGGTCCCAGCAGGCCGTCGAAAGTCGAATGGGCAAACGAACCCAGCACGCCGGTGAAGGTATCCGATTGCACCAGGTTATTGCTGGAGTCGAACAAGTCAATGTTGACGCCAGTCAGGCGGGGACCGAAATCGTTGGCGCCCGTGACCAGCCAAGCCGCGTTGCCCGTGAACGACTGCACGCCGGCGCCGACCGTAAACGTGGTCGTTTGCAGCAGCGAGCCGTGCTCCGTCGTGAAGGTGTCGACGAACAAGGTGTCTTGCGCCATCAGCGGCGTGGCCACCACGGCGGTCGATACCAGGTGGTTGTAGAACACGGATTGCGTTTCGGCCTGCGCGACCGGCGCCAGCAGGGTGCAGCCGAGCAGCAGCGCCGCGCCAGCCTTGCTTACTGAGAGAGAGTTCATATCATGCTCCTATGTACTTGCGATTGAGGTGGTGTGCGTCATGGCGCAGCGCAAAGCGCAGGCTGGGGCGTGAAATGGATCAGCTATGCCTGCGGGAACGATGTTCGTGTCGGCGAGGAAAGTCCCACCTGGAGATGTACGGCGTACGCCAGGGATTAGCATATAGTCATCACCTGTCTCAAGTTTGAGCATGCTCAAACGTGCGGCGTCAAAAAGGGCTTGTGTTGTTTCTGCGTGCGGTGTTGTGGAGGGAATGCGGACGCGCTGGCACCGCCGCAGTCTCCCTGGAGGGAGCGACACGGCGATGATGTTCTCGATGGCAGTCGTATGGGTGCCGCTGCTCGGGACGGCGCCAGGCGTGCAGCAATGGCTTCTTGCTGGGGTGAAACGGGAAGACGCTTAGCCGATCACGACGCGCCGGCTGGCCGGGTTCGTCATCGGTTGGCCGCTGGGGCCGTAGAAATTGCCGCTTTGGGCCGTGGGGCGCATGGCGTTCAGGGCGCCTTGCGTGTGCAGCATGTGCTTGTTGACCAGCAGGCTGTTCAGCCGGTTTTGTTCCTTCGCTTCGCGCGTCGTCTCGAGCAGGGCTTTCCACAGGGGCGCTGCCTCGGCTTCGCTGGCGCTGACCAGCCAGTCTTCCATGCCCGCTTCGGCGGCGGTAAAACCTGCTGCCGCCAGCGCCTGGTGGCGTTGCGCCGCCAATTGGCTCAATTGTCCTACGAGTGCCGTCTTGCGCACCGTGAGCTCCGTGATTGCATCGATGTCAGCCGCAACCAGATGCCGCTGTTCTTCTTTCATCAATGCCAGCAATGTGGTCATGAGCTGTTGCTCGTCGCGCAGGCTGGAAAACGGAGTCACTGATTGCATGAGGGAACCTATCTATTTCGTGAGTGCAGCAAGTCCTTGACTGTGTCGAGGAGACCGTCCGCCACTTTTTCAGAGTTGACCTGGAACTGGCCGTCGGCGATCGCCAGCTTGATGCGTTCGACTTTTTTCGTGTCGAACACGGCGCCGCTGCCGGCAGTTGCACTGGCCGCTAATGCCTGTCCTTGCGGCGACAGGCGTACATTGTCCGACGTCGTCGGTGTTGCCTGGGCTTTCTCGGCATTCCGGGCGCCGGAGGTACTCGCGGGCGCCACCGGCAGGCCGGGATTGCTTTTAATGGTGTTGTCGGTAATTTTCACAGCGTGATCCTCGTCTGGTCGAAGTCAAAAAACTCCGGGATATGTGTCATTATCGGCACCTTCTTCCGAAACTTTAGTGCGCCAGACCACAATATCGCTGTCCATCCGGGTTTAAAAGGCGACCTCCACCATGCCGCCAGGCCGCGCCACGCCGCTGATCTGCTGGCCGCTCTGCGTGCGCACCTGCACCGTCTGGCCATCGCCGGCGCTGCCGATGGCGCGTCCTTCTGATGCCACCTGGAAACCGTTGCCACTGGAAACGACACGTACCAGCTGGCCCTGCATCACCACCGGCTTGCGGCGCAGGGTGTCGAGGCGCATCGGTGTGCCTGGCGGCAAGGAAATATTCGTGCTGGCGCCCACCACCTGGGCCATGTCCGTGGCGATACCTGCCGGCAATGCGGCCAGGTCGCCCTGCATCGTCACCAGCTGGCTGGCGTCGATGGCTTGTCCTTGCGCCAGCGGCACGGCACTGGCCACGTAGTCGCCCACGACGGCCACGTTTGCCTGCAAATAGATAGTCCAGCTGGAGGGCGCCGTGCAACGCACGCCGACGGTGGTCTTGCCCCAAGCGCGCGCACCCGGTGCCATGAACGCTTGCGGCGCGGGGCAGGCGGCCAGGTTCAGGCGCGGATCGACGGCGCCGACGGTGACCGTCACCTTGCCCGGCAAGCCATTGCTTTGCACTTGCAGGAACTGTTCCACGCTGTTGCGCAGCGCTTCCGGCGTCTGCCGGCCGGCGTTTTGCGCCTGTGCCAGCAGTGGCAGAGCGGCGAGAGCGAAGAGGAGAGCAAGCGGTGTTTTCATGGTGATAGGCCTCTGGAATAGTGCCATGATAGTGCGCGCCGCCCCGTTCGAAGCGCCGATTAAGGGGTAAAAGTACGGTCTGATCCGGCGATGGTCTTGCTGGTGGGCACCGTACTATGTTTCCTGTCATCACTATACCGCCATCCTTCCGCCATCTCGGGCGCCAGTGGCAGATCTTTCCGGAGCCTGACATGATAGGGAAACTCGACGATTACATGCGCTTCAACGAGACGGCGCTGAGCCTGCGCTCGACGCGCCAGGAATTGCTCGCCTCGAATATCGCCAATGCCGACACGCCCAATTACAAGGCGCGCGATGTCGATTTCGCCGCCGCATTGAAAGGGGCGATGGCGCGCAAGGATGGCGTGCCGCCAGCCCTGAAGGGCACGGCGCCGCAGCATATGCCGGGCAAGGGCGTGGCCGCGGTTGCGGGCGCGGCCGGTGGCGGCAAGGTCGAGACCCTGGCCGACGGTACGCCGCTGCTGTACCGCGCGCCTGCCCAGGGCGCCGTCGATGGCAATACGGTCGACATGGACCTCGAGCGCAATGCCTTTGCCGACAACGCCATCCGCTACGAGGCGGCCGTGACGTTCCTCAACTCGCAGATCAAGGGCATGCTGACGGCCATCCAGGGAGGACAATAATCATGTCGCTATTTAATATCTTCAATGTTTCCGGTTCGGCCATGAGCGCCCAGGCGCAGCGCCTGAACACGGTGGCCAGCAATCTGGCCAATGCCGATAGCGCCACCAGCGCCACGGGCGAAGCCTACCGCGCCAAGCAGGTCGTGTTCGAAGCCGTGCCCATGGCCAACGGCGCCACGGCCGTCAAGGTGCAGAAGGTGATCGAAGACCCGTCGCCGATGAAGCTGGTCTACGACCCGAAGAACCCGCTGGCCGACGAAAAGGGCTACGTCACCATGCCCAACGTGAATACGGTCGACGAGATGGTCAACATGCTGTCGGCTTCGCGTTCGTACCAGACCAACGTGGAAACCATGAACGCGGCCAAGTCGCTGCTCCTGAAAACCCTCACCATCGGCCAATAAGGCTGACTGACCATTATGGCAACCATCGATACCAGCACCGCCACCGTCACCGACCTGATGGCGACAATGAATCCGAAGAAGAACACGGCCGCGAAAGGCAGCGTCGAGGAAGAAACGAACAAATTCCTGACCCTGCTGGTGACCCAGCTGCAAAACCAGGATCCGATGAACCCGCTGGACAATGCACAGCTGACGAGCCAGCTGGCCCAGCTGTCCACGGTGACGGGCGTCAACAAGCTCAATACCACCCTGGAAACGCTCAAGACCAGCTACCAGCAGGCCGAATCCATGCAGGCGGCCAATATCATCGGCCACGGCGTGTTGACGGCAGGCAAGAACATCACCTTGAGCAAGAGCGCGGCCCTGCTGGGCGTGGACCTGGCGACGCCGGCCGACAAGGTCAAGGTCATCATCTACAACAGCACGGGCAAGGAAGTCCATTCCATCGACCTGGGGCCGCAGGATGCCGGTACCTTGCCGCTGGGCTGGAACGGTTCTACGGCCGAGCTCGATAAAGATGGCAAGCCGGTCGTGCTGGCCGACGGCGCCTACACCTTCTCGGTGGAAGCCACGCGCGGCGGCGCCAAGCTGACCGATGCGGCGGCGTTGATGTTCGGCTCGGTCGCCAGCGTGTCGACGGGCGCGGGCGGCGTGAAATTGAACGTGCCAGGCGTGGGCAGTATCACCATGGCCGATGTGAAGCAGATTTTGTAAGCCGCTCATTTGTAGCGTAGACCCTCTACCCCTAATTTCTACCAGGAGAACACAATGTCTTTCCAACAAGGCCTGAGCGGCTTGAATGGCGCCGCCAAATCGCTGGACGTCATCGGCAACAATATCGCCAACTCGGCCACCGTGGGTTTCAAGCAATCGCAGGCGCAGTTCGCCGACATCTATGCCAACTCGCTGTATGGCGTTGGGGGCAACCAGCCCGGTATCGGCGTATCCGTGTCGCAAGTGGCGCAGCTGTTCAACCAGGGTAACCTGGAAAGTTCGTCCAATCCGCTCGACATCGCCATCAATGGCGGCGGTTTCTTCCGCACCAGCGTGAACGGCGCCATCCAGTATTCGCGCAACGGCCAGTTCCAGGTCGACAAGAGCGGCTTCATCATCAATGCGCAGAAAGCCCAGCTGACCGGCTATCCGGCCGATGCGAACGGCAAGATCCTGGCCGGCGCCACCGTGCCGCTGCAGATCGACCCGTCCGACATGGCGCCGCAGGCGACCACCAAGGTCGATACCCAGGTCAACCTCGATTCCAACTCGGCCATGCCGACCGTGGTGCCGTTCAGCGTGGCCGAGCAAAAATCGTGGACCAAGCAATTCCCCGTGCCCGTCTTCGATTCGTTGGGCAATGCGCACACCATGTCCAATTTCTACGTCAAGACGGGCACCAATACGTGGGATGTCTACACGGCCACTGACGGCAAGGAAATCACCAGCGCGAAAGTGGCGTCCGCGGCGCAGACCGATGCCGCCTCGCTGGCTGCGCGCGCCGCCTACCAGGCCGCCGTCACGGCTGTGCCGCTGGTACCGGCCAATATCACGGCCGCCGCCGTCGCTTACGGCAACGCGGCCGGCGCCGCCGTGCGCACCGCCGCCGCGGCGGCCGGTGCCAGCCCCGCGCAGTTGGCCGCCATCAGCGCCACCTTTGGCAGCGCCGTGCCCAATGGTGTCAATTCCAGCCTGACGCCAGACCAGATCGACACCAATATCTCCTCGGTGACGGAAGTGCCCGCCGTGAAGTCGGCTTCGCTGGTGTTCAACAGCGTCGGCAGCCTGGACAAGGCCGCCATGCTGGGCCTGACGCCGCCGCAAACCTTGCCGGTGACGGTGAACCTGCCCGTCTTCCCCGCCACGGGCGCGAACGCGAACCTGGCGATCAAGGTCGACTTCACCAATTCCACCCAGCTCAGCTCGTCCACCAGCGAAAAGCGCACCGTGGCCGATGGCTACGCGGCTGGCCAGCTGAGCCGTTTCGTCGTGGGTTCCGATGGCGTGATTCAGGGCCAGTACAACAATGGCAAGACGCGCGACCTGGGCCAGGTGGTGCTGACCAACTTTTCCAATCCGAATGGCCTCGAACCGCTGGGTAACAATGCCTGGGCGGAAAGCTCGACCTCGGGCAGCCCCATGACAGGCGAGCCGAGCTCGGGCAACCTGGGCGACTTGCGCGCCTCGGCCGTGGAAGTGTCGAACGTGGACTTGACGGCGGAACTGGTCAACATGATCACAGCCCAGCGCGCCTACCAGGCGAATGCGCAAACCATCAAGACGCAGGACTCGGTCCTGCAGACTTTGGTTAACTTGCGTTAATAATCAGGGAGTCAGTCACTTCGTGACCGGAATGTGCCGCATTGCGGCGCATTCCCCCGCCGGGTCTGACCCCAGCTTTCGTTTTGCACGGAGAAACACATGGACCGTCTCATCTACACCGCCGGCTCGGGCGCCAAGCACATCCTCGACAAGCAGGCGACCACGGCGAACAACCTGGCGAACGCCACCAGCACGGGTTTCCGTGCCCAGCTCGACTCGTTCCGCGCCGTGCCCGTGGTGGCCGACGGCATGATGCCGACGCGTACCTTCGTCGTCGATTCGACGGTCGGTTCCGACTTCACGCAAGGTCCGATGCAGCACACGGGCCGCGCGCTCGACGTGGCCGTGGAAAACGGCGGCTGGATCGCGGTGCAGTCGGCCGACGGTTCCGAAGCCTACACGCGCAACGGCGCCTTGAAGCTCAATGAAAACGGCATGCTGCAAACGCAGTCGGGCCTGATGGTGCAGGGCGATACGGGTCCCATGGCCATTCCGCCCGGCGTGACGGTGGCCATCGCCAGCGATGGTACGGTGGGCACGATTTCCACGGACGTGCCGCCAGGCCCATCGACGGTGCTGGGGCGCATCAAGCTGGTCAATCCGCCCGAGCAGCAACTGGTGCGCGGCGACGACGGCCTGTTCCGCCTGAAGGATGGCACGGTGGCGCAGGCCGACCAGGCCGTCAAGCTGACCACCGGCGCGCTGGAAGGCAGCAATGTCAGCCCCGTCGACTCCATGGTCAGCATGATTGCTCTGGCGCGCCAGTTCGAAACGCAAATGAGCTTGTTGAAGAATGCCGAGAATAACGCGGCGAAAGCCACCCAGATCCTCGCTTTGAATTGATGGGGCCCACCGCATAATGGTCACATAGAAATAGTCTACAGAGCTGACTAGCGCTGTTATTGGAGAAAAATCATGATTCGTTCCCTTTGGATTGCCAAAACCGGCCTGGAAGCGCAGCAGACGCAGATGGACGTGATCGCCAATAACCTGGCCAACGTCAGCACCACGGGCTTCAAGAAGTCGCGCGCCGTGTTTGAAGACTTGCTGTATCAAAATGTGCGCCAGCCGGGCGCGCAATCGTCGCAGCAAACCCAGCTGCCATCGGGCCTGCAGATCGGCACGGGCGTACGCACCGTGGCCACCGAACGCATCCATACGCAGGGCAATCCCCAGGCATCGGGCAATTCGCGCGACGTGATGGTCAACGGCACGGGCTTCTTCCAGGTGCTGATGCCGGACGGCGCCACCGCCTACACGCGCGACGGCTCGTTCCAGACGGACGCCAACGGCCAGCTCGTCACCTCCGAAGGTTTCGTCATCCAGCCCGCCATCACCGTGCCGACCAATGCGCTGAGCCTGACCGTGGCGCGCGACGGCACCGTGTCCGTCACCTTGCCCGACACCGTGGCGCCATCGCAGATCGGTTCGCTGCAACTGACCACCTTCGTCAATCCGGCCGGCCTGGAATCGAAGGGCGAAAACCTGTACATGGAAACGGGCGCCTCGGGCGTGGCGCAAACCAATACCCCGGGCACCAACGGCGCCGGCGTGCTGATGCAGGGCTATATCGAGACGTCGAACGTCAACGTGGCAGAGGAAATGGTCAACATGATCCAGACGCAGCGCGCCTACGAGATCAACAGCAAGGCCATCACCACATCCGATCAAATGCTGCAGAAATTGTCGCAACTTTAATTTTCATAGTCGTCATGCCATCCGCCGCCGGATGGCAGCGGAGGTTCGCCATGCAATACCCCATCATCGCTTTGTTGTCCGCAGTCCTGCTGTCCGGCTGCGCCATCACGCCTACGTCCATCGTGCAATATCCGACCACCACGCGCGCACCGATGCCGGAACCCGTGGTCGTCAACAATGGCTCCATCTACCAGCCGTCGACCTACCGTCCCGCCTTCGAAGACCGCCGCGCGCGCCACGTGGGCGACACCATGACGATCGCCATCACCGAGCGCACGAATGCCGTCAAGGCGGGCGCCAGTTCCGGCAACAAGTCGGGCAGCGTGGGCTTCAGCACGCCGGGCATGCTGCAGGGCCGCCTGGGCGGCACCGTCTCGGCGAATGGCGCGACGAAATTTGCCGATGGCGACAACCAGTCCGCCAGCAACACGTTTTCCGGCGTGATCGGCGTGACGGTGATTGAAGTGCTGCCGAACGGCAACCTGATCGTCGCCGGCGAAAAACAGATCGCCATGAACAAGGGCACGGAATTCATCCGCTTCTCGGGCATGGTCAATCCGGACACCATCGGCACGGGCAACGTCGTGCCGTCGACCCAGGTGGCCGACGCGCGCGTCGAATACCGGACCAACAGCCAGATCGACCGCGCCGAAATGGCGTCGATGGCGTCGCGCTTCTTCCTCAGCCTGCTGCCGTTCTGATCATGGTAATGTTGACTTTCCCCCGCTTTCTCGCCATTTTCGGCCTCGCCGCTTCCCTGCTGGCGCCCGTGGCGCAGGCCGAGCGTATCAAGGACCTGGCCAGCATCGCCGGCGTGCGCCAGAATCAGCTGATGGGCTATGGCCTCGTCGTCGGCCTTGACGGCAGCGGCGACCAGACCACGCAAACCCCATTTACCATCCAGAGCGTGGCGGCGATGCTGCAGCAGCAAGGCATCAACTTGCCGCAAGGTACCAGTTTGCAGCTGAAAAACGTGGCCGCCGTGATGGTGACGACGGCCTTGCCCGCGTTTGCCCAGCCGGGCCAGTTGCTCGACGTGACGGTATCGTCGATGGGCAACGCGAAAAGCTTGCGCGGCGGCACCTTGCTGATGACCCCATTGAAGGGCGCCGATGGCCAGGTGTACGGCATGGCGCAGGGCAATGTGCTGGTGGGCGGCGTGGGGGCGCAGGCGGCCGGCAGCTCCGTCGTCATCAACCACCTGAGCGTGGGACGCATCTCGGGCGGCGCGACCGTCGAGCGCACAGTGCCTTCGGCGCTGGGCGCCAACAATACGATCCGCCTGGAATTGAACGCCACCGATTTCGCCACCGCCAGCCGCGTGGTCGATGCCATCAACAGCCGTTACGGCGCCGGCACGGCCGCCGCGCTCGATGGCCGCGTGATCCAGGTGCAGTCGCCGGGCGGCAGCGACCAGCGCGTGTCCTTCCTGGGCCAGCTGGAAAGCATCGAAGTCAATCCGGCCCGCCTGGCGGCCAAGGTCATCATGAATGCGCGCACCGGTTCCGTCGTGATGAACCAGTCCGTGACCCTGGAAACGTGCGCCATTTCGCACGGCAACCTGTCCGTCACCATCAATGTCGAGCCGCAGGTGAGCCAGCCGGCTCCCTTGTCGGGCGGGCGCACGGTGGTCACGCAGACGGCGCAGATCGATATCAAGAAGGAACCGGGCAAGGTCATGCTGGTCAAGGGCGGCGCCTCGCTGTCCGAGGTGGTGAAAGCCTTGAACGCCATCGGCGCCTCGCCGCAAGACTTGCTGGCCATCCTGCAGGCGATGAAGGCGGCCGGTTCGCTGCGCGCCGAACTTGAAATCATTTGATGGATACGCCATGATCAGCCAAACCGACCTCAGTAATACCGCCGCTTACGACGTCAAGGGCATGGATGGCTTGCGCCAGTCCGCCAAGGCGAAGGACCCCGCCGCCCTGAAAGAGGCGGCCACGCAATTCGAAGCCATGTTCATCAACATGATGATGAAAAGCATGCGCGAAGCCACGCCGCAGGACGGCATCATGGATAGCCAGCAAAGCAAGATGTACACCTCGATGCTGGACCAGCAGACCAGCCAGAACCTGGCCAAGCGCGGTACGGGTCTGGCGGACGTGCTGATCCGCCAGTTGTCGTCGTCGAACCAGGCGCTGGCCGCCGATGGCGCCGAAGCGCCGTCGCCGCGCTCGTCGAGCATGGCGCAGGCGCTGGCCGCCTTCCGCCAGCAGCAGGGCGCCCTCACCGAGGGCGCCGCCAGCGCCACCGGTACCGGCAAGACCCTGAGCGACAAGGCCAACGCCACGCAGGCGCCGCACGTGCGCGCCTTCCAGGAAAAGCTGGGCGTGCATGCGGAAGAAGCGAGCCGCGCCACCGGCATCCCGGCCAAGTTCATGCTGGGCCAGGCGGCACTGGAAACGGGCTGGGGCAAGCGCGAAATCATCGCCCGCGACGGCAGCAGCAGCCACAACCTGTTCGGCATCAAGGCCACGGGCGACTGGAAGGGCAAGGTCACGGAAGCCGTCACCACGGAATACGTGAATGGCAAGGCGCAGCGCAAGGTGGAAAAATTCCGCGCCTATGACAGCTATGCGGATAGCTTCAAGGATTATGCGCAGTTGATTACCAACAACAAGCGCTACGAGAAAGTGCTGGCCAGCGCGGGCGACGCCAGCACGTTCGCCCAGGGCTTGCAAAAGGCCGGCTACGCGACGGACCCGAATTACGCTGCCAAATTGACAAAAATTATCAAGAATTCGCTGGTCGGCTAGTAACCCGCCGTGCTCCCGTGCAGGCCGCGCGCTTCAAGTTTTCGCCGCGGCTGCCGTAAATACATTTGACGGTAACCAATAAGACACCATGACTTCGAATCTACTCAGCATCGGTAAGAGCGGTTTGCTTGCAGCGCAGGTGGGCCTGTCGACGACCGGGCATAACATCACCAATGCGGGCGTAGCCGGCTACAATCGCCAGACGGTGCTGCAGCAGACTTCGCAGTCCAACTATGCGGGCTATGGCTTCGTTGGCACGGGCACGGAAGTGTCGCAGATCAAGCGCCAGTACGACAGCTTCATGGCCACCCAGGTCAACACCGCGCAAAGCGCGACCAGCGCACTCGACGCCTATTACACGCAGATCAGCCAGATCGATAACTTGCTGGCCGATCCCACGGCGGGCCTGTCGCCCGCCTTGCAGGATTTCTTCAAGGGCGTGCAGGATTTCAGTTCCAATCCCTCGTCGGTCGCATCGCGCCAGGCGCTGCTGTCGAGCGCGGGCTCGCTCGCTTCCCGCTTCCAGGGCCTGAGCGCACGCCTGACGGAGATCGGCGACGGCGTCAATTCGCAGATCACGTCGAATGTGACGGTCATCAATACCTACGCCAAACAGCTCGCCGAGTTGAACAAGTCGATTTCCCAGTTGTCGGTCGACGCCAGCAACCAGCCCAACGATCTGCTCGACCAGCGCGACCAGCTGATCACGGAATTGAACAAATACGTGAAGGCGACGGTGCAGCCCGCTGCCAACAATACCGTCACCATTTCCATCGGCGCGGGACAGCCCCTGGTGGTGGCCGACCGCAGCTTCGAGCTGGCGGCCACGCCTTCGCGCACGGATCCGAACCGCATCGAGGTGGGCTATGTCACGGGCAGTACCGTGACCGTGCTGCCCGACAGCTCCCTGACCGGCGGCTCGCTGGGCGGCTTGCTGGAATTCCGTAGCGGCACCCTGGACAATGTCCAGAACTCGCTGGGCAAGGTCGCCATCGCGCTGGCCAGCACCTTCAACGACCAGCACAAGCTGGGCCAGGATCTGAATGGCGCCATGGGCGGCGACTTTTTCAAGATTCCCGATCCCGTGATCGGCGCCGACCGCGGCAACAACACCAGCAGCACCACCGTGCTGTCGGCCAAGGTCAGCGACCCGACCAAGCTGACGGCCAGCGATTACAGCCTGAAATACGACGGCAGCAACTATGTGGTGACGCGCGAGTCCGACGGCGCGCACACCATCATCAATCCGTATCCGCAAACGGGGCCGCAAACCATCGACGGCGTCGATTTCTCGATCTCGGGCACGGCCGCCCAGGGCGACAACTACGTCATCAAGCCGACGGCGAATGGCGCGGCCGGCCTGAACGTGCTGATCACCGACCGCAACAAGATCGCCGCCGCCGCGCCGATCGCCACGTCGGCGCCCGTGGCCAATACGGGCTCGGGCAAGCTCAGTGCCGGTTCCGTCGACAAGGCCTACCTGACCCCGGGCAATGCCCTGACGGGTCCCGTGACCTTGACGTATGACAAGGCGACCACCTCGCTGACGGGTTTCCCGGCGGGCCAGGCGGTGACGGTCAAGGGCTTGAATGGGGCCACCACGACGTATCCGGCCGGCACGGCGAACATCCCGTATACGGAAGGCGACAACTTCAGCTTTGGCGGCATCAATGTCAGCATGACGGGCGCGCCGGCACAGGGCGACACCTTTACCATCAAGCCCAATGCGGGCGGCGTGGGCGACAACCGCAACGCCGCGCTGCTGGCGGGCTTGCAGACGAAGAACATCCTCGATGGCGGCAATGCCACGTTCCAGGGTTCGTATGCGCAAACCGTCAGCTTCGTGGGCAACAAGACGCGCGAAGTGCAGGTCAGCGGCCTGGCCAGTCTGGCCTTGCTGCAGCAGGTTAGCACCCAGCAGCAGGCCGTCTCCGGCGTCAACCTCGACGAAGAGGCGGCCAACCTGCTGCGTTACCAGCAGTCCTACCAGGCGTGCGGCAAGGTCATGCAGATTGCCAGCACCCTGTTCGACGTGGTGATCGGCCTCGGACGTTAATCAATTTTTGCCGCGACGTAGCGCGCGGCGGCTTTCTGGAAGGGCAGCATCATGCGCATCAGCACACGAATGATTTATGACCAGGGCAGCTCGCAGCTGAACAATCTGCAGGGCGCCTTGAACCGTACGCAGATGCAGCTGTCGTCGAACCGCCGCAATCTGACACCGGCCGACGATCCGATCGCCTCGGCGCGCGCGCTGGAAGTGACACAGTCGCAATCGATCAATACCCAGTTCGTGACGAACCGCTCGAATGCGAAGAACTTCCTGTCGCAGGAAGAGCTGGCGCTGGGCAGCACCACCTCGCTGATCGCCGACGTCAAGGACCTGGTCCTGAAAGCCGGTAATCCGGCCCTGAAGGACGTCGACCGCGATACCCTGGCCAGGGAGCTGGAAGGCCGGCTCACCGACTTGCTGGGCATCGCGAATACGGCCGATGGTGCGGGCGGCTACCTGTTCTCCGGCTATAAATCCACGACCCAGCCATTCAGCCAGACGCCGACGGGCGCCAGCTACGTGGGCGACCAGGGCCAGCGTGAACTGCAGGTGGGTTCGGCGCGCTACCTGGCCACCAGCGATTCCGGCGCCACCGTGTTTGAAAACAACCTGACTGGCAACGGCAAGTTCACCACGGCCGCCGCCACCGCCAACTTCACGCGCGGCGGCTCGGGCGTGGTTTCGGGCGGCACGGTGACGGACCCGTCGGCATTGACGGGGCATAAATATTCGATCGACTTCAAGGTCACGGGCACGGGCACGGACGCCGTCACCACCTATACCGTCACCGACGCCACCCTGGGCCAGACGGTGCCCAATCCTGCCGTGCCCATCCCCTACAAGGCGGGCGACGCCATCACCTTCGACGGCCAGCAAGTGAACATCACGGGCAAGCCGGCCGACCAGGACAGCTTCACCCTGGAGCCGAGCGCCAAGGAATCGCTGTTTACCACCGTGAAAAACCTGATCGGCGTACTGCGCCAGACGGGCAGTGGCGATGCGGCTCAGGCGCGCCTGACGAACGGCTTGAACGCCGCGCATAATATTCTCGACACGGCCTACGACAACGTGCTGTCCGTGCGCGCCGACGTCGGTTCGCGCATGAAGGAACTCGATTACCTCGACAGCGCCGGTGACGATCTCGACATCCAGTACGCCACCACCCTGTCGGACCTGCAGGACCTGGACATGGTGAAAGCCATTTCCACCTTCAGCCAGCAACAGATCACCCTGCAGGCGGCGCAAAAATCGTTCACCTCGATCTCGGGCCTGTCGCTGTTCAACTACATCAGCTAAGAACGGGCATCGGCAGGATGACCGGCAAGCCGGGGCAGGGAGGACGTCTCCGGCCCCGGCTTTTTTGCGTTCGCAATCTGGTCACTTGGACAAGATATGCAGGCAAACTGTGCAGTCTACCTGCATATCTGTTATAGTAGGGGCCGTTGATCCACTTTCGCTCCCCATGCACATCCCACAAGAAGACCACGAACAAGTCCTGCAACTGGCCGGCGAATTGCGCATCCTGATCGGCAAGTTGCGCCGCCGCCTGCGCGAAGAGGCGCACCTGGGGGACGTCAGCATGTCGCAGGCATCCGTGCTCAGCCGTCTCGAGCGCGACGGCCCGGCCACGGCCAGCAGCCTGGCGCGCGCCGAAGGTATGCGGCCCCAGTCGATGGCCGCCACCGTGCAAGCCTTGACGGAAGCACAGATGGTGACGGGGTCGCCCGATCCGGCTGACGGACGGCAAACGATATTGACCCTGACGGACAGCTGCCGCGCCTGGATCGCGGCCAGCCGCGCCGCGCGCGAAGACTGGCTGGCGCGCACCATTGAAACCCGGCTCACGCCGGACGAAGTCACCGAATTGAACCATGCGGTGGCATTACTCAAACGCTTGGCGGAATGATCCGCTGCTAGACCTTAACACCCGGCAAGGAGCCCGCACGCCCAGATGAACAACACATTCCGTTCGCTACGCATTCCCAATTACCGTATCTGGGCCGGCGGCGCCCTCGTGTCGAATATCGGCACCTGGATGCAGCGCACGGCGCAGGATTGGCTGGTGCTCAGCGAATTGACGCAGCACAATGCCAGCGCCGTCGGCATCGTCATGGCCTTGCAGTTCGGTCCGCAATTGCTGTTGCTGCCCCTGACGGGCATGGCGGCCGATTTGCTCGACCGGCGCAAACTGCTGCTGTGCACGCAGGCGGCCATGGGATTGCTGGCGCTGGGCCTGGGTTTGCTGTGCATCAGCGGCCTCGTGCAACTGTGGCATGTGTATGTGTTTGCTTTCCTGCTCGGTTGTGTGACGGCTTTCGATTCGCCTGTGCGCCAGACTTTCGTTGCCGAAATCGTCGGCGAGGAAGACCTGACCAATGCCGTGGCGCTCAATTCCACTTCGTTCAATGCGGCGCGCATGCTGGGCCCGGCCGTGGCCGGCTTGCTGATCAGCAGCGTCGGCAGCGGCTGGGTCTTCATCATCAACGCCGTCTCGTTTGCGGCCGTGATCGGTTCGCTGTTGCTGCTGCGCGTGGAATTGCTGCGCCGCGCGCCGCGCCTGAAGGCCACGCGCGCCAGCCTGGGCGAGGGTTTCCGCTACGTGCGCCAGCGGCCTGACCTGATGGCCGTCCTGTTGATGCTGTTCCTGATCGGCACCTTCGGCCTGAACTTCCCCATCTTCCTGTCGACCATGTCCGTGAAGGCTTTCCATGCGGGTGCCGGCCAGTATGGCGTGCTCAGTTCCGTGATGGCTTGCGGCTCCGTGGCCGGCGCCTTGCTGGCGGCGGGGCGCGGCCAACCCACGCTGGCCTTGCTGCTGGGTGCGGCCGCGCTGTTCGGCCTGGCGTGCGCGCTGGCCGCCGTGATGCCCAATTACTGGCTGTTCGGCATGATGCTGGTGGTCATCGGCATCGCCGCGCAAACGTTTACCACCAGCGTCAACAGCAGCGTGCAACTGTCGACGGCACCCGCCATGCGGGGCCGCGTCATGGCCATCGTGCTGGCCATTTCGGCGGGTGGCACGCCGCTGGGCGCACCCATCGTGGGCTGGGTGGCCGACACCTTCGGCCCGCGCTGGGCGCTCGGCATCGGCGCTTTGTCCGGTCTGGCGGCGGCCCTCGTCGGCGTGCGCTACCTGGTCAAATATCACCAGTTGCGCTTGAACGTCGACGTGCGGCGCTGGCGCTTCGCATTCCGCAGCGACCAGCACTGACGCCAGCTGTCAGGGCGGCAGCAGGCCCGTGCGGGCGGCGGCCAGGATGGCTGCGCTCAAGCCATCGAGCAGGCTCGAGGCGGCGCGCGCCGTATGCCAGTGCAGGGACACATCGAGAGGTGTAGCGGGCAGCAGTTCGACCAGGCTGCCATTGTCGAGATGGGACTGGATCAGCGCTTGCGGATGCAAGCTCCAGCCCATGCCGGCCAGCGCTGCCGTAACGAAAGCATGCGACGAGGGCAGGGTGTGGCGCGGCAATTCCACATGCCGGTGGCACAGGCGGCGCACCCAGCGCGCCTGCAGCTCGTCCTTGGCATTGAAGACGAGGCTGGGCGCCAGTGCCAGGCTGGCGGCACCGACGCCGTGGGCAAAATGCCGCTGCAGGAAGGCGGGACTGGCGGCCGCCAGGTAGCGCATGGCGCCCAGCGGGCGGCTGTTGCAGCCTGAAGCGGGCCGGGCCGTGGCGCTGACGGCCGCCAGCACGGCGCCGCTGCGCAGCCATTCGGCCGTATGGTCCTGGTCGTCGACGGCCACCTGCAGCAGCACCGGGTGCGCGGCCGCGAAGGCGGCGATGGCGGGCGCCAGCCAGGTGGCCAGGCTGTCGGCATTCACGGCGATGGGCACGCTGGCGCGCGACATGCCCTGCGCTGCCAGCGCCGGCAAGGTGCCCTGCAAATCCTGTTCCAGCAATTGCACCTGGTCCACATGCTGGCACAGGCGCCGGCCCGTTTCCGTGGCGCGGCAGGGCTGGTCGCGTATCACCAGCGCGCAGCCGACGCGCTCTTCCAGCAGGCGGATGCGCTGCGAAATGGCCGATGGCGTCACGTGCAAGGCGCGCGCTGCGCGCTCGAAACTGCCTTCGCGGATGACGGAAGCCAGCGCGGCGAGGGCGGCATAATCGAGCATGAATGAAGTTTTCCTTAACTTGCTGTAGAAAAGGTAGTTTGCCTTCATTTCGTTCGGCTGGCAAGATCGCCGCATGACACTCTCGACCGCCACCACACCACTCGTTTTCTCCGTCTTTCTCCAGGGCTTGACCCTGGGCCTGGGACTCATCGTTGCCATTGGCTCGCAAAATGCCTTTGTCTTGCGGCAAGGCTTGCGCCGCGAACACGTGGGCGCCATCGTGCTGTTTTGCGCGCTGGCAGACGCGGCGCTGATTGCCGCCGGCGTCCTGGGCATGTCCCGGGCGCTGGGGCAGCGCCCCATGCTGGCCAGCGCGCTGGCGCTGGGCGGCGCCATTTTTCTGGCCGTCTACGGTTGGCAAGCGCTGCGGCGTGCGCGCCGGCCCCAGCAGCTGCGCGCCGCCGAGGGCGGTGCCGGCCTCGGCCTGGCTGCCATCCTGGCGCAGGCGGCGGCATTTACCTTGCTCAATCCCCATGTCTATCTGGATACGGTATTGCTGGTGGGGAGCATCGGCGCTCAGCAGCCGGGCGTAATGCGCGGCTGGTTTATCGTTGGCGCCAGCGCGGCCAGCCTGCTGTGGTTTGCCTCGCTCGGCTATGGCGCGCGCTGGCTGGCGCCGTGGTTTGCGCGGCCCCGGGCCTGGCAAGTGCTCGATGGCTTGATCGGCGTGACCATGTTCGTGCTGTCGGCGCTGCTGCTGCGCCACGCGCTGGGCTGATAGCCCTGGTCAGCGCGCGGCAGGCAGCGGCGCCGGTGGCGCGGGGCGCAAGGGATTCGGCGGCGCGGGCGGCGGTGGCCGGTCGCGCGTGGCAAAGCCGCGCGGCAGCAAACGCGCCGTTTCTATGCCGCGCAGGAACATGTTCTGGAAGGGCGTGGCCAGGTAGGGCAGGACCATGCCGATCACCAGCAAGCCCACGCCCAGGGTGACGGGGAAGCCGATACCGAAAATGTTCAGCTGCGGCGCAGCGCGCGTCAAGATGCCCAGTGCCACGTTGGTCAGCAGCAGGGCGGCGATGATCGGCAGCGAAATTTGCAGGCCAGAACGGAAGATTTCCCCGCCCCAGGCCGCCAATTGCTGGAAACCGCCGCCGCTGATGGGGCTAGCCGAAATGGGCAGGCTGACAAAGCTTTCCGCCAGCGCCGCCAGCAAGACCAGGTGGCCGTTGACGGTCAAAAACATCAAGGTGGCCAGCATCACGAGGAACTGGCTGATGGCGGACGACCTGCCCTTGGTTTGCGGATCGAAGAACGAGGCGAAGCCCAGGCCCATGGTGAGACTGCTGAGTTCGCCGGCCATTTCGATGGCGGAAAACACGATGCGGATGGAAAAGCCCATGGCCAGCCCCACCAGCATCTCTTGCGTGAGGATCAGCAAGCCGGGCAGGGACATCGGGTTTACGGCCGGCAAGGCCGGCACGGTGGGGGCGATGATCATGGCCAGCAGCGCGCCCAGGGTCACCTTGACGCTGGCCGGCAGGGCCGCGTTGCCGAACAGGGGCGCGGCCGCGATCAGGCCGAGGATGCGGCTAAGCGGCCACAGCAATGCTGCGATCCACGTATTGAGTTCGATGCTGGACAGGGTCAGCATGGCAACAGTGGCTGCACTAACCCACCAGGTTCGGGATGCCCGTAAACACCTGGCGCATGTAGTCGAGCATGACGGACAGCATCCACGGACCGGCCACGACGATGGCAACAAAGATGCCGACCAGCTTGGGGATGAAGGACAGGGTCGCCTCGTTGATCTGCGTGGCCGCCTGGAAGATACTCACGATCAGGCCGATGATGAGGGCGACGAGCAGCATGGGCGCGGCCACCATCAGCGTGATTTCCATCGCATGGCGGCCCAGGGTCATGACGCTTTCGGGTGTCATTGTATTTCCCCTAGTAAAAACTCTGAGACAACGAGCCCAGCAGTAACTGCCAGCCATCGACGAGCACGAACAGCATCAGCTTGAACGGCAGCGAGATCGTCGCCGGCGACATCATCATCATACCCATCGACATCAGCACGCTGGCGACCACCATGTCGATGATCAAAAACGGGATGAAGATGGCAAAGCCGATCTGGAACGCCGTCTTCAGTTCGCTGGTGACGAAGGCGGGCACGAGGATGCGCAGCGGCACGTCTTCCGGACCTTGCAGGGCCGCCGAGCGCGACATCTTGGCGAACAGGGCCAGGTCGGCCTGGCGCGTCTGCTTGAGCATGAAGGTTTTCAGGGGATCGACGCCCTTGTCCAGTGCCTGCTGCATGGTGATCTTGTTTTCCTGGTAGGGCTGGTAGGCATCCGTATAGATCTTGTCGAACACGGGCCCCATGACGAACAGGGTCAAAAACAGGGCCAGACCCACCAGTACCTGGTTCGGCGGCGCCGATTGCGTGCCGATGGCCTGGCGCAGCAGGGACAGCACGATGATGATGCGCGTAAAGCAGGTCATCATCAAGAGGGCCGCCGGCAAAAAGGTGAGCGACGTCATCAGGATGAGCGTCTGCACCGGCAGCGAATAATTCTGGCCGCCGCCCGGCGCCGGCGTGCTGTTGAAGGCCGGGATGCCAGGTTGTGCCATCGCCCACAGCGGCAAGGCCAGGGCAACGGCCGCCAGCAGCCAGGTCAGGGGAGTCTTCAAGGTGGACCACGCCATCTGCTGCTTATTTCCCATTGCGTTTTTCGATGGTCTGTTTCAGCCACTCGGAAAAATTGGCGGCCGCGGGGCCGTTTTGCGCCGTGGCCAGTTGCGGCAGATCGCCTTCCTGGCGTGGCATGGTGGCCAGCGCATTGATCCTGCCGGGTGAGGCGCCGACGACGATCCACTGGTCGGCCACTTCGACGAGGACGATGCGTTCGCGTCCGCCCAGATTGAGCGAGCTGACGACGCGCATCTTGTTGTTGCCACCCATGACCTTGGGGCCATAGCGTTTCATGAACCAGGCCAGGCCGATCAAGAGGGCCAGCACGAACATCAGCGCGAGGATGGTTTGCAGCAAGCTGCCGGCCGAGCTTGCCGGCGCCATCGTTGCCGGTGCGCCGGGCGGCATGGCGGGCAGGGCGGTGGCCGGCGAGGTTGCCGGAGAAACTGCTGGCGCCGTTGCCGCGGCAGGCGGCGTCTCGCTTGCCACGGCGGCGGAAGCGCTGGCGGCGCTGGCCGCCGGCGAGGATGCGGCTGGCGCTTCAGCCAGCGCAATGCTGCATGCCGCCATCAGCGGCAGCACAGTGGAAATCAACAGGCCAGGCTTCATTTATTCAATTTTCGGATGCGTTCGGAAGGCGTGATGATGTCGGTCAGGCGGATGCCGAACTTGTCATTGACCACCACCACTTCGCCCTGGGCGATCAGGCAGCCGTTCACCAGCACGTCCATCGGTTCGCCGGCCAGGCCGTCAAGCTCGACAACGGAACCCTGCGCCAGTTGCAGCAGGTTCTTGATGGCGATCTTGGTACGGCCCAGTTCGACCGTCAGCTGCACGGGGATATCGAGGATGAAATCGATATCGTTGTGCGTTTCCGACTTCGATGCCTGCTTGGAAAAGTCCTTGAACACGGCGGCGCTGGCCGCGCTGGCGGTATTGGCGGCCTGGTTTTGCAGCGCTTCGGCTTCCGCCTTGGCCTGCTCGGCAATGGCCGCGCCCCAATCGTCTTCCGCGCTTTGGTCGTCTTGGTTGTCAGACATGTGTTTCTCCTGTTGTACAGAGTTGGCCGCCAAGCGGCCAGTGTATATATTAATTGTAACGCCTGGCAAAACCGTAGCGAGCGGCAGTGATTTGTGGCTAAGAAGCGCAACCGTGCTGGAGCACGGTGAGCATCGCAGGCCGCAAAGCGCGACGCGCAGTAGGTTTGGTCAGGTGTTTAGTGGTTGTTCATGTTATCGGCATTGGCGAGGAGTTTCTCCACCTTCAATGCATATTGTCCGTTTAACACGCCGTACGTGCAATCCATCACGGGCACGCCATCGACGGTGGCGGCGATCAGTTCGGGAATATTCAGCGGGATGATGTCGCCCACCTTCATGTTCAGGATTTCATCGAACGACACGCGCGCCGTGCCCAGCGAGGCCACCAGTTCGACTTCGGCGATCTGGATCTGCTGCGTCATCAGGCGGATCCAGCGCTTGTCCACTTCCAGCGCCTCGCCCTGCAGGCTCGAGGTCAGCGAATCGCGGATCGGCTCGATCATCGAATACGGCATGCAGAAGTGGATTTGTCCGGAAACGGAGCCCAGTTCCACCGTAAACGTGGAAGCCACCACCACCTCGTTCGGCGTGGCGATGTTGGCGAACTGCGTGTTCATTTCCGAGCGGATATATTCGAACTCGACGGGGAAGACCGGCTCCCACGACTTGGTGTACGCCTCGAAGACGATATCGAGGATGCGCAGGATGATGCGCTGCTCCGTCTGCGTAAAGTCGCGTCCTTCGACGCGCGTATGGAAGCGTCCGTCGCCGCCGAACAGATTGTCGACCAGCAGGAAGACGAGGCCCGGATCGAAGACCATCAGGGCCGTGCCGCGCAGCGGCTTCATGTGCACCAGGTTCAGATTGGTCGGCACCACCAGATTACGGATGAACTCGCTGTATTTCGAGACGCGCACGGAACCGACCGACACTTCGGCGCTGCGGCGCAGGAAGTTGAACAGGCCCACGCGCAGCAGCCGGGCGAAACGCTCGTTGATAATTTCCAACGTCGGCATCCGGCCGCGCACGATGCGCTCCTGGGTTGCCAGGTTGTAGGTACGAACTCCCGTGACGTCTTCCGGCGCCTGCGCGTCGTCCTGGTCTCCGTTGACGCCCTTCAGAAGGGCATCGACTTCTTCCTGGGAGAGGAAATTATCGGCCATGGCTGCTTATTGAATGATGAATGCGGTAAATAATACGTCCGTCACGTCCTGCTCCGGCCCTTTGTCCTCGAACGGCTGGTTCACCTGATTGATGATTTCGGCCGCCAGCTGCTGCTTGCCTTCCACGGTATTGAGTTCGGACGCCTTCTTGCCGGACAGCAGCAACAGCAGGCGGCTGCGCACTTTTGGCATGTTCAGCTTGATCGAGTCCATTTCTTCCGGACTGCTCACCTGCAGGGTAAACGCGATCTGCAGATATTGCTCGCCATTTTCCGGCTGCAAGTTGACGGTGAACGCATCGACGGGCACGAAAACGGGTGGACCTGCCTTGGACGCGGCATGCTTTTTCTTGCTCGGCGCCGATTCTTCTTTATCGGCCTTGCCATGCAAGAAGTACCAGGCGGCACCGCCACCGATGCCGCCGGCCACCAGCACCGAGGCCAGCACTATGATCAGAAGCTTCTTTTTCGAGGCGCCGGCGGGAGCCAGGCCTGCATCTGCTTTCGGATCTGCTTTCATTTTTGGATTTGCTTTCAATGGTACTCGGGTGCATGGAAGTGGATCACGACGCCATTATGTCATTATCGGCAAATTCTGCGCAGGAGGATGCAGTGAAAAGAGGGCGGAAGCGCCCTCAACTCGCTGTTTTTATACGAAAAGTTATGCCGTGGGGCGCGCCTGTGGCCTGCGGACGACGAATTGTCCTCAGGCAAAGGTATCCACGGCACTCAGGCTGGCCCGGCTGCGTCCGGCCGTCGCCGGCGCGATGGCGATCTCGCCACCGGAGGCGCCGCCGCCCTGGCCATTGCCACGGCGTTCGCCCGAGGCGGCGCGTTCGCCATTGTTTTGCTGTTCCGGCGTGCCGGCCGAGACCGTGGCGCTGCCGAAGGCGATGCCCGCTTCGCTCATCATTTCGCGCAAGCGCGGCATGGCCGCTTCCAGCGCCTGGCGTACTTCCGGCTGGGCCGACATGAAGGCGGCGTCGGCCTGGTCATTGGTGACCGTCAAGACCACTTGCACGGGTCCCAGGTCGGGCGGATTCAGGGTCAGGGTGGCGCTCTGGTCGCCGCCGGCCGCCATCCACACGACTTTCTGCCCCAGTTGCTGGTCCCAGGCCGGCGAGCCGACCCGGCCCGTCAGCTTGTCGGCCGGCACGGCCACGGCGGCGGCCGCCTGCTGCAGCGCGCCCGGCTGCAACTGGGCCGCCAGGCGGCTCAGGTCGGCTGGCGTTTCCTTGAGGATCGGTTCGGCCATGGCAGCGCCCGCCTTGGCGGTCGCTGCCAGTTGCGCGTCGATGGCCAGCTTGCCCGGCTCGGCCTTGCCTGCCGGCACACTGGTGCCTGGTGTGGCGGCCGCCTTGCCCTGGGCCTGGCCCAGGCTGTCGGCAAAGTCGCCGCCGTCCGCTTGCGCGATGACGGTGGCGGCGGCCTTGCCGCTACCCTGGCCGGCTGCCGGCAACGGCCCCGTTGCCAGGCCCTTGCCATCGGCCTTGACGCTGGCGCGCACGGGCAGTTCCGGCACGGCCTTGGCCGCTGGCGCCTGGATGGCCAGCTGGATGCTGCCCACGAGGGCCAGCATCTCGGCGGCTGGATCGGCTGGTGGCGTGACTGTCGCGTCGGGGATGGCAGGGACATTGGCCTCGGCCGTGGCGCTGGAACCATCGCCGCTGGCTTGTGTGGCCGCCTCGGCCGCTGGCGCGGACGGCTGTTCGCTGCTGGCCACCTGGTCGGTGCCCGCTTGCGCCGGCTTGGCTTCACTGGCGGGTGCCGGCGTCGCCGGCGCTGGCGTGGCCGCCGGGCTGGCGGGGCGCGCCGCCGCCGGCGCTGCTGCCTGCGTTTGCGCCATATTGCGGCTGGCCTGGCGTTGCTCGATCTGGCGGTTCAGGGTGCGCTGGAAGTCGCCCGCCGCACCGCTGGTGGTCGGCTGGCTGCGGTTGGCTGCGCCCGGCGTGGCGTTCGGCGAGATAATCTGGGAAATCGGGGTTGGCTGGGTTTGCATGATGCTGCCTCAGTGTTGCTTAGCGTTTGTAATAGGCTTGTCGCGCCGCGTGCTCATCCATTGCTTTCTGGTCGCGCTTGTTTTCCAGCTTCAGCGCCTGTTCCTGCGCCCGGTTGTTCAGGGTCGTGTACGACATGCGCTTGCGTTCGGCCAGCTGCCAGCGCATCTTTTCATTGTCGCTGCGCGCTTGCGCATGCTCGACCACTTGCTGCTGGCCCATGATCGCGCTGTCGAGCTTGGCCATGAAAGCCTGGAAATTGCGGTAAGCCATCGGCGTGATCCCGTTGCTCATGCTCGCCTCGAAGCGCTGGGCATAGTCGTCGCGGTAGCCGGACAGCATGTCGAGCTTCTGGCGGCAATCATCGAGCGCTTTCAGAGCCGCGCCCAGGCGCTTGGCGCAATCGTCCGTTTCGCGCTGGGCGAGGTCGATCAGGGTTGCAAGTTGGGAAGGAGAAGCCATGGCTGATTATATTCCCGCTATGCAAGTCCTAATCAGTCGAATAGAGCGGTAAGTTGCGCCAAGCTCTCGTCCATGCTGACCCGCTCCGTGATTTGCTGTTGCAAAAACGCTTCAATCTTTTCATGCAGGGCGATGGCCTGGTCCAGCACGGGGTCGGTGCCGGCGCTGTAGGCGCCCACGCTGATCAGGTCGCGGCTACGCTCATAGCGCGAATACAGCTGTTTCAGCTTGCGTGCCTGCTGCTGGTGCTCGTGCGTGGTGATCGAGTGGGCGGCGCGCGAAATCGATTGCTCGATGTCGATGGCCGGATAATGGCCCGCTTCGGCCAGGCGGCGGTTCAGCACGATATGCCCGTCCAGGATGGCGCGCGCCGAGTCGGCGATCGGGTCCTGCTGGTCGTCGCCCTCGGTCAGCACGGTGTAGAAGGCCGTGATCGAGCCGCCGCCTTCCTCGCCATTGCCGGCCCGCTCCACCAGCACGGGCAGCTTGGCGAAGACGGACGGCGGATAGCCCTTGGTGGCGGGCGGCTCGCCGATGGCCAGGGCGATTTCTCGCTGCGCCATGGCGTAGCGGGTCAGTGAATCCATGATCAACAGCACGTTTTGCCCCTGGTCGCGGAAATGTTCGGCAATGGCCGTCGCATACGCGGCCCCTTGCAGGCGCATCAGCGGCGGCGTGTCGGCCGGCGCTGCCACGACGACGGAGCGGGCCAGACCTTCGGCACCGAGAATCTGTTCGATGAATTCCTTCACCTCGCGTCCCCGTTCGCCGATCAGGCCCACGACGATCACGTCCGCCTCCGTGTAACGGGCCATCATGCCCAGCAGCACGCTTTTACCGACGCCGGAACCGGCGAACAGGCCCATGCGCTGGCCACGGCCCACGGTCAGCATGGCGTTGATCGAGCGCACGCCCACGTCCAAGGTATCGACGATGGGCGCGCGGCCCAGGGGATTGGCGGGGCGTACATTGATGGGGGCGCTGTCAACCGTGTGCAGGGGGCCGAGCTGGTCGAGCGGGCGTCCCGCGCCATCGAGCACCCGGCCCAGCAGTTGCGGACCGACGGGCAAGTGGCGCGCGCGGTCGCTGGGGCGGCGCCGCGGATGCGCCACGCTGCCGGGGCGGGGGATGGCCGGTTCGACGGAAAATACGCGCGTGCCGGGCACGATGCCCTCGACGTCGCTTTGTGGCATCAAAAACAGGCGGTCGCCTTCGAAACCGACGACTTCCGCCTCGACCCGGCCGCCATTCGGCAGCGGCACGGTGCAGGCGGCGCCGACGGCCAGGCGCAAGCCCACGGCTTCCATCACCAGGCCGGCCACGCGCGTGACCCTGCCTGAAATTTGCATCGGCTCGACAAAACCGACGACGGCCGAACAGTCGCTCAGGTAGGCGCGCCAGCGCGCCGCATGGGCAGTGGGGCCTTTGACGGGCTCGCTCACGGCGCCAGCCAGTCCAGGTCTTTGCCCAGCGCATGCGTCAGGCGGTGCCAGCGGGTAGACGCCTGCGCGTCGATCTGGTTGCTGGCCGTGTCGATCTTGCAACCGCCGCGTTCCACGCTGGGGTCTTCGATGACACGCCAGCCGCCTTTGTCGAGCTCATCGCCGATGCCGTCGCGCACCACTTGCGCGTCTTCCGGGTTGAGCATCAGCAAGGCCGGTTGTTGTAGCACTGGCAAGTATTCGATGGCTTCGCGCACGATCGGCAACATCAGCTCGGGGCGCACGGGCAGGGCAGTTTTCAGCATGCCCTTGGCCAGCTGCAGCGCCAGTTCCATCACGTCGTTGGCGATCAGTTCGTCTGCCTGGTGCACGGCCGTGCCGAAGTCGACGGCGATGGTTTGCAGATGCGCCAGTTCCACGCTAGACGCCGCCTTGCCTTGCGCATACGATTCGGCATGGCCGTCGGCATGCCCGGCCGCGTGGCCTTCCGCATAACCGGCAGCGCGGCCCTCTTCGAAGGCCGTGGCGCGCGCTTCCTCGCGGATGGCGTCGAGCTCTTCCTGCGTCGGGTATTCGAGCGGCGGGGCCAGCTCTTCCTCGTGCAGTTCGGCAAACGGGTCGAGCTCGGGCTCCGGATCCGGTTCCAGCAGCTTGCGCGCCGCCACCACGCTGGGACGCTCGTCGCCAAACGAGGTCATTTCCCAGCGCTGGTAGGCGGTTTGCTGCTCTTTGGGAATCAAATTAGACAAACGAATCCTCGCCTTTTCCACCTAAGACAATCTGCCCTTCGTCCGCCAGGCGGCGCACGATCTGCAGGATCTGTTTCTGCTGCGATTCCACTTCCGACAGGCGCACGGGGCCTTTCGACTCGAGGTCTTCACGCATCATCTCGCCGGCGCGCTGCGACATGTTCTTGAAGATCTTGTCGCGCAGCTCTTGCGAGGCGCCTTTCAGGGCGATGATCAGCATTTCCGACTGCACTTCGCGCAGCAGCAACTGGATGCCGCGGTCGTCGATGTCGATCACGTTGTCGAACACGAACATTTCGTCCATGATCTTTTGCGCCATGTCGTTGTCGTAGTTCTTGATATTGTCCATGACGGAGCCTTCCTGCTCGCCGCTCATGAAGTTCAGGATCTCGGCTGCCGCGCGCACGCCGCCCAGCGACGATTTCTTGATGTTTTCGTTACCCGACAGCAGTTTCGTCAGCACGTCGTTGAGTTCGCGCAAGGCGGCCGGCTGCACGCCGTCCAGGGTGGCGATGCGCAAGACCACGTCGTTGCGCAGGCGGTCCGTGAAGTGGCCGAGGATTTCGCAAGCCTGGTCGCGTTCCAGGTGGACGAGGATGGTGGCGATGATCTGCGGGTGCTCGTTGCGGATCAGTTCGGACACGGATTGCGAATCCATCCATTTCAGCGATTCGATGCCGGACGCATCCTTGCCCCCCAGGATGCGCGACAGCAGCACGGACGCCTTGTCGTCGCCCAGCGCCTTGGTCAGTACCTGGCGGATATATTCGTCCGAATCGAGGCCGACGGTGGAATTGAGTTCCGTCTGCGCGCGGAAGTCGCCGAGCACCTCGACCACCTGCTCGTGCGCGATGCCCTTCATGGTGGCCATGGCGGCGCCCAGTTTCAGCACTTCGCGCGGGCCGAGGAATTTCATGACCTCGGCCGCTTCGCTCTCGCCCAGTGCCAGCATCAGGATCGATGCTTTTTGCAGTCCCGTTGTCTCAGTCATTATTGCCTATCCATGCTTTGATTACGTTGGCCACCACGCGTGGGTCTTCCTGGGCCAGTTTCCTGGCCATCGCCAGGTTTTCGCGATAACCGCGGGCCGTATCTTCTTCCAGCTCTTCCAGTTCCGCCTCGCTGAGCAGGACTTCGTTTTCTTCGTCCGTTTTCGCCAGCTCCGGCTCGATGACGGGCGGCGGGGCGCCGAAATCGTCGATCTTGCGCATCACGGGGCGCAGCATCGGGCGCACGATCTTGATGAAGATATACAGCAGGATCAGGGCCGTGATGAGGAATTTCGCCAATTCCTTGGCCAGCGGCAAGTTGGCCGGGTCGCGCCACCACTCGAGCTTGCCTTCCGGCGCACGGTCGATGCCGTCGAACGGCGAGTTGGCCACGCTGAAGCTGTCGCCGCGTTCCTTGTTGTAGCCCATCGCTTCCTTGACCAGATTATTGATCTGGACCATTTCGGCAGGGGAAATCGGCTTGACCGTGACCTTGCCATCCTTGTCGAAAGTACGGCGATAGTTGACGACGACGGCTACCGACAGGCGGCGCAGGCCGCCCATCGATTTCTGTTCGTAGCGCACGGTCTTGTCGACTTCATAATTCGTCGTCGATTCTTTTTGTGTCGGTGCCGTCGGTGCGCCGCCCGGGGCGCCCGGCGCCTCGGCCGTCAATGGCGCCGTCGCTACGCCAGGCGGCTGGTTCGACAGCGCGCCCGGCACGCCGGATGGGTTGGCATTGCCGGCGCCCGTCGATTCGCTCGTTTGCTGGCTGCGGATGGTGGACGCTTCCGGCGGCGAATTCGGCTTGTAGGTTTCGGCTGCCTGCTCGCTTTGCGAGAAATCGACGTCGGCCGTCGCTTCGGCGCGCACGTTGCCTTCGCCGACGATGGGCAGCAAGATCGATTCGACCTGCTTGATCACGCTTTGCTGCAATTGCTGCACGTACTTCAGCTGGTTCGGGTCCAGGCTCTTGATGCCGTTGGCGCGGTCCTTGTCCTTTTCCTGGTTCGACAGCAAGGTGCCGGCCTGGTCGACCACGGTGACATTGATCGGCAGCAATTCCGGCACGCTCGACGCCACCAGGTGGACGATGGCGCTCACCTGCAACTGATCGAGGCCGCGGCCCGGATGCAGGTTCAGCAGTACGGAAGCCGTCGGTTTTTGCTGTTCGCGCACGAAGACGGACGGTTTGGGCAGGGCCAGGTGGACACGCGCCGTATCGACGGCGGAGACGGATTCGATCGATTTCGCCAGTTCGCCTTCCAGTGCGCGCTGGAAATTGACCTGTTCCAGGAATTGCGAGACACCCAGCTTCTGGTTTTCCATCAGCTCGAAGCCCACGTTGCCGCCTTTCGGCAAGCCTTGCGCGGCCAGTTTCAGGCGCGCGTCGTGGACTTGCTCGGATGGCACGAGAATGGCGCCGCCGCCTTCGGAAAACTTGTGCTTGATGCCCAGCTGGTCCAGCGAAGCGGTGATGGCGCCGCCGTCGCGGTCCGTGTAGTTCGAGAACAGGACTTTGTATTCAGGCGGCTGGTTCCACATGTACAGGGCCACGCCGATGGCGATCAGTGCCGCCACGCCCAGGCCGCGCAGGAAATTCTTGCCCATCGGCGTCTTGGCGAACGCTTGCACGGACTCCACGGGCGAGCGGGCAGGCGCCGGTTCCGGCGGTATGCGGTTCACATCGATTTCTTCGGCTACAGCCATGATTGCCTTCCGGGGCGCGTATGTTTGCTAATGAGTGGGGGCCGCTTCCACTGGAGGAGGGGGCGATATGCAGAATTATCCGCCACTGTCACGCGCTTCAATCGTCCAAATAGAAGGCGCTTTTGCCGCCTGCTCGGCCGAGCGGCTGGCGTTGGCGCTGGTATTGTGGAACCCTGGCAACATGTGACGGAAGTTATTGTACCCGTCGTTGCCTTGCAAGCCAGGGTTTTGTTCTCTGGGTGCAACAGGCAAGAATAGACCAGAATCGGGAGGCAAAGTGAAAACAGGCGGTATCGATAGCAGCAGGATCGAGGCGATGATCGCGCAACTGAAGTCGGCGGCCACGCGGCCGGAGGCGAAAATACCGGCGATCCAGACCGAGATGCCGGCGGCGAAGGTGAATTTTGCCGATGCCTTCAAGAGCGCGCTGGACTCCGTGAGCGGCGCGCAAAAGGTTTCGTCGGCGCTGGGCCAGCGCTTTACCATGGGCGATGAAAAGGTCAGCCTGTCGGACGTGATGGTAGCGATGCAAAAGTCGAGCATCGAATTCCAGGCGACGGTGCAGGTAAGGAATAAATTAGTTGCTGCGTATCATGAGATCATGAATATGCAGGTTTAACTGTTGAGAACCCAAAACGAAGACTGGGGTCGAACCCGCCGGGTCCGACCCCGGCCCTTGCGTTTTGGGTCAACTGACGCTTAGCCCAACCCAGCCATGCGAGCATTTCTCTCACGTTCGAGCCGCGTGATATAGCGCTGCACGTGCGCGAGCATGCTGCGCGGCAGGTCGACGAACTGGCAGCCGAGGCGGCGGTTCAGTTTGTTGTTCAGCAGGGTCATGTCCAGCGAATTGCGAATTTGCAAAGTCGCGGTGACGATGCCGACGTCGGGCAAGTCGATGCGGCAACCGGGATAGTCCCTGCCGATCGTCTCGCCCAGCATCAGTTTATTGTCGAGGATGGCGATGCCGCCGCAGCTGATGTCGGCCAGCGGAAACACGGTGTCGGCGCCACCGAGCGAGGGCGGCAGGGGAATCGAAACGCGCACGGGATTGCTCACGGGCGTAGTCATGCGGTAATACTCGCGCCGCTGCAATCGGATCAGTGTTTCTGGTATGGCAATTTTCAAGGCGGGCGTGCCGCCGTAATTGCACTCTTCCACCAGGGCGCTGGCAAACAGGATGCGGATCTTGTCGAGCGAAGTTTCAAACGAAATGCCCTTGGCGGCCAGCATGCGCCGGTTCTGGTCGGCATTCACGGAACGGTCGAGGATGACGGTGTTGCGGTCGGCATCGACTTCCAGGATGGACGTGACGCACACATCGGATTCACCGTGGATCAGCATGCGGATCAGCTGGTTCTTTTCGCTGATGCTGCGCAGCAAGGCAATGATTTCCCGCCGCGATTCCACTTCAAAATCATGCCAGTTTTCGAGGCCGGAATCCATAATATGTGCTTGCATTGATGCCTGTCTATGTATCGGTGAGGTTGACGCTGGTGTCGGGCGGCGGCGGAATCGGCCCGCCATTCGCAGATTCAATATGATATAACCAGGCCAGCAGTTCCGCAATCGCCCGATACAGGCCGGGCGGAATCTGGCGGTCCAGGTCGACATCCATCAGCAGCGCCACCAATTCCTTCGATTCATGCACGAACACGCCGTGTTCGCGCGCCGTGCTGATGATCTGGTCCGCGATCAGGCCGCTGCCCTTGGCCACCACCTTGGGCGCCGGCGTGCCGCTCTGGTAGGCCAGCGCGACGGCCGTCTGCGGCACCTTGCGTCTGGTGTCGTCAAGCATCGTCTTCTCCAGCCGCCTCCGGCTTGCCGGCGATCGTCAACGACGATAATGGCCAGCCAGCCGCGTCCAGCGACGCTTCGAGCCGCGCCGCATGCTGGCGCAAGGTGTCGGCGCTGCCTTCGCTGCCCGCTTGCAACTGGATCGCCACTCTGCCGCCCTGCAGGACCACGTGCGCGGCCAGGTCGCCCAGCAGGGGGAACTGGAAGCGCACATTGCTGCGCCAGGCCGTCGCTTCCTCGTCGCCATCGCGTCCTTCGTGCTGCTGTCCTTCCGGCGCATCGCGGCTGATATCCCACTGCATCTTCTGCCCGGGCCAGGCTTCGCCCTGCCACTGCACGCGCGCCTGTTCGTGCGTATGCAGCTGCAAATTGATCAGTTGCGCCGAAGCCAGGTCGGTGCCCGTTCTGGCCATGTCGCCCTGTGCCGCCTTCTGCATTTGCGGTTCCAGCAGCAGCGAGGCCAGCGGCCGCTTGCCTTCGGCCCATTCTGCCACATGCGATTCATAGAACAGGCCGCTGCTGCCGACCGCATCCTGCAGTTTCTGGGCCACTTGGGCCGGGGCGGCGCCCGGCGTGGCCATCAGCGGCGTCTTGCCGACCAGCGACAGGGGCGCGCCGGGCACGCTTTCCGCCTGGCTCAGTACAGTGCTGATGGCACGCGCGGTGGTGCTCAGCTCGGGCGCGGGTGTGTCGCCTGCCAGCGCGGGCAGCAGATTGGCCGGTGTCAGCGGTGCACGGCTGAGCAGGGTGGCGGCCGTGCTGCTGGCACGCGTGCCAGCCTGGGCGGCACCGGCCTGGGGCCCGCGCGTTTCTGCCGCGTCGGGCTCGGCTTCCGCGTCCGCATATGTCAGCAGGGCGCTGGCGGGCTGGTCGCGGTTATTGCCGATTTGAAAAGAGGGGCGGGGATTGATGCCGATCAAGGTCAGCGGGATTTCCATGCCGGGCTGAGCGCCGGCGGGCAACTGCATGCGGGCCGGCGTACCGGCCACGCGCACGAGGAAGCTGCCATCGCCCATGCGGGCCAGTACTTGTCCCTGCATGGATTTGCCGATGAGTCCCTGCAGCGAGCGCTGGAACTCGGCCTGGCGCGGGTCGGCGACGGCATCGGCCGCCCGGGTGACCTTGACCGGGGTCAAGGGCGTCATGCCGATCGCATCCATCTTCGGCAACATGATAGCTGACCTTGCCCCGTGGGCGTTTAGACGCCGTAGGCGTTGGCCAGGCGCCGCTCGGTGCCGGTGTTGTTGATCAGCTTGGACAATTGCGCCATCCACGGCATGGTGATGTCGCGGATCTTGCGGTCATCTTCCAGGATCTGCTTGATCAGGGCGACCTTGCGCTGGCGGCCGGCGCTTTCCAGCACGACTTTTTCTTCATTCGCCTTCAGCGCGGCCACATGCGCGCTCACTTGCTGTTCCAGCGCTTCGAGCTCGTCCCAGTCGGCGTTGCTGGCAGCGGTCACCATCCTGCCCGTCAGGGTCTGCATGGCTTCGTAGGTGGTCAGGACTTCTTGATTGGTCATCATGGGTCAGGCGCTCGCAAGGCTGGGCATACGTTTCAAATCGGCGCCGGGAATGGCGGCCGGCGTGGCGCCGATGGCGTTCCAGGTTTCGCGCAGGTCGGTCAGCAGGCGCTGCACTTCTTCCAACAGGCTGATGTCGTTTTTCAGGTTGGCCGTCAGCAGGCGCGCGCTCATGTATTCGTACAGGGCGTCGAGGCCTTCGGCGATCTGGCCGCCCGCATCCTTGTCCAGGCTGGCGCGCAAGCCATTGTCGATGATCTGGATGGCTTTCGAGATGGACTTGCCTTTTTCCGGCACGTTGCCCGATTTCATGTGCATCTGCGCGCTGAGCACGGCCACCAGGGCGCCGTCGTACAGCATCACGATCAGCTTGTGCGGCGAGGCCGAAACGATGCCCGTCTCCAGGCCGACCTTGGCATAGGCATTGACGCCGCGTTGTTGGGTTCCAAACATATATTCTCCTGATGGTAGCGCTTAGCGGTTGGCAGCGATGGCGGCCAGCTGCTGGGTCAAGTAGGTTTGGGTGGTCGCCAATTTGCTCAGCGTCACGTCCAGGCGTGAATATTGGGCGCGGTAGCGCGCCTCGATATCATTCAGTTTGTCCGAGAAACGCTGGCGTTGCTCCGCCACCTGCGTGATGCTATCGTTGATGCCCTTGCTGCGGCTGGTGATCATGCCGCCTGTGCCAAGAAAGGACGTGGCCAGATTGTTCAACTGGTAAGCGTAGCCTTGGGAAAAACTGATGTTGCCGCGTGCACCGATGGTGCCACCGGTAATTTCCACTTTCAAGCCTTCCGCTGGCGAGCCTGCGGCACCAGTCAGGCTCTGGCCGGAACCGACCACCGGTTGCCCGCCGATAGTGCCGGCCACGTCGGTGCCGACGGTTGGCGTGGCACCACCGAACAGGCCGTCGATGGGGGTACCCGTACCGTTGGAAATGGCAATATTGGAGACGGAACCATAGCGGGCTGATGCAACGCTGAGCTTGCCAGTGCCATCGATTGTGGCAGCCACCGAGGAGCCTGTATCGGAAAAAGCCTTGATGCCATTGATCGACGATTGGATCAGGCTGGCCAGCTGGGTGGGAGTATAGCTGCCCGCAGGAATAATGACCTTTGCCGTATTTTTCGCCACCGCCGGCGTGCTGTCATTCAGGGTTACGTTCCATACGGTGTCGCTGCCAATGACGGTGCTAGCGGGCAGGGCGGTATTGCCTTTCAGCGTCCCTTGGCTGGCCATGGTCGTCACGTTCAGTGCGTAGGTGCCTGGCTTGGTGGCTGAGGTAGAACTGGTAAAGGACACCGTGCTGTCAGTGGTTTTGCCGAGGGCTGCGAACAGACCTGCCACATCGGAAAAGTTTTCGCCGATAGCCTTGTCAAGCTTGGTGGTATCCAGGCTCAGGCTGCCATCTTTTTGAAACGAAATACCAACTTGGCTAAGGGCTTTCAGGTTGCCTGTCAGACCAGTAATTGGTGCACCCATCTGTTTGCGCAGCTGACTCTGGATGGACAGGGCCGTGGAGTCTCCCAGCAGCAAGCCAGCTGCCTTGGTATCGGGATCGTACGATGTCAGTTTCGCCATCGCCGTATTCAACTCGTTATATGCCTTGATGAAGGTATTGATACTGGTCTTGACGGTAGAAATATCTTTTGATACAGATAGATTGGTCGAACCGATTTTTGCCACGTTGATGGTTACGCCCTCGATAGCGCTGTCGATGCTGTTCGAGCTGCTGGTGATGGAAATGCCATTAACGCTGAGCTGGGTATTTTGCGCAGCGCTGTTCTGCTTCAGGTTTTGTACGCCGGAAGGGTCATACGCCAGCAGGGATGCCAATGCACTGTCGGCTGGCTGACCGTCGCTGCCGCTTAGCGTGACTTTCATCGCCGAGCTGGCGCCTGTCTTGGTCGACGCGAGCACCAGATGGAACGGCTTGTCCGTACCGTCCGACACGATGCTGGCCGTTACGCCCAGTCCGGCGTTGTTGATGGCGTCGCGAATGCCTTGCAGGGTATTGTTGCTTGAGTCGATCACCACCGACCCCGTGGACTGGTTGCCGTCCTGGGTGAAGTTGGTATTCATGTAAGCACCGCCGGAGCCAGCTGTCAAACCTGCGGCGGCAGGGTTGCTGCCGCCGATCATGATGGGGCTGGCGTTGCTCGACGCCAACGTGACCGAACCGGCGATGGTGACATTGGAACCGTCATTGACGGCGCCGGTCGCGAGCCCGATGCCGCCGCGGGTATCGCCCGTGACGACTTCTTCAATGTTCAGATTCGAACCGTCGGCCCGCGTGAATTTCAGGGTACCGTCCGCAGCCTTGCCGGTAATCGTGATATTAGCCGCAGCCAAGGCGTTCGAGACGGCATTTGGTCCTTCCAGTGTCGTGTCGAGGCTGCTAGCTGTCAGGCCGGCGCCAGCGGCCGTGTTTTCACCCTGGGCGAAGATCTCCACGCCGCCGACGGAGAGCGAATAGGTGCTGCCAGCGCCCGTGCTGACATTGCCGAAGCCGCTGAACATGGACGCGTCCGACGACACGGGCTGTGCCGTGGCCGTGACGCCGGTGGTGCTGCTCTTGGCATTGATGGCCTCGGCCAGTGCGCGCGCGCTCTTGGTGGTGGCATCGGTGGGGATGGCGGTGCCGTTGATACTCAGGGAACCGTTGTTTATGCCGGTGAGCAAGGTATTGCCGCCGAGTTTGGTGCCAGCCAGACCAAAGGTACCGCCGCCAACCGAGCCTAGCTGGAAGGAAATGGTCGTCTTGGCACCCAGGCCGATATTCGACAGCTTGCTCGACATGCCGCCCGTGGTCAGCGTCTGCGCCTGCGCCATCTGACTGACGCTGATGTTGTAGCTGCCGGCGACGGCCTTGGCTCCCGCCGTTGCCGTCAGGATCAATGGATCGCTCGGCGTGGCGGACACGGCCCGGAAGTTATCCGTCTTGCTCAGGGAGGAAAGCGAATTCTGAAAGGTGCTGATCGTGCCGCTCAGGGTGCCGAGCGCGCTCAGCTTTGCCTGGTACGAAGCGGTTTTCTTGTCGTAGCTACCCAGTGGCACAGCTTCCGCCGCCATCAGCTTCTCGATGATGGCATTCACATCCAGCGTGCTGTTGCCGATGCCTGGAGAGGATAAGGTTGGTGTGATGGCCACTACATGCTCCTAGGAAAACACTAATATAAGCTGTTATCGGCAGAATCGATCAGGACTTGAGAGGGGGATTTACCGCGCTGTTTTCAATTCGGGAAAGAAAGCGGCAGGAAGTATATGAAAAATTTTCGTTGTTGCAATGAAATATGGGGTCCGATAAGCAGCTTATCGAACCCCGGTGCCGTGTGGATGTTGGTGGTACTGTGCGGCGTATATGGGCAGAAACTCATCCCTCAGGCACTTTGGCTGATCAGGGAGCCTTTGGCCGAGTCGAAGGCCTTGGCCAGCGCCAATGCTTCCTTAGTGGGGATCTGCCGCAAGACTTCCTTGGTTTCCTGGTCAATTACTTTGACCACTGTGCGCTGGCTATCTTCGTCGACGGCAAATTCCAGGCCCTGGGTCTTGATTTGCGATGATTGGTTTAGTTCCGATACTGCTTTGTCCAGCTGCGCGCGGCTGGGTTCCGGGGCATTTTCCTGTGCAGTTGCTACGCCAATGCTGCTGGTCGTTGCCGTGCGGGAGAGAGCAGTATCTGTCGGGGTGTAACTCTTGTCGATTCGGGACGCAGAGGCTGCCCCTATCGTCTCAATAGCCATGGTGTTCTCCTAGTGAAAATTCCCCTGCCGAAAAAATCCGGCAGGGGAACCTGAGTCCAGCGATGTCGTGAGGCTAATCGAAGATTAGCCGCGCAGCAGGCTCAGAACGCCGTTTGGCAGCGAGTTCGCTTGCGCCAACATCGCGGTACCAGCTTGTTGCAGGATCTGGCCGCGCGTCAGGCTGGCCGTTTCCGCAGCAAAGTCGGTATCGACGATGCGGCTGCGCGACGAGGACAGGTTTTCCGTGGTCGATTGCAGATTCGAAATCGCCGACGAGAAGCGCGATTGCAAAGCGCCGTACTGGGCGCGTTGGCCGTTGACGCGGGCCAGGGCTGCATCAGCAACTTTCAGTGCCGATTGTGCGCCATCAAACGTGGTGACGTCGATGTCAGCGACCGAGCTCAGTTTCGATACGCCGGTGGCACCCGTGCCGGTAGCGAATGCGGAAGCATCGGTTACGGCGAAGCTGCTGTCCGAATCGTAGGTCACGTGGCCGTTGACGACGGCCGTAGCGGCAGCTGCCGTTGGCGTGACGCCAGCTACCACGGTGTTGTCCGAGTGCTTGTAGCTGCCCACCGCGAACACCGTATTGGCCGCCGTAGCGGTGTTTTTCAGGCTGATGTCCGCGCCGGTGGCATGGTTCAGCTTGATACCGCCGTTTTTCGAATCGTATTCGGCCGTGATGCCGGTTTTTGCCGATTGTGCGTTGAAGGCATTGATACCCGCAGCGTAGTCCGATGCCGATTGGCCTGCGCCAACCGAGAACGAGACGGTAACCGGGGAGGTAGCGTTGTCGCCGACGACCTGGATAGAATACGCTTCGCTCGAACCCAGCGCCAGGTTGGCTTCGGTGGAGGCCGTTGCCGTCACGCCGGTGCTTGATGTCAGCTTGTTCACGCCGGCAGCGATGCCCTTGGCCGTTTCCGTGGCGGCAGTGGTTTTGTAGGTTGCCGAACCGAGTGCGCCGGAAATCTGGATATCCTTGGTGGCGGCATCCGCATTGGTGGTGGCCTTGACCACAGAAGAATCGTTCGCAACGCGGTTGTTGCCGTAGGTGTTGGTCAGGAAGTTCGCGCCGCTGGCCGAGATCAGCTGATTTGCATCTGCGCCGACCTGGAAGTTGGCCGTACCCATGGTGCCGTCCAGCAGCGCCTGGCCGTTGAACGAGGTGGTTTGGGCGATACGGTTCAGTTCCGAGCTCAGTTGGCCAACCTCGGTTTGCAGCGCCTGGCGGTCGCTCGACGAGTTGGTGGCGTTCGACGATTGCACGGCCAGTTCGCGGATACGTTGCAGGATGTCGCCCGAGCTCGACAGTGCGCCCTCGGCCGTTTGGGCCAGCGAGACGCCGTCGTTTGCATTGCGGGTAGCTTGGGTCATGCCGCGGATTTGCGACGTCATACGGTCGGAAATCGCCAGACCAGCAGCGTCATCCTTGGCACTGTTGATGCGCAAGCCGGAGGACAGGCGTTGCAGCGAAGTGCTCAAGGCCGATTGCGAGGTCGACAGATTGCGTTGCGAGTTCAGGGAAGCGATGTTGGTGTTAATTACTGCAGCCATGATAATTCTCCAGACAGGTACTACATTGCGCTATGTGCTAGTCACTTTGGCCTGCCCCGCTGTTCCGGGACAATCAAGCCGCTGTTGTTTAGGGTAACGGTTGCTCTGCGGGAAAATTTATGGCGGGAAGTGCTTTAAATTTTAATTTTTAGCCCTTCAGTTTGTCGCAGACCGCGCGCTAGACGACATGCTTTTTGAAAACTTTAGGGTGAAAATAATTTTATTTTTATATGGTGCGCATGCTGGCGGCGTGCTGGAGGGAGGGGGGTGTTATTGTTATCGCCATGAAGTTGCCGTCCAGCTGGGCAGCGGGACGGCATGGCGTAGGCAGGCCGGACTCAGGCGGTCAGTATCCTCGTCCTCGTTGGCAGGAGCCGCGATGGGCGAGGAAAAAGTGGATCGGGACTTTTTGGTGAGCTCATATGGCAGACGGATCGTTCGTGTCCTACAAGCGATAGAATATTATTCGCCAGTTGTTGTGTTCACGATTTCCGTTTACGTCGAACGATGAAACCCATCAAGCCTAAACCTGTGAGTAGCATGGCATAAGTTTCGGGTTCGGGAACCGCGGAGGTAAATGTCAGGGACAATGTTTGGGCGCCAGATGGAAAACTGGTGAAGTCAGTCCAGTTTTGTCCTTCGATAGAGGATTTCATCATGAATCCTACTGGCGTACCATTTTTATAAGCCTTGTTCAGATATTCTGTCAGGTCGATGGGTTTTTTTGGGCTTATATTGGTTGCTGTCTTTGCTACCAATCCCCCGATGGGATTCGGAGCGGTATAGTAATTAAAGGATACCCAGTTTCCATCGGTAAGATAAACCTCCATGCTACGGGCAGTTATCGGTGTCCATAAAAGCCCCGATGTCAGCGTGACGGAGGGATCATAGGCTGGCAAGATGAACTTTTCATACAGGCGGCTATAGCCTTCGCCAAAAATAGCCCCTACTTCACCGCTATCTAAGGTGTTTGTGTTGCCGTTGCGGGTATTGTAAAAAGTTGATAGGTGCTGGCTGCTTGTGATGGAAATTTCTTTGAAAGCCGCCTGGGAGACCGCAGGCATGATTGCAGCCATGAAGATTGCGAGCGCGAATAAGGTATTTGAGGATATATTTTTAATGCACTTAAGTGGACTTCTTTTCATATGGTATGCCCTGAAAGGTTGATTTAATAAAATTATTGGCATAACTGGTGTGTGTAGCCTTTTCTTAAAAAAAAGCACACAACCATGTTACATTGCCAATTAAGTCATTAAAACGATCCAGGTTAATTTTTTAGTAATTTTCCGAGTGATTTTTTCGGTAATGCCTCGAGGCAAGGTGATTGAGGTGCTGTGTGTTGCTTCGCACCACATGGGTTCACTCCGCCACCACCACCCGGTTTTTGCCCGTCTGCTTGGCCTGGTACATGGCGCGGTCGGCGCGCTTGACCAGCTCGGCCTGGTCTTCATTGGGTAGGCGCAGGGCGACGCCGGCGGAGAAGGTGATCAAGACTTTTTCGTTGTCGTGCAGGAAGAAATGCCGGGTCAGCTCGCGCTGCAGGCGTGTCATCGTCGACGAGGCCGCCTCGACCGTGGTTTCCGGCAGCAGGATGAGGAATTCCTCGCCGCCGAAACGGGCGATGACGTCCATCGAGCGCAGGGTTTCCTTGACGATCTTCACCAGGTGTTTCAAGGCGGCATCGCCGGCCAGGTGGCCGTAGGTGTCGTTCAGGCGCTTGAAGTCATCAAGGTCCAGCATGGCGATGCACAGCGGCGTGCCGCGGCGGTCGGAGCGGGCCGTCTCGCGCTCGAACACGTCGTCCAGGCCACGGCGGTTCAGGCTGCCCGTCAGCTGGTCTTCCCTCACCAGTTCGCTCATATGCTGGAGCTTCGCTTCCAGGGTGTGGATGCGCTGCTCCGCATCCTGCACTTCCTGGCGCGCCAGCACCATCTTGTCGCGTGCGCGCAAGGCTTCGTTCTGCACCATGCGCGTTTCGCGCAAGACTTCGTCAAGAACGCTGTTCAGTTCGCTGATATTTTCCGCCTGGCTGATCTTTTCCGAGTAGCCGCCGATCTTTTCATGGAAGTCACCCGTGCTGGCCGCCACTTGCCCCAGGCGGTCGATGAAGGTCATCATCATGTTCTTGACCGTCAGCTTGACGTCGGACAGGCTGTGCTTGAGCTGGCTTTGCTTGTAGATGACTTCCTTCAGGCTGCGCGTGGCGTCTTCCAGCGCGCGCTGGTCGAGCGGGCCGGCGATCAGGTTTTGCACGGCATCGACCTGGCCGCGCAGCCAGCTGTCGTCGTCGAGCAACTGGCTGACGTTATCGAGCAACAACTTGAACAGGCGCAGCAGCAATTCCTGCTGCTCGGCCGTGTCGCCGCTTTTCAGTTCGATCTGGTAGCACAGCTGTTTCAGGCGCAGGGCCGCTTCGTTCAGCGCTTCTTCCGTATGGGCTTGCTTGATGGCCGCGCCCAGCGATTCGGCCTCTTCCACCAGCGCGGGCGTGCCCGTCAGCAAGGTGGCGACGGCAAAGCCCAGGGTGCGGCTGAGCAATTCGCGCAGGGTGCGCGTCTGTTCGCCGTCCGGCAGGGGCGGCAATTCGATGCCGCCGCCTTTCTTGACCTGTTTCTCCGCCAGCTGCGCCAGGGTGCGCGCATAGCTGTCCCAGTCGCGTGCTTTCAGAGCACGCTGGAAACGCTTGCCAAAGTCGCCCAGTTCGCCCGCCGATTCGCTCATCTTGGCGGCAAATTGCGTCAGGACGTTTTCCGCACCACTTTCCGTGGGTGCGCTCGCTGCCAGCACGGCACCAGGCGCCGCAGGGCTGTCCGCCGGTTCGCTGATGCCGGCGATTTCATTGTAGATATCGCGGTAGGCGCTCGGTGTCGGGGCGATGCGGCGCGTGGCCAGGCGGCGAAACGCTTCGCGGGCGATATCGGCCGGGTTCATCGCGGCGGCGGTATTCGTGGCGCCAGCGGGAGCGCTTGCTGGGGAAGATGGCAATTTACTGGACATGTAGGCACAGCCTTTTCAGATATTTCTCATTATCCTCATGATATGCGCGTTGGCAAAGAACTTATTGTGCGAGAAGCAAGGAGAAGTCCTGCCAATTCGCCCGATGCCAGCGGGCATGCCGCTTTGCGTCAATCCACCAGCTGGTTGCGGATGGCGTAGTGCGTCAGTTCGGCGCTATTCTTGAGTTTCATCTTGACCAGCAAGCGGGCGCGGTATTCGCTGACGGTTTTCACGGACAATTTCAGCTCCTCGGCGATGGCGCCCACGGCCTTGCCCGAGGCAATCATGACCAGGGTCTGGTATTCGCGGTCAGACAAGGTGTCGTGCAAGGCCGTTTCGTGGTCTTCGCCCACCGTGTTGGCCAGTTCCTGCGCCAGCGAGGCGCTGATGTATTTCAAGCCCTGCGCCACCTGGCGGATGGCCGTGACCAGCTCGCGCGGCGCGCTCTGTTTCGTCAGGTAACCGGCCGCGCCCGCCTTGAGCGAACGGATGGCGTACTGGTCTTCGCGGTGCATGGACAGCATCAGTACGGCCAGTTCCGGCTTTTCCTTCTTGATCTGCTTGAGCACCTCGATGCCGCTGCGGTCGGGCAGGGAGATGTCGAGCAGCAACACCTGGCATTTCGAGCCACGGAACAATTTGATGGCGTCGTGGCCATTTTCGGCTTCGCCGGCCACGATGATGTCCTTCGTATCGGCGAGGATTTGCTTCAAGCCTTCGCGCACGATCGCGTGATCGTCGGCGATGAATACCCGGATGGTGGCTTTTTCTTTCATGACTGCGTTGTTTCCTATCTGATTCACCCACTAGGCCGCGTCTGGTGGCGGCCCGCTGTGCGCTGGCGCACTGGCTGCAGCCGCTATTATCGCCTCTCGCGCCGTGGTCAGCCGGATTTTTATGCTCAGGATGGTGCCGCCGCCCGGCCCATCCATCAGGCTCAGGGTGCCGCCCAGCGCGCTGGCCCGTTCTGCCATGCCGCGGATGCCGAACGATTGCGGCTTGGCGCGGTCGGACAGGCGCATGCCGACGCCATTGTCGGCGATCGACAGGCTGATATGCTGGCGCTGCCGGGCCAGGCGCACGGTGACCTTGCTCGCCTGCGCATGCTTGGCGATATTCGTCAGCGCTTCCTGGGCGATGCGGAACAGGCTCGTTGCCTGGTCCAGCTCGAGGTCGATGTGCTGGCGGTTCGAAATGAACTGGCATTCGATGCCTGCCTGGCGCGCGAATTCCTTCACTTGCCAGTCCAGCGCGGCGACCAGACCCAGGTCCAGCATGGAGGGGCGCAAGTCCAGCGAAATGCGGTGCACGGCGTCGATGCTGCGGTCGACCAGGGCGTCGACATAGTCGGCCTTTTCCTGCAGCTGGGTATCGTCCGGCGGCAGGCGGCGCGCCAGCATGGCCAAGGCCATCTTGATGGCCGTCAAATTGCCACCCAGGTCATCGTGCAGTTCGCGCGCCAGGCGCGTGCGTTCGTGTTCCTTGACCTTGTCGATATGCGCAGTCAGCTCGGCCAGGCGGGCGCGCGACTGGCGCACTTCGATCTGCTCGAGCCGGCTTTCCGTGATATTCGTCATGATGCCTTCCCACTGCACCGTGCCGTCGGCCAGCGCGCGCGGCGTGGAGCGCAGGTTGATCCATTTGACGTCCTTCCAGGCATCGATCCAGATGCGGCCTTCCCAGTTCCAGCTCCACAAGGCGTTTTTCGACGCCTGCATCGAATCGAGGTACGAGGCGCGGTCGTCGGCCAGGATCAACTGGTAAAACAGTTCAGGGCGCGCGTGCAGCAGTGCCGGGCTCAGGCCCAGCAGGGCCTGGCAACCGTCGCTCAGGTAGGCAAAGGACGCCCGTCCATCCGGATGCAGGCAGAACTGGTACACGAGGCCCGGCGTATTCGAGACGATGGCGTTGAAGCGCGACTGCACTTGCGCCAGGGCGGCGGCCGTCGCCTGCGGCGTGCGCAAGTCTTCGCCTTCGGCCAGGATCAGGGCGCGGCCGTGGCGGTGGGCGCGCGACAAATGCAGGCTGAGCGAATACAGGCTGCCATCGCGGCGGCGCTGCTGCACGTGCAGCCGGGCTTGCGCGCCGATGCTGTCGTCCAGGGTAACCAGCACGGCGGCCAGTTGCTGCGCGTCGAGTTGCGGCGCCAGGGTGAAGGGCGTCATCGCCAGCAATTCCTTGCGCGCATACTGCAAGTTGTCGCAGGCGGCATCGTTGGCATCCAGCAATTGCAAGCTGGCCGCGTCGTACAGATAGATTTCCGGCGCCGCCGCGCGCAGGGCGGGCGCCAGCCGGGGCGTGTCGTGCATGGAGTTGGCTTTCTTCATCAGCGGCGGGCGCGCCAGAAGGCGGCGAAGCGGCGCAGCACCCTGGCCGGGCGGGAATTATGGCGCCCTGGCGTGCCTTTGCGCAAGCGCTGCCACCAGGCACGGCGGGCGCGGCCCAGCGCGGCCGACAGCCGGCTGACTCGGCGCCATGGACGCGTGGCGCGCAGGCGGGCGATCCAGCGGTCCTTGGTTTCCATGAACAAGCCATGCCAGCGCGCAAACCATGGCAAACTCAACAGGGTAGGGCGCGTCAGGCTGTACAGGCGCGCGACGGCGGCCGCGCCGCCCAGCTTGGCGATGACGATCACGCCGATGCCGGAAAACGCATGGCCGCGCGCGATCGCCAGCAGGGCCAGCAGCTTGACGGGAAACAGCAGCACGGCCGGCAGCACGAAGATGGCCAGTGCCCAGTACGGCGGCAGGCGCCTGATCCACGCTTCGAGCGCATGCAGGGGCGGAAATTGCGCGATCACCTGCATGATGCGGGCCCCGGTCGCCCACAGCCATTCCTCGATCAGCAGGAAGATGGCGGCCAGGTAGACCAGCGGCGCGAACAGCCAGCGCCTGACTCTGTAGAATTTTTTCATCCGTCTCCGTGTGCGGCGCAGGTTTGCCGCGATTGCCACGATGATACGTCAAAAAAGCCCGCTTGCCCCCGCATCCCGTGTGCCCGTGGCTCCCTGGCGGGGCTACAATAGACAGATGAATAAAGCCTTTGTAAAAGAATCCGACAACGACGACGATGAAGAAGCGGCCGCGCTGGCGCTGGCCATTCCCGCCGGCGCCAAGAACTACATCACGCCGGCCGGTTACCAGCGCATCAAGGAAGAACTGCTGCAGCTGATCGACGTCGACCGTCCGGAAGTGGTGCGCATCGTCCATTGGGCGGCGTCGAATGGCGACCGTTCGGAAAATGGCGACTATATCTACGGCAAGCGGCGCCTGCGCGAAATCGACCGCCGCATCCGCTTTCTCACCAAACGCATGGACCTGGCCGCCATCGTCGACCCCAGCGTGCACCATGGCAACGACCAGGTCTTCTTCGGCGCCACGGTAACTTACCGCACCAGCGACGGCGAAATGCACACCATCACCATCGTCGGCATCGACGAGTTCGACCCCCTGAACGGCAAGATCAGCTGGGTCTCGCCCATGGCCCGCACCATCACCAAGGCGCGCGAAGGCGACGTGATCACCCTCACCACGCCACTGGGTGAGCAGGAACTGGAGTTGCTGGAAGTGACGTATCCGGCGCCGGGGGAGGGGTAGTTTGCGGTGACGCAGGGTGGCTGATGCGCACGCGGGCACACTGATCATTTAGTTGGTATCAGGAGTTGCCATGCCCCGCCGCCTTCGACTCGTCTTGCCCGGCGTTCCGCTGCATGTGGTGCAGCGTGGAGTGAATCGCCAAGCATGCTTTCTTGATAGGCAGGACAAGCAGCGCTATCTTGACTATCTGCGCAGTTGTTTGGTGCTTGCGCCATGCCATCTGCATGCTTATGTGCTGATGAGCAATCATGTGCATCTCTTGCTCTCCACACAAAGCACAACCTCCCTGTCGTCGCTGATGAAAATGCTGAACCAGCGTTATGGGCAGTATTTCAACTGGCGTTATGGCCGCACCGGTAGCTTGTGGGAAGGGCGCTACAAGTCTTGCTTGGTGCAGGGTGAGCGTTATTTATTGATTTGCCAGCGCTATATCGAACTTAATCCCGTCAGGGCCGGTATCGTGGCATTGCCTGGGCAATATTGCTGGTCCAGCTATCGGGGCAATGCGCAGGGCGTACATGATGATCTGCTGTCTCCGCATTCCTTGTATTTGACGCTTGGACGTGACGCGTCTGAACGGCAAGAGAAATACCAAATGTTATTTCAGGATGAGTTGGGTGAGCGTTGCATTGGACAACTGCGTGAGGCACTCAATGCTGAATTTGCGGTAGGCGACCAGGCGTTTTTACAGCGGGTTGCGGAAAGGAGTCGGTAGCCAGCAGCGGAGATCTGGGGTCAGACCCGGCGGGTCTGACCCCAGCTTTTTGCCAACAATTCTTAGTTACGCTCGCGCAGGATGCGGTTCACGCCGGCCACTCTGCGCACATTGCGCAGCAGGGCCGCCAGGTGGACCCGGTCCTTGACTTGCACGGTGAAGCGCAGCTGGTCGAGGACGTTGTCCTTGTCTTCGTCCATGCCCACATAGATGATGTTGGCGTCGGATTCGCCGATTTCGGCGGCGACTCTGGCCAGGATGCCCCGCTCGCTGTTGATCAGCACCTTGATGCGGCAGTCGAAACGGCGGTTCAGTTCGGTTCCCCAGCGCACGGCGATCCAGCGGTCCGGTTCCTTGGCGCGCTGGCGTTTCGCTTGCGAGCAGTCGCTCGTGTGCACGAGCAAGCCCTGGTCGCGGCGCAGCTGGCCGATGATCTGGTCGCCCGGGATCGGCAAGCAGCATGGCGCCAGTTGCACGGAGACGCCTTCGCTGCCGCAGATGGTGACAGGGTCGAGTTCGCTGCCGCTGTTGTGTTCCACCGGCATGCTGGCCGCTTCGCCGCCGATCAAGCCAAAAATGTGGCGCGCCACCAGGGTGGCCATGCGCTTGCCGATGCCGATGTCCGCATATAACTCGTCCATGGAATTGGCGCTCGATTCGTTGAGCAGGCGTTCGACCAGCGGTGCTTGCAGGTCGGCGTCGATGTTCAGGGTGTGCAGCGCCTGCGACAGCAGCTGCTGGCCCAGGGCGATCGATTCGGGCAGGTTGATCGTGCGCAGATGGTGGCGGATGGCCGAACGGGCCTTGCCTGTGCGCACGAACGACAGCCACGTCGGGCTGGGGCGCGACGAGGAATCGGTGATGATTTCCACGATGTCGCCATTGTGCAGCTCGGTGCGCAGGGGCGAGGTTTCGTTGTTGATCTTGACGGCCACGGTCTGGTCGCCGATGCCCGTGTGGATCGAGTAGGCGAAGTCGATGGCCGTGGCGCCGCGCGGCAGGGCGATGATCTTCGACTTCGGCGTAAACACGTAGACGGAATCGGGGAACAGGTCGACCTTGACGTGTTCGAGGAATTCGGCCGAGTCGCCCGTCTGCTGCTGGATGTCGAGCAGGGATTGCAGCCACGCATGCGTGCGCTGCTGCAGGTCGGACGGGTTCGATTCGCCGCTTTTGTAGAGCCAATGCGCCGCCACGCCGGACTCGGCCGTGCGGTGCATTTCCTGCGTGCGGATCTGGAATTCCACGGGCGTGCCGTACGGGCCGATGACGGTCGTGTGCAGCGACTGGTAGCCGTTCAGCTTGCGGATCGCGATGTAATCCTTGAACTTGCCCGGCATGGGCTTGTACAGGCTGTGCAGGGTGCCCAGGGTCACGTAACAGTCGGCAAAGCTGCCCACCACCACGCGGAAGCCGTACACGTCCAGCACTTGCGAGAACGACAAATGCTTGCTGCGCATCTTTTTATAGATGTCGTACAGGGTCTTTTCGCGGCCCGTGACGTCGGCCTCGAGTTCGGCCATGGACAAGGTGCTTTTCACCGCTTCCATGATCTTGTTGACCACTTCGCGCCGGTTGCCGCGCGCCGCCTTGACGGCTTTCGCCAGGGTGCGGTAGCGCATCGGGTACAGGTGCGAGAACGACAGGTCCTGCAGTTCGTGGTAGATGTTGTTCAGGCCGAGGCGGTGTGCGATCGGCACGTACACTTCCATGGTCTCGCTGGCGATGCGGCGCTTTTTCGCCGCCGTCATGAAGTCCAGGGTGCGCATATTGTGCAGGCGGTCGGCCAGCTTGATGAGGATCACGCGCACGTCGGACGCCATGGCCAGCAGCATCTTGCGGAAGTTTTCCGCCTGCGCTTCGATCTGGCTCTGGAATTCGATCTTTTCCAGCTTCGACAGGCCGTCGACCAGGTGCGCGACCGGTGCGCCGAAGCGCTCGATCAATTCATCCTTCTTGACGTCCTGGTCTTCCATGACGTCATGCAGCAGGGCGGCCATGATGGCTTGCGCGTCGAGCTTCCAGTCGGCGCAGATTTCGGCGACGGCGATCGGATGCGAGATATACGGCTCGCCCGAGCGGCGCATCTGGCCCAGGTGCATTTCGTCGGAGAAGCGGTAGGCTTCCTTGACTTTCTTCAGGTCGGCGGGAGACAGGTATTCGGCCAGCTTGTCGGCCAGATGGCTGACGGAGGCCACGCCGAGGGCGGGCGCTGGCGGTGCTGCGGGGGTATTGCTGCCGGACGTGCCGGTGCCGGGCGCGGAAGCGCCCTGCGATTTTGCCGCCTGGCGCGGGGCCAGGGGCGGCAGTGCTGCGGAAGTCGTGTCGGCTGGGGTCAGACTCATAAAACGTCGCGTTGCTTCACAGTGTGAATAAAGGATACGGTAGAACCAGGGGTCAGCACTGTTCCGGCACGCGGGTTCCCAATTACATCGGGACCTTTTTCAGCATTTCGATGCCGACTTTACCGGCAGCGATTTCACGCAGTGCGACAACGGTAGGCTTGTCCTTGGCTTCCACCTTCGGGGTGTGGCCTTGCAACAACTGACGTGCGCGATAAGTCGCAGCCAGGGTCAGCTGGAAACGGTTAGGGATCTGCTTCAGGCAATCTTCGATTGTGATACGGGCCATAGTAACTCCTAAATTTGTGTGCGTGGTGCTGTGTGAACTGGCGTGCAGAGACGATTATTCTGCGTGCAGGCCCAGCTGGGCGAATAGCGATGCGTTGCGGGCCGCTTGTTGCGCAAACCGGCAACGGGCCGCTCTCACGATCGCGCTCAGTTCGGACAAAGCGACCGTAAACTCTTCATTGATAATAACATACTCGAACTCGGGAGCGTGTGCGATTTCGCCGCCGGCCGCCAGCAGGCGGCGCGTGATCACGTGCGGCTCGTCCTGGCCGCGCTTGTTCAAGCGTTCTTCCAGCGCATCGATCGATGGCGGCAGGATGAAAATACCGGCCGCGCGGGGAAATTGCTTGCGCACCTGGCGCGCGCCCTGCCAGTCGATTTCCAGCAGGATGTCGGTGCCGGCGGCCATTTGCTGTTCCACCATGATGCGCGAGGTGCCGTAGTAATTGCCATGCACTTCCGCCCATTCCAGGAATTCGCCCTGGTCGGCGCGCGCGACAAAGTCTTCCGCCGTCGTGAAATAGTACTCGCGGCCATGCTGCTCGCCCGGACGGGGCGCGCGCGTGGTGGTCGAGATCGACAATTTGATGCCGGGCTCTTGCGCCAGCAATGCATTGACCAGTGTCGATTTGCCGGCGCCCGATGGCGCGGCAACCACGAACAGGCTGCCGGAGAAGGCGGTAGGGTGGCTCATGCGGATCTTTCAATAATCGTGTTGTTGGCGCCGGTGCTTGCGCGAGCGGCGCCCAATCCGGTATTTTACCAAGAGGCAAGGCGGCGAGCCAGTCCCAAAGCGGCCGGCATGGAGGATGCCTGGCCAGGCTGGCCCTTATTCCAGGTTCTGCACCTGTTCGCGCATCTGCTCGATCAGCAGCTTCAAGTCCATCGAGGCGTCGGCCAGTTCCTTGACGGATGCCTTGGCGCCCAGGGTATTGGCTTCGCGGTTCAGTTCCTGCATCATGAAGTCGAGGCGCTTGCCCACTTGGCCGCCCTTGGTGAGAATGTGGCGCGTTTCGCCCAGGTGGGCCGATAGGCGCGCCAGTTCTTCCGACACGTCAATGCGGATGCCGTACAAAATCACTTCCTGGCGGATGCGTTCCATGGCGTCCTGGCGCGACAGGGCCGAATTCGAGCCCTGGCTGGCCAGGCCCAGCGCATCCTGCATGCGTTCGATGGCTTTTTGCTGGAAGGCCGCCACCACTTGCGGTATCAATGGCGTGATGCGCTTGACGATGGCTTCCATCGCTTCGATGCGCGACACGAGCACGGCTTCGAGCGCCGCGCCTTCGCGCTTGCGGCTGTCGACGAAGGCGGCCACGGTGCGCTTGGTCAGCGCGCCCACGTCCGCCTGCAGGGACTCTTGTCCCACTTGCGCTTCTTCGATGACGCCAGGCCAGCGCAGCAGTTCGGCCACCGTCATGACGGGCGCGGAGACAAAATGCTGGCCCACTTCGTTTTGCAGGCGCGCCAGTTCGGTCAGCAGGGGCAGGTTCAGCGCCTGCGTGCCGGCCGTCGCGGCCTTGCGGCCAAAGCTCAGGCGTACCTCGACTTTGCCGCGCGTGATGGCGGACATGACGGCGGCGCGCAAATCAGGCTCCAGGGCCCGCAGATCGTCGTTGATCCGGAATTGCAGGTCGAGAAAGCGCGAGTTGACGCTCTTGATTTCAATTGTCAGTGTGCCTGCAGCACCTTCGCTGGTGGCAACCGCGTAGCCTGTCATGCTTGAAATGCTCAAAGGATTCCCCGATTTGGTCTTGTATACAGTCACTTATACACTTAATCAGCCGGCGCAGGCAATACCGCCCGCGCCGCAAAACAGGACCGAAGTGCCCGATGGCCTGAAAATTGCTGAATAGTGTGCGTTTTACGGCATTGTAAAGAAAATTGTGTTTGGCGGGGCAGGATTGTATGGATCATGTGTGCGCCGCCCGCCATTGCGCTCTGCGCTGTTGCATGGCCGCAAATAGACGGGCGCGCGGTGGTAGAATCGCTGCCGCAACCCCAATCACACAGGACATCCCCCATGACATTCGAATCCCGCCCGAGCGGCCGCGCCGTCGATGCGCTGCGCGCCATCCGCATCACCCGCCAGTACACCAAGCATGCCGAAGGCTCGGTGCTGATCGAGTGCGGCGACACCAAGGTCATCTGCACCGCCAGCATCGAAGACAAGGTGCCGGGCTTCCTGAAGGGCAAGGGCCAGGGCTGGTTGACGGCCGAGTACGGCATGCTGCCCCGCTCGACGCACACGCGCATGGACCGCGAAGCGGCGCGCGGCAAGCAGTCGGGCCGCACGCAGGAAATCCAGCGCCTGATCGGTCGCTCGCTGCGCGCCGCCTTCGATTTGCAGGCATTCGGCGAACGCACCCTGCACCTCGATTGCGACGTGATCCAGGCCGACGGCGGCACGCGCACGGCTTCGATCACGGGTGCCATGGTGGCCGCGTATGACGCGTTTACCCAGTTGCAGGCACGCGGCGCGATCACCGCCATTCCCGTGAAAAGCTTTGTCGCCGCCATCTCGGTGGGCGTCTACCAGGGCATGCCGGTGCTGGACCTCGACTACGTGGAAGACTCGGGCTGCGACACGGACATGAACGTGGTGATGACGGAAGCGGGCCACTTCATCGAAGTGCAGGGCACGGCCGAAGGCGCCGCATTCGACCGCGCCGGCATGAACCGCTTGCTGGACCTGGCGCAGGGCGGCATCGCCGATCTGATCGCCATGCAGAAGCAGGCTTTGGGGATCTGATCTTTACACAGATTTACACATCGCCGCCCGCCGCGCCGGGCAACAAGCCCGCTTTTGCCGCCGTCGAGCGCGGCGGTGGGCCAAGGTGAGGGGAGCGCAAAAGGTTTACAATGTCGGCACTTCAACCGGACTACTGACATGACCCAACGCCTCATCCTCGCCTCCAACAACGCCGGCAAGCTCAAGGAATTCAACGAGCTGCTCTCGACCATCGGTTTTTCCGTCCACGCCCAGGGCGAGTATGACGTGCCGGAAAGCGACGAGCCGTTCCACACCTTCGTTGAAAATGCGCTGCAGAAGGCGCGCCACGCGTCGCGCCTGACGGGCTTGCCGGCGCTGGCCGACGATTCCGGCGTGTGCGTCAATGCGCTGGGCGGCGCGCCGGGCGTGTACTCGGCCCGCTATGCGGGCGAGCCGAAATCGGATGCGGCCAACAGCGCCAAGCTGATCGCCGACCTCGAGGCGCATGCCGACAAATCCGCGTATTACTACTGCGTGCTGGTGTACGTGCGCCATGCGGACGACCCGCAGCCGGTGATCGCCGACGGCCGCTGGAATGGCGAGATGGTCCAGACGCCGCGCGGCAACGGCGGCTTCGGCTACGATCCGCATTTCTTCCTTCCCGCGCTGGGCAAGTGCGCGGCCGAACTGACGTCCGATGAAAAGAACGCGCTGTCGCACCGTGGCCAGGCCCTGCGCGCGCTGGTGGAAAAGCTGCGATGATCCCGATCAAACTGGTGGGCGCCGTCGCCAAGTCGGCAGCCAAGCCCGGCACCGCTCCCGCGCCGCAGGAAGGCATTTCCGGGGCGGCCGGGGCGGCCCTGAAATACCTGCAGCCGGGCGCGCTGAATCTGACGGCCCTGCCGCCGCTGTCGCTATATATCCATTTCCCGTGGTGCGTGAAAAAATGCCCGTATTGCGATTTCAATTCGCACGAGGTGCGCGGCGATTTGCCGGAAGCCGAATACCTGGCCGCCCTGCGGCTGGACCTGGAAATGGCGCTGCCGCTGATCTGGGGCCGCAAGATCCACACGATTTTCATCGGCGGCGGCACACCCAGCCTGATGTCGGCGGCGGGCCTGGACCGTTTGATGTCGGACGTGCGCACCCTGCTGCCACTGGAGCCCGATTGCGAAATCACCATGGAAGCCAATCCGGGCACCTTTGAAGCGGAAAAATTCAAGTCCTACCGGGCCAGCGGCATCAACCGTTTGTCGATCGGCATCCAGAGCTTCAATGGCCGCCATTTGCAGGCACTGGGGCGCATCCACGACGACAACGAGGCGCGCCGCGCGGTGGAGATCGCGCACGCCAACTTCGACAATTTCAACCTCGACCTGATGTACGCGCTGCCCACGCAGACGCTGGACGAGGCGCGGCAGGACCTGGAAATGGCGCTGTCGTTCGCGCCGCCGCACCTGTCGCTGTATCACCTGACCCTGGAGCCGAACACGCTGTTCGCCAAGTATCCGCCCGTGCTGCCGGACGACGACGAGAGCGCCGACATCGCCGACATGGTCGCCGCGCGCGCGGCGCAGGCGGGCTACGGCCGCTATGAAGTGTCGGCCTATGCGCAGCCGGGCCGCCAGGCCAAGCACAACCGCAATTACTGGGAATTCGGCGACTACCTGGGTATCGGCGCGGGTGCGCATTCGAAGATTTCGTTCCCGCACCGCGTGCTGCGCCAGGCCCGCTACAAGCAGCCGCGCGCCTACATGGACGCGGTACTGGCCGGCAACCCGGTGCAGGAAGAGCGCGAACTGGCGCGCGAGGAAATGGGTTTTGAATTCATGCTCAATACCCTGCGCCTGACGCAGGGTTTTGCGCCGAACCTGTTCGCCGAGCGCACGGGCCTGGCCCTCAACGCCATCGAGCAGCCGCTCAATGCGGCCGAAGCGAAAGGCTTGCTGTACCGCGACCACCAGGTCATCCGCCCGACGGAACGGGGATTGTGCTTCCTGAACGATCTGCAGCAGATGTTCCTGGAAGATTAATGCGTGGTGACGGCGCGCAGGCGCTGCAGCTTGGCCGCATAGAGCGTGTGGTCGCTGCGCGTGGTGCTGCTGCTCATCGCCAGTTCCAGCTGCTTGCCGGCCTGCTCCAGCTGGCCCAGGCGCGCATAGGCTTGCGCCAGCCAGAAGTGGAACTCGTGGTAGTACGGGTCGCGCGCGATTTCACGTGAAAACAGCTGTATCGCCCGCACGTAATCGTTTTGCTGCATGGCCGCCTTGCCCAGGTTGAAGTAGTGGAAAGGCGGCTGCGGCTGCAGCGCCAGCAGGCGCCGGCGCAGCGGCAGCGCTTCATTCTGCAGGCCGGACGCTTCCAGCGCCTGCGCCAGGTTCGACAGCAGCACCGTGTTGTCCGGCGCGCGCGTCAGCGCATGGGCGAACGTGCGCCGCGCTTGCGCCAGGTTGCCATGGCGGAACTGGACCACACCCAGGGTGTTGTAGGCGCCGGTGAACGAGGGGTCCTGCAGCAGCGCTGCCCGGGCCCACCAATACGCCTGGTCCAGCTGGCCTTCGCTCATGCTTTCGGCGGCTCGGTTGTTCATGTACATGGCGAGCACGGTTGCTTCGTCGAGTTCCCGCGTGCGATAGCTGCCCATCTCCGCGGACGGCAGGAAATCGATCACCATCATGCCCTTGGCATCGTACCTGCCGGATTTGTCGTCCAGCCGCTGGCCCAGTACGAGGTTGACGTGGCCGGCGACAAAATACATGTCGCCGCTGCGGCTCCAGCTTTCTTCACCGAGCACCTCCTGGTAGCGCACTTGCAAGCCCATTTCATGCGCCAGCACCGCCGTCATGATCACCAGCGACAGGCAGTTGCCCTGGCGCGCCGCGAACGTTTCGCGCGCATTGCGCGTCATGGCCGCATCGTATTCGAGTTTCAGCCTGCTCTTGTCGTACAGGGCGTCATACAGGGCCGCGCGGTCGTTCTTGTTGCGCGCCTCGCGCCGCACTTGTGTGCGCACATACTGGCGCATGGGCTCGTCGATGGCAAAGACCTGGCTGGCGTCGATGGCGGCGGCCGGGGCGAAATCGCTGTCGTTGAAGATGGGGGGCAGGCTGGCAGGCGGTGCGACGCTGCAGGCCGCCAAAACACAGCAGAGCAGGGCGGCACCCAGGTGCTTGAAGCAAGGGGCGGAAACAAGATAGGGGCGCATGGTCTCTCCCTGGAGGCGCCGGCTGTCTCATGTCCCGGTGGCGCGCCAGTCCCACCTGAAACCAGTATCGGCGCGCCTGGCGCCGCTGTCAAATAGTTTCAAGCGCCTTGCCGCCGCCGGCACGGCGCTTGAAACTGTGCTTGAAAACCGGGCTTGAACCCCCGGGCTTAAAATTCTTCCCAGTCGTCGCCGGCGATGTGCGATGGCGTTTTGTGCGCCGCCGCACCGGCCGCCTTGGGTGCTGCCGGCTTGCCGGCCGTGGCCTGGGACTGGCGTGGCGCGAGTTTTTGCGTGCTGGCAATGGCGGCCTTGGCTGGCCGCGCGGCGCGCACGGGCGCCGCCGCGACGACGTGTTCGAGCTGGAAGCCGGCCGCCACTTGCGCCAGGCGCGCGGCCTGGTCCTGCATGCTTTCGGCCGCGGCCGCCGCTTGTTCCACCAGGGCCGCATTTTGCTGCGTCACCTGGTCCATCTGCGCGATGGCCTGGTTGACCTGGTCGATGCCCAGGCTTTGTTCGGCACTGGCGGCGGTGATCTCGGCCATGATGTCGGTGACCCTGCGCACGCTGTCGACCACTTCACCCATGGTGCTGCCCGCCTGCTGCACCAGCCGCGTGCCATTGTTGACCTGTTCCACCGAGTCGCCGATCAGGGTCTTGATTTCGCGCGCCGCCGCGGCCGAGCGCTGCGCCAGGCTGCGCACTTCCGTGGCGACGACGGCAAAGCCGCGTCCCTGCTCGCCGGCGCGCGCCGCTTCGACGGCCGCGTTCAAGGCCAAGATATTCGTCTGGAAGGCGATGCCGTCGATGACGCCGATGATGTCGACGATTTTCGTCGATGCCGTATCGATGGCGCCCATGGTGTCGACCACCTGGCTGACGATGCTGCCGCCCCGTTCGGCCACGCCGGACGCGGCCACCGCCATCTGGTTGGCCTGGCGCGCATTGTCCGCATTCTGCTTGACGGTGCTGGTCAATTCTTCCATCGACGACGCCGTCTCTTCCAGCGAGCTGGCCTGCTGCTCCGTGCGGGCCGACAAATCCTGGTTGCCGGCGGCGATTTCGCCCGACGCCGTGGCGATCGCATTGGTGCCCGTCTGCACTTCCGATACCACCTTGCGCAGCGCCTCGTTCATGCCGTGCAGCGCGCGCATCAGGTCGCCGATTTCATCGCTGGCGGCCTTGCCGAAATGCGTGCGCAAGTCACCCGCAGCGACCGTTTCGGCCACCTTCACGGCCGCCTGCAGGGGCACGGTGATCGAGCGCGTGATCAGCCAGGCGCAGACGCTGCCCAGCGCCACCACCAGCGCGCACAAGGTCAGCAGCAGGGTGAAGCTGCGCCCGTTGGCCGTCTCGATCGCTTGCGCCGTGGCGTCGATGGCCTGGCGCTGTTGCGACAGCAGGGCCTTGACGTTGTTCTGGTATTTGGCGGCGGCCGGCGCGAAGCTGTCGCGGTAGGTGCTTTCCGCCTGCGCCGCGTCGCCGGCCTTGCGCGCATTCATTACCAGGGTCTTGGCATCCTGGTACTTGACGCGCTCGGCGATGGACGATTTGAAAATGGCTTTTTCCTCGTCGCTGTCGAGCAGCGCCTCGATTTTCTTCAGCAGTTCGCTACCCTGTTTGGTGCTGTCGGCGATGGTGTCGGCAAACACGTTGGACAGCGTTTCATCCGTGCTTTTGGCAATCATCGAGGTGCGCGCGATGGCCGAATAGATCAGCACGTACCAGTCCGATACGAGGCGTTCCTTGGCCAGCGGTTTTTCCATCATTTGCCGCGTCGCTTCGGCATTCACGTGAGCGCTGTACAGCGCGTACGAGGTGGAAATCACGGACAGCAGCAGCACCAGCGCGAAGCCTGCAGCCAGGCGCGTGCCGATACGAAGGTGGGAGAGGGCGTGCATGGTTGGAACTCCTGTCGCAGAGGGGATTTAATTGCCTGTGCGACATAGTATGCACTGAGAAGTGACCAAGAGGCGAGCGAAACGCGCGCTTGTGTCGGCGTCTGTTGCAGCCACGCCCGTGCTACAGATGGCCCGCCTGGCGCAAGTCCGGCTGCTCGGCCCAGCGGGCGAAGGCGGCCGCCATGCGCTCGCTTTCCGCGATGGCGCGGCGCCAGTCGCGCATGCGTGCCGCGTGATCCTGGCCGTAGTGGGGAAAGTCGCGCCGGTCCGGCAGTTTGCCATTGGGCAGGCTGGCCACGAAGGAGGGCGACGGTGAGACGAGGATCATGTTGTCGAGTGCGCTATCGCCGCTGCGCGCGCGGCGCCAGGGCATGGCCTTGTCCAGCCAGCCCGGCACGATATGGTCGGCAAAATGCGGGTACAGCACGAGGTCCGGTTCACGCTGGTAGGGCAGGTGCAGATGGTAGTCGACCAGGCCGCCGTCCCAGTAGCGCCCGGGCGGCGCGCCGGCGATGTCCGTGACCGCATCGAGCACCAGCGGGATGGAGCCGGAGGCCAGCAGCGCGTCGCGCAGGTTGTCTTGTGCCAGCGGCACGAAGTGGGAATGAAAGGCGTCGAAGCGCGAACGCAGCCAGCTGGCGCCGTCCGGTCCGGCATGGAACACGGCGCGCTCCAGCGAGGCGGCCAGGCGCGCGCGCGCCACGGCGTTGCCGGCGGCGGCCAGCAGGAAGCCGCCCCGGTCGCGCCATTTGCCCGGCTGCGCCAGCGCGCCGACGCCGCGCACGGCCAGCACCGACAGGCTGTGGCGCTCGTGCCGCAGCAGCTGCGCATCCTGGCCATCGAGGACGGCGTCGAGCAGGGCGCGGCACGTGCGGCTGACGTGCGCCGCCTCGGGTTTGTCGGGATAGCGCTGGCCCACGTATTCGCGCACCAGGCGACGCTGCGCGGCCACCGGGTCGGGAAACACGGCGGCGGCCATGCGCCAGGCGCCGATCGAGGCGCCGACGAAGTGGCGCGGGCGCGGCGCCTGCGGCAGGAACTCGCCGAACAGCCAGCAATCGAGCTGGTGCAGGATCAAGCCTTTCGGTCCGCCCGCGGCGGCAGGGACGATGGCGATGTCGCTGGCGCGCACCCCGTTGTCGGCGATGCGCGCCCGGGCGCGGCGGCCCAGGCGGATGGTGATGGCGGATGAAAGCGGCAGGGGGAAGGACATGCGCGTGGCGGCTGGTGGCGGTTGCTTATTGTAGCGATTGTAGCGTCATGCCGCGCCAGAGGGCGGTGGCAGGCGTGCGACAGTTGAGAGGAAAAAGCAATATTATTTGAAAACTAAAGATGCTTTTGCAAGCGTGCCGTCCTTGCCTTTTTTGACTGATAAGAGATACATGAAAAAACCAATCTGCGCCCCCTGCCTTGTTCTGCCAGTCTTGCTGGCCGCCACTCTCAGCGCCTGCGGCGGCGGCTCTTCCTCTTCCGATGCCCAGGTCTCCGCGAATCCTTCCCAGCCCGTCAATCCGGCCCCGCCGGTGACACCGGTCACCCCGCCGCCCGCCGGCAGCGACACGGGCAGCGTCAGCGCACCGTTTGCGAAGGGACTGAGCCCGCGCTACCTGCTGCTGGCCGTTGCCAGCCAGGCCTACGGCACCTTGGGCAGCGTTGCGCAAGACGGTTCCGGCGCCCTGAGCGAGATCTCCGGCGCCAGCTTCAGCGGCACACCCGCCATCACGCGCGACATCAGCGGCGACGCGGCATTTGCGCAGGGACGCTGGTTCACCGGCACGATCACGCGCAGCAGCGGCAGCACGGTCATGAGCGGCAATAATGCCAGCGCCCATTACAGCGTCTACAACACGGTGGCGGCCTTGCCTTTCACCGGCGCCTTCCAATGCGATGCGGGCAAGTTCACGGCGCCCAGCTATACGGGCGGCGCCAGCGTGCAGCAGGGCGGCTATTTCGGCACGGCCAGCGGCAGCGCCACCTTGTCCTTCGGCACGGCAGGCGCCACACTGGCCATGACGGTCGATGCCACGGCCGGCGGCAGCACCGGCAAGGCCAGCGGCACGGGCACGATCAACACGCCGGACATGACGGTCATCAGCGGCGGCTTCCTGGGCGGCAGCTCGGGCATGCTGCTAGCGCTGGGCGACGGCGGTACGGGGAGCTACCTCGTCACGGGCGGCTACAAGGTGGTCTTGGCGAATGGCGCCAATTACCAGGGCGTGGCCACGTTCCGCTGCTCCTGATCGCACGGGCATGAAAAAAGCGGCGTCCGTGCAATGCACGGACGCCGCTTTTTTTTCGTGAGCCGGAATTAACGCAGTGCCGCGATCATCTGTTTCAGCTTGCCGGAATCGACGCAGAAAGCGCGGATGCCTTCGGCCAGTTTTTCCGTCGCCATCGCGTCTTCATTCATCATGAAGCGGAACGCTTCTTCGTTCAGCGACATTTGCACGACGTTGGTCGATGGCGCCGCTTCGGCGCTCAGCTTGCGTTCCACCGGCGCATCGCTGTCGGCCAGTTTTTGCAGCAGGTCGGGGCTGATGGTGAGCAGGTCGCAGCCGGCCAGTTCGAGGATTTGCGACGTGTTGCGGAAGCTCGCGCCCATCACCTCGGTCTTGTAGCCGAACTTGCGGTAGTAATTGTAGATGCGGCGGACCGATTGCACGCCCGGATCTTCCGCGCCCATGTAGTCGATGCCTGTCGATTTCTTGTACCAGTCGTAGATGCGGCCAACGAACGGCGAAATGAGCTGGGCGCCCGCTTCGGCGCAGGCAATCGCCTGGGCCAGCGAGAACAGCAGAGTCATGTTGCAGCGGATGCCTTCCTTTTCCAGGATGGCGGCGGCGCGGATGCCTTCCCAGGTGGAGGCGATCTTGATCAGCACGCGCTCGCGCGGAATGCCTGCGTTCGAATACAGGGCGATCAGGTCGCGGCCCTTGGCGACCGTGCCTTCCGTGTCGAACGACAGGCGCGCATCGACTTCGGTGGAGACGCGGCCGGGGATGGTTTGCAGGATTTCCACGCCAAAGGCGATCAGCAGGCGGTCGATGATTTCGGCGGTCGAGGCGTTCGGATGGTCGCGCACGGCCTTTTCCAGCAGCGGCTTGTATTCATCCTTTTGCACGGCCTTCAGGATCAGCGACGGATTCGTCGTCGCATCGCGCGGCGTGTATGCCTGGATCGATTGGAAGTCGCCGGTGTCGGCCACCACGGTAGTAAATTGCTTCAGTTGTTCGAGTTGGTTCATGGCTGCACGGGAAAGAGTGAATGGGCTTGCCGGGCTATTGTACCGAATTCACTGCCTGAAGCATCGACTATTGGCTTGCCCGCGCACTACTTGCTCAATTGAATCTTGCTTTTTTGAGAACTCGCGCATAATTGCCTGGACTTGTTTATTTTGCACATTGTTTTAATAAGCAATGTGCGATGCCACTCTCCAGATGAAGAGCATCTTTTGACACAAGATATCGTTAGCGCGGTAGCCGCCTTCAACGGCGAGACACGCCTGTATGCATTGTCCATCGGCGATGATGGACAGGACAGCGGCTTGCTGGTCGAAGCCTTTGCCGCCGACGAGCGGTTGCAGGAGGTTGGCGCGCGCGACATCATCGCCTTGTCCACCAGCGCCCATGTGGCGCTGGCGTCGCTGCTGGGCCAGCCTGCCAGCCTGCACGTCAGCCTGGCGGACGGTACGCGCACCCCATTTTCCGGCTATATCAGCGCCGCCGCCACGCTGGGCAGCAATGGCGGCCTGGCGCGCTACCGGCTGCGCATCACCCCATGGCTGTGGCTGCTGACCCAGGCGCGCAACAGCCGCGTCTGGCAAGACCGCAGCGTGACGGCCATCGTCGACGAGGTCTTGCAGGCCTATGCGCCATACGCGCTGTGGCGCTGGAGCGACGAGGTGGCGTCATTCATGCAGGAGGCGGGCGAGCGCAGCTATTGCTGCCAGTACCGGGAGTCGGACTACGATTTCGTGCGCCGGCTGCTGACGGAAGAGGGGCTGGCCTGGCGGTTTGACGGTCAGACCATGATCGTCTTTGCCGACAGCAGCCAGGCGTGCGCCACGCCCGAGGACGCCAGCAGCGCGCAAGGCGGCTTGCGCTTTCATGGCGCCAGGGCCAGCGAAGCGAGTGACAGCGTGCAGGCGCTGTGCGCTCGGCGCAGCCTGCATGTGGGGCTGAGTAGCGTGCTGAGCTACGATTACAAGGCCAAAAAGGCGGTCGCCGCCAGCGTGCCGACGAATATGGCCATCGGCGGCAAGCATGCTCCAGTGCTGGAAAGCTACGATACGCCGGGCCAGTACTGGTATGCGAATGGCGTGCAGGCGCAGCACTATGCGGCATTGCAGATGCAGTCGCGCGAAGCGCGCGCCCAGTTGTGGCAGGCGCGCTCGACCGTGCGTACCTTGCGCGCCGGCACGCGCTTTACCCTGACGCAGGGGCCGTTGCCGCAGGCCGATGGTGCCGCGTCCGAATATGTCGTGCTCCGGGTGGCCAGCATCGGCATCAACAACCTGCCGGCGCCCGCCTCGCAGGCGCTGGCAGAACTGTTCGGACCGCTGCCGGAACTGCTGGACGAAGCCATGCCCGGGCTGGGCGACGGCTTTGCCGACTTTGCCACCGCGATCGCCCAGGCGCAAGCCAGCGGTTACGCCAACTGCATCGAGATGATTGCCGCGGCAACGCCATGGCGCCCTGTGCATGGCGACAACGATGTACGCCACCACCCGACACCGACGGCCTGCGGCAGCCAGAGCGCCATCGTCGTCGGCGCCGACGGCGGCACCAGCGCGAGCGGCGGCAGCGAAATCCATTGCGACAAGCTGGGCCGGGTGCGCATCCGTTTCCACTGGCAACTTGAGGGCGGCGCCACCTGCTGGGTACGGGTGGCGCAGCGCGCGGCCGGCGGCGGCATGGGCAGCCAGTTCCTGCCGCGCATCGGCCAGGAAGTGCTGGTGCAATTCCTGGAAAACGATATCGACCGGCCCATCATCGTCGGCGCCCTGTACAACGGGCAAGGCGAGGGCGGCGTCGCGCCCACGCCGGGCGGCGTCACGGACAAACCCGCGGACGCCAGCGTATTCGAGCCGGCGCGCGACCATGCGCCCTCGGCCCAGGGCAACGTGGCGGGCGGCAACAGCCCGCTCTGGCATGGCGCGGCCGGCGGCAGCGCGGGCCACCGCAACGGTGCCGCGCAATGGGGCATCCGCAGCAAGGAATTCGGTACCGCCGGCTCCGGCTCTGGCTCTGGCTCTGGCTATAACCAGCTGCTGTTCGACGATACGGACCAGCAAGGGCGTATCGAGCTCAAGAGCAGCCATGCGGCCAGCGCGCTCAGTCTTGGCCACCTGATCCATGCGGCCGACAATTACCGGGGCAGCCTGCGCGGCCTGGGCGCGGAACTGCGCACCGACGATTACGGCGCCGTGCGGGCCGGGGCCGGGCTCTTGATTTCCAGCTACCTCGTCAACCACGACGCGCAGGCGCGCGATCCGGCCGGCGACAATGCGCCGGGCATGGTCTTGCTCAAGCAGGCGGCCAAGCTGGGCGAAACCTTCAGCGCCGCCGCCGTCACGCACAAGACGGTCGCGTATGCCAGCCACCTGGGCCCGGCCAAGGCGAACACCAGCGTGCTGGACGAAAAGGCGGCGCCCCTGCAAGCCTTCCTCACCACCGCCTCCGGCATGCTGAGCCAGGAAAATACGGCCGCCGCCAGGCGCGACGCAGCGGGCAAGCCGACCAGTCCCGGCGACGACAAGCTGCCGCACAGCAGCGACGCCATCATCGCCATCGCCGCCCGCGCCGGCCTGGGCGTGCTGGCGGGCCAGGACATCCAGTTGGCGAATGGCGAAACCACCTCCCTGATGAGCGGCCAGGACACCCAGTTCGTCGGCGGCGGCCAGTTGCGCGTGCACAGCGGCCAGGCCATCGGCGCGCTGGCCGGCGTCGTCAAGGCGGGCGAGAACAATATCGGCCTGCAACTGATCGCCGCCAAACAGGCCATCGAGTTCGAGGCGCAGGCCGACGTGCTCAACGTGCAGGCGCGCGAGGAAGTCAATATCGTCAGCGCCGCCGCGCACATCGACTGGGCGGCGGCGAAAAGCATCCGCCTGTCGACGGCGGGCGGGGCGAACATCACGATCGAGGGCGGCAACATCACCGTGCAGTGTCCGGGCAAGATCACGGTGCATGCCGGCAAGAAGAGTTTTATCGGTCCGACACGGCTCGCTTATCCATTGCCGGCGCTGCCTGCCAGCGTCTGCAAAGCGTGTCTGCTGGCAGCGTTGCGTAGCGGCAGCCCGTTTGTCGCGCCCACGGCAGCCTAGAAAAGGAGCCATGATGTACTTTGCCATCGATGTTCCCGACCCGGAAGTTCCAGCGCTGATCGCGCAGCAACTGCAGGCCTTGCGTGCGGACGCGGTAGTGGCGAACGGCGGCCAGTCCCTGCATCTGCTGGTGCTGCTCGACGGCGCCTGCGACGAGGAATTTTTCACCAAGCGCTACCCGAGTCGCTTGCGGCGCCAGTCGCTGTATGCGCACACCTCGCTGCAAAACTTCAAGAGCGCCGCACCGCATCTAATGGCGGCGCCATCGGCAAGCAGCGAGCAGGCCGAGTGGTTGCAGCGCCTGTTTTCGCTGTGCGCAGGCAAGCCCATGCTCAGCATCATCGCCAGCACGCTCAATATCGACCAGCTGGAGCAGCATCTGCGCCCCTATTTGATTGCCATCACGTCAGACACCGTCGAATGGCCCGTGCGCTGGGCCGATACGCGCATATTGCCGGCCTTGCTGACGGCTTTGACCCCAACGCAGTCTGCGCATTTGCTGAGTCCCATCTACCGCTGGTGGTCACTGCGGCGCGATGGCTCGCTGATCAGTTGGCAGGGCGAGGCGCAGACCAGTCCCGTCCCTGCGGAGTTTGATAAATTTCCCCTCGGCGACACCGCCTTTGCCGCCCTGGTGGATATCGCCGAGGCCGACGCCATCCTGGCCAATCTGCATGATGTGCAGCCGGACCTGTTTCATTCCGGCACCCCGGCCGAGTGCCACGCGCGCGTGGTGCGTCATTTGCTTGTGGCAAACGCCAGCGGCATCGAGGCGGCGGGCCAGCGTCAGCATTTCAGCGCCCTGGCCTTGATGCTGGCCGATGATTTTACCTTGCATCCTGCGATGGCCAGTCTGTTGCGGCGCACGCGCCAGGGGGCGAATTATCTGTCCGAGCTCGACACGCTGCCCGACGATTTCTGGCAGGCGCGCTCTGCTGCCTAGCCTTGTTCATTCAACTGCTTACTTTGATAAAAGGAAAATCGTGAAATGGATTATGTATCTTGGCACTGCCTTGCTGCTGAGCGGTTGTGCGGTCAAGGCCAGGCAGATTGAAGAAGCCGGTCCAAGTCCTACCGCGGCGGCGCAGGTGGGTATTGTCAACCATACGGGGAAGTATATTTATTCCGCATCGGTGGATGGAGCTGGAGGGGGGAATATGGCCAGATGGGGGGCTGGCGGGGCAAATATTTGCTGCGCATCGATTCCCCGCGTATGGCATCCAGGAATGAATGTCTTGGTGCGGTGGAATATGCCTGAAGGGCACACTGATGTCATTAAGGAAAAAATGGTCGAAATTGAAAAATATGGTAGGCCAGGAGATATTTATATGCACTTTTTTGAGAATGATGAGGTGAGAGTTGTTGTGTCGAATGATGCAGGATATGGAAAAGATCATCCGATTCAACACATGGCTAATCCATCGACTAAAAAATGAATCCTTAGGATTAAAGCACCACCTTTCAAGGCTACGATCCCTGTCGATGTTTTCTTAAAGCCAGACGTGCGTGATCAGCCAAAAAAAATGCTCAAGGTACATGTGACGTGGCTTCAGACGCACTGTGTAACATAGCTGGCCAGCAGTTGCGGCGGACGCGCCAAGGGGCAAATTACCTGTCCGAGCTCGACACGCTGCTCGACGATTTCTGGCAGGCGTGCTCGGCTGCCTAGCCTTGTTTCTTCAACTGCTAACTTTTATAAAAGGAAAATCATGAAATGGATTATGTATCTTGGCACTGTCTTGCTGCTGAGCGGCTGCGCCCTCAAGTCCAAGCAGGTTGAGCAAGTCGGCCCAAGTCCTACCGCGACGGCGCAGGTGGGTATTGTCAACCATACGGGGAAGTATATTTATTCCGCATCGGTGGATGGAGCGGGAGGGGCCAATATGGCCAGATGGGGATCGGGGGGAGCTGATGTTTGTTGTGCTTCTATTCCGCGGGTATGGTATCCGGGAATGAAAGTCTTGGTGCGTTGGAATATGCCTGAAGGGCGTACCGACGTTATCAAAGAAAAAATGGTGGAAGTGGAAAAATATGATGAGCCTGGGGATATCTATATGCATTTCTTCCCCAATGATGAGGTGAGAGTTGTCGTGTCAAATGCCGGAGGGGGGGCAAAAACTCATCCTATTCTTCACTCCGGCAAACCTGACAATATTCCTTGATATTATGATCAGTGAAACTCCCAATTCCGCGCCGTTTCCCGTCGATTTCTTTCTAAAACCGTCGACGAAAGAACAATCCGAAATTACCAAGGAAGCATGTGCTAAGAACGATAGCGCGCCGTGCAGTATTCCAGTAAGGGTTGGACTTTTCTTTGATGGAACCAATAATAATCTGGAACGCGATAGGAATGGGGTTAGAACAGGCGTGCTCGACCCGAAAACAAAGAAGCCTATTCCTATAAGTAATGCTGTAGTCGACGCCAATAGTGCCAGTCATAGCAATGTGGCGCGGCTATTTTCGAGTTTTCCATCGAATAAACGGGGTACGGGATATTTTCGAAATTATATTCCTGGCGTCGGAACTCCATTTGTTGAAATCGGTGAATTGACTGAATCGGATGAGGGGAAAGCTTTTGCCAAAGGAGGGCAGCCGCGCATTATCTGGGGATTGTTGCAGGTTTTAAATGCAATTCATCGAACGGTATATGGAGATGAAATTCCATTATATAAATCAGATAAGGCTGGCGAACTTGCCCGTGCTTATGATAATGCCGTAGGCCACAAAAAGGTACCGCATCCCTCAACTGGCAGAGAACGTTTCATGACCCACTCTGACTGGTTCGCTGAGCATATTGAAAAACTCACAGCGACGATGGCGGCACAACCGAAACCGCATATTCCATCGCTGACCCTGTCCGTGTTCGGTTTTTCGCGGGGTGCCGCCGAGGCGGTGGCGTTTTGCCAGCTGTTTGCCGATTTGCTCACGCCGGGCGAAGGTGAGGTGCAGAAGTTTGCCGGCATCCCCGTCAATATCGATTTTCTTGGCGTCTTCGACACGGTGGCAACCGTGGGCAGTTCGGCGTCTGTCGCGAAAACCACGATCGCGCCTGGCGCGATGTTCGATGGCCATTGGGCTTGGGCCAATGAATTGCTCAAACCGTTGCCATCCTGCGTCATGGCAGGCTTGCATTGTATTGCCACGCATGAGCAGCGCATGAATTTTCCTGTCACGCGCCTGAAAGGGAAAATCGAGGAAGTGTATTTCCCTGGCGTGCACTCGGACGTGGGAGGCGGCTATGGTCCGGGCGAGCAGGGAAAGGGACGCGGCGGACAAGCGGCCTTGCTGTCGCAAATCCCGCTCGCGCATATGTTCAAGGAAGCGCGCCTCAAGGGCGTGCCCTTAATACCGTTCAGCGAACTGGAACTTCGCGATCAGGAGGATTTCCAGGTCAGTCAAGAGCTTGCCAAGGCGTGGGAAGCATATACCGCCGCGCTGGACAAGCAAGGCGCCTTGCTGAGCAAGCATATGGAGCTGTATTACCGCTGGCGCGCCGCGCGCGTCAAGACACTGGAAGCCACGGCCAGCTTCAAGGCGGCCAACGCGCAGGAGCGGGAGGATCTGGGTTCCTACAACCGCTTGCTGGCAGGCGATCTGGAAGCGCTGCGCGCGCGCAAAGCCTTCCGTCATGGTGATGAGGGGCAACCGTTCAGCGCCCGGGATATTGCGCGCATCAATCACTGGCAATACTATCGCGCGCAAAATCACACGCCCCTGGATAAATGGGAAGAATTTGCGCTCGATATATTCGATCACCCCAAACCGCTGCCGCCCGAAGTGATGCGTTTTTTTGACGACTATGTACATGATTCGCTGGCCGGTTTTTATATGGCGGGCGAAGTGACGGAATACGACAAGCGCGCCAAGATCGCCTCGTTCGCCAATAAACCGCCTAAAGACGGCTTTTATAAACGCGCGTATGAGTTCAACCGGAAGACCGAAGCCGCGCAACTGAAACAGAAGAATGGCGAAGCATTGACGCCGGAAGAGGAAGCACTGGTCAAGGAAGCGCAGTACGGCACTCCCTATCCAATCCGTACGGATGCCGACAGCGCTGACATGCGCAGCGGGGTGATCACCACGCAAACCTATACGCGTCGCGAGGGCGGTGGCTATATCCTGCGCCGTGGCTATTACCCGCAAAGCGGCTTCTTCCGGAAAAGCGTGCACGAAAACGAGTTGCAACGCATGCCGACGGCTGGCATCAAGGCGAAAGAAACACCCGAAGAATTCGTGTGGAGCGAAAACTTGATACAAGATATTGCGCAAGCCAAAGCCGATGAAGAGATTTACCTGGCGCAGCAGCGCTATGCAACGCGGACCAATGCGCTCGCATAGGACGTAATTTCAGCGCGGCTGGAGTCGAAAGGAAAAATATGAAATGGATTATTTATCTTGGCACTGCTTTGCTGCTGAGCGGCTGTGCGTTCAAGGCCAGCCAAGTTAAGGAAGCCGGCCCAAGTCCTACCGCGATGGCGCAGGTGGGTATTGTCAATCATACGGGAAAATATATTTATTCCGCATCGGTGGGTGGGGCCGGAGGGGCCAATATGGCCAGGTGGGGAGCGGGAGGGGCAGAAATTTGCTGTGCCTCTATCCCGAGAGTGTGGTATCCGGGGATGATGGTCCGGGTGCGGTGGGATATGCCGGATGGACTAAAACATATTATTAAAGAAAAAATGGTGGAAGTGGAAAAATATGATAGGCCAGGAGATATCTATATGCATTTTTTTGAGAATGACGAGGTGAGAGTTGTTGTGTCAAATGTGGATGGCGATAGTAAAAATCATCCTATTCTTCATTCCGGAAAACCTGCCAATCTTCCTTGATAGGATGATTGATGAATTTTCATTTCTGGACCGCTACCGAGCACTTTTTCTTGAAGCATCCACGCGTGGGCTGTCCTATATTTTTTATTGCCGTATATGGCGGCAAAGTTAAAAACGACGTGGCATTCTCTGCAAGGTGAAAATCATGAAATGGATTATTTATCTTGGCACAGCCTTGCTGCTGAGTGGTTGTGCGTTCAAGGCCAGCCAGGTTGAGGAAGCCGGTTCAAGTCCTACCGCGACGGCGCAGGTGGGTATTGTGAATCATACCGGGAATTTCATTTACTCCGCATCGGTGGATGGGGCCGGAGGGGGGAATATGGCCAGATGGGGGGCGGGACTTGCCAATATTTGCTGCGCATCCATTCCGCGAGTGTGGTATCCGGGAATGAAAGTCCTGGTGCGATGGGATATGCCGGATGGGCTAAAACATATTGTTAAAGAAAAAATGGTGGAAGTGGAAAAATACGATGAGCCTGGAGATATCTATATGCATTTTTTTGAAAATGACGTGGTGAGAGTCGTTGTATCAAATGCAGGAGGACGTGGAAAAACTCATCCTATTCTTTATTCCGGAAAACCTGCCGATATGCCTTGATGTCTGTCGCGAAAAGGATGAGCGCCAGCGAGGCTGGCGCCGATGGGGGATCAGCCGATGAATGAATCGAACTGCATGTCGAATTCCTGCAGCGCCTTCTGCGCATTCTGCATCTTCTTGCGGAATTCAGGTCCCCGCTGCAGGGCCAGGCCCACGGCCAGCACGTCGATCACGACCAGGTAGGCCAGGCGCGCGGAAATCGGGGTGTAGGGGTCGGTGTTGAAGACCAGGTCGATCGGGATCAGCACGGTCGCCAGGTCGGCCAGCGGCGTGCCCGATGGGGCCAGCACGACGACGTCGGCGCCGCCGCGGCGTGCCAGTTTCACGGAGCGAACCAGAGCGGGGCTGTTGCCGCGCTGCGAGATGGCCACCAGGCAGTCGCCGCCGCGCAGCAGGGCCGCCGCGATGCTGTGGATATTCGGGTCGCTGTAGGCGACTGTCGGCACGCCCGAGCGGAAGAACTTGTGCTGCGCATCGGCCGCCACGATGCCCGACGTGCCCTGGCCATAGAATTCGATCTTGCTGGCGCGCGACAGGATGTCGAGCGCGCGCTGGATCGCTTCCGGGTTCAGGTTGTTGCGCAGGTCGAGCAGGGTGTTGATCGAGCGGCTGCAGATTTTATTCACCAGGTCGGCCGCCAGGTCGTCCTGCGCGGGCTGCTCGTTCGCGCCCGGCATGGCCAGGGCCAAGCCCTGCGCCAGCTTCAGCTTGAATTCATGCCAGCCGTCATAGCCCAGGGTGCGGCAAAAGCGCACCACGGTCGGTTCCGACACCTGCGCGCTTTTCGCCAGCGCCGTGATGTTCTGGCTGACCGTCTGGTTAGGCTGGTCAAGCACGGCCAGCGCGACCTTTTTCTCCGACTTGGAGAGCGAATCGAGCTGGGTGCGAATGGAATCAAGCAGCATCAGGGTAGTCTTCTGGTAGGTGTTCAGGAGTGTGGGGGTAATAGGTAAAAGGCCTGCCCATCTGCGGGCAGGCCCCTGTTTGCCTGTTAATCCTCGGGTAATGCTTCTTCACGCCACTGCAAGCCATCGCGGCCGATCAGGGCGCTGGCGGCCGCAGGGCCCCAGGTGCCTGCCGTGTATGGAATTGGCGCGCTGTCGTTCTGTTCCCAGTTGTCGAGAATCGGCTCGACCCATTCCCAGGCCGCTTCCAGTTCGTCGCCGCGCATGAACAGGGTCAGCTGGCCGCGCAGGACGTCGAGCAGCAAACGCTCGTAGGCGTCCATGCGCGGGGTCTTGAACGATTCGCGGAAATCGAGTTCCAGTTCCGCCGGTTTCAAGCGCATGCCGTCGCCCGGGGTTTTCGCCATCAGGTTCATGCGCAAGCCTTCGTCCGGCTGCAAACGGATCACCAGGCAGTTCGGCTGGAAGCTCGACGTGGGCTGGTTGAAGATCGAGTGCGGGATCTGCTTGAAGCGCACGACGATCTCGGCCAGGCTGTCGGCCATGCGCTTGCCCGTGCGCAGGTAGAACGGCACGCCGGCCCAGCGCCAGGTATCGATTTCCGCCTTCAGGGCCACGAAGGTTTCGGTGCGCGAATGTTCCGGCGCATCCGGCTCGTCGCGGTAGCTCGGCACGGTGGCGCCGTCGACGTGGCCGGCGCGGTACTGGCCGCGCACGATGTTTTGCGCCAGGGTGGTGGGCGTGAATTTTTTCAGCGAGCGCAGCACTTGCAGCTTTTCATCGCGCACGGCGTCCGGCGCGATCGAGGTCGGCGGTTCCATGGCGACGATGCACAGCAGTTGCAGCAAGTGGTTTTGCAGCATGTCGCGCAGCGCGCCCGACGTGTCGTAGTAACCCATGCGGTTGCCCACGCCCAGCTTTTCGGCGATGGTGATCTGCACGTCGGAAATCCATTCGCGGCGCCACAGCGGTTCGAACAGGATATTGCCGAAGCGCAGGGCCAGCAAGTTCTGCACGGTTTCCTTGCCCAGGTAGTGGTCGATACGGTAGATCTGCGATTCCTGGAAGACCTTGCCCACTTCGGCATTGATCTGCTTGGCGCTGGCCAGGTCGCGGCCCAGCGGTTTTTCCAGGACCACGCGCGAATTCGGCGTCACCAGGCCGTTGTCTTCGAGGTTGTCGCAGATCAGCGCGAACAAATGCGGAGGCGTCGCCAGGTAGTACACGCGGGTCAGGTCGGCATCGCCGCGCAGGGCTTCGACCAGCGGCGCGTACGTGGCCGCATCGCTGGCGTTGAGCGACACATACACGATGCGCGCGCAGAATTTGCTCCAGGTAGCGGCATTCAGGGTGCTGGCCTTGATATGCGGGCGCGAGTTGGTTTCCACCATTTTCAGGAAGGCATCCTGGCCGCTGTCCTGGCGGCCCACACAGATGATGCGCGCCGTCGGCGGCAAATCGTTCGCGACGTCGCGCGCATACATTGCAGGCAACAACTTGCGCATTGCTAAATCGCCGCTGCCGCCAAACAGGACCAGGTCAAAATCGGTAAGTGCCATAAGTGAGTGTCGTCGCAAAAGTAAAAGGGCCGGAGCGGGGAGGAAGCCGACCGGAAGTGCCAGTCTGTCGCTACTATAATCGGTGGTGTAAATTTACTACGTAGAACAGGCAATTGCAAGAAATTTTACTACATTCCAACGGCTGCCGTCGCCATTTTGCCCTGTATGCCTGCCAGCGGTGCCGGCATGGTCATTATATGCCGTTCGCTGGCCTTGATAGGCTATCGCGATTTGCACGCGGCGTTTCAAAGTAACCATGGTTGCCAAGGAAATTTCTAGTTCTCTACGTCATCATTTGCGCTGTAGCAACAGGCAAAGCAAGAAATGCTGTCAGGATCGCCGTTGGCAGCGTAAAGTAGCTTTGGAGAAAGTAAAAAACCGTATAATTCAAGCTCGAATCGATAGCAACTATTGGTTGTAAGAAATTGTACGATACACACTGCACCGCTAGCGCCGGCCATGCCCCGAACCCGCCATCCGACGTCCACGCGACGTGCAGTCCGCATTGTCCGCAGCATCAGGGGCAGGCGACTTAACTTTACAAGACGGCTCAAGGGGACACAATGAATTCAATGCAGCAAGATGTCGATGAACGCACCAGCCTGACAGGCAATAACAAATTCGAACTGTTCCTGTTCAAGCTCGGTACCAGTGATCACTCGACCAGCCGCGAACTGTTCGGCATCAATGTGTTCAAAGTCCGTGAAATCATGGAAATGCCTGCCATCACGGCCGTGGCCGGTTCGCACCCGCACATGCTGGGCGTGGTCAATATCCGTGGCCAGATCGTGCCCGTGATCGACTTGCCGATGGCGGTCGGCTGCAAGAGCAGCGGCTTGAAGATCCTGATGGTGACCGAATTTGCCCGCTCGACACAGGCGTTTGCCGTGGAAGAGGTCGATGAAATCGTGCGCCTGGAATGGAACCAGGTGCTGTCGGCCGAATCGAGCGTTGGTGGCGGCCTCGTCACCAGCATCGCCCGCCTCGATGGCGATACGGACAAGACGCGCCTGGCGCAAGTGCTGGACGTGGAGCAAATCCTGCGCAACGTGCTGCCGTCGGGCGACCCGGACGTGGACGAAAACAGCATCGGCCCGCAAGTGCGCTTGCCGGCCGGCGCCGTGATCCTTGCGGCCGACGATTCCTCGCTGGCCCGCTCGCTGATCGAAAAGGGCCTCGAAGCGATGGGCGTGCCTTTCATCATGACCAAGACGGGCAAGGAAGCATGGGAGCGCCTGCAGGCGATCTCGGCCCAGGCGGCCACGGAAGGCAAGACGGCGAAAGACAAGGTCGCGCTGGTGCTGACCGACTTGGAAATGCCGGAAATGGATGGCTTTACCCTGACGCGCAACATCAAGAACGATGGCCGCTTCTCCAACATTCCCGTGGTGATCCACTCGTCGCTGACGGGTTCGACCAACGAAGACCACGTCAAGGGCGTGGGCGCCGATGGGTATGTGGCGAAGTTTGTGGCGGCTGAATTGGCCGAGACGATACGCAAGGTATTGTCGCGGTAATCGGACGCGGCCATGGCCAACACTGTTGTCGGATTACGCGGGCCTTCGTCCCGCTAATCCGACCTACGCCGTTGCGCAAGAAAAAGCGCCGGACCCTCGCGGGTGCCGGTGCTTTTTTTTGCTGGCAAACGATTACGGCTGGACCGCCACGCCTCTGGGCACGTGGTAATCCGACGCAGCCACGGTCAACAATGGTGTCGGATTACGCCTGGTAAGCTGTTTCCGGCTGGCCCGCCACGTCCACGCGCACGGACAGCACGTGGCCCGTCAACGGGTAGTCGGCGATTTCGGCGGCGGAGCGGTTGTGGCTGGCGCTGGTGATGTACAGGGTGCGCAGGTCGGGGCCGCCGAACGTCACCATGGTGGGGCAGCGCACGGGCACGGTGATTTCTCCCAGCAGATGGCCGTCGGGGGCGAAGCGCAAGATCTTGCCGCCTTCAAACATGGCCGACCAGTAATTGCCTTCGCTGTCGACGGCCGCGCCATCGGGGCGCCCGCCGTAATCAAACGCTTTCTTGTCCGTGGAAAAACGCTGGAACGGTTGCGGTGCGGAAATGGCACCCGTGGCTGCGTCGAAATCGAAGCGGTCGATGCGGTGCGTGGTGGTATCCGAGTGGTACATGGTGCGCTTGTCCGGGCTGAAGCCCAGGCCATTCGAGACGGTCATGCCGCCCGACCAGACCTTGCGCACTTGTCCCTTGTCCAGCACGAACATCTCTGCCGCGTCAGCGTTGCGCGGCTCGAAAATCGTGCCGACCCAGAAGCGGCCGGCCGGGTCGACCTTGCCATCGTTGAAGCGCGTGGTGCTCATGTCGAATGGCGCCGGGGCGATTTCCGCCAGGCTGCCCGTCTTCGTGTCGAGGTGGGCAAAGCCGCTGCGCAAGGCCACGATCAGGCCGCCGCCGGCGTTGATGGCCAGCGCCGACGGTTCCGTCGGCATATTCCATTGGTCATGCTTGCCGCTGGCCGGGTGCAAGCGGTGCACGGCGCGGCCATCGATGTCGACCCAGTACAGGGCCGCTTCCTTGCCATGCCAAAGCGGGCATTCGCCCACTTGCATGGCTTTGTCGCTGACTACTTTGATTTCGTAAATATTCATAAACCTCAATTAAGTTAGTACGCCGCCTTGGCGGCTTTCGCCAAGGCAATCAAGCCATTGGTCGAGCTGTCGTGGTGGTCGGGACGGGCTTCGCCCGTCAGTTCGGCCTGGATTTTCTTGGCCAGCACCTTGCCCAGTTCCACGCCCCACTGGTCGAAACTGTTGACGTTCCACAAGACGCCCTGCACGAAGGTCTTGTGTTCGTACAGCGCGATCAGGGCGCCCAGGGTGGTCGGGGTCAGCTGGTCCATCAGGATGGTGTTGCTGGGGCGGTTGCCGGGGAAAGTCTTGTGCGGCACCAGCGCTTCGATCTCGCTTTCCGGCAAGCCTTGCGCCTGCAAATCAAGGCGCACCTCGTCGCCCGTCTTGCCCGTCATGAAGGCTTCCGACTGGGCGAAGCAGTTGGCGAGCAGGGCGTCGTGGTGGCCCGGCAAGTCGTGCGTGGCGCGCAGGGCGGCGATGAAATCGATGGGCGTGATGTCCGTGCCCTGGTGCAGCAGCTGGAAATACGCATGCTGCGCATTCGTGCCGCAATCGCCCCAGATGACGGGACCGGTCGGCACGTCGACGGGCACGCCGTCCTTGGTGACGCGCTTGCCGTTGCTTTCCATGTCCAGCTGTTGCAGATAGGCGGCAAAGCGGCTCAAGTCCTGGTGATACGGCGCGATGGAAACGGAGCCGCAATCGAGGAACTGGCGGTTCCAGAAACCGACCATGGCCAGCACGACGGGCATGTTCTGTTCCAGCGGGGCCTGGCGGAAATGCTGGTCCATCGCATGCGCGCCGGCGAGGAAATCGCTGAAGTATTCAAAACCGACGGACAGGGCCACGGCCAGGCCGATCGACGACCAGACGGAATAGCGGCCACCGACCCAGTCCCAGAACGGGAACATATTGTCCGGCGAAATGCCGAAGTCGACGATGGCTTGCGTGTTGGTCGAGACGGCCACGAAATGCTGGGCCAGATCCTTTTCTTCGCCTTCGAGCAGGAACCAGGCGCGCGCCGTGTTGGCGTTGAGCATGGTTTCTGCCGTAACAAAAGTTTTCGAAGCCACGATGAACAGGGTCGTTTCCGGATCGACCTTGGACAAGGTCGCTTCCATGTCGTGACCGTCGACGTTGGAAACAAAGTGCATTTCCAGGCCCGGGTTGGCGTAGGAGCGCAGGGCCAGGCACGCCATTTTCGGGCCCAGGTCCGAGCCGCCGATACCGATGTTGACGATGTCGCAAATCGGCTTGCCCGTGTAGCCGAGCCAGCTGCCATTGCGCACCTTGTCCGTAAACGCCTTGACGCGTTGCAGCACATCTTGCACGTCGGCATCGATATCCTGGCCATCGACGACCAGCCTGGTGCCGCGCGGCGCGCGCAAAGCCGTATGCAGAACGGCCCGATGTTCGGTAAGATTGATTTTCTCGCCAGTGAACATGGCTTCGCGCTGCGTTTCCACGCCGCGCTCGCGGGCCAGGTCCATCAGCAGGCCCATGGCCGTGGCGTCGACGCGGTTTTTCGAATAGTCGAGCAACAGGCCGGCCGCATCGACGGTCATGCTGGAAAAGCGGGCAGGGTCGGCCGCGAACAGCTGGCGCAGATGCACTTCGCGCAGGCTGGCGCTATGCGCTTGCAGGGACTGGAAACTGGCGGTGGCGGTGATGGCAGGAGTAGGTGCTGGCTGGCGCATGGCGGTCGGCTTGGGTGCTTGTCTCGGTTGAAAGGAGCGCGGCGCGTTCGTCGTGGCGAACAGCGGATCCGGCATTGGTATGAGAATAATACATCAGAAAAACGTAATTTCACTACAGTTTGTGACGCGAAGCGGATTTTGTTGTGCTTTTTTTAGCGATCGCGCCCATGACATATAAGAGCCATGTTTGCCGGTACGTCTATGCGATATTTGCCGGGTTTGCCTTGATACGCCGCAATCTGTCGCTTATTTGTGTTGCTGGCCCATGCAAGAGCGCTTCTTCTTCACTATTTTGTAGTAAAATTTCACGAAATACTCATTTTTAAGGAAATCCATATGGCGCTGCATCCAGTAGTCGAATCCGTAACAGCGCGCATCATCGCGCGCAGCCGGCCATCGCGCGGCGCCTACCTGGCGCATCTGGATGCGGCCCGCATCCAGGGCGTGCAGCGCGGCGCCCTGTCGTGCACCAACCTGGCGCACGGCTTTGCCGCCTTTCCCGCCAACGACAAATTGTCGCTGAAGGAATACAAGAAGCCGTCCGTGGCCATCGTTTCCTCGTACAACGACATGCTGTCGGCGCACCAGCCGTTCGAAGGCTTCCCGCAGATCATCAAGCAAGCCGTGCGCGAAGTGGGCGCCGTCGCCCAGTTCGCCGGCGGCGTGCCCGCCATGTGCGATGGCGTGACGCAAGGCCAGCCTGGCATGGAACTGTCGCTGTTCTCGCGCGATACCATCGCCATGTCGACGGCCGTGGCGCTGTCGCACAATATGTTCGACGCCGCCCTGTACCTGGGCGTGTGCGACAAGATCGTGCCGGGCCTGTTGATCGGTGCGCTGCACTTCGGCCACTTGCCGGCCGTCTTCGTGCCGGCCGGTCCGATGACGTCGGGCCTGTCGAACAAGGAAAAAGCCCAAGTGCGCCAGCTGTATGCGCAAGGCAAGGCGACGCGTGAAGACTTGCTCGAAGGCGAATCGAAAGCCTACCACGGCGCCGGCACCTGTACCTTCTACGGCACGGCGAACAGCAACCAGATGCTGATGGAAGTGATGGGCCTGCACATGCCGGGCGCCGCCTTCATCACGCCGAACACGCCGCTGCGCGATGCGCTGACTGTGGCCGCCTCCCAGCGCGCCGCCGCCATCACGGCGCAGAGCGCCAGCTATTTGCCGGTCGGCCATATCGTCGACGAGAAATGTATCGTCAACGCCGTCGTGGGCTTGCTGGCCACGGGCGGCTCGACCAACCACACCCTGCACCTGGTGGCCATCGCCAAGGCGGCCGGCATCGTCATCGACTGGAACGATTTCAACGAGCTGTCGGCCATCGTGCCGATGCTCACGCGCATCTACCCGAACGGCGACGCCGACGTGAACCATTTCCACGCGGCCGGCGGCACCGGTTACCTGATCCGCGAATTGCTCGATGCGGGCTTGCTGCACGAAGACGTCAACACCATCCTCGGCCACGGCTTGCGCGCGCACTGCATGGAGCCGTTCCTCGGCGAAGACGGCAAGGTCTTCTGGAAAGATGCACCGGCCACCAGCGCCGACGAAAACGTGCTGCGCCCGGCCTCGAATCCGTTCGCGCCGGACGGCGGCATGGTGCTGGTCGCCGGTAACCTGGGCCGCGCCGTGATGAAGGTCTCGGCCGTCAAGCCGGAGCACCGCACGGTCGAAGCGCCGGCGCTCGTGTTCAATTCGCAGGAAGATTTCATGGCCGCCTACAAGGCGGGCACCCTGGACCGCGACTTCGTCGCCGTGCTGCGCTTCCAGGGCCCGCGCGCCAACGGCATGCCGGAACTGCATGCGCTGACCCCTGCGCTGGCCAACCTGCAGGATGCGGGCCGGCACGTGGCGCTCGTTACCGATGGCCGCATGTCGGGCGCGTCGGGCAAGGTGCCGGCCGCCATCCACGTGTCGCCAGAGATTCTCGCCGGCGGCCCGCTGGGCCTCGTGCGCGACGGCGACATCATCCGTCTCGACGCCTTCACCGGCGTACTGGAAGCGCTGGTGCCGGCCGACGTCTGGCACGCGCGTTCGCTGGTGACCGCCGACCTGTCGCCGAATCATATCGGCATGGGCCGCGAGCTGTTTTCCATGTTCCGTTCCACCGTCAGCGCGGCGGAAGAAGGTGCCACCACCTTCGGCCTGCCGTCGCCGATTCCCACCACCGTCGCCTTGCACGACGCCGACAATGTCGGTGATACCGTACCGGGTTCCGATGAAGACTTTTTGGCTAGGAAATAAGAGATGACCATGACACTACTGGAAATTATGCGCACCTCGAGCGTGATCCCCGTGATTGCGATCGACGATCCTGAACACGCCGTACCGCTGGCGCGCGCGCTGGTGGCGGGCGGCATCCGCGTGCTGGAAGTAACCTTGCGCACCAAGCATGGCCTGGAAGCGATCCGCGCCATGTCGGAAGTACCGGGCGCCATCGTCGGCGTGGGCACCTTGACCCGTCCCGAGGAATTCGTCCAGGCGCGCGATGCGGGCGCCGTGTTCGGCGTGTCGCCAGGCCTGACGTCGGCCCTGGTGGCGGCGGCGAAAAGCAGCGGCTTGCCCTTGCTGCCAGGCGTGATGACGCCGGGCGAAGTGATGGCGGCGCGTGAAAACGGCTTCCAGCAGCTGAAACTGTTCCCGGCCGTGCCGGCCGGCGGCATCGGCATGCTCAACGCCATCTACGGCCCGCTGCCGGACGTCACGTTCTGCCCGACGGGCGGCATCTCGCAGGAAACGGCGTCGCAGTTCCTGGCGCTGAAAAACGTCGCCTGCGTGGGCGGTTCGTGGCTGACGCCGAAAGACGCGATCGCGGCCGGCAACTGGGACCGCATCACGGAAATCGCCAAGGCGGCCAGCGGCCTTCGTTCGGTTTAAGCGGTACCCGCGCGGCAGGCTCTACGCTTGCCGCGCTTTTCCCCCTACTCATCATGCGCGTCTTGCGCCGCCCCCTCACCATCGGCGAAACCGCCATGGCCCGCAGCGTCTTCCAGGGCGCCATCGACTACGCGCGCGTGCGCGTCGTGCGCGGCTCCTTTCTACCGTTCGGCTTGCAGGACCAGAACACGGCGATGACGCCGCGCGGCAGCCTGCACTTCATGCCGGCCCAGTACCGCGACGATTTCTCGCGCGAAGGCAACAGCGGCAAGCTGTTCTTCATCCACGAGATGGTGCATGTGTGGCAGTACCAGCTTGGTTACAGCGTGCTGCTGCATGGCGTGCTGCTGGCACTGGGCGGCGGCTACATCGGCCAGCGCGCCTACCGTTACGATGCGCAAGCGGGCGGCGTCCTGTCCGACTTCAACATGGAGCAGCAGGGCGACATCATCGCCCACTACTTCGGTGCGCGCCAGCTGGGCATTCCTGCCTACGTGGCGACGCTGCCGCAGCTGCAGGATATCCTGCAAGGCTTCCTGATCAATCCCGCCGACCGGCGCCTGCTGCCGCGCTGACGCCACCGCTGATGTCACTGTTACGGTGTCGTGTTCGACGCCAGGCGCACGTCCGGCGCGCGCAGGCTGGCCGCCGCATCCTTGCCCAGCAATAAACGCAGGTCGGCGCCCGCGCCGATACCGCCGTCGTCTGCCGCTTGCAGCTGCGGCATGCCGCCCAAGGCCAGGGCCAGGGCGGCTGCCGCCTGCGCATGACCGGAGCGGTAGACGATGCTGCTGGCCTGGACGCCGTACGGCCGTTGGTTGCCCAGCCGCAGCACGCTGATGCCCATACCGCCCAGCATGCCGCGCATGCGCGCCGCCATCCCCGTTTCTCCATTGCCGTTGATGACTTCCAGCCGTGGCAGGGTTGTCACCGGCGCCACCGGCTTTGCCGGGGCTGGCAAGGCGGCGTGCGCCGCCACGGGAGCGTCGCGCCAGCTCAGCGTGAAGATATTCGGCTGCAACTGCGTCAGCTGCAGGCGGCTGGCAGGCGCCGCTGGCGCGGGCGCCGGCGCCAGGTCGGGTGCGATGCTCTCCGCGGTGGCATCGACTGTGACTATGCTGCGCGCCAGCGCCGCGATGGTGAGATCCAGATTGGCGCGCGCCGGCTGCTGGCCGTTGTCGAGCTGCAGCGACTGGCGCAGCACGCTGGCCGCCTGGGCGTAATCGCCCTGCAGGTACAGCACGTAGCCGAGATTGTTGTAGGTCCTGGCCATCGGGGTCTCTTGTGCCAGCGCCTGCAGCATGCTGCGCGCCGTTTCCAGCTGGCCCAGTTGCGCGTGCAGCACGGCGGCGCCATTGCGCGCATCGGCCGAGTCGGGCGTCAATAGCAGGGCTTCGCTGTAGGCTGCCATCGCCGCGCGCGGGTCGCCCAGTTCCTGCATGCGCTTGCCCAGCTTGCAGAAAGCGGCGCTGCGGGTGGCGGGGCTGTCATCGATGCGCGCCTGGGGCGGCGCAGCATGGTTGCTCTGAGTGGCAGGGCCGGGCAGGTGGCCGCAGGCGGGCAGCAGGCCGGCGCAAGCGAACATGAGCATCAGGGTGGTGTGCTGTGACATGGCGGTTCTCCGGTCAGCTGCCGCTGCCCATGCTGGGCAGGAGCACGCGGTAGATTTGCAGGAAGGCTGGTCCCATCAGGACGACCAGCAGCGAAGGGAAGATGAAAAAGATCAGCGGGAACAGCAGCTTGAGGGCGATCTTCGCCGCTTCTTCCTCGGCCATCTGGCGGCGCTTGGTACGCAGCTGGTCCGACTGCACGCGCAGCGAGGAGGCGATGCTGGTGCCGAAGCGCTCGGCCTGGATCAGCATGGCCACCAGCGCGTCGACATCCTCGACGCCCGTGCGCAGGGCCAGGTTGCGCAGCGCCCGCTCCTTGGTGTTGCCGGCGCGCAGTTCCAGCATCACCAAGTGCAATTCCTCTGCCAGTACGGCACTTTTCAGGGCGATTTCGGCTGCCACCCTGGCCAGCGCGGCGTCCATGGCCAGGCCCGCTTCCACGCATACCGTCATCAAGTCCAGCGCATCGGGAAAGCTTTCGAAGATGTCGCGCTGGCGTCGCTTGATCATTTGCGCCAGCACGATATTGGGCAGGTAGTAGCCGATGGCGGCCACGATGAGCAGCCAGAACAAGAGAGCTTTGCCCGCCACCTGGCTGCCCGAGGCGCTCAGCCCCAGGAACAGCAGCAGGGGCAGGCCGATGGCCAGCATGGTCTTGGCGGAAAAGAACAGGATGGGTGCCGACGCCTGGCGCAGGCCGGCATTCATGAAGCGCCGGCGCATCACGGAGCCTTCCCAACCCTGGTCGGGCAGCGACAGTTTGGCCAGCGGGCCGCTCAGGCGCACCATGCGCGCCAGCCAGGGGCTGGGCGTGGAGGCGCCAGGCGCCGCCGCGCTCTTGCCGGTGGCGTTGTCCATGCGCTGGCGCAGGGGATCGGGGGCAAAGCTGCGCATGGCCACCAGCACGGTGCCGAAGACGGCAATGAAGAGCAGGGCGAGAAAGGCGAAATGGACGGGATTCATGAGGATTCTCCTTGCGGGCTCAGACGCGGATGCGGATGATATTGCGCATGACCAGGATGCCGCACACCATCATCACCAGGGCGCCGACGAGCATCTTGCGTCCGCCCGGATCGACGAACAGCATTTCCAGGAATTGCGGATTGGTCAGCTGGATCATGGCCGCCGCGCCGAAGGGCAGCAGCGACAAAATCCAGGCCGACAGCTTGCCTTCGGCCGACAGCACGCGCACCTGTCCCAGCAGCTTGATGCGCTCGCGGATGATGCGGCTGATGCTGTCGAGCAGCTCGGCCAGGTTGCCGCCCGTTTCGCGCTGGATCAGCACGGCGATGACGAAGTAGCGCAAGTCCGTGCTGGGCACGCGCGTGGCCAGGTTCATCAGCGCGTCCTGCATGGCGATGCCGAAATTGACTTCATCGAAGGTGGCGCGAAATTCCACGGCCAGCGGCGCGTTCATTTCATCGCCGACCATTTTCAGGGCCGTGGGGAAGGCGTGGCCGGCACGCAGGGCGCGCGCCATCAGGTCGAGCGCATCGGGCAATTGCTGCTCGATGCGCTGCAGGCGCTTGGCCTTGGCGCGCAGGACCACCAGCAGCGGCAGCAGGGCCGCGCCGGCCACCAGCGGCAGGAGCAGCAGCCACGGCACGCTGAAGTAGCTGAGCAGCAAAAATGCGGCGCCGGCCGAGGCCAGCATCACGCCGGCGAAGCTGGCCACGCTCCAGGTCATGCCCGACTGTTCCAGCAGGCGGTCGAGCGCATGCACGCGGGGCACGCTGAGCAGCACGCGCTGCAGGGACGGGGTGTCGCTCAGCAGGCGTTTCTTGATCATCGAGCTGCCCGCGTCGCCATGCGCGCCGGCCGACATGATGCGCAGGCGGCGCGCGACCCTTTCCGCTTCCGGGCCGCGCGAGGTATTCCACGCCAGGTACACGCCCTCGATCAGCAGTACCACGGCGATGAAGGTGAGGATGGCGAATACGTAATAGAGATAGTCCATGATGCTCCCCTTAATGGTACTGGCGGGCGGGATCGAACAGGGTTTCCGGCAGGCTGATGCCGAAGGCGCGCAGGCGTTCGAGGAAACGCGGCCGCACGCCGCTGGCATGGAAATGCCCCTGCACCGTGCCGTCCTCGCCGATGCCCGTCTGGCGGAAGGTGAAGATTTCCTGCATGGTGATCATCTCGCCTTCCATGCCCGTGATTTCCTGGATCGACGTGACCTTGCGCTTGCCGTCCGTCAGGCGCGACACCTGCACCACCACGCTGATGGCCGAACTGATCTGCTGGCGCATGGCTTTCACGGGCAGGGCCGCGGAGGCCATGCTGATCATGTTTTCCAGCCGCGTCAGCGCGTCGCGCGGGGTGTTCGCGTGGATGGTGGCCATCGAGCCTTCGTGGCCCGTGTTCATGGCGCCCAGCATGTCGAGCGCCTCGGCGCCGCGCACCTCGCCCAGGATGATGCGGTCGGGGCGCATGCGCAGCGCATTGCGCACCAGCGCCCGCTGCGTCACTTCACCCTTGCCCTCGATATTCGGCGGGCGCGTTTCCAGGCGCACCACGTGCGGCTGCTGCATCTGCAGTTCGGCCGCGTCCTCGATGGTGACGATGCGTTCGGCCGTGCTGATGAAGCCGGAAATCGCATTGAGCATGGTGGTCTTGCCGCTGCCCGTGCCGCCCGAGATCAGGATGTTGACCTTGGCCTTGCCCAGCGCCTGCAGGGTGGTGCTCATTTCCTCCGTGAGGCTGTGCTTGAGCAGCAGGTCGGCCAGGCGCAGGGGCTGGGCCGAAAAGCGCCGGATCGACATCACGGGGCCGTCGATGGCCAGCGGCGGGATGATGGCGTTGACGCGCGAACCGTCAGGCAGGCGCGCATCGACCATGGGGCTCGATTCGTCGATGCGCCGGCCCACGCGCGAGACGATCTTGTCGATGATTTTCATCAAATGCGCGTCGTCGGTGAAGCAGACGTCGCTCAGCTCCAGGCGGCCATGGCGCTCGACATACACCTGGCGGTAGGTATTGACGAGGATATCGGACACGCCGGGATCGGCCAGCAGCGGCTCGAGCGGGCCGAAGCCGAGCACCTCGTCCTGGATGTCGCGGATCAGCGAGCGCCGTTCCAGCTCGTTGATCACCACATTGTCTTCCGTGAGCACGTCGCTGACGAGGATTTTCAGCTCTTCGCGGATCTGCTCGCGCGACAGGCGCTGCATGCCCTCCAGGTCGACGCGGTCGAGCAGCGCCTGGTGGGTGCGGTGCTTGAGCTGCTGGTAGCTCTGGCTCGATGCGCCCTGGTGCGCGGCATCGTCATTCAGGCTGGCGTCATCCTGGGCATAGCCCAGGCGGTCCCGCAGGGTGAGTTTTTCGACAGTCATGATCGGTCTCCGGTAAATGTAGGGGATCAAGCGCGCGCCAGCAGCCGCGAAACCCAGCCTTGCGCGGCGGGCGGGGTTTCGCCGGCCATGCTGGCGGCCAGTTCCTGCAGGGCGCGCGAGACGGCGTTGTGCGGCGTCAGCTTGAGGATGGGCACGCCCTGGCTGACGGAGGCCGCCACCGCTTCGTAGTGGTTGGGGATGGATTTGTAGACGTGCTTGCCATACGCCGCTTCCAGGTCGGCCACGCGGATGCTGTCGCTGCTGGCATAGCGGTTCAGGATCAGGCGGATCTTGTCTTCGCGGTAGCCGAGGCCGCGGAACACGTCGAGCAGGCGCTTGCCGTCGCGCACATACGGCAACGTTGCCTGCAGTACGGGGAAAATCAGGTCGGCCCGGTCCAGCGCGCGCACGCTGACGGGATCGAGGCCGCGTCCCACGTCGAGCAGGATGTAGTCGTACTGGCTGCGCGCCAGGGTCAGCAAGCGGTCGATATGGTCGGCTTCGACGTCGGCCGCGTGGGCCGGGTCGTCGGCGGCGGCCAGCACGCTGTAGGCGGGCGTGATCTGGATCATGCTGGCGGTCAGCAGCGAGGCGTCGAGGCGCACGATCTGCTGCGACAGCTGCGACAGGGTGGTGGCCGGCTTGTGGTCAGAGACGAACAGCGCGGCGTCGCCGAACTGCAGGTTCAGGTCGAACAGCGCCACCTTGCGCTGTTCTCCGGCGGCCAGCGCGTAGCCGAGGTTGGCGGCGATGAAGGTGGCGCCGCTGCCGCCCTTGCACGAGACGAAGGCCAGCACCTGGCCCTTGCGCGTGACCTGCTTCTGCAGTTTTTCCTCGATGCGGCGCAAGGCGGCGCACAGGGCCGCGTCGTCGTCCGGCTGCAGCACTTCGCGCACGCCGGCGCGCATCGAGCGCAGCAGGAATTGCGGACTTTGCTGCGGGCATTGCACGATGATGGCCAGGTTCGGATGGCGTCCGCCCAGCAGCTCGAGCTGTTCCAGCTCCGCCTCGCCCGTCTGCTCCTGCTCCAGCAGCAGCAAGTCCGGCGTGACGCCGTTGTCGAATACATCGGGTATGCTGGCCAGCAGGGTGACGCGGTCGGCCGTGCTGCGTTCGCGCAGCAAGCGGGTCAGCCGTTTGAGCTGGGCTTCATTCTTCGAGACGATGACGATATTCACTTGGTACTCCCCGGTAAAAGTGTTCGGTAAAGGCGTTCAGTTGATCTGGAAGCCCAGGCTTTCGGCGTGCATGACCACCACCGAGGCTGGTACGGCGATATTGAGAAAACCGAACAGGCTGACCATCGGCGTGTAGCTGACGTTGTCGATCGAGACGCGCACGCTGTCGATGCAGCTGGCCGTGCGCGTGATGTCGCCGCAGGCCGACAGGTTGTCGCCCGGGTCCGTCGGCGGCAAGGTCACTTCGGCGCCGCTCTTGTTCAGGTAGCGGATGGTGATGTTGGCGGCCGTCAGTTCCGGCGCGGCCGGCAGGGCCGTGCCGCCGAACAGGGCCAGGGTCTTGATGGCGTCGGTCTCGTCGATCCAGCGCACCACCGCTTCGCGCGCTGCGCGGCGGGTCACTTCTTGCACCGTGTTGTACAGGTACAGCATGCGGCCAAATTCGAGGATGCCGAACAGCAGCGTGAAAAACAGCAGCGACACCAGGGCGAATTCGACGGCGGCGGCGCCGCGCTGGCGCCCGGCTGGAGGAGGTGATGAAAGGCGGCGGCGCATGGCATTCTCCTTACAGCATGTAGCGCATGGTGGTGCGCGGCGAGAGCGGCGTGGCATAGCTGCTGGCCGCGCCGATCACGAAGGGCAGGTACTGGCCCACCGACAGCGTGTAGTTGACGACTTCGACGCGGATGCCGCCCGGCGCCGTGCCATCGTTGCAGTTGCTGTCGTTGAACGCCGCGTCCAGGCAGGTGACCGTCACGTTGGCCATGGTGAAGTCGCTGATGCCGGCGCTGAGGGCCGCATCGACCACCGTCTGTCTGGCCGCCGGCACGCCCTGCGAGGCGATGCCGGCCTTGGCCTTGACGGACATGTTGCGCGCCGCGTCGCGCGTGGCCTTGGTCAGCGCGTCGTAATACCAGAAGGCGCGGCCGAAGCCGAAGATGCCTGCCAGCAGGGTGATCAGCAGGGCCAGCACGATGCCGAATTCGACGGCGGCGCCGCCGCGCTGCCTGAGGGGGGAGTGGTGGATGCGCATGGCCGCCTCACTTGTAGAGTTTGATTTCGGAATTCGGCACGGGCTCGATCAGGCCCGCGAACTCGACGTCGAGGCGCTTGGTGCCGCCGCTGAAATCGGCTTTCATCGTCATGAAGAATTTGCCGATACCGACCGCGTTCATGGTGCCGCACGAAGCGGGCCCCACGGGCGCCGTGCGGCAGTCGACCAGCACCACGTTGAGGATGCGCCGGTTGCGCTGGCCCGGATGGGCCGGCGACGGCGCCTGGAACGTGGGGCCGCTGGTCTGGTTGTACGGCGAAGGCGGCGTACTGGCAGGAAAGCCTGCGCCGGCACTGGCGGGGTAGCTGGCCGTGTCGAAGTAATTCGCCTTGGCCGTGCTGTACATGGGGTTGGCGTTGCCATCCGCGACGCTGTAGGCCGTGCCGGCCTTGGCCGGGGTGGCGCCATTGCTTTGGTAGGCGGGGCCGTAGGACCACAGCACGCCGTAGCCGGAGAACTGGGCGAACGTGGCCGATGGCGCGGGAACCGTGCCGGCCGACGGCAGCTGGTAATTCGGCTTGTTGCCGGCCAGGCTGACGGGCTGCTGGCTGGGCAAGGTGCTGGCGCCCGGTTCCATCCAGCTGGCGGGCGGCGAGTTGGCGGCGGTGGCGGCGCAGGGCGACGCGGCGCCCACGCAAGGATACTCCTTGATGTTGGTGTCGGGCGGCGCCGTAGCCGGGTCGCATACGGAGGGGCCGCCGTAATCGTCGAAGCGCGAATTGAGCGAGGCGGCCAGCGACGCCGTCATGCCCGTGTTCGTGTACACCTGGCCCGTGCCGCTGGTGATGACGGCGCTGCTGCCCGTGCACATGAAGGGCGCGGTGGAGGCGGCGCTCGCATGCGAGGCGCTGCAGGTGCCGGGCGGGGCGTCGACGGGGTTGATCAGATAGGGATCGGACGGGCCGCCCAGCGGATTGAGACCGAACAGGTTGTAGGTGACGCCGCGGCGGAAACCGAATTCCACCAGCTCCGTCAGGCCCGTGCCGACCGGCGCGGCAGGATACGTGTATTGCGCCGTCTTGTTGGCCGGATCGACGGCGCACACGCCGATCGGCGTGACGTCGTTGACGAAGCGGCCCGCCACTGCCACGCCCGAGGTGCTGGTGCTGGCGATGCCGGCGATGCCCATCAGGTAGGTGGCGAAAGTCTTGCTGCCCGTGTCGACGCGGATGAAGGTCTGGCCCTGCGGACTGGTGCGGGCGCTGGCGCCGGATGACCAGGGACCGTCCGGACTGGGGCCGAACTCGATGTTGGCGGCCGTGATGGTCAGCGCGGTGGAAAAATCGTAGCGGTTCTTTTGCGCGATGGCGATGGCCTTGGCCTGCGCATTGTCGATGCCGTCCGCGCTTTGATTGAGTTCCACGGCGCCGGCCAGGGCGGCGCTGTCGGCGCCGTTCTGCAGTTCGCTCTTGGCGATGTACAGGTGGCCCAGGTCCAGCACCAGGCCGCCCATGGCAAACAGCACCACCAGGGTCAGCCCCAGCACGATGGCGATCGCGCCCTGCTGCTTGTCGTGCCTGCGAAATGCGGTGTTCATGGCTGTCTCCTGGTGGCCTGGGGGAAGTGCATCGCGGGACCGGCGCCTACTGGCGTCCGCCCACGCCGATGGTGAAGACATTCGGTTGCGGTTCCGGCGCCGCAAACGATTTCTGGTAGCGCTGGTAGGCGCTGACGCCGGCCTTGCCGTCGATGCCGCTGACGGGGTTGGCATTGCGGTAGGCGTCCGGATACATGATCTGCTGCGCCTTGAGCAGGGCCACCGATTCGCCGAAGTGCGAATCGAGCGCGGGCGTGGTGGTGGCGGCGCAGCCGGCCAGCAGGACCAGTAGAGGCAGCAGGGTGGCGCAAGGCAGGCGATGTGCGGTTTTCATGGTGTTCTCCTATTTGAGGTCGAAGCCGGCGGCAGGCTGGGGCGCGGCCGCTTGCGGCTGCATGGGAGCCGGTGTCTGTGCCGCTGCGGGGGCGGGCGCCGGTGCGCTGCCTTCCATTTTTCCCTGCATGAACATGTCGCCGCGCGTCGGCTGGATGTAGCCGTCGGTGGGCAGCTTGTAGTCGGGCGGCAGCGGCTTGACCAGGTGCGGCGTGATGATGAAGACCAGTTCCGAGCGGTCCGTCTGGAAGTCCGTGCTGCGGAACAGGGCGCCCAGCACGGGCACTTCGCCCAGGCCTGGCATGGCCTTGATATTGCTGGTCACGTTGTTTTTGATCAGGCCGCCGATGGCGAAACTCTGGCCGTCGAACAGCTGCACCGTGGTGGTGGCGCGCCGCGTGGTAAACGATGGCAGGATGGCCGTGGCCGAGATGCCCGTGGCGGTGATGCCGATGCCGTCCTTGTTCAGGTCCGACACTTCCGGCGCCACCTTCAGGTTGATGCGGCCCCCTTCGAGCACGGTGGGCGTGAATTTCACGGCCACGCCGAACTCCTTCTCTTCCAGGGTGATGGTGGGTACGCCGTTATTGTTGGTCTGGCTGACGGGGATGAAGATTTTGCCGCCGGCCAGGAAGCTGGCCTCCTGGCCGCTGATGGCCATGATGTTCGGTTCGGCCAGCACCTTGATCAGGCCATCGCGTTTTTGCGCGTCGAGGTTGAAGAAGTTGTTCTTGCTGGCGCCGCTCAAGCCGCTGGGATTGTTGCTGAGCAGACTGGACAGCAGCGAATACGACCAGCTGCCGATGGTCTTGTTGATGCCCAGGCTGGCGCCCAGCTGGTCGACCAGCACTTTCGACACTTCGGCCACCTTCACTTCCAGCATCACCTGCTGCGGCGCGGCGATCGACAGCAGGTTGATCACGCGCGGCGTGCTGGCATCGGGCGTGGCGGCGGGGGCCGGAGCGGCGGCGCCGGCGCCTGCTGCTGGCGCTGCGCCGGAGGCGGCACTGCCGCTGCGGGCGCTGCGCTGCACATAGGCGTTGGCCAGCGACAGGGCCTGGTCGGCCTTGACGACGTCGCTGACCATGCCCGACAGGATCAGGGTGTCGCCCGCCACCGTGACGTTGATTTTTTCGTTCGGCAGCAGCTCGGCCATGCGTGCCTGCAGGCTGCTGCTGTCGATGCCGACGGCCAGGTCGATGATGGTGGCGTCATTGCTCTTGTTCCACAGGATCAGGTTGGTGGTGCCGACGGAACGCCCCAGCAGGTAGACCTCGTTGGGGTTAAGCAGGATGACGTCGGCGATGCGCGGGTCGCCGACGGACATGCGGCTGGCGGCGAACGGCAGGCGCATCAGGGTCGACTTGCCTTCGGCCAGGCTCATTTGCGGCGCCATCTCGGTACGGCCGGCGCGCGATTCGCTTTGCGGCGGCGTGGCCTTGGGCCGGGTGGTGGCGCGGCTGCTTTTGGCTACCCCGGTGTCGGCGGCAGCGGCGGTGGCGGCAACGGGTTCGCTGCGTGCCTGCGGCGCCAGGGCGCCGATCAGGGCGAGGGCAAGCGCCAGGCTGAGTACCCGGCTTCCGCTTGCTGTGCAATATGTGCTCATGGCGTGACTCCTCTGGTGCAGGTTAGAATTGTTGGGAGCTGCGTTCCAGCCCCTTGATGACATCGACCCTTGGACCGGCCGTTGGCGCGGGTGCGGCGGCGGGACGGCGGCGTGGCAGCGGCTTGGCTTGCACCATGGCGGCGGGGGCTGCCATGGCGACTTTTTCATCGAGCAAACTGGACTTGGTGGCGCCTTCCGTGTTGACGGGCTTGTCCTCGACCTGGTTGCGCAGCACCAGCGACAGGGTGCCCACGCTGCGTGCCAGGTCGAGTTTTTCCGCCTGGTCCGGCGTCAGCTCCAGGGTCACGGCGTTGACCACCTTGGGCTTGGTGTCGTCGCGGCTCGATTCCTGGGCGATGGCCAGCACGAGGATGCGTTCGAGCACGATCTTGGAAATGTTCGGATCGCGGTCCGGCGTCTTGCGCGCTCCTTCGCCTTGGGTGTTGACGAGGATGTCGACGAAGTTGCCGGGCAGGGCGAAGCCGGCCACGCCCACCACATCGTTGACGCGCACGGTCATGGCGCGCTTGCCCTCGGCGACGACGGCCGACAGGCCGCCTTGCGTGCCCGGAGGCGCCAGCTTGCCTTCCATGATCGGTTCGCCGTGCTGGATGCTGGTGCGCGTGACGCGCGTTTCCAGCAGTTTCGGATCGTTGATGGCGCCCGGCGGCAGCGCGTTCGATGGCCAGTCCACCATGCGCACCATGTCGGGCGTCAGGCGCGCGCCCAGGCTGATGTCGACCTGGGCCACGGCCACCTTGTTGATGTTGCCCGAGGCTTGGGCATTGATCCAGCGCGCGGCCACGATGACCGCGGCGAACGCCAGGATGACCGCAATGGCCATCATCGTCAGAGCGCGTGCGTTTCTCATTTTGCTTCCCCTTTGTGCTGGACCGCTTCCGGTCCGGTGTGTGTGCTTGCAAGGTCGTCATCGCTGCCGAAATAGTTTTTCCATGCCCACAGCAGCCCTTCCGGCGACAGCTGCGCCGCGTGGTCTTCATAGCGTGCCTGGTCGCAGATCTGCGCGAGGATGTCGCGCGGATAGCAGGCCATCAAGGGCCGCCCGTACTGGCTGTGCAGGTGCAGCAGGTAGGTGTAGGAGGCTTCGTCGAAATTGATGCCCAGCTGGGCGCAGGTGTTGCGGAACACGGCCAGGTAGTGGTAGGCGCTCAGGGGCCCCACATGGATCTTGTAGCCGATGCGGCGCAGGAAGGAGTCGTCGGCCAGGTGCTGCGGCGCCAGGTTCGACGAGAACACGACGATCACGTCGAAGGGCACGGGAAATTTGTAGCCCGTGTGCAGCGACAGGTAATCGATGTGGCGCGCCATCGGCACGATCCAGCGGTTCATCAGCTCCACGGGCGAGCAGCGCTGGCGGCCCAGGTCGTCGATGATGAAGATGCCGTTGTTGGCCTTCAGGTGCGGCGGCGCCTGGTACAAACGCGTGCCCTGGTCGAATTGCAGGTCCAGCATGTCGAGCGTCAGCTCGCCGCCCGTCAGCACGGCGGGGCGCTCGGCGCGCACCCAGCGCGGGTCGGACGGCACGGGGCCGCCGCGCGACACGGTGTGCAGCATGGGGTCGAGGAAGGGCAGCACTTCGCCGTCGACCATCACGGCATGGGGCAGCGCGATGGCGCCGCTGAGCAGGCCGTTCAGGCGCTCGGCCAGGTAGCTCTTGCCGCTGCCGGCGGGGCCGTGGAAGAACAGGGCGCGCCCGGAGTTCATGGCCGCGCCCAGCTGGTCGAGCACGGCCGAACTGGCCACCACGTTGCGAAATTCGCGCTGCACGTCGTCGCGGGTGACCTGCATGTCCGCCACGCTTTGCGCCAGCACCTGGTTGCTGTAATCGGCGAGGGTGACGGGAGCGGGACCGCTGTAGGCATTGCGGCGCATGTACTCGGCGGCGCGCAGGCGGCCCTGGTCGCCCAGCAGATAAGACAGGTCGGCGTCGGTGCCGCTGCCGCCGTTGCGGCGCGCTTCGCACAGTTTTTCGGCGCGCATGAAAGTGAGCAGCGGCTCGAGCACGCCGGCGCCCAGTTTCACGTGCGTCGACAGGGCGGGCAGGCCGATCTGGCCGCGCTGGAAGAGTATCTTGACCAGCAGTTCGACGAGGAACAGGAAGGGCAATCCCGTTTCCTCGACCGTGCGTGGCGCGCGCTTGGCCGCCGGTTCGACGCCGCCGCCGTCGCTGCGTTCTGGATAGGTGTCAGGCATGATGGATGCTCCTCGCTCGGGTGGCCGGATATCAGAAAATGAAGGGCAGCAGGCGGTACTTCACCTGGCGCATGTAGACGCGATAGCGCACGTCGGTGGACAGGAAGCGCTCTTCGCGCAGCAGGCGCATTACCATCATCGTCATCGTCGCCACATAGATGGCGGTGTTGGCGAGCGAGGTGTTGGCCAGCAGGTAGCCGCTCAGGGAAATCAGGTAGCTGGCATACAGCGGATGGCGTACCACGCGGTAGACGCCGCCCGTCTTGATCTCGCGCTGCGCCGCCACCAGGCCGAAGCTGCGGTTCAGCGACAGCAGGCCGGCGATCTGCAGCAGGCTGCCGACGGCCAGCAGGTAGCGCGCGCCTGGCCAGATGGCCATGTCGGCTGGCGCGAAGAGGAAGGGGGCGAAGGTGGCACCGATGGCCAGCAGCCAGTCGCCCGTATCGGTCGAGACGCTGACGGGGGCCGAACGCACGATGAAGAACAGCGCGGCCAGGGTTTCGGCGACGCAGAACAGCAGATAGCTCCAGTCGCCGCTGTGCAGGAATCCCACCACGTGGGCGCTGGCAAAGAACGCCCACAGGCAAGCCATGGCGATGCTGGTGAGCAGGCTGGCGTGGCGCGAGTGGCAGAAGGTGGCGAGGGTGTCCATGGTCGGGTCCTAGGGTGGCGGGTCGTCGGAGCGGCGCGTTTCAGCGCAGGCTCCACAGGTGGTTGTAGTGCAGGAGCACTTGCAGCAAGGTGCCGCTGGCGATGGCGAAGGCGTAGGCCAGCTTGCCGGTGGCGGGCGGCGGTTCGGCGATCGTGGCGGCGCCGCCGGCAAGGCTGTGCAGCAGCGCGCCCAGCATCATGTGATAGGTATTTTTCAGTACCTGGCGCAGGCGCTGGCCGGCCAGCGCGGCGGCCAGGGCCAGCACGCCGCCGCACAGGAAGGTCAGCAAGGCCGCTTCGAGCACGGCGTCGGGGCCCAGGAAGGCGCCGCACATGGCCATCAGCTTGACGTCGCCGGCGCCCAGGGCGCGCAGCAGATACATGGGCAGCAGCAGGGCCAGTCCGGCAGCGGCGCCGGCCAGCGCCTGCAGCAGTCCCAGGCCACCGAAGGCCGCGTCGAACAGGCCGGCGCCCGATGGCACGAAGCTGTTCAGGATCAAGCCCGCCAGGGTGCCCCACAGCACCAGCCGGTTCGGGATGCGGCGCGTGCGCAGGTCGTGCCACAGGGCGGCAGCGAGCAGGGTGGCCAGCACGGCCAGGCACAGCAGCATGGGCAGGTGGGCGTTCATGATGTCAGTCCTTCCTTGCCCATGCAGGGCGCCGTGGCCAGGCGCACGACCGGTGCCGCGGCCTGGCTGCCCAGCAGCCGTCCCACCAGGTGCCACACAAGGGCTGCGCCGGCCGCGCCGACATAGCCGTCGAGCGCATAGTGCCAGCCCAGGTGGATGGAGCCGAGCAGGATCAGTACGGCGAAGGCGGACAGGGCGATGCCGGCGGCGCGGTTGACGTTCCAGCCCACGATGGCCATCAGCATGGCCGTGGCCACATGCATGCTGGGCATGGCGGAGATGCCCAGTTCGCCGTTCGCGCCCTTGCTTTGATAGCCTTGCCACAGCATCTCCTGCACCTGCAGTGCCCAGACGGGGACATGCTGGTTGGCGTCATGCAGGTAAGCCATCAGCGGCGCATACGGATCGCTGGCGTGCAGGTGGCCGTAGTAGCAGGGGCCGACCGAGGCAAACAGCACGGCCATGATGCTGCCCAGGACGATCCAGGTCAGTGCAAAGCTGAGCAGGAACTGCATGCGCAGCAGCGGGCGGCGCGTGTCGAGGATGAGCCAGTACAGGATGGCGTAGAACAGGAAGAACCAGAAGTGGTAGCTGAAGTTGAGCAAGCCCGTGACGAGCGGGTGGCCCAGCAGCGGCTGCAGCCTTTCCCATGGCGCCATGCCGCCATGCAGCGCGACGTCCCAGGCGGACAGGGTGGCATCCCAGGTGTAGGGGTGCAGGCGCGGGATGGCGCCCTTGATGACGGTGAAGCTGGAGGCGAAGACGGGGATCAGCAGCATGGCCGGCAGCGCGTGCAGCAGGCGCTCGTTGCTCAGGTAGCGGCGCAGATCGTGGTACAGATAATGGCACAGGCGGTGCGGGCGTTTCATCACCATGACGTGGATGGTGTAGCCGCACAGGATGAAGACGGGGCCCGTGAGGATGGCCACGAGGAAGCCGGCCAGCACGTTGAGGATGTCCGCTGCGCTGGGCAGGCCGCCAGCCAGCAGCATCGCCACGGCGGCGTACGGCAGCACGATCAGCAGCAGGGCGCGGTGGGTGCGCAGCGAGAGGCGCAGGGTATTCATGACAGGGCCAGGACCACTTGGTCCTTGACGTAGACAAACAGCAGCTTGACCTGGTCGCCAAGCACGGTGATCGTGATGACCAGCACGACCGCGATCAGGCCCGCCAGCAGCGCGTATTCGATCGCTGTGACGGCGGACTCGTCGGATACACGGCTGAAGAGAGATTTCACGATGGGCCTCGCTATGCGTCGTCAAGGTGGGTGTGCCGGGAATGGGGGGAAGCGTAGTCCGGGCTGGCGCTGGGCCGGCCCGGACAGCACCGCGTCAGGCATTGGCGGTGGTCAGCTTGGTGCCGATGGTGCTGAAGGTTTTTTTCAGCTGCGTGCCGACGATGGTGATGGCGGCGATGATCACGACGGCAATCAGGGCAGCGATCAGGCCGTACTCGATTGCGGTGACGCCATCTTCTTCGCGGATAAAGTTTTTGATGAGGTTCATGACAACTCCTGGTGTGGTTAAGGTACGGCGGTGGATGAAACGGCATGGCGGTGTTGCTTCATGGTGCTACGACCTGGCGCGCTCATGGGCTTTCGCCCAGTGCCAGCAGTCCGATGATGCATACCACCGCCATGAGGGCCGCCACCAGGGCATAGCGGTAGAACGCAGCCTTTTCCTTGCCCTGCAAATAGGTGATCAGGGCGGTCGGAAGAAACTTGTCAAGGCGCATGCTGTGCTCCGTGTCGTGGTGGGCCGTGCGGTGATTTGCACTCCGGTAAATCCACTATAGAAGTTGGCACCTTGATCTACATCAGAAGAACATCCTTTTATTGCAAGGAGGAACTGCTTGTTTTTTTCGTGACAATTGTCATGGTCGAGTCTGGCGCGCAGACGCAACGGCCGTGCCGCTGGCTGGCGAAGGGGAGGCGGGGAGGAAACACGCGGCCGTGGCCGCGCGGGGATGCAGCAGGATCAGGCGCCGGGCGGCAATTGGCCCAGCTGGTGCTTGGTGGCGTAGGCGTACAGTTCCAGGCGGTTGTACACGCCCAGCTTGCGGTAGATCGACGTCAGGTGATTGCGCAAGGTGTGTTCGGAGATGAACAGCTGGTCCGCCAGCAGCTTGGCCGGCGTGCCGCTGCCGTGCACCAGCGCGGCGATGATCTTTCTTTCCTTGAGGGTCAGGCTGGCGATGGCGATCGCTTGCGCCGAGCCGCCACCGGGCTGGGTCAGCTGCGTCAGCATGCGTCCCAGCATCGCGTGTTCCAGCCACAGCTCGCCCTGGTACACCTTTTCGATGGCCTTCAAGACCATCTCCGCCGGCGCATCCTTGCTGACGATGCCGCGCGCGCCCTTGAGCACCGTCTGGTCGAGGACGGCCTGGTCGTGGCTGGCCGTCAGCACCAGCACGCGCGTGCCGCCGCTCTGCGCCAGCGCGGGCAGGATGGACAGCGAGCTGATGCCGCCCAGGTCCAGGTCCAGCACGATCACATCCGGTTGCAGCGCTTTCGCCTGCTCCAGCGCCTCGGTGCCGTCGGAGGCCGTGGCGACCACGCGCATGCCCGAGTGTTCGCCACCGATCAGCCGCTCCAGGCCCCACAGCATGGTCTTGTGATCGTCCACCAGCATGACGCTGATGACATGGCTGGCCGGTGGCATGTGGCGTACGTCGTTCATATGGGGATCTCGATCTGCACGGAGGTGTTGCCCAGCATGCCATGCGTGACGCGGGCCGTGCCGCCGAGGGCGGCGGCGCGCTCGGCCAGCGAGTCGGGCAGGAAATCGGGGACGTGCGCGGCGGCGCATTCGTTGTCGATGCTGATGTGCAGCGCGCCCTGCACGCAGGTCAGCTTGACGGCGCCGTGGCGCGCCGACGTATGCTTGCGGATATTGCTCATGCCCTCGTTGACGATCTGGAACACCTCGGCCGCCAGGCGGTCGTTGATGTGCAGGTCGCCTTCGATCTGCAGAGCGATGTCGATGCCATAGAATTCGCGGATCTGCGTGGCCTGGCGGCGCAGCGCGACCAGCAGTTCCGGCTCGCTTTGCACTTGCCCGTTCTTGAACGTGCGCGCGTAGCTGCGCAGGTCGGCGATCACCTGGCCTGACATGATAATCAGTTTTTCCAGTTCCGGCAGCAGCGGATTGCCCGGCGTGGCTTCGTTGCGCAAGGCGGCCAGGCCGTGGCGCAAGCCGATATACGGCTGCACGGCCGTGTCATGCAGGTCGCGCGCGATCTTTTCGCGTTCGCGCGAGGCCGCCTGCGACGCCAGCCGGTCGAGCAGGTTGATGTTTTCAATGACGGGAAACGCCTGCGCGCCGATATGGCTGAGGAACAGGGCATCCGTCTTGCTCATGCTGGTGGCGGAGACGATAAAGATGCGGCCTTTGCCATTGCGCAGAGGCAGCGGCGCGCTGATGAAGGCGTGCGCTTCGAGCAGTTCGGCCAGGCGGGCACCCGCCGCGTCGTCATGCCGCAGCCAGCGTCCGCTGTCGGGCTCGAGCATGCGCGCGCCGCCTATCCACGGCAGCCAGGGGCCGGCGGGCTGGTTGTACAGCGCGATTTTATCGTGCGGGAAAGCGAGCAGGGGACTGGCCGCGTCGTCGCTGAGGAGCGAGCTGGTGTGCACGACGCCCGTTGCCGTTTGCAGCACGCTGCGCAGCGACCAGACGCGCGTGCCCTTGTCCTGCATGATCAGCAGGCAGCTGCGGCCGTTGAAATAACTGCGGGTTTTTTCCAGCACCGAGGTAATGGTCTGGTCGACGCCGAAGCGCGGATTGGACAGCTGGCTGACATCGCGCAGCAGCGCCAGATGGCTGCGCTGCGTGATGGCCGAACCACCCCAGTAAGCGATCATGTAGCCGAGCGCCAGCAGGAAGGTGGTGCGCAGCAGCAGGCGCGACAGTTCCGCATCCGTTTCGCCGAACAGCGCCGTGGCGGCGAACAGGCCGGCCGAAGCGAGGGTGACGCGCGCGCCTTCCTCGAAGCCGCGCTGGAACGACGAGGTCAGGATGGCAAAGAAAAAAAACAGGAAGAATAAAGTGTTGTGGCTGCTGGTGGAAAACACGATCAGCGCATACCAGGCCACGTCGAGCCAGTACAGCAAGATATCCTGGGGCAGGCTGAGGCCCAGCACGGCCAGCACGTAGAGCAGCAGGCTGTGCATGGTGTAGGCGGAAAAGATCAGCCAGGTAATCTTGCTCAGCTTGCCGGCGCTTTCGGGGTCGATGAACAGGGTCAGCAAGGTGGCGCTCGACAGCAGCAGGCGCATGCCGTTCACCATGGTCGTATCCATGCCAGCACCCGGCAAGCCGGATTTGAGGGGAGGATCGAGATTCACAAGCGCTCCTGGCCGTGTCCCGCATGGTGAGCCATGCGCAGGGATAGATACCACAGATAAATTCTTGTTGTTGTTGCTGCAATCACTGACGAGTCTACGCACACGCCGGAAAGATGTCTACTGGAATCCTTTGTCCGGCGTTGCTTTTTTTGGCTCTGTCATCGGCAAGTAGGGAAATGCCGGAATCTTCCCTTGGTTGTGTTGTCTGACTCTGCATATCAATCACACAGGGAGCAGATCATGCGGCCAGCCGAATGGATCACCTTGATTGCGCAGTTTGCTCAGTTGAGTCAGCGTCAGCGGCAAACAGGCATTGCCCTGCTGCATGGCAACGCGCCACACGACGCGACCGTCGCGCTGCTGGAAAGTGTGGCGCAGCCGCGATTGGTCTGTCCCGCCTGCCATTCGGCGCACCTGCACCGGCATGGTCATGCGCACGGCCTGCAGCGCTACCGCTGCGTGCCGTGCGGCAGCACCTTCAATGCGCTCACCGGCACGCCCCTGGCCCGCTTGCGCCATAAATCGTTGTGGCTCGCCTATGCTGATTGCCTGCTGGCATCGGATTCCGTGCGCAAGGCGGCCAGTCAATTAGGAGTGCATCGCAACACCACCTTTCGCTGGCGCCACCGGTTTTTATCGCTGGCCAAGACGGACCGGCCGCATGGCCTGCATGGCATCGCCGAGGCCGACGAGTTATATCTGCTGGAATCGGAAAAGGGATCCAGAAACATGACGCGTCCGGCACGCCGCCGGGGCGGCCATGCCCGCCAGCGCGGCATATCGAATGAACAGGTCTGCATCCTGGTGGCGCGCGACCGCACGGGACAGACCCTCGATTTCGTCACGGGCAAAGGGGCGCTGACGAAGGCGCAGCTGCACCACTGTTTGTTGCCCATGATCGACAAGGATGTGCTGCTGGTCACCGATGGCCATCCCGCCTACCGGGCCTTCGCCAGGGAAGCGGGGATCAGCCACCAGGCCGTCAACTTGCGCGCCGGCATCCGCGTGCAGGGCGCCGCCCACGTGCAGAACGTCAACGCCTATCACAGCCGTTTGCGGCAATGGATGGGGCCGTTTCACGGCGTGGCGACGCGCTACCTGCCGAACTACCTGGGCTGGCGCTGGATACTCGACGCCGGGCGCATCCGTTCACCGGAAACGCTGTTGAAAGCAACGCTGGGTGCATTTCCACATCTGACGGTGACATAGCTTTTTTTTACAGCGGCTGCACCATCACGCGGTTGCGCCCGGCGCCCTTGGCCAGGTACAGGGCGCGGTCGGCGGCGCCGATCAGGGCGGCGATGGTCGGCTGCTGCTGCGGGTGCTGGGTGGCGATGCCGATGCTGACCGTAATGTGCTTGACCTCATTGCCCGTCTTGGCATGCGGAATACGCAGCCCGGCCGCCCGTTCGCGGATCGCCTCGGCCATGCGCAGCGCCTGCGCCGCGTCCGTGTCGGGCAGGATGGCGGCAAATTCCTCGCCGCCATAGCGCGCCAGCAAGTCCGTGGGGCGCTGCAGCATGGCGGCCAGTTCGGCCGCCACTCGTATCAGGCAGTCATCACCTTGCTGGTGACCGTAATGGTCGTTGTAATCCTTGAAATGGTCGATGTCGATCATCAGCAGCGACAGGGGGCTGCCCGTGCGCATGGCGCGCCGCATTTCCTTTTCGATCGCCACGTCGAAGTGGCGGCGGTTGGCGATGCCCGTCAAGCCGTCGGCAAAGGTTTGCGAACGCAAGACCATGGTTTGTTCGCGCAGCAGCTTTTCGCGGCCCACGGCGATGGTCACATCATTGATCTGGATCAGGCAGTGGCGCTGCGAACCGGGCAAATTGATCGGCGTGACGGCAATCGCCTGCTGCATGCGCTCCCGGCCTTCGGCCGCGCCATGCGTGTACAGGGGGAATGGCGCCTTGTGCAGGGTTTGCGACAGCAGCGACTGGAAATTGTCGCGCAGGGCCTGGGTGATGGCCGAATCGATGCGCTTGTGGCGCAATTCCGGATAGACGGCAAAGAAATCCTGGCCCAGCACGGCGTCGGCCTGGCACGCCGAGTGGCGCGCCATCCAGTGGTTCCACAGCACGATGCGGTGCTGTTCGTCGAGCACGATGGCGCCCAGGTTGACGGCGCCGAGTATGCTCTCGAGCAGGGCGAGTCTGTGCAAGGCCTCCGGCATGATCGTCACGCCTGTCCCAGGACCTTGGCCAGATAGCGGCTGACCTGCTGCTTCAGGTCGTGCAAGGCGGACAGGTCGAGCACGAATGCCACATAACCGTGGATCTGGTGCTTGGACAACACGAAGTCGATATGCAGCATCAGCACGACGGCGTCGTCATCGTCGCCGCCGAACGAGGACAGGATTTCCGCGCTGGTGCCCACATGGTACAGGGGCAGCGAGCCATGCAGTTCACTGTCGAACAGGTTGGCCAAAGTTCCCACGCAGGAATTGAGGATGATGTTGCCGATTTCGCTCATCGCCTCCTGTTCCATTTCCGTCAGTTCCTGCAGCGGCATGGCGTCGCCCACCATCAGGCGCACGATTTCCAGGCTCTTGTCTTCGGGGAACATCAAGATGGCTTCGGTGGCGAAGGCGCCATCGTAATGCTGGCTGACGCCGCAGATGCGTTCGCCATCCTTCTTGCTGCCCAGCAAGGCAGCCGCGTCGGCACGGTTCAGGAAGGTGATCGACGGCACCGACATGGTGACTTCTTCATTGACGATTTCGCTCATCGCGGCGGCCGCATGGCCCACCCCGATGTTGAATATCTCTACGAGGGCATCGTTCTCGAGTTCGGAGAGATTGACCATGCTCACAGTCCCAGTAACTCGATCAGCTGGTGGATGCGCGTTTCTGTGATCGGTTTTTCCATGAAGCCGACGCCGAGTTCGCTGGCGCGGTTGCGGATGGCGTTTTGCACGTTGGCCGTGACGAGAACGATGTGCGTTTGCGGGCACAGCGCGCGCAATTGTTCCGCCGCCGCCACGCCGCCCATGCCGGGCATGTTGACATCCAGTAATATCAGCACAGGGCTGATGGTCTTGACTTTTTCCAGGGCCTCTTCACCCGTCGCCGCCTCAATCACTTGCCAGTCAGCATGTTTGCTGAGGATGAACTGATGCGACATCAAACGTGAAACCCGGCTGTCATCGACAACAAGTACCTGTTTACTGTGATTCATGTGCTATTCCTGGAACGTCATATCGGGCAATCGTGCCATTTTCGCATATTTTAGAGTGCATAGAGAGTAATTGGCTGGGAATTGCCCTGGGGCAAAGGTTTCCAGCTTGGCTGTTGTATTCCATCGCATGGCCCGTCATCATGGCCGGCTGGCCGGGCTGGCAATCCGTTAAAATAGCGGCATTCCTCACTTTAGCCTTTTTTTGCCATGACCCAAGACGAATTGAAGCAAGCCGTAGCCCGCGCCGCCATTAACTATGTGGTGGACGGTGAAATCATCGGTGTCGGCACCGGTTCCACTGCCAACTTTTTCATCGATGAACTGGCCAAGATCAAGGACCGTATCAAGGGGACGGTCGCGTCGTCCGAAGCGACGGCCGCGCGCCTGGCAGGCCATGGCATTCCCGTCTTCGACTTGAACGACGTCGAATCGATCGCCGTCTACATCGATGGCGCCGATGAAATCACGGCCAGCGGCGCCATGATCAAGGGCGGCGGCGCGGCATTGACGCGTGAAAAGATCGTCGCATCCGTCGCGAAACAGTTCGTCTGCATCGCCGACGGCTCCAAGCTCGTCGATACCCTGGGCGCCTTCCCGCTGCCGGTGGAAGTGGTGCCGATGGCGCGCGCCGCCGTCTCGCGCCAGCTGGCCGCACTGGGCGGCACGCCCCGCTTGCGCCTGAAGGCGGGCAGCACGGAAGCGTTCATTACGGATAACGGCGGCGAGATCATCGACGTGCTGGGCTTGAAAATTGCCGACCCGGTGGCGCTGGAACAGCATATCAACCAGATCGTCGGCGTCATCGCCGTCGGCCTGTTCGCCGTGCGCGGCGCGAATGTCTGCCTGCTGGGCATGCCGGAAGGCGTGCGTACCCTGGCCTACTAAGTTGATAGCCGGCGTTTGCCGGCATCTAGACTTGTCTTACACGGCGGCCCCTTGCGGGCCGCTTGTCATAGGTGCCTGGCGGTACACGGCCACGGTGCGCAGCAAGCCGCCGAGGAAGAGGCCGCTGAAGCAGCCATAGGCGAGGCACACAGGTGCGATGAAGCCGGTCGCGTGGGCATAGGCTGGGGCGATGGCCAGGGTCACGGCCACCGCATATTTCATGCAGAAGATACTTATCATCAGGATCAACGGCACCCAGCTGCCAGGACGCCGCACGCTGCTCCGTTCGGGAATGGCGACGATCTTGCGCGCATCGGTCAGCGTCCACGCCAGCGCCGCACCGGCCAGGGCGCCGATTGCCCAGGCGAACGGCGCCACGCCATCGAAGCCGAAACTGCCATGCACGCCGCTCAGCGACAGCGCCAGCATCACCAGGGGAATGATGCACAGCTTGCGCAAGGTCACTTCGCGCGCGCGGCTGGCCAGCACGCCCCGGTAGACGAGAAAGCCCAGGATGGCCCAGACGTAGAGGGGAGTGTGGCTGAAGATTTGCTGCAACATGGTGTCCGCCTTGGAATGAGGTTGTCGATGGACGTACTGTGCCAGCCGGCGGCATGGGCGGCGAGCGGTGTGCGATGAAACGGGGAGGCGGTGCCGTGAAACGGCGGAGGCGGGCGTGAAACGCAGGCGAAACTGCCCGTGACGTGGTCACGGGCAAGCGATAAAACTTACTCGGTTGGCGGCACGTAACCCATGGCGGCATCGGCGCCATCGCCGAAGAAATGCTTTTCCATCTGCGTGGCCAGGTATTTGCGGGCGCGCGCGTCGGCCAGGTTCAGCCGGTTTTCATTGACCAGCATGGTCTGGTGCTTGAGCCAGGCAGCCCATGCTTCCTTCGACACGGATTCGTAAATCTTCTTGCCCAGTTCGCCCGGGTACGGCGGGAAATCCAGTCCTTCGGCTTCCTTGTTGAGTTTGATGCAGTGGATCGTGCGGGCCATCTGTGCTCCTGAATCAGTGTAGAGATAAAGCGTGATTATAAGGCACTTTGCGCCTGCCCTCGCGGGGCCGTCGCGGCCTGGCGACACGCCGTTTGCCGCGCCCTTGCGCTGGATCAAATTTGATCTGCGCCGCCCCAGCTAGTAAGATGCCTTATCGCGCCAGCCGCTGGCAGCGCCTCTTCCAAGCAAGTAGTAACAATTAACCAATATGGAATCCCTATGACCTCAGTGAAAGTCCATGGCATCGACGTCAGCAATACCGGCAGCTTTGCGCTGTTTGGCGGCATCAACGTGCTCGAATCGCGCGATCTCGCCATGCGCGCCTGCGAAGAATATGTGCGCGTGACGCAAAAACTGGGCATTCCCTATGTGTTCAAGGCCAGCTTCGACAAGGCCAACCGTTCTTCGATCCATTCCTACCGGGGCCCGGGCCTGGAAGAAGGCATGCGCATCTTCCAGGACGTCAAGGCGGCGTTCGGCGTGCCCGTGATTACCGACGTGCATGAGCCATGGCAGGCGCAGCAGGTGGCCGAAGTGGTCGACGTGCTGCAACTGCCCGCCTTCCTCGCGCGCCAGACGGACCTCGTCGTGGCCCTGGCAAAAACAGGCAAAGTCATCAACATCAAGAAGCCGCAATTTTTGAGCCCTGGCCAGATGGCCAATATCGTCGAGAAATTCAAGGAAGCGGGCAACGATCAATTGATCCTGTGCGACCGCGGCACCTGCCTCGGCTACGACAACCTGGTGGTCGACATGCTGGGCTTTGGCGTCATGAAGAAGACGTGCGACGACTTGCCCATCATCTTCGACGTCACGCACGCGCTGCAGCAGCGCGACCCCGGTGGCGCCGCTTCGGGCGGCCGCCGCCAGCAAGTGGCGGACCTGGCCCGCGCCGGCCTGGCCGTCGGCATCGCCGGCCTGTTCCTGGAAGCCCATCCTGACCCGGACAATGCCCGCTGCGACGGCCCCAGCGCCTTGCCGCTGGACCAGCTGGAACCATTCCTGGCGCAATTGAAGGCGCTTGACGACCTGGTCAAATCGTTTGCGCCGCTGAATATCCGGTAGCGCCTTTTTTCAGGCTGTCAGTAAAAAAACACCACCTTTTCTTCGGGTGGTGTTTTTTTTTGGACTCGCGCAAATGTGTTGCTTTATTGCACATTGTGATAATTCCATAGAAACGACTTATTCATCCCGCCCTAGAATACTGGAGGTCCTGCTCGCGCTGAAAAAACGTTGGCAAGCACATCATGACGTCACGTCACTTCGGAGCATCACATGAATCGAATTCACCGTACAGTATGGAACCACCGCCGCAACGCGGTCATGGTCGTGGCAGAAAATGCCGGCAGCGGGGGCAAGCGCTCCGGCACCACGGGGGCGCTGCTGGCCAGCGTGTTGACTGGCGTGATGCTGGGAGGTGCGGCGCAGGCGGCAGACCTTGCCGCCACGGCCTTGCCCAGCGGCGCCGTGGTGACGGCCGGCCAGGCGCACATCGGACAAAGCGGTGCGGCGATGACCGTGACCCAAGCCACGGGCAAGGCGGCCATCGAGTGGACTAGTTTTTCGATCGGCAAGGATGCCAAGGTCAATTTCGTCCAACCGAATGCCGCCTCCGTCACGCTCAACAGGATCAAGGGCAATGAAGGCTCCGTGATCGACGGCGCGCTCAAAGCGAATGGCCAGGTGTTCATCCTGAATCCCAACGGCGTGCTGTTCGGCAAGGGTGCCAGGGTCGATACGGCGGGCCTGGTGGCCAGTACGCTCAATCTCGGCGATGCCGATTTCCTGGCCGGCAAGACCAGCTTCAGCGGCAAGGGTGGTGCCGTTACCAATCTGGGCAGCTTGAACGCCAACGATGGCGGGTACATCGCGCTGCTGGGAGCGCAAGTGCGCAATGAGGGCGTGATCAGCGCCAGGCTGGGCACGGTGGCGCTGGCGGCCGGCAACAAGGTCAGCCTGACTTTCGACGGCGGCGCGCTGGTCGGCGTGGCCATCGACGAGGCGGCGCTGGCCGCGCTGGTGGCCAATGGCAATGCCGTGCATGCCGATGGCGGCCTGGTGGTGCTGACGGCGAAAGGCGCCGACGGCTTGCTCAACACCGTTGTCAACAACACGGGCGAAGTGCGCGCGCGCACCATTCAGGAACAGGCCGGGCGGATTTTCCTGCTGGGCGAGGGCGGCGCCGTCGAGGTGGCCGGCAAGCTCGACGCCAGTGCGCCGCAGGGCGGCAATGGCGGCTTCATCGAAACTTCGGGACCCGTGCTGCGCGTGGCTGACGGCACGCGCGTCGACACCGGCGCGGCAGCGGGCCGCAGCGGTTCCTGGCTGATCGACCCCATCGATTTCACGATCGGCAGCGGCAGCGCCGCGCAAGGCGCGAGCGGCATCGGCGTCGATACCCTGCAAACGGCGCTGGCCGCCGGCAATGTCACGATCCAGACGCAAACGGGCGGCAGCGAGGCAGGCGATATCCATGTGAACGCGCCGTTGGCGTGGAACGCCAACCAACTGACCCTGGAAGCGCATGGCGACATCCATGTCAACGCCATCATGAGCGCCACCGGCAGCTCGACCCTGGACATGAAGACGGGCTACAACTTCAATCCCGGCAGCCCGACGTTTAACATCGCCAAGAATGTGCTGGTGGGTATCGATGACGCGGGCGTCTTCAAGGGCCGCATCGATTTCGACCGCGCCGGCACGGGGTTGCTGGCGATCAATGGCGTCGGCTACACCCTGATCAATGCGCTGGGCAACGCCGGCAGCACCACCAGCCTCGATTTGCAGGGCATCAATGGTGGCGGTAGCGGCCGCTATGCGCTGGCCAGCAATATCGACGCCAGTGCCACCAGCGGCTGGAACACCGGCGCCGGTTTTGTGCCGCTGTCTCTCTCCGGCACGTTCGACGGCCTCGGCCACACCGTCAGCGGCTTGCGCATCAACCAGCCGTCCGGCAGCTATGTCGGCCTGTTCGGCACCAACAACGGCACGGTGCGCAACGTGGCGATGTCGAATGCGGTGGTGTATGCCAACCAGGGTGTGGGGGCCTTGGCCGGACTGAGCATGGGCCGCGTCTACAACAGCTATGCCGCAGGCACCGTAACGGGGCCGGGCGGCTATGTGGGCGGTCTGATCGGCGCGATCTTCGATGGTACGGCCAGCCGCGTGCACTTCGATGGCACGGTCAATTCGCAGGGCAATAATGTCGGTGGCCTGACCGGGTACCTGGCTTACCAGATCACCGTGGTCAACAGTTATGCCAACGCCACGGTGACGAACACGGCCGGCGTCTGGACTGGCGGACTGGTCGGGCAAAACGATTACGGCTACATCGTCGACAGCCATGCCAGCGGCACCATCACAGGCAAGGGCGACACGGGGGGGCTGGCGGGCAACAACAACAGTGGCAGAATCACCGGCAGTTACTCCACCGCCAACGTGACCGGCACCACGAATACGGGTGGCCTGGTCGGCAACAACAATAACGGCAAGGTCAGCGGAAGTTACGCCAGCGGCGCCGTCACCGGCACGAGCACGGTCGGCGGCTTGATTGGCCTGAGCAGCGCCTCGGGCGGCGTTGCCACGCCGGACAATGAAATCAATACCAGCTATGCGAGCGGTGCAGTGACGGCTACCGGCGACAATGCGGGCGGCTTGATCGGCCGTAATTATGGCAACCACGTCGTCAATACCTACGCCCGGGGCGCCGTCTCTACCTCCGGCAACTACGTGGGCGGGCTGATCGGCAACAATCTGGGCACGGCCGACAAGAGTTATTCGACCGGTCCGGTGACTAGCCCGGGTGTGGGTGTAGGCGGCTTGATGGGTGTCAGCATCGGCGGCGTCAGCAACAGTTTCTGGGATACGCAGACCAGCGGGCAAAACAGCAGTGGCGACGGCACGGGCAAGACCACGGCGCAAATGCAAGACAGCAATTTGTTCACCACCAACAGCTGGGATTTCACCTTCCACAGCGGGGTATGGGGACGCAAGGCAACGCTCAATGACGGTTACCCCGTCTTGCGCACGTTTGGCTATACCGACCCGATCACCATCACGCTGAACGACCCGGCCCTGACGAGAAGCTATGGCGGCGCCAATCCGCTGTTGGCCGGCGGCTGGACGGTGAGTGGCTGCGACAACAACCTGGCGTGCGTGAGCGGCATCGACTGGAGCGCGGCCCTGCTGCCGACAACCTCCGTCGGTACGTTCAACTACGGCGCCGGCCTGTTCGCGCCGACCCTGGGCGCCGGCTATGGCAAGCTGAGCGACTATGACATCACCTACAGCACGGGCACCTTGTCGATCACGCCAGCCGTGCTGAGCATCGCCGGCATCGGCGCCGCCAACAAGACGTATGACCGCACGAACGTGGCCAGCATCAATGCCGGCACCCTGGTGGGCCTCGTGAATGGCGAAAACCTGTCGCTGTCGGCCAGCGGCTCCTTCGACAGCGCCAATGCCGGCGCCCGCACGGTGGCGGCTACCGTGCTGGTGGGTGACGGCAGCGGCGCCAACGCGGGCCAGGCCAGCAACTACATCCTGTCCACGCCGACCGTCAACTTGGCGGCGACCATCAGCGCGCTGGAAGTGCATCTTGCCAGCCTGGGCGGACGGGAATACGACGCAACCGACAAGCTCAACGCCAACTTGCTGCAGATTACGAATGTGCTCGCCGGCGACACCGTCAATCTGAGCGGCACGGGCACCCTGGCGTCGCGCAATGCGGGCACGCAGGCGCTGGCCGGCTATGCGGACCTGATGCTGGACAATGCCAATTACACGTTCGCGCCAGCCAGCCTCGGCACCAATGTACTGGTAACCCCGCGCGCGCTCAGCGTGAATGCAGCGAACGGCGCCACGCGCCGCTACGATGGCAGCGTGAATGCGGCTACCGGCCTGCTGAGCCTGGGCGGCGTACTGGCAGGCGATAGTGCCAGCCTCAGCGGCAGCGCCATCCTGGCAGGCAAGAACGTCGGCGCGCAAGCCATCAGCGGCCTGGGCACCTTGAGCCTGGACAATGCGAACTACACCTTGAACGGCGTGGTTCCTGCCGGCAGCGTGGCCATCACGGCCTTGCCCATCAACGTGGCGGCCGTCACGAATGCGAGCCGGGACTTTGACAGCACTGCCGATGCGGCCGCCGGCTTGCTGGAGTTGCGCGGCGTGCTGGCTGGCGACAGCGCAACCCTGGGCGGCAAGGCCACATTGTCTTCCAGGGACGCCGGTGACCGGAGTATCGTCGACGTGTCGGGTTTGACTTTGTCCAACAGTAACTACACGCTTGCCGGCGGCAGTGCCAGCGGCACCGTGAAGATTCTCCCGGTGACACCTGTCACACCTGTCACACCAGAAGTACCGGTAACCCCGGAAGCGCCCAAAGCGAACTTGGCCAATACCATCGCCGAAGTATCGCGCACCAGCGTTCCCGCCAAGCACGAGGTTCTGCGCGACGCCGGCCTGGCGCTGCAAAGCGACTTGATGCCGTTCGTTGCCGTGCCGCCCACCGTGAACAGCAGCGCCTTGCCGTCGGCCGCCACCTTTGGCGCGAATGCACCGCTGAGCTTGCTGTACAGCCCCGGCGCGGGCGAGATGAGCGAAGGCGTCACCCTGGCGCAGACCCAGCGCTTGCTGCAGGCATCGGGCGCCCAGGGCAATGGCGGATCGCAGCCATTGCGCTTGCCCGTCAGCCGCAATTCCTTGATGGAAATCGTCAATGGCGGCGTCAAGCTGCCCGATGGCGTGGACCAATTGTTGTTTGTCGTGAAGGCCCAATAAATGAGCATGCTTATCTGTAACGCCACCGTCTCCGCCGCCCGCAAGGCCGCATGCCAACGCACGGCCATGTCGCTGGCGCTGGGCCTGGCCCTGGGCGCCACCGCCACGGCGCAGGCGCAACAAGTACCCACCATCGGCGACGTCGTGCGCCAGAGCCAGCCGGTGACACCGCCGGTGACGCCGCCGCCATCCTTGCCAGCGCTGGGTGGCGTGCCGGCCGCGCCACCGCTGCAAGCCTTGTCCGGTGATGCCGCCGGCAAGGTCAAGGTGACGCAGTTTGTGCTGGAGGGCAACCGTGTCATCGACAGCGCCACCCTGCTGGCGCTGCTGCCGCCGGCACAGGGCCAGACGCTGACCCTGGCCCAGCTTGAAGAGCTGGCCACCCGCATCACGCGCCATTACCGTGCCAGCGGCTACTTTGTGGCACGCGCCTATATTCCGGCGCAGGAGCTGACCGATGGCAAGCTGGTCATTCGCGTAGTGGAAGGCCAATATGGCAAATTTATCCTCAGCAATACTTCGCGCGTGCAAGATAGTGTCGTGCAAGGTTTGCTCGATGAAGCCAAGCGGCGCGACATCGTGTCCCTCGATACCCTGGAACGGGCGATGTTGATCATCAATGACACGCCCGGCGTCAAGGTGGTGCAGGCCGACGTGATGCCTGGCGAACAGGTCGGCACTTCGGATTTCGCTATCCGCACGGAAGCCACGCCCGCATGGGGCGGCTATGTGTTGCTGGATAACTATGGTTCTACGTACACGGGCAAGCAGCGGCTGCGCTTCAATGCCGACTGGAATTCGCCCAGCGGCCGTGGCGACCGCCTGTCGGCCAGCGGCATGGTCACCCGCCACAGCGGCTTGCTGAATGGCCGCTTGGCGTATTCGACGTTGCTGGGTACGGATGGTACCCGTCTCGAAGGCGCGCTCAGCCGCACCACTTACGAGCTCAGCGATGTGTATGCCGCGCTTGACGCGTCGGGCACTTCGAATGGCGTGGACTTGATCCTCAGCAAACCGCTCAAGCGTACGCGCGACCATACGGTGGAAGCGAGCCTGGGCGTGGCCTACAAGGACTTGAAGGACGAAATCGGCGCCACCAACACCTCGGTGGGCAAGCAGTTGAGCAGCCTCAGCGCCAACATTGCGGACCGGCGCACGCACGCCTTCCTGGGCTTCGATGGCTTGACCCAGAGCAGCGCCAGCCTGACGGTAGGCCGTTTGCATTTCAAGGAAGCGGCCGCCGAAGCGCTGGATGCGGCCGGCGCCGATACGCAGGGTGGCTATGCCAAGCTGAATCTGGCGGCGTCGCGCATCAGCGTGCTGCCATCGCAATTCCTGCTGACCACCAGCGCCAAGGCGCAGGCGTCGCTGAACAATAAAAGCCTCGATGGCGTCGAGCGCATGAGCGTTTCCGGCGACGGCGGCGTGGCCGCGTATCCGATCGGCGAACTCAGCGGCGACCATGCGGCGCTGCTGCGTGCCGAACTGGCCCGGCCGCTGGTGACCGGCGGCGCGGCACAGCTGAGCGGCAGCGTGTTCACCGACTATGGCTGGGCCAAGTCCGTCGCCGCGCCGGCCGGCGTCGCCGCGTCGCGCAAGCTGGGCGATATCGGCGTGGGCCTGAGCGCCATGGCTGGCGGCTGGCTGCTGAACCTGCAACTGGTGCACCGCACGGTGGGCGGCGTGCCGACCAGCGAGTCGGCGTCGCGCACGCGTTTGCTGTTCCAGGCGGGCTGGGTCAGGTAAGCCGGCAGCTGCCGTGGTTTGCTGTTGTTTGCAACGCAAAAAGCCTGGCAATGCCAGGCTTTTTGCGTTTCCAGTGATGCCGGTTACAGGGTCTTGATCAGCACCTGCGACTTGCGCTGCCAGTTATACATATGCTGGCGATCCTTCGGCAAGTCGTCGACGGTAGCCGGCACGAAGCCGCGCTTCTTGAACCAGTGCGAGGTGCGCGTGGTCAGTACGAACAGTTTGTTCAGGCCGGCGGCGCGCGCGCGGTTTTCCATGTGTTTCAGGATGCGTTCGCCGTCGCCCTGGGCTTGCACTTCCGGGTTGACCGTCAAGCATGCCATTTCCGCCATTTTTTGTGCGGGGAACGGGTACAGGGCGGCGCAGCCGAAGATCACGCCATCATGCTCGATGACGGAGAAATAATCGATTTCGCGCTCGATCAGCTCGCGGCCCCGCTTCACCAAGGTGCCGTCCGCTTCCAGCGGTTCGATCAGTTTGATGATGCCGCCCACGTCTTCGATGGTGGCCTGGCGCAGGCTTTCCAGGTTTTCATGGCTGATCATGGTGCCCACGCCATCGTGGGTAAACAATTCCAGCAGGGCCGAACCGTCCATCGAGAACGGCACGATGTGCGAGCGCTCGACGCCGTTGTGGCAGGCCTTGACGCAATGTTTCAGGTAAAACGCCGTGGCGTCGGGCAGGAAGCCTGCCATCAGCACGGCTTCGGCCTGGTGCGACGACAGTTCGCGGATTTCCACGCCCGTCGCATCTTCCATCATTGGCGTTTCGGTAATGAAAATGAGTTTATCCGCGTGCAGGGCGATGGCGGCGCTGCAAGCCACGTCTTCCATGGTGAGGTTGAACGCTTCACCGGTGGGCGAGAAGCCCAGCGGCGAGAGCAGCACCAGGCCGTCCGAACCGAGGATGGAATGGATGGTTTCCGCGTCGACCTTGCGCGTGATGCCCGTCAGTTCCAGGTCCACGCCATCGATCACGCCCAGCGGGCGTGCCGTGATGAAGTTGCCTGAAATGATACGGATGGCCGCATGCGACATGGGCGTGTTCGGCAAGCCCTGGCTGAACGCGGCCTCGATATCGAGGCGCAGCTCGCCGGCGGCTTCCTTCGCGCATTCCAGCGCGGCGATGTCCGTGATGCGCACGCCATTGTGGAAGCGGCCTTCGACGTTACGCAAGGCCAGCTGTTCCGCCACCTGCGGCCGCGAGCCGTAGACGACGGTGACATTGATGTCCAGCGCATGCAGCAGGGACAAATCATGGGCCAGCACCTGCAGCGCCCCGGCGCTGACGAGTTCACCGGGGAAGGCGACCACGAAGGTCTTGCCGCGAAAGGCGTGGATGTAGGGCGCGACGGAGCGCAGCCATTGGACGAATTGGGTAGGGTTTTCCATTAAGCGCATTATAATTCGCTGCGCGATGTGCGCGCTTAAAATACCTGTAAAAAACAATGTCTTCAGCCAGCAATAAGTCTTCCCCTCCTTCCAACGTTGAAAATGTGCCCGCCAGCGGGGATGTTGCCGCGCCTGCGCAGGGCCGCCAGCGCCCGCCCGTGAGCCAGCAAAGGCAGCAGCCGCCGCGCGCGGAACAACAGAAACAGCAACAGCAGCAGCGGTCGGGAGAGGGCAAGCCTCAGGCCGCGCGTCCGCCGCGCGAGGGGCAGGAAAGCCGCGAAAGTCGTGACGCAGCCCGCGCCGCGCGCGAGGCGGAAAAGGCGCTCCGCAATCCGCTGCCTCCCATTACGTATCCGGAAGACTTGCCCGTCTCGGGCCGGCGCGAAGAAATCGCCAAGGCCTTGATGGACAACCAGGTGATCATCGTCTCGGGCGAGACGGGGTCCGGCAAGACGACCCAGTTGCCGAAGATTTGCCTGGAGCTGGGGCGTGGCCAAAAAGGCTTGATCGGCCACACGCAGCCGCGCCGTATCGCTGCTTCGTCGACGGCCAAGCGCATCGCCCAGGAACTGGGCACGCCGCTGGGCGAAACTGTCGGTTTCAAGGTGCGCTTTGCCGACACCTTGACGAAGGGCGCGTCCGTCAAGCTGATGACGGACGGTATCTTGCTGGCCGAGACGCAGACCGACCCGTTGTTGAAAAACTACGACACCATCATCATCGATGAAGCGCACGAACGCAGCCTGAACATCGATTTCCTGCTTGGTTACCTGAAGCAGCTGCTGCCGCGCCGGCCCGATCTGAAAATCATCATCACGTCGGCCACCATCGATGCGGAACGCTTTGCGCGGCATTTCGGCACGCCGGAAAAGCCGGCGCCCGTGATCGAAGTGTCGGGCCGCTTGTACCAGGTGGAAGTGCGCTACCGTCCCGTGGAGCGCGAGCAGGTCGCCATGCCCGGCGCCGCCAATCCCGACAAGCCGGGCCAGCGCACGGCTGCTGCGCGTGAAAAGCGCGACCTGATGGATGCCGTCGTCGATGGCGTGGAAGAGCTGTGCCGCATCGGCTCGGGCGACGTGCTGGTGTTCTTGCCGGGCGAGCGCGAAATCCGCGACTGCGCCGAAGCGCTGCGCAAGCACCATCCGCCGCACGTGGAGATTTTGCCCCTGTTCGCCCGCCTGTCGGCCGAGGAGCAGGAGCGCGTGTTTAAAACCAGCAATGCGCGCCGCATCGTGCTGGCCACCAACGTGGCGGAAACCTCGCTGACCGTGCCCGGCATCCGCTACGTGGTCGACGCGGGCCTGGCGCGCGTGAAACGCTACAGCTACCGCAATAAAGTCGAACAATTGCAGGTCGAGCCTATCGCCCAGTCGGCCGCCAACCAGCGCGCCGGACGTTGCGGCCGCGTTGCCGACGGCGTCTGCATTCGCCTGTACGAAGAGCAGGATTATCTGCTGCGCCCGAAATTCACGGAGCCGGAAATCCTGCGCTCCTCGCTGGCGGCCGTCATCCTGCGCATGAAGTCCTTGCACCTGACGGATGTGGAAACCTTCCCCTTCATCGAGCCGCCGCTGGCGCGCGCGATCGCCGACGGTTACCAGCTGCTGCAGGAACTGGGCGCCGTCGATGAGGTGAATAAACTCACGCCGCTGGGTAACAAGCTGGCCAAGCTGCCGCTCGATCCGCGCGTGGGCCGCATGATTTTGGCGGCGCTCGATAACGCGTGCCTGACGGAAGTGCTGATCGTTGCTTCGGCCCTGTCCGTGCAAGACCCGCGCGACCGCCCGATGGAACACCAGCAGGCGGCCGACGAGGCGCACAAGAAATTCGCCGATGAAAAGTCGGAATTCTTGAGCTACCTGAAAATCTGGCGCTGGTTCGAATCGGCCATCGAGCACAAGAAAACCAACCGCCAGCTGCAAGACAATTGCCGCACGAATTTCCTGTCACAGATGCGCTTGCGCGAATGGCGCGATGTGCATTCGCAACTGCTGACCATCGTCAAGGAGCAGGGCTGGCGATTGAACGAAGCGCCGGCCACCTACGACAATCTGCACATGGCCTTGCTGACCGGTTTGCTGGGCAATATCGGCTTCAAGGGCGAGGACGAGCCGGGCGCCGGATATCTGGGCGCGCGCGGCATCAAGTTCCATATCTGGCCCGGTTCCTCGCTGCTGAAAAAGCCGGGCAAGTGGATCATGGCGGCCGAGCTGGTCGACACGACGCGCCTGTACGCGCGCTGCGTGGCGCAGATCCAGCCCGAGTGGCTGGAAAAAGTCGGCGAACATCTGCTGAAGAAATCGTGGGGCGAGCCGCGCTGGGAAAAACGCTCGGCGCAAGTGACGGCGTCGGAACGCGCGACCCTGTACGGCCTGGTCGTGTACAGCCAGCGCCGCATCAATTACGGCAATTTCAATTTGCCGGAAGCGCGCGAAATCTTCATCCGCGACGCCCTGGTCGGCGGCGACTTCGATACACGCGCGCCGTTCTTTGCGCACAACCACAAGCTGATCAAGGACATCGAAAACCTCGAGCACAAGTCGCGCCGCCTGGACGTGCTGGTCGACGATGAACTGATCGCCGCCTTCTACGACAAGCTGCTGCCGGCGGACGTGTGCAATGGCGCCGGTTTCGAGAAGTGGCACAAGGAAGCCACGCGCGACAATCCGAAGCTGCTGTATTTGAATCGCGAAGAGCTGATGCGTCACGAGGCGGCCGGCGTGACGACGGACCTGTTTCCGAAAACCATGTCCGTGACGGGCCTGGAAATGGGCCTGACATACCACTTCGAGCCGGGCAGCGTGCGCGATGGCGTGACCTTGAGCGTGCCGCTGTATGCCTTGAACCAGTTGCCGCGCGAGCGCTGCGAATGGCTGGTGCCGGGCATGCTGAAGGAAAAGGTGCATCTGCTGCTCAAATCCCTGCCGCAAAAGCTGCGCCGCCACTGCGTGCCGCTGCCCGATTACGCGGCGAAATTCTGCGAGCGCGTGCATGAGGCGGGCGTGTTCGGCCGTGGCGACCTGATCGATGCCATTATTCTCGACATCCGCACGCAGATCACCATTAATGTTCTGACGACGGACTTCAAGCCGGAAACCCTGCCTGCCCATCACTTCATGAATTTCAAGGTGATCGACGAGCATGGCCGCCAGCTGGACATGGGCCGCAACCTGGCCACCTTGCAAGCGGAATTCGGCGGCCAGGCACGCCAGAGTTTCCAGAAACTGGCTGAAGTGTCGGGCGTTTCCGGCACGGGCACGCCCGGTGCCAAGGTGGCGGGCGCGCAAGTGGCGTCGCGTCTGCAGGCGCAGGCGCAGGGTGTCGCCGCCAATGCGGCGGCAGGCAAAGGCGGTGTGCCAGCCAAGGGCGCAGCCGCTGCTACCGCGCCAGCGTCCGGCAATGCCACCGTTTCGCAGCACATGGGCTTGACGGGCTGGACCTTCGGCGAATTGCCGGAGTTGCTCGAAATCGTGCAGGGCAAGCTGACCCTGATCGGCTTCCCCGCCCTGGTCGACAAGGGCACGCATTGCGACCTGGAAGTATTTGACGACCCGACCGTGGCCGCCCGCACGCACAAGATCGGTTTGCGCCGCCTGTTCGCGCTGCAAATGAAAGAGCAGATCAAGTACGTCGAGAAAAGCATCCCCGGTTTGCAGCAGATGGGCATGCAATTCATGGCCCTCGGTTCGCAGGAAGAGCTGCGCGAGCAAATCATCAACAAGGCGCTCGACATCGCCTGCTTGCAAGAGCCGCTGCCGCTGGACGCCGCTTCCTTCGCCAAGCGCCAGGCGGAGGGCAAGTCGCGCCTGGTCTTGCTGGTCAATGAAATCGCCCGTTTGCTGTCGCAAGTGCTGACGGAATTCCACGGCTTGCCCAAGCGCCTGCAGAATATTCCTGCAGCGGCCGCCACCGATATCCAGTCGCAGCTGCAAGGCCTCGTGCATAAACGCTTCCTGACGGAAAACGAGTACACGCAGCTCGCGCATTTCCCCCGCTATCTGAAGGCGATCAACGTACGCCTGGAAAAACTGCGCGCCGACCCCGCGCGCGACACCAAGCTCATGGCCGAATGGCAATCGGCCGCTGCGCCGTATCTGCGCCAGGCCAAGGACCGCCAGGCGGGCAAGAATACGGACCCGAAACTGGTCGACTTCCGCTGGATGCTGGAAGAGCTGCGCGTGTCGCTGTTTGCGCAGGAATTACGGACGCCGATGCCGGTTTCTGCCAAACGCCTGCAGAAGGTATGGGAGTCGATGCAGCGGTGATGGCGCCTCTATAAACCTACTGCGCAGCTCACTATCGCGTCGGCGTTGCTCACCGGCTCGGCGCCCCCGTACAGAGTACGGTTGCGCTACTCAACGCGATATTGAACTTGCTCGCTACGGTTTCTAGAGGCGCCTTGACGCTAACGATGGGCAGCAACATGCTCAGCTAATCCATCCTACCCGACCTACCCGACTCAAGTGCGCTTGTTGAGATCATCATCATCGCTGAGCGCTGAGCGCGAGCCCAGGTCGCCCAGGTCGCCTTGGCCGCTGCCCGTGCCGGCGCGGCTGCCGCTCATGGAGCTGCCGGTCAGGCTGCCTTCGCTGCCCGATTGCAGGCTGGCGCCGCTGCGCAGGTCGCTGCCGGATGGCATATGGCTGCCTGCCATGGCGCCGCTGCCGTAGCGCGTGCTGCTGCCATAGAACGCTTCCATCTGCTGGTTCCAGGCTTCGCTGCCCATGTCGGGCCAGTTGTTCTTGTCGAAGCCGGGAGCGTTTTTCAGCAAGTCTTTGTCGACGTTCAGCAGGAAGCGCTTGTTGACGGTGTCCAGGGTCAGGCGTTCCCAGGGCACGGCAAACAGCTTGTCGCCCATGCCCAGGACGCCGCCGAAGGACAGCACGGCGTAGGCGATCTGGCCCGTGCGCATGTCGAGCATGATTTCCTTGATGTCGCCCAGCTCCTCGTCTTCGTGATTGTAGACATCGTCCCCGATCAGGGTATCGGCCCCCATCAGGGCCGGCCCCGGGCCGTCGTGGTTACGGTACATGCCCAGGATGTCGCGGTCCAGATAGCTCATGGTATTTCTCCTATGAAGTGCTGATCGAACATCCAGATTAAGCATACGCACTATGTGGCGTTTGATCTGCCTCAATGGTGCCAGCGGCACTTTTATCGGTGTGCAAACGTACGGTGCTGTCAGCCAATTGCGGTACTCTATGCGTTCCAAGGAGGAGGCCGCACATGCTGATGACGCAACGATGCAGTGGGATGAACTTGCGGTACGCTCCACAACGACACGCACGCCGCGTGCCATGGTAAAGCCCGCCACCAAATGGCTGCGCGGGTTATTGCGCGCCGGTAAGGCGCAGCAGCGCACGGCGACGAAGCTGGCCAAGGTGCTGTTCGGCCCCGTGACAGCCAAGCCCAAGGCCAAACCCCGCAGCAAGCCCGTGGTCAAGACCAAGGCCAAAACAATCGCCAAACCGCGCGCCAGGCCCGCCAGCGACGCCGTACCCTCGCTGGCGCCCTTTGCCACGCCCCTGTCGCCACCGCGCGTGCGCAAGCGAACGGCGCCCCCGCCGGGCAAGTGGCTGGCCGCCCATTATGCGCCGCTGCCGGAACTGGGCCAGTTGCCGGGCCGGCGCCTGCCGTATTTCCTGTATTTGCCCGAGAAGGCGCCGAGTGTCGCCATGCGCAGCCGGGGCCGGCCGCTGCTGGTGATGCTGCATGGCTGCGAACAGAGCGCCACGCAGTTTGCCGAAGGCACGCGCATGAATCGCCTGGCCGAGCGCAAGGGCTACGCCGTGCTGTATCCGCAGCAATCGCTGCGCTCGCATGCGCGCCGCTGCTGGAAATGGTATGACAAGCTGACGCAGGAGGGCGGCGGCGACGTGCGCCTGATCGTCGGCGCCATCGAGCAGGTGGCGGCCCGCTATGCGATCGACCGCGCGCGCATCTATATCTGCGGCATTTCCGCCGGCGCCGGCATGGCGCATATCGTGGCCCTGAATCATCCCCATCTGTTCGCGGCGCTGGGCCTGCATTCCGGGCCCGTCTTTGGCGCCGGGCATAATCTCATCGGGGCGCTGGGCGTGATGCAGCATGGCGCTGCCGCCCGCGCCGACGCGGCCATCGATGAAGTACTGGCGCGCCAGCCCGCGTTTCCCCGCCTGCCCACCATCCTGCTGCAAGGGCTGGCCGACAAGGTGGTGCGGCCCATTAACCAGATGCAGCTGGTGCGCCAGAGCGTGCGCGTCAACCGCTTGCCGTTCGATACCGTGGTGACGGCGCAGCGCCTGCCTGGCGGCGCGGCGGGCGGGCGCAATCCGGCCCATGCGTATGCGCTGCACGATTATCAGGTGGGCAAGGATGTGCTGCTGCGCGTGGCACAGGTCGAGCACCTCGAGCATGCATGGAGCGGCGGCGACGCCAGCCTGCCGTTCAACGACAAGGCCAAGCCCGACGCCAGCAAGATGCTGCTCGATTTCTTCGCCAGCCACCGCCGCCGATAAGCGGGCGTGCCGCGCGCCGCAACGGTGCGCTGGCACTGGTACGCATCGTTCTCCCTTTCCACGCAGAGCCGCGGCCAGCGCGCCGGCACGCTGGCCGCGCCCTTTTCAGCGCAGATTTCCCATCCCGCAATACCATGGATTTCATTTGAGTGGTATTGCTGCGGTATTTAAAAATCACAAAAACAGGCGCTAAAAATGCTAACTGGTATACAATTGGTACACGTTTTCAGTGTGAAACCGTGTCCGCCGTCCCATGCCCCGACGGCTGATACGCACTGACGGCAGCCACCCACGTTACGGAACGCGCCATGTCCATCAAGTCGAAGCAGTTGCTGTGGTTTTTTGCGTTTTTCCTTGTCTTTGAGCTCAACATCTATCTGTCGAACGACATGATCATGCCGGCGATGCTGGGCATCGTCGAGGAGTTCCATGCGGAAAAAAAGTTCGTCCCCCTGTCCCTGAGCCTGTATTTGCTGGGCGGCAGCTCGCTGCAGATTTTCCTCGGGCCCCTGGCCGACACCATCGGCAAGCGCAAGCTGGTGTTGACCGGCAATACCTTGTTCCTGCTGGCCACCTTGGCCGTGCCATTGACCGCCTCGATCGAGCAATTTCTTGCCGTGCGTTTCATCCAGGGCATGGGCTGCTGCTTCATCTTCATCGGCTATGCCATGATCCATGAACTGTTCGACGACATGGCGGCCGTCAAGCTGAGCAGCATTCTGTCGAGCACCACCATCCTCGCGCCCCTGGCCGGCCCCATCCTCGGCAGCGCCATCATCAGCCGGCTGGACTGGCGCTACGTCTTTTTCCTCTCGGCGCTGCTGGCGCTGCTGTCCTTGCTGGGCCTGTGCAAGACCATGCCGCGCACGGCGCCCAAGGTCACGCGCCCGGACCTGGCCGCCATCATGCGCAGCTATGCCGCCATTTTCAGCAACGGCCGCTTCATGTTCGGCATGTTCACGGCCGGGCTGGCCACCGTGCCGCTGACGGCCTGGATCGGCTTTTCGCCCATCTTCGTGCTGCAGGAAATGGGCGCGTCCTACGCCACGTATATCGCCCTGCAATGCGTGATCTTGTCGGGCTTTGTCCTCAGCAGCATCGCCATCCAGCGCCTGCGCCAGGATTTCCCCCTCGTCTCCCTGCTGCGCATGGGCGGGCTGATCGCGGCCGCCGGCATGCTGGGCGCCGGCGCGGGCCGCGATCACGTCGACGTGTTTGCCGCCTGCATGTTTGTCTATTCCATCGGTTTCGGCCTGTTCAACGGCGCGCTGATCCGCAGCGCGATCACGGCCAGCAAGGAGGCGATGACCTTGACGACGGCCGCCATGAGCTTGCTGTACTGCATTTATCTGTCCGCCTGGCTGCAGTTGTACAACGTGCTGTGCCAGCGTTTCGGCTATGCGCTGGAAACGTATGCGCTGCTCAATATTCCCGTCATCGTGGCCATCACGGCCTGCCTGCTGCTGTTTACGCGGGGCATGGCGGGGCGCCGGGAAAGCGGGGTGCGGCTGGCCCGGCACTGATGGCGCAACGATGCGCCTGTTCTCGACCTTGTTTTACCTCCTGCGACGTTTATTGACACTCTCCTGCGGAAAATGGTGCGCCCATGAAAATAGATGACCTGGCCTCGAAACACGATCAAGCAAAGATTTTCAACCTCGAATACGAGTTCCGCATCAACCGGCTGAAACTCGATTACATCACCCTGGCCGATGTCCGGCCGGCCGGCAGCGACCTGGAGCAACTGGCCGTGGAACACCAAACGGGCATCGACGCCCTGCGCAGCTTCGTAGCCCTGAACTTCAATCATTTCAACGCGGCAAGCTGCTCCTCGCTCAGCTGCATCCCCACGCGCGCGCTCGGCGACGACGAGCGCTACCTGCACCGCATCTGGATGGGCGGACCGCTACCGGCCATCGCGTTTGACGCGATCGGGCAGTGGGGCGCGGCGCTGGAAGAAGTGCGGCGCAACGGCGGCGCGCCATACGTCTCCATCCTGTGGGTATGGGATGCGCAGCAGCTGCGCAATGACGAGCGCTTCAGCCCCACGGGCGGCGCCGGGCGCTACACGATAGGCCGCTACGCCATCGGCGGCACGACCCTGCACATCAACTCGCTGCGCGCGCTGGCGCTCGATTTCGCGCCGGCCCGCTTCGACACCCTCGACACCCTGCATACGCAGCGCTACTTCGCCACCTTGTCCGATTATTTCCGCATCCTCATCATGTGCGAATACGGCGGCATGTATATGGATGTCGATACGATCCCGCATAATCCGGCGACGATTTTCCTGATGAAGCCGGAAGTGCCCGATTATTTCCAGCGCAAGGATGGTGACGGCGAAGAGCGCCGGCATGTCAGCTGGATGAATCTGTTTCTCGATGAAACGGGCATGCTGATCGCCAAGAAGAACGATGCCGCACTGCGCGTGATCCAGCGCAATGTGAACCTTGCCTATGCGGGCATCGACGCGCAAGTTCCCCGTTCCTGCCCGCAATTCGAGGCGCGGCTGTTTGGCCAGTTCTATGCGGAATGGAAGAAAAACCTGGGCGTGACCGTGCTCAGCCATGCCGAGTTCTACCAGCGCTATTGCGTGCTGTATGACGGCGCGCGGGAAGCGGTGGTGGGCGGCATCCGCGGCATGCGCCTGCTGGACGATATCATTACCGACATGCACATTCCCTTGAGCGACGAGGAACGGCGCGCGTATGCGCGTTGCGTGGCGCGGCTCGACGAGATCGGCTGGCAGCTTGACGATCCTTTGATCCTGCCCGACATCGTCGACGTGTTCGATATCGAGGAAGTGCCGCGTATGGCCTATGCGGCCCAGCTGCGGGCCGACATCGACCATTTTCACTATTACTCGGTGCTGTCGGACGACCCGCAGCTCGACCGCGTGAATACCGTCTTTTGCCGCTACCTGCTGGCCCACCGTTCGCAGCATATTGCCGCCGGTGCGTTCTGGCGCCCGACCGTCGGCCGCCACGGCAGCCGCATGCCGGCCGTCAGCGATGCCGCCCCGCCAGGTGACGAGGCGCAGGCGGACCTGCTGTCGCATGCGCCGCTCACGCTGGTGCGGGGCGAACTGCTGGATGACGAGACGAAGAACCGCATGGCAAAGCTGCTGTTTGCCACCAGCTACCTCGAATACTGCTCGTTCGGTAATAAATTGAATCTGCAATTCGTCGAATTGCAGCGGCGGCAAAACATCGACCCGTATCTGGCGTACATCCACGGCCTGCATGACGAGGACGAGCGTTTCATCGGCTTTTTCACGGCCGCGACGATGGACGAGTTCCAGGCCTGCGGCGCCGTCTCCTATTACCGCGACGACATGAAGGCGCTCGACGATGCCTATGATGAATTCGTGCTCGCGCATGCGCGTGCCGACGACTGTTTCGTCAGCAGCCTGGCCATCGACGAGAAATACCGGGGCCAGGGTTTATTCAGGCAGATGTTCCATGAAATCCGCGACCTGGCCGGCCGCAAGGGCTGCGCGCGCATCACCCTGACGGTGTGGGAAAAGAGCGAAGCGCTGCAAGTGTATCTGCACAAGGGTTTTCGCAGCGTGGGCACGTTCGACTATGCCTACAGCCTGTTCTATGACCGGCTGCATTTCCTCGTGTATGAGGGTAACTGAGGAGGAAATTGAGGAAGCAGGGGGCGGCCGGCAGCCGCCCCGTGAGTAGCGTTACAAAGCGAGGAAGGCCAAGGCCGCCACGGCCGTCGGCAGCAGGGCGCCGGCCAGAAGGCCGACGGCGCCGATCGATTCATCCTTGAAGCCGCGGCGCAGCAGGGCCACGCCGGCCGGGTTCGGCGCATTGGCGATGACGGTCAGGCCGCCACCGGCCACGGCGCCGGCCATCAGCATGTATTTCGCTTCATCCGTCATGCCGACGATCAGCGAACCGAGGTAAGTGAGGGCCGCATTGTCGGTAATGGCCGTCAAGCCCAGGGCGCCGAAGAACAGGGCCAGCGGCTTCAGGCTCGAGACGATGGGTTGCAGCCACCATTGCTGCATGCCGCCCAGTACCACCAGGCCGCCGAGGAAGAAGCCGACCAGCAAGCCTTCCTTGAGGATCAGCGGGCTTTGGTAGCGCTCGTACGCCTGCACGAAGCCGAGGAAGAACAGGAACAGGCCGATGAACAGCACGGGATGGTGCGCCAGGGTCACCACGCCGGCCAGCACGATCATGTGCACGAGACTGACGGCCAGCGGCACTTTGGGCGCTTCCACTTCGCCGGCCTTCGGCTTGATGTCGGAAGTATTGCTGTGCAGGTATTTGCGCAGCAATATGCTCACGCCCGTGGCGTTGATCAGCACGGCGATGGCGGCCTTCCAGCCGAAGTGGCTGGCCATGTAGGCGCTATCCCAGTTCCACGTGGTAGCCACCATCAGCACGGGCGGCGCCGCGTACGAAGTCAGGGTGCCGCCGATGGAAACGTTGACGAAGAGCACGCCCAACGCGCCATATTTCAGCCATTCAGGGATGCCCGGGCGGAAGATTTGCGGCGCCAGCATCAGCGCGGCCAGAGTCATGGCGGCCGGTTCCGTAATCAGGGAGCCCGTCAGTGGCACGAGCGCCAGGCCCAGCCAGACGAGGGCCAGTTCCGTGCGCAGCGGCATCACGCGCGCCACGCTTTTCAACAGGCGCTGCACGGCGTCGAGCACGGGGCGCGAGGCGGCCACGACCATGACGACAAAGACGAACAGGGGCTCCGTGTAATGGCGCGACTCGGCATACTCGATGGCCGCATCGCTGCCCGAGACAAAGGCCATGATGAGGATCAGGATGAAGGCCCAGAAGCCGAACACGACTTCGACTTCGCCCAGCAAGTGCAGCAAGCCCGCATGGCGGGGATGGCGCCGCGACAAGGTTTCAAACGACTTGGCGGCAAAGGTGTGGATGAGCGCAAGGCCGAAGACGATGGCGCTGATGATTTGGATGGTGGTCAAATGCGTTTCCTTATGGACGGAGGAAGCCGGCTGGTACGTTGCCAACCGGTAAGGAGAGTGCTTATGGTACAGCAATCGATGCCGAAAACGGGGTTTTTCGGACATGGCGGAGCGGCCCCGGCGGTAGCGGCAGTCAGATAAACCTTGCCAAAAGTGGCGCTGGATAGTACTGTATATGCATACAGTATTTATCTATCTATCCAATGATGCAACATTCTCAATTGATGGCCTCGCCGGAAGCCTTGCACCCGTCCTTGTGGCGCGCATCGCAGCTGGGGCAGGGCGCCACGCGCTGCCTGGACACCGGCTTTGCCGCCCTGTCCGCGCAGCTGCCCGGCGGGGGCTGGCCCAGCGGCAGCCTCATCGACCTGCTGGTGCAGCAGCCGGGCAGCGGCGAATTGCGGCTGCTGGCGCCCGCGCTGGCGCAACTGCCGGGCTTGCCCATCGTGCTGCTGCAGCCACCGCATCCGCCGCAGGCACTGGCCCTGGCCGCGCAGGGACTGGCGCCGTCGCAACTGCTGTGGCTCAAAAGCGCCGGCAGCAAGGATGCCTTGTGGGCGGCGGAAAATATCTTGCGCAGCGGTACCTGCGGCGCCTTGCTGTTCTGGCAGCCGCACGTGCGCGCCGACAGCCTGCGCCGTTTGCACCTGGCCGCGCAAAGCGGCAACACCCTGTTCTGCATGCTGCGCCCTTTGCACGGCGCGCAGGATGCGTCGCCGGCGCCGCTGCGCCTGTCCGTGCGCCCGGCCGCCGGCGGCATCGAGATCGGCTTCATCAAGCGCCGGGGACCGCAGCGCGACGCGCCCCTGTTCCTGCCCCTGCAACCTCCTTCATTACTGCTACGCCATGCGACTCTGGATCGGCCTGTGCCTGCCCCGGCTCCCGCTCGAAGTATTTTGCCCGCGCTGGTCTGCTGACAGCCTCGGCGTGGTGCTGGAGCAGGAGCAAGTGATGGCCGTGTCGCCGCTGGCGCGGGCGGCCGGCATCCGGCCGGGCATGCGCCGCGCCGGTACGCTGATGCTGGCGCCGCAGGCACGCCTGCACGAGCGCTCTCCTGACCTGGAAGCGCAAGCCCTGCAGGCGGTGGCGCTGGCGCTGCTGCAGTATTCGCCGCTGGTGGCGCAAGGCGAGGAAGCGACCCTGCTCGTCGATGCGGGCGCCAGCCTGCGCCTGTTCGGCGGCGTGCGCGCCCTGTGCCTGCACATCGCGGCCAGCTTGCGCGCGCTCGGCTACACGGCCCAGCTGTCGTGCGCCCCGACGGCGCGCGGTGCCTGGCTGCTGGCACGCGCCGCTACGCGCCGGCGCCGCGTACTGGGCATGGAGAGTCTGATCCGCCGCCTCGACGGCCTGCCGTGCGCCTTGCTGCCGCCCGCGCGCCCTTACCTCGACTGGTTCGAGGGCATCGGCTGCCGCACCCTGGGGCAACTGCGCCACTTGCCTCGGCCCGGCTTGCAGCGTCGTTGCGGCGCAGCCTTGCTCGACATGCTCGACGATGCGCATGGCCACAGCACGGAACTGTTCGTGTGGCTCGAAGCGCCGCCCACGTTCCGCGCCAGCCTGGAATTGTTCGACCGCGTGGAGCACGCCGACGCGCTGCTGTTCGGCGCGCGCCGCCTGCTGCAGCAAATGACGGGCTGGCTGTGCGCGCGGCAATTTGCCGTCGAGCGCATCCAGCTGCTGCTGGCGCACGAGCGGGGCAGGGTGGCGCGCCCGCCCACCGTCATCGACCTGGCGCTGGGCGAGGCCGTGTGGCGCGACGAGCACCTGGTGCGCCTGCTCAAGGAGCGCCTGGCGCAGCTGGCACTGGAGGCGCCCGTGATCGGTCTCACCCTGGAAGCGCTGCAGGTGCAGCCGATGGCGCCGCCCAGCGAAACCCTGTTCCCCGAGCCGGGCGGCACGCCGCAGGAACGCCAGCGTCTGCTGGAATTGCTGGTGGCGCGCCTGGGCACGGACAATGTCTTGCAGGCCGCGCCGCGCGCCGATTACCGTCCCGAAGCGGCCAACCAGTGGTTGCCGCTGCCGGCCAAGGTCGGCGCCAGGAACGCCCAGCCGGACTTGCCGCCGGGCTTGGCCGGCATGCCCCGTCCCGGCTGGCTGCTGGCCCAGCCCATCGCCCTGCTGATGCGCGAGCACCGGCCGTTTTATGGCTCGCCTCTGAAAATGGTGTCCGTTGCCGAACGCATAGAGGCGGGCTGGTGGAGCCAGTCGCAGGCGCGCGATTATTTCATCGCCGAAGGCCTCGACCACGCCCATTACTGGGTCTACCGCGAACGCATCGCCGGCAGCGGAGAAGACGCCGCGCCGCGCTGGTTTTTGCATGGCTTGTTTGGCTGAATGGGCTGTCCTGCTGAAACTGCCGTGCTTGGCTATACTGGCTCCCCGGCGCCGCATCTTTCATTGAAACAAAGGATATCCATGACACAGCTTTCCGACTTCCCCATCACCCAAAAATGGCCCGCCCGCCATCCCGAGCGCCTGCAGCTGTACTCGCTGCCGACGCCGAACGGTATCAAAGTTTCGATTTTGCTGGAAGAGCTGGGCCTGGCCTACGAGCCGCACCTGGTCAGCTTCGAGCGCAACGATCAGACATCGCCCGCGTTTCTGTCCCTCAATCCGAACAACAAGATTCCCGCCATCCTCGATCCGAACGGCCCTGATGGCAAGCCGCTGGCGCTGTTCGAGTCGGGTGCCATCCTGCTGTACCTGGCCGAAAAGACAGGCAAGTTCATTCCCCAGGACGCGGGCCTGCGCTATGAAACGATACAGTGGCTGATGTTCCAGATGGGCGGCATCGGCCCCATGTTCGGCCAGGTGGGCTTCTTCCACAAATTCGCCGGCAAGGATTACGAGGACAAGCGTCCGCTCGAACGCTATCTCGGCGAAGCGAAGCGTTTGCTGGGCGTGCTCGAGCAGCGCCTGCAGGGCCGCGACTGGATCATGGGCAGCCAATACACGATTGCCGACATCGCCATCTTCCCGTGGGTACGCTGCCTGGTGGGTTTTTACGGCGCGGGCGAGCTGGTCGGTTTTAACAACTTCCCGAATGTGCAGCGCGTGCTGGATGCTTTCCTGGCCCGGCCTGCCGTCATCAAGGGTCTCGACATACCATCGCGTGGCTAAAACAGCCGTGGCCGGACGGCGCTACAATGCGCCATCGGCCGCGCTGCGCGGCAGCTTTGATCTGAGACAATGAAATCCACCCGGCAAGACTTTCCCGGCGCGCACGGCCATGTGCTGGCGGCGCGCCTCGATGCGCCCGACGGCGCCATTCGCGCCTACGCGCTGTTCGCCCACTGTTTTACCTGCGGCAAGGACGTGCTGGCCGCGCGGCGCATCGCGCAAGGATTGACGGAACACGGCATCGCCGTGCTGCGCTTCGACTTCACGGGACTGGGTGCCAGCGAAGGCGAGTTCGCCGCCACGAATTTCTCGTCGAACGTGGACGATCTGGTCGCCGCCGCCGACTTTTTGCGGGCCAGACACGCCGCGCCGCAATTGCTGATCGGCCACAGCCTGGGCGGCGCCGCCGTGCTTGCCGCCGCGTCGCAAGTGCCGGAAGCGACCGCCATCGCCACCCTGGCCGCGCCGAGCACGCCCGCCTACGTGACGCGCATGTTCAGCGACCACCTGGAAAAAATCGCCGCCGAAGGCGAAGCGCTGGTGCAGCTGGAAGGGCGGCCCTTCCGCATCCGCCAGCAATTCGTCGACGACGCGGGCAGCCACAGCTTAAAAGAGCACATCGCCAGCCTGCGCCGGGCTCTGCTGGTGATGCACGCGCCGAACGACACGACGGTGAGCCTGTCGAATGCGATGGATATCTTTACGGCAGCCAAGCACCCGAAAAGCTTCGTTTCGCTCGACGACGCCGACCATCTGTTGACGGGGCGCGATGACGCGGCCTATGTCGCCAACGTGATCGCCGCGTGGAGTGCGCGCTATATCAGCTAAGTAACTAAGCGGCCGCCCATGAAAAACGCCGCGGCAGCAGAAGCTGGCGCGGCGCAGATGGGGGAGAAAACGGATCAGTCTTCGTCAAATTCGGCGGATAAATCTTTCCAGCCCTTGCTCACGGCAAAGGCCGAGAATTCCTCGGGCGCTTCCAGAACGATCAGTTTCTTGTCTTGCAAGCCCAGGTCGCCATGGCCGAAGTCGGGGCCCACGTAGCCGAGGCTGCGCAGGCGGGCCAGGATATGGCCGACCAGGGTCTTGTCCTTGTAGGCGCCTGCTTCGAGCGGGGCGGCGAAATCGACGTAGACGTCGATGATGCCGTAGCCTTCGTCGAAGATGCGGATGGCCTTGATGTCGTGGGCACGGCCGGAGCCGTCGGTGGCCTTGAAGGGGCCGCTGAGCTGGATGTCGGTGTCATTGTTCATGCCGCCAGCATACACCAAAAGCCGGCCCCGCATGGGGCGCGCCATGCAAAATCCCCGGGATGGGGCATGTAAAAATTTCTTACAAATTCAGCGGCGTCTGGGGTGCTTTTTGCCAATTTCAAGGCCTTGAAAGGGGCTGGAGAGGCCGTATATCGGTAACAGGCGGATGCTCATCGTGAGGTCCGCCCCTCTTATCGCTTCATTTGAAAAGGATATTTATCATGCGTACTTTTGACCTTGCTCCTCTCTACCGTTCCGCCATTGGCTTTGACCGCCTGGCACAGCTGCTCAACGAACAACGCGCCGATGCGCAACCGAGCTATCCGCCGTACAACATCGAACTGGTGTCGGAAGATAAATACCGCATCGTGATGGCATTGGCCGGCTTCTCGCGTGAAGAGATCGACATCATCACCGAACGCGACTCCCTGCACGTCACGGGCCGCAAGCAGAAAGATGGCGTCGAGCGCACGTTCTTGCACCGCGGCATCGCTGCCCGCGATTTCGAACAGCGTTTCCAGCTGGCCAACCATGTGAAGGTCACGGGCGCCACGTTTGAAAACGGCATGCTGACCATCGACCTGGTGCGTGAAGTGCCGGAAGCACTGAAACCGCGCAAGATCGAGATCGGCGCCGGCAGCGATACCGTCAGTGTGCTGGAACAGCGCCAGGCAGCCTGAGCTGAGCTGAGCTGATCCCGGCGCCACTCTCTGGTATTGGCGGGAGGGAACATCCCCTCCCCATGCAGTAAAATACTGGCCGGTTGATCCGGCCAGTGTCACGTCTGGAGCCCGTTCGGGCCCTTCATTGAGCGCCATGCAAGGTGCGTGCGGCAGGCCAGATTAAGCCATGCTTAAAGGCGCAAATACCTGTTTCCAAATAGAAAAATGTTAAGCACCGCCTAAGACTCGTGGCCCACTATTGCAGACATCAAAATCTCATTAAATGAGGAGCAATTCATGGAACAGCAAACGAATACCGCATCCCTGAAAATCAAACGCACCGTAGCCGCGCTGGCCGCGATCGGTGTGCTGGGCGCCGGTGGCGCCATGGTGGTGCATCAGAACAATGCCGGCGCGAATGCCGCTGCCGCTGCCCCAGGCGCACCCGTGGCTGCCGCCGTGGCGCCCGCCGCTGCCGCGCCGCTGGTGGCCTTGCCCGACTTTAGCCAGATCGCCGCGCGCAACAGCCCGGCCGTCGTCAATATCAGCGTCACGGGCAGCACCAAGGTGGCCTACGACCCATCGGCCCAGGCCGGCAATGACGACTTCGGCAACGACCCGTTCTTCGAATTCTTCCGCCGCTTCCAGGGGCCGCAGGGCGGGCAGCGCGGTGGCCGCGACGTGCCCACGCATGGCCTTGGTTCCGGCTTCATCGTCAGCCCCGACGGCGTCATCATGACGAACGCCCACGTGGTGCGCGATGCGCGCGAAGTGACCGTCAAGCTCAACGACCGCCGCGAATTCCGCGCCAAGGTGCTGGGCACGGATCCGAAGACCGATATCGCCGTGCTGAAAATCGACGCCAACAACCTGCCCGTCGTGCCGCTCGGCCATTCGAGCGACCTGAAAGTGGGCGAGTGGGTGCTGGCCATCGGCTCCCCTTATGGCTTCGACAGCACGGTGACGGCCGGCGTCGTCAGCGCCAAGGGCCGTTCCCTGCCCGACGACAGCAATGTGCCGTTCATTCAGACGGACGTGGCCGTCAACCCCGGCAACTCGGGCGGCCCGCTGTTCAACACGCGCGGCGAAGTGGTCGGCATCAATTCGCAGATCTACAGCCAGACGGGCGGCTTCCAGGGCCTGTCGTTCGCCATCCCCATCGACCTGGCCGGCCGTATCAAGGACCAGATCGTCGCCACGGGCAAGGCCAGCCACGCCAAGCTGGGCGTGACGGTGCAGGAAGTCAACCAGGGCTTTGCCGACTCGTTCAAGCTGGCCACGCCGGAAGGCGCCTTGGTCGCCAACGTGGAGCGGGGCAGCCCGGCCGACAAGGCGGGCCTGAAATCGGGCGACGTGGTGCGCAAGGTGAATGGCCAGCGCATCATCGGCTCGGCCGACTTGCCGGCGCTGGTGGGTACCTCCTTGCCAGGCGACAAGATCACCATGGATGTCTGGCGTGACGGCAAGATCGTGAGCCTGACGGCAACCCTGGGCAATGCGGCCGACAAGGTGGCCGACGTGGCGAAGAGCGACAGCGCCGCCGGCAAGGTAAAGCTGGGCCTGGCCCTGCGTCCGTTACAATCGGATGAAAAACGCGAGGCGGGCATCAGCGCCGGCCTGCTGGTGGAAGACGCGGGCGGTGCTGCCGCCAACGCCGGGGTGCAGCCGGGCGACGTGCTATTGTCGGTCAATGGCCGTCCCGTCAACACGGTCGAGCAGGTGCGCGACGTGGTGGAAAAATCCGCCAAGTCGGTCGCCTTGCTGATACAGCGCGGACCCGACAAGATTTTTATTCCGGTGCGTTTAGGCTGAAAACAAGAGTAACGAGATAGAGAGGCAAGCCATGCGCTTATTGCTGGTAGAAGACGATACGATGATCGGCGAAGTGGTGCTCGATTTGCTGCGCGCCGAGCATTACGCGGTGGACTGGGTCAAGGATGGCGATATGGCCGATACGGCCCTGCAGACGCAAACCTATGACCTGGTGCTGCTGGACCTGGGCTTGCCGCGCAAGGATGGCCTCGACGTGCTGCGCTCGATGCGCTTGCGCAAGCTCGACACGCCGGTCCTCGTGGCCACGGCGCGCGACGCCATCGAGCAGCGCATCGCCGGCCTCGATGCGGGCGCCGACGATTACGTCTTGAAACCGTATGATCTCGACGAACTGCTGGCGCGTATCCGCGCCCTGCTGCGGCGCGCCTCGGGACGGCCGGAACCGGTCTTCGAACACCAGGGCGTCTCCATCAATCCGCTGACGCGCGAAGTGATCGCCGAAGGGCATCCCGTCAATCTGTCGGCACGCGAATGGGCCGTGCTGGAAGCCTTGATCGCGCGCCCTGGCATCGTGCTGTCGCGCGCGCAGCTGGAAGAAAAGCTGTACAGCTGGAAGGATGAAGTCAACAGCAATGCCGTGGAAGTGTATATCCACGGCTTGCGTAAAAAGCTGGGCAGCGACTTGATCCAGAACGTGCGCGGCCTCGGCTACATGGTGCCCAAGGCATGAGGATGAAGGTCACGGTGACGCATTCGCTGCGCGGCCGCCTGCTGTGGTTTTTGCTGGCGGCCATCATCATGGCGGCCCTGGCGCAAGCGTCGATCGCCTACCGCAGCGCCCTGTACGACGCCGACCAGATTTTCGACTATCACATGCAGCAGATGGCCCTGTCGCTGCGCTCCGGCGCGCCGCTGGCCAACCATGCGCAAGCCTTGCCGGCCGACCCCGTCAACAACGACATGGTGGTGCAGGTATGGACGCCGGACGGCGTGCAGGTCTTCCGTTCGATCACGCGCGCGGAATTGCCGCAGCGCGCCGTGCTGGGCTTTTCGAATGTAAAGGCCAACGGCACGACTTATCGCATCTTCTCCGTGCAAACCAGTTCCCAGACCGTGCAGATCGCCCAGGACATGGCCGTGCGCAAGCGCATGGCCGGCAGCCTGGCGCTGCGCACGGTGGGGCCGATTGCGCTGATGGCGCCGATATTGATGCTCGTCGTCTGGTGGGTCGTCAGTGGTTCGCTGGCGCCCGTCTCGCGCGTGCGCAAACAGGTGGCGGCGCGCCAGGCGGACGATCTGTCGCCCGTCTCGGAAGCGGGCTTGCCCGACGAAGTGCGCCCGCTGGTGCATGAGCTGAACCTGCTGTTCGGCCGCGTCAAAACGGCGTTCGACGCGCAGCAGCATTTTGTCGCCGACGCTGCGCATGAATTGCGCACGCCGCTGGCGGCATTGAAGCTGCAGGTATTGAGCCTGGAGCGGGCCGAATCGCAGGAAAAGCGCAGCCTGGCGATCTCCCGCGTGAGCGCCGGCATCGAGCGGGCCACGCGCCTGGTCGAGCAGTTGCTGGTGCTGGCGCGCCAGGAGGCGAGCGCCGCCAGCGGCGACCAGTTGCAGGCGGTGGATTTGAACGACGTCGTCAAGCGCGCGCTGGGCGACATGGCCGGCATCGCGCAGGCGCGCAAGATCGATCTGGGCCTGCATCACATGGATGCGGCCAAGGTGGCGGGGCAGGCCGATGCACTCAACATCATGCTGCGCAACCTGGTCGACAACGCCATCAAGTACACGCCGCAGGGCGGCACGGTCGACATCGACCTGCGCGCCAGCCCCGTCGGCGTGACGTTATCGGTAGAAGATAGCGGCCCCGGCATTCCGCCCGAAGAGCGCGAGCGCGTCTTCAGCCGCTTCTACCGCGTGCCCGGCACGGACGCCAACGGCAGCGGCCTGGGCCTGGCCATCATCAAGGCCATCGCCGAGCGCCACGGCGCGCGCCTGGTACTGGACAAATCCGAGCGCCTGGGCGGTTTGTGCGTGCGCGTGGAGTTTCCGCAAGCCGTGAAAAAATAGCGTTTTGATCATGATCTTTGGCATGTTGCATTGACGCGCGCGCCGCTGGCATATATTGTCTGCGCAATAAGCAATCAAGCAAACGGAGCGCAGCATGCAGAAGATCGGCTTTTCAGGAACCCTCGACCCCATCACCAACGGCCATATGTGGGTGATCGGCGAAGCGCGTTCGCTCGCCGACGAGGTGATCGTGTTCCTGTCGCAAAACCCCGCCAAGCGTCCCCAATTTCCCGCCGAAGACCGCAAGCGCATCATCGAGCAGAGCGCGCGCGAGTGCGGCTGGGACAATGTGCAGGTGGTCATCGTCAAGGGCGACTACACAGCCCGCGCGGCGAAAAAGCATGGCTGTGATTACCTGATCCGCGGCATCCGCACGACGGCCGATTTCGACTATGAAAACCTGATTCAGCAAACCAATGTGGACGTGCTGCAGGGCGCCAAGACGATTTTCGTGATGCCGCCGCGCGACCTCGGCTCCGTCAGTTCCAGCTTCGTCAAGGCGCTGGAAGGGCCTGTGGGCTGGAACTGGACCATGAAGAAATTCGTCCCCGGTCCGGCCTACCAGGCGTGGATACTCGACTGTCTGCGCAAGGAGTGGGAAGCGCTGTGGAACTACGCGACCGCCTCGCAAGATGATATCGCGCTGGCGGACCACTGGTTCGCGCACCTGACGGGACCGCAAGCGTATGGCGGCGCGGACCGCCACTATCACAACCTCGACCACCTGGTGCACGGCCTGTCCGAGATCCGCGTGTGGGCAGACAATACCTTTGCGCCCAAGCGCGACAGCGCGCTGGTCAAGAAGGCGTTCTGGTTCCACGACGCCGTCTACAGCCATGACGACGATGCCCTGTATTCGAGCGAAGAGGCGAGCGCCCAGCTGTGGCTGGCCAGCGGCCTCGATGCGGGCGACAACCAGGATGTGGCGCAATTGATACGCGCCACCGATCACTTCCAGGGACCCGGCATCAGCCACGCGCTGAAGGACGCCATGCTCAGCGCCGACCTGGCCATCCTGGGACAGGATGAAGAAGTGTATCAAGCCTACACGCAAGCGATCGGAAGAGAATACGCGCACGTGGACCCCGTGCGCTTCAACGAGCAGCGGGGCCTGGCCCTGCAGCACCTGAGCGCCAAGGCGCAGGCGGGCCAGCTGTTTGGCGATGCGTATTTCGCCGACCAGTACAATGAGCGGGCGATAGACAACATGCGCAAAGAGATCGCGGCGCTGGCGGGGAGTTGAGTTTAACGGCGGCTGGCTGCTGCATGCAGTAGCGCATCCTCGAGCCGGTCATTGCCCCAGAATAATTCCCCGTTGCTGATGAAGCTGGGGGCGCCGAACAGGTTCAGCGCTTGTGCCTGCTCGGTCTGGCGGCGCAGCCGCAGCTTGTTGTCTTGTGTCAACGCCAGCGCCAGGACGGCGCGTGCATCGAGACCCAGTTCCTCCAAGACTGCGCTGACGGCCTCGATGTTGTCGATATCGCGGTCCGCGGCAAAATTCATCGTCATCATGCGGCGCGCAAAGGGCGCAATCCAGCCCTGGTCCGCGCCGATCAAGGCCACACGCATGGGCAACAGGGCCGTGCGGGGAAAGGAACTCGGCTGCTGCCATGGCAACGCGTACTTTTCGCACTGGCGCGCCATGTCGCGCCACGTGTAGTCGCCCTTGAGTTTTTGCAAGATGAAGGGCGACGTCTGCCAGCCCAGCGCCTTGAAGACGACGCCCAGCAGGAAGGGTTTCCAGATCACATGCACCTTCTTTTCATGCGCCAGCGCTTCGATGCGCATGGCGCTCAGGTAGCTGTAGTTGCTGCCGAAATCGAACCAGAATTCCAGTGTGGCCATGGCATCGCTTCCAGGTGGTGATGCTAGCGGGCCGCCGCCTTGGCGCGCGCCGCGTGCAGCTTCTTGAAGCTGTCGATCAGGCGCTGGTGCCTGTCGAGGCCTTCCAGCTGCATGCTGGTCGGGGTCAGGCCGAAGAAGCGCACGCTGCCGTCTACCGAGCCCAGCACCGCGTCCATCCGTTCGTTGCCAAACATGCGGCGGAAATTGACGACGTAGTCGTCCAGTTCCAGCGCATCGTCGAGCTCCACTTCCAGTACCACATTCATGGCCTGGTAAAACAGTTTGCGCTCGAGCGTGTTGTCGTTGTACTGCAGGAAGGTTTCCACCAGCTCTTTCGCCTCTTCGAATTGCTGCAAGGCGAGATGAATCAGCAGCTTCAATTCCAGGGTCGTCAGCTGGCCCCACACCGTATTTTCGTCAAACTCGATGCCGATCAGGGTGGCGATGTCGCCGTACTCGTCGAGCTCGCTGTTTTCCAGGCGGTCGAGCAAGTCTTCCAGACTGGCGTCGTCCAGGCTATGCAAGTTCAGGATGTCGGTGCGGAACAGCAGCGCCTTGTTGGTGTTGTCCCAGATTAGATCTTCGACCGGATACACTTCCGAATAACCGGGCACGAGGATGCGGCAGGCTGTGGCGCCCAGCTGGTCGTACTCGGCCGTGTACACTTCCTTGCCCATGCCGGCCAGGATGCCGAACAGCGTCGCCGCTTCCTCTGCATTCGAGTTCTCGCCGTGGCCGGAAAAATCCCACTCGACGAAATCGTAATCGGCCTTGGCGCTGAAGAAGCGCCACGAGACGATGCCGCTCGAATCGATGAAGTGCTCGACGAAGTTATTCGGCTCGGTGACGGCTTCGCTGGCAAACGTCGGTTGCGGCAAGTCGTTGAGGCCTTCAAAGCTGCGACCCTGCAGCAATTCCGTCAGGCTGCGCTCGAGCGCCACTTCCAGGCTCGGGTGTGCGCCGAACGAGGCGAACACGCCGCCCGTGCGCGGGTTCATCAGGGTGACGCACATCACCGGGTACACGCCGCCCAGCGACGCATCCTTGACCAGCACGGGGAAGCCTTGCTCTTCCAGGCCGGCGATGCCTGCCACGATGCCCGGGTATTTCGCCAGCACTTCCTGCGGCACATCGGGCAGGGCGATTTCGCCTTCGAGAATTTCGCGCTTGACGGCCCGCTCAAAAATTTCCGACAGACATTGCACCTGCGCTTCGACCAGCGTATTGCCGGCGCTCATGCCATTGCTGACGTACAGGTTTTCGATCAGGTTCGACGGGAAATACACGACCTCGCCATCGGAGTGCCGCACATACGGCAGCGAGCAGATGCCGCGCTCGGCATTGCCGGAGTTGGTGTCGATCAGGTGCGAGCCGCGCAGCTCGCCATCGGGATTGTAGATGTCCAGGCAATACTCATCGAGAATTTCCTTCGGCAGCGCATCCTTGCGGCCCGGCTTGAACCAGCGCTCGTTCGGGTAGTGGACGAAGGGCGCGTTGGCGATGTCCTCGCCCCAGAACGACCCGGCGTAGAAATGGTTGTTGCTGAGTCGCTCGATGTACTCACCCAAGGCCGACGCCAGCGCGCTTTCCTTGGTCGCGCCCTTGCCGTTGGTGAAACACATGGGCGAATGCGCATCGCGGATATGCAGCGACCACACATTCGGAATGATGTTGCGCCACGAGGCGATTTCAATCTTGATGCCCAGGCCGGCCAGCAGGCCCGACATATTGGCGATGGTCTGTTCCAGCGGCAAATCCTTGCCGACGATATAGGTATTCGCGCCAGGGGCTGGATTCAAGGCCAGCAAGGCCTGGGCGTCGGCGTCCAGGTTTTCCACCTCTTCAATCACGAACTCGGGACCCGTTTGCACCACTTTCTTGACCGTGCAACGGTCGATCGAGCGCAAGATGCCCTGGCGGTCCTTGGCCGAGATATCGGCCGGCAGCTCAACCTGGATCTTGAAAATCTGCTGATAACGGTTTTCCGGATCAACAATATTGTTTTGCGACAGGCGGATGTTTTCGGTGGAAATATTGCGCGTATCGCAATACAACTTCACGAAGTAGGCCGCGCACAGTGCCGATGATGCCAAAAAGTAATCGAACGGGCCAGGCGCCGAGCCATCGCCCTTGTAGCGGATGGGCTGGTCGGCGATGACCGTAAAATCGTCGAACTTGGCTTCGAGACGCAGCTTGTCGAGAAAGTTGACTTTAATTTCCATGAGGTAATCCAATACAGTGCTTATGAGTTAGGCGCTATTATCCGTGCTTTCTGCCGCAGGGCAAACATTGTTCACTGCGGCCGTGCTGGCCGGGAGCGGCCGGGGCAATGAAGGAGACATGAAAAATGTATGAGGCGACCTGACTGAACATGCGAATAACATTGATGCGTCACGGCGAGCCCCAACTCGCCAAGGGGCGCTGGATAGCGCCCATGCAAATGGGACAGTGGATTGATCTCTACAATCAATCGGTCATCAAAGACAATGAAATACCGGCAGAGTGCCCCCTGGCAGCGCTTGCCGCGTCGACCATTGTGGCCAGCACGGCACCCAGGGCATGCTCGACAGCCAGGGCACTGGGCGATTTACCATTCACGCAAGAGGCGATTTTCACTGAAGCGGAGCTTCCTTTTGCCCTCTGGAAAGCGCCCTGGTTGCCGCCTGAAGCCTGGGCAGTGATTTTCCGCCTGCTCTGGCTTTGCGGTTATGCGCGTGGCTCGGACTCGCTGACGCTCACCCGGCAGCGTGCCAGGGCCGCCGCCGAGCGGCTTGTTGCGCTTGCCGCCAAGGGACCTGTGCTGCTGGTCGGACATGGCATCATGAATCGTTTGATCGGCAAGGAGTTGCAGGCATTGGGTTGGCTTGCCCGCAACAGCCAAGGCAGCCGGTACTGGAGCATGGGCGTGTATGAGCTGTGAAACTGGTGGGGGGATCGATACAATTAGATGGTAATGTGATCCAAACGCTGGGGCCTTCCCATTGCGAAGGTCAGCGTCATCCATAAAGAAGGCCGTGCCGATGCAAATTTCCATGAATGATGTGATCACCGAGCAAGAAGTGATAGCCCTCTACAAGGCCAATCACTGGTCGTCCGCGGAAAAGCCCAAAGAGCTGATGGCTGCGCTGCGCAATTCCCACAGCCTGGTGACGGCCCGCGCCGATGGCAAATTGGTTGGCATCGGCAATGCCATTTCCGATGGCCATCTGGTTGTCTACTTCCCGCATATGCTCGTCGATCCGATGGCGCAAGGCCAGGGCGTCGGCAGAAGGATGATGGCGGCCATGCTGGAAAAATATGCGGGATTTCACCAGCAAATGCTGACGGCGGACGGCAAGGCCATCGCGTTCTACGAATCTGTGGGATTTGTTCGTGCCGGAAAAACAGAGCCCATGTGGATCTATGCGGGCGATGAGCATTGAATGGTGAGGCCGACATAAAAACAGCGGCTGTCCATGCTGGCGCAGCCGCTGTTTTCTTACGCAGGCAAGGTGATCAGAACTTCACCCACAGCCGACCGAAATACGAAGCGCCGTTCAGGCCGAACTGCACGCTGTCGTATTTGAAGCCGTTATCCGTCTCGTCCGCGTTTTGCGTGGTGGGCTTGACGTTGAAGATGTTGTTGCCGCCGAAAGTCAGCTTGGTGTTCTTGCTGATGCTGTAGGTGAAGCTCAGGTCGGCCGAGGTCTTGGCCTTGTAGCGGGCGTTCGGTACGCCTTCGGCCGTGCCGCTGAAGGTGCCCAGGGTTTGCGGGCCAAAGTAGATGATGCGCAGGTCCGATTCCAGCTTGCCCGTGATGTAGTCGAAGCCCAAGGTGGCTTTCGCGCGCGGGCCGCCCTGTTCGATGAACAGGCGTTCGCGCTCGGACAGCAAGACATCCTCGAAGCCCGTCAGCGAGGCGGGTGTCTTGACTTTCGTCACTTCCGTCTTACTCAGGTTCAAGGCCACGAAGGTGTTCAGGCGGTTGCCGGCCAGCTCGCCCTTGTGCGAAGCCGTCAGGTCCAGCCCGCGCGTGCGCGTGTCGATGGAGTTGACGAAGAATTGCGCTTCGCCCACGCCCAGCAGGGCCAGGCGCGCGGCCAGGTCAGGGTAGTTGTCGGCATTGAAGCGGCCCGACAGCACGATGCGGTCCTTGATCTTGATGTTGTACAGGTCGGCTGTGACGGAGATGGCTTGCGTCGGCGTCCAAGTGGTGCCCAAGGTAAAACTGGTGGATTTTTCCTCTTTCAACTTCGGAATGCCGGCCGCGTTGGCGACGGTGCCGCCATTCGGCGCCAGCACCACGTCGGTGGGCACGCCGCCGATGAAGTCGGTGAAGGTGGACGAGAAATACACTTGCTGCAACGATGGCGCGCGGAAACCCGTGCTGGCCGAACCGCGCAGCAGCACGTTCGGTGCCAGCTTGTAGCTGCCGGCCAGCTTGCCCGTCACGGTGGAGCCGAAGTCGCTGAATTTTTCATAGCGCAGGGCTGCCTGGGTTTTCAGGCGTTCCGTCCATTCCAGTTCCACGTCGCCATACGCGGCGATGCTGTGGCGCTTGGCCTTGGTGGCGTCGCCGGGCTGGAAGCCGGGAAAGCCCTGGCTGCCCGCATTGCCGCCCACACCCACGCCGTCGGCGTCGTTGTAGGAGCTCGGTTCGCCGGCCATGATCTTGTATTCCTCGCTGCGGTATTCGGCGCCGAAGGCCACGTTCATGCCGCGCATCACCGTGTCATAGTAGCGGCTGAAATCGGCGTTGCTGGTCAGCTGCTGGAACGAGAAGCCGCCCGCGTCGTAGTTGCTGGCGCTCACGCCCTTGCCGCCGTTCATCAAGTCGAGGTTGGCGATCGAGGCGTTCAGCGTATTGCTGATGTCATAGCGCATCTTGTTGTAGCCATAGGTTTGCGAAAAATCCGCATGCCATTCGCCAATCTGGCTGCGGTGGCCGATGGTGGCGTACTGGTCGTCGATCTTGCCGTTAATGAAAGGCACGAAACCGTCCGGGTACATGGCGGCCGAATTGCGCGACGGGATGTCGTCGCTGCCGATGCCGCCCCGGCCAAACGCGGCGCTCGAGGCGTCGCGCGTCTGTGCGCCGGCCGTGAAGTACAGCTTGCCTGTGCCGCTGGTGGCGTAGTCGCCATTCACGTACAGGGTTTTGTTCTTGGATTTGGTGTCGCCGATGATGCGCATGCTGTCGGAATCGGCGCGGTTCGAGCGGCCCCGGTCCAGGTATTCTCCCGTGATGGCGATCGTGCCCTTGTCGCCCAGCGAAATGCCGCAGTAGGCGGAGGTCATGTAATTCTTGCCGTCGCCTTCCGAATACTGGCTGTAGCCGGCCACGGCTTCGCAGCCCAGACTTTTCTTCAGTTCGATGTCGATCACGCCGGCAATGGCGTCCGAGCCGTACTGGGCGGCGGCGCCGTCGCGCAGCACTTGCACGTTCTTGATCGCCAGCAAGGGAATCGCATTCATGTCCGTGCCCGTGTTGCCGCGGTTGCGCGCGCCGAACAGGTTGACGAGGGCCGTCGTGTGGCGCCGCTTGCCGTTGACCAGCACGAGGGTCTGGTCGGAACCGAGGCCGCGCAGGGCGGCCGAATCGATCAGGTCGGCCCCGTCGGCGCCCGTCTGGCGCGTGGAATTGAACGAGGGCGAGATATATTGCAGCGATTGCGCCAAGTCGAACTGGCCGCCTTGCTCGGCCACCTTGGAAATCGGAATGATATCGACCGGCACCATCGTATCGGTGGAGGAGCTGGCGACGCGGCGTGAGCCGACGACGCTGACCGTTTGTACGGGGCCTTCTGTGGCCGCAGGGTCGTTACTCTGCGCCATGGCGGCGGGACTGAAGACGGCCAGGGCGGCGCTGCCGTACAGGCTGATGAGGACTGCTTTACGCAAAGTGGTGAGGGTCGGCACGCAGTATCTCCAAGTGGTATTGTGACTTGATTCTAGTGCCATCATTTCATCATTCACCAGCGATACTTTGTTTTGTTATTACAAATTTGTAGTAACTGTTGTTTCCTGGTTGATTATCTTTTCGCCGCTGTCCGGCTTGCCTCGTACTGGTGCGGCATGCCCCGTTCAGGTGCTGCGTTGCACCATGCCGCCCACCCAGATTGCCTGCGCGCTGTATTGCACCTCGATCAAACATGGCTGCTGCGTCACGTGGCCCTGATGCAGGCGCAGCGACTGCTGCAAATGGGCTGACAGCGCACCTGCCGCCACGCCCGTGGCGCTGTCTTCCAGCGCCGGGTCGAGGTGGTTGAAATTGCGCCCTTCGTACTCGTGCTCGCCCGTGCGGCAATACGCATAGCAGCCGTTGACCTTGTGCAAGGCGCTCCAGTCGGCGATCAGTTCCAGGTTCGGCCGCAGCGCGCGCAGGGTGGTGCGGTCGGCCACTTCCAGCAGCAACTTCGGACTGCCGACCGAGGCGATCACGGGCGGCGACAGCAAGTGCATGTGCTGACCCATCAGTTCAGACGGCACATATTTCTCCACCATGACGGCCGGCGCCGGCTGCTGCGCCAAACCAATAAATAAATTTTCTGCGCGGCGCACCAGCTGCAAGGCTTGCCCGCGCATGGCCGTGGTGACCGTCAAGGTTGCCGGGGCGTCAGGCGCCGTCAGCAGCACATGGGCGGCCGCAAGGGTGGCGTGCAGGCACAGGGGACTGCGCGTGTGCGGATAAAAATAATCGAGCACGATGCCGCCGTCCGCTTGCCGGTCGAGGAAGACGCAGGCGCTGACCTGGCGTTCGCGGGCAAATTGCTGGCGCGCCGTTTCGCTGTTGTCGTCGTTTTCCACGACCAGCGCCGCATTGCCGCCACCGGGTGCGGCGCCGAAACATTTTAAGAAGTGGACGATCATGGTGGGCGAGGCATAAGGTAAAACACCAGCATAACCGAGAAGCCGCATTCCAGATGCGTATAATATACTGTGTTTATATACAGTATTGAGGTAGATCATGTGGGGCGCCGTCTTACCCGAGTATGCTGAGTTGTACTGTCTGAGCAATTTCAGCTTCCTGCATGGGGCCTCGCATGCGGAAGAGCTGGTGGCGCGCGCCGTCCAGCTCGGGTACAAGGGGCTGGCCATCACCGACGAGTGCTCGCTGGCGGGTGTCGTACGCGCCCATGCGACGGCCAAGCGGGCCGGTTTTCCGCTGATTATCGGCGCGCATTTTCATTTGACGCAGGCCGACGGCAGTCCGGCCCTGTCCTTGCTGGCGCTGGTGCAAGACATCGACGGTTATGGCAATTTGTCTGAGTTGATCACCATGGCGCGCACGCGGGCAGCCAAGGGGCGCTATTTGCTGACGCCCGACGATTTTGCGGCGCCTTCGGCGGAGTTTGCGCATTTACGGGGGCTGCCCGGTTGCCTGATGATCTTGCTGCCCAGCTATCCGGCCCAGCCGGAAACCGTGCGCGCGCAGGGGGCGTGGATGGCGGCCACCTTTGGCAGCGAGCGCAGCTGGATCGGCCTGAACCTGCTGCAGCGGGCGCAGGATGACGCGCACCGCGGCGCCGTGCAAGAGGCGGCGCAGGCGCAGGGTTTGCCCATGGTGGCCGTGGGCCACGTGTGCATGCACGTGCGTTCGTGCAAGCCCCTGCTCGACACGCTGTGCGCCATTCGCGTGGGCAAGCCCGTGAGCGAGTGCGGCTATGCGCTGGCGCAAAACGCGGAGCAGCATTTGCGCGCGCGCCTGCGGCTGGCCAATGTGTATCCGCCGCAGGCGCTGGCGGAAACCTTGCGCATCGCCAAGATGTGCGAATTTTCCCTCGACAGCTTGCGCTATGACTATCCCGACGAACTGGTGCCGCACGGCCACACGCCGGCGACGTATCTGCGCGAGGAAACGTATGCGGGCGCGCGTCTCCGCTTTCCGCTGGGCATTCCGGCCAACGTGCAGGAGCAGATCGAGCAGGAGCTGGAACTGATCGCCGAGCTGTCGTATGAAGCGTACTTTTTGACCGTGTACGACATCGTGCGCTTTGCCCGCTCGCAAAACATCCTGTGCCAGGGCAGGGGCCCGGCCGCCAATTCGGCCGTCTGCTATTGCCTGCACATCACGGAAGTGGACCCGGCACGCGGCAATTCGCTGGTCGGGCGTTTCATGTCGCGCGAGCGCAACGAGCCGCCCGACATCGACGTCGATTTCGAGCACCAGCGGCGCGAAGAGGTGATTCAATATATCTACGGAAAATATGGGCGCGAGCGGGCCGCGCTGGCCGCCGTGGTGATCAGCTACCGTCCGAAAAGCGCCTTGCGCGACAGCGGCCGCGCGCTGGGGATCGACCTGGCGATCGTGGAAAAAGTGGCCAAGGCGCATCGCTGGTTCGACGGCAAGCGCGATCTGCTGGAACGCCTGGCCGAATGCGGGCTCGACCCGGAAGCGGCATTGTCGCAGCAGTGGGCCGGCCTGGCGCAGCAGCTGCTGGGCTTTCCCCGCCATCTGTCGCAGCATCCGGGCGGCTTCGTCATTGCGCACGGGAAGTTGTCGCGCCTGGTGCCGATTGAAAACGCCACCATGGCCGAGCGCAGCGTCATCGAGTGGGACAAGAACGACCTCGAGGAGCTGGGCTTGATGAAGGTCGACGTGCTGGCGCTGGGCATGCTGTCGGCCCTGCGCCGTGCCTTGGAACTGGTCGGTGCGCGGCGCGGCGAGGAGTTCCGCCTGCAGGATATTCCCCGCGAAGACCCGGCCACCTACGACATGATGTGCGAGGCCGACACCATCGGTGTGTTTCAGATCGAGTCGCGCGCGCAGATGAGCATGCTGCCCCGCCTGCGGCCCCGTGAATTCTACGACCTCGTCATCGAAGTGGCGCTCGTGCGCCCCGGCCCCATCCAGGGCGGCATGGTGCATCCGTATCTGCAGCGGCGCCAGCAGAAGGAACTGGTCGAGTATCCGAAGGGCCTGGAAAAGGCGCTGGGACGCACCCTCGGCATTCCCATTTTCCAGGAGCAAGTGATGCAGGTGGCCATCATCGCCGCCGATTTCAGCCCCGGCGAGGCCGATGAGCTGCGGCGCGCCATGGCGGCCTGGAAACGCAAGGGTGGCATGAACAATTACAAGAAACGCATCGTTGAAACGATGGTCAAAAATGAGTATGAGCGAGAGTTTGCCGAGGCCATCTTCAGCCAGATCGAGGGCTTTGGCGAATACGGCTTTCCCGAGTCGCACGCGGCCAGTTTCGCCCTGCTGACGTACGCCAGTTCCTGGCTGAAATGCCACGAACCGGCCGCCTTCCTGTGCGCCTTGCTCAACAGCCAGCCCATGGGTTTTTACAGCCCCTCGCAACTGGTGCAGGATGGTCGCCGGCATGGCGTGCAAGTGCTGCCCGTCGACGTGGCCATCAGCGGCTGGGAAGCGACGTTGGAAGAGACTGCGGAAGGGGGCGCGCCCGCCGTGCGCCTGGGCTTGAACAGCCTGTTCGGCATGCGCGCCGAGGCCGCCCGGCGTATCGAGGATGCGCGCGCCATTGCCGCTTTTGTCGACGTAGCCGACCTGGCGCGGCGTGGCGGCCTGGACCGTCATGATTTGCAGGTGCTGGCCGCCGGCAACGCGCTGCACGCGCTGGCCGGACACCGGCGCGCCGCGCTGTGGCAGGCGGCCGGCGCCGTGCCCGACAGGGATTTGCTGCGCGCCACCACGCAAGAGGAAGACTTGCCCATGCTGGCCGCCCCGACGGAGGGCGAGAGCATCGTCAGCGACTACCGCACGCAAGGCCTGACCCTGGGCCGCCACCCGCTGGCGCTGCTGCGCAGGCAATTGCTGGAACAGCGTTTCATGCCGGCGTCTACGCTGATGACGTACACGAGCGGGCAAGTGGCGCGCGCCTGCGGCATCGTCACCGTGCGCCAGCGGCCGGGCACGGCAAAGGGCGTGATCTTCATGACCCTGGAAGACGAGACGGGCACCGTCAACGTCATCGTCTGGCCCGACCTGGTGGAAAGCCAGCGGCGCGAAGTGCTGAGCGCGCCGCTGCTGGGCGTGTACGGCGTGTGGCAGCGCGAGGGCATCGTGCGCAACCTGGTGGCCAAGCGCCTGGTCGACATGTCGCATCTGCTGGGACGCTTGCGCACCAGCAGCCGCGATTTTTGTTGAGAATTGTCTTGTTTGCCCAAGGCATGGCATTATTTAAGAATGACAACATTACCCGAACCGACACTGCGTCCCGCCCTCGTCGCCGACGCGCCCGCCATCGTTGCCCTGATCGACGACCTGATGCCCTTTCTGACCCTGCATCCGGATGGCACGGGGGCGGAAAAATTCATCGAACACTGCCGCCAGCCCGCCATCGAAGGCTATCTGTCGCAGTCGCGCTACGCGTATCAGCTCGCGCATATCGGCGGCGAGCTGGCCGGTGTTGTGGCCATGCGCGACAACACGCATCTGTTCCACATGTTCGTGCCGCGCGCACTGCACCGGCGCGGCATGGCGCGCCGTTTGTGGCAGGCCGCCCGCGATGCGTCGCTGGCCAGGGGCGATGTGACGGCCTTTACCGTCAATTCCTCGCTGTATGCCTTGCCCCTGTACACGAGCCTGGGCTTTGTCGCCACGGGGCCGAAGGTGGAGGAGGGCGGCATCGCTTTCGTGCCGATGCGCATGGAATTGTAAAAAATCACCCCAACGACAAGGACTGGGGTCGTACCCTCAGGGTACGACCCCGGCATTTGCTTTTTGGGTTGGTATTGATTACCAGCGCACGATCTTCCCCGGATTCATGATGTTCTTCGGGTCCAGCGCGTGCTTGATGGCGCGCATGGTGTCGATGGCGCCTACACCATGTTCTTCCACGAGGAACGCCATCTTGTGCATGCCTACGCCGTGCTCGCCCGTGCACGTGCCATCCATGCCGATGGCGCGCGTGACCATGTCGCTGTTGACCTTTTCCGCGCGGGCGATGTCGGCCGGATTGTCGGGGTCGACCAGCATCTGCACGTGGAAATTGCCGTCGCCCACGTGGCCGATGATGGCGTAGACGAGGCCCTGCGCTTCGCAATCGGCCTTGGTGGCGAGGATGCATTCGGCCAGGCGCGAAATCGGTACGCAGCAATCGGTGGAAATGGCGCGGCTGCCCGGGCGCATCTGCAGCAGGGCGAAATACGCATTGTGGCGCGCGGCCCACAGGCGCGAGCGGTCTTCGGGGCGGCTGGCCCACTCGAAATCGCTGGCGCCGTGTTCGGCCGTGATGGCTTGCACCAGCTGTGCCTGCTCGGCCACGCTGGCCGGCGTGCCGTGGAACTCAAACAGCAACAGCGGCTTTTGCGGCAGCGCCATCTTGTCGTAGGCATTGATGGCTTTCACGCCATTTTCATCGAGAAACTCGACCCGCGCCACAGGAATACCCATCTGGATGGTCTGGATCACGGCGCTGACGGCTTCGCCCGTGCCGGGGAACGAACACACGGCCGCCGAGATCGCTTCCGGCAATGGATACAGTTTCACCGTCACTTCCGTGATGATGCCCAACGTTCCTTCGCTGCCGACGAACAAGCGCGTCAGGTCGTAGCCGGCCGACGATTTTTTCGCCCTGGTCCCCGTCTTGATGATGCGGCCATCGGCCGTCACCACGGTCAGGGCCAGCACGTTTTCGCGCATGGTGCCGTAGCGCACGGCATTCGTGCCCGAGGCGCGCGTGGCGGCCATGCCGCCCAAGGACGCATTGGCGCCCGGGTCGATGGGGAAGAACAGGCCCGTGTCGCGGATTTCTTCATTGAGCTGCTTGCGCGTTACGCCTGCCTGCACGGTGGCCGTCAAGTCTTCACCATGCACGGCGACCATCTGATTCATTTGCGACAGATCAATCGTCACGCCGCCATGCAGGGCCAGCACGTGGCCTTCGAGCGAGGTGCCGCTGCCGTAGGCGATGATGGGTACGTCGTGCGCGCTGCACAGCTTGACGGCGGCCGCCACTTCCTCGGTGGAATGGGCGAAGATGACGGCGTCCGGCAGCATGGGGGGATAGCTCGACTCGTCGCGTCCATGGTGTTCGCGCATGGCTTGCGTCATGGAAAAGCGGTCGGCAAAGATCAGGGAAAGTACGGCAGCAAGAGAGTCTGGCAGCGGTTTTTTCAGTACCGCCAACTGGTCAGTTTGATTCACGCAAGTCCTCCGTTTTTTTATTCTACCCCGCACCTGGAGATTTCACCGAAGCACCATTTTTGCCAGTTGTAAAAAATTCCGCATGATGAGTCGCGCAATGGTTGTAAATGAGAATCATTTCTATTAAAATGCCCGCCAGTAGTTATTTTGCAATGCGTGCTTCAATCCGAAAGGCCATGCCCATGAGATTCCCCCTGTCCCTCGCCGCCGTCCTGCCCGCCTGCGTACTGGCCCTGAGCGCCTGCAGCAGCGTCGCACCCGTCACCGGTGCCGGCGCCACCGCGGTTGCGCCTGCCGCTGCGCAAGACGTGCGCCAGCTGGGCGAGATCGTCGACCTGCGCAGCGGCAAGCGCGTGACTGCCGAGCAATTGCTGGCCCAGCTGGCCGTCGCGCCGCGGGTCATCGTGGGCGAGCAGCATGACCAGCTCAGCCATCACCAGATCGAGCAATGGCTGTTGCAGCAGTTGCAGGGCCAGCGTCCGCAAGGCAGCGTGCTGCTGGAAATGTTGAACCCGGACCAGCAAGCCAAGGTGGACAAGGTCAAGCCGTGGCTGCAGACGGACCCCGTCGTGCGCCCCGAACACGTGGCCGAGCTGGTGGCGTGGCAGCCGAACTGGAAGTGGGTGCAATATGGCGACCTGGTCATGACCGTGATGCGCGCGCCGTATCCCGTCTGGTCGGCCAACCTGGACCGCAGCGAGATCAAGCAAATGTTTATCGACAAGCCGGCCGTGCAGGGCAAGCATTCGAACCTGGCCAACGATGGCAAGGTGCATGCCAAGCTGAAAGACATCATCCGCGTCATGCACGACAACCAGATCGACGAGCCGCGCCTGGCCGCCATGCTGTCGGTGCAGCAGCAGCGCGACCGCCGCATGGCCGAGCGCCTGCTGGCCGCACCCGCGCCGGCCGTGCTGATCGCCGGCGCCTACCATGCGCACAAGGACTTGGGCGTGCCGCTGCACGTGCAGGACTTGACGGGCGGCCCCGCGCCGCTGGTGCTGGTCCTGGCGCAGCAGGGCGCGGCCGTCCAGGCGCCGCAGGCCGATTTCGTCTGGTTCACGCCGGTTGTTGCGCCCGCCGTCGCCAGCGCCAAGTAAACCGTTTTACCTCCGCCGGGCGTTCAGCCCGGCATTCTCCCCCAGCAAGCTTCTTCGCAGCAGCCAGGTAGTTCGTCCGATTTTTTTGCATGCGCGTGCGCGCCGCTGGCGCAGCCATGCCTGTTACCTGTTGAAGCTTTCATGCGTATCTCCTGTCTCAAAGCCGCCGCTGGCGGCGTGTTTCTGTCCCTGTTGCATGCCACGGCGCAAGCGTCCGCCTTGCCGCACGACATGTCGCCGCTGGGCATGTTTTTCGCTGCCGACCAGGTCGTCAAAAGCGTACTCATCGGCTTGCTGGTCGCCGCGCTGGCCACCTGGGTGGTCTTGCTGGTGAAGGGCGCCAGCTTGCTGCAAGCGCGGCGCGAAGCGGCGCAAGCCGTCGCCGTGCTGAAGACGGCGACCTCCTTGCCGGACGCGGCCGTCAAAGTGGAGGGTGCAGGCAGCACTTCGCTGGCGCAACAGCTGCTCGACGACGTGCAGCAGGAATTGAACCTGTCGCACGCCAGCGCGCCAGCGGCGGCCCTGAAGGAACGGGCCGGCTTTCGCCAGGAACAGTGGATTGCGCACAATATACGCAGCATGACGCAAGGCATCGGCCTGCTCGCCAGCATCGGCGCCGTGGCGCCGTTCGTCGGCCTGTTCGGCACCGTGTGGGGCATCATGAACAGTTTCATCGGCATCGCCGTCAGCCAGAGCACGAATTTGGCCACCGTCGCGCCCGGCATCGCGGAAGCCTTGCTGGCCACCGCCCTGGGCCTGGTGGCGGCGATTCCCGCCGTCGTCATCTACAACGTACTTAGCCGCGGCATCAACCAGTACAAGGCGCAGCTGCGCGCCGCTTCCGCGCAAGTGCTGCTGATGCTGAGCCGCGACCTCGACACGCGCAAGCAGGCCTGAGCCATGGCTTCCCTGTTTCCTACGCCCGACGACGACACGGCCGACATGCCGGAGCTCTGCGAGATCAATGTCACGCCCTTCATCGACGTGATGCTGGTGCTGTTGATCATTTTCATGGTGGTCTCGCCGCTGGCCACCGTCGACCTGAAAATCGACTTGCCGGCCGCCACGGCCAAGCCGGCACCGCGCCCCGACAAGCCCCTGTTCGTTTCCCTGAAAGCCGACCGCAGCCTGTACCTGGGCGAGGCGCCCGTGGCGCGCGAGCAATTGGGCAGCTTGCTCGACGCGCAGACGGGCGGCGACCGTCAGCGCACCCTGTTTTTCCAGGCCGACAAGCAAGCCGCGTATGAAGACGTGCTGGGCGTGATGGATACCCTGCGCCAGGCCGGCTATCTGAAAGTGGGCCTGGTGGGCCGGGAGGGCGGGTGAATCCGCGTCCGATATTGAACTGGGGCATTGCCACATCGCTGGTGGTGGCAGCCGCACTGGCGCTGCTGCTGTGGTCAGGCTGGCAGCCCGTCAGCGTCGCTCTCACGCAGCCGCCCGCCAGCGTGATGGTGGTGTTTGCCGCGCAAGCGATGTCGCCGGAAACACGGCAAGCGGCAGCGGCAGGGGCGCGCCAGTCGGCGGCGTCCAGTGCCGCCCAACCCAAAAGGAGCACGGCCAGGCAAGAGGCGCTGCCCGTGCTGGCGCGCGCCGCCGCGCCGGAGATCGTCGCTGCGGAAAAAGAAGCGAAGGCGGAAACCAGTCCGTCGGCGGAGCCGGGCAAGGATGCCGCGAAGGAAGCGTCATTACCCGCACAAGCCAGCAGCAGCGCCACGCCGGCGCCGGCCGCCGTGCGCGGTCCGCAGGCGGCGCCATTCGATAGCGATACGCCGTCGACCAATGCCGCGCCCGCCAGTTGGCAAAGCCGCGTGCTCGGTCATCTGGCCCATTTCAAGCGCTATCCGGGCGACGCGCGCCAGCGCAAGCGGGCCGGCGCCGCCTGGGTACGTTTCCAGGTGGACCGCGACGGCAAGCTGCTGGCCAGCGAACTGGTCACTTCATCGGGCACGGTGCTGCTCGACCGCGAAGCGCTGCAAGTGCTGCAGCGCGCGCAGCCGCTGCCGGCGCCGCCCGACAACGTCCTGCACCAGGGCACGGTGACGGTGACCTTGCCCGTGTCGTTCAAGCTCGACGCCGAGAGCGGCCACGGCACCAGCTGAATTTTCAATCACATAAGAAATCGAGGGTGTATGCATATCAAGACAATGACGCAGGCCGTGGGCATCTGCATGGCTTTGCTCGCGCAGCAGGGATGGGCGCAACAGGCACAAGAGAGTGGCAAGGTCGTGTTTTCACCGCTGAACGTATCGGGCGAGGCTGTGTCGGCGGAACAGCAGGCGCTGGAAAAACCGGGTGCCGTCAGTGCGCGCGGCGCCGATACGCGCTTGCAGCCGGTCGACCAGATACTGCGCGGCATGCCGGGCACGTTTACCCAGATCGATCCCGCGCAGGGCGCCGTCAGCGTCAACATCCGCGGTCTGTCCGGCTTTGGCCGGGTCAACACCATGGTCGATGGCGTGACGCAGAATTACTATGGCAGCGCACCGTCGGAAGTGGCGCATGGTAGCGTGCCCAGCAGCCAATTCGGCGCCCTGATCGACCCGAATTTCATCATCGGCGTGGACGTGTCGCGCGGTAATGTCGTCGGTGGCGACGGCGTCAATGCGCTGGGCGGCAGCGCCAACTTCCGCACCATCGGCGTCGATGACGTGGTGTTTACGGGCGAGAAGGTGGGCGCACGCACGAAGATGTCCGCCGGTAACAATGGCGTGGGGCGCAGTGCCATGCTGGCCGTGGCCATGAAAAACCCTGCTTTCGATGGCGGCAGCGCCGGCTTCATGGCGGCCACGAGCGCGAGCGTGATCGGCAACAACTACAAGAATGGCAAGGGCACGGATAGCGAGGAATTCGGCTTCGGCTACAACCGTTTCTATCAACAAAAGCCGAAGTCGCAATTGCTCAAGCTGGACCTCAAACTGAGCGATTTCCATGCGCTGGAACTGTCGGCGCGCGATTACCGCAATACGTTCACGCGCCGCGATATCCGGAGCGATGACTACTATGTGAAATACCACTACACGCCGTTTTCGGAATTGATCGATCTCAATGTGACGGCCAGCAGCAGCCGCGGCAAGCAGGAATACATGCCGGAAGCCTTGATCAATTTCGTCAACACGAGCACGGCCAACCGTGCCGATGCCTTCGACATCAACAATACGAGCAGCTTCAAGCTGGCGGGCGGCGACACGCTGGTGACTGTGGGCGGCAAGCTGATGCGCAATCAATACAGCAAGCACGTGGAAAGCCTCGTCGACGATCCCGACAATCCGGATGCCAACCGGCAGTCGATTGAAAACAATACCTTTGGCCCGGCCGGCAAGCAAAAGATCGACAGCCTGTATGCGGGCCTGCAATACAACCGCGGCATTGTTCAGGTCAATGCCGGGCTCAATTACACGCGTTTCGAATTGACGGGCTACAAGCCGGCCTGCGACGAACGCGTGAAATGTTTCCCGCAAGGGGAGGCGCATATCGCGCTGAAGGAACACGGCATCAATCCTTCGCTGCTCGTTTCCGCACAGATGACGCCGTGGTTCCAGCCATTCGCCAGCGCCGAGCGCACCATGCGGGGGCCGAATCCGCAGGAAGTGTTTTTCTCGAACGATGGCGGGGCCTCGATGAACCCGTTTTTGAAGGGAGAAAAGGCGACGACCTATCAGCTGGGTTTCAATTCCAGCCTGCACGGTTTGCTGAGCGCCAACGATGCGCTGAACTTCAAGGCTTTGTATTTCAAGAGCAAGATCGACGGCTATATCACCAGTCAATCCTTCCTCGTCTGCGACAACGGGCGCAAGTGCAATATCTCGGAAGTGATCGCCACGGACTGGGAGACGGTCGACGAATACGTGACCAATATGTATATCTACATCAACTCGGCTACGCCCGTACGCACGCGCGGTTGGGAACTGGAAGCGCAGTATCAGCTGGGCCCGGCTTTTGCGCGGTTGTCGTACACGCGTGAAAAGACCAGTCAGCCCACCTCGATCGCCAGCGCGTGGTTTGGCGCGTCCGACATCAGCGAGCTGCCCAGCACCTACTACAACCTCGACGTGGGCACGCGCTTGCTGGACAATAAAATGGAGGTGGGCGCCATCATCAAGCACACGGGATCGAACCGCCGCCTGTCGCCGGACAACGAAGCTGATGCGGTGACGGGGGAAGTGGCGAAGGTGGACAATCCGAAGATCCCGGCCGTGATCGATTTGTATGCGAGCTGGCAAGTGACGAAAAACCTGTTCCTGCGCCTGTCGGTGCAGAACGCCATGGACAAGAATTACTCGGAAGCGCTGAACCGCCTGAACTCGATGCCGTCGCAGTCGAACGACAATACGCCGATGAGTACGGCGCGGGGCAGGACGTATGTGGCAGGGCTGGAGTACCGGTTCTAGTTTAAAGCTGGGGTCAGTTCCTTTGGAATCGGCATGCGGTCCATTGGGCCGCATACCCCCGGCGGGTCTGACCCCAAATGAGGCCAGCTCTTAATACTCGCGCGGCGTCGTTCCATAATAGCTATGGATCGACGTCGCCCAGGCTTGGTCCGCCATGTTTGGCCAGTTATCGGTGTCGAAGCCGGGTGCGTTTTCGATGCGTTCCTTGTCGACGTTGAGGGTAAAGCGCTTGTTGACGGTGTCGAGCAGCAGCGCTTCCCACGGCACGGCGAACAGCTTTTCGCCGATGGTAAACACACCGCCGTGCGACATGACGGCGTAGGCGATTTTGCCGCTGCGCATGTCGATCATGATTTCCTTGATTTCGCCCAGATGTTCATCCTTGGCGTTGTGCACATGGTCGCCGATCAGGGTGTCTGCACCCATCAGTTCAGGGCCGGGACCTTTGTGGCCGCGGTTGACATACATGCCGTAGGCGTCGCGTTCTTCGTAGCTCATGATGGACCTCCTGTTGAAAATGCCAGTGTGCCGCCAGGGTGCGGCAGGGTCTGTTCGCTCTCCCACACAAAGTATGGAATTGGAAATATTTCAGTTATTGCTAGCTTGCAATCTTGTTGTGCGTAGACAGCAGGAGGGGGAGGGATAGTCGGTATTTGGCGCAAATTTCCGCGCGCGGGAGGCGACGCAGGCGGGCTTTAGTGTATAATTTCAATTTCCCGCACGTGCCGTTCGGCACCATCTGCAATGACCAAATTTGTCTTCGTCACTGGTGGCGTTGTGTCTTCCCTTGGAAAAGGGATTGCCGCCGCCTCCCTCGCCGCGATCCTCGAATCGCGCGGCCTTAAAGTCACCATGCTCAAGCTCGACCCGTATATCAACGTCGATCCTGGCACGATGAGCCCTATGCAACACGGTGAAGTATTCGTCACCGACGACGGGGCCGAAACCGACCTCGACCTCGGTCACTACGAGCGCTTCATCTCCACCCGCATGAAAAAGGTGAATAACTTCACCACTGGCCAGATCTATGAATCGGTGATCCGCAAGGAACGCCGGGGCGAATATCTGGGCAAGACCGTGCAGGTGATTCCGCATATCACCAATGAAATCCAGGATTACATCCGCCGTGGCGCCGAAGGCTACGACGTGGCCCTGTGCGAAATCGGCGGCACCGTCGGCGATATCGAATCGTTGCCATTCCTGGAAGCGGCGCGTCAGCTGAGCCTGCGCGCCGGCCGCAAGAACACGGCCTTCGTCCACCTGACCCTGGTGCCTTACATCGCCTCGGCCGGTGAACTGAAAACCAAGCCGACCCAGCACTCGGTGCAAAAGCTGCGCGAAATCGGCATCTTGCCAAACGCGCTGCTGTGCCGCGCCGACCGCGCCATCCCGGAAGACGAGCGCGCGAAAATCTCGCTGTTCTCGAACATCGAGGAAGACGCCGTCATTTCCGTGTGGGACGTCGACACCATCTACAAAGTGCCGCAAATGCTGCACGACCAGGGCCTCGACAAGATCATCTGCGACGCGCTGGACCTCGATCCCGCACCGGCCGACCTGTCGATCTGGAGCAAGCTGATCTACACGATGGAACACCCGAAGGCGGAAGTGACCGTCGGCATGGTCGGCAAGTATGTCGAGCTGACCGAGTCGTACAAGTCGCTGATCGAAGCGTTGCGCCACGCCGGCATCCACACGGAAAGCCGCGTCAACATCGAGTACATCGATTCGGAAGAAATCGAAACGACCGGTTGCGACAACCTGGGCAAGTACGATGCCATCCTGGTACCGGGCGGCTTCGGCAAGCGCGGCGTGGAAGGCAAGATCAAGGCGGCCCAGTTCGCCCGTGAAAACAAGATCCCTTACCTGGGCATCTGCCTGGGCATGCAAGTGGCCCTGATCGAATACGCGCGCAACAAGGCAGACATGCCGAACGCGAATTCGACCGAGTTCGACCTTGATACGGATCAACCTGTCGTTGCACTGATCAATGAGTGGCAAAACCACGATGGTAAAGTCGAGTTGCGCGATGAAAACTCGGACCTGGGCGGTACCATGCGCCTGGGCGCGCAGACCTGCGCCGTCAATCCGGGCACCCTCGCCGCCGAGATCTACGGCAGCGTGGTGACCGAGCGTCACCGTCATCGCTACGAAGCCAATAATCACTACCTGGCCCGTGTCGAAGCGGCTGGCCTGATCGTTTCGGCCCGTACGCCGAGCGAAGATTTGTGCGAAATCATGGAATTGCCACGCACGGGTGAAAATGCCCACCCATGGTATATGGGCGTGCAATACCATCCTGAGTTCAAGTCGACGCCACGCACCGGCCATCCGTTGTTTACCTCGTTCATCAAGGCAGCGCTGGCGCACAAGGAAGCCAACGCCGTCGCTGAATAACGCCGGTCGATAGCACAGTATTACCCGTAAGACAGCTCCCGGCCTGATCGTCTCCGCCGGGAGTTTCTTTGCCCCCTTTGTGCAATTGCGCATCAGAACGCAGTGTGCAGCCCCTGTTACGCTTAACTTTGGAGAATGACATGAGTGCTATTGTTGATATTATCGGTCGCGAAATCCTGGACTCGCGCGGTAACCCGACCGTCGAATGCGATGTGTTGCTGGAATCGGGCGTGATGGGCCGTGCGGCCGTACCGTCGGGTGCCTCGACCGGTTCGCGCGAAGCCGTGGAATTGCGCGATGGCGACGCCAAGCGCTACTTCGGCAAGGGCGTGCTGCAAGCATGCGAAAACATCAATACCGAAATCTCCGAAGCCATCATGGGCCTGGACGCCAATGAACAGGCTTTCCTGGACCGTACCCTGATCGACCTGGACGGCACGGAAAACAAATCGCGCCTGGGCGCCAACGCCATCCTGGCCGTCTCCATGGCCGTTGCCAAGGCTGCCGCCGAAGAAGCGGGCTTGCCGCTGTACCGCTATTTCGGCGGTTCGGGCGCCATGCAGATGCCAGTGCCGATGATGAACGTCATCAACGGCGGCGCACACGCCGACAACAACCTGGACATCCAGGAATTCATGATCATTCCCGTGGGCGCTCCGTCGTTCAAGGAAGCCGTCCGCTACGGCGCGGAAGTGTTCCACACGCTGAAAAAGATCCTGCACAAGAAGGGCCTGAACACCAACGTGGGCGACGAAGGCGGTTTCGCGCCATCCTTGGCCAACCATGAAGAAGCCATCAAGCTGATCATCCAGGCCATCGAAGAAGCGGGCTACGAGCCAGGCACGCAGATCGCCATTGGCCTCGATTGCGCCGCGTCCGAGTTCTACAAGAACGGCAAGTACGAAATGGAAGGCGAAGGCCTGAGCCTGACGGCCACCGAGTTCACCAACCTGCTGGCGACCTGGTGCGACAAGTACCCGATCATCTCGATCGAAGACGCGATGCACGAAGGCGACTGGGACGGCTGGGCGATCCTGACGGCGGAACTGGGCAAGAAAGTGCAACTGGTCGGCGACGACCTGTATGTCACCAACACCAAGATCCTGAAAGAAGGCATCTCGAAAGGCATCGCCAATTCGATCCTGATCAAGATCAACCAGATCGGCACCCTGACGGAAACGTTCGCCGCCATCGAAATGGCCAAGCGCGCCGGCTACACGGCCGTCATTTCGCACCGCTCGGGTGAAACGGAAGATTCGACCATCGCCGATATCGCCGTTGCCACGAACGCCCTGCAGATCAAGACCGGCTCGATGTCGCGTTCGGACCGCATGGCCAAGTACAACCAGCTGCTGCGTATCGAGGAAGACCTGGGCGACATCGCCAGCTACCCTGGCCGCGATGCGTTCTATAATCTGAAGTAAGCTGATGTAAAACCCACTGGCCGGCCGGAGATATCCGGCCGGTTTGTTAACCGACTACCCCATGCGCCTGATTACGCTTGCCCTGGCAGCTCTGCTGCTGCTGATCCAATTTCCCCTCTGGCTGGGTAAAGGCGGCTGGCTGCGCGTTGCCGACATGGAAGCCCAAGTGGCGGTGGCGAATAAAAAGAATATGGAATTGAAGGCGCGAAACGCCAAGCTCGAATCCGAAGTGCGCGACCTGAAAGATGGTACGGGCGCTGTCGAGGAGCGTGCCCGCTATGAGCTGGGCATGGTCAAACAGAATGAGATTTTCGTGCAGATCGTGCGCAAGGGCCAAACCCCGCCACTGCAGGAAACGCCGGTGGACGCTGCCGCGCCGCACTGAGTACTTCCCACTTGCCAGCCTGAACCGATTGCCAGGCTGACATATCACAGCTGTATTACTACCTGATACTTCTTACTTTCTACTGCTATACACGACTGCCTTGCTGCTTGCTGATCAGAAACGGGCCTTGCCGGTCGAGATCAGGTAGAAATGGATGCCGGTAACGACGACGGCGACGGCGATCAGTGCGGTTTCGAGAATCATCATATAAAAATCCTTTCAGTATTGAGTTAGCCGCGCGAGGCGAGGAAGCGCAACTCAGAAGCCAGATTCGGCATCAGGTTTTCGTAACGTGCCGCTTCCGAGTTCAGCAGGGCGATGTCGCGCTTGCTTGGGCGCACATAGCGCTCTTCATTGGCGACGCTGATTGCGATGACTTCCTTCTGGGCCAGGTCGCTATACGGCTTGGAAGCGAGCAGGGCGCCCAGGAAGGCGCGCGTGGCACGGCCCAGGTTGCTGAAGTAGTTGTCGTTGTCGTTGCTGTAGGTGTTGGTAAAAGTGGACATATGCCCTCCATGAATGGTCTGTTGTTGCATTGCACAATAATGGAGTTGGCGATATATGTCTAATTCCAAATTCCAATTTCAGAAATTCAGGAAGCGAATAATAAGGGCGTAGCCGTCGGCCACGCCCTGAAAAAGAATTTGTTACGAAATGTTTATCCGGCGGCGATGCGTCCCAAACCCGGATCGTCGCTGAAAAAGCCATCCAGTCCCGTCTCGATGTAGCGCCGCATTTCCGCCACGGATCCCGCTTCGTTGCGCGCGTTTTCACCGTTGCCGTCGCGGAAGTCGGCCGCCAGGAAGCGGTTTTCCGGACGGAAGGTCCACGTGTGCAGCAACAAGCCCGCCTGGTGCGCATCATCGACGATGGAGCTAGGCTTGGCCAGGCGCTGGTCGGCGCCCAGTGGGATGATTGCTCGCGTTGGCGGCGCCACCACGTCCGCATAGGCGGCGATGTCGTGCAGGCCGGCCGGCGTCGTCATCTGCCCGAACGTCAGCTTGCCGCCCGCCTTGGCCACGTCCATGGGGCGGATATCGCCGCCCACCACCAGTTGCATCAGGCGCACATTGGCGCGCCGTCCCAGTTTCTCGCGCAAGTATTTCAAATTTGCCACTTCGAAGGACTGGATTTCGATCGGTGCGCGGCGCGTGTATTCGTGCGCCAGCAGGGTTGAGAGGAAACGGTCTTCCAGCGCCAGGCCCGCATCGCGGAAGTAGGTCGAGCTTTTCAGCTCGGGCACGAGGCCGATGATGCGTCCGCTGGCGGCTGATTGCGCTGCAACAAAATCGATGATTTCTTCCCAGGTAGGGATCTGGAATTGTCCATCGTACAGGGTGTTGCCGGTGCGTACCTTCGGCAGCCGTTCGATGGCGCGCAGGGTTTTCAGTTCGGCCAGCGTGAAGTCGTCGACGAACCAGCCTTCGTGCCATTCGCCGTCGACCATCTTCTTGCCGCGCCGGCTGGCGAACTCGGGACGGCGCGCCACGTCGGTGGTGTCGATCAGGTTGCTTTCATGGCGCGCCACGAGGATGCCGTCGCGCGTGGCGACCAGGTCCGGCTCGACGTAGTCGGCACCGTCGAGGATGGCCTTGGCGTACGACGCCAGGGTGTGCTCGGGACGCAGGGCGCTGGCGCCCCGGTGGGCGAACACGAGCGGACGGGCAGGTGGCGTGGCCAGCAGGCCGGCCGCAAAGCCCGGCGCGGCGGCCAGCGCCAGGCCGCCGGCGGCCGCCCGGACAAAGCTGCGGCGCGAAAAATGCCGTTGCGGCAAGATTGGCGTACGCATCAGAAGTCCGCCGTCAAGGTCAGGAAGCCCTGGCGCGGGGCGATCGGGAAAGTGTTGTAGGTCTTGTCGGCCGCGCCGACCACCACGTTCAGCGAGCCTTCGCGGTTGGCCAGGTTGCTGACGTTCACTCTCCAGCGCGGGTTTTTCAGCCAGCTGGCCATGGCCGGCAGCTTGCCCGACACGCCCAGGCCCATCAGGAAATAGCTGGGCACGGACAAATCGTTGGTGTACGTCGCGTAGCGCTTGCCCACATAGTCTCCCGTCAGCTGCACTTCGATATCGCCAAACGTCGCCGAGGCCACGAATTTGTTCAGCCACTCGGGCGAACCTGGCACGTTCTTGCCCGCCGTCAGTACCAGCGCGGCGCCATTGTTGTAATTGTCCGCGTACTGCGAACGGTTGTACGACAGGGCATTGTAGAACGAAAAATTGTTGCCGAAGTGAACAGTGCCGGCGATATCGATGCCGTCCGTGCGCACGCTGCCCACGTTGGCCAGCACGGGGTTGCCGCCGATGATGGAGGAAATCACGGGGGTCGGGCTGATCTGCAGCAAGCGGTTGCTGAAGTCGACGTGGTAGACGTTGATTTGCCCATCGATGGAAGTGATGGCGCCCAGGTTCAATGGATGGCTGCCGCGCACGCCCACCTCATAGGTGAGGGCCGTTTCCGGTTTGGCATCGCGCTTGAACAAATCAAAAGCGGCCTGGCTCGACAAGCTCCATGGCGAGGCGCCGCCACCGCCATAGGTGACGAACTGGCGCATGTTTTTCTGGATGTTGAAATACAGCTGGTCTTGCGGCGTGACATCCCAGCGCGCGCCCACTTGCGGCAAGAACCATTTTTTCGTGTTGATGGTGCCGACCGGCAAGGCCGTCGAACCGCCGGCAATGGCGCCCTTGGCCGGCTGCACGGGGAATTGGCCATCGGCAAACTGCAGGCTGGACTTGAAGCCGGCTTGCAGGGCGATATCGGGGCGGATGCGCCATTCATCCTGCAAGTGCAGCTGCACCACCTTGTTGTCGATCTCGCTGCCGTATTGCGTGATCAAAGGATTGCTGGGGCGGTCGTACGGCGAGGTCGGGTTGTTGACGTCGAGCGCATACCAGCGGCGGTAGGCAGACGAGCGGTTCTGCTCCAGCCACAGGCCCGCTTCGATCTGGTGATTGCCGATTTCCTTGCGCAAGGTGGAAATGAAGCCGCCGCGCTTGATGTCGTATTCCGTCGTGCGCACGGCGTAGCCGGAGTTGCCGAAGACTTCCTTCAGGTTCTGTTTCGGGTAGTACACGCTGAACAGGCCCGGCAAGCCGGCCACGCCGATGGGGCCGGCCACCACGCCCGCGCCGTCATCCTTGTGGTAATACACCTGGTTGGACCATGTCATGCCTTCGGACAGGTTTGCGTCGAACTTGGCGTAGGCCAGGTAATCGGTGCGCTGCGCATCGCTGTAGTAATTGCGGTAATTGTTGCCGTCCGCTGCGGGCGTCGCGCCAGTCGGTGACAGGTAATTGAGAGCCGCCTTGAAGTCCGGGTACAGGAAGGGGCGCGTGTACGGCGCGCTCGTTTCGCCGGCCACGTGCACGGTGCTGTCTTCGTTAGGCTCGATCTTGTCCGAGTAATTGAAGAACAGGGTCAGCTTGCCTGCCTCGCTGCGGTTGACGTACTTGGCATTGAACTGGTCGCCGCCTTGGCGTGCATCGAAGTCCCAGGCCCGCGCTTCGTGGTGCAGGATGGAAAAATAGGCGCTGCTGCCGTCGCCAAAGGCGCCCGTGTCGTAGCGGGCAAACGTGCGCGAAGTGCGGTGGCTGCCCACCGTTTGCTGCACGCTGGCGCCCTGCGTGGCCAGCGGGTCGCTGGAATAGGTTTCGATGGTGCCGCCCAGGTTGCTGGTCGAGGCCGTGGCCAAATCGCCCGCGCCCGACGACAGCACGACGCTGCGCACGTTTTCGCTGATGACGGCGCGCTGTGGCGACAGGCCGTTGTAGTTGCCGTACTGCTGGTCGCCCAGCGGCACGCCATCCATGGTGTAGCCCAGTTGCTGGCCCGAAAAGCCATGCACGAACAGCGACAGGTTCTGTTCGTTGTTGCCCCACGGGTCGGCCGTCTGGAAGCTGACGCCCGGCAAGGTTTGCAAGGCTTTCAGGGGATTCGTGCCGGGCAGGATCTTCTGGATTTCATTCTTGCTCAGGGCGACCGAGGAGCGCGTCTTGCGCGAGGAAATCTCCACGGTGGCCATAGTCGCGCCGTCATCGGCGGCAGTGGCGGGCGAGGCCATCTCGGTCGTGGCCGAGGCCACGGCGGCAGCCACGGCCGTTTGCGCCAGGGCAGGCAAACTCAAGCCCGCGGCGCAAGCGCCCAGCAAAACATGGAAGGAATGGCGGCGCAGGGCCAGCGTCAAGTGGGTGGTCATCATCAGCCTGTGGAAAGTATTGGAAGTAATACAAGCTGCGCAGCGTAACGGCGGCGCGTGACGGGCTGATGACGAACTGATGACGGGAAGATGACAGCAGAAACAAAGGCGCCGCCTGAGAGGCGGCGCGAAGAATATTACAATTAGTTAATGCTGGCTGCGGGTGGAATGAGCACCTCTGCCGGCGCATCCGTGACGAACAGCTGCGCACAATCGACCTTGTCGAACTCGTAGTGCTGGCCGCAGAAATCGCAGTTCACGCCCACTTGTCCCACTTCTTCCAGGGTGCTGTTGACTTCTTCCTCGCCCAGCATCTTGAGCATATTGCCCACTTTTTCGCGCGTGCAGCTGCAATGGAAGCTCGGGTGCAGCGGGTCGAAGACGCGGATCGTTTCTTCCCAGAACAAACGCTGCATCAGGGTATCGATGTCCGTCGACAGGATTTCCGCTTCTTTCAGGGTCGAGGCCAGCATCACGGCGCGGTTCCACGTGTCAAGCGCGTCTTCTTCCGACACGGGCGTCGCTTCGGCCTTGCCGCCATGGTGGGGCAGTTTTTGCAGCAGCAGGCCGCGCGAGACGGTGTCGTCCGTGGCCAGCCACAGACGCGTGTCGAGCTGTTCCGAGCGCAACATGTAGTTTTCGATCACGGTCGCCATGTCGTCGCCGTCCAGCGGCACGATGCCCTGGTACGGTTGCTGGCCTGGCACCTTGTCGGCCGGATCCAGGGTGATGATGAAGCGGCCCTTGCCCGTGGCGTTGAGCAATTGCGGCACGGTGGCCACGTCGGCGATGATGGCGTCCGGGTCGAGCTTGGCCGTGGCGCGCAGGCGCAGGTCGGAGTCGCACTCGACCACCATCAGGCGCACGGGACCGTCACCATGGATTTGCATGATGATGGAGCCGTTGAATTTCAGGTTGGCCGACAGCAGGGCGGCGGCGGCCACCATTTCGCCCAGCACTTTTTTCACGGCCGTCGGATAGGCGTGGCGCGACACCACTTCCTGCCAAGTGTGGGACACGTCGATGAACTGGCCGCGCACGGCGGCGTTGTCGAAAATAAATTTTTGCAGGGTATCCTGGCCGGTAGCGGCTGCGCTGACGGCGCCCGTGGTTTCAGTCGTCATTCTTTTATCCAATCTTCTTGAGTTGCGTATTAAATAGCTGGCCGCGCTGTACATAGTTCACGGCGTTGCCTTGTAGCATGGTGATATCGTCTGCCGTCAGGGCCCGCACGGCTTTCGCCGGTGAGCCGATGATCAGCATATTGTCGGGAAATTCCTTGCCTTCCGTGACCAGCGCGCCCGCGCCGACCAGGCAGTTCTTGCCGATCTTCGCGCCATTCAGGATCACGGCCTGGATGCCGATCAGGGCGCCATCGCCGATCGTGCAGCCATGCAACATTGCCTGATGGCCAATGGTCACGTTCTGGCCGATGTCGAGCGGGTAGCCGGGGTCCGTATGCAGTACGGCGCCTTCCTGCACATTGCTGTTGACGCCCACGGTGATGCGTTCGTTGTCGCCGCGAATCGTGGCACCGAACCATACGGACGTATTCGCTTCCAGGGTCACTTTGCCGATCACGTTGGCCGTGTCGGCAACAAAAGCGGAAGCATCAATCTGCGGCGCATCGGCGCCCAATTGGTAGAGTGTCATCGTTAGCCCGTGGCGGTGGTGGAAGCGCCGGGCACGGCCGGACGCGGAAGTTTTGCGCTATTTTACGCTGTTGCAGGGCAAGTCCGAGCGCCGACCGCCAATCCGGTATAATTATCGAACGGTCGTACTTTTATGTCCGCACTATCTACAGACACAGCATGTGGCGCCATTCGCGCCACTTTCAAGGCAGGCATGCGATGAAACCCATGAAACTTTCCCGTTCCGAATTCATCAACATCCGCGGCGCCCGCACGCACGTGCGCCACTGGGGCCGTGTAGGGGCGCCCATCCTGTTCATGGTGCACGGCTGGATGGACGTGGCCGCCTCGTTCCAGTTCGTCGTCGACGAGCTGGCCGGCGACTGGCACCTGATCGCGCCCGACTGGCGCGGCTTTGGCCTGAGCGACTACACGCAATCGGACACCTACTGGTTCCCCGACTACCTGGCCGACCTGGACGCCATGCTGCTGCATTACTCGCCGGACGCACCCGTCAATCTGCTGGGCCACAGCATGGGCGCCAACGTGGCCGGCCTGTACGCGGGCGTGCGGCCCGAGCGCATCAGCCGCTTCATCAACCTGGAAGGCTTCGGCATGATGGCAACAAAACCGGAGCAGGCGCCGGGCCGCTACGCCAAGTGGCTGGACGAATTGCGCGAGCCGCCCGCCATGCGCAGCTATCCCACGCAAAAGGCCGTGGCCGAGCGCCTGCAAAAGACCAACCCGCGTCTGCCGGACGAGCGCGCGGCGTTCCTCGCCGAACACTGGTCGGCACAGAACGAGGCGGGCGAGTGGGACATCATGGGCGACCCGCAGCACAAGCGGGTCAATCCCATCCTGTATCAGGTGGAAGAAGTGATGGCGTGCTGGCGCCGCATCACGGCGCCCGTGCTGTGGGTGGAGGCCGATGAGACGAATATGTGGCAATGGATGGGGCCCAAGGAACAGGCGCGCATAGAAATCGACCGGCGTTTGGCCTGCATCAAGGATGTGCGCTGCGAGATGATGGCGGATGCGGGCCACATGCTGCATCATGATCAACCGGCGGTACTGGCGCGGCTGGTGGAAGCCTTTTTGGCCTGATGTGTGTCGGGAACGCCGCAGCGCGATTTGACAAGCAGCGTACAATGAAAACTTCTTCCATGCTGAGCCCGTGCAGGGTATTGTTTTCACATGCTTAAAGTCGACCTGCATTGTCATTCGAATATTTCCGACGGTGTGCTCGCGCCCGCCGCCGTGGCTGCGTACGCACGCAAGGCCGGCGTCGATGTGTGGGCGCTGACGGACCACGATGAGGTATCGGGTGTTGCCGCCGCGCGCACGGCCGCGCTGGACCTGGGCATGCGTTTCGTGGCCGGCGTGGAAATTTCCATCACATGGGCCGGCGAAACCGTGCACATCGTGGGCTTGCAAGTCGATGAAAACAATCCCGGTCTCGTGCAGGGCTTGCATCAGACGCGCTCGGGGCGCGACGCGCGCGGCCGCGAAATCGCCCGCCAGCTCGACCTGGCCGGCATTCCCGACGCTTATGAGGGGGCCTTGAAATTCGTCGGCAACCCGGACCTGATGTCGCGCACGCACTTTGCCCGCTACATCGTGGAAATGGGGAAATGCGCGAACATTCCCGACGTATTCAAGAAATACCTGTCGGAAGGCAAGCCGGGTTACGTCGAGCACCGCTGGGCCACTCTGGCCGAAGCGGTGGGCTGGATACGCGGCGCGGGCGGCGTGGCCGTCATCGCCCATCCGGGCCGCTACCGCTTCAGCGACATGGCGCAAGGCGTGCTGTTCGATGAATTCAAGCAGCTCGGTGGCGTGGCCATCGAAGTCGTCACGGGCAGCCATAGCCCGGACCAGTATCCCGAATACGCGCAGCTGGCCAACGCCTACGGCTTCCTCGCCTCGCGCGGCACGGATTTCCATGCGCCGGGCGAATCGCGCGTGGATTTTGCCAAGTTGCCGCCTTTACCAGCGAATGTAACGCCTATCTGGCACGACTGGTTCTAGGGCGCGGCTGGCCTGCGCCTGCCATGCGGGCTTGAAAAGTCGCGACTGCACACTTATCTTTTAGCTATTCTGTTTTTCCGGAGCCAACGCCCATGAAACGTATCGTCCTTTTTATTGCAACCAATCTGGCCGTGATGCTGGTGCTGTCGCTCGTGCTCAGTTTGCTGGGCGTGGGCAATCCGGCGCGCGGCAGTACCCTGAACCTGGGCAGCCTGCTGGTGTTTTCGCTGGTGGTCGGCTTCACGGGATCGATCTTTTCCCTGTTGATCAGCAAACCGATGGCCAAGTGGAGCACGGGCGCGCGCGTGATCGACAACCCGACGTCGTCGACGGAATTGTGGCTGGTCAATACCGTGCGGGCGCTGTCCGAGCGGGCCGGCATCGGCATGCCGGAAGTGGCCGTGTACGAAGGCGACGCGAATGCGTTCGCCACGGGCGCCTTCAAAAACTCGGCGCTGGTGGCTGTCTCCACGGGCTTGCTGCAAAGCATGAACCGCGATGAAGTCGAAGCCGTGCTGGGCCACGAGATCGCCCACGTCGCCAATGGCGACATGGTGACGCTCACCCTGATCCAGGGCGTGGTGAATACCTTCGTCGTCTTCATGGCCCGCGTCGTGGGTTTCTTTGTCGACAATGTGCTGCTGAAAAATAACAACCGCGAAGGTGGCGGACGCGGCATCGGCTATTTCGTCACCGTGATGGTGTGCGAAGTGATCTTTGGTCTGCTCGCTTCCATCATCGTCGCCTGGTTCTCGCGCCAGCGCGAATTCCGCGCCGATGCCGGTTCCGCCAAGCTGCTGGGCAGCCCCACGCCGATGATGCATGCGCTGGCCCGCCTGGGCGGCGTGCCGCCGGGCGAGCTGCCGCAATCGATGCAGGCGCTGGGCATCAGCGGCGGCAATGGCGGCTGGGGCGCGCTGTTCGCCACCCATCCGCCGATCGAACAACGCATCGCCGCGCTGCGCGGCGTACAATAATGCCAACTTAACAAGCTGGTTCGCCAGAACGCTTACACATGAGTCAATTTTTCCAGATTCACCCTGACAATCCGCAATTGCGCCTGATTAAGCAGGCGGCCCAGATCATCCAGTCCGGCGGCGTCGTGGCCTTGCCCACGGACTCGTGCTACGCGCTGGTGTGCCAGCTCGACGACAAGGGCGCCGTCGAACGCCTGCGCCGCATCCGTGGCGTGGATGAAAAGCACCATTTAACCTTGCTATGCCGCGACTTGAGCGAGCTGGGCGTGTATGCCCGCGTCGACAACCGCCAGTTCCGCCTGCTCAAGGCGGCCACGCCGGGCGCCTATACCTTCATCCTGGAAGCGACGAAGGAAGTGCCGCGCCGCCTCAGCCATCCTTCGCGCAAGACCATCGGCCTGCGCGTGCCGCAGCACCGCATCGTGCAATGCCTGCTGGAAGAGCTGGGCCAGCCGCTGCTGGGCGCGACACTGACTCTGCCCGGCGATGAAGATAGCCTGACGGATGCCGACACCATCCGCGAGCGCCTGGAAAAGCTGGTCGACCTGATCATCGATGGCGGCGTGTGCGCGCATGGCCCCAGCACCGTGATCGACTTGACGGGAGCGGAGCCGGAAGTGGTGCGCGTGGGCCGCGGCGACCCGGCCGTGCTGGGCTTGTAGAGGGGTATCGCGCGCCTGTTGCCGCGCCGGTCTTCACCTGTTCTTAATGACAACGTAAGAAAGAGGCTGTGGCGCCTCTGGTAGAATCGCGGTCATGAGCGATTTCAATACGATAGTCCAGACCATTGCGGTGTACCTGGTACCGGTGCTGTTTGCCATTTCCCTGCATGAGGCGGCGCATGGTTACGTCGCCCGCTATTTCGGTGACCCCACGGCTTCGAACGAGGGCAGGCTGAGCCTCAATCCCATCCGGCATATCGATCCTTTCGGCACGATCTTGCTGCCTTTGATGCTGTATTTCGCGATCCAGGTACCGTTCGGCTATGCCAAGCCGGTGCCCGTCGATTTCAGCCGCCTGCGCAATCCGAAGAAGCAGATGGCCTGGGTGGCGTTTGCGGGGCCTGGCGCCAATTTCGTCATGGGCCTGGGCTGGATGATTGCCTTTGTCGTGCTCAGCGTTATGCCGCCAACGGAAATGGGCATGTTTTTCCGCAAGATGGCGGGCGCCGGCGTCAGCGTGAATGCGGCCATGTTCGTCTTTAACCTGATTCCCGTGCCGCCCCTCGATGGCGGACGCATCATGACGGGCTTGCTGCCGATGCAGCTGGCGCGTCCTTACGCCAGCATCGAGCGCTACAGCCTGTATGTGTTCGGTGCCCTGGTGCTGCTGATGTATACGGGCGTATTGAACCGCGCCTTGCTGGCGGCAATCGAATTTGTCATAGGCATTTTTGTCACCATGGTCACGCCCCTGACGGCTCTGTTGACGTGATACAAGCAACTGGATAGTCGCACATAATTGATGGAAGTACCGATGCAAGCAATTGAACCAACAGTAGAAACCGAAGCGATTTCCGGCTGGCTGCGCCGCTGGGCGCCCCTGATTCCGGGCGGCGAGGTGCTGGACCTGGCCTGCGGCGCAGGCCGCCATGCGCGCCACCTGGTGAGCCTGGGCCACCCCGTGATCGCGCTCGACCATGATCCGGAAATGCTGGAAAAAGCGGCCGGCACGGGCATCACCACGTCACTGGTGGATCTGGAAGCGCCGGGCGCCGTATGGCCCTTCGCGCCCGGCCGCTTTGCCGGCATCGTCGTCACCAATTATCTGCACCGGCCGCTGCTGGAAGCCATGGTTGCCAGCCTGGCGCCCGATGGCGTGCTGCTGTATGAAACGTTTGCCGAGGGCAATGAACAGTTCGGCAAGCCGTCGAATCCGAAATTCCTGCTGAAGGAAGGCGAAATGCTGACCTGGGCCGTGCAGCAGGGCTTGCGTGTGGTAGCGTATGAGGATGGGCGCGTGGAACAGCCAAAAGCTGCTCTGGTGCAACGAATTTGCGCGGTCCGGCCGGATTTTCCACGGTTGGCAGCGCTGCTGCCGACGTTTTGAGCGGCCATACTATGTCAGAATGCACCACAGGCGCGGGCTATCCGCTACAATCGTTGTTTTATTTATCGGCGCTATAAACTTACTATGATCAAGGGCAGCATTGTAGCAATCGTCACCCCGATGCACGCAGACGGCAGTCTGGACTTTCCAGGTCTGCGCAAGCTGATCGACTGGCATATCGCCGAGGGTACGGACGGCATCGTCATCGTTGGCACAACGGGCGAATCGGCAACAGTCAGCGTGGAAGAACACTGCGAACTGATACAGTTGACCGTCGAACATGCCAAGGGACGCATTCCTATCATCGCCGGCGCCGGAGGCAACTCCACGGCCGAGGCCATCAAACTGACGCGCTACGCAAAAGAAGCGGGCGCCGATGCTGTCTTGCAAGTGGTGCCATACTACAACCGTCCTACCCAGGAAGGCATGTACCAGCACTTCAAGGCCATCGCCGAAGCCGTCGACATCCCCGTCATTCTGTACAACGTGCCGGGCCGTACTGTTGCCGACATGAGCAACGAGACCATCGTGCGCCTGTCCGCCATCCCGAATATCGTCGGCGTGAAAGATGCGACCGGCAATATCGGCCGTGGCATCGACCTGCTGCGTTTGGTTCCAGCGGACTTCGCCGTGTACTCGGGCGATGATCCGACCGCCATGGCGCTGATGTTCTGCGGCGGCCACGGCAATATCTCCGTGACGGCCAACGTCGCGCCACGCGCCATGCACGAACTGTGCGTCGCGGCCATGGCGGGCGAGCGCGCCACGGCGATTGCCATCAATAACAAGGTTTTTCCTCTGCACCAGAAGTTGTTTGTCGAGCCCAACCCCGTGCCCGTCAAATGGGCGATGGCCGAAATGGGCCTGATGCCTGCCGGCATACGCTTGCCACTGGTGCCGCTGGCTGAAAATTGCCATGCCACCGTGCGCGATGCCTTGCGCGACGCCGGCATCCTGTCTTAAGACCGAACTTCAAGCCCGGACTTGACCAGTCCGGACCTTCCCTGATTCCAGCTGCTACTTAGCTTCTTATCCAGTTACGACATGACTAATTGCAAGAAAAACCAATCGGCGCCTGCCACCACCGCCGTCCGCGGCATCGTCATCGGCGCCATCGCAGCCAGCCTCGCGGGCTGCGGCATGATCAGTTCGGTAGTCGGCGGCGACAAGGTCGACTACAAGTCGGTCAAGAAAGCCGGCACCCTGGACGTGCCGCCTGACCTGACGCAATTGCAGCAGGACAACCGCTACTCGCTGCCGGATGCGAAAAACGGCGTGGCCACAGCTTCCGGCTACAACGCGCAGCGCAACGCCACGGCCGGTACGCCCGTCGTCGTGGGCGCCGACGGCGTGGTCGGTGTCGTGCCGGTCACGGCAGGCGGCGTGAAGGTCGAGCGCGCGGGCAACCAGCGCTGGCTGGTCGTCAAGCAATCGCCTGAAGTGCTGTGGCCGCAGCTGAAGCAATTCTGGGAAGATTCGGGCTTTACCATCGCCATCGACCAGCCGACGGCTGGCATCATGGAAACCGAATGGAACGAAAACCGCGCCAAGATCCCGCAAGATATCATTCGCAGCACGATCGGCAAGGTTTTCGACGGCCTGTATTCGAGCGGCGAAAAAGACAAATACCGCACCCGCGTGGAGCGCCTGGCCGATGGCTCGACCGAGATCTACATCAGCCACCGTGGCGTGGAAGAGGTCGTCACGGGCCGCGACAAGGAAACCACCACCTGGACCGCGCGTCCCAACGATCCAGGCCTGGAAGCGCAATTCCTGGCCAAGCTGATGACGCGCCTGGGCGCGGCCAGCGACGATGCGCAAGCGAAGACGGCTGTCGATGCCGCCATCGTGCAGCCGCAGCACGCCAAGCTGGTCGGCGACGCCGCCACGCCGGCGCGCGCAATCGAAGTCGATGAAGGTTTCGACCGCGCCTGGCGCCGTGTCGGCCTGGCGCTGGACCGCGTCGGCTTCACCGTGGAAGACCGCGACCGCACGCAAGGCACGTATTTCGTGCGTTACGTCGATCCGGACGCAGTCAAGAAAGACGGTTTCTTCTCGAAACTGTTCAGCTGGGGTTCGTCGTCCGACAAGGACAAGGAAGCGCAGCGCTACCGCGTCCTCGTCAAGGCCGGTACGGGCTCGACCAGCCTGGTCAGCATCCTCAGCAACGAAGGCCAGCCAGATACCTCGCCAGTGGCAGAGAAGATCCTGGGCTTGCTGAACGATCAGTTGAAGTAAGATTCGCCGAGTGGTGACTATCAAAAGCTGCCACGCATCATAAAAAAGGCTGGCCCGGTGGAAACCGGGTCAGCCTTTTTATTTTGGGTACGCAATAGATGCTTGCGACGCCCAACAAAAAAGCCGGCCCGAAGGCCGGCTTTCTTTAGTGCAGGGTGCTAAATTACTTAGCAGCCGATGCAGCAGCCGAAGCAGCCGAAGCAGCGTCGGTAGCGGCCGAAGCGGCAGCCGAAGCAGCAGCAGCAGCGTCGGTAGCGGCCGAAGCAGCAGCGTCAGCAGCAGCAGCTGGAGCAGCTTCAACTGCTGGTGCTGGTGCTGGGGTTTCAACTACTGGTGCTGGTGCAGGAGCTTCTTCTTTTTTGCTGCAAGCAGCCAGAGCAACAACCATCAGGGAGGCGATCAGCAGGGATTTTTTCATTTGTTTTCCTTAATTATTTCAAAAAATAAATCAACATTGTTGCGATGAATAATTACCGGTAATTATCGCTCGTTAGGTCGTCTTCGAAGGCTTTTCGTACCAGGTGGTGCCTGCCAGACAACGGAAACTTCCTAACCGAATATTATAGCGATTTTTGGTGCGTCGCAATAGGAGCAAGAGGCAAATTCGCAACTATTTTGTGATATCGCAATATTTACCGAAGCAAATTGCAAGCAAGTGTAAGCGATTTGCGAAAGCGCGACAAAACGATATAAAAATAATATCTTTCTTTGCGCTGGCGCAGAAGCTGTTATTTTACCTACTGTAATACCACTTTGCTACGCTGCACCCATTCAAGCCAGTTCGATCCAGCCATCCTGATACCAGGTATACAAGGCATCCATCACGTCATCGGAAGCCTGGGCCACGGCGGCGCCATCGAGGGCGCGTTCGTTGGCCAGGGTTTCCAGGGCCGCTTTGTCGGCCTTGCCAATGGCAAACGATTCGCCATTGATGAAGACATTCTTGCCACGATACAGCATCAGCGTCTTGCGCGACAACACGACACCTTTTTTCTGTGCGGCGTCCGCGAAGCGGCCTACCGTCAGCGGCTTCGACAGCGGCGTGAAAAACACATTGTGTTTCGGTTCCGACAGGTGTTCGCCGAGGAAAATCGTGACGTCTTCTTCCGTGAAGCGCACCTTGTTCAGCTCTTCCGCGATGGTGCTGAGCATTTCCCGGGGGATTTCCGCCGGCTTGCCCGACGCTTTCAGGTCCGGATCGCTGTAAATGCCCGGCAAGTCGATCGAATCGGCCATGAATTGCAGGAACGCTTCGCCCAGTTCCTGGAACGAAGGCGAGCGGAAACCGATCGAATATGTCTGGCAGTCGCCGATGGCCACGCCGTCGTGTGCGTAGTGGGGCGGCAGGTACAGCATGTCGCCCGGTTCCAGGGTGAATTCTGCGTCGGGCGTGAAGTTGCTGAGGATTTTCAGCGGCAAGCCGTCGATCAGGCTCAGGTCCTTCTGCGCGCCGATGCGCCAGTGGCGCTTGCCCTGGCCTTGCAGCAGGAACACGTCATAGGAATCGAAATGCGGGCCCACGCCGCCGCCATCGGTGGCGAAGCTGACCATCAGGTCGTCCAGCCGCGCGTCCGGCAGGAAACGGAACTGGCGCAGCAGGGCGTCGGCCTTGGCGCTGTGCAGGTTGGCGCCCTGCACCAGCAGCGTCCATTCCTTCTGTTTCAGCGAAGGCAGGCTGGTCAGCGGACCTTGCTGCATGTTCCAGTGGCCATCCGCATGGCTGACCAGGCGCGATTCGACGTGATCGAGGGTAGCCAGCTCGGCCAGGGCCTTGAAATCGAACAGCGCCTTGAAGCCCGGTACGGCTTGACGGATCAACAGGGGCTTTTTGTGCCAGTAGTCGCGCAGGAATTGCGCCGGCGTGATATCGCCGAGGAGAGTTAATGTTTTCATGCGCCCATTATAACAACCGGAAATGCAGGAATGCGCCTGCCGTTGGCGGCGTGAAGGTATAATTTGCCAGCTTATACAATGAAAGGAAGCATAATGAAGATTGCCAAAAATACGGTCGTGACTGTCAACTACAAACTGTCAGACGCGCAAGACAATCTGATCGAAGACGGCCGTCAGCCGATGGTCTACCTGCACGGTGATTATGAAAACACCCTGCCGAAGATCGAAGAAGAACTCGACGGCAAGGAAGTCGGCTATTCCAACACGATCCAGATCGAACCGGATGATGCTTTCGGTGAATACGATCCAGCCCTGGTCAAGGTCGAGCCGCGCAATCGCCTGCCTGAGCCGCTGGAAGTGGGCATGCAGTTCGAAGGCATGCCGGAAAGCGATTCGCCGGACGAAGAAGCGATGATTTTCACCGTCACCGATATCGCCGACGACAAAGTCGTGCTGGATGGTAACCATCCACTGGCCGGCATCGCGCTGCGCTTCTCGCTGACCGTCGCTGACGTGCGCGCCGCCACCGATGAAGAAATCGCCCATGGCCACGTGCATGGCGCACACGGCCATGACCATGGCGATGATGAAGAAGAGGGTGACGAAGGCGATCACTTCCGTTCGCATCCGATTCACTAATATCGCTTGTTCCAGGCCGGCTACATGCCGGCCTGTTTGCTGATGCGCTAGCGGCGTACAGTCGACGCCTTGGCACGCGCTTGGGCCGATGGCCTGACTGCGCGTTGACGCACCTCAAAGAATGGCGTCTTGCCTGGCCGTACGGCGATGGCGGACCAGTCGTTGTCGATGCTGACGTGGCCCAGGTTGTCTTTCCAGCTGATTTTCGGCCCGCCTGCCTTGGCCGCGGCCTTTTTACTTTTGCCTTCCTTGCCGTCCGCGTCGCCATCGCGCTGCGTATCGACCAATAACACCTTGCCGCTGAACTTCTTCGCCAGGGTACGGACCTGCTTGCGCGGTCCGGCAAAGCCATCCTGTTTTGAGCTGAAGCTGGGCAGCAGCGAATTGTCGTCTTCGTCCAGCACGCCCATGTCGCCGTCGGAAAACAGCACGATACCGTCGAGTTTCTTGCGTTGCGCCATGGCGAACAGGCGCTGCAGCCAGGAACGGTTGGCGACCAGGCGGTCTTCGAATTCGCTGTTGCGTCCCGCTTCCGGCAGGAAATGGTTGTTATTCGCGGGCAGGTTGATGGTGGCAAACAGCACGCCGCCATATTCCCAGTGGGCGTTTTCCGCATAGCTGCGGAACTTCGCCGTCGATGACAGCCGCGACAGGGTCAGCTTGCGCTGGCCCAGGCTCTGGTCGTCGGCGAAATACACGTCGCGCAAGCGGTTCAGGCGTTCGATGGCGTTGACCCTGCCGCGCGAGTTGCGGCAGTTGGCCCAATCGCTGGCCGACAGTGAGACGATCAGCGGCGGGCCGCTGGCGTCGAGCAAGTCCTTGCGCTGGCTGTACAGCTTGTCGCTGCACGATTCGCTGGCCGCCTTGATGCCGGTGGCCACGACGAAAGATGCATTGAAGGCGCTCGTGTCGGCGATGGCTTTTTTCAGGGGGCCATCGTCCGGTCCGGCGTTGAAGGAGTGGCCCAGCACAGCAAATTCGAAGCCGGCCTGGTCGCTCTGGGCTGCCAGCGCCGCTTGCCATGGCAGGCTGGCAGCCAGCAAGCCGGCGGCCAGCAGGTGTATCGTGCCGCGCCGGAGGGTCATGCGGCGGCCAGCCGTTTCAACTGATACAGCTGCTCGAGGGCATCGCGTGGCGTGAGCGCATCGGGATCGAGGTCGGCGATGGCGTCGAGCAAGGCTTGCTGTGCCGCATTCAGTGCGGCCAGCGGCGCCGATGCTTCCTCTTCTTCCTCCTGCGCATACGGATCGGTTGCCGGCGCGGCGAACAGGTCGCGCTGCGGCGTGGCGTCGAGCGCCTGCGCTTCCAGGCGCGCCAGGTGCTTGCGCGCGGCCTTGATCACGGGCTGCGGCACGCCAGCCAGTTGCGCCACCTGCAAGCCGTAGCTTTGCGAGGCGGGGCCCGGCTGCACGGCGTGCAGGAAGACGATGCTGTCCTTGTGCTCGACGGCGGACAAGTGCACGTTGGCGGCGCTCGGGTGGCTGTCCGGCAGTTGCGTCAGCTCAAAGTAATGTGTGGCGAACAGGGTGAAGCTGCGGCTCGTATCGATCAGATGGCGCGCGATGGCCCACGCCAGGGCGAGGCCGTCGAAGGTCGAGGTGCCGCGGCCCACTTCATCCATCAGCACCAGCGAGTGCTCGGTGGCGCCGTTCAAAATGGCCGCCGATTCCGTCATTTCCACCATGAAGGTCGAGCGTCCGCCCGCCAGGTCGTCGGTGGCGCCGATGCGCGTGAAGATGCGGTCGATGGGGCCGATGGTGGCGGACGCGGCCGGCACGTAGCTGCCCACGTAGGCCAGCAGGGTGATCAGGGCCACCTGGCGCATGAAGGTCGATTTACCGCCCATGTTCGGACCGGTAATCAACAGCAGGCGGCGTTCGTTGACGAAGCGGCAGTCGTTGGCGATGAAGCGCTCAATCTGCTTTTCCACCACGGGGTGGCGGCCTTCGACGATGTTGATGCACGGCTCGTCGACCAGTTGCGGCGCAGCCCAGTTGTGCTGCTGCGCATGTTCCGTCAGCGCATTCAGGGTGTCGAGCTGGGCCAGACCCTGCGAGATCGTCTGCAAGGTGCCGATGTGCGGCGCCAGGTCGGCCAGCAGCAGGTCGTATAGCATCTTTTCGCGCACGAGGGCCTTGTCTTGTGCCGACAGGGCCTTGTCTTCGAATACCTTGAGTTCCGGCGTGATGTAGCGCTCGGCGTTTTTCAGGGTCTGGCGGCGGCGATAGTCGTCGGGTACCTTGTCCGTCTGGCCGTGCGTCACTTCAATATAGAAGCCGTGCACCTTGTTGTATTCCACGCGCAGGTTGGCGATGCCCGTACGGGCCCGTTCGCGCGTTTCCAGGTCGAGCAGGAACTGCCCCGCGTTTTCCGACAGCGCGCGCAATTCATCGAGTTCCGCATCGAAACCGGTGGCAAACACACCGCCGTCGCGCACCATCGCGGCCGGTTCCTGCGCCACGGCGCGCACCAGCAAGTCCAGGCAGGCGGTCGGCGTCGCCAGGGCCGTGTGGATGGCGGCCAGCAAGCCGGTTTCTCCGCCCTGGCCAGGACCATAGCAGCGCACGACGTCGCCGCGCAGGGCCGGCAGTTGCAGCAGGCCGTCGCGCAGGGCGGCCAGGTCCCGCGGACGCGCCGACAGCAGCGCGATACGCGTGGTGATGCGTTCGATATCGGGCACTTGCGCCAGGGTGGCGGCGAGCGGACCGGCCGCTTCGCTTTGCGCCAGCGCGGCGATCGCTTCATGGCGCGCGCGCGCCACCTTCTGATCGCGCCGCGCATGGTGCAGCCAGTGGCGCAGCATGCGCGAACCCATCGCCGTGCGGCAATGATCCAGCAGGGAAAATAAAGTGGGCGATTCCTGGCCACGAATGGTTTCCGTCAGTTCCAGATTGCGGCGCGTGGCCGCGTCCAGACCGATGAACTCGCTTTCCGTTTCCGTGATCAAAGAACGCACGTGCTGCAGACCGCGTCCCTGTGTCGACTGCGCATAGCGCAGCAGCGCACCGGCCGCACCGAACGCGGCGCCCAGGCCATCGGCGCCAAAGCCCGTCAAGGTCGCCACGCCCAGCTGATCGAGCAGGGCCTTGTGGCCGCCCACCACGTCGAAATGCCAGTCCGGCACGCGGTTGATGTGTGTGCCCGCATAGTCGTCGAACAGGCTGCCATTGTCGCCGCTCAAGATTTCAGCCGGCACGATGCGTTCTAGTTCCTGCTGCAAGCGTACGGCCACGGTGCTGCTGTCGCCGGAAAACTCCATCAGTTTCAAGGCGCCGCTGGCCAGCGACAGCCAGGCCAGACCCGTGGTCACCGTCTTGCGCTGCGTGATGCTGCACATGGCCAGCAGCGGACGCTCAGCCTTCTCTGGCAGCAAGTCCGCATCCGTCAGGGTGCCGGGCGTGACCACGCGCATGACCTTGCGTTCAACGGGGCCCTTGCTGGTGGCCGGGTCGCCGATCTGTTCGCAAATGGCCACCGACTCGCCCAGCTTGACCAGCTTGGCCAGATAACCGTCGAGCGAATGAAACGGCACGCCGCACATCTTGATCGGATTGCCACTGGCCACGCCGCGCGCCGTCAGGGTAATGCCCAGCAGGCGCGACGCTTTTTCCGCATCCTCGAAAAACAGCTCGTAGAAATCGCCCATGCGGTAGAAGACCAACATCGTCGGGTGGTTCTCCTTGATGCCTAAATATTGCTGCATCATGGGCGTGAGTTTGCTCTTGGCGATGTTTGCCAGTTCGGTATTTGACTGCATATTCATTGTAAGTCTTTGATTTTAAGCGTTGTTCTGTGTGGTGTTCGTGTGCCTGGCGGAGCCTGCGCGCATCGTCGTCGCCCCTCGCCTTGCACGGCGGGGATGTTCATTGAATATACGCGTGATCAAATTTTCCGCAGCAGGCCACACTTTACCATCACCGGGTGGCGAGGGCTGCGACGACTTGTGAGGGGAGGGATGAATTTTTGTCAAAGCGGTACGCTTGACTGCGGGCGCGGGACGCCGCTGTGGTGCCGGCAGGATTTCCCTGGCCGCTAGCCGCAGACATCGGCCCTGTCGCGCACGGATTGCAGGGTGTACCCGCATGGCTGGCCGGACTCCGTGTCGCTTGCCGCACCTGATCCCTCACGCCATGCCGATGGGCGGGATCAGGTGCGGGGCATTACATCAGGACATTCCCGCCGACTGAACTTTCCGGGTCAAAGGAAAATACGCGCAATTCTGGCGGCGAGTCTTCGCCGCGCATGATGCGTACGGTGATGACGAAAGACAATTCCCAGCGGCCGCTTGCATAGCCCACGTCCAGCGTATGTTTCCATTCCTGGCGGATATGATGCAGCGTTGGCGGTACGGTATCACCCAGCAGTTGCTGGATTTCGAAGTCCAGTGGCAAGCTATAAGTGGCGCCTACGGCTTGCAGGAAGGGCGATGGCGGTGAGTAGATGGTAGGGACTTTCGGACCGATCTGCGTCAGTTGCGGCACGCTGATGATGCAGCAATCGATGATCTGGAACGAGCTGAAGCCGCTCTCCTTGGAGCCGCAGCAAGTCACGTCGAGATAGACATGTTGTCCCTTCTGGAAGTGTACCCCGCCCATATAGGGGCCATGGCGTGGATCGGCCGTGCCGTCGCACGAGGTGAAGCTGTAGTCGAGCTGGTTGGTAATTTGATCTGCATCAAAATGCACGGATAACTTCATCCAAGGGCTTACAGGCGTCATGTTTTACGATCTCTTTTCAGGTTAATAATAAACTGCTGGTAGCGAGCATCTCGTCGCAGGTTCAACAGATCGGGGGCTGACTCGATCAGATTGAGGGGATAGCCAAGCGTGCTGGCTTGTTGCAGCGCAGCCAGCGCTTCTCCGCGCATATCCGTAAGTTCATACGTGAGGGCGGCGCGAAACTGCACGTCAGCCATTTCTGGGGCGAGACTAAGTGCGTGCTGCACGCCCAGTAGCGCGGCTTGCTTTTCTTCCGTGTAGGCCTGGTAAAGCGCCAGGCGCGAAATGACGGTGACATCGTTGGGTTTGCGTTCGACGATGGGCCGTAGCAGGGCGATGGCGCGCGCATAGGATTGTTTGGACGCCTGCATTTGCGCCGGAACCCAGCGTTGTGCATCGGCCAGATTGGCCCACAGCAAGTAGATGCCGGGACTGCCCTTGGTTTCGGATACGGCATTCTCAAACGCCTGCACGGCACCCAGATAGTCGCCCTTGGCAAACAGCGTTGTTCCTAGGTTGGTGTAAAGCTCCCAGTATGGAGCGATCTGTAAGCCTTGCTGCAAGACCTGTAGCGCTTCCACATCGCGATTCAGCCTTAACAGCGTGGCGTTGAGGAAGGCATAGGTGCTGGGGGAGTGGGGCGACATGGAAATACTTTTCCGGAAGCCTTGTTCGGCACGGGGGTAGTCTCCCTGCCTATACTGCATGACGCTAAGCAAGGTTACAAACACATGCTCGCCGGGATAGGCCGTCATGGCCTGGTCCAGTATGGACTTGGCCAGATCGAATTTATTGGTGGCGATCAGTACGCGTGCCTTGCAATACAAGCCGAGGAAACTGTTCGGTTCGAGATTCAGGGCGTTCGTCGTCGCATGCAACGCTTCGTCGCTCTTGCCCTGTATTTCATATACCCATGCTTGCGCGACATGCGCCAGTGCCAGTTGATTGTCTGCTTCCAGAGCCTGCCTGGCATTGATTTCAGCCCGATGTAGCCAGGTATCGTCGCGGCCCTCTCCTATATAGCGCAGGCTCGATGCGAGAGATAGCCCTGCGGCCGCCGCGGCATTATTGGGGTTGTGCTGTAACACAGTCGAGAAATGCGTGACCGCCTGTTTCTGGCTATTGTCCTGGTCAAACGTGCGCATGGCGTCCATGCCAGCCTTCATGGATCCCACTTCGGAGTACGGCAAGGTGCCATGGTGGTCACGCCAGGACATTATCAGCTCGGGGCCTTGCCATGCGGTAAGGCCCAGTACAAGGATGGCGCCAGCCGCCAGCAGGCTGCGCTTGAGCGGTAGTTGTAGGCGGATGGCAATCGAAGTCGGTGGTTTGACCGTTGGCGCATCGGCTACCGGTACTGCCTGTGTTACCGGTCCGTTTTGCCGCGCCTGTATGACGTCGCGCACGTCGCGCATGGTGCGTGGCCGTTCGGCCGGGTCGTGCGCCGTCATCGCGCGCACGAGGGCGTTGATGGCGGGCGGGACGGAGTCGGGCAGGTCGGGCCACGGTTCCGTCGCCTGCATGTGGGCGGCGGCCAGGGCCAGGCCGTTCAGGTGGGCGAAGTGGCGCTGGCCGGCCAGCATTTCGTACAGCATGGCGCCCAGCGCGTAGACGTCGCCACGCGTGTCGGGCAGGCGGCCCATCAGGCGCTCGGGCGCCATGTAGGCGATGGTGCCTTGCAGGTCGCACAGGGTCGTCGTTTGCGTGGCTTGCGGGTCGATGTGGCGGGCCAGGCCGAAATCGAGGATGCGCACTTGACCGTCCGCTTCCAGCATCAGGTTCGACGGTTTCAGGTCGCCGTGGACGAGGTCCATGGCGTGCGCCTCGTCCATCGCGTCGGCGATCTGGTAGGCGATGTCGAGCGCCGTTTGCAGGTCCGCCTTGCCGCTGTGCATGAACTGGCCCAGGGTCTGGCCTTCGACCAGTTCCATGACGATGGACTGGCCAGTGCCCTGGCCTTCGATGGCGAAGATGCGCACGAAGGCCGCATGCTTGAGCGAAGCGGCCAGGCGCGCTTCATTGATCAGTTTTTCCGGATGCAGCACGTCGGCTTGCGGTTTCAGGCGCTTCAGCGCCACGCTACGGCACAGCTTGGCATCCCACGCTTCGAATACATGGCCGAAACCGCCTTCGCCCAGCAAGCGGCGCACTTCATAGTGCCCGCTGATCGTGTCGTCTTGCAGTGGGGGCTGACGCAGGGAGTCGAGCAGTTCCATATACCTTGGCTTCAGAGTGCATCAACACGGGCGTCAAGCATCGAAAAGGGGTAATGCGATGATTGAATGCCCAAGATGATTGATTTTGAGTAACTTCCTGATTTAAAACGATTGTTTAAAATAAGTCAATTAATATTGGCAAGGAGTGAACAGAAACTGCTGGCAGTCGCCTTTGCGCATTTCTGCCGCAGGCATGCGCGGTTACGCCACACAGGCATCGATGGCCGTGCCCAGCTTGTCGACGATCTCATCGACGTGGCTGGCGTCGATGATGTAGGGCGGCGCCAGCAGGATGTGGTCGCCGTGCAGGCCGTCGATGGTGCCGCCCATGGGATAGCACATCAGTCCGGCTTGCATGGCTTGCGCCTTGATGCGCGCGTGCAGGCGGCGGGCCGGGTCGAACGGCTGTTTGGTATTGCGGTCCCGCACCAGTTCCAGTCCCAAGAACAGGCCGCGGCCGCGGATGTCGCCCACGTGCGCGTGGCTATCGAAACGCTGGTGCAGCCGCTCTTGCAGCAAGCCGCCCATGGCGCGCACGTTGGCCAGTAAATCGCGCTCCTCGATCTGTCGCTGCACGGCCAGGGCGGCGGCGCAGGCCGTGGCATGGCCGATATAGGTGTGGCCGTGCTGGAAGAAGCCCGTGCCGGCGCGGATGGTATCGCGGATATTTGTCGATACCATCACGGCGCCGATGGGCTGGTAGCCGGCGCCGAGGCCCTTGGCGATGCAGACCAGGTCGGCCGTGATGCCTTCCTGCTCGCAGGCGAACAGGCTGCCCGTGCGGCCCATGCCGCACATGACTTCGTCGAGGATCAGCAGGATGCCGTGGCGCTGGCAGATGTCGCGCATGCGCGCAAAGTAGCCGGCCACGGCGGGCAGGGCGCCGGCCGTGGCGCCGACGACGGGTTCGGCGATGAAGGCCATGATGTTGTCCGCGCCCAGTGCGGCGATATTGTCTTCCAGTTCCTGGCCCAGGCGCGCCACGTAGTCGCCATCCGTTTCATGCGCCTGCTGGTCGCGCCAGGCGTAGCACGGTGAAACGTGGGTCACGCCGATCAGCAGCGGTTCGAACTGCTGGCGGCGCCAGGCGTTGCCGCCCGTGGCCAGCGCGCCCAAGGTGTTGCCGTGGTAGCTCTGGCGGCGTGCGATGACGTGGCGGCGCTGCGGCTGGCCCCGTTCCACGAAATACTGGCGCGCCAGCTTGAGCGCGCTTTCCACCGCTTCCGAACCGCCCGAGACGAAATAGACGCTGTCGATGCCGGCTGGTGCCCGGGCGACGAGGAAATTGGCCAGCTGCTCCATCGGTTCGCTGGTGAAAAACGAGCTGTGCGCGTACGCCAGCGTGGCAATCTGCTGCTGCACGGCGGCGATCACGGCCGCATCCGAATGACCGAGGCAGGAGACGGCCGCGCCGCCGCAGGCGTCCAGGTAGCGCTTGCCATCGGCATCGATCAGGTAAGGACCATCGCCGCCCACGGCGACGGGATAGCTGGCGGTCAAGCTGCGGTGGAAGACATGGCTCATGGCATCGCTTTCTTATCGGCAAGTGGGATGGTCGATTATAGGAGGCGTTGCGCGACATTGCAACGATTGATGTGTTTGTTTTTAATTTACATCATTTGATGTTTTTGCGTAGGCGCCCAGCGCCCGCAGCTGGCTTTCCGCCGCGCCGATGGCGTGCACGGCATCGGGCCCCGCGCGCGCCACCAGCAGTTCCACCAGGCTTTCCACGGCCGCGACGCCGGCCACGATGGAAGGGAAGAACGAGGGGCTGTCGACGGCGATGACGATGCTGGCGTCGGACTGCAGGGCCAGCGGCGACATGGCGCTGTCGCTGATGGCGACCACCTGGCAGCCGGCCATCCGCGCCGCCTGCGCCACCAGCAGCGCTTCGCTCGAATACGGCGCGAAGCTGACGACGACGACGGCTTCGCCCGCCTGCAGGGCGCGCAAGTCCATTTCCAGGGTGCCGCCCTGGCCGCTCAGCAGTTGCACGCTGGGGCGCAGCAGCCGGTACAGATAATGCAGGGTGTAGGCGATCGGGTGGGCGGCGCGAAAGCCGGCCACGTGCACGCGGGGCGCCGTCTGCAGCAGGTTGGCGGCCGCATCCAGGGCGGCATGGTTGGCGCTTTCCGTGGCGGCCAGGTTGCGCTGCTGCACCGTGAACACTTCGGTGACCAGATTGCCGTCCTTGCCGGCCAGCGCACCCGCTTTTGCCGCATAACCGGCCGGTCCCGCGCGCAGGCGTTCGACAAAGATGGCTTTCAGTTCGGGCCAGCCGGCAAAGCCCAGCTGCTGCGCCAGGCGCACGAGGGCGGCCGACTGCACTTGCGCGCGCGCGGCGATGCTGCGCATCGACGAGACGGCCACTTCATCCGGATGGTCGGCCAGGTAGCGGGCGCCGGCCTGGAATTGCGGGCTCAGTTCCGCATGCCGCGCCTTGATCAGGTCCATCAGTGCCGCATAGGAATCGTGGGGTGTCGCTGCCTGCATCGCCGTGCCTCATTGAATAGGTTGCGGCGATGGTACAGGATTCGTCAGCGCATCGGTAGCGATGTGCCTTGCGCCCGGGCCGCCGTGCGTGGACGCAGCCGGGCAAACAGGTGCGGCCCGGCCGGTTTGCGGTGCGGTCCCGCCGTCAGCACGCGCAAGGCCGTGGGCAGCGGCACGTCGTGGCAGTGCAAAAACAGGGCGGCGGCGCCCGTGCCGGCCATTTCCTGCAAGGCCAGCGCATGCTCCACCAGCGCCGCCGTGCGCATGTCGAGCCGCACCGGGATGTCGGGTTGAAATAACTGTGTGTCGACGTGCCGTGCATCGCGCATGCTATCCCCGCCGGGTTCGATGGTCAGACTGCCAGCATAAAAGCGCCCCGGCGCCGCCACTTTGCGTTAAATCAATTCCTGTGTCGGATAGATTCCACAAGGCAAAAAAACGCCAACCGTCACCGGCTGGCGCTGAAACTCCTCAAGGAAGAAGACATGTATTCCAACGACGTTTCGACGCCTGACAAAACCATCGCGAGCGGCAGTGATTTGTGGCCGAGAAGCGCAGCGGCACTGTAGTGCCGTGAGCATCGCCGGCCGCAAAGCGCGCCGCGCAGCCGGTTTGGTCAGGTGTCCATCACAAGCTCCAGCGTACGGATAAACCCACGACCTTGTCATAGCGCCGCACGTCGCGCACATAGTCCGGCGTGTCGTGGTAGTCGCGATAGGTCGAGTCGAGCAGGTTGTTCGCGTCCAGGGTCACCGTGGTGTTCGGGTTGAGCTTGTACGATACCGACGCGTCCAGGGTTTTGGTGGGCGCCACGGTCAGGTGGATGCCCTTGCCGCGGTAGTTGTAGTCGTCGACGTATTTGTCGCGCCAGCTGTAGGCCAGGCGCGCCGACCACGGTCCCTGTTCGTACAGGCCGACGATATTGGCCGACCACTTCGACATGCCCGTGAACGGGTGCACGCTGCCATTCAATTCTTCCAGTTCGCCCGTCATGTAGGTGGCGTTCGCCTGCAGGCCCAGGCCGCTCATCCAGCCTGGCAGCTTGTCGTAGAACTGCTGGTACGCCATTTCCAGGCCTTGCAGATGGCCCTTCGAGGTGTTGCGCGGACGCGTGATGTCGTACTCGATGCCGCCATACGTTTCCTTGGCCGACCCCGACAGGATGTAGTTCTTGAAGTTGTGGCGGAACACGGTGGCCGTGACGGAACCCGTCTGCGCGAAATACCATTCCAGCGCCACGTCGAGGTTCTTGCCTTCCACGGGTTTGAGGTCGGGATTGCCGCCGCTGCCCGTCGGACGCACCATCTCCAGACTCTGGCCCAGGCTCACGCCGGGGTTGAAGTCGGCGAAGTTCGGGCGCTGCACGGCCTTGCCGGCCGTCATGCGGGCGATCAGGTCCTGGCGCAGCATGGCTTTCAAGGTCATGCTGGGCAGCACGTCCGTATCCGAGGTTTTGACGCGCACGGGCGTGACGATGCCGTTTTGCGAGGAATTGCCTTGCAAGTCCTGCTTGGTCTGCACCACGCGCACACCCAGGGTGCCATCGACCGGTACTTTCGCCAGGTCAAAGCCGATGCGCGCCTTGCCGTAGACGGCGTTGGTTTTTTCCACATCCTTGTAGTGGGTCATCGGATCGTCGGGGCTGCGTTCGCTGCTGCCCGTAAACAGCTGGCGCAGCGCGGCCGTGTTGTTGAGCATGAAGTCGCGGCACGGCGTGAGCCAGCTTTGCAGGCCGAAGTTGCCCGTGTTCTCGTGCGAGGCGCAGGCCAGGCCGGGAATCGCGTCCGCGGTCATGATCGACGTCAGCCCGCCCTGGCCATTCTTTTCGCGGATCGATTCGGCCTTGCGCTTGGCCAGGCGCACGCCGCCCGAAAATTCGCGGAAGAAGCCCGTGCTGTCCATGTCGTAGGTGACGTCGCCGCGCCAGTCGGTCGAGCTGCCTTCGTCGTGGCTGTGATTGTCGTAGAAACCGAGCAAGGTGTAGTTCTTCGGATCGAGCATGTTGTAGCCGGGGTAGCTGATCTGCGCGCCGCCGTTCACGTTCGTGCTGCCGATGATGCTGGTCGGATGGGCGAGGAAATCGAGGATGGGAAATTCGCGCTCGAAGTTGCTGACCGTGCGCGCCAGCTCCGTCGTGGCGCGCAGTTGCGGCGTGATGTCCCAGCGCGCGCCGATGGCGCCTTGCGAACCGATCGAGCGGTCGCGCCGCGCCTGGGTCGAGCCCAGCGTGAACGGCGACCATGGGCCGTCGATCTTGCCCACCGTGGCCGCCTGATTGGTGCCGGGGATCAGGGTGATGTCCGGGTTCTGGCCCCACGGCAGCGAACCGACGAAGAACTGGCTGTCGAACGCGTGCTTGATCAGGGTTGACATGCCTTCCGCATACACTTCCACCTGCGAGTTCGGGCGCCACTGGAAGGCGGCGTTGGCCGCGTAGCGCTTGCGGTCGCCCACGGTCGGGATCATGCCGACGGAATCGGGACCCGTGATGTTGCCCGCTTCCTGGCGCTTGACGGGTTCGGCGTTCCAGATCGTCTCGTCATAGTATCTGCCGCGCTGGTAGGACAGGCCGAGCAGGGCGCCGAATTCGCCGTATTGGGTCTTCCAGCGGTTCGAGACCATGCCGCTGACGTTCGGGTCCGTCGAGCCGGACTTGTCGCGGTGTTCGGCGCGCACGTTGCCCGATGCCGTAAAACCCTTGAAGTCGAACGGGCGGTTGGTGCGTACGTCGATCACGCCGGCCGTGCCGCCTTCAACCATGTCGGCGCCCTGCGATTTGTACACGTCCACGCGCTGCAGCATGGCCGTCGGAATGTCGGCCAGGTACAGGCTGCGGCCCACGGAGGTGAACATTTCGCGGCCGTTGAGCAGGGTCACCACGCCAGGCAAGCCGCGGATGATGACGGTACCTGCTTCGCCGCCTTCGCGGCGGACCTGCACGCCCGTCACGCGGCCGAGGATTTCAGCCACGTTCTTGTCGGGGAATTTGCCGATTTCATCGGCGACGATGGAGTCGACCACCTGGTCGTTGTTTTTCTTGATCGTCTGTGCGCTCTGTGCCGCCCTGCGCACGCCCGTGACGGCGACGACGGCGATGCCGCCATTGTCGGCCGGGGCTGCCGCCGCTGGTACCGTTTCTTCCACTGGCGTTTCCACGGCGGGCGCCTGTTGCGCCCAGACGGAGGCGCTGCTCAGCAGGCCTGCGCCGGTCAGGGCGGCCACCGTCGCCTTCAAGGTCAAGCGTGTATTTTGTCGGGGCGTGCGGGTGCCCGTTGCCATCGATTGCATCATCTTGTCTCCACCTGTATTTTAGTTATGTTGAGAACGCTGCGGCAGTCGCCGCCAGAGCTGGAACTGGCTCAGGAAGCATGGTAGGGGCGAATGACTTTGCGCCACAAATGACTTCTTTTGCGATGTCCATATCAATTCCGGTATCCCTGCCGCATTCATGCACCTGCCGGCCTTGCCCGCTCTCCACACGTGGCGAAAATAGTTTTGTATTTTTTGCCGGTGACGGCGTTGAGGTAGCGATGCAGCGGCACCAGATGGGGCGTCGCCATCCCACTCAATGAAAGGAAGCACCATGTTGGCATCCACTATCACCGAACCGTTGCTGCGGCACTTGCAAGCGGACGGATATCAGGCGCAGATCGACAGCGATGGCGATATCGTCTTCCGTTTCGAAGGCATGGGCTATGTCCTGTGCTTTGACGCCGATGACGCGCAATTTGGGAAACTGCTGTTGCCGAATGTGTGGACCATCGATACGCCGGAAGAGTTGCTGCGCGTGCGTGCCGCGCTCGATGAAGTCAACCGCCGCATCAAGCTGGTGAAAGGCCATGTGCAGCGCGGTCAGGTATGGTTCTGCATCGAGATGCTGCTGCTCGAACAGCAGCACTGGACGCATTTCCTCGCGCGTGCCACCCGCGCCATCGCGCATGCGGCGACGCTGTTTGCCAGCGAGATGCGGGCCGGCGCGCTGGCCGCGCAGGCGATCGGGAAAGCCGGCGCCGACTGAGGCGTCGGGATGAAAAAGGGCGGCCCGCAGGCCGCCCTCATATGCCCTCAGGCTGCGTTTACGCTTCGGCCACGCGCTTGGCGATGTGCGCCAGCGCTTCTTCCACCTGGTCGATCAGGATCAGGCACAGATCGCCTTCGCCGAGGCGCGCCAGGGCCTTGTCGATGGCGACGAATTCGCCGTTGATTTCATCGATATGGCTGGTGCGCTTGGCGCCGTTCAAGCCCTGGCGCAGCAATGCCACGACTTCGCCGTCGGCGCGGCCGCGCTGGCATTGATCCTGGTACAGCAGCACGTCGTCGAAGGCGGCGCCGAGGATTTCCGTCTGCTGGCGGATGTCTTCGTCGCGGCGGTCGCCGGCGCCGCTGATGACCACCGAGCGGCGCTTGGCCGGCATGCTTTCCACGGCCTGCACCAGCGCCAGGATGGCGTCCGGATTGTGGCCGTAGTCGGCGATCAGGGTGGCGCCCTTGTAGTCGAACACGTTGAAGCGGCCCGGCGCATTGTCGGCTTCATTGGCAAAGGTTTTCAGGCCCAGCGCGATGGTTTTCCAGTCCAGGCCCACGGCCCAGGCGGCGGCCAGCGACGCCATGACGTTGTCGACCTGGAAGCCGATGGCGCCGTTGCGCGTGATCGGCACCTGCGACAGGGCGATTTCGTGGCGTTCCTTGCCTTGCGCCGCGACCAGCTTGCCGTCTTCCACATACACGACGCGGTTGCCCTGCGCGCGGTGCGTGGCCATCACGGGATGGGTCTTGTCGGCGGCGAAGAAGGTCACCGTGCCGCTGCAATTCTTGGCCATGCGGGCCACGGCAGGATCGGTGGCATTCAGCACGGCCACGCCGCTGTCGGCCACGTTCTGCACGATCACGCGCTTCAGGACCGCGAGGTCTTCCACGGTGGTGATGTAGTTCAGGCCCAGGTGGTCGCCCGCGCCGATGTTGGTGACGACGGCGACCTGGCAGCGGTCGAAAGCCAGGCCTTCGCGCAGCATGCCGCCGCGCGCCGTTTCGAACACGGCTGCGTCCACGTCCGGGTGCAGCAGCACGTTGCGCGCGCTGCGCGGGCCGCTGCAGTCGCCGCTGTCGATCTGGCGTCCTTCGATGTACACGCCATCCGTGTTGGTCATGCCCGTGCGCAGGCCGGAAGCCGTCAGCAGGTGGGCGATCAGGCGCACGGTGGTGGTCTTGCCGTTGGTGCCGGTGACGGCAACGACGGGAATGCGGCCGTCGTCGCCCTCGGCGAACATGGCGGCGATGATGGCTTCGCCCACTGGGCGCGGCTTGCCGAACGATGGCGCCAGGTGCATGCGCAGGCCAGGCGCGGCATTCACTTCGACGATGCCGGCGTTTTGTTCTTCCAGCGGTTTCAGAATGCTGTCGGAGACCACGTCCACGCCGCAGATATCGAGGCCCACCATGTGCGCGGCCGCGACGGCGCGCGCCGCCACTTCCGGGTGCACGTCGACGGTGACGTCGGTGGCCGAGCCGCCCGTCGATAGGTTGGCGTTATTGCGCAGGATGACGCGCTGGCCGACCGGCGGCACGGAGTCGGCCACATAGCCCTGCTTGGCCAGGCTGGCCAGGGCGATGTCGTCGAAGCGGATCTTCGTCAGCGAGGTGGCGTGGCCGCTGCCGCGGCGCGGGTCCAGGTTGACCTGGTCGACCAGTTCGCGCACCGTGTGCTGGCCGTCGCCCACCACTTGCGGCGGGTCGCGGCGGGCCGCCGCCACCATCTTGTTGCCGATGACGAGCAAGCGGAAATCGTGGCCCGGCAGATAGCGTTCGACGAGGATATCGTCGCGGAATTCCTGCGCCGCGAGGAAGCCGGCCGTCAGCTGTTCGCGCGTGGTGACGTTGACGGTGACGCCCTTGCCCTGGTTGCCATCCTTCGGTTTCACGACGACGGGCAGGCCGATCTCGCAGGCGGCGGCCCAGGCATCGTCCGCATCGACGGCGACGCGGCCTTGCGGCACGGGCACGCCGGCCGAGTCCAGCAGCTTCTTGGTCAGTTCCTTGTCCTGTGCGATGGCTTCGGCAATCGCGCTGGTGCCGTCCATTTCGGCGGCCTGGATCTTGCGCTGCTTGCTGCCCCAGCCGAACGTCACCAGGCTGCCTTCGGTCAGGCGGCGGAACGGGATGTTGCGGGCCACGGCGGCGTTGACGATGGCGCCCGTCGATGGACCGAGACGTACGTCTTCATCGAGCTCCTGCAACTGGTGCAGGGCGCCGGCCAGGTCGAACGGCGCATCGTTGAGCGCGGCGCGGCACAGCTGCTGCGCCAGTTCCAGGGCCAGGCGGCCGACGGCTTCTTCCGAGTATTCGACGACGACCTGGAAAATGCCCGTTTCCAGGGTCGGCGTGGTGCGGCTGAAGGTGACGGGGCAGCCCGCTTGCGCCTGCAGGCCCAGCGCCGCCAGTTCCAGCACCTGCGCCATCGGCGCGGCGTTGTAGTTGCCCAGCGGTTGCAGCGGGCTCAGTTGCGGAAAGAGTGCGCGCAGGCGGGCTTCGAAGCCGGGCAGCTGGGCGATGTCGAGTTCCTGCGTGGTGCAGGAAACAATGGCTTCCACGGCGGTGTCGTGGCTCCAGAGGTTAGGGCCACGCAAGGCCCGTACGCGAGATACTTCCATAATTAAACCGTAATCCTGTTGTGTTCTTGTGGGCCCGGCCGTCCTGGCCGGGCTTGAGTGCTGCTTTGCCTTAGTTGCCGATGCAGCCAGGGGCCGCGTCAAAAGTGCGCAGGCCAGCGCAAATCAAATCGACGGGCAGGTTCAAGGCCCAGGCGGCGGCTGCGACGGCCAGCACGCTGTCGACATTGCCGGCCGTGGCCGGTTTCAGCAAGTCCAGGCACAGCAACACCGTTTCGATGCCGCCTTCGGCCAGCACGATGTGGTTGCCGCGCACGAATACGGCGCGCTGGCCGGCGGCCAGTTGCGCCGCGATGGCTGGCAAGCCGCCATCCTGCGCATACAGGGTCACCGTGCCGTCGCACAGTTCGGCCAGTTCCAGCACGTGCGCGTTGGCGGCGTTGAGCACGGCCACGCCCGTCGGCACCACCACGTCGACCTGGCTGCGCACGGCCTTGTACAGGCCCGCTTCATCCAGCACGTCGAAATCCTTGACGCTATCGAGGCTGCCCATGTCCGTGACGACGCCGATCTGGCATTTGTCGTAGGCCAGGCCTTCGGCCAGGATCATGCGCGGATTGCTCTCGAACAGGGCCGTCTGCACGGTGCGGTTGAGCAGCAAACGCTGGCCCGCGTCCCAGTTCACGCAATCGCTGCTGACGACACGGCGCTGGTCCAGATACATGCCTTCGCTGCAGACGGCGCCCGTGTGCAGGCCCGACAGGTTGAGCAGCTTGCACAGCATGCGCACGATCAGGCTGGCGCCGCGCGTGCCCGTCACGCCGATCAGCGGAATGCGGCCCGTTTCCTCGGGCGCGAACAGGTGGTCGACGATGGCCGCGCCGACAGGGCGGGGCTGGCCCACGCCCGGCTTGATGTGCGCCAGCAGGCCAGGGCTGGCATTGACTTCGATGATGGCGCCGCGCTGTTCTTCCAGCGGACGCGTGATGTCGGTGGTGACCAGGTCGATGCCGGCGATATCGAGGCCGACCACGCGCGCGGCCAGCAGGGCCGCATGCACGACGGACGGATGCACGTCGTCCGTGACGTCGATGGCCACGTTGCCGTTCGGCTGGATCAGCACCTTCTGGCCCGCCTGCGGCACGGACAGGGCGGTCATGCCCTGGCGCTGCAGTTCCAGTACGATTTCGCCCGATTCGTGCGGCTTGACGGTGCCCAGCGGGAAGTCTTCGCCTTCGCCGCGGCGCGGGTCGGTATTGATCTGCGTGTTCACCAGTTCCAGCACGGTCGAGACGCCGTCGCCGTCGACCCACAGCGACTCGCCCTTGGCGGCCGCGATCAGCTTGTTGCCGACGACGAGCAGGCGGTGTTCGTCGCCCGTGATGAAGCTTTCCACCAGCACGGCCGAGCTGTCGCCCTTGCGCGCGGCCAGTGCATAGGCGGCCTTCACGTCGCTTTCCGTCATCAGGTTCAGTGACACGCCGCGGCCATGATTGCCGTCATACGGTTTGACGACGACGGGCACGCCGATGTCTTGCGCTTCTTCCCAGGCCGCTTCGGCGCTGCGCACCAGGCTGCCTTCAGGGACGCGCACGCCGCACGATTTGAGCAGGAATTTGGTCAGATCCTTGTCGCTGGCGATGCCTTCGGCGATCGCGCTGGTGCGGTCCGTTTCGGCCGTCCAGATGCGGCGCTGCGCGGCGCCGTGGCCCAGCTGCACCAGGTTGCCGTCGTTCAGACGCAGCGAAGGGATGCGGCGCTCGGTGGCCGCATCGACGATGCTGGCCGTACTCGGGCCCAGGCAGCGCGCGTCGACCATGTCGCGCAGGGGCGCCAGTGTCGCTTCCAGGTCGTAGGCTTCATCGTTGATGGCGGCCATCAGCAGTTCGCGCGCGGCGGCCAAAGCGGCGCGGCCCACGTGCTCTTCACGCGTGCGGAAGGCCATCTTGTAGACGCCGCGCTGGCTGGTCGAGCGCGTCTGGCCGAAGCCCGTGCGCATGCCTGCCAGGTTTTGCAGCTCCAGCACCACGTGCTCGAGGATGTGGGCCGCCCACGTGCCTTCGCGCAAGCGCTCGAAAAAGCCGCCACGTTCGCCCACGCCGCAGCGGTGCTCGATCATGCCGGGCAGCCACGCCACCAGGCGTTCATACAGGCCGGGCAGGGTATTGGATGGATAGTCTTCCAGTTCGCCGATGTCGACCCAGGCTTCAATCACCGGGCGGTAAGTCCAGATGTTGGGGCCGCGCAAGTGGGTGACGCGGGCAAATTCGATGTTCTTCTTCTTGATCATGTAAGTGGTTTCTTGATAACAAGCCAGGCGTCTGGGCGCCAGATACTTTATGTTGGCTCTACAGAGTCTTTTCAGGCTCTTGCTTGGTTCTTTATCCCGGGTATGCGCAGTGTGCCACTTTTAGCGGCCTCTTGTCGCGTTTGCTGCCCTTATTCTGCTGGTGTTGTCATTCTAATTGTTACTAATTGTTGCCGTACTTGTTATAAAGATACCGACTCTGGGCCAAGCTGGAGCATTTGCGCAACAGCGGGCTGTTGTATACTTGCTCCTGTACGACGGACGCTGATTTTTTTGCGCCGTTTTGCCATCATTCCTTACCGGCAGGCATCCATTCGATACAATACAGGAAATTGCCACTGGTGCATTCACCTCGCCATCGCGCAGTACACAAACATTGATCGGGCGTCTGCCCCATCCCCCAAATCCCGCCCTGAAGGGCTTGGCCTCGAGCCGGAGTATGCTTTACGATGACAACTGAACTGAGTGTTCCTGCAACAACTATTCCCCTCACATCGCTGCCGGAACACTGGCTGGCGGAAGTGGAGAGCAACCTTTCTCCAGGGGAGAACGTTTTAAGTAGCGTTGAGGTTGACCTCGATGCGCGATTACGTTTCACAAAAGGCATAATAGTTGTCACCGAGAAGCGTTTGCTGGCCCGTTCGCCGGGCGATACCACCTGGAAAAGTTGGTCTTTCCGCCACGGATTGCGCCTGACGCACCATGACCACGCCGGCGTCGGCCACCTGGAATTGTTCGACGACCACGGCCGCCTGGCGTCGTGGCGCTTCACTTTGGGCCAGAACTTGCATGCGATCCGCGTGCTGGAACAGTTCGTCGAGCGCCTCGACAGCCACCTGACGGGCCAGCCCGTGCTGGAAGCGGAGCAGGAAGTCTGCCCCAGCTGCAAGGCGCCTTTGGAGCCGGAGCAGGAAGAATGCCCGATCTGCGCCAAGGTGCTGCACACGCCGCCATCGACCTGGACCCTGTTCCGCCTGTGGCGCTTCGCCCATCCCTACCGTGGCCAGCTGGCCCTGGGCTTCATGCTGATGCTGCTGAGTACGGCCGCGCACATGATTCCACCGTATCTGACGGCGCCGCTGATGGACAATGTGCTGATCCCGTATCAGAACGGCAAGCATATCGACCCATGGCTGGTCGTGTATTACATGAGCGGCTTGCTCGGTTCGGCCCTGCTGGCCTGGCTGCTGGGCTGGGGCAAGACCTATGTGCTGGCCCTGGTGTCCGAACGCATGGGCGCCGACTTGCGCTCGGCCACGTATGAACACCTGATGAAACTGTCACTGGAATTTTTCGGCGGCAAGCGCACGGGCGACCTGATGGCGCGTATCGGCAGCGGCAGCGACCGCATCTGTGTCTTCCTGTCACTGCATTTGCTCGATTTCGCTTCCGACGTACTGATGATCATCATGACGGGCGTCATTTTGTGGTCGATGAATCCATGGCTGGCCATCATGACCCTGGCGCCGCTGCCCTTCATCGCCTGGATGATCCACCTGGTGCGCGACCGCTTGCGTACGGGCTTTGAAAAGATCGACCGCGTGTGGAGCGAAGTGACCAACGTGCTGGCCGATACGATTCCCGGCATCCGCGTGGTGAAGGCGTTTGCGCAGGAAAAACGCGAAGCGGCCCGCTTCCGCGACGCCAACGCGCACAACCTGGCTGTCAACGACAAATTGAACAAGGTCTGGTCGCTGTTCTCGCCCACCGTATCGTTCCTGACGGAGATGGGCTTGCTGGTCATCTGGTGCTTCGGCATCTGGCAACTGTCGCGCGGCGAAATCACCGTCGGCGTGCTGACCGCCTTCATCGCCTACAGCACGCGTTTCTATGGCCGCCTCGACTCGATGAGCCGCATCGTCTCCGTGACGCAGAAATCGGCGTCGGCCGCCAAGCGCATCTTCGACATCCTCGACCACGTGTCCAGCGTGCCGGAACCGGCGCAACCGGTGAAACTGGACAAGATCGAAGGACGCATCGACCTGCGCGAAGTCGGTTTCCGCTATGGCAACCGCGCCGTCAACCGCGGCATTACCCTGAACATCAAGGCGGGCGAGATGATCGGCCTCGTGGGCCACAGCGGTTCGGGCAAGAGCACCCTGGTCAACCTGATCTGCCGTTTCTACGACGTGTCGGAAGGCGCGATTCTGCTCGACGGTGTCGACATCCGCTCGTTCGCCGTGTCCGACTACCGCCGCAACATTGGCCTGGTGCTGCAGGAGCCGTTCCTGTTCTTCGGCACCATCGCGGAAAATATCGCCTACGGCAAGCCGCACGCGACGCGCCAGGACATCATCGCCGCTGCGCGCGCCGCGCATGCCCACGAATTCATCCTGCGCCTGCCGCAAGGCTACGATTCGATGGTGGGCGAGCGTGGCCAGGGATTGTCCGGCGGCGAGCGCCAGCGCATCTCGATCGCCCGCGCCCTGCTGATCGACCCGCGCATCCTGATCATGGATGAAGCGACATCGTCGGTCGATTCGGAAACGGAAAAAGAGATTCAAAAGGCGCTGGACAACCTGGTGCAGGGCCGCACGACGATCGCCATCGCGCACAGGCTGTCGACCCTGCACCGCGCCGACCGCCTGGTGGTGCTGGACCGCGGCCAGGTCGTCGAAGTGGGCAGTCACGATGAACTGATGGCGAAAGAGGGCGCCTATTTCCGCCTCTACGAAGCACAGGCGCGCAACAACGAACTCGCCCTGGATGACAAGGAATAAGCATGGCCAGTACAAATTTTACATTAAGCCGCGACACCTTCGGCAAGCTGGTGATGACGGACGCGGACGGCCAGGTCTTTGAGGGCGTGGCGCCCGTACGCGCCTTCCCCATCCAGTCGCCGGACGAAGGCATTTCGCTGGTGCTGGGCAATGGCAAGGAAGTGGCATGGATCGACCGCATCGACGCCTTGCCGGAACCGGCGCGCAGCCTGCTGCAGGAAGAGCTGGAAGGGCGCGAATTCATGCCCGAGATCGCGCGCGTGAAAAGCGTTTCCAGCTTTGCCACGCCCTGCACCTGGTATGTCGATACGGACCGGGGCGAGACGCAGTTCGTGCTGAAAGGCGAGGAAGACATCCGCCGCATCGGCGCCACGTCGCTGCTGATCGCCGATAACCACGGCATCCACTTTTTGATACGCGACATGTTCAATATCGACAAGACGACGCGCAAGATACTCGACCGCTTCCTGTAAGCGTTGGACTTGCCTGAAAACCGCTGCCTGCAGCGGTTTTTTTTCGTCTGCCGGGCATGAAAAAAGCCGCACAGGAGTGCGGCTTTCGGGGGCGGTACCGGCAGCCATTTCAGGCCACCGGGGATTGCGCTGCATTACATGAACTTGTAGCCTGCGCCGATGTAGAAGTAACGGCCGCGCACGTTGTACAGCTGGGCAAAGCCCAGGGTGCCGTACTGGTTGCCGGCGCCCATCGCGCTAAACGGTGGCATTTTGTCGAACAGGTTCTTGATGCCGGCCGTGAAGGTCAGGTTTTGCATCGCCACGTACTGGCCCGTCAGATCCACTTCCGTGTGCGAAGGAATCGTGCGCGTGCCCGGCTTGATTTCGTCGCGGCGCAAGTCCGAGTCGATCATGTCGCCCGTCGTGCGGATGACCAGGGTGCCGGACATATTGTCCTTTTCCAGGCTGGCAGTGAACGTGTTGCGGTACTTCGGATTCATGAACGTCTTCATCGTGCTTTGTTCTGGATCCGTCGCCGTGTCCTGGGTATCCATGCGGGTGTAGATGGTGGATGCATTACGCAGCGTGAACTTGCCGAACATCGTTTGCGGCGACGTGTAGCGCAGGTCCGTATCGAAACCGCGCACTTCGGTAGTGGCCAGATTCTGGTTGTTCAGCAGGATGCGCGCGTCGCCATTCTTGATTTCCACGTTGCCCAATGCGATCGCCTTGGTTTCCGTCAAGGTGCCAATCTCGTTCTTTTTGTTAATTTTGAAGAAGTCGATGCTGGCCGTCAGCGAGTTTACTGGCGAGAACACCACGCCCAGGTTGTAGGTCTTGCCTGTTTCAGGTTTCAAGTCCTTGTTGGAGCCGGAAACCTGGTAGTAGGCGAAGTTTTTGCAATTGCCGGCGATCGAAGGGAAGGCTTTGCAGATATCCTCGTCGCTGGTCGTGTAGGCGCCCGCATCGACGCCGCCGAACATCTGCTTCAGCGATGGCGCCAGGTAGCTGCCCGCATACGAACCGCGGAACATCAGGTTGTTCAGCGGCTGGTAGCGCAAGGCCAGTTTCGGGCTGGTCTTGCTGCCGACATTCGAGATGTCGTCATAGCGCACGGCCACTTGCGCTTCGACGTTTTTCAGGAAGGGGATCGACAGTTCGCCGAAGATACCCTTGGAATTGCGGTCCGCCTTCACGGCAGCCTGCTGGATGCTGCCGAAGACCAGGTTATCGATCTGGTTCTGGTCGGGCTGGTCGCTCAGCGTTTCCTTGTTGTAGGACACGCCGACGGCGTAAGCCATCGCACCGCCTGCCAGGTCCATGATCGGTGCAGATGCCTTGGCATTGAAGAAGGTCAGTTCCGACTTGCCGGCGCGCGTAGGCGTGAGGCGGATCTTGTCGACGGCGGCCTGCGGATTGTCGGTGCGGGTCGGGTCGATCGTGCCATTGGCGATCGCTTCGTTGAACAGCTCCGACTGCGCATAGTTCGAATCGCGGTTGGTGGCCTTGCTGACGCCCTTGCCGATGGCGACGTCCCAGTCGATGCCGCGCGTCGTGCCTTCCAGGCCCGTCGAGAACTGGGTCATCGTGCCTTTGCGATTGGTCTGGCGCGGGCCCATTTGCATGAAGCGGCCAGAAACGGTCTGGTTGCCGACCTTGAATTTTCCGGGCGCAGGCTGGGATGAAAAGTCGTCCTTGCTTTCTGAATAGGTAAATTCCGCGAACGCGCGGATGCTGTCGCTGATTTTCAGGCTGCCGATCAGCATGCCGCTGGCGCGGTCGGCGCCATTGGTCGAGGTCAGCAAGGTCTTGTTGACGTCAAACAGGCAACCGTCCGGGCTTACATCGCTCGCCGGGCAAGGCACGAGGGTGCCGCCGCCGGCAATGTTGCCGCTAGGATGGTAGCCGCTACGGCCATCCGGACCGCCAAAGCGGCGGAAGTCGGCCGAACTGGTCAGGTCGCGGTCTTTGCGGTAGATCGGGTCGCGCTTGAACACGTCGACCGTGGCCAGCACGTTGAAGCCCTGTTCGTCATAGTCGCCATAGCCGTACACGAGGTTGGCCGTCTTTTCCTTGGCGTCCGAGCGCGAGCTTTGACCGTAGCTGGTCTTCGCTTCCAGGCCCTGGTAATTCTTTTTGGTGATGAAGTTCATCACGCCGGCAACGGCATCGGCGCCATAAATGGCCGAACCGCCGTCCTTCAGGATTTCAATGCGTTCCAGCGCGCTCAGCGGGATAGCGTTGACGTCGACTGCGGCGCCCGCGCCCGAACCGTCAGCCAGCGCATTGGTCGGCAGGCGGCGGCCGTTCAACAGGATCAGCACGTTGCGTTCGCTCAAGCCGCGCATCTTGATGTTGGTGGTGCCGGAACCGGAAGGCGAGCTGGCGCTCAGTTCGCCCTGGTCATTGATGTCGATGGAAGCCAGGTTGCGCACCAGTTCAGCGACGCTGGTGGCGCCCGTGCGATCGATATCTTTCTTGCTGTAGATTTCCACCGGTGCGGCGGTCTCCGCATCCACGCGCTTGATGGCGGAACCGGTGACGACCACGCGTTGCACTTTTTCCTCGCCAGCCTTGGCTTCCTGCGCCTGGACGGCCTGGTGCATGAAACCTGCGCCCATGACCAAAGTGCCGGCAAACATCATGCGCAAGGATTTGCTTAATTTCTTTTCAATCATTGTCCATCCTCCAACTAGGAAACTTCAGTTTCCTTAGGGTTTTATTTAGCTATTTGAAAGTATTTTCAAAATGACCATGTTTACAAATTTAGTATTTTAAATTTGCAATTCATCAGACCATTTTTTGATCTTGACTGTCAAGAACTGCCGGGTATTTGTTCCGGTGCATGGCACGAGGCAGAATGAAGGTGGATGAATTTTATTTGTGGCAAGCAGGAAAGTATTAAATTCAAATTGTTAAATAAATTAAATTTGCCATTAGGCAAAATTATCATTGAAAGTTCGGTCTTTGCTGGTTACCTGTCTAGACAGCTGTGGTTTTTTTGTGACAATATTGGGGACGAAAAAGGTAGGTCCCCAGGACAAAAAAAAGCCGCCCGGCAGGGGCGGCTGGCGCTGGGAAAGGCGCTTGTTACTGAAACGCCACTTCCGCAAAACTGCGCAATTTGCGGCTGTGCAGCCGGTCCACGCCTTGGCGGCGCAGCAGTTCCACGGCGCGGATGCCGATGCGCAGATGCTGGTCGACGCGCTCGCGGTAGAAGTGATTGGCCATGCCCGGCAGCTTGATTTCGCCGTGCAGCGGCTTGTCGCTCACGCACAGCAGGGTGCCGTAGGGGACGCGGAAACGGAAGCCGTTGGCGGCGATCGTCGCGCTTTCCATGTCCAGCGCGATGGCGCGGCTCTGGCTGAAGCGGCGCTCCGGCGTGCGCTGCGGCAGCAGTTCCCAGTTGCGGTTGTCCGTGCTGGCCACGGTCCCCGTGCGCATGATGTGTTTCAAGTCATGCCCCGTCAGCTGGGTGATTTCCGCCACGGCCGTTTGCAGCGCCTGCTGGATTTCCGCCAGCGGCGGGATCGGCACCCACAGCGGCAAGTCTTCGTCGAGCACGTGGTCTTCGCGCACATAGGCATGCGCCAGCACGTAGTCGCCCAGGCTTTGCGTGGTGCGCAAGCCGGCGCAATGACCGAGCATCAGCCAGGCGTGCGGGCGCAGCACGGCGATATGATCGGTGATGGTCTTCGCATTGGCGGGACCGACGCCGATATTGACCATGGTGATGCCGCTGCCGTCTGCGCGCAGCAGGTGGTAGGCGGGCATCTGCGGCAGGCGCGGCGGCGCGGCGCCCAGCGCATCCTCGCTTTCGACCGTCTGGCCGACCCGGCGCGTGACCACGTTGCCCGGTTCGACAAAGGCGATGTAGCCGTCGTCGTCCGAGGGCGCGGCCGTATCGGGCGCGCGGTCCATCATGGCGTGTCCCAGACGGATGAATTCGTCGATGTAGAACTGGTAATTGGTGAACAGGACGAAGTTCTGGAAGTGCTGCGGCGACGTGCCGCTGTAGTGGCGCAGGCGCTGCAGCGAATAATCGACGCGCGGGCCCGTGAACAGCGACAGCGGCTGCGCTTCGCCGTGTGCCGGTTCATGCGTGCCGTTGGCGATGCCGTCATCCATGGCTGACAGGTCGGGCAGGTCGAACAGGTCGCGCATGGCCAGGCGGCGGCCCGCATCCATATTGCCTTCGATATGGTCATGCTCGGCGAACGAGAAATGCACGGGGATGGGCTGGGCGCTCACGCCCACTTCCAGGTGCACCTTCTGGCCGCTGTTATGGTTTTTCAGCAGCAGGGTGAACTGGTCGAGGTAGTAATCACCGAACAGGTCGGGACGCGTCAAAGTGGTTTCAAACACGCCGGGGCCGGCGACAAAACCGTAGGCCAGCGGCGAGTCAGCGCGCGCCACGGTGTCCGTCTGGATGCGCACGAAGGGGTAGCAGGCACGCACACGTTCGTGCATGTCTTCGCCGGCGACAAAGCGCTGCAGCGCATCGCGCAAGTGTTCGATGCTGCTGCGGTAGATGGCTTGCACTTGTTCCAGCGCCAGGCGTGGATCGTCGAAGCGGGAGGAGGCGATGAAGGGGGGCGTAAGCAAGCGGATTCTCCTTGTGGCGGTTCGTGCATACCATTGTAAGGCAGCAGGGCAACTCTTGTCGGCGCATCTGGGGCCGCTTGACGGATTCAAATAGAATCTGTATTCTATTTGAATGGTCAGACTTGCTAAATTCAACGAAAACAACTTCATCGACAGCGCAATCGCCGTCGCCGCCCAGTGCGGCGTGGGCGCCGTCTCGATGGCCGCCATCGCCGTCAAGGCCGGTGCGCCTATCGGCTCCGTGTATCACCGCTTCGATTCGCGCAACGCCATCCTGGCGCGCGCGTGGCTGCGCGTGAAAAGCGACTTCCGCGAGGAAGTGGCCAGCCGCTGGATCGGCGGCGACACCTGGGCCGGCGTGCACGGCTTGCTGGACTGGTGCCGGCGCAAGCCCGTATATGCGCGCTTCCTGCTGCAATGCGCGGACAGCCCCGATTTCAACAGTGGCCTCAGCGAGGAATTGCTGGCCGCCGTGGAAGAGGAGCAGGCCGCGCTCGACGCCTGCTTTGTCCGCTGTGCCGAAGCCATGCCCGCCACCGCGGAGCTTGACCTCGATCACATGCTGCTCAAATTCGTGCTGATCGATGCGCCCGTGGCCGTCGTCAAACCTTACCTGACCCAGGAGCGGCCGATACCGGCCAGCGTCGACGCCATGCTGCGCGCCTCGCACGACGCCGTGCGCGGCTGGGCCGCCCATACCACCTCACACTAACAAAGAAAAGAATCCCCATGCGCTATTCCACCCAGCTTGAACACGGCAAGAAAATCCCGCTGCACGACGAAGAAGGTTTCATCGGCATGCGCGCGGCCGGCCGCATCGCCGCCGACACGCTCGACTACATCGCGCCTTTCGTCAAACCGGGCGTCTCGACGGCCAAACTCGACGCCCTGTGCGAAGAATTCATGCGCGCGGCCGGCGCCATCCCCGGCACCATCGACTACCACGGCTACAAGCACGCCAGCTGCATCTCCGTCAATCACGTGGTCACGCACGGCATCCCGTCCGAGACCAAGATCCTCAAAGTGGGCGACATCCTCAACATCGACGTGACGCCAAAGTTCAACGGCTGGTTCGGCGACACCAGCCGCACCTTCAAGGTGGGCGCCGTGTCCATCCTGGCCAACCGCCTCGTCAACACGGCGTATGACGCCATGATGGCCGGCATCCACACCGTGCGCCCGGGCGCCACCTTGGGCGACGTGGGCGCCGCCATCGAAGCGGTAGCCAAGGCGCAGGGCTTTTCCTCCGTGCGCGACTTCTGCGGCCATGGCGTGGGCCAGGTCTTCCACGACACGCCGCAAGTGCTGCATTACGGCCGCGCCGGCACGGGCATCGTGCTGGAACCGGGCATGATCTTCACGATCGAACCGATGCTCAACGTGGGCAGCTACCAGGTCAAGGTCTTGCCCGACAAATGGACGACGGTGACGAAGGACCGCTCGCTGTCGGCGCAGTTCGAGCACTCGCTGGCCGTGACGGAAACGGGCTTTGAAATCTTTACCCTGACCGGTTCGACCGAGCCGCTGGTGTAAGCATGGAGGACGCGCGCCGGCAGCAGCTCACCGATATCGTCGCCGCGAAAGCCGGCGTGGATGTCGCTTGCGCGGCGCGTCACCTGGCGCTGCATGATGACGACGTGGCGGCCGCCCTGCGCGGCATCGACGCCGAACGTTATACGCTGACGCAGCGTCTGCTGAACAAGTACCGGCGCGATCCGGAAGACGCGCTGCAGCACGTGGCGCTGGCCGCGCTGCAGCAGGAAGGCATCGGCAGCGACAGCGTGCTGCGCGCGGAGCGCATCGCGTCCCTGGCGCCGCCCGTCGCCGGCATGGTGATGCTGGCCGAATGGCTGGCCTATGTGGACTGGGAAGGCTACGACAGCGCCCTGTACGCGAATATCGACGCGGTGGCGGAGTTCATCGCCGGCGCACTGGACCTGCCCGAGGTGGCCGCCAATCTGCTGCAAACGCGCGACGAAACGGTGTTCGAAGCGCAGCGCCCCGCGCTGGCCGCCGCCGCCCTGCTGTTCATCGAGCGCCACACTACGCAGTTTCCCTGACGGTTGGCGCTTTGCCGCCGGTGGGCGCGCGTCTTACAATGGCGGCAAGCACTGTTGCCCCATTTTGAAGACTTCCGCATGAGCGATTTTCCCGAAGATATCTACACCGAGCCGTCCGCCGACGTGCACACCCTGAACAACCTGGGCCCCTTGACGGGCATGGCCGGCATCTGGACGGGCACGCGCGGCCTGGACGTCAAGCCGAAAGCGGATGGCCCGCGCAAGCAGGCCTTCGTCGAGCGCATCGAACTGCAGCCGATCGACCCCGTCACCAACGGCCCGCAACTGTTCTACGGCTTGCGCTACTACATCCACATCACCAAGCCGGATCAAGTGAAAACGTACCATGAGCAGGTGGGCTACTGGCTGTGGGAGCCGGCCACGGGCGCCGTGATCCAGACCCTGGCGATTCCGCGCGGCCAGATCGCCATGGCGTCCGGCACGACGACGGCGGACGCCAGCAGTTTCGAGCTGGTGGCCAGGCGCGATTCGACGGCGTACGGCATCTGCTCGAACCCCTTCCTTGAACACGCGTTCACCACCGTTGAATACCGGATCAAGGTCGATATCCACGCCGATGGCACTTGGGGCTACGACGAGGACACGGTCATGCTCATCCGCGGCAAGGATGAACCGTTCCACCACACGGACCGCAACCTGCTGACGAAAATCGCCGAGCCGACGCCGAACCCGATGGCGCTTCAGGCGCTGGCGGCAGCCGCTTAAGGTTTTCCCTGCGCCACCGCCTTGATCGCGCGTTCTTCTCCCATGGCGGCCGCGATCTTCCAGCGCTGCATGGCGCTGGCGCGGTCGGGGCGTTTCAGTCCCGCTCCTTCCCAGTCCATCAGTCCCAGATTGTAGATGTCGCCCGCGCTGCCCTTGTCGGCGGCGAGGGTGAACCATTTGCGCGCTTCCTTGTGGTTGACGGGAATCTGGTAGCCGCGCACGTGGTACAGGCCCAATAAGTGCATGGCTTGCGCATTGCCCTTGTTCGCGGCCTGTTTCAGCAAGTCGAGGCCGCGCGCCATGTTGCGCGGTTCCTGCCAGCCTTCGGCCAGCATCACGCCTTTCGCCGCCAGCGCATAGCTGTCGTTTTTCACGAGGCCCTTGCCGATCAGGGGCTTGGCGGCCACCTGGCGCGCTTCGCGCTGCTGCGCCGTTGGCGCCGTGATGGGGCCCGGCTTGCCTTCGCCCATCAGCAGCATCCAGCCATACAGGCCATACGCGCCGGCGTCGCCCTTGCCGACCAGGCTTTCCAGCATGGCCAGCGCCTGCACCTTGTCGCCATTTTCGTACAGCTTGACGGCCTTGGCGCTACTCGCATCTGGCGGCACTGGGGCTGGCGCATGAGGTGCGATGGGCGCCGATGCCATGGCCGTTTGCGGCGGTGGAGCAGCCGGGCGCACGCGCACGGGCAAGCCATAGCTGGCGGCCAGCACTGCCAGAGTGGCGGGCGCGAGGATCAGCACTTGCGCCAGCTGGTTGCGGCGGCCCTTGCCGGCGATGCCCATGGCCCGTTCGGCTTGCTGCTCGCCGCCCAGCGCCTCGCTCAGCACGGCTTTCACCTTGCGGTTGAACAGCCAGTAGCCGGCGCCCGTGACGAGCAAGCCTGCGACGGCGGCCGCACCGCGTCCGGCGAAGAACCACGTGGCGATGGCGGCGGCCAGCGCGGCCAGCGCGCTTTTCCACCAGAATTGCTTGGCCAGCCGCGTGTAGACCTGGCGCAGGGCGCCGAGCACGCAGGTACGTACATTGTTGGCATAGTCGGCGGAGACGACATCGACGTGCGCATGGTCCGCGTCGCCGCTGAGGACGGACTCGATCACGTCCGCATTCAGTTCCGAGGCGGCCACGTCGCGCAGCGGCGTCAGCAAACCTTGCACGTGGGCCGAGAACAGGCCGTCGTCGGCGCTGCCGGCCAGCGCGTCGCTGAGCGCCTTGAGGTCGCCGCGCAGCAGCTTTTCCACGATGTCGTCCAGGGTCAGCCAGCGCAAGTCCGTGCCGTACGCCACCAGGTGGTGCTTTTCCGCGTTGCACGATGCATCGAGGCGCACGATGCGCAGCTTGGCCGCATACAGGGCGTCGACTTCCTGCGGCTGGTCTTCATTGTAAATGCTCACTTTCGCCAGTGTCAGGCTGCTGGCAATGGCCGCCAGTGAGTGCACGCTCTCCTTGTCGCGGATGCGGCGCGCATCGTCGGGCGCCTGCTTGGGCAGGCTGACGCTGTAGCCGGGCGTCACGTGCACGTCGACCCAGGCCGCCTTGCCCACCTTGCCGGAGCCGTCGCACGGGTTGCAGCGCAAGTCGCCCACGCCGCTGCAGGTGCGGCACGTGACTTTGCCGCTGGCGCGGCAGGTGCCGCAATTGATGCTGCCGGAACCGTGGCAAGTGTTGCAGCTGACCTTGCCGTAGCTGCAATGGTAGCAAGAGCGGTATTCGGTGCGGTACTGGGGCCGCGTCTCGCTGTGGTAGCTGGTGTGCGAGCTGCCGTTGCTATAGGTGGTAGTGGGCACTTGCACCGTGATGTAGTCGGTGACTTGCTCGGAGACCGTGCCGCTGCCGCTGCAATACGAGCACGACACCTTGCCGCTGCCGTAGCAGCCATACGCGTCGCAGCTGACGGTGCGCCCGCCGTGGCAGTTCCAGCACGTTTCCGTCGTCGCGCCGTAGCAGGTGTGGCAGTTGATGCGGCCGCGGCCGGTACAGTTGCTGCAGGTATCGAGGTGCCAGTACTTGACGGCGTGCGGCAGGTAGACGCCCGCCTCGACGCCGTTGTAGGCCTGGCCTGGCTGGCGCAAGGCATTGTCGAGCTTGCCCGCCGCGCGGCGCAGCCGTTCCTTCTCCTGCACGTGAGCGAGCGCTCCCACCTCGTGCGAGCCACAGCGGCAGTCATTACCCGCTGGCGTGAAATAGCCATTGATGACACGCTGCTCGAAGCGCGCCTCGAGCGCGTAGTTCGCTTGCAGCGAAAACTCCTGCAGCACGTCTTCCTCGTCCAGCGGCGTGATGTCATGCGGCTCGAAACGTGTCTTGTCCTGCACCAGGGTGCGCAGCTTGCCCAGCACCGTCGGTATCTCTTCCTTGTCGAGCTTGATGGGCGCTGGCGCCGTCACGGACGTTGCTGATGCCTGGGGCATGTCCTCGTTGCCTTGGGTATCGGTGGCCGTCTCGGTGCTGGGGTTCATGCGCGTCCTTTTGCTCTCTGGAAAGATGTTTGAATTTTAGCATCCCCATATGACAAAGCGGATAGCGCCGGTCCGCTTTTTCAGCGCAGGCCGCGGCGGAACTGGTCGGGCGTGCCGCCGCTTTGCCGGCGAAACATGGCGATGAAAGCGGAAGCCGTGCTGTAGCCCAGTTCCAGCGCGATCGCCTGCACGGTGTCGCCCCGTTCCAGCAGGGGCAGAGCGGCCAGGAAGCGCTGGCGCTGGCGCCATTCGCCAAACGGCATGCCCAGTTCACGCTGGCAGCGGCGCGCCAGCGTGCGCTCGGTCACGTGCAATTGCGCAGCCCAGTCGGCCAGTGAGCGGTTACTGCCGGGCTCCGCCTGCAGGGCCGCCAGCAGCGCCGCGATGACGGGCTCGTCGCTGCCAGGCAGGTAGTTGCGGCTGCACGGCGCCAGCTGCAGCTGGTCGACCAGCACCTGCGCCAGGCGCTGGTCGGCTTCGGTAGCGGGCGTGGTGACGTGGCGCTCGGCAAAGTCGCCGAGTATTGCTTTGAGCAAGGGGCTCAATACCAGCGCGCATGGCTGGGCGGGCAGCTGCGCGCACAGGCTGGCGTCGATGTAGGCCGAGTGAAACACGACATCCTGGCGGATATAGCCGTCGTGCAAAGTCTCGGGCGGTATCCACACGGCGTACTGGGGCGGCGACAGGTAGCGCTGGCCCGCGACCATGATTTCCATCACGCCCGTGGAGCAATAGGTGAGCTGTCCCCAAGGATGGCTCTGGTAATCGAATTGCTGGTGCGCGCGGTAATCGTCGAGGCGGAAATACACGGGATAGGGCAGGGCGTCGGAAACGGCGGGGAAATGCTGGTTGCTGGCCATGGTGTCTTTGTCCTGTTCTTCGCATCGATTGTCCGCTATGCATTATATCCATGGAATCGGACCGTGCGAAAATGGCGGTCTTGAATACTGGAGTACGCCGCATGCAAGTGAAGCACTATCTGTTACCCGTGATCGCCGTGCTGATCTGGGCCATCAATACCATTGTCAGCAAGATGGCCGTGGGCGTGATCGATCCGGCCGCCATCTCGTTTTACCGCTGGCTGCTGGCCGGCGTGCTGCTGGCGCTCGTGTTTGCCCGTCCCGTGTGGAAGCAGCGGGCCGTGGTGCGACCGTATCTGGGCAAACTGTTTGTGCTGGGTATGTTGGGCATGGTCATGTACCAGTGCCTCGCCTACATCGCCGCGCAAACGACGACGGCCACCAATATGGGCATTCTGGCGTCCATGATGCCGCTGCTGGCCGTGGGCCTGTCCGTGCTGCTGCTCGGTGAGGCGCCCACCGTGGGCGGCGTGTTTGGCGGCCTCGTGTCGCTGCTGGGACTCGCTTACTTGCTCAGCCATGGCGACCCGGCCGCCCTGCTGGGCCATGGCGCGGCCGTGGGCGACGCGCTGATGCTGCTGGCCTGCCTGTCGTATGCGGGCTATGGCGTGCTGCTCAAGCGCTGGAAAATCCCCCTGAATAACTGGCATTCGCTGCTGATACAGGTCTGGTGCGCCGTGCCCGTGCTGTTCGTGTATTACCTGAGCCAGTCCGCGCCGCCAGTCACCAGCGCCGGCCTGCCGCTGGTGCTGTTTGCCGGCATTCCCGCCTCCATCATCGCGCCGTTTTTGTGGATGCATGGCCTGGCCAAGCTGGGACCGAGCCGCGCGACGACCTTGATGAACTTGCTGCCCGTATTCACGGTGATCATCGCCATGCTGTTCCTCGGCGAAACCTTGCACAGCTACGATGTCATCGGCGGCGGCGTGACCCTGCTGGGCGTGGTGATGGTGCAGTATCTGAAACGTCCGCTGCGCCGCGCCAGCACCTAGTTTTTTTGCTATGCTGGTGTTTTGAACAAGGAGGCACCATGCCCAGCATCGATACTCTGTTGAGTGAACTCGAAGCATTCGGTAACACCAATGATGCGGTGCACACGGCGCGCGCCAGCCGCATGCTCAACATCACGCGCGACACGGGCGAATTGCTGGCCGTGATGGTGCACGCGCGCGGCGCCCGGCGGGTGCTGGAAATCGGCACCTCGAACGGCTATTCCACCTTGTGGCTGGCGCGCGCCGTGCAGGCGCTGGGTGGCAAGGTAGTGACGGTGGAAAAGGCGCAGGACAAGTTCGACATGGCGCACGACAACTTTGTACGCGCGCAATTGCAGGGCGTGATCGGCCAGCTGCTGGCGGACGCGGGCGACGTGCTGCGCGATGCGGCGGACGGCGCCTACGATTTCATCTTCCTCGATTCTGCGCGCCAGCAATACGCGCAATGGTGGCCGCAGCTGGACCGTGCGCTGGCGGCCGGCGGCGTGCTGGTGGTCGACAACGCCAGTTCGCACTACGCGGACATGGCCGGCTTCATCGAAGCCATCCGCGCCGACAGCCGCTACACGACCTGCCTGGCGACGGTCGGCAAGGGCGAATTCATCGCCGTCAAGGCGGGCAACTAGTTATTCAGCAACGATAGCCGCTTCCAGCACGCGCACCAAGGATTCGACGCCTTGCGCGTCGACGTCGTCGAAACGGCCAATCAACGGGCTGTCGAGGTCGAACACGCCGATGATCTGGCCGTGCGCAAACACGGGCACCACCAGTTCCGAGCGGGAATTGACGTCGCAGGCGATGTGGCCGGGAAACGCATGCACATCCTGCACGACGATGGACCTGCCTTCGACCACCGTGGTGCCGCACACGCCGCGGCCCTTCTTGATGCGGATGCAAGCGGGCTTGCCCTGGAACGGTCCCAGCACCAGCTCATCACCCTTGAGGAAATAAAAGCCGGCCCAGTTGAGGCCCGGCATGGTGTTGAAGACCAGCGAACTGAAGTTGGCCGTATTGGCGATGAAGTCGGTCTCGCCCGACAGCAAGCCTTGCAGCTGCGCGCGCAAGTCCGCATACATGGCTTGTTTGGCGGCGGGGGTATCGGTGCCGTAGGCGGCGTCGCTGATGGTAAACGTCATGGTCGTGGTGGCGCTTGAAAATGGGGAAGGCAACATGGTAGCGCGTCTGGCGCATCCGCGCGCGGCCGTCACTGTTTCAGATATTCCTGCGCCAGCTGGCGCAGCAGGGGCAGGGCCGCATGGCCGGTATCAGCCTGCCAGGCCAGGCCGATGCCGGCCGCCAATTCCTCGCCTTCCGCCAATAGCCGATAGGCCACGCCGTCCATGCGCAGCGCGCGGAACGAGTCTGCCAGCAGCGCCATGCCCTTGCCTGCGGCCACGTCGCCGAGCAGCACATGGTGGTCGGGTGCTTCGCGCAGGAAATGCGGCGCGAAATCATGCCGGCGAAATACTTGCTGACAATGGTCGAAGAAGGCGGGCTGGCGCGCCCGTTCGAACCAGTAGACGGATTCCTGGGCGATATCAAGCAGGCTGAGCTTGCGCTTCTTCGCCAGCCGGTGCCCGGCGGGCAGGGCCAGCATCATGGGCTGGCGCGCCAGCGGCTGCACGGCCAGTTCGAACGTGGCGCTGGGCAAGGCAAGCAGGGCCGCATCGAGCTGGCCCTTGCGCACGGCGGCGACCAGGCGCGGCGACGGGGCCGCCGTCAATTCCAGGCGGACATTGCCCAGTTGCTCCTCCAGTGCCGCCAGCAAAGGACGGAACAGGCCGGCCGCCACGGAACTGGTCAAGCCCAGACGCAGGCGCGCGGGTGCGCTGTCTTGCCGCAGCGATTGCTGTGCAATATCGAGCAAATCGAGGATGTGCAGCGCCTGCGGCAACAGGGTACGGCCCGCTTGCGTCAAGGCCACGCCTTGCGTGTCACGCTCGAACAGGCGCGCGCCCAGCTTGTCTTCCAGCCCCTTGATGGCGCGCGACAATGGCGGCTGGGTCATGTGCAATTGCTCCGCCGCCTGGCGGAAGTTCAGGCAGCGGGCGACGGCGCAAAACAGGGTCAGGGCATGGGTATCGAGGGCTCTCATACCAGAAAGATATCACGAAATCGGGCATTCCCATGCGAGCCGGCGCGACCCAGACTGGCGGCATCGAGTCAACAACTGAGGAGAGCAGCATGCAACAGCGACGCATCGGCAATAGCGGTTTGACCAGTTCGGCATTGGGCCTGGGCTGCATGGGCATGTCGGAATTCTATGGCGCCACGGACGAGGCGCAATCCCTGGCCACGCTGGAAGCGGCCCTGGCGGCGGGCGTGACCCTGTTCGACACGGCCGACGCCTACGGTTTCGGCCACAACGAGCAGTTGCTGGGGCGCTTTTTGGCCAGCCATCGCGGCCAGGCCCTGGTCGCCACCAAGTGCGGCCTGGCGCGCGAGGCGGGCAGTTATGCGCGCCGCGTCGACAATTCCTCCGCCTACATCCGCCAGGCGTGCGAAGCGTCGCTGGCGCGCCTGGGCGTGGAGCGCATCGACCTGTTCTATCTGCACCGCCTGAACCTCGAGACGCCACTGGAAGAGTCGATGGGCGCGTTGGCGCAACTGCGGCAAGAGGGCAAGATCCGCGCCGTGGGCCTGTGCGAAGTGAGCGCCGCCACCTTGCGGCGCGCGGCGGCCATCTGCCCCGTGGCGGCCGTGCAGAGCGAATACTCGCTGTGGACGCGCGAACCGGAGCAGGGCGTGCTGGCCGCCTGCCGCGACGTGGGCGCCAGCTTCTTTGCCTACAGTCCGTTGGGCCGGGGATTTTTGACGGGCGCCATTGCCGATGCGGCCAGCCTCGACGCGGGCGACTTTCGGCAGTTCAATCCCCGCTTCGCCGCCGAGAACCTGGCGCGCAACCAGGCCATCGTCGCGCAGGTCAAGGACATCGCCCGCGCAAAAGGCTGCACGCCGGCTCAGCTGGCGCTGGCCTGGCTGCTGGCGCAAGGCGACGACATCATTCCCATTCCAGGCACCAAGCGCATCGCGTATTTGCACGACAACCTTGGCGCGCTGGCCGTGCGGCTGGACGGGGCGGAACTGGCGGCGATGAACGCGGCCTTTCCCTTGGGCATGGCGGCCGGCGCGCGCTATACGAAGGAAGGCATGAAGGGCGTGGATGCCTGAAAAAAACGCGTGAGTGTACGCCAGCGTACCTAAATGAAACTTTCTCTGCAGGATAATCGCCGGCGATCTGCTAGCATTTGGCAGTGACTGCGCGGTGCGCATTGCACCGTGTTCAACGGTCAGGTATCCGATGAGGTGGATGTTGTTAGATGACGATATTTTCGATATAGAACTGAAGTTATTGCTTGAGGGAATACTGCTGCGCTATCAGCACGATTTCCGCGATTATTCCGTGGCGTCCCTGCGCCGGCGCATGCGCCAGGCCATGGAGCGCTTCGGCTGCGCCAGCCTGTCGCAATTGCAGGATCGCATCTTGCACGAACCGGCCATGTTCGCGCAGATGCTGCAGTTTTTCACGGTGCAAGTGAGCGAGATGTTCCGCGATCCCGCGTATTTTCGTGCCCTGCGCGAAAAAGTCGTGCCCATCCTGCACACCTATCCCTCGATCAAGATCTGGGTGGCCGGCTGCAGCAGCGGCGAAGAGGTATGGTCGCTGGCCATCTTGCTGGAAGAAGAGGGCTTGCTCGAGCGCAGCATGATTTATGCGACCGACATCAACGTGGAAGCGCTGGCCGCCGCCGAAGCGGGTATTTATCCCATCGAGCGCATCGCCCAGTTCAGCGAGAATTACCAGCTGGCGGGCGGCAAGCGTTCGCTGTCCGATTATTACACGGCCGCCTACAAGGGCGCCATCTTTGACCGGCGCTTGCGGCGCCAGTTCGTCTTCGCCGACCACAGCCTGGCGACGGACAGCGTGTTTTCGGAGGTGCACATGGTTTCCTGCCGTAACGTCATGATTTACTTCAATAAAGACTTGCAAGACCGCAGTCTGGGCCTGTTCCACGAAGCGCTGGTGAACCGGGGCTTCCTGGGCCTGGGCATGAAGGAAAGCCTGCATTTCAGCCGCCATGCGGACAGCTTCAACGAGCTGAGCCCGGCCGAACGCATCTTCCAGCGTGCCTGACATGCTGCCAAGCTGCGACGTCGCGCCTCCGCCCGCCGGCCTGCGCCTGATCGCCATCGGCGCCTCGGCCGGCGGCGTGGAAGCGCTGGGCATTGTGCTGCGCGCCTTGCCTGCCACCTGCCGCGCGGCCGTCGTGGTGGTGTTGCATCTGGCGCCGGGCCGCTCGAGCCAGTTGCCGCATCTGTACGCGGCGCGCTGCGCGCTGCCCTTGCGCGAAGCGCAGGACAAGGAGCCGCTGCAGGCGGGCACCGTGTATTTCGCCCCGCCCGACTACCACCTGCAAGTCGAGCCCGATGGCTGCTTTTCCCTGTCGCAGGAAGCGCCCGTGTATTTTTCGCGCCCTTCCATCGATGTCTTGCTGGAAACGGCTGCGTACGCTTACCGGCGCGCCATGCTGGCCATTATCCTGACGGGTGCCTCGGCCGACGGTGCGGCGGGCCTGGCCCGCGTGCGGCAGCTGGGCGGCAGTGCCTGGGTGCAAGACCCGCAGCGGGCCAGTTGTGGCATCATGCCGGCGGCCGCGCTCAAGCTGGCGGGCGCCGACCGCGTGCTTGATTTGCCGCAAATGGCCGCCAGCCTGGCATTGCTCGGCGATGGCGAACACAAGTGAATGAGAGTGGTGTAGTGCGTGTAATATATGTGAGAATTGAAACAATGTTGATGTTTATATCGAAACACGATGGCATCTTGCCGTTGCGATGCCTGAAGATGATTCCGTGACCGCACCTATCCATATCCTCGTCGTTGACGACATCGCGCAAAACCTGGTCGCCGCCGAAGCCGTGCTGGCACGGCCCGGTATTGTGATCCTGAAGGCAAGCTCGGGCGCGCAAGCGCTGGAATTGTTGTTGACACATGAAGTGGCGCTGGCCCTGATCGACGTGCAAATGCCGCACATGGATGGTTTCGAGCTGGCCGAGCTGATACGCGGCAGCGAGCGCACGCGCAGCATTCCCCTGATTTTCCTGACGGCGGCATCGCGCGAACCGAGCTACAGCTTCCGCGGCTACGAGGCGGGCGCCGTCGATTTCCTCTACAAGCCCATCGACGTGAAAGCCTTGCAAAGCAAGGTGGCCGTGCTGGTCCAGCTGTACCAGCAGAAACGCGAATTGTCGGCCCAGCTCGACGAGCTCAAGCACGCATTGCACCTGAACGAACTGTTCACGGCCGTGCTGGGCCACGACTTGCGCACGCCCTTGTCGGTGGTGATGAATGGCGCCATGCTGTTGCCGATGATGAGCGACCACCCGAAGGTGATCGTCACGGCGCAGCGCATCGAAAGTAGCGCCAAGCGCATGGGGCGCATGGTCGACCAGTTGCTGGACCTGGCGCGCATCCGTTCCGGCACGATGGAGTTGCGCAGCAGCACGCACGATTACCTGGCGCTGGCGCGCGCCATCGTCGAGGAATTCGAGACGGCGGGCCAGGCCCCGCTGGTCGAGGTCAGCAGCGTGGGTAATCTGCACGGGCAATGCGATGCGGGCTTGCTATCGCAAGTCATCTCGAATCTGTTAAACAATGCCATCACGCATGGCGAGCCGGGCACGCCCGTGCAACTGGCCCTCGATGGACGGGCCGCCGACCATATCGAGTTGCGCATCGCCAATCGCGGCGTCATCCCTACCGCTTTGCTGCCGACCCTGTTCGAGCCGTTCCAGCAGGCGGGCGAGAAGCGCCGGACGGGGCAGGGCCTGGGGCTGGGCTTGTACACGGTCAACATGTTCGTCAAGGCCCACGGGGGCACGGTCGAGATCAGTTCGACGGCCGCGCAGGGCACGCTGGCGACCGTGCGCATACCGCGCCAGTGCCAGGTGCGCGTGCAAGCGGGATTGGTTACATGAGCGCGCCAGCCTGGCCGCGCGGCGGCGGCAACATGGGCGAGCTGGTGCGCCAGCGCGACTGGTCCGCCACCAGCCTGGGCGCCTTCGATGGCTGGCCCGCCAATTTGCGCACCAGCGTCGACATCGTGCTCAACTCGCCGATGGCGATGGTGCTGATGTGGGGCCCGCAGCACGTGATGATTTACAACGACGATTACATCCAGATTGCAGGCGAGCGCCATCCAGAAGCGCTGGGCGGCACGGTGCCGGCCGTCTGGCCCGAAATCTGGGACTGGAACGCGCGCATCCTCGAAGCGGGACTGCGTGGCGAGACGCAGGTGCACCGCGAATGCTGTCTGCCGCTGTTGCGCGATGGCCAGCGTGCTGACGTCTGTTTCGACCTGTATTACACGCCCGTGCATGGCGCCGATGGCCAGGTCGATGGCGTGCTGTGCACGGCACTGGAATTGACGGCGCGCATGGAAGAGGGGCGCCAGCTGAAGCTGGCCACGGCCGAGCTGGGCGAACTCAACACCATATTGCAGGCCGAGAGCGAGGCCGTGCGCGCGGCCAACCGCCGCCTGGGCGAGGAACGCGCGCTGCTGCGGGCCCTGTTCCAGCAGGCGCCCAGTTTCATGGCCATGCTGCGCGGGCCGCGGCACGTGTTCGAGCTGGCGAATGAACATTATCTGCGCCTGGTCGGTCACCGCGATCTGCTGGGCAAGACAGTCGAAGCAGCCTTGCCTGAAGTCAAGGAACAAGGTTTCATCGAGCTGCTCGACCAGGTCTACCGCACGGGAGAACCGTACGAGGGACGCCAGGTGAAGGTGGATTTGCAGACGGCGGACGGGCAGACGGGCCAGTGCCAGATCGACTTCGTCTACCAGCCCATCAAGGATGACGAGGGCGCGGTCACGGGCATCCTCGTCGAAGGCATCGACGTCACCGAACGCATGGAAGGCGAGGAGCGCTTGCGCCTGGCCCAGCAGGCGGGCGGCATCGGCACCTTCGAATGGTTCCCCGAGACGGGCGCGATGCTGGTGTCGCCCACCTTCCGCCGCCTGTGGGGCATTGCCGACGAGGAAGAAGTAACGGAACGCTTGCTGGTGAGCCTGGTCGATGCGCGCGACCAGCAAAAGGTCGGGCCGAGCAAGCTTGCTGTGGCGCCCAATCCCCTCGAATACGTGGAGTACCGCATCCGCCGCCCCGCCGATGGCGCGCTGCGCTGGATCGCGCGCCAGGGCGAGGTGGTGGCAGGCCGCGTGCCGGGCCAGCGCCGCTACGTGGGCGTGTCGTTCGACGTGACGGAGCGGCGCCAGATCGAGGATGAACTGAACGCCAGCCAGGAGCGCATGGCGGCCATTTTCGGCCAGGCCTCGGTGGGCTTGTCCGAGCTGGGCCTCGACGGCAGTTTCCAGAGGGTCAACGGCGCCCTGTGCCGCATGCTGGGCCGCTCGGCCGAAGAGTTGCTGAGCCTGAACATGAACGACATCATGCATCCGGCGGACGTGCCCGGCAACAGCGTGCTGTTCCAGCGCCTGGTGGAAACGGGCGAATCGTTCTCGCTGGAAAAACGCTACCTGAAGCCCGATGGCTCGCAAGTGTGGGTGTCGAGCAATGTCAGCCGCCTGGTCGATGAGCAGGGACAGACGCGTTCCTTGATCGCCGTCAAGACGGACATCACGGACCGGCGCCGCGTGGAAAAAGCGCTGCATGAATTGAACGAAACGCTTGAGCACCGGGTCGAACAGGAAGTCAATGAGCGCACGAAGGCGGAAGACGCCTTGCGCCAGGCGCAAAAGATGGAAGCCGTGGGCCAGCTGACGGGCGGCATCGCGCACGATTTCAATAATGTGCTGCAAATCATTTCCGGCAATTTGCATTTGCTGCAGCATTTGGCTGGCACGGATGGCGTCATGCGCCAGCGTCTCGATACGGCGATTGCCGCCGTCGAGCGGGGCGCCAAGCTGTCGTCGCATTTGCTGGCGTTTGCCCGGCGCCAGCCTTTGCAACCGGTGGTGGCCGACCTGGCGCGCGTGGTGCGCAACATGGATGCGCTGCTGCGGCGCGCGCTGGGCGAAGCGATCGACATCGTGCTGGTGGGTGGTGGCGGGCTGTGGAATACCCTGGTCGACCGTGGCCAGATCGAGAATGTCATCCTGAACCTGGCCATCAATGCGCGCGACGCCATGGATGGCGTGGGCAAGCTGACCATCGAGCTGGGCAACGTCGTGCTCGACGAACAGTATGTGCACAACCTGGTCGACGTGCCTGCCGGCCAGTACGTGATGCTGTCAGTGACGGATACGGGCCGCGGCATGAGCGGTTCCGTGCTGCAGCGCGCGTTCGAACCGTTTTTCACCACCAAGCCGGAAGGCGCGGGCACGGGCCTGGGCCTGTCGATGGCGTATGGCTTTGTCACGCAAAGCCGTGGCCATATCCGCATTTACAGTGAACCTGGCGTGGGTACGGGAGTCAAAATCTATTTGCCCCGTTCCCTGATGGCGGAAGCGGACGAGGAGCTGGAACTGAGCGGCGTCGTCACGGGCGGCACGGAAACGGTGCTCGTGGTGGAAGATGACGTGGGCGTGCGCACGACCGTGGTCGACATGCTCGGTGCGCTCGGCTACAAGGTGCTCAAGGCCGAGGATGGCGAAAGCGCGCTGGCCGTGCTGCACAGCGGTGCGCAGATCGATTTGCTGTTTACGGACGTGATCATGCCCGGTCCCGTCAGCAGCACGGAGATGGCGCGCCAGGCGCGCGAGTTGCAGCCCGATATCGCCGTCTTGTTTACGTCGGGCTACGCGCAGGATGTCATCGTGCACGAGGGCAGACTCGACGCGGGAGTTGAATTGCTCAGCAAACCGTACCGGCGCGAAGAGCTGGCGCGCAAGCTGCGCCATGTGCTGGCCAACCGCCAGCAGCAAATGCGCGCGCGCCAGTTTGAACGGTCCGGCGCACCGGTGGCCGGCACGCAAGCGGGTGGCGGCCTGGCGGCCAGCCTGCTGGCAGGCGGCACGCCGGGGCTGGACTTGACGGGGCATGCGCCAGAACCTCAGGGGGACATGCCGACATCGATGAAAATACTCGTGGTGGAAGACAATCTCGATTCGCAGCTGATGGTGTGTGAACTGGTGGGCATGCTGGGCCACACGGTCAGCGGCGTGTCCGATGGCGAGGCGGCGTGGAAACTGCTCAACGAGCAAGACTTCGATATCCTGTTTACGGATGTCAGCCTGCCCGGCATGTCCGGCATCGCGCTGGCGCGCATGGTGCTGCGCGACAAACCGGGCATGCGCATTATCTTTTCCACGGGCTATGGCAAGGAGTCGATGGATGAACTGGGCTTTTCCGCCAGCGTCTTGCGCAAGCCCTATGATTTGCTGGAGTTGCAAGCGGCACTCGACCAACCCTGACAGGCACGCGCTCCCACGGCTTGCCCGTCTCACCCTGCAGAGGCAAATGGATGACTCCTGAACTGACGATGCTGGCCTGTACCCTCGTGCTGGCGCTGGTGCAAATCCTCCTGCCCGCGCTGTTCCGCACGCGCGAAACGGGCACGGCCTATAACGTGAGCGCGCGCGACGGCGACGGGCCGCCCGTGGGCAAGATCACGGGCCGCTTGCGGCGGGCCCAGGCGAACCTGTTCGAAACCCTGCCCCTGTTCGCCGCCGCCGTGCTGATCGCCCACGTGACGGCGCAGGAAAGCGCGCTGACCCTGTACGGCGCCGCCCTGTACCTGGCCGCGCGCGTGCTGTACCTGCCCCTGTACGCGTTTGGCGTGCCCGTCGTGCGCACGCTCGTGTGGTGCGTGTCGATTGCCGGTTTGTTGATGCTGTTCTGGGCCATCCTGTTTGCTTCCTGAATTCCTACGCCAGCTGTGGCGCCCGTCCTATGGCGGTGCGCCAGACCCGGCCGTAAAGTAACTCACCTTGGCGCAGGGGCGCCGGTATGGTGCTTTTACTTTTAGGACGGCAATGATGCTTGCTTCGCTGAACAAGTCTGGTCGACACATCCAGCGCCTGCTGCGCTCGGTCTTCGGCGTGGCGCGGCTGCGCACGGGCCAGCAGGAAGTCATCGACAGCGTGCTGGCCGGGCGCGACACCCTGGCCATCATGCCCACCGGCAGCGGCAAGTCACTGTGCTACCAGTTGCCCGCCGCGCTGTTGCCGGGCGCCACCTTGGTCGTGTCGCCGCTGATTTCGCTGATGAAAGACCAGCTGGAAAAGCTGCATGAACTGGGCATCACGGCCGTGCAGCTCAACAGCAGCCTGTCGCGCGCCGAAGAGGACGACGCCATCGCCCGCATCGCCCAGGGCGGCAGGCTCATTATCTTTTGCACGCCGGAACGCCTGGCGATGCCCGAGTTCCTGTCCTTGCTGGCCAGCGCGCCGCCCAGCCTGGTCGTCATCGATGAAGCCCATTGCATTTCCCAGTGGGGCCACGACTTCCGTCCCGCCTACCTGGAAATCGCGGCCGCCCTGCGCGCGCTGGGCCGTCCGCCCGTGCTGGCGCTGACGGCCACGGCCACGGGGGAAGTGATCGACGATATCGACGCGCAGCTCGAAGCGCGCAAGCTGCAGGTCATCAATACCGGCATCTACCGTGCCAATTTGCGCTACCGCGTGATCCAGGTCACGAATGCCGGAGAGAAACAGGACGAAGTCTTGCGCCTGCTGCGCGAGACGCCCGGCGTGGGCATCGTGTATGCGGCCACCGTCAAGGCCGTCGAGGACCTGGCGGCGCGGCTGGGGGAACTGGGCGAGAGCGTCACGTGCTACCACGGCAAGCTGGCGGCGCGCGAGCGCAAGCACAACCAGGACTTGTTCATGAACGGCGAGCGCCGCATCATGGTCGCCACCAACGCGTTTGGCATGGGCATCGACAAGCCCGACACGCGCTTCGTCATCCACTTGCAGGTGCCGGCCAATCTGGAAGCGTACTACCAGGAATCGGGCCGGGCCGGGCGCGATGGCTTGCCCGCCGACTGCACCTTGCTGTACTTCCAGGAAGACAAGCGGGTGCAGCAATTCTTTCTGGCCAAGCACTATCCTACGGCCGAAGAACTGGCCGCCATCGTGGCGGCCGCGCAAGAATTGCCGGCCACCTTTACTTTCGCCGCCCTGGCAGCGCGCTTGCCCGAGTTTTCCGACGGCCACTTGAAGGTCTGCCTGAAACTGTTAAAGGACGGCAAGCTGCTGCGCCAGGACCGCAAGCTCGGCTATCGCTTGACAGCCCCGTCGGACGTCACGCCTGCGTATGCGCAGCTGGCGCAGATCTATGTCGACAAGCAGGAGCGCGACAAGCAGGCGCTCGAGCAGATGGTGGCGTACGCGCAAAGCGGCCTGTGCCGATGGAAACTGCTGCTTGATTACTTTGGCGATGCCGGCGATTTCGAGCGCTGCTGCACTTGCGACAATTGCCAGTCGCCGCCGGCGCTGGCCGCACCCATCAGCCTTGACGAGTTCCCGCCCGCGCCTGCTGAAACGCCACCGCCAGCGCCGGCACCCCAGATCGCCGTCGGCAGCCGCGTGCGCGTACCGCGCTACCAGATCGGCACCGTGCTGTCCGTGGCGGGCGACCAGGTCACCATTGCCTTTCCGGAAAACACCACGCGTACCTTCATGGCGGAGTTCGTCGTTCCCGCGTGAAGCCATGGTGCGCTGCCGAACAGTGATTTGGCGCAAGAGCGCTAGAATCAGCCTATTCCAACGCGCTTTTTTTAATGCAGGGGGCAGGGCATGGCAGACATGGTGGTGGTGCGCAAGGAAGGCTTGTACTGTGTGCCGGGGCAGTTCTACATCGACCCGTGGCGTCCCGTCGAGCGCGCCATCATCACGCATGCGCATGCCGACCATGCGCGTGTCGGGCACCGGCATTACCTGTGCGCCGCGCCCGGCGAGCAAGTGCTGCGGGCGCGCCTGGGCACCGTGTCCATCCAGAGCCTCGCCTATGGCGAGAGCATCGAACACCATGGCGTGCGAGTGTCGCTGCATCCGGCCGGCCACGTGCTGGGCTCGGCCCAGGTGCGCATGGAAGTGGGCGGTGAAGTGTGGGTGGCGTCGGGCGACTACAAGCTGCAGCCGGACCCCACGTGCGTACCGTTCGAGCCCGTGCGCTGCGATACCTTTATTACGGAATCGACGTTCGGCCTGCCCATCTACCGCTGGCAGGCGCCGCAGGAAATCAATGATGAAATCAAGCAGTGGTGGCGCAGGAATGCGGCCGAAGGGCGCACCAGCGTGCTGTTCTGCTATGCCTTCGGCAAGGCGCAGCGCATCCTGGCCGGGCTCGACCCTTCCATCGGTCCCATCATCTGCCATGGCGCGGCGCAGGCCTTGACGCAGGTCTACCGCGAATCGGGCGTTGCCTTGCCCGCCACCGTGATGGTGAGCGACGTGACGGACAAGGCGGCCCTGAAAACGGCGATGGTGATCGCGCCGCCGTCGGCCGCCGGCTCGCCATGGATGAAGCGCTTCGGCGATTACAGCGATGCGTTCGCCAGCGGCTGGATGCTGCTGCGCGGCGCGCGCCGGCGGCGTGGCGTGGACCGGGGTTTTGTCCTGTCCGATCATGCCGACTGGCCCGGCCTGATGCAAGCGATCACGGCCACGCAGGCCGAACGCATCATCGTCACGCACGGCTCGATTCCCGTGATGGTGCGCTGGCTGCAGCAGAACGGCTGGCAGGCGGGCGGCTTCGAGACGGAGTATGGCGACGACGAAGCCGATGACGGCGTGCCCGGCCTGTCCACGGCAGCGGAGGACGTCACCCATGCGTGACTTTGCCCGGCTGTACGCGGAACTCGACGAGACGACCTCCACCAGCCGCAAGCTGGCGGCGCTGCAAGCGTATTTTCGCGGCGCCTCGCCGGAAAACGCGGCCTGGGCCGTGTACTTCCTGGCCGGCGGCAAGCCGCGCCAGGCCGTGCCCACCAAGTTGCTGCGCGAGTATGCGACCGAGCGGGCTGGCCTCGACGCCTGGCTGTTCGACGAGGCCTATCACGCCGTCGGCGACCTGGCCGAAACCATCGCCCTGATCCTGCCCGCGCCCACCCGGCGCAGCGACGTCGGCCTGGCCGAATGGGTCGAGCAGCGCATCGCGCCGTTGCGCGGCGCACCGCCCGAGACCATCCGCGCCGACTTGCTGGCCTACTGGGACGAGCTGGAAACGCGCGAACGCTTCCTGCTCATCAAACTGATCGGTGGCGGCTTTCGCGTGGGCGTGTCAAAGCTGCTGGTGACGCGCGCGCTGGCCTCCATTGCCGCCGTCGACAGCAAGCTGATTGCCCAGCGCCTGATGGGCTGGACCGACGGCAAGGTCAGCCCCACGGGCGCGGGTTTTCTCAAGCTGATCGCGGCGCAGTCGGATGGTGAACATGCGCTGCGCGGCGGCCAGCCGTACCCGTTTTTCCTCGCCCATCCCTTGCAGGCGGAGCCGCAGAGCCTCGGCGACATCGGCGACTGGCTGGTCGAATGGAAATACGACGGCATGCGTGCCCAGCTGCTGCGCCGAGAGGGTGTGAACTGGCTGTGGTCGCGCGGCGAAGAATTGATCACGGAGCGCTTTCCCGAACTGGCGCAGCTGGCCTTGCCCGAGGGCACCGTGCTCGATGGCGAAATCCTCATCTGGCAGCCGGGCGACGTGCCGGCGCCATTTGCCGATCTGCAACAACGCATGGGTCGCAAGAGCGTGTCGTCCAAGCTGCTGGCCGAATTGCCGGCCGTGCTCGTTGCCTATGATGTGCTGGAACTCGATGGCGTCGATGTGCGGCAACTGCCCCAGCTCGAGCGCCGCGCGCTGCTGGAAAGCGTAGTGGCGCAGGTAAATGCTCCCGCGCTGCGTTTGTCGCCGCGCATAGCGGCGGCAAGCTGGGAGGCGCTGGCGGCCATCCGCGCTGAATCGCGGGCGCGCGGCGTGGAAGGCATGATGCTCAAGGCCAGGTCTGCCGCGTATGGCGTGGGCCGCACGAAAGACGTGGGCACCTGGTGGAAATGGAAGATCGATCCGTATTCGATCGACGCCGTGCTGATCTACGCCCAGGCGGGCCACGGCCGGCGCGCGTCGCTGTACACGGATTACACGTTTGCCGTGTGGGATGACGTAGCGGAAGGCGAGCAGGGGGAACGTAAGCTGGTGCCGTTCGCCAAGGCGTATTCCGGTTTGACGGATGCGGAGATCGGGCAAGTCGATGCCGCCATCCGCAAGACGACGATAGAAAAATTCGGCCCCGTGCGCAGCGTCAAGCCGACGATGGTGTTCGAGATCGGCTTCGAAGGCATCGCCGCCTCCAGCCGCCACAAGGCGGGCATCGCCGTGCGCTTTCCCCGCATCCTGCGCCGGCGTGACGACAAGGCCATCGCCGATGCGGACACCCTGGCCACCCTGAAGGCCATGCTGGTCCAGGCCACATGAGCAAGCAATGAGCAAAAGCGCGCTGGCGCAGCGCATCGATGCGTGGTTTGTTGCGCGCGGCTGGTCCGTGTTCCCGTTCCAGCGCGCCGTCTGGCGTGCGGCTGCACAGGGCCAGTCCGGTTTGCTGCATGCGAGCACGGGCTCCGGCAAGACCTATGCCGTCTGGTTCGGCGCCTTGCTGCGCGCCGAGCGACTACAACGCAAGGGACGAAAGCAGGGCTTGCGCGTGCTGTGGATTACGCCCATGCGGGCGCTGGCGGCCGACACGGTGCGCGCGCTGCAAGCCTCGGGCGCGGAGCTTGCCCCCGGCTGGCGCATCGAGGCGCGTACGGGCGACACGAGCGCGGCGCAGCGGGCACGGCAGGCGAAAGCCTGGCCCGAGGTGCTCGTCACGACGCCGGAAAGCCTGTCATTGATGCTGAGCCAGGCGGATGCCCGCGAACGTTTCAGCCTGCTGGAAACCGTGATCGTCGACGAGTGGCACGAATTGATGGGCAGCAAGCGCGGCGTGCAGGTGCAGCTGGCGCTGGCCCGCTTGCGCCGCTGGCATGGCGCATTGATGACGTGGGGCCTGTCGGCCACCCTGGGTAATTTGCAGCAGGCGCAGGATGTCTTGCTGGGCGAGGAAAACGCCGGCGTGCTGGTCGAAGGCAAAGTCAAGAAGCGCATCCTCGTCGACAGCCTGATTCCCGTCAACCCCACGCGCTTTCCCTGGGGCGGTCACCTGGGCATCCAGATGCTGCAACCGTTGATCGCCGAAATCGAGGGCAGCGCCACCACCCTCGTGTTCACCAACACGCGTTCGCAGGCCGAGCTGTGGTACCAGCACCTGCTCGATGCGCGGCCCGACTGGGCGGGACTGATCGCCCTGCACCACGGTTCGCTGGACCGCGAAGTGCGCGAGTGGGTCGAGCAGCACCTGAAAACGGGCGAACTGAAAGCCGTCGTCTGCACGTCCAGCCTGGACCTGGGCGTCGATTTCCTGCCCGTCGAGCGCGTGCTGCAGGTGGGCAGCGCGAAAGGCATCGCGCGCCTGGTGCAGCGGGCCGGGCGCAGCGGCCACGCGCCGGGACGCATTTCGCGCGTCACCCTGGTGCCCACGAACAGCCTGGAATTGCTGGAAGCGGCCGCTGCCCGCACTGCCCTGGCGCAAGGCCACCTGGAAGCGCGGCCCGTGCCGGACAAGCCGCTCGACGTGTTGGTGCAGCACCTGGTGACGATCGCGCTGGGCGGCGGTTTCCAGTCTGCCGAGCTGTACGCGGAAGTGCGCGCGGCCTGGTCGTATCGCCACCTGACCCTGGACGAGTGGCAATGGGCGCTCGATTTCGTCGCGCGGGGCGGGCAAAGCCTCACCGTGTATCCGGAATACCGGCGCGTGTTGCCGGACGAGGAAGGCGTGTACCGCGTGCCGGACGTGGCGCTGGCGCGGCGCCACCGCATGAGCATCGGCACCATCGTGTCGGAGGCGGCGATCCAGGTCAAGTTCCTCGGTGGCGGGCGGATCGGCAGCATCGAGGAATCGTTCATCGCGCGCCTGAAGGCGGGCGACCATTTTCTGTTTGGCGGGCGCATCCTGGAATTCGTGCGCGTGCACGAGATGACGGCCTACGTGCGGCGCGCCACGGGCAGCCGCGGCGCCGTGCCGCGCTGGCAGGGCGGCAAGATGCCGCTGTCGTCGGAACTGGCGCATGCCGTGCTCGACCAGTTGCAGCTGGCGCAGGAAGGGAAGGCCAGCGGGCCGGAAATGCGCGCGCTGGCACCGCTGCTGGCCATCCAGCAGGCATGGTCGAGCCTGCCCACGCGCGCGACCTTGCTGCTGGAAACCCTGTCCAGCCGCGAAGGCCACCACCTGTTCGTGTATCCGTTTGCGGGACGCTCCGTGCACCTGGGCCTGGCGTCCTTGCTGGCCTACCGTATTGCGCGCGTGCAGCCGGCGACCTTGTCGATCGCCGTCAACGATTACGGCTTTGAATTGCTGGGTGCGGACGACATCGATTTTGCGCCGCTGTTGTCGGGCGCCAGCGGCGCCGATCTTGCCCTGTTCAGCACCGACAACTTGCTCGAGGACGTGCTGGCCAGCCTGAATGCGACGGAATTGTCGCAGCGGCGCTTCCGCGAAATCGCCCGCATCGCCGGCCTCGTGTTCCAGGGCTATCCGGGCCAGCCGAAAAGCGCGCGCCAGTTACAGGCCTCGTCCTCGCTGTTTTTTGAAGTGTTCCGCAAGCACGATGCGGCCAATCTGCTGCTCACGCAGGCGCAGCGCGAAGTGCTGGAACAGGAACTGGAATTGACGCGGCTGCGCGCCACCTTGCGCGAGCTGCATGGACGGCGCATTTCCCTGCAGCCGCTGGAGCGGGCCTCGCCATTTGCCTTCGGCCTGATGGTCGAGCGCTTCCGCGAACAGCTGACGACGGAAAAGCTGTCGGACCGGGTGGCGCGCCTGGTCAGTGCGCTGGAAAAGGCAGCCGCATGAGTGGCCCGCAAGCGCACTGCGTGGTGGAGCTGGCCGGCGAGATGGTCTGGCTGCTGGCGCACAAGGCCATCTATTGGCCGGCGCGCCGGATGCTGGTTATCGCCGACATCCATTTCGGCAAGGCAGCCGCGTTTCGCGCGCTGGGTGTGCCTGTGCCACGCGGCACCACGACGCAAAACCTGCTGGCGCTCGACGTCTTGCTGGCCAGTTACGCTTGCGAGGAAATCGTCTTTCTCGGCGACTTCCTGCACGCGCGCGCCGCGCATGCGCCCGCCACCGTGGCGGCCATGCTGGCCTGGCGCGCGCGCCATCCGGCCCTGCGCCTGACGGTGGTGCGCGGCAACCACGATGCGCATGCGGGCGACCCGGCCGCCACGCTGGCGATACGCATGGTCGATGAACCGCACCAGGTGGGCAAGCTGTCGTTCTGCCATCATCCGAATACGGTGGCGCCCGGCTATGTGCTGGCCGGCCACGTGCATCCCGTGTTCCACTTGCGCACTGGTAGGGGCGGCTTGCGCCTGCCGTGTTTCCTGCTGGGGCAGGAGCGCGCCATCTTGCCCTCGTTTGGTGCTTTCACGGGTGGCCATGCGGTGCGCCCGGGCGCTGGCGAGCGCGTCTACGTGACGGCGGACGCGGCGATTTTTCCGCTGCCGGCTAACTGCTGAGTGTTTGGTACTTTTGGTGGAAAACTGAAAGTAACTACGCTACCGTAGGCGGGACTCATCCTACATGCACTCTTGCCATCCTCCTATTTCTTGTACCCCATGTGCGCACTAAGATGACGGTTCCCTTGCCATGCGAGGGGGAAGATTTGCATGGTTTGCATTGTTTTTTGCATTGTTTTTGATTCCATCGATCAAGGAGATCATCATGGCCACATCAAGCGACAATAAACAGCAAGGTAGTAAAACCAGTAGTAGCAGCAGCGGTGGCAACAAGCAAAGCGATACCAGCAAACGGGGTTTCGCTTCCATGGATCCCGCCCAGCAGCGTGAAATCGCCAGCGAAGGCGGACGTGCCGCGCATGAAAAGGGCACGGCGCATGAGTTCACGTCGGAAGAGGCACGCCGTGCAGGCAGCCAAAGCCACAAGAATGATGGCAACCGGCAAAGCGCCTCCAGCTCCAGCGGCTCGCGCGACAATGCCAGCATGAACCAGGATGGCGGCCGCGACAGTGGCAACAAGCAAAGCGGCGGTTCCGGTTCCAGCTCGGGGTCGCGCAACAAGTAGTGCCTGGTAAGCGGTAGCAAGTAGACAGTAACAATGGGCCCTGGCCAGCGGAAGACAGGCACGCCGCTGACCAGGGCCGCGCTTATTTGGCTACCGCTGGCTAGCGCAAAAATTCTGATGTATCGCAGCAGGCATGGACTATGATGAAATAGCTGCGCCGGCCACGGCCCACGCACAGTCAATCTGCAATCAAATCGGATTCACGATCAGGGAGAAGATGATGGGTAACTCCACTACGCCGCAGCCCGGCAATAAGCAGGGTGGCACGCCGGCCACGGCGGGCAGCAAGCAAAGCACGGTCGATTCGGGCGAAAACTTTGTGCTGGTCGATAGCGAGCAAGGCCTCGATATCGGCGACGATCTGTTTTCCATCGGCGAGGTGCGGCGCGCCGACCGCTTGCCCCATCACCAGGCCGGCTCCGCCGGGCAGAGCCGGCAGAGCGCCGACGATGCGCCCGATACCACGGGCAGCACGGGCGTCTGATCTTCCAACCTTCGCTTAACCTTCGGACCATCCCCGCTGTGCCAGCTGCAAGACGTGTTCGCGCACGTCGGCTGGCCAGTCCTGCACGCACGCGAGGAACGCCGGCTGCTTGCCGGCGAACAGGGCGCGGCTCGCTTCCTCGAAGCCGGGCGCGTCGCCGGCCAGCGCATTCATGACCTTATAGGCCGCTTCGCGCGCCTGGCGCTGTTCGTCGTGCGCCTTGTTGCCGCGCTGTGCGTGTTCCACCAGTTTGCGCAAGGCCACGGAAGCGCCGCCCGGCTGCGTTGCCAGCCATTCCCAGTGACGGGGCAGCAAAGTGATTTCGCGCGCCACCACCCCCAGTTTCGGCCGGCCCGCCGTGCGCGCGGGAATGTCTTCCTGCGGCGCTGGCGTGGCCGCGCGTGGCAGGCGCTGCAGCACGTCGGCCAGGCTGCCATGCAGGTTCAGGTCGACCTGGCTGCCGCTGGCGTCGTCGAAAATCAGGATCTGCGCATCGGGTTCGCGCGCCACCAGTTCTTTCAATGATTGCGCGACCGCGTACAAGGGGCCGGCGGCCACTTTGCGTTTGCCGGCGAAGGCGGTGAGCTGAGCTGCTGCAGGGGGATTGGTATGCATGTTTGCCTCCATGGGGAATGCAGGCAATTTTACCCGGGTTAAATTGAAAGTCAATAACACCCGGGTAAAATAGAAAAAATCTGCTACAGATCGACCCGGCCGTGTTCGCCCATGTCTTTCGGCGGCTCGCCCGTGATGGCGGCCTTGGCCATTTCATAGAATTGCATCATCTTGCTGGCGCTGCTATCCCAGTATTCGGCCGACTGTATCGTCACCTTGATCAGCGACAGCTTCGGATCGTCGAGTCCGCCCGGAAACCACGCTTTCACCAGCGGATTCCACAATTCCTCCGCCTTGACGCGGTCCTTCAGCAGCTGCGCGTGGCCGCAGACGGACACATACAGGCTGTCGCCCGTGTCGACAAAGCTGACGTTGACTTGCGGATTGTTCAGCAAGTCGCGCGTGTAGGCGGCATCGTCCGAGACAAAAAACCAGATTTGCCCTTCGCTGTCGACCTGCTGTTGCGTCAGCGGCCGGCTGGTGAGCGTGCGCATGTCGTCGCTGGTGGTCAGCATGCCGAATTTGACATCCTTGATCTTGGCCGCGATGTTGGCCAGTTGTTCGCTGGAATACTGTTGCATGTGCTTGCTCCTGTTTGATTGTCCTGAACAACAGCATAGGCGGGTGCGGCAAGCGGCTCTGTACGGCAGCTTACGTAGCAGGCCAGCTTTGTTTCAAAGCTGTTACAAAACGCTGGCCCGGCGGGGCACCCCACGTATTGACTTAATAAATGATAATCATTATCATTTGTTTGAAAATATAAGCATGCACTTTGATTGAAGGATGGGAATGAAGCACACTGACTTGTCGCGCCACCTGGCCAGCTCCTTGCCGGGAGCGCTCAATGGCTGATGCGGGCGCCGCAGACAAGGCCAAGAACAACGCCAGCCGCGCCGTCTGGCTGAAGAACTTGCATCAATGGCATTGGATCAGCTCGGCGCTTTGCCTGCTGGGCATGTTTCTGTTCGCCATTACCGGCATCACCCTGAACCACGCCGGCCAGATCGAAGCCAAGCCGGCGATCATACGCCAGAAGGCCGAGCTGCCGACGCCCCTCGTCACGGAACTGGCCGCGTATGCCGCCAAGCACGATGGCGCCAATGCACCAATGCCGGCCGCCGCCGAAGCCTGGCTCAAGCAGCAATGGTCGCTCAATGCGGGCGGGCGTCCCGCCGAATGGTCGGTCGACGAAGTGTATCTGCCGCTGCCCAAGGCGGGCGGCGACGCCTGGGTGCGCATCGGCCTCGAAGACGGGGCCGCCGAATATGAATTGACGGACCGGGGCTGGGTGTCCTGGCTCAATGATGTCCACAAGGGCCGCAACACGGGCGTGGCCTGGAGCTGGTTCATCGACATCTTTGCCGGCGCCTGCATCGTGTTTTGCCTGACGGGTTTGTTGATTTTGAAGTTCCACGCGGCCAACCGGCCATTTACCTGGCCGATGGTGGGCCTCGGTATCTTGATACCTTGCGCGATCGCCTTGCTGTTTATCCACTGATGTTTTTATTTTTCCTTTTACAGGCACACCATGAAATTACGCTACTCCCTGGCGCTTGGCCTTCCCCTGATCGGTACGTCGGCGATGGCTGCCGACCTGTCCCTCAAGATTGAACTGCCGCAACTGAACGTGGCGGAATACCACCGTCCCTACGTGGCGGCGTGGCTGGAAACGGCGGACCAGAAGGTCGTTGGCAATCTGGCCGTGCTGTATGACGTGAAAAAGAAGGACAAGGCCGGTGAAAAATGGCTGAAGGACATGCGTCAATGGTGGCGCAAGAGCGGCCGCGACCTGGCCATGCCCGTTGACGGCGTCAGCGGCGCCACGCGCGCGCCCGGCGAACATACCTTGACGTTCCCCGGCGCCAAAGCCTTGCTCGACAAGCTGCCGGCCGGCGAATACCAGGTGGTCGTGGAAGCGGCGCGCGAAGCGGGCGGACGCGAACTGGTGCGCGTGCCGTTCCAGTGGCCGCTGAAATCGGCCCAGTCCGTGCCTGCCAAAGGCAAGGAAGAACTCGGCAATGTCGTCGTCCAACTCAAACCATAAGGCGCACATCATGTTCAAGCAATTCAACAAAACCCTGATCGCCGTGGCCCTGGCCGGCCTGGCCATGAACGCCCACGCCCACCGCGGCTGGATGGTGCCATCGAGCACGATGGTGGAAAGCAAGGACGCCTGGGTGACGGTGGACGCGGCCGTTTCCGACGGCCTGTTCGATATCGACCACCAGCCGCTGCGCCTGGATGCGCTGCAAGTGATTGGTCCGGATGGCGCGAAGGTCACGCCGGCGAACACGGTCACGGGCCGTTTGCGCAGCGTCTTCGACGTGAAAATGGAAAAGCCGGGCACGTACAAGGCGGCCATCGTGTCGCAAAACGTGATGGGCAGCTACAAGCTCAACGGCGAGCAGAAGCGTTTCCGCGGCAACGAAGAGACGTTCAAGAAGGACGTGCCGGCCGACGCGCAAGAGCTGAAAATCACGCGCACGGCAGCGCGCTTGGAAACTTTCTTCAGCAATGGCGAAACGAGCACGGAAGTGTTCAAGCCGACCGGCGTGGGCCTGGAATTCGTGCCGGTGACGCACCCGAACGACTTGCGCGCGGGCGAGAAAGCCACGTGGCGCTTCCTCGTCGACGGCAAGCCGGCGGCGAACCAGGCGTTCAGCCTGGTGCCAGGCGGCGTGCGCTACCGTGGCGTGCTCGGTGAAATCCGCCAGAGCACCGATGCCAAGGGCGAGATCACGTTCACTGTGCCAGCGGCCGGCATGTATTACCTGAGCAGCACCTGGCCAGCGGCCGCACCGGCCGTGGCCGGCCAGCCGCCGGTGATGCCCGAGCGCCGCATGACGTACGCGGCCACCGTGGAAGTGCTGCCGCAGTAAGCGGCGGCATCGTCACGAGAGCGCCGATGCGCCGGGTCCTGCTGCCGCAGCATATTTCCGATCAGGCCGCGCCGCCCGGCGCCGCGATCCGGGACTTGCGCGGCTTGTCCATGGGCACCAGCTGGTCGGTGCGCCTGCTCGAGTCCGCCATGCCGGGACGCGCGGGCAGCGCCGACCTGCAGCAGGGCTTGCAGCAGCAACTGGACCTGGTCGTGGCGCAAATGAGCCACTGGAGCGACGAGTCCGACCTGGGCCGCTTCAACCAGGCCGAGCCTGGTAGCTGGCACAGCCTGCCCGCCGCGTTTTGCGAGGTGCTGGGCTTTGCCATGCACGTGTCGCAAGCATCGGGCGGCGCCTACGACCCGTGCGCGGGCGCCCTCGTCAATCTGTGGGGCTTCGGTCCCCGCCATCGCTACGATGAACCGGGCTTTTTGCCGCCAAAAGACGATAGCGTGGCCCTGCTGCTGGCGCAAGGCCAGCGCCGCCGCCTGGAGCTGGACTTGCCGGCCCGCCGCGCGCGCCAGCCGGGCGGCTTGCAGCTCGATTTGTCCGCCATCGCCAAGGGCTATGGCGTGGACCGCCTGGCCCGCTACCTGGACAGCCAGGGCATCCACCATTACCTGGTCGAAGTGGGTGGCGAACTGCGCGGCGCCGGCAGCAAGCCCGACGGTCAGCCGTGGTGGGTCTTGCTGGAACAGGTCGATGGCGCCAATGCCGAGCAGCATCCGGCGGAAATGCTGCTGGCGCTGCACGGCTTGTCCGTGGCGACGTCGGGCGATTACCGGCGTTTCTTCGAGGACGGCACGGTGCGTTTCTCGCACACCATCGATCCGCGCAGCGGCATGCCGATCGCCAATCAACTCGCTTCCGTCACCGTCGTGCACGAGCAATGCATGGCGGCCGACGCCTGGTCGACGGCCCTGACCGTGCTGGGTGTCGAGGCCGGCATGGCGCTGGCCGAAGAGCAGGGCCTGGCCGCGCGCTTCCTGCAGCGCGACGGGCACGGCTACCACGAAACGCTGAGCAGCCACATGCTGGCCATGCTCGACGAATGAACGATTAATTCCATGATTTTTACGCACGATACGACGCGGCTGGCCTTGCTGGCCGCCCTGTCCCTCAGTTATGCGGGCGTGTGCCTGGCGCCCTGGCTGCGCGCGCGCGCCAAACGCCGCGCGTCCGATGCCGCCAAGGCGGCGCTGGCCAACAGCCGGCCCTGGCTTGTAACGTATGCGAGCCAGACGGGCAATGCCGAGGAACTGGCCACGCAAACGGCGCAGAGCCTGCAGCTGGCCGGCATCCCCGTGCACCTGTGTGCGCTGGCCGAAGTCACAGCCGCCGATCTGCAACAGGCGGAGCGGGCCTTGTTCCTGGTCAGCACGTATGGCGAAGGCGATGCGCCCGACAATGCGGCCGCCTTCATGGGCCGATTGATGACGGGCGGGATTGCGCTGCCGCAATTGCACTATGCCGTGCTGGCCCTGGGCGACCGCAGCTATGGCCAGTTCTGCGGTTTCGGCCGCGCGCTCGATGCCTGGCTGGCGGCGCAGGGCGCGTCGCGTCTGTTCGAACGCATCGAAGTCGACCGCAGCGCCAGCGCCGCCATCGAGCAATGGTTCCAGCACCTGAGCCACCTGGCCGGCACCAGCGATGCGCCGGACTGGAGCGCGCCCGCGTTTGGCGACTGGCGGCTGACGCAGCGCCGCCACCTCAACCCTGGCAGCGCCGGCGGCGCCATCTATCACGTGGAACTGGCGCCCGTGGCGGGCGCCTTGCCGGAGTGGCAGTCGGGCGACCTGGTGCAGGTGACGGCGCCCGCCGACCCATCGCAGCCGCGCGAATATTCGATCGCCTCGATCCCGCGCGATGGCGGCGTGCACTTGCTGGTGCGCCAGCATGCGCATCCCGATGGCAGCTTGGGCCTGGCCTCGGGCTGGCTCACGGCGCAGGCCAAGGTCGGCGACGTGGTGCAGCTGCGTTTGCGCCAGCACCGGCGTTTCCGTCTGGAAGACAATGCCCAGCGGCCATTGATTTTGATCGGCAACGGCAGCGGCATCGCCGGCTTGCGCGGACATTTGAAAAGCCGCGTGCTGGCAGGGCAGCGGCGCAACTGGCTGATCTTTGGCGAACGCAATGTGGCCCACGATTTTCATTATCGCGAAGAAATTGAAGGCTGGCACGCCAGCGGCGACTTGCCGCGTCTGGACCTGGCGTTTTCGCGCGACCAGGCGGAGCGGACCTATGTGCAGGACCGCCTGCGCGGCAATGCCGATGAAGTCAAGCTGTGGCTGGAGCAGGGCGCGGCCATCTATATTTGCGGCAGCCTGGCCGGCATGGCGGGCGGCGTCGACCAGGCGCTGCAAGAGATCCTGGGCCGGCCCGCGCTCGACGCGCTGGCAGCCGAAGGGCGCTACCGGCGCGACGTGTATTAAGAAAGACGGACTGCTTACGGCTGGATATCGGCCAGCGGCGCCGTGTTCATCTCGCCGCTCACTTCCTGCAAGCCGCGCGCCAGGCTGGAGATGCTGGGGTTGTCGATGAAGACGCAGCGCTTGCCCGTGCGCTTGCAATAATCTTTCACGCGCCAGTAGGCGCTGTGGCTGATGCAGCCCGTCTGGCAAATCACCAGGTCGGCCGCCGCCAGGCTCGAATCGAGCAGGTTGGCATTGTCTTCCAGGCCGCCGTCGTGGTGGGCGAACTGTGCGCCCACCCGCTCGATCAGGGCGCGGTAGGTGGCGACATTGCCGCTGCGTCCGCCCACGCACAAGACGCTCTGGTCGACGAGGCGGATCGGCATCTTCAGCTTGCCGCCGGTCGGCACTTCCAGCTTCGGCGCCGGTGGTGGCGCGACAGCGGCCGGGCGCGGCTGGGCCTGTTTCAATTCCGCGATTTGCTGGCGCAATTCCTTTTCGCGCTCATCCATTTGCGCCAGGCGTTCGACCAGGCGCGTGCGTGATTCCAGGGCGGGGATGGCGGCCTGCAACTGCGCCAGTTCCGCGCGCAAGCCGTCGATCACGCTGTCCTTGCCGATGGCCTCGGCACGCGTGCGCAGCAGCACGGCTTCCTGGCGTTCCAGCTCGCCCGTCTTTTCCATCAGGGCGGCCTGGCTGCGTTGTTGCAGCTTGGCCAGCTCGTGCGTCAGGCGCGCGTTTTCTTCCTGCAAGGCCGTAAATTTTCCCATGTCGGCGCGCACGCAGGCGCCGGCCTGGTGCTGGATCATGTGCAAGTCGCGGCACATCTGCTCTTCCAGCTCGGCATCGCAGCGCGGGTGCGTCAAGCCGGCCCAGAAAGCGCCCGACACGTCGCCGTTGGCGACGGCCGTGCGCCACAGTTGCGCTACCTGCTCCGTCGTCTTGGCGCCGCGAAAGCGCAGGATCACGGGAGCGTAGCGGCGTTCGAGTTCCTTTTGCAGCGCTTCGGACAGGCGGTTGCGCGCGCCGCATTCCGTCACGGCGCCCACGTGCACTTCGTAGTCGTCGGCCAGCACGCGTCCGCCCGTCATCTTGCCCACCAGCTTGCGCAGGTAGCCCAATGGCAGGCCCACGCCGACCAGCGGGCAATGGCAGGTGTGCGACAGTTCCCACAGCCTGCGGCGGCGCGAAGCGAGCGCGGCCGTTTCCGTGTCGGCGTGGGCGCAATTGCTGATGACGGGCAGGGACTGGTCTTTGTCACACATGGCGGTATCCTGTTGGGCGGTGGAGATGTTGAAGAGAACTATTGCGGCAGGGGTGAAGCGGGGCGTCTGGCGCTCAGCATGCGTGCCAGGCGATCCAGCAAGGTGGTCTTCGGCGGCGTGGGCTGGTGCAGCGCCACCAGGGCGGCCCATTGCTGCGACAGTTGCTGGCAAGTTGCTTGCAGCACGGGACTCAGGCCGGGCGAGCCGGCCAGCGCTTGCAGATGGCGTTCGATGACACCGGCCAGTTTCTCGCAGGGACTGCCCGCATGGTAGTGCGACATCAGGTGCAGCACGGCCGAGAGCAGCAATTCAGGCTGTTGGCCTTGCGGAGAAGAAAACATCGGGGAAGGTCGGTCGTGCGCCATCAAACACTCCTGTGCGGTGGTTTGCCTGGCTGCGCGCACGGGGCGCGACTGGCTGGCGAGTGTGGTGACTGGCTGCCGTGCTGCTTCAGGCAGTCAGGATCAGCTTGTTCAATTGGGTGACGCGCAGGCGATAGATCTTGCCGCTGTGTTCAATCTCCACTTCGCGGCCCTGCTGCAACAGGGCTTCGCTGGTGATGCGGCGCGCCGGCTGGGCCATGCTGACGGGAGGACGGACGTGGGCAGTAGCGGCATCCTGGATCAAGGCTGGTTTTGAGCTTTGCATGTTGGGCTTTCTTTATCTCAGTTGAGAATGATTCGTATTTGCATTATTGTTGAATGTGGCCCGAAAAGCAAGGCTTATTTGTGCGGAACCTGCGCTTTTTTATGGCAGCGCGACGCCTTGGCCGACGAGGTCGTTCAAAGGCGGCCGCTGGCGCGGCGTGGAGGGGCGGTGGCGGCAAAAAAGACCCGGCAAGGCGGTGCGCGCCTTGGCCGGGTCAAGCCTGTGCCAAGCTGGAAGAAAGCGGGATGGCGTTAAATCGTGGCCAGCAATTGGGCCGAGGCGGCCGCCGCCGCGGTGGTGTCGGCCTTGAGCTTGGCGGCGGCCAGCTGCTTGGCGCGCGAGCGCGAAGGCGGCAGGCGGCGCAGGGTTTTCAGGGCGTCCGGATCCTTGATGCCGATGGTGCGCTGGTCAACCGAGATCAGGCCGATTTCATTGAAGGCGGACAAGGTGCGGCTCACCGTTTCCAGGGTCAGGCCCAGGTAGCTGCCGATTTCATGGCGCGTCATGCGCAGGTTGAACAGCTTGCTTGAGTAACCCATCTGCGCGAAGCGGTCGGCCAGCGACACGAGGAAGCGCGCCACGCGGGCTTCGGCACTCAAGGCGCCCAGCATGCCGATCATCGCCTGTTCGCGCACCAGTTCACGGCTCATCACGCCGTACATGACGTTTTCCAGTTCCAGGTGAACACGTCCCAGCGCCGTCAGCTTCTTGAACGGCAGCAGGATCAGGTCGCAGTCGGACAGGGCCACCGCTTCCGAGGAGTAATGGCGCGAGTGGATGCCGTCAACGCCCAGCATGTCGCCCTTCATGGGAAAGCTCAGTACCTGTTCATTGCCGAATTCATCGATGAGCACGGTTTTCAGGAAGCCCGAATTGACAATGTACAGGGTGTCGAACGGCTGGCCGATGGTGTGCACGCGCTGGCCCGTCTTGAATTGCACGTGCTGGAACAGCAGTTCGTCGGCGGCGATGGTGCAGGCGCTGGAGATATGCAGCAGGTCGCACACCTCCTTCAGGTTCGACCAGAGCCGCCCCTGGCGCTGGCGCCCTGCTTCCATCGGGGAGGAGGGGGCCAGCGATGGGGAGGCGGCGCGGGTTTCGGGCGTTTGCGTGGACAGCATGTTCATCTCCTGGTGACAGGTAGTTCAGAGTTGAATAACAGGGTGCGCAGGACGGCGGGCAGGGAAGGGGCGGCGCGCGTCCAGGCAGGTAGAGCTCAATTCGCTGACGACTTGCTGTGTGATGAAATAACTTCCCAGCAACTTGATTACTGGTTTCAGTATGCCAACAACCGTATCCAATTAATATCAGCAGTGGCTGAATATGGCAGTAGGAGCTGTGGTAGGTGAGGTAGGATTGTTCCTACGGTCGACGCGCGGGCGCGCGCCGCCGTGCTCAAGTCTTGAAGGGGGATAAGAGGCGGTGCGCCACGGCGTACTGGACCATTTCCGACAGCGAACTCATGCCCATCTTTTGCATGATGCGCGTCTTGTGCGTACTCACCGTCTTGACGCTCAGGTGCAGATTGTTGGCGATTTCCGTGATCGACTTGCCCGCCACCAGCAGGGAAAAGACTTCGAACTCGCGGTCCGACAACTGTTTGTGCAGCAAGCTTTCATTCGGCATCATGATGTTGAGCACGAGTTGCTCCGCCACCTCGGCGCTGATATACGGACGTCCCGACGCCACCTTGTGGATGGCGCCCACGAGCTGGGTGCCCGCGCTTTCCTTGGTCAGATAGCCTTGCGCGCCGGCGCGGATGGCGCGCACCGCATATTGTTCCTCCTCGTGCATGGTGAGGATCAGGATCGCCAGCTTCGGCGCCTCGCTGCGGATTTGCCGGATCAGGTCGACGCCGCTGCGGCCCGGCATCGACAGGTCGAGCAGCAGCAGGTCGAAACCGCCCTGGCGTACGTGGTTGAGTACTTCAAAGCCGTCGATGGCTTCACCCACGATATCGATGTCCGGCGCGCCGTCAAGGATGCGCTTCAATCCTTCTCGCATGATGGTGTGGTCGTCGGCAATCACAATACGTATCATAGGCGGGCAATCTGGATGCGTGAAATCTGCTCTGTCCGTCACCGGACAATCAAATGTTGAGAAACGAGAAACGTTGCCATTTTAACTGACGCGGCCGAAAATTTGCCTTTTTCTTAATGTGCCGGCAACGGCGGTCTCCGTGGCCATGTGACCCCTTATTCCGATGGTGGTTCCTTGATCAGCCTATGCACGAGTACCGGCAGTTTTGAGTGCGACAGCACCTTGTTGGTGACGCTGCCCAGCAGCAATTGCCCCCAGCCGCTGCGGCCATGCGAGCCCATGAAAATCAGGTCGCAATGCTGCAATTGAGCCACTTCCACGATTTTCAGGGCCGGGCTGTCGGAAAAGGCCGTCAAGCCCGTCGCTTCCAGACCCCGCTTGGCGGCCGCGTCGAGGATGGGCTGCCAGTGGTCGGCACCCGCCTTGCGCATGGCGATGCGGTACTCCTCTTCGCTGGGGTAGCTTGGCGGAATGATCTCGATGTATACCGGGTACTGGTATTCGGGCGCCACGTACACGGCAAGGATGTCGGCGTGCATCTGTTCGGCAAAGGCAACGCCGGCACAGGCCGTCAAGTTGGAGACGGTGGAGCCGTCCGTGGCGATCAGAATTTTCTTATACATGGCAGATCCTTTGACGGTGACTGAGCGCACGCAACGCCTCTTATTGTAGACGCGGCGGCAGCATTGTATTCATGTAAAGACTTGATAATTATCAACACAACTGCACCTTCAGTATAGACAACATTGGCAGAAAGATCGTGTTTTAGCTGCAACGATGTCCATACTGCGCTGTTGCGCATGCGCCCGAAAGCAGGATTTCTTGTACTGCGCGTGGTCTTGCACGCACGCCAATGGTAGTATTTCAAAATACAACAGCAGGAACACTTATTTCCTGGTGGAAAAGCTCTTGTGGGCCAGCTTTGCACCAGGAAGCGCGTTTTGAGATTTACCAACAGGGCGGCGCCCTGCTACACTCGCACCATCGCAGCGGTATTGCCTCAAATCATCTTAATCGAGAAATTGTGGGTATCAGTCTGTAAAACGCACAGTTCAGGCGGAATTTTGACAAATTATGGAGAAGCAGGGATATGACCAACGCCGCTGATGATTTCGACGCATTATTCGATGAAGTATCTGCGCAAAGTGCGGCCGCGGCTCAGCCCGCGCCTGCCGCCGCGCCCGCTCCCGCCGTGATTGCGGATGACGATTTCGACGCGCTGTTCGACTCCGTGTCGGCCAGCGCCGCCGTGCCGGCAGCCGGTGCGGCAGAAACGCCAGCCGCGCCGGAAACGGCGCCCGTGGCCGGCGCCGATGCGCCTGGCGACGCGGCCGATCCCGTCGACCAGTCCGACAAGCCGATGTTCGAGCGCCTGGGCGGTATCGTGCGCCTGCTGCACGATTCGCTGCGCGAACTGGGCTACGACAAGGCGTTGACGGAAGCGTCGTCGCAGATCGTCGACGCCCAGGACCGCCTGGAATACGTCGCCACCCTGACCGAGCAGGCAGCCAACAAGGTTCTGAACACGCTCGACGAAGGCATGCCGGCGCAAGATGTGCTGTCGAAGAAGGCCAAGGACATGGACAGCCGCTGGACGGCCCTGTTCGATGGCAAGCTGAGCCTGGAAGAATTCAAGGCCCTGGCCGGCGATTCGCGCCAGTTCGCGCAAGCCGTTTCCGAAGCAACGGAAGCGGAAAAAGCGCGCTTGCTGGAAATCATGATGGCACAGGACTTCCAGGACATCACGGGCCAGCTGATCAAAAAAGTGGTCAACATCACCAAGACGGTGGAAAACGAACTGGCCCAGCTGCTGCGCGACAACGCGCCGGCCGAGGTGCGCGAGAAACTGGCGCAAAAACCGGTGCCGCTGATGCAGGGCCCGTCCGTGCCGTCGGTGGCGCTGGACCAGGATAATGTAGACGACCTTCTTGCGGATTTGGGATTCTAATGGACGATATGCTCAAGGATTTCGTCGTTGAGGCGATGGATCTTGCGGTTAATGTTGAAGAGCACTTGTTGCGCCTCGAGCGCGATCCTGACAACAAGGAAACACTGAATGCCGTGTTTCGTTCCTTCCACACCATCAAGGGCGGCGCTGGCTTCATGGGCTTGCCCGCGCTGGTGGCGGCCTGCCATCTGACGGAAAACCTGTTCGACGCCTTGCGCACGGGCGCCGCGCCCGTGACCCCGATCGCCATCGAGGCGGCGCTGCAAGCGTCCGGTTTCGTGGCCGACCAGCTGACGGAACTGGCCAATGGCGCCGCGCCGGAAAGCTTGCCGGCCATGCCGGAAGAGCTGGAACATATCCTGACGAACGCCATCGAAGGCAAGGGCATGGATGCGCCTGCGCCAGCCGCCGCCGTGGCGGAAGTGGCCGCGCCTGTTGCCGAGGTTGCCGAAGTTGTTGTTGCGGCGCCAGCCGCTGCCGTTGCCACTGCCGGCGCCGATGGCCTGGACTGGGAAGCCATGTACAACGCCGTCGTGCCCGAGGGTAGCCGGGTCGCTGCCGCGCCCGTGTCCGTCGCCGCTGCGCCTGCCGCCGTGGCCGCCGCAGCGCCTGCTGCACCTGCCGCTGCCGCCGCCAAACCGGCCGCCAAGGCCTGGGATGGCGCCGAACGACGCGAGGAGCGTCCGGAAGTGCGCCATGCCGCACCGGTCAAGGAAGACAGCATCCGCGTCGATGCCGTCAAGCTCGACGCGCTGCTGGAAGTGGCCGGCGAATCCGTGCAGGCCGCCAACCAGGCCGCCGTGCTGCTCGAGCGCTTGCTGCAATTCAAATTCGAAGGCCAGGCCGCTACTTTGATGGCGACCCTGGCGGAAACCCTGGAACGCGCTTCGCGCTACTCGACGGAACTGCAGCGGGCCACCCTGGCCACGCGCATGCAGCCCGTCGGCCGCCTGTTCCAGAAATTCCCGCGCCTGGTGCGCGAACTGGCGAAAGACCTGGGCAAGGATGTCGAGCTGACCATCGAAGGCGCGGAAACGGAAGTCGACCGCGTCGTCGTGGACAGCCTGTACGATCCGCTCGTGCACATGCTGCGCAACTCGCTCGACCATGGCGTCGAATCGCCGGAAGCGCGCCTGGCCGCCGGCAAGCCCGCCAAATCGTATATTTCGCTGAAAGCATGGCAGGAAGCGAACAGCGTCATGATCGTGCTGCAGGATGATGGCAAGGGCATGGACCCCGTCTTCCTGCGCAGCAAGGCCCAGCAAAAGGGCTTGATCAGCGAAAACGCGCAACTGAGCAACGACGAATGCTTCCAGCTGGTGTTCCTGCCGGGCTTCTCGACCAAGGAAGTCGCCTCCAGCGTTTCCGGGCGCGGCGTGGGCATGGACGTGGTGAAAACGGCCGTGGAGAAAAACCGCGGCGCCATCCATATCGAATCATCGCTGGGCAAGGGCACGAAGTTCGCCATCCGCCTGCCGATCGAATTGTCGATCGTGCCGACCATGCTCGTGTCGACCTCGGGCGCCGCACTGGCGCTGCCGATGGCGGTGGTGCAGCGCGTCGTCGAATTGCCGGAAACCTTCATGGAAGTGGGCGGCGCGCCCGTGCTGAAAGACCAGGGCCGTCCATTGCCCGTGCGGTCGCTGGCCGGCTCGCTGGGCTACGAATCGTGCAGCGAGCGCGTCGGCATCGTTGTCGCTGCGCCGCAGCCATACATTCTCGCCGTGGAAGCCGTCGATGGCACGGCCGACCTCGTGATCAAGCCGATGACGGCCATCACCGTGGAAGGCATTACCGGTACGGCCCGCTCGGCCGAAGGCGAGCTGGTGCTGGTTGTGGGTCTGTCGTTCCTGATGGACGGGTGCAGGGGGAGTGTGCGCCTCGCTGCCTGACGTAAATATCGTTATTCATTCGGAAGCCCGCTAGATATAGCGGGCTTTTTTTATGCCGCCAGCGGTGTCAAATATTGTTGGGGCGTAGCGTGCCGCCTTCCAGCCAGCGCTGCACGCGCAGCACTTCCTCGGCGCGCTCCGCTTCGTCCTTCGGTGGCGGCAAATAGATGTCGGGCATGATGCCGCCCAGGTCGACCTGCAGTTGTGGCAAGCGGGCCGAGCGCGAGGTGGCGTATTGCAGGTGGCGCTGGCCCGACGGCAGGATGTGCAGGCGCATGTTCGAATAGTCGAGCGCGCCGTAGCTGTTGCGGCCGATCAATTTCACATGAAAACTTTGCCGCGCGGCCAGCAGGAATTCTTCGCAGGAACTGGCGCAGTCGCGGTCGACCAGCACGGCCACGCGCGCCGGCCGGCGCGACTCCGGCGTGTCCACGCGCGTATAGATGACGGTGCCGCTGCTTTGCTGCGGCGCGTACTGGCCCGGCTTGACGCTGCGCATCTGCGCCACGGCCTGGCTTGCAAAGGCCGCGCACGCCTGGTCGCCGGGCGCCAGCAGCGCGCAGACTTTTTCCTGGCCGTCGATATTGGCTGGGGTGGCCAGCCATTCGGCCCCCATCGTGACTATTTCATCCGAACTGATCCAGGACAGCAGCGGCGCATACGTGCTGTCGCTGCCGCCGCCGTTGCGGCGCACGTCGAGTATCCAGTTGGGCCGCGCCGCCAGCGCCGCGCGGTGCGTGTCGAGCAGGCTGGCGACGGCGGCGCGGTAGCTGCCGTGAAAGCTGGGCAAGGTCAGCAGCACGGTCGAGTCCGACAATATCTGCAGCGCCGGCGCCTTCGATGGTGCTGCCTGTCCCGGCGTAGCGGGGCGCGCCGGCGCCGGTTTGGCGATATCGAGCGCGCTGCCCGGCTTTACGTGCAGGTGGCCCTTGCGCCACGTGCGCGCATAGTTTTCCAGGATCGCATCGCAGGCCTTGCCATCGGCTGCGCTGGCGGCCGCCGTGGTGGCCGTGGCCAGCGCCAGGTCGAAATACGCCTGTCCCTTTTGCTCCAGGTGCTGGCGCGCGCCCGTGTCGTTTTCCAGCAGGAAAGGCGCAATGGCGCGCAAGTCCTGTACGCATGTTTCTCCCGGCGTAGCCGCCGCCGCATGGCTGCCGGCCAGGCTCAGGGCGGCCAGCGTCAACAAATTCAGTTTCATCGAAGTCCCCAGGTGTGGTGGCGCGCGTGCGCCGGTCATTATTGTCGAAACACAATACACGAAAGATTGAGGGGAAAACATGTATTTCCGCCGCCGCCGTCAGTCCTTCGGCCGGCCGCATACGGATGGGCTTGTGATGGCGCTGGCAAGCCGATATCGGCAATTTCCAGCTCATATCCAACAATGTGGCCAAACTTTGTATCGCCAATCCCACGCTTTTGCCTGTTTCGGTTCTGTGTCGCCCAATATATGGCATAATCCTTGTGGATCACCGTATGACCTGGTATCACTTGATCACTTACTACAGGCTGTGGCAACGCTGCATAAATCATGATGAAGACGCTTTACGACAAACTCTGGGAATCCCACGTTGTTCGGGCCGAAGATGATGGCACGACAATTTTGTACATCGACCGGCACCTGCTGCACGAAGTCACCAGCCCGCAAGCCTTCGATGGCCTTAGCGTGGCGGGCCGCCAGCCATGGCGCATTTCCGCCAATCTGGCTGTGGCCGACCATAACGTGCCGACCACCAGCCGCGTGGACGGCATTGCCGATCCGGTCTCGCGCCTGCAGGTGGAAACCCTGGACAAGAACGCCAAACACTACGGCTTGACCTACTTCAACATGAACGACAAGCGCCAGGGCATCGTGCACGTGATCGGCCCCGAACAGGGCGCGACCCTGCCCGGCATGACGGTCGTCTGCGGCGACTCGCACACGTCCACGCATGGCGCTTTCGGCGCGCTGGCGCACGGCATCGGCACGTCCGAAGTGGAACACGTGCTGGCCACGCAGACCTTGCTGCAAAAGAAATCCAAATCCATGCTGGTGCAAGTCGACGGCGCGCTGCCGGCCGGCGTGACGGCGAAAGATATCGTGCTGGCCATCATCGGCAAGATCGGCACGGCCGGCGGCACGGGCTACTGTATCGAGTTCGGCGGCTCGGCCATCCGCGCGCTGTCGATGGAAGGCCGCATGACGGTGTGCAACATGGCCATCGAGGCGGGCGCGCGCGCCGGCATCATCGGCGTCGACGACACCACCATCAATTACGTCAAGGGCCGTCCGTTTTCGCCGGCCGGTCCGCACTGGGAACGCGCCGTGGCCTACTGGCGCACCCTGCATTCGGACCCGGGCGCCCGCTTCGACCTCGTCGTCACCCTCAACGCGGCCGACATCGTGCCGCAAGTGACCTGGGGCACGTCGCCCGAAATGGTGATTGGCGTCGATGGCCGCGTGCCTGACCCCGACCTGGAAAAAGACAGCGTCAAGCGCGATGCGATGGAAAAGGCGCTCGTGTATATGGCCTTGAAACCCAACACGGCCATCGAAGACATCCGCATCGACAAGGTCTTCATCGGTTCCTGCACCAACTCGCGCATCGAGGATTTGCGCGCGGCCGCCGCCGTGGTGCGCGGCAAGTACCGCGCCTCGAACGTCACTCTGGCGCTGGTGGTGCCCGGTTCCGGCCTCGTCAAGGACCTGGCCGAACGCGAAGGACTGGACCGCATCTTCAAGGATGCCGGCTTCGAGTGGCGCGAGCCGGGCTGCTCCATGTGCCTGGCCATGAATGCAGACCGTTTGGAACCGGGAGAACGCTGCGCTTCCACGTCGAACCGCAACTTCGAAGGCCGGCAAGGGCAGGGCGGCCGTACCCATCTGGTGTCGCCCGCGATGGCGGCGGCGGCGGGTATCGCCGGCCACTTTGTCGACGTGCGGGGATTGCGATGACGGCAGGGACTGGCGCCGCTGGTTTACACTAGCGTTATCAGTCCCATCTTTCTTATCGAGAACTCATCATGAAAAAACTCTTCGCCCTCCTCATCGCCACCGTCATCCTGTCTGGCTGCAACACCGTCTCCGGCATCGGCCGCGATGTGCAGAAAGTCGGCCAGGTTGTCACTGGCGCCGGCGGAAAATAAACCGTGACGTGCGGGCGCATTGCGCCGCGCGTCTTACCGAGTAGAAACAGCATGGATAAATTTACGATTTACGAAGGCCTGGTCGCCCCGCTGGACCGCGCCAACGTCGACACCGACGCGATTATTCCGAAGCAATTCCTGAAATCGATCCACCGCAGCGGTTTCGGCCCCAACCTGTTCGACGAATGGCGCTACCTCGACCATGGCGAGCCGGGCCAGGACAACAGCCGCCGTCCGCTGAACCCCGAGTTCGTGCTCAACGAGCCGCGCTACCAGGGCGCTTCGATTTTGCTGACGCGCAAGAACTTCGGCTGCGGCTCCTCGCGCGAACACGCGCCTTGGGCGCTCGATCAATATGGCTTCCGCGCCATCATCGCGCCCTCGTTTGCCGACATCTTCTTCAACAACTGCTACAAGAACGGCTTGCTGCCCATCGTGCTGTCGGAAAGCCAGGTCGAGCACCTGTTCAATGAAGTCAAGGCTTTCCCCGGCTACAAGCTGGTGGTGGACCTGGAGCAGCAATGCGTGCGTACCAGCAATGGTTCCGTGTCGTATCCGTTCGAGATCGATGCCTTCCGCAAATATTGCCTGATGAATGGCCTCGACGATATCGGCCTGACCCTGCGCCACGCTGACGACATCCGCGCCTTCGAAGAACGGCATCTGCATAATCAACCCTGGCTCGCCAACGTCATCTAATCGATAAAAATATGAAAATTGCAATCTTACCCGGCGACGGCATCGGTCCTGAAATCGTCGCGCAAGCCGTCAAGGTTTTGCATGTGCTGGGCGAATCGTTCGAACTGGAAACGGCGCCCGTGGGCGGCGCTGGCTATGCGGCCCATGGACACCCCTTGCCGGAAGCCACCCTGGCGCTGGCGAAAGCGGCCGATGCCGTGCTGTTCGGCGCCGTCGGCGACTACAAATATGACAACCTGGAGCGCCAGTTCCGTCCGGAACAGGCGATCCTGGGTTTGCGCAAGAACCTGGGCCTGTTCGCCAACCTGCGTCCGGCCATTCTGTATCCTGAACTGGCGGGCGCCTCGACCCTGAAGCCGGAAGTGGTGTCCGGCCTGGATATTCTGATCATCCGCGAATTGACGGGTGACATTTATTTCGGCCAGCCCCGCGGCGTGCGCGAGTGCCCGGACGGTCCGTTCAAGGGCCAGCGCGAAGGCTTCGACACGATGCGCTATGCGGAAGGCGAAATCCGCCGCATCGCCCACGTGGCTTTCCAGGCTGCGCAAAAGCGCGACAAGCGCCTGACCAGCGTGGACAAGGCGAACGTGCTGGAAACCTTCCAGTTCTGGAAAGACATCGTCACCGACGTGCACAAGGAATACCCGGACGTGGCGCTCGACCACATGTATGTCGATAACGCGGCCATGCAGCTGGTGCGGGCGCCGAAGAAATTCGACGTCATGGTGACTGGCAACATGTTCGGCGACATCCTGTCGGATGCGGCTGCCATGCTGACGGGCTCGATCGGCATGCTGCCGTCGGCCTCGTTGGACGCCAACAACAAGGGCTTGTACGAGCCATCGCACGGCTCGGCGCCCGATATCGCGGGCAAGGGCATCGCCAATCCGCTGGCGACGATCTTGTCGGCCGCCATGATGCTGCGCTATTCGCTGAACCGCGAAGAGCAGGCAAACCGCATCGAGGGTGCCGTCAAGCAAGTGCTGGCGCAGGGTCTGCGCACGGCCGACATCCACGAAGCGGGCACGACTTTGGTCGGTACCGAGGCCATGGGTGATGCAGTTGTAAAAGCACTGGGATAAAATAGTCTAATGACGGCAGTCGCCGTCTCATCTTGAGGAATGGTAATGAAATTAGTTGGCTTGGTAGGTTGGCGCGGTATGGTCGGTTCGGTCCTGATGCAACGCATGCAGGAAGAGGGCGATTTCGCCCATATCGAACCGGTGTTTTTCACCACTTCGAACACGGGCGGCTCTGCCCCGGCCATGGCGAAGAATGAAACCATCCTCAAGGATGCCAACAACATCGCCGAACTGTCCAAGTGCGACATCATTATTTCCTGCCAGGGCGGCGACTACACGAGCGCTGTCTTCCCGCAGCTGCGCGCCAGCGGCTGGAATGGTTACTGGATCGATGCGGCCTCGACCTTGCGCATGGAAAAAGACGCCGTCATCGTGCTCGACCCCGTCAACCTGCACGTCATCAAGGATGCGCTGGGCAAGGGCGTCAAGAACTACATCGGCGGCAATTGCACCGTCTCGTGCATGATGATGGGCCTGGGCGGCCTGTTCCAGCACGATTTGATCGACTGGATGACGTCGATGACGTACCAGGCGGCATCGGGCGGCGGCGCGCAGCACATGCGCGAACTGCTGACGCAATTTGGCACCATCAACGGCTCCGTCAAGGCGCTGCTGGACAACCCTGCATCCGCCATCCTGGAAATCGACCGCCAGGTGCTGGCCACCCAGCACGGCTATTCCCCGGATGAAATCAAGCAATTCGGCGCGCCGCTGGCTGGCAATCTGATCCCGTGGATCGACAAGGACCTGGGCAACGGCCAGTCGAAGGAAGAGTGGAAGGCGGGCGCGGAAACGAACAAGATCCTCGGCCGCGGCCTCGATTTCGGCACCAAGGAAATTCCAGTCGACGGCCTGTGCGTGCGCATCGGCGCCATGCGCTGCCATTCGCAGGCGCTGACCATCAAGCTGAAAAAAGACGTGCCGCTCGATGAAATCAACGACATCATCGCCAGCAACAACGAATGGGTGAAATTCGTGCCGAACACGCGCGAAGCGTCCGTGCGCGACCTGTCGCCGGCAGCGGTCACGGGCAGCCTGACGATACCCGTCGGCCGCGTGCGCAAGATGAGCATGGGCGGCGAATACCTGTCCGCCTTCACCGTGGGCGACCAGTTGCTGTGGGGCGCGGCCGAGCCGCTGCGCCGCATGCTGCGCATCCTCCTGGACGCGTAACCGCCATAAATTGCTGATCAAGATCAAGCCGGGGCTGTTTTCCCGGCTTTTTTTTCGTCCTGAGCCCGTCAAGGCTCAACCATGCGGAGCTTGCATAGCTCTGGGCATGATGATATGTTGATACCTCTGGAAAAGTAACAGTTTTCCCATGTCAACTAAGATGCCGCCAACTATGCCTGTACACACTCGTCCCCGGGTCGCCTCCCTTGCCATTAAAACACTCAGCAGCGCTGTCGCGTGTGCGGTGTTATTGTCACCGGCGGCATCCGCAGCCGAGCTGGGCAAGATCACGGTGCTGTCCGCCGCCGGCCAGCCGCTGCGCGCCGAGGTCGAATTATCGGCCATCAAGCCAGGCGAGGCATCGAGCTTGCTGGCCAAGCTGGCGCCGCCGGATGCCTACCGCCAGGCCAACGTGGAATTCAATCCCGCGTTGAACGCGCTGACGTTTGCCGTGGAAAACCGCAATGGCAAGCCCTTCATCCGCATCAGCTCGGCGCAGCCGGTGGCCGAGCCCATGGTCGACCTGTTGCTGGAACTGAGCAGCAAGAGCGGACGCCAGGTGCGCGAATATGCGTTCGTGCTCGACACGCCGGAAGCACGCCAGACGCGCGGCGCGCAAGTGACGGCGCCGGCCGAACCGGGCAAAGGCAAGGCGGCCGCCGAAGCTGCTCCAGCCGCGGCGAAAAAGCCTGCCGGGGAATACAAGATCAAGACGGGCGACACCCTGAGCCGCATCGCCAGCGAACTGAAGCCATCGGGCGTGTCGCTCGACATGATGCTCGTCGCGCTGTACCGCGCCAATCCCGACGCCTTCAAGGGCGAGAACATGAACCGCATGCAAGCCGGGCGCATCCTGGCCGTGCCGGGTGCGGACACCGTGCGCGCCACCGGCGCGGCGGAAGCGAAGGGCATCGTGACGGCGCACGCCATCGATTTCGAAGCCTACCGCAACAAGCTGGCGGGCCAGGTGTCGCAAAGCAAGCCGGCCAAGGCCGCGCAAGCGACGCAAAGCACGGCCGGCAAGATCGGCGCGACGAAGGTGCAGGAAAAACCGACGGCCGTGAGCGAGTCGCAAGACAAGCTGAAACTGTCGAAGGCGGAGCCGGCGGCCAAGTCGGTCGGCAAGAGCGCGGTGGCCAGCGAGGAAGACAAGATCGCCAAGGCGAAGCAGGTCGATGAAGCGGCCGCCCGTGTCAAGGAGCTGGAAAAGAACGTCAGCGACCTGGAAAAGTTGATGGCGGTCAAGAGCAAGGCCATGGCCGACAAGAGCGCCCCGGCGCCTGCGAAACCAGCCGAGGTCGCCGCCAGCGCGCCGGTTGTTGCCAGCGTGCCAGCCGAAGCCCAGCCGCCCGTGCCCAAAGCGAAACCGGTGCCGCTGGTGAAAAAGCCGTCGCCGCTGGAACCGACCATCACCGACAAGATCAATGACCACCTGGGCGCCATCGGCATCGGCCTGGCTGCATTGCTGGCGGCCGTGGCCGCGCTGGTGGTCGCGCGCCGCCGCAAGGATGCGCCGCCGCCGCCCGAAGATATCGCGCCCGTGGTCGAACCGGAAGCGCCCGTGGCGCCGCCGGCGGGCCTGGCGCCGGAAGACCAGCAGTCCGAAGCGAGCAACCACCTGTTCGGTACGGGCGCCGCCGCTGCCGGCGTGGCCGCCGCGGCGGGCGCCAGCATGCTCGACGCGAATGAAACGGACCCGGTCGCCGAAGCGGACGTGTATATCGCCTACGGCCGCGATGGCCAGGCGGAAGATATCCTCAAGGAAGCCTTGCGCATCCACCCGGAACGCCATGCGGCCCGCCTGAAGCTGCTGGAAATCTATTCGGCACGCAACGACGTGCGCGCGTTTGAAGACCAGGCCAGCGAGCTGTACAGCCTGACGCGTGGCCAGGGCGAAGAGTGGCCGCAGGCGGCCGCGCTGGGCCTGGCGCTTGACCCCACCAATCCCCTGTATGGCGATACGGAAGACGACGCCGTCGTCAGCCTGAGCAAGGCTGCCGGCGACGACGTGCATGGCCAGAGCATGGACTTGCCAGACGAGCCGCCAGCGCCGCTGGCCGATCTGGCGCCGGCCGAGCCGGTGTCTTCCGTGACGGCCCGTGATGCGCGCGATCCCCTCGATTTTGACCTCGACAGCCTCGATTTCGAGCCTGTTTCTACCACCGACCCGATCGTCATGCCGGGACCGGACAGCAAGCCGCAGGCTACCACGCAGGATGCGCACTATGACGCCAGCATGGATTTCGGCCTGGACCTGGAACCGCCGGCCGGTCCCGTCAATGGCGTGGGCGCCGGCCTGACGCCGCTGCCTGATCCGCTGAAGGATGTCGACCTGGCCCATTTTGACCTCGACGAACCCGTGGCGCCGGCTGCCGCGCCGGTCGCGGCGGCCGAGCCTTCCCTCGACAGCCTGTTCGACGACGCGCAAATGCCTGCGGCCTTGCCGGAAGCCATACCGCCCGCGCAAGAGTTCGACCTGTCCGGCATCGACCTGGACCTCAACGACGGCAAGACGGCCAGCGTGGGCGTGGACGACCCGCTGTCGGCCATCCACATGGAAATGGATACCAAGCTGGACCTGGCGATCGCTTACCAGGAAATTGGCGACAAGGAAGGCGCGCGCGAGCTGATCGATGAGGTCATCAAGGGCGGTAGCGAAGAGCAGGTTGCGAAAGCCAATACCATGCGTGCGCTGTTGAGCTAGCAGTGCCCGTCGGTGCGGCAGGCTGCCGCGCCGGTATAATGCTTCGATGCAAAATATTACGACAGCAACGCCATTGAAGCGTATCGTCCTCGGCCTGCAGTATGACGGCACGGCCTGGCACGGATACCAGAAGCAGGAAGACGGACAGACGGTGCAGGACCAGCTGGAAAACGCGCTGGAGCAGTTTGCCCGCGTGCGCCTGGCCACCACCTGCGCCGGCCGTACGGATACGGGCGTGCATGCGCTCGAGCAAGTTGTGCACTTCGATACGGAACTGAACCGCGACGTGCACTCGTGGGTGCGCGGCGTCAACGCCTTCCTGCCGAAATCCATCGCCGTGCGCTGGGCCAGGGAACTCGAAGGCGACCCGACGGTCAATGATTTCTTCCACGCCCGCTTCAGCGCCCGCGCGCGCACCTATCATTATGTGTTGTACAACAACGCCACCCGTTCGCCGCTGGTGGAAGGGCGCGCCGGCTTCTTTTTCCGCCCGCTGGACGTGGAACTGATGCGCCAGGCCGTGCAGCCGCTCTTGGGGTGGCACGATTTCACGGCCTTCCGCGCCGCGCAATGCCAGGCCAAGTCGCCGGTCAAGCTCATGCATGACATCCGCATCGAGCGGCGCGGCGATTGCGTCATTTTTACGATTACGGCCAATGCCTTCCTGCACCACATGGTGCGCAACCTGGTCGGCTCGCTCGTCTACATCGGCACGGGGCGCGAAAAGCCGGAATGGCTCGGGCATTTGCTGGAAAGCAAGGATCGCCACGCGGCCGCGCCCACCTTCATGCCGGACGGCCTGTACCTGGCGCAGATCGATTACGATCCGAAATGGGCATTGCCGCAAGACAGCAGCAGCGCCTTGCCCTGGTTCTGACGTTTTACTTCAAGCAATAACTTCAAGGAAAAGCCATGCCACGCACACGCATCAAGATCTGCGGCCTGACCAGAGTAGAAGACATTCACGCTGTCGTGGAGGCGGGCGCCGACGCCATCGGCTTCGTGTTTTATCCGAAAAGCCCCCGCTACGTGACGCCCGAACAGGCAGCTGCCCTGATCGCCGCCGTGCCGCCCTACGTGACGGCGGTGGGCCTGTTCGTCAACGCCAGCGTGGACGAGGTGCGGGCGACCAGGGCCGTGGCGCCCTTATCGATGCTGCAATTCCATGGCGACGAGACGCCCGAACACAGCGCCGCGCTGGCCGCAGCTGTGAATACGCCGTTTACGCAAGTGTTCCGCGTCAAACCCGACACCAGCTTTGAAGATTTGCTAGAATACGAACAGCGCTATCGCGCCGCCAGTCCCTTGTTTGCCAGCCTCTTGCTGGACACCTATGTGGATGCCTACGGCGGTGCAGGAAAGGTATTTGATTGGTCCCTCATTCCAGAAGAACTCGCGCCTCGGGTCGTTTTAAGTGGTGGCTTGAGCGTACAAAACGCGACTGACGCAGTGGTGCGCGTGCGCCCTTACGCTGTCGACATCAGCAGTGGTGTCGAAGCGTCCAAGGGCATCAAGGACGCATCCCGAGTCCGCGCGTTTATCGCCGCGGTGCAGGATGCCGATGCCATCATTGCCAGAGGAAACAACCATGAATGACCACACCACAGCGCCCGGCGCAGCCGCCGCATTGTTCCACGCCACCGATTATCCATTTCCCGACCTGCGCGGCCACTTTGGCCCCTACGGCGGCTCCTTTGTTGCCGAAACGCTCACGCATGCGCTGGCCGAGCTGAAAGATGCTTACGCGCGCTACAGCGTCGATCCTGAGTTCCTTGAAGAATTCCGCTACGAGCTCAAGCACTTCGTCGGCCGTCCGTCTCCGATCTACCACGCCAAGCGCTGGTCCGAGCTGGCGGGCGGCGCGCAAATTTACTTTAAGCGCGAAGACTTGAACCACACGGGTGCGCACAAGATCAACAACGTGATCGGCCAGGCCCTGCTGGCCAAGCGCATGGGCAAGCCGCGCATCATCGCCGAGACGGGTGCGGGCCAGCATGGCGTGGCCACGGCCACCATCTGCGCCCGCTTCGGCCTCGAGTGCGTGGTCTACATGGGCAGCGAAGACGTCAAGCGCCAGGCGCAGAACGTGTACCGGATGAAACTGCTGGGCGCGACCGTCGTGCCCGTCGAGTCCGGCTCCAAGACTCTCAAGGATGCGCTGAACGAAGCCATGCGCGACTGGGTCACCAACATCGAAAACACCTTTTACATCATCGGCACCGTGGCAGGCCCCCATCCGTATCCGATGATGGTGCGCGACTTCCAGTCCGTGATCGGCGAGGAATGCCTGGTGCAAATGCCGGAAATGACGGGCCGCCAGCCCGACTACGTGCTGGCCTGCATCGGCGGCGGCTCGAACGCCATGGGCATCTTTTACCCGTACATCGACCAGAAAGATGTAAAACTGATCGGCGTGGAAGCGGCCGGCGAAGGACTCGATACGGGCAAGCACTCGGCCTCGCTGACGGCAGGCTTCCCGGGCGTTCTGCATGGCAACCGCACCTATCTGCTGCAGGATGAAAACGGCCAGATCATCGAGACGCACTCCGTCTCGGCCGGCCTCGACTACCCGGGCGTGGGACCGGAACACGCGTGGCTGAAAGACTCGGGCCGCGCGCAATACGTGTCGATCACCGATGACGAAGCGCTGCAGGCTTTCCACGACTGCTGCCATATCGAAGGCATCATCCCGGCCCTGGAATCGTCACACGCACTGGCCTACGCGGCCAAGCTGGCGGCCACCTTGCCGAAAGACCAGATCGTGCTGGCCAACCTGTCGGGCCGTGGCGACAAGGACATGCATACCGTGGCGGAGCGTATGGGACTCAACTTTAGCTGATCGTTAGCTGTTGACTACCGGGGTCAGACCCGCCGGGTCTGACCCCAGCCTTCAATTTCCCTCAGAAAAGAGATATCCATGTCCCGTATCGCCACCACCTTCGCCAATTTAAAATCGAACAACAAGACCGGCCTGGTCACCTTCATCACCGCCGGCGACCCCGGCCCCGACGCCACCGTGCCCCTGATGCACGCGCTCGTCGAGGGCGGCGCCGACGTGCTCGAGCTGGGCGTGCCGTTTTCCGACCCCATGGCCGAAGGCCCCGTCATCCAGCGCGCCTGCGAGCGGGCCTTGAAATTCAACGTTGGCATCCACGACGTGTTCGGCTACGTGCGTCAGTTCCGCGAGACGAACCAGACGACGCCCGTGGTGCTGATGGGCTATGCGAATCCCATCGAGCGCATCGGCAGCGCCGCGTTCATTGCAGCGGCGCAAGAGGCCGGCGCCGACGGCGCCATCGTCGTCGACTATCCGCCGGAAGAGTGCGAGGAATTTGCCGGCGCCATGCGCGAAGCGGGCCTCGACCTGATTTTCCTGCTGGCACCCACTTCAACGGAAGAGCGCATCGCGCAAGTGGCCAAGGTTGGCGGCGGCTTCAGCTATTATGTGTCGCTCAAGGGCGTGACGGGCGCCGGCAACATTGATACGGAACAGGTGGCGGAGCGCCTCGCGGCTATCCGCCAGCATGTAAAATTACCTATCGGCGTGGGCTTCGGCATCCGCGATGGCGCCACGGCCAAGGCCGTTGCCAAGGTGGCCGATGCCGTCGTCATCGGCAGCCGCATCATCCAGGAGATTGAAAATGCCCCGGAAGGCGGTGCCGTCGACGCCGTGCGCAGCTTTACGGCAGGCATCCGCGCCGCACTGGACGCCTGAGTAAGCTTGTTGTTTACGCAAGCCCGGGTGGCGGCAAAGTTCGACAGCCCGGCGATAAACGGCTACACTTCGGCCACTGATTTGCCTGTTATTGTGCAATAGATAAAATTTTTGGTGGCGCCCTGCGGGGCGTCGCCGTTTACCGTCTGCCGGGGGCGTCCACCGACGCTACCCCTACAAGGGCCCAAGGAGAAAATATGAGTTGGTTGGAAAAACTGCTGCCACCGCGCATCCAGCGTTCTGATGCTGCCGCGCGCAAGACCATGCCGGAAGGCCTGTGGGTCAAGTGCCCGTCGTGCGAAGCCGTGCTGTACCGTACGGACCTGGAATCGAATCTGCACGTATGCCCGAAATGCGACCACCACATGCGCATCCGCGCGCGTGAACGCCTCGACAGCCTGCTCGACGCGGGCGGCCGCTATGAAATCGGCCAGGAAATCCTGCCCGTCGATACCTTAAAATTCAAGGACAGCAAGAAATACCCTGACCGCCTGAAGTCCGCCATGGAAGCGACGGGCGAGACGGATGCGATGGTCGTCATGGGCGGCGCCATCATGAGCTTGCCAGTAGTCGTGGCGTGCTTCGAATTCGAATTCATGGGCGGCTCCATGGGTTCCGTCGTGGGCGAGCGCTTCGTGCGCGGCGCGCAAATCGCGCTGGAACAGAAAGTGCCGTTCATTTGCATCACCGCCACCGGCGGTGCGCGCATGCAGGAAGGCTTGCTGTCCCTGATGCAGATGGCGAAAACCACGGCCATGCTGACCAAGCTGTCCGAAAAGAAATTGCCATTCATCAGCGTGCTGACCGACCCGACCATGGGCGGCGTGTCTGCCTCGTTCGCCTTCATGGGTGACGTCGTGATCGCCGAACCGAAAGCGCTGATCGGCTTTGCCGGCCCGCGCGTGATTGAAAACACCGTGCGCGAAAAACTGCCGGAAGGCTTCCAGCGCGCCGAGTTCCTCGTCACCAAGGGTGCCGTCGACATGATCGTCGACCGCCGCAAGATGCGCGAAGAAATCGCCCGTCTGCTGGCCTTGTTGCAAAACCAGGCTGTGGAAGTCCTGGCTTGATTGTATTGAATGGAATAATGTCCATTTACCCGAACCCATGAACCGCTGGGGTCGGACCCTGAGGGTCCGACCCCAGATGTTGTTTAGGGTTGCCTGTTTCTCTGCCTCGCGCATCCTTACACAAGAAGTCTCCCATGCAAAACCTCCCCACCACCTTGCCGGACTGGCTCGCCATGCTGGAAACCCGCCATTCGGAAACCCAGATCAACATGGGCCTGGACCGCGTGCAAGCCGTCAAGGCGCGCATGCAGCTGGCGTTTACTTGCCCCGTGATCATGGTGGCGGGCACGAATGGCAAGGGTTCCACCTGCGCCATGCTGGAATCGGTACTGTTGCGCGCCGGCTACAAAGTGGGGCTGTACATCAAGCCGCATTTTCTCGATTTTAATGAGCGCGCCCGCGTGCTGGGCGAGATGGCCAGCGATGAGCAGATCGTCGCGAGCTTCAATGCCGTTGAAGCCGTGCGCGGCGACACGCCGCTGACGTATTTCGAATTCACCACCCTGGCGATTTTGCACCTGCTGTCGCAGGCGAAGCTGGACGTGGCCATCCTGGAAGTGGGCCTGGGCGGACGCCTGGACGCCGTCAACGTGATCGATGCCGACGTGGCCATCGTCACCAGCGTCGATATCGACCACACGGACTACCTGGGCGATACGCGCGAAGCGATCGGCTTTGAAAAGGCCGGTATCTTCCGTCCGGGCAAGGCGGCCATCTGCAGCGACCCCGTGCCGCCGCAATCGTTGATCGACCATGCCGAGGCCATCGGCGCCGACCTGTGGCTGATGGGCCGCGATTTCAATTATTCGGGCGACAAGCAGCAGTGGAACTACGGCGGGCGCGAGCAGCGCCGCAATTCGCTCGCGTATCCAAGCTTGCGCGGCGCCAACCAGATCCTCAATGCGACGGCCGTGCTGGCCGCGCTGGAAGTGCTGAAGCTGAAACTGCCAGTGGGCGCGCAGGAAGTGCGCACGGGCCTCGTGACGGTGGAACTGCCGGGCCGCTTCCAGGTCTTGCCTGGGCGCCCCAGCGTGATCCTCGACGTGGCGCACAACCCGCACGCGGCCTCGGCATTGAACCAGAACCTCGGCAACATGGGTTTCCACCCGTACACCTATGCCGTGTTCGGTTCCATGCAGGACAAGGATATCGATGGCGTATTGGCCGCGATGAGCGAACACGTCGACCACTGGTGCCTGACGGGCCTGCCTTCGCCGCGCGCGGCCACGGCTTCCGAGCTGGCCGCCAAGGTGCAGATCATGCTCGAAGATAAGCCCGACAGCAGCGAACATACTGTGTCTATTTTCGATGATCCGGCACAAGCTTTTGCAAATGCAATGAGCCGGGCCGGTGAGAATGATAGAATTGTGGTCTTTGGTTCTTTCCTCACCGTTGCCGGCGTGATGAAGGCCCGAAAATCCTCACTTCACTGAAACGCACTCGACTGAAAATCACGCATGGGCTTGTTCTCGAAACTGTTTAAAAACAAGCAAGAATCCTCTGGCGAAGACAGCGGCTTTTATGTCCCTGGCGAAGCACAGTCGCCGACCCGCAAGCGCGCAGCCAACACGGCCGGTGGCGGCGGATCGCGCCGTGGCGGCAAGGAAGCGCCGGACCCGGTCTTGCCTGAAAAAAAGCGCGCACGCCGCCGCCTGGTCGGGGCCATTGCCCTGGCCCTGGGCGTGGCTGTCGGCTTGCCGATGCTGCTCGACTCCGAGCCGAAGGCGCCGTTCAACGATATCGCGATCGACATTCCATCGAAGGAAAAGGCCGTCGCACCTGCACCGGCGCCCGTGCCGGCCGTCCCGGCCCAGGCCGCAGCGAATGGCCTGGACCAGTCCGAGGAAATCGTCGACGCGCCGTTGCCGCCTGCGGCCAAGCCGACCCCTGCACCGACACCGGCCCCCGTGCTGGCGGCCGCCCAGCCTGCACCGGTCAAGCCGACCTATGTGGAACCGAAACCCGAGCCCAAGCCTGAACCCAAGCCGGTCAAGGTGGAGTCGAAGCCGGAGCCGAAGCACGAAACCAAGCCCGAGCCGAAACACGAGTCCAAGCCCGAACCCAAGCCTGAGCCCAAGCATGAAGTAAAGCCGGAAACCAAGCCCGAGCCGAAGCCTGCCAAGCCGGCGCAATCGGCTGACGATGCCGCGCGCGCGCTGGCGATTCTGGAAGGCAAGCCGCAAGAGAAAGCACAGGACAAGGCGCATGACGCGGGCAGCGGCAAGTTCGTGGTGCAGGTAGCGGCCCTGGCGACGCAGGACAAGGTCGACGAATTGCAGGACAAGCTGCGCGATGCGGGCATCAAGTCGTACACGCAGAAAGTTTCGAGCCCAGCGGGCGAGCGCATCCGCGTGCGCGTGGGGCCATTCGGCAGCCGCGAAGACGCTGAAAAGACCCGCGCCAAGCTGCAAAAGCTGGGCCTGGGCGGCAGCCTGGTACCGGCGTGATGTTGCAAGGCTGAACGCGCGTGACGATCTTCGATTACCTGGTGCTGTTCGTGCTGGTGACGTCCGTGCTGATCAGCATGATGCGTGGCCTGGTCAAGGAAATACTGTCATTGGTCAGCTGGATCGTGGCGTTCGTCATTGCCAACGCGTATGGCGCTACCCTGGCGAAATTCCTGCCGGAAGCCGTGCCTGGCGAAGCCATCCGTTTGTTGCTGGCTTTCGTCGTGCTGTTCATCGGCGTGCGCATTTTGATGGGATTGCTGTCCATGACGGTCGACGCACTCGTCAAGGTGACGGGCTTGAGCCTGGCTGACCGCACCCTGGGCACCCTGTTCGGCGTGGCGCGGGGCCTTGTGATCGTGCTGACCGCCGTCATCTTGTGTGGCATGACTTCCATACCGCAGCAGCCATTCTGGAAAAATGCGCAGCTCAGCCCGCTCGCGGAGCAGGGCGCGCGCGCCATCAAGCCTTATCTGCCTGCCGCTTACGCGCAGCATGTGAAATTTTGAATTTTTTTAAAATCAGTAGCACAGTTTAGGAGCACACCATGTGTGGCATCGTCGGCGTCGTTTCCCATCAACCTGTCAATCAATTGCTCTATGATGCATTGTTGCTCTTGCAACATCGCGGTCAGGACGCGGCAGGGATTGCGACCAATCACAGCAGTATGTTTTCCATGCACAAAGCCAACGGCCTCGTGCGTGACGTCTTCCGTACGCGTAACATGCGTTCGCTGCAAGGCACGACGGGCATCGGCCATTGCCGTTACCCGACGGCCGGTTCGTCGAGCGAAGAGGAAGCACAACCGTTCTATGTGAATGCGCCGTTCGGCATCACCCTGGCGCACAATGGCAACCTGACCAACTGGGAACAGTTGAAGCTGGAAATGTTCAAGAACGACCGCCGCCACATCAATACCGATTCCGATTCGGAAGTGCTGCTCAACGTGCTGGCGCATGAAATCCAGGAAGCGACGACGGGCCTGAACCTGGACCCGGAAGCCATCTTCAAGGCCGTTACCGTGCTGAACCGCCGCGTCAAGGGCGGTTACGCCGCCGTTGCGCAAATCGCCGGCGTGGGCTTGCTGGCCTTCCGCGATCCGCACGGCATCCGTCCTCTGTGCCTGGGCATCAATGAAACGGAGCAAGGTCCCGAATACCTGATCGCTTCCGAATCCGTGGCCCTGGAAGGCATGGGCTTCCGCTTCGTGCGCGACATCGGTCCCGGCGAAGCCGTCTTTATCGATGCAGACAAGAAATTGCACAGCGCCCAGTGCGCCGACAATGCCAGCCTGAACCCGTGTGTGTTCGAATTCGTCTACCTGGCCCGTCCCGACTCCGTCATCGACGGCGCTTCCGTGTACGCCACGCGCCTGAAAATGGGCGAATACCTGGCCGAAAAGATCCGCGCCGAATTGCCAGGCGTGCATATCGACGTGGTCATGCCGATTCCCGATTCCTCGCGTCCGGCCGCTATCCAGCTGGCCATGGCGCTGAACATCGAGTACCGCGAAGGCTTCATCAAGAACCGCTACATCGGCCGCACCTTCATCATGCCGGGCCAGGCGGCACGCAAGAAATCCGTGCGCCAGAAGCTCAACGCGATCCCGTCCGAATTCAAGGATAAAGTGGTGCTGCTGGTCGACGATTCCATCGTGCGCGGCACCACCAGCCGTGAAATCGTGCAGATGGCGCGCGAAGCGGGCGCGACGAAGGTCATCTTCGCTTCGGCCGCGCCACCGGTGATCTACCCGAACGTGTACGGCATCGACATGCCGACGCGCGACGAGCTGATCGCCTACGGCCGCACGACGGAAGAAGTGTGCCGCGAAATCACGGCCGACTACCTGGTCTACCAGGATATCGGCGCGCTGAAGCAGGCGATCGCCGACGTCAACCCGGCCCTGACCAACTTCGAGGCGTCGTGCTTCGATGGTATCTACGTGACGGGCGACGTGTCGCAGGAATACCTGGACCGCCTGGAATATGCGCGCCACCATCCGAAGGCGGCAGCGCCCGAAGATACGCCGCGTTCCCAGCTGAACCTGAACCTGGCGACAACGGAAGCATAAGTACCTGCCCGGCCGATGCCGGGCTTTTTTTCGGGGTCGGACCTTCAGGTCTGACCCCGGCATTTGCCTTGGGTTACGCGGCAAATCGAACTCCGGAACTTCCACCATGACCACCAAAAAAACCTACGGCTTCACCACCACCATCCTGCACAACGACCGCCGCAAGGGCATCGAACACGGCTCGCTGCACAAGCCCGTGCATACTTCCGTTGCTTTCGGTTACGCCGATGCGCGCCAGCTTGCTTCCGTGTTCCAGGGCAAGGAAGCGGGTTTCCGCTACGGCCGCCAGGGTAACCCGACCGTTTCCGCGCTGGAAGACAAGGTCAACAAGATGGAAGACGGCGTGGCGACCTTGTGTTTTGCCACCGGCATGGGCGCCATCGGCGCCGTCGTGCAATCGTTGCTGCGCGCGGGTGACCATGTCGTGTCGTCGGCCTTTTTGTTTGGCAACACCAACAGCCTGTGGCAAACGGTGACGGGGCAGGGCATGGCTGTGTCGTTCGTCGACGCCACGGACGTCGCCAACGTGGCGGCCGCCATTACGCCGGCCACGCGCATCGTGTTCGTGGAAACCATCGCCAATCCGCGCACGCAGATCGCCGACCTGAAAAAAATCGGCGACTTGTGCCGCGAAAAGGGCATCTTGTACATCGTCGACAACACGATGACGACGCCGTACCTGTTCCGCCCGAAAGCCGTGGGCGCGGGCCTGGTGGTCAATGCACTGACGAAGTCCATCGGCGGCCACGGTAATGCCCTTGGCGGCAGCTTGACGGACACGGGCGTGTTCGACTGGACGCAGTATCCGAACATCTTCGAGAATTACAAGAAGGCGGCGCCCGCGCAATGGGGCATCGCGCAAATCCGCGCCAAGGCCTTGCGCGATTTCGGCGCGTCGCTGGGGCCGGAAGCGGCGCACCATATCGCTGTCGGCGCGGAAACCATGGCCTTGCGCATGGATCGCACCTGCTCGAACGCTCTGGCGCTGGCCACCATGTTGCAGGCGGATCCAAGAGTGGCGGCCGTGCATTACCCGGGCCTGGCGTCGCACCCGCAGCACGCGCTGGCCACCGAGCTGTTCCGCAGCTATGGCTCGCTGTTCAGCTTTGAATTGAAGGATGGCATCGACTGCTTCGATTTCCTCAACCGTCTGAACCTGGCCATTCCCGCGAGCAACCTCGGCGACACGCGCACCCTCGTCATTCCCGTCGCCCACACGATTTTCTACGAGATGGGTGCCGAGCGCCGCGCCAGCATGGGCATTGCCGAATCCCTGATCCGTGTCTCCGTCGGTATCGAGGATGAAGCAGACTTATTGGAAGATTTCAGCAACGCACTGGACGCATAAGCAGCCGCGCACCATGTAAAAGGGCCGCGACAGTCATGCTGTCGCGGCCCTTTTTTTCGTGCGGCAGTTTAATGCCAGCTGCGCATCAGTCCGACGGCGAGGCCTTCCAACGCAAACTCGTCTTCGGGCGACACGGTGATCACCTTGAAGTCGGGATTTTCCGGCAGTAGTTCGATGACGGAACCCGTCTTCTTGTAGCGCTTGACGGTGACTTCGTCGCCGATGCGGGCGACGACGATCTGGCCATTCTTGGCGCTGTCGACCTTTTTGACGGCCAGCAAGTCGCCATCCATGATGCCGGCGTCGCGCATGGACCAGCCGCGCACCTTCAGCAGGAAGTCGGGTTTGGCCGAGAACAGGGCCGGGTCGACGTTGTAGCTCGCTTCCAGGTTTTCCTGGGCCAGGATGGGCGAACCGGCCGCCACCCGACCGATCAGGGGCAGCGACATCAGCAGGGCTGCAGGCACTTTCGATGGCGGCGCTTCGGCGGCCGCGCCGATCAGGCGGATGCCGCGCGAGGTGCCGGGCGAAATCTCGATCGCGCCCTTGCGGGCCAGGGCCTGCAAATGCTCTTCGGCCGCATTGGCCGATTTGAAACCCAGTTCATTGGCGATTTCGGCACGGGTGGGAGGAAAGCCCGTGTTTTCAATCGCGTCCTTGATCAGGTTCAGGATTTGTTCTTGTCGTGCTGTCAGCTTGATCATGAGCGGTGGGTGCATACTAAAATGCTGTCTATATGAACAGTCTGTATTTTTGTACAGTATCACCCACTATGCAAGGGGATTTCCGTGTTTTGGGCGAATTTCGCAAGAAATACTTGTCCACGGTCGGAAAGCACGGTGGCGCACGGGCTTTTCGGGCGCTTGTGGAAGGAATGATTGAAACGTTTGCAAAAGGCGGTTATAATCTTCGGCTGACCTTCCCACACCCGTCTTGACGCCGGGGTGGGCGATTATCAATCCGACCTGAAGGAGTTTGCATGCGTCATTATGAAATAGTCTTTATCGTCCATCCGGACCAAAGCGAGCAAGTGCCCGCGATGATCGAACGCTACAAAGCCAGCGTAACCACCCGCGGCGGTTCGGTTCACCGCGTGGAAGATTGGGGCCGCCGTCAAATGGCTTACTCGATCCAAAAGCTGCCTAAAGCACACTACATCTGCCTGAACATCGAATGCGACAACGAGACCTTGGTCGAGTTGGAAACAGCATTCAAATTCAATGATGCCGTGTTGCGTCACCTGACCGTTAAAATGAAGAAAGCTGAAACAGCTCCTTCGCCGATGATGAAATCGGTACAACGCGAAGACGCGGCCAAAAGCCACCGCACCGAAGCACCAGCAGCCGCTCCAGCCGCAGCAGCAGCTTAATTCTTGACCAGGATCGTGCGCTGAACCAGCTACAAGTAACCGCCATCATTGCCGAGCGCGAAATATTGCGCTATACCCCGGCAGGGTTGCCGATTGTGAATGCAGTATTGCAACACAGTTCGCAGCAGATGGAAGCAGGGATTGCCCGTTTGACCGAGTTTGATGTTGCCGCGCTAGCCGCTGGCGAAATCTCAGGCAGGTTCAGTCAGGCAAGCTTGGGCGGGGTGTATCAGTTCACGGGTTTCCTGGCCAGGAAGAGCCGCAACAGCAAGAGTTTGGTGTTTCACATCATTGATTTTAGTGCAGTCAATTCTGACTAGCGCATTTTAGATACAGGAGCCTGACATGGCATTCGGTAAAAAGTTCGACAAAAATAAGCTCAAGCTTAAAGAAAAACGCAAACAGCAAAACCCGTTGTTCAAACGCAAGAAGTTCTGCCGCTTCACCGCAGCTCACGTTGAGCAAGTCGACTACAAAGACGTCGACACGCTGAAAGACTTCGTCCAAGAAAACGGCAAGATCATGCCAGCACGCCTGACCGGTACCAAAGCGCACTACCAGCGCCAAGTTGACACCGCAATCAAGCGCGCTCGCTTCCTCGCGCTGCTGCCATACACCGATCTGCACCACGCTTAATCGGTCAGATATTCCTGGAGAAGAACTATGCAAATCATTCTGTTAGAAAAAGTTGTTAACGTCGGTAACCTCGGCGAAGTCGTCAAAGTCAAAGACGGTTACGCACGTAACTTCCTGATCCCGCAACGCCTGGCACGTCGTGCTACGGCAACCGCTGTGGCTGAATTCGAAGTCAAGCGCGCCGAACTGGAAAAAGCTGCTGCCGCCAAACTGGCCGCATCGCAAGCCCAGGGCGAAAAACTGAGCGGCCTGACCGTTCAAGTTGCTCAAAAAGCTGGTGTTGATGGCCGTCTGTTCGGTTCCGTCACCAACTTCGACATCGCTGAAGCGCTGACCAAGCAAGGTTTTGCTGTTGAAAAAGCACAAATCCGCATGCCTACCGGCCCGCTGAAGATCGTTGGCGAGCACAACGTTTCGGTTGCTCTGCACACCGACGTGGTCGTGGAAGTTGTTATCGCTGTCGTTCCAGACGCGAACGCGTAATTGTCTGCGGGCCTGGCCCGCAAGCATTGCCGCACTATGAAAAGCCGGGTTCGCCCGGCTTTTTTGTGGCCTTTTTTTCGCTCAATTTCAGCCCTTTATTTTTGCCAGCACGCCGAAGCGGGTATAATTCGCGCCATGAACGCCCCCTCTGATCCGCAACTGGATTCCCTCCGTATTCCGCCGCATTCGATCGAAGCAGAACAATCCGTCATCGGTGGTCTGCTGCGCGACAATGCCGCATATGACCGCATCGCCGACTTCATGCATGCGGAGGATTTCTATCGCTATGACCATCGCATCATCTTCGAGCAAATCGTCAAGATGGTTAACGCTTCCAAGCCAGCCGATGTCATTACTGTTTTTGAAACCCTGACCCAGCTCGGCAAGGCCGATGACGTGGGCGGACTCGCTTACCTGAACGCCATGGCGCAAAACACGCCATCGGCCGCGAACATCCGGCGTTACGCCGAGATCGTGCGCGACCGCGGCGTGCTGCGTAAACTCATCACCGTCGCCGACGATATCTCCGGCACGGCCTTCAGCCCGCAAGGCAAGGAAGTCAAGCAGATGCTTGACGAGGCCGAATCGAAGATTTTCGCCATCGCCGAAGAAGGCGCGCGCGGCGCCCAGGGCTGGACCGCCATCCAGCCCCTGCTGACGCAAGTGGTCGAGCGCATCGACGAACTGTACAGCCGCGACAACCAGAGTGAAATCACGGGCGTGCCCACCGGTTTCATCGACCTCGACCGCATGACCTCGGGTCTGCAGCCGGGCGACCTGGTGATCGTGGCGGGCCGTCCTTCGATGGGCAAGACGGCGTTTTCCGTCAACATCGGCGAAAACGTGGCCATCGACAGCGGCTTGCCCGTGGCCGTGTTCTCGATGGAGATGGGCGGCGCCCAGCTGGCCATGCGTATGCTCGGCTCCGTCGGACAGCTCGACCAGCACCGTTTGCGTACTGGCCGCCTGAACGACGAAGACTGGCCGCGCCTGACGAATGCGATCCAGAAGATGAACGACGCGCAGCTGTACATCGATGAAACGCCAGCGCTCAATTCCATCGAATTGCGCGCCCGCTCGCGCCGTTTGTCGCGTCAATGCGGCAAGCTGGGCCTGATCATCGTCGATTACTTGCAACTGATGTCGGCCAATACGCCGGGCGACAACCGCGCCACGGAGATTTCCGAGATTTCGCGGGGCTTGAAAGGCCTGGCGAAAGAACTCGGTTGCCCCGTGATCGCGCTGTCCCAGCTGAACCGCTCGCTGGAACAACGTCCGAACAAACGTCCTGTGATGTCCGACTTGCGCGAATCGGGCGCTATTGAGCAGGATGCCGACGTGATCCTGTTCATTTACCGCGACGAGGTGTATAACCCCGACTCGCCGGACAAGGGAACGGCCGAAATCATCATCGGTAAACAACGTAACGGTCCAATCGGCAGCATCCGCCTCACCTTCATGGGGCAGTACACCAAATTTGGCAATTACAGTGGTGGCCTGGCGCTTTACCAAGGCGACTAAGACTCAGCAGCACTGGCAATTCCATTGGCCGCCCCCGACAACGGGGCGGCTTTCTGTAGTAAATAACACGACTCAATGCTTAACGGAGAATGACATGTTTGGACGCTTGATGCCCACTGAGGGCAAGTTTTTTGAATTGTTTAACCAGCACGCGGAACTGTGCGTCAAGGGCGCCAAAGAGATGCTCGGCCTGATGACCAATTTCGACGACCTGGAAAACCGCGTGCATGCGATCGAAAGCATCGAGAAACAGGCGGACAAAGTCACCTACGCCACCGTGGAAATGCTGCACAAGACCTTCATCACGCCGATCGACCGCGACGACATCCATCAGCTGATCACGCGCCAGGACGACATCCTCGACCTGCTGGAAGATGCGGCGCAAACCGTCTCGCTGTACGACCTGAAGGCCGTCACGCCGGAAGCCAAGCGCCTGGCCGAACTGGTGCTGGCCTGTACCGAAAAAGTGCGCGACGCCGTCGCCATGCTGCACAACATGGACAACTCGCGCAAGATCGTCGCTATCTGCGAAGAGATCGACCGCCTGGAATCGGACGCCGACCACGTGATGCGCGCCGCCATGTCCAAGCTGTTCCGCGACGAACCGGACGTGCGCAACCTGATCAAGCTGAAAGCGATCTACGAAATTCTGGAAACCGTGACCGACCGTTGCGAAGACGTGTCCAATATTATCGAAGGCATCATCGTCGAAAACGCGTAAGCGTTGGGCCTGTCCTGAACCAGAATCAGAAAAGAAACTATAATGACCATACAAATCAGCATCTACGTGCTAGGCCTGTTGATCGTCCTGGCGCTGCTGTTTGACTTCATGAACGGCTTCCACGATGCCGCCAACGCGATTGCCACGGTGGTCTCGACGGGCGTATTGAAACCGCAGACCGCGGTTGCCATGGCCGCCACGTTCAACTTCGTCGCCATCTTCGTGTTCCACCAGCTGACCGTGGCCGCCACGGTGGGCAAGGGCACCATCGATCCGGCCGTGATCGACCAGTACGTGATCTTCGGCGCGCTGATGGGCGCCATCTTCTGGAATTTGTTTACCTGGTACTACGGCATTCCATCGTCGTCCTCGCACGCGCTGATCGGCGGCCTGGTGGGCGCTGCCGTCGCCAAGTCCGGCACGGGCGCGCTGGTCGCGGCCGGCCTGTGGAAAACCGTCGCCTTCATCGTCATCGCACCGGTACTGGGCTTCGTGTTCGGCTCCATCATGATGCTGATCGTGTCATGGATATTCGTGCGTTCGACGCCGCGCAAGGTCGACAAGTGGTTCCGCCGTTTGCAGCTGGTCTCGGCGGCCGCCTACAGCCTGGGCCACGGCGGCAACGATGCGCAAAAAACCATCGGCATCATCTGGATGCTGCTGATCGCCGCCGGCTACTCCAGTTCAGCCGACGCCATGCCGCCGATGTGGGTCATCATCTCGTGCTATACGGCCATCAGCTTTGGCACCCTGTTCGGTGGCTGGCGCATCGTCAAGACCATGGGCCAGAAGATCACCAAGCTCAAACCGGTCGGCGGCTTCTGCGCCGAAACGGGCGGCGCGATCACCCTGTTCGTCTCGACGGCGCTGGGCATTCCCGTGTCGACCACGCACACCATCACGGGTGCCATCGTCGGCGTCGGTTCGTCGCAGAAGATGTCGGCCGTGCGCTGGGGCGTGGCGGGCAATATCGTCTGGGCCTGGATCTTCACGATTCCCGCCTCCGCGTTTGTTGCCGCAGTCGCCTGGTGGATTGGCCAGCACATCATGTAATGGATAGCCAACGCCAGTAAAAAGGGAGCCTTGCGGCTCCCTTTTTTTATGCACCGGCCAGTTCCACCGTCAGCCCCTCGCTGGCGAGGAACACTTGCAAATCGGCCAGGCGGCTGCTGTAGCGGCCCATCACGTCGGCAAACACGGCTTCGAGCTGCTCGTCGCTGCGGGTCGGTTCGTGGTGGGTGCAATACAAGCGCCGCGCGCCGCAGCGCAGGGCCAGGTCGAAGGCGGCGTCGAAGGTGCCGTGGCCCCAGCCCTGCTTGCCCGGGTATTCCTCGCGCGTGTACGAGCAGTCCATGATCAGCGCGTCGACGCCGGCGACGAGCGCATCGATGCCGGCCTGGCGCTGCGCATTGCGCTCTGAGCACGCCGCATGCTCGGCGTGGCCGGGTGGATGCAGGTTGTAGAACGGTTCATGGTCGCCGCTGAAAAACAGCGAGGCGCCGCCGCAGTCGATGCGGTAGCCGAGGTTGACGACGGGATGGTTCATTTCCGCGCCGCGCACGCGCGCGCCGCCCACGTCGACGGCTTCGCCGGGCGCCAGGGTGCGGTACTCGATGCTGGCCGCCATGGCCGCTTCGCTGACGGGAAAATAGCTGCCTTGCAGCTGCACTGCCATCACGTGCTCGATGCCGCGCCCGCTGATGCCGTCAAAGGCGCCATGCAGGCGCATGCGGTTGCCAGCTACGAACAGGGGCGAGAACATGGGCAAGCCGTGGATGTGGTCCCAGTGGCTGTGCGTGATGAAGACGTGGGCGTCGACGGGCTGGCCCGGCGGCAGTTGCTGTGCCAGCGAAAAGATGCCGCTGCCCGCATCGAGAATGATCAGGCTATCGTTGTCGGTGCGCACTTCGATGCACGTGGTATTGCCGCCATAGCGCGCCGTGCGCGGGCCGGGGGAGGGGATGGAGCCGCGCACGCCCCTGAACGTGAATTTCATTCAGTACCTTGTTACAGTGTAATTATTGTTGATTCTATTCTAATTAATGAGATTGGCGGCAACATTTATGCGTGTTGTGATACGGAAAGTAATTTCATTTTGTTGTGACTAAGTAATGTACAGTGCGCGGGACGGCCGTTACACTGGCGCTTGCCGACTTCCCCTTTTTTGCTTGCCCATTACCTGATTGCCACCAATATGCCTCAGTTGCACCCTGAGAAAATCGCCCACAGACTGGAGCAATTGACCGAACTCAGTGTCGCGCTCGGCCACGGCCTGGGCGGCGAGGGACATGACATTGGCGCGCTGTTGCAGCGCATCGTGCTGCTGGCGAAAAGCATGAGCGGCGCCGATGGCGCGACCCTGTACCGGCCCGCGCTCGAGGGCCGCCAGCTGGCGTTCGACATCAGCGTCAACGACAGCCTGGGCATCGCGCAGGGGGCGGACATGGGCTTGCCTGGCGTGCCCCTGTTCGATGGCGCGGACCAGCCCAACCTGGCATCGGTGGCCGCGTATGCGGCGAACATGCGCCGCAGCGTGAATATCGCCGACGTCTACCGCGACGAGGTCTTCAATTTTTCCGGCATGCGCGAGTTCGACCGCCACCACGGCTACCACACGCAATCGATCCTGACGGTGCCCATGAGTGACCATGAGGGCGACCTGATCGGCGTGCTGCAGCTGGTCAATGCCAAGGATGGCGAGACGGGCCAGGTGCGCGCCTTTTCCTCCACCGACCAGCGCTTCATCGAGGCCTTGGCCGCGCAGGCGGGCGTGGCGCTGACGAATCAATTGCTGATCTCGCAGCTGGAAGAGCTGCTCGAATCGCTCGTTACCCTGATCAATATCGGCATCGATGAAAAGTCGCCGTACACGGGACGGCACTGCCAGTTCGTGCCCGAACTGACGATGCTGCTGGCCGACGCCGCGCACGCCACGCAAACGGGGCCGCTGGCCGATTTCCGGCTCAGCGACAACGAGCGCAAGCAGTTGTGGCTGGCCGGCCTGCTGCACGATTGCGGCAAGATCACCACGCCCGTGCACGTGGTCGACAAGGCCACCAAGCTGGAAACCATTTTCGACCGCATCGCCCTGATCGACACGCGCTATGAAGTGCTGCTGCGCGACGCCGAGATCGCGGCCCTGCGCCAGCAGGCGGCGCAGCCGCAGCAAAAGGAGGCCATCGCCCGCGCGCTGGCACTGGAGCAGGCGGCGCTGCGCGAAGAGCGCGACTTCATCCGCACGGTGAACATCGGCGGCGAGAGCATGGCGCAGGCCGACCAGGAGCGCGTGCGGCAGATCGCCAGGCGCCGCTGGCGCGCGGCCGATGGCGAACTGCGCGATTTTCTCGACGCCGACGAGACGGAAAACCTGACCATCCGCGCCGGCACCCTGACGGCGGCCGAACGGGCCATCGTCAACAACCATATCAGCGTGTCGATCCGCATGCTCGAAGCGCTGCCGTGGCCCAAGCACCTGCAAAAGGTGCCCGAATATGCGGGCGGCCACCACGAGCGCATGGATGGCAAGGGCTATCCGCGCGGGCTGACGAAAGAGCAGATGTCGGTGCCGGCGCGCCTGATGGCCATCGCCGACATTTTCGAGGCGCTGACGGCGCGCGACCGGCCCTACAAGAAGGGCAAGTCGCTGTCCGAATCGCTGCGCATCCTCGGCAATTTCAGCCTGAACGGGCATATCGACCCGGAGCTGTTCGACGTTTTCATCCGCAGCAAAGTCTATCTGACCTTCGCTGAAAAGCACATGCATCCGAGCCAGATCGATGCCGTCGACGAGGCGGCCATTCCGGGTTATATCCCTTGAAGCTGTCGCTGGCTTGGCGCAGGCATGGGGCGCGCTGCTTGTTGGGCGTGCTCCTGAGCGTGGGCGCGGCCGTGCTGTGCCTGGCCGGGAATGAGAATATTGCCCGCCTCGATGCCATGCTGGGCGACTGGCGCATGCGCGCGGAAACGCCGCAGCTCGACCGCCGCATCGTCATCGTCGACATCGATGAGCAAAGCCTGGCCAGGGTGGGCCGTTTTCCCTGGAGCCGCGATGTGCAGGCGCGCCTGGTGCGCCAGCTCACCGGGCATTACGGCGTGGCCGCGCTGGGCTTCGATATTTCGTTTCCCGAAGCGGACACCAGTTCCGGCTACGCCGTGCTGCAAGGACTGGCGCAGGGCGAACTGGCGGGCGTGGCCGGCTTGCCGGCGCAGCTGGAAAAACTGCGCCCGGCCATGGACTACGACGGCCTGTTCGCCGAGGCCATGCGGGGCCGGCCCGTGGTGCTCGGCTACAGCGTCTCGGAGCAGCAAAGAAAGGGCGTGCTGCCCAAGCCCGCCTTTACCGCCACCGACCTGAATGGCCGCACGGTGACGGCCTACGTGGCGCGCGGCTACGAAGCCAATATCGCGCCCCTGCAGGCGGCCGCGCAAGGCGCCGGCATCTTCACGGCGCTGACCGATGCCGATGGCGTCGTGCGTTCCTCGACCCTGTTGCAGCGCATCGGCGACGGCTATTATCCTTCGCTGTCGCTGGCTACCGTCGCCGTCTACCTGCAGGCGCGCGCCATCGCCCCCCGTTTCACGGGCACGGCCGATACCCTGTCGGCGCACGAGCTGGCCAGCGGCGGCCTCGAACACATCATGCTGTTCACGCCGCGCGGCGCGCTGGCGATCCCCGTGGGCGAAGCGTTGACGACGACGGTGCAGTACCGTGGCGCGGGTGGTCCCGATGGCGGCGCCTTCCGTTACGTGTCGGCGTCCGACGTGCTGGCCGGCACGGTGCCCCCCGCGTTGCTGAAGGGCGCCATCGTGCTGGTGGGCACGACGGCGCCCGGCTTGAACGATATCCGCGCCACGCCCGTGAATGCCGAATATCCGGGGGTGGAAGTGCACGCCAACCTGATCAAGTCCATGCTCGACGGGCGTTTCAAGGCGCGGCCCGACTATGCGCTGGCGCTCGAACTGGTGCAGATCGTGCTGTTTGGCCTGCTGCTGGCGGGCGCCCTGGCCGTGCTGCCGCCGGCCGGCGTGATGCTGGCGACGCTGGGTGCGCTGGCGGCCGCCATCGGCATCAACCTGTATCTGTATGCCGCGCACGACCTGGTGCTGGGCGGCGCCGTGCTGCTGTTGCTGATCGTTGCGCTGTTCATCGCCAACCTGGCATGGGGTTACTTTTTCGAGGTGCGCAAGGGACGCGCGCTGGTGGCGCGCTTCGGCGAATACGTGGCGCCCGAGCTGGTGGCCGAGATGGCCGACGATCCGCGCCGCTACACGATGGAGGGCGAGAACCGCGAACTCACGGTGCTGTTTGCCGACGTGCGCGGTTTCACGGCCATTTCCGAGCAGCTGGCGCCGGCCGCGCTGCGCGAATACATCAATGCATACCTGACGGCCATGTCGGAAGATATCCGCGACAGCCATGGCGGCACCCTGGACAAATACATCGGCGACGCCGTGATGGCATTCTGGGGCGCGCCCGTCGCCTTTGGCGATCACGCCAGCCGGGCAGTGGCCAGCGCCCTGCTGATGCAGGCCAGCGCGGCGCGGCTGAATCAGCAGTTTTGCGCACGTGGCTGGCCGGCGCTGCGCATCGGCATCGGCATCAATACGGGGCCCATGCATGTGGGCGACATGGGCTCGCGCATCCGCCGCGCCTATACCGTGATGGGCGACAGCGTCAACCTGGCCGCGCGCCTGGAAGGGGCCAGCAAGCTGTATGGCGTGGGCATCGTCGTGGGCGAGGCCACGCGCGCCGCCGCCCCCGACTTTCTATACCGCGAGCTCGACCGCGTCAGAGTGGTGGGCAAGCAGGAAGCGGTGGCCATTTTCGAGCCGCGCTGCCCGCTGGCCGGCGCCGTTGCCGCCGAACTGGCGCAGATCGAGCGCTGGCATGCCGTGCTGGCCAGTCTGCGCGCGCGCGACTGGGCGGCGGCAGGCGGGCAGCTGGCCCGCCTGCGGGCGGACTTTCCCGACGATGGCTTGTACGTGCTGTACGCGGCGCGCCTGGAGCAATACCAGAACGCGCCGCCGCCCGCCGGCTGGGATGGCGTGACGGAATTGCATAGCAAATAGGCCGGCCATTGCGGCATTTTTTACCATTCTCGGCGCACTGTTTGTTGCGTTGCGATAAAAATCAGGGAGAAATGTTAGAAATTTCTGACTGGAAACTAAAAGCCGTCTAAAATTTGTCTTCAATCCATTGTCGGACATGCATGCGCCTGCGGGCCGCGCGCTTGCCCGGTTACACAAGAAATCCTTCACATGACATATCGTTTGGTGCACCTGCTTGCGGGTTCCGCGCTGCTGTTCGCCGTCGGCGCCGCCGGCGCTGCCGTTTCCATGGATGACGCCGCTCCTGCCGCGCAGGAAGACGGCGTGCCGCGCTTCGAAATCCGCCGCTTCGACGTCCAGGGCAATACCCTGCTCACGCCCGCGCAGGTGCAAACCTTGCTGGCGCCCTTTACGGGCGTGCAGCGCGATTTTTCCGACATCGCCCGCGCCGTCGAGGCGCTGGAAGCGGCTTACCGCGAGCGTGGTTACAGCGCCGTGCAGGTGCAATTGCCCGAGCAGGAACTAGAACGGGGCGTGGTGCGCTTGAGCGTGCTGCAAACGCCGCTGGGCAAGCTTGCCATCAGCGGCAACGCGTATGTCGACGAGGCCAACGTGCGGCGCGCCTTGCCAGCCCTGCGTGAAGGCGAGACGCCGAACCTGCCGGCCCTGTCGCAAAGCCTGAAGCTGGCCAATGAAAACCCGGCGCGCAAGATCGAAGTGCGGCTGCAGGCCGATGAACCGGCGGGCGCCATCGATGCCCTCGTCACGGTGGCCGATGAAAAGCCGTGGAAAGCCATGCTCAACGTGGACAATACGGGCAATGCGCAAACGGGCAAGACGCACGTGGGCGTGGTGCTCCAGCATGCCAACCTGTTCGGCCGCGACCATGTCGCCAGCCTGCAGTACACGAGCAGCCTGGAAAAGCCCGACAAGGTGGGCGTGTATGGCGCCGGTTATCACTTGCCGCTGTATGCGCTGGGCGACTCGATGGACTTTTTCGCCAGCTATTCGAACGTCGACTCGGGCAGTGTCTCGGCCGGCATCTTCGACCTGGCCGTCAGTGGCCAGGGCAGCATGGCCGGCATCCGCTACAACCAGAACTTTGCCCGCAGCGGCGACTTCGAACCCAAGCTCGTGTACGGCATCGATTACAAGGCTTACCGCAACAGCGTGCAGCTGTTCGGCATGGAACTGGGCGCCGACGTTACCGTGCATCCGCTCAGCGTCAGCTACATCGGCAACTGGACCTTGCCCACGGGCGAGACAAGCGTGGCGGTCACCTTTGCGCACAATATCCCTGGCGGCAAGCATGGCGCGCAAGCCGATTTCGACCGGGTGCGCGCGCATGCGAAGGCCGCCTACAACACCTTGCGCCTGAGCGCCAGCACGGGGCGCGTGCTAGCCGGCGACTGGCAGTGGCGCGCGCTCGTCAATGCGCAAGTCACGCCGGACGCGCTGGTGCCGGGCGAGCAGTTCGGCGCAGGCGGCGCCGCGTCCGTGCGGGGCTTTGCCGAGCGCGAGGTATCAAACGATTCGGGCGTCAACCTGAACCTGGAATGGTACACGCCGAACTGGTGCGGCCAGGCGCTCGGCTACCAGTGCCGCGCGCTGGCGTTCTATGACACGGCCTGGCTGCGCCGCAACCATGCGCTGCCTGGCGAAAGCGCGTCGCAAGGCATCAGCAGCGGTGGCCTCGGCCTGCGTTTGCTGCTGAGCCGCTACGCCAATCTGCAACTCGATTACGCCCATGTCGTCAATGGCGGCGACACGGGACAGCGGGGCGCCAACCGCCTGCATTTCCGCCTCGCCTTGGCTTACTAGTATCAGGATGAACACCATGCACAACCACGTCCCGCACGCCTCCGCCTTCATCCTGACGCCGCCCTATGCGCCGCCTTTGCGCCGCACGGCGCTGGCACTGCTGCTGGCCGGCTGCTTCGGCGCCGCGCAGGCCAACCCCGCCTTGCCACAGGTGGTCAACGGACAGGCGACGTTCAACCAGCAGGGCAATATCTTTTCGATCACGAACACGCCCAACACCATCATCAACTGGCAGAGCTTTTCCATCCATGCGGGCGAAATCACGCGCTTCATCCAGCAAAACGGCAATAGCGCCGTATTGAACCGCATCACGGGACAAGATCCCAGCAAGATCCTGGGTAGCCTGGAATCGAACGGCAAGGTCTTCCTGATCAACCCGAACGGCATCGTCTTCGGCCAGGGCGCGAAAGTGGACGTGAACGGGCTGGTCGCGTCCAGCCTGGGCATGACGAACGAGGATTTCCTGGCCGGCAAGCGCCAGTTCACGGCAGGCGGCGTGGCAGGCGGCGTCGGCAATGCAGGCACCATCAACGCGGGCAAGGGCGGGCAAGTGCTCTTGATCGCGCCGAACGTGGAAAACACGGGCATCATCACGGCGCCGAACGGCGAAGTGATCCTGGCGGCCGGGCGCAGCGTGCAGCTGGCCGACCCCGGCAATCCGCAGCTGCGCGTGCTGGTCTCGGCACCAGGCGACCAGGCGCTGAACCTGGGGCAGATCATCGCCCAGGGCGGCGGCATCGGCATGGCCGGCGCGCTGGTCAGCCAGCGTGGCGTGCTCAACGCCAACAGCGCCGTCGTCGGCGAGAACGGCAGGATCGTGCTCAAGGCCAGCGGCAAGGCGCTGCTCGAAGCGGGCAGCGTCACCAGCGCCACGGGCGCGGCCGGCACGGGTGGCCAGATTCAAGTGCTGGGCGAGCAGGTGGGCTTGCTGGGCAATGCGAAGGTCGACGCCAGTGGCGCCACGGGCGGCGGCACGGTCTTGCTGGGCGGCGATTACCAGGGCAAGAACGCGGCCGTGCAAAATGCGCGCCAGGTACTCGTCGGCAAGGATGCCAGCGTCACTGCCGATGCCGTCAACAGCGGAAACGGCGGCAAGGTCATCGCCTGGGGCAATGAATCGGCGCAGGTGCACGGCAGCATTTCCGCGCGCGGCGGCGCACAAGGCGGCGATGGCGGCTTCGTGGAAACGTCCGGCCATTACCTGGCCGTCGACGGCATCCGCGTCAATACCAGCGCGGCGCGCGGCAAGCGCGGCAACTGGCTGCTTGACCCGTATGATATCGACGTGGTGCAGGGGGCGGGCGGTGACCTGGCCAATGTCGATCAGTTCAGCGACATGCCGCCGACTGGCAGCACCAGCATCGGCGCCGATACCATCTCCGGCGCCACCAGCGATGTCACTTTGCAAGCCCTGCACCGCATCAATTTCAGCAGTTCGGTGAACATGCTCAATGCCGGCGTCAGCTTGACGGCGCAGGCGGGCGAAACCATCAATGTGTACGCTGCCATCAGTACCAATGGCGGCAATGTGACCCTGTCGGCGAATGACCCTGCTAGCACCGGCGGCAACTATGGCCTGGGATCGAACGTCAATCTGAACGCACCGATCACCAGCAACGGCGGCAACATTTCGCTATCCGGTGCTGGCGTGGCCGGGGCCGCTGCGGTTCATGTCGGCAACGGCAACCTGAGTTTGCGCGCGAATGACGCGCAGGGTGGCATCAGCCTGTCGGGCGGCGCCAGCCAGCTCACAGGCAGCGGCATCGCCGGCCAGACGGTGACCCTGCAGGCCGACAATATCACCCTCGCCGGCGGCATTGATGTCGGCGGCACGGCGGGCGGCGCGAATGTCATCATCAAACCCCTGAGCAGTTCGCGCAGCATCGATCTGGGCACCAAATCGGACACGGCCCTCAGCTTGAACGCGGTTGAGCTGGCCGGCATCTCGGCCGCGTCCTTGACCATCGGCGACGGCACGAACACGGGCGGCATGCGCATATCGGATGCGCTCGCCAGAACCGGCGATCTGCACCTCAATTCAGCTTCCGTCATCACGGCCACGAGTGCCGTGGCGGTGGACGGCAGCTTTGTGCTCGACGGCGGCGCCTGGGTGCAAAACGCGGCGGTCCTGCCAGGGTTCAGCGCCAACAACTTCACCATTGGCAGCGGCGCCAGTTTCCTGCGGGTGACCGGCGGCGACGGCGGCGCGTCCTCGCCCTATCTGCTCTCCGATATCTATGGCTTGCAAGGCATCGCCAGCCTGGGTCTGGGCAACAGCTATCGGCTGGCCGGCAATATCGACGCCAGCGGCACCGCGAACTGGAACGACGGCCAGGGCTTTGTACCGATCGCCGGCGGCGGCAGCGGTTTTTCCGGCGTGTTCGATGGGGGCGGATTTACTCTCAGCAATTTGAAAATCGACCGCAGCCTGGCGTCCGGTTCGGCGGCAGGCCTGTTTGGCACCGTGCAGGGCGGCATCTTGCGCAATCTGACCCTGAGCGGCGGCAGCGTCACCGGCACGGCCAACGTGGGCGCGCTGGCGGGCAATGTCGTCAGCGGCATCGTCGATGGCGTGAACAGCAGCATGGCAGTCAGCGGCCAGCGCAATGTCGGCGGCCTGGTGGGCAGCAACGGCGGCGCCATCACCATGTCCAGCGGCAGCGGCGCCGTCACCGGCGTCAATGCCGACAACGGCGGCGCCATCGGCGGCCTGGCAGGATGGAATGCGTCCGGCGCCAGCATCGCGACTTCGTATGCGACCGGCGTGGTCACGGGCGCGCGCGAGATGATCGGCGGCCTGGTCGGCAACAACCAGGGCGCGCTGAGCCAGTCTTATGCCACCGGCAATGTCACTGGCGCGCGCAGCATCGGCGGCCTGGTGGGTTTGAACGGCGGCAGCATCGACGATGCGTACGCCAGCGGCGCCGTGGGCCGGTCCGGCAGTGCCGACCCCATCCTGGTCAGGGAAAACATGGGCGGGCTGGTCGGTGAAAGCACGGGCAGCGTCAGTCATGTCTTTAGCAGCGGCGCCGTGACCGGCGACGGTTATGCGGCCGTGGGCGCGGTGGCCGGCCGCGTGTCCACCGGTTCCCCGTTCAGCTATGGCTTTTTCAATTCTGAAACGTCGCTGGTGCAGATCGATGGCGGCGGTTCCAGCGGCCGCAGCACGGCGCAGATGCGGCAGCAGGGCAGCTTCAACGACTACAATTTCGGCAGCACCTGGCGCATCTACGAAGGCTACACGACGCCGATGCTGAAGGCTTTCCTGACGCCGCTGCAAGTGAACCTCTCGGGCAACGCCACGGGCAAGGTCTACGATGGCCAGCTGGCCGCCTTCCTCGGTTCGATCGGCTATGTCGGATTGATCGACGGCGACGCGGGCGTAAATGGCAGCCTTGGCTACGGCAACGCGCGCAACGTGGGCAGCTACGCGGTGACGGGCTTATGGTCGACCAAATACGACATCACCTTCGGCGGCACGACGACCTTTGCCATCACGCCGCGCGCGTTGACGGTGAGCATCGGCGGCAATGGCAAGGTCTATGACGGGACTCTGGGCTACGACAGCGCCAGCTACGTGCTGGGCAATTTGGTGACGGGCGACAACATCAGCATCAGTGGCAGCGCCGCTTTCCTCGACAAGAATGTGGGCGGCAGCAAGGCCGTGCACGCCAGCGGCCTGACCCTGGGCGGCAATGAACTGGGCAACTACAGCCTGGCCGCGACGACGGCGGACGGTACGGCGGCCATCACGGCGCGCGTCCTGAACTATGGCGTCTCGGGCGCGCAAAACCGCGTCTACGACGGCAGCTTGCAGGCGGCCCTGAATGGTTATTTCGAAGGCCTCGTGACGGGCGACCAGGTCGGCATGGCCGGCTTGCAGGGCAGTTTCCGCGACAAGAATGCGGGCACTGGCAAAGTGGTCGATTATCAGGTGGCGACGGGCCACTTGACGGGCGCCGATGCGGGCAACTATGTGCTCAATGGAAATGCGGGCAGCACCACGGCCGATATCACGGCGCGCACCCTGAACGTGAGTTTTAACGGCATCAACAAGACCTACGACGGGACCACGGGCGCGCAAGTGACGTTTGGTGACGACCGCATCCAGGGCGACGTCCTGACGGTGGCGGGCAATGCCGCGTTTGGCAACAAGAAAGCAGGAACGGGCAAGGCCGTGCACGTGACGAATGTGGCGCTGAGCGGCGGCGATGCGGGTAACTACGTGCTCAGGGGAAATGCGGGCACGACCACGGCCGACATCGCGGCGCGCATCCTGAACGTGAGTTTCAATGGCGTCAACAAGACGTATGACGGCACGACTTCCGCCACCGTCAGCGCGTCGGCGAACGGCGTGCTGGACCAGGATGTGGTCAGCGTGGTGGGCGGCAGCGGCAGCTTTGCCGACAAGAATGCGGGCGCCGGGAAATTGGTGACGGCCAGCGGTTTCCGCCTGGAGGGCGCCGATGCGGGTAATTACATCCTGGAAACGACGGGCGGCACCACGCAGGCAACGATTGCGCAAAAACAATTGTCCACCTGGGTAGGCAGCGGCAACGGCTTGTGGAGCGATGCGGCCAACTGGGACGGCGGCGTGGTGCCGGAAGGCGCGAACGTGCTGGCTGTCGATTTTACCAACAGCAAGGGCATCGTTACCTACAGCGCGGCGGCCGGCAACACCATCCTGAAAAACCTGAACTCGTCGACGGGCTTGCTGTTGACGGGCGGCAGCCTGACCCTGGGCGAGAGCACGCTGGACCGCTCCGTGCTGGGCGGCCTGGCCGGCCTGGAAATCAACGGCGGCAGCTTGCTGCTGAACGGCAGCCTGTCGGCGGACCGTTACGCGCAAGGCGGCGGTGTGCTGAGCGGCAATGGCAACTTGCTCATCGCCAACAGTTTTAATCAGACTGCCGGCGCCATCCGGCTGGCAGGCCAGTTGGCCATCACGCAAGCGGCTGGCGACTTGCGCTTCGCCAGCCTGGCGGCGAACGATGTACAGCTGAGCGCCATGAACGGCGCCATCGCCCAGGATGGCGCGCTGCTCGCCGGCAGCCTGACCGCGCAAGCGCGCAACGGCATCGTGCTGGGCAATGCGGGCAACCAGCTAAGCAGTTTTACCGCCAGCAATAGCGCAGGGGGCGGCATTGCGCTGAACAATAGCTCGGCACCGGGCACCTTGACCCTGGGAACGCTGACCACGGGCGCAGGCAATATCGCCATCGACAACACGGGCGGCGTCACTGCTGGCAATATCAATGCGAATGGCGGCAATGTCAGCGTGACGGCGCACAGCCCCGTCACCGTCAAGGGCAAGATCGAGGGCAATGACATTGCGCTCAATGCCAGCACGGACGTGCTGCTGGGCGATGGTGCGCAGTTGCTGGCCGCGCGCGATATCAGCGTGACGGCGGGCGGCGACATCCGTGTCGGCGGCAATGCGCATATCGCCAGCGGCGGCAATTTCAGTGCCAGCGCGGAAGGCTACGTACGCTTTGCGGACACGGCCAGCGTTACTTTGCCGGCAGCGGGCAGCGTGAGCGTGCTGGCGAAAACGGGCAGCATCACGGGTGACGCGGGCGTGCGCATCAACCGCCAGCGCAGCGGCGTCATCCTGCTGGCGCCGAATGGCACTGTGAGCATGGCGGATACCATCTTCCTGCCGGCGACCACCATCGACAAGCCCGCGATCGATGCCGCCACGAGCGCCGCCATCGACGAAGCCTTGCGCATCATCAAGCAGGCCGACCGTGCCAACGATGTGCTCGTGTCCACGCCGCCAGCCAAGCCGGACGACAAGAAGAAAGACAGCAAGGATGTTGCCGATGCCACAGATAAACCTACAGGATACAAATTCGATGATGCCGCTAAAAAAATGTACTGCAATTAAGGCCTTGCTGTGGCTGGCCCTGATGTGCGTGGGCGCGCACGCCTGGGCCGGGCAGGTGGCTGGTACCGTCATGCAATTGAGCGGTCCGCTGATGGCCAAGAAGATGGACGGCAAGGTGAAAATCCTGGCCATCAAGTCCGAGGTCGAGCAGGGTGATACCTTGCTGACGGAAAAGGAAACCTATGCCTTGATCAAGCTGATCGACAATAGCGAAATCATCCTGAAACCGAATACCAGTTTCGTGATCGAGCAATTCAGCTACACGGCCGAGCAGCCCGATGGCGACCACGCCATCTTCAGTTTGCTCAAGGGCGGCTTGCGCTCCGTCACGGGCCTGCTGGGCAAGCGCAACAAGGAGCGCTTCGAGATGAAGACGCCGGCGGCCACCATCGGCATTCGTGGCACTACCTTCATCGCCAGCTACGTGCCGCCGGCGGCACCTGGCGGGCCAGCCGCACCCAAGGCTAGCCCGCCCGGCCTGTATGTGCAGGTGCTCGATGGCATGATTCATGTGACTAATCCTGCGGGCACGCTCAACTTTGCCCCGGGCCAGTTCGGCTTTACGCCCAACTTCCAGCAGCCGCCCACGCTGTTGCCCGTCAATCCGGGCATCCAGTTCACGCCGCCGCAGGCCTTCGTGCCATCATCCTCCAGCGGCGGCGGTTCTGCCGGCGGCAGCAAGCCTGCCGCCATCGATTGCGTGGTGCGCTAAGTTTTTCACGCAAGCCCGGGAAATCCCTGAAAATAGGGCTTGACCTTCCCATCGTTGGATAGCAGATCCTGACCCTATTCGTTAATCTTTCGTACAGGATCTGCCATGAACCAGAGTGCACTCGCTCCCGCCACTTCCCCACCCGCCGCCGCGCATGCGCAGGCGCTGGCCATCGAAGGCATGAGCTGCGCCTCGTGCGTGGGGCGCGTGGAAAAGGCCCTGGCCGCCGTGCCCGGCGTCACTCAGGCCAGCGTCAACCTGGCCACGGAAGTGGCCAAAATCAGTTCCGACACGCCGATTCCCCTGGCCACCCTGCAGGCAGCCGTGGAAAAGGCCGGCTATAGCGTGGCGCAGCGCGAGATCGACCTGAACGTCGCCGGCATGACGTGCGCCTCTTGCGTGGGTCGGGTGGAAAAAGCCCTGCTGAAGGTGCCGGGCGTGCTGGCCGCCAGCGTCAACCTGGCGACGGAAAGTGCGCGCATCAAGGTGACGGGCGGCCTGGAAGCGGGCGCCCTGATCGCCGCCATCGACAAGGCCGGCTATGCAGCCAGCGTGCCCGCCGCCAGCCAGGCCAGCGTACCCGCTGCCGCACCCAACCGCGATGGCATGAAAGTGGCGTTCGCGGCCGTGCTGGCCTTCCCCTTGATGCTGCCGATGCTGCTCGAGTGGGCCGGCATCCATCTGATGCTGCCTGGCTGGCTGCAATTCGCGCTGGCGACACCCGTGCAGTTTTACTTTGGCGCGCGCTTCTACAAGGCGGGCTGGAAGGCGGCCCGCGCCGGCAGCGGCAATATGGATCTGCTCGTCGCGCTGGGCACGAGCGCCGCGTATGGCTTGTCCGTCTACCAATGGCTGACGGCGGGCGAAATGCTGCCGCACCTGTATTTCGAGGCGTCGGCCGTCGTCATCACCCTGGTGTTGCTGGGTAAATGGCTGGAAAGCCGCGCCAAGCGCCAGACGGCGTCCGCCATCCGCGCGCTGCAAGTCTTGCGTCCTGAATCGGCCCGCGTGCGCCGCGACGGCGTGGAGCTCGACTTGCCCGTGGAGCAGGTGAAAGTGGGCGACCTGGTGGTTATCCGTCCCGGCGAACGGGTGGCCGTCGATGGCGTGGTGGTGGAAGGCGCCAGCCAGATCAACGAGTCACTGATCACGGGCGAAAGCTTGCCGGTCGATAAGCATCCGGGTGACAAGGTCACGGGCGGCGCCATCAATGCCGATGGTTTATTGCTGGTGCGCACGCAAGCCGTAGGCGGCGAGACGACCTTGTCGCGCATCATCCGCCTGGTGGAAGATGCGCAGGCGGCCAAGGCGCCGATCCAGCACCTGGTCGACAAGGTCAGCGCGATCTTCGTGCCTGTGGTGCTGGTGCTGGCGCTGCTGACCATGCTGGGCTGGTGGTTCGCTACCGGCGAACTGGAGAATGCCATCATCAATGCCGTGGCCGTGCTGGTCATCGCCTGCCCGTGCGCGCTGGGCCTGGCCACGCCGACGGCCATCATGGCTGGCACGGGTGTGGCTGCCCGTTACGGCATCCTGATCAAGGATGCGGAAGCGCTGGAAGTGGCGCATGCCGTCAATACCGTCGTGTTCGACAAGACGGGCACCCTGACGGTGGGCAAACCTGCGCTGGCGGCCCTGCATGCGCACGGCATCGACGATGGACGACTGTTGCAGCTGGCGGCCAGCATCCAGCGCGGAAGCGAGCACAGCCTGGCGACGGCCGTGCTGGACGCGGCTGCCGCGCGCCACATCGAGCCCTTGCCGGCCGCGGGCTTGTCGGCCTTGCCGGGCCGCGGCCTGGCGGCCCATGTCGATGGCCTGGAGTTGAAACTGGGCAGCACGCGGCTGATGCAGGAATTGAACGTGGACATGACGCCTTTGGCGGCACAGGCCATGTCGCTGGAAAATACGGGCAACACGATTTCATGGCTGGCTTCGGGCACGGAACTGCTGGGCCTGTTCGCCTTTTCCGACCAGGTCAAGCCGAATGCGCAGGCGGCCATTGCCCATCTGCACAGCCTCGGCATCCAGACGGTGATGCTGACCGGGGACAACCAGGGCAGCGCCGACGCCGTCGGCAAGCTGCTGGGCATCGACACGGTGGCGGCGAAAATGCTGCCGGCCGATAAAACCGCTAAAATCGTCGCGCTGAAAGGCGAGGGTGCGAAGGTGGCCATGGTGGGCGACGGCATCAACGATGCGCCTGCGCTGGCGGCCGCCGACGTGGGCATCGCCATGTCGACGGGCACGGACGTGGCCATGCATGCGGCCGGCATCACCCTGATGCGCGGCGATCCGGCCCTGGTGGCGGACGCCATCGATATCTCGCGCCGCACCTACAGCAAGATACGGCAGAATCTGTTCTGGGCCTTCATTTATAACCTGATCGGGATTCCGCTGGCCGCCTTCGGCCTGCTCAACCCCATGGTGGCGGGCGCGGCGATGGCCTTCAGTTCGGTCAGCGTGATCAGCAATGCCCTGTTGCTGCGCCGCTGGAAAGCCCGCAGTGCGCATACCAAGGAGTCATAGGATGAATATCGGCCAGGCGGCAAGCGAGACGGGCGTATCGGCAAAAATGATACGCTACTATGAAAGCATTACTTTGTTAAAACCCAGCGCGCGCAGCGATGCCGGTTACCGCATCTACACGCCGAACGATTTGCACGCGCTGCGTTTCATCAAGCGCGGGCGGGGCCTGGGCTTTTCGCTCGAGCAGATCCGCGAGCTGCTGTCGCTGTGGCAAAACGACCAGCGCGCCAGCGCGGACGTGAAAGGCATCGCGCTGGCCCACGTCGACGAGCTCAACAAGCGCATCGCCGAACTGACGGAAATGCGCGATACCCTGGCGCACCTGGCGCAATCGTGCCATGGCGATGACAAGCCCGATTGTCCCATCCTGCAAAGCCTGGGGCTGGCCGGCGACAAGGAAGCGAAAGCATGTTGCCCTTGATGTAAGTCAACGGAGGTGCATATGGCGTATGAACTGTACTACTGGCCCACGATACAGGGGCGTGGCGAATTCATCCGGCTGGCCCTGGAAGAGGCGGGCGCCGAGTACCACGACGTCGCCCGTTTGCCTGAGCGCAAGGGGCAAGGCGTTCCTGCCATGCTGGCCTGCCTCGATGGCGACAGCACCCCACAGCCCGCCTACGCGCCGCCCGTGCTGCGCGATGGCGGGCTGCTGATCGGCCAGACGACGAATATCCTGTTCTACCTGGGCCGGCGTCTGGGCCTGGCGCCGCGCGCGGAAAGCGGCCGTTTGTGGCTGAACCAGCTGCAGCTGACGATGGCCGACTGGCTGACGGAAGTGCACGACACGCACCATCCGCTGTCGGTGAATCAATATTACGAAGAGCAAAAGCAGGCGGCCATGCTGCGCAGCGCCGATTTCCGCCAAACACGTTTACCCAGGTTTCTCGATTATTTCACGCAAGTGTTGCTGAACGGCCGCGGCCAGTACTTGGTGGGGGCAAAACTCACGTATGGGGACCTGTCGCTGTTCCAGATACTGGCCGGTTTGCATTATGCCTTTCCGCAAGCCATGGCGCGTTTGGCACCCGCTTATTCCGCCTTGTCCGACCTGCACGACACGGTGGCGGCGCGGCCGAACATCGCCCGCTACCTGCGATCGAAGCGCAGAATCGCTTTCAACGAGGACGGCATCTTCCGCCATTATCCCGAGCTGGACGGATAAAAAAACAGCCGGCGCAAAGGCCGGCTGTCGTGACGCTGCGGTGGCTGTTACTGCGCGCTGGTGACGGGAAAGCCGGCCTCCACGATGGCCGCGCTGATGGCGCCCAGTTCTGCTGGCGATTCCACCGTGACGCGCTTGCTGGCCAGGTCGATCTGCACCTGGGCTTGCGGATCGATGGCTTGCACCGCTTTCGTGACCGAGCCGACGCAATGGCCGCAGCTCATGTTTTCAACTTGTAACTGGTACATGGCAAGCACTCCTTCAATGGTTAAGTGTGTCCACTGTAAGCCTTCCCCCGATGGTAAGGTCAAGGGGAAAGCTGCCCTACGGATCAATTCAGCAGGAAATCAACAGCTTGCATGGGCGGCGGCACCTTGTCGTCCTGCACGGATTCGCGCAAGCTGATGTCGATGGCGCGGCACATGGCCGACAGGGGCAGATCGTTGGCATCCTCGCCGAACGGTTCCTCGATCTCGTCGCCCAGCGCGTCGAGACCAAAGAAAGTGTAGGCGACGATGGCGACGACGAACGGTGTCATGAATCCGAGCGAGTCGACGAGGCCGAAGGGCAGCAGGAAACAGTACAGATACGCCGTGCGGTGCAGCAGCAGCGAATACGAGAACGGGATCGGCGTGCTGCGGATGCGTTCGCACGAAGCGCCCGCCGCTACCATGGCCGAGACCGTGTTATCGATTTGTGCAGTGAGGATGCTGTCGATGCGGCCCTGCCGGACGCAGTCGGCCAGGTCGTGGCCCATCTGCAGCATCAGATAGTCGGACGGGTTCGCCGCCTTGCAGGCCGCTTCCCATTCGGCCGGGCGCAGCAGCGGTTGCAAGTCGGCCGGCCCGCGCGTGTCGCGCAGCTGGTGGCGCAAGGCGTGGCAAAAGGCGATGGCGCGGTAAATCATGCGCACGCGCACGTCTTCCAGGCCCAGCTTGGCGTGGGCCGGCGTGTCGCCGCGTATCATCGTCTGGCACTGGCGCGAGAAATTACGGCTGCGCAAGACCAGTTCCCCCCACAGCTTGCGCGCTTCCCAGTAGCGGTCGTAGGCGGCCGTGTTGCGAAAGCCCAGGAAGATGGCCAGCGGCAAGCCGATCAGGGTAAACGGGATGGTGGTGAGGATCACCTTGTGGTCGAACAGGGTGCCGTGGCACCAGGTGACGAGGGTGGCGATCAGGGTGTTGACGATCAGCGTGATGCGGATGCGCGGCAGGACGGAACCGCGCACGACGAGGAACAGTCGCAGCGCCGAAGGACGCTCGCGCACGATCATGTTGTGCTCCCCGTTTGGGAGCGGGCTGGCGGGGAAACGCGGGCCCGGTGATGGTTAAAAGGGGTAAGACGGAACGGCAATGGCCGGGAACAAAAAGCCCGCGATATATGCGGGCTGAGCAGGGTGTGCATGGGAAGCAGAGTAGGGGAGACGGCTTGAGTATAGGCCGCCGCTCCGCTTCAAGCCAATTCACAGTGATAATGGGCATTATTCATTTCATGAATGAATATTCCATTTGCAATGTAAATTCATATAACTACTGAAATTACTGTTTCTTTTTCCGTCTGGGCCAGTCGCAATCAAGCAAGTCGCATGGGTTGCAGGAGCAATGGTGACAGTCTGGCGAGGGGATGTCGCAATCGCAAAAGCCCGCCTGGGCCAGATGTCTGCCGCTGCGCCGTGCCTGAGTATGCAGTGCGAGGTGCTGGCGATGCCGTTCGCCGCAGGCGCGCAAGCGGCGTTGCAACAAGGGCAGGCCCGTGCGCAAGCCATGACGTTCAATCACCCGGTAGCCATAGGCGGAACAGCTGTCGCGCCCCGTCAGCACACGGTAAGCGCAGGAAAAACCCTTCCATGGCGACAGGTAGCGCTGATAGGCGCGAATGGCCCACAGGGCCAGGCGCTTGCCACAGGTATTGAGCGTGAGAATGATGCCTCCTTTGCGATGGTAAAACGGTGCTTCGAGCATACGACAGGTATCCCGAAATGCATAGCGTCGGGCAAGCATGAATTATCAATGTGATAAATGGAGAGAATTGCTCAGGTCGCGTCTGTTAGGCTGAATGAGCTATTTGGAAATATTTCCTACAGCAACATGTCATCCCGATAGCTGCCGCCAGGGGAGCGACCAAACTTGTTTATCTTTCCTGTGAAAGTGATCCGCATGTTTAAAGTTTCCAGCATCTGTCTCGCCACCTTGATCCTGTTGCAAGCGCCAGCCAGCTGGGCTGGCCAGCCAGCGCCGCTGAGCCAGCAGCAGCAAGCGCTGGCCGCGCAAATTGACGCCAGCATCGCGCCTTATTACAAATCCGGCGAGCCTGGTGCCGTCGTGATCGTCGTCAAGGATGGCCAGCCATTGCTGCGCAAGGCGTATGGCCTGGCCAGCGTGCGGGAAGGCACGCCGCTGACGCCGGACATGTCGCTGCGCCTGGGCTCGATTTCCAAGCAATTCACGGCCGTCGCCATCCTGCTGCTGGCCGACCACGGCAAGCTGGCGATCACCGATGACATCACGAAATTCCTGCCTGACTATCCGACCCACGGCAAGAAAATCACGATCGAGCAATTGCTCGCGCACACGTCCGGCATCCACGACTACACGGTCAAGCCTGAATTCGTGCCGAACAGCACGAAAGACTTGAGCGTGGCGCAGATGATCGATTTCTTCAAGAACGATCCGCTCGACTTTGAACCGGGCACGCAGTGGCGCTATAGCAGCTCCGGCTATTTCCTGCTGGGCGCCATTATCGAAAAGGCTACGGGCCAGCCGTATGCCACGTTTGTGGAACAGCAGATTTTCGTGCCCCTGGGCATGAACGATACGGCCTATGAAGGCCATGAGCGCCAGCCTGCCAAGCGCGCGGCCGGGCATATCCGTTCGGGCGACGCGTATGTGCCCAACCTGCCCTTGAGCATGACGCAGCCGTATGCGGCCGGCGCCCTCGTTTCCACCGTGGATGACCTGGCGCGCTGGGATGCGGCCATGTCGGACGGCAAGCTGCTCAAGGCGGCCACCTGGCAGCAAGCGTTCACGCCAGTCAAACTGAACGATGGCAAGGCGACCCGCTACGGCTATGGCTGGATGCTGGGCACCTGGCAAAACACGCCCGTCATCCACCATGGCGGCGGCATCAATGGCTTTGCCACGTATGCGATGCGTTTGCCGAAGGAAAAAGTCTACGTGGCCGTGCTGGAAAATTCGGACACGGGCCTGGTCGATCCCGATGTGGTCGCCCGCAAGGCCGCCGCCGTCGCCGTGGGCCGGCCGTATCCCGAGATCAAGGTCATCACGCTCAAGCCCGCCATCCTGGACGCCTATGCGGGCGTGTATGCGATCAACGACAAGGCCGGCTACACGATCCGCAACTTCGAGGGCAATCTGCTGCTGCAGCGCACGGGCCGCCCGGCGCAGCGCATGCTGGCGTATTCGCCAAATGGTTTCCTGATTGAAAATACGCTGACCACAGCCGAATTCGAGCGGGGACCGAAGGGCGAGGCGCAGCTGATCCTCAACGATGGCGGCGAATCGAAGTCCGTGCACGAGCGCGCCAGCGCCGTCAAGCCGGCTCGGGCCGTGGTCGCCATGACGCATGCGCAATTCGATGGCTACGTGGGCAGGTATGCGCTGGCGCCCGAGGTGTACCTGGAAGTGACGCGCGAAGGCGATAAATTCTTTGCCCAGGTGACGGGTTTCCGCAAGCTGGCCATGCTGCCGATGAGCGAGACGGCTTTCTTCTCGAATGAAGTCGATGCGGAAGTGCGTTTCAGCAAGGATGCCAGCGGCAAGACCGAGCAGCTGGTATTGCGCCAGGAAGGGCAGGACATGCCGGCCAAGCGCGTGAACTGATGTGTTCAGGCCGGCTTGCGCGCAAACGCCAAGCCGGCCTACGCGGACATGGCTTGCCAGCCATACCAGCCGAACGCCGCCACCCACGCCAGCAAGATAGCCAGCCCCGGCAGCAATAGCCACTTCGCCACGGACTCTTCCCATGCCACGTACGGCTTGCCGCCGCGCGCGATGGCCAGCAGCGCCTGCCCCCCGTTCAAACCGGCAAACGGCAGCAGGTTGAACGCGCACAGTTTCAATGAGAACAGGGCGAACACGAGCGCAAAGCCGTGCGTGCGGGCAAAGCTTTCTCCATCACCCAGCAATGCCTGCGCCGTCGACAACGGCGCCAGCGCACCGTGGATGATCTGTCCGAAGGCAGCGACAAAGCGCTCCCAGCCCGAGGCTCCCATGATGCCCAGCGACAAGGCCAGCAGCACCGCCACTCCGCTCAATGGCAGCAGCACCTGCTTCCACAGCGGCTGGAAGTTATAGGCGTCCAGGCAGCGATCATCGTCATACAAGGTTTCCTCGCGCGTATCTTTCAGCACCACGTTGCCGCCCAGGGGCAGCAGCTTGAGGTGGACTTTCCCCACGGCCAGCAGGGTCGGCCCCACGCCATAGCTGATGCCGCGCACGGTGATGCCCAATGCGCGGGCGCACACGGCCATGACGGAAATGTGGATGAGCATGAAGAGTATGAAGCAGAGCAGCAACTGGAAAGCGGGATGCATCGGGCAATGTGTCCAGAAGGGGAGGAGCGGTATTAGAACATGCCGCCACGAAAAGTCGCGCACATGAAAAAAGCCCCGGTCGCATCGCTGCAGCCGGGGCTTTCGAATGACTGGGCAGCTTGCGCCGCCCGCTGTGATTTACAGCACTTCGCTGGCGTGGTCGGCCAGGCGCGAGCGCTCGCCGCGGGCCAGGGTGACGTGGCCGCTGTGGGTCCAGCCCTTGAAGCGGTCGACCACGTAGGTCAGGCCGCTTGAACCTTCTGTCAGGTACGGCGTGTCGATCTGTGCGATGTTGCCCAGGCACAGGATCTTCGTGCCGGGACCGGCGCGCGTGACGAGGGTCTTGACTTGCTTCGGCGTCAAGTTCTGCGCTTCATCGATGATGAGGAACTTGTTCACGAACGTGCGGCCGCGCATGAAGTTGAGCGACTTGATCTTGATGCGCGAGCGGATCAGGTCTTGCGTTGCCGCACGGCCCCATTCGCCGCCATCGGAGTCGGACTTGTTCAGCACTTCCAGGTTGTCGTCGAAGGCGCCCATCCATGGCGACATCTTTTCTTCTTCCGTGCCTGGCAGGAAACCGATGTCTTCGCCCACCGGCACCGTGACGCGGGTGACGATGATTTCATTGTAGAGCTTGGTTTCCAGCACTTGCGCCAGGCCGGCGGCCAGGGCCAGCAGGGTCTTGCCGGTACCGGCCTGGCCCAGCAGGGTGACGAAGTCGCATTCCGGATTCATCAGCAAGTTCAGCGCGAAGTTCTGCTCGCGGTTGCGCGCCGTCACGCCCCACACATTGTTCTTCGTGTGGCTGAAGTCGCGCAGGGTTTGCAGTACGGCCGTCTTGCCGTTGATCTGTTTCACCTGGCCGTAGAATGGCGTTTCGCCGTTTTTCGGTTCCAGATAGATGAACTGGTTGACCAGCAACGATGGAATGAACGGGCCCGTCACGCGGTAGAACGTGGAGCTGTAGCCGTTCTTGCTTTCCTGCCACGATTCCATGTCCTTGCCATGCTTGTTCCAGAAGTCGTCCGGCAATTGCACGATGCCCGAGTACAGCAAGTCCGTGTCTTCCAGCACATGGTCGTTGAAGTAGTCTTCGGCCGGCAAGCCCAGGGCGCGCGCCTTGATGCGCATGTTGATGTCTTTCGACACCAGCACGACAGGGCGGCCTTCCTGTTCCGACTCGAGCGAGCGCACGACGGCGAGGATCTGGTTGTCGGCCTTGCCCACTGGCAAGCCAGCCGGCAAGTCGGCGCTTTGCAAGCGCGTCTGGAAGAACAGACGGCCCTTGGCGTCCTTGTTGCCCAGCTTGGACAGCAGAATGCCGTGTTCGATGGCGTCGTCGTCCGTGTTGCTGATCAGGGCATCGAGGGTGCGCGAGACCTGGCGCGCATTGCGCGCCACTTCCGTCATGCCCTTTTTATGGTTGTCCAGCTCTTCCAGGGTCATCATCGGCAGATACACGTCGTGTTCCTCGAAGCGGAACAGCGACGATGGATCGTGCATCAGCACGTTCGTGTCGAGCACGAACAGCTTGCTGATGCCGCGCTGGTCGGCGGCGCGGCTGGCGGACGACTTGAGCTGCACTTCCACAGGCTTGTGCTTGGCCGGATGCGGCTGCTCGGCTTGCTTGGCGGGCTTGATCGGCGTGACCTTGCCTTTTGCGGCCGGCTTGGCTTTCGCTGCAGGCGCAGCAACGGCGGCAGGCGCGGCCGCAGGTGCGGCAACGGCTGGCGCAGGTGCCGGCTTGGCGACCATCAGGGCCGCCACTTGCTTGATCTTCGTGGCCGCATTGCGGACCGGTTTGGCAACTTCGGCGATCGCCGCTTCAATGATCGGTGCAGCCACTTTCTTGGCTGCCGGGGTTTTGGTGGCCGGGCGCGCTGCGCCTGCGGTTGGGTAATCTTGGGTGGCCAGGATGGTGGCTGGCTTGCTCGGTAATTTTGGCAGTGGCATCAGGATCTCAATCAAAAAATTTCTGGAATGAATCTCCCATGGGCAGCCAGCTTCTGGCGGCACTTCTCATGGGGGGATGCGAGGGGAACAACAATGCTACAGGACGAGAAACTGCCGGAAGGCCGGCAGCATGGCCGGTCATGGACGCCATCGGCGGGCTGCTGGCCCGCCTGGCGGAGTGGATGGAGGCGCTTCGTTGACTCAAAATGGCGATAGGTACCGTGACTGAACTGCGGTTGAACCAGGCTCGCTGGAAGCCGACAACACGCATTGGATCAAAATGGACGATCAATTCAGATGCGCTACGAATTCCAGCACTTCTTCCACGTGAGTTGCGACCTTCACGCCTCTCCATTCTTTCACCAATCGGCCCTGGGCGTCAATCACAAACGTACTGCGCTCGACGCCACGGACCGTCTTGCCGTACATCTGTTTCATCTTCATGACGTTAAACAGCAGGCAAACGGCTTCGTCCGGGTCGGAAATGAGCTCGAATGGCAGCTCGAGCTTGGCCTTGAAGCTTTCGTGCGAGCGCAGGGAATCGCGGCTGATGCCGTAGATTTCCACGCCGGCGGCGACGAATTGCGGATAGGCATCGCGGAAAGCGATGTTTTCCGTGGTGCAGCCAGGGGTGTTGTCCTTCGGATAGAAAAACAGCACGGTGGCCTTGGCCGGGCGGCCCAGCAACTGAAAGGTTTTGCCGCTGGTCATGGCGGCGCTAAAGTCGGGTATGCTAACGAGGGATTGGCTATCAGCCACAGGTTCTCTCCTGAACGGTGATCATCAGCGCTGGTTTTTAATCTGGCAACGCATCCAGGTGCAACAATACAGCATTCAGGCCGCTTTGCCCTGCACAATCAGGCGTCCCGAACGCCCTGGCAACTCATCCCAGGTGATGGGGCAAACGGGCAAGTCCGACTCTTTTATCTTTTCATAATAATCGCCCATCGCTGCAAACTGGTAGCCCTGGGCTTTCCAGCCAGCCAGCAGTTGTTCGAAAATGGGGGCGAGTTTCTGTCCTTCAAGTTCCGCATGCAAGGTATACACGTGATCGCGGGGATTGTCCGCCGTCAGCGACAATATATGCTCTGCAACATTGCCGGTCGTGATCAGTTTGCCGTCGATTTCACAGCCCAGCAATTCATCCAGGGTGGGCAGGGTGGTGGGCAGTTGCACGCATTGCAGGATGGTGTTGCCGTTGCGCACGCGGTGCGGGCCTTGCGACGGCTGCGCCATGGCGCCGCGCGCGTCGAGCATGGCGCGGCCGTCGGAGGCAAAGCGGTAGCCGGCCGTGTCGTGTTCGACAAAGGCGCTGACATTCATTTGCCAGCCGGCCGCGCCGTGCGTGTGCGGCTTGGCGCCAAACACCTGTTCGTAGCGGTTGGCGGCCTTGCGCATCATGTTGATGGTCCAGGCGGCGTTGCGCTTGGCCACGTTGTCTTGCCACAGGGTGTGATCCCAGGTGTGGATGCCGCACTCGAAACCGGCATCGCGCACGGCGCGCAATTGCGTCGCGCATTGCTTGCCGATATCGGGTCCCGGCAGCAAGGTGCCGTACATCAATGTTTTCAAGCCGTAGTGCTCGACTACCGACGTGCGCGACACCTTGCTGAAAAAGCCGGGCCGCAAGGCGCGCCGCAGGGCCCAGCCCGTATGGTCGGGGCCCAGCGAGAACAGAAAGGTGGCCTTGGCCTGGTGCGCGGTCAGCATGCGCACCAGATTGCCCATGCCTTCACGGGTGCCGCGATAGGTATCGACGTCGATTTTCAGGGTCAGGAACGGCTTGCTCAACATTAATCCATCAGGGCTTTGGCTTGGGCTACCTGGCTGCGGTAGGCGTCGAAAATATTGCGCAGGGAATCGGCCATGGTGGTGGTCGGCGCCCAGCCCAGCTCTTCGCAGGTATTCGTGATTTTCGGCACGCGGTTTTGCACGTCCTGGTAGCCGGCACCGTAGTAGGCGCCCGAGGTCGTTTCCACGATTTTCACGTGTTTCGCACCTTCGGCGTATTCCGGGTATTCGGTGGCCAGGGTCAGCATCATGCCGGCCAGGTCGCGGATCGAATAGTTATTGGTCGGATTGCCAATGTTGTAGATCTTGCCGCTGGCGATGCCGTTCTTGTTGGCGATGATGCGCATCAGCGCATCGATGCCGTCGTCGATGTAGGTGAACGCGCGTTTTTGCGCGCCGCCGTCGACCAGCGAGATGTTTTCGCCGCGCACGATATGGCCGAAGAATTGCGTCACCACGCGCGAGGAACCTTCTTTTGGCGTGTGGATCGAGTCCAGGCCCGCGCCGATCCAGTTGAAGGGACGGAACAGGGTGAAGTTCAAGCCTTCCATGCCGTAGCCCCAGATCACGCGGTCCATCAGCTGCTTGGCGTTCGAATAGATCCAGCGCGGCTTGTTGATCGGGCCGCAGATCAGTTCCGAGTTTTCCGGATCGAATTCCTCGTCATGGCACATGCCATACACTTCCGAGGTCGACGGGAAGACCAGATGCTTGCCGTACTTGGCGGCCGAGCGGACGATAGGCAGGTTGGCTTCGAAGTCCAGTTCGAAGACGCGCAGCGGCTGCTTGACGTAGGTCGATGGCGTGGCGATGGCCACCAGCGGCAGGATCACGTCGCACTTCTTGACGTGGTACTCGACCCATTCCTTGTTGATCGTGATGTCGCCTTCAAAGAAGTGCATGCGCGACTTGTAGTTGTCATCTTCCAGCAATTCCGTGATGCGGTCCGTGTTCATGTCCATGCCGTAGACATGCCAGTCGGTGGTTTCCAGGATGCGCTTGGACAGGTGGTGGCCGATGAAGCCGTTGACGCCTAAGATGAGGACTTTTTTCATGTGAGATTCTCTTGTGTGATATCAGTGTGTGCTGACGCGGGTGGTCAGGCTTGCTTGCAATTGCTGAGCCGAAACCGGCTCCCCGGCAGCCCTCAGCGCAGAAATGGCCAGCATGTGGCCGTCTCCGCAGACGCCAAAGATGCAATTATCCACTACGGCCAAGCCCGGTGGCAAACTTCCTGCTGAATGCTTGCTTAAACGGGCTGTTTCGATGGTGTAAATAACATTGTTGACTTCGGTGAACGCGCCGGGATAGGGCGGCGCGACGGCCCGGTGCAGGTTATACACCTGCTGCGCCGGTAACTTCCAGTCGATGCGGCCGTCTTCCGGCGTGCGTCCGCCAAAGTAGCCGCCCTGGCGCAAATCGTTGAGCTGGCGCGGCGCCGTGCCGTCCAGCAAGGCCGGCAGCACGTTCCACAAGGTTTGCTCCGCCGCCACGGTGACCTTGCCGAAGACTTCGAAGGCCGTGTCGTCGGGCAGGATGGGCACGGCCGTTTGCGCGACGATGGCGCCGGCGTCCGGCTTGACCGTCATTTCATGCAGGGTGGCGCCCGTTTGCGGGGCGCCATGCAGCACGGCCCAGTTGACAGGTGCGCGGCCGCGGAACTGTGGCAGCAGCGAACCGTGCATATTGTAGGCGGGCGCGACTTCCAGAATGCTGGCCGGTAGCATGTGGCGGTAGTAAAAGCTGAACAGCATGTCCGGTGTTGCCGCCCGTACCTGCGCCAGCAGCTCGGGCGCGCGCGCGTCCGAGGGCGTGATGTAGGGGATGCCTTCAGCCTGGCACAGGCTGGCGACGGATTCGAACCACAGGTTTTCCGTGGGGCTGTCTTCGTGCGTGACGACGAGGGCGATATCGACGCCGCCGGCCAGCAGCACCTTGATGCAGCGCACGCCCACATTGTGGTAGCCGAAGACGACGGCGCGCGGGGCGCCCATCAGCGGCCCACCTGGCGTTTTTCCAGGCGCACGTGCGATGGCGCCTCGGCTTCCGCCTGGACCATGCCGTCCTGCAAGATGGTTTGCACCACGTAGCGGGGACGGGCGCGCACTTGCTGGAAGATGCGTCCCACGTATTCACCCACGAGGCCGATGCCGAACAGGATCACGCCCATCAGGAAGAAGGCGATGGCGAACAGGGTGAACACGCCCTGCGCCTCGGCGCCGAACAGGAAGCGGCGCGCCAGCAGATAGATCACCAGCCCGGCCGAACTGAGCGACAGCAGCATGCCCAGCATCGAGAAAATTTGCAGGGGGATCAGCGAAAAGCCCGTGACCAGGTCGAAATTGAGGCGGATCAGGCTGTACAGCGAATATTTCGATTCGCCGGCGGCCCGTTCTTCGTGCTCGACGGTGATTTCCGTGGGCTTGCGGGCAAACGTGTAGGCCAGGGCGGGGACGAAGGTGTTGACTTCGGCGCACTGGTTGACCAGGTCGATCACGTTGCGGCCGTAGGCGCGCAGCATATTGCCCTGGTCCGTGATCTTGATGTTGGTGATGCGCTCGCGCAGCCGGTTCATCATCTTCGAGGCCAGCGTGCGCCAGGCGGAATCTTGCCGCTTGCGCCGGATCGAACCCACGTAATCGTAGCCTTCGCGCATCTTCGCCACGAGGTTGCCGATTTCTTCGGGCGGGTTCTGCAGGTCGGCGTCGAGCGTGACCATGATCTGCCCGCGCGACGCTTCAAAACCGGCGAGGATGGCCATGTGCTGGCCATAATTGCCGTTGAACAAGACGACGCGCGTGACGTCGGGGCGCTGGCGGAACTGTTCCGCCAGGATGGCCACCGAATTGTCGCGGCTGCCATCGTTGACGAAGATGATCTCGTAGCTCGTCTGCAGGGCGTCGAGGGCTGGATACAGGCGGGCGAACAGGGCGGCCAGGCCATCCTGCTCGTTGTAGATCGGAATGATAACGGACAGTTCAGGTTTCATCGGCGCGCTGCTCATTTGATGAGGATGGATTTGACGGTGGCGACGGCGCGTTCCACGTCCTGTGTCGTCATGGCGTAGAACATCGGCAAGGTCACGGTCAGGCGGCCGATCTTTTCCGAGACGGGGAACATGCCCTCGGTAAAGCCGCGTTCGCGGTACATGGTAAACAGGTGGATCGGTGCGTAATGATAGCCCGTTCCCACGTTTTGCTGCGCCATTTGCTGCATGAAGGTGGCGCGCGTGCCGGGGCCGTTGTCGGGCAGGATGATCTGGAACAGATGCCAGTTGCTGTTTTCAAAATCCTGCACGGGCAGCTGGGCGCCGCTCTGCGCTTCGAAGTCGCTGCCGAATTGCTCAAAGTAGTGGCGTGCCAGTGCGCGGCGGTGGGCCGTGATGGCGTCGATATTGGCAAATTGGCCCAGGCCGATGGCGGCCATGATGTCGCTCATGTTGTATTTGCCGCCCAGCACGTCGACGTCGATGCCGTCAACGCCGCTGCGCGTCACGCCCTGCAGCCGGTATTTCTCGGCCAGTTTCGCTTCTTCCAGGTTGTTCAGGACGAGGCAGCCGCCTTCGCCCGTGGTGATGTTCTTGTTGGCCTGGAAGCTGAACGAGACGAAGTCGCCAAACGCGCCGATGCGTTTGCCCTTCCACGTGGAGCCGAACGCTTGCGCCGCGTCTTCCACGACCCGCAAATTGTATTTTTCAGCGATCGCGTACAGGCGGTCCATGTCGACGGGCAGGCCGGACAGGTAGACGGGGATGATGGCTTTCGTGCGCGCGGTGATGGCCGCTTCCAGTTTGTCGAGGTCGATATTGCGCGTGACGGGGTCGATGTCGGCAAACACGGGCGTGGCGCCCACTTCGATGATGACGTTGGCCGTCGCTACCCACGACACGGGCGTGGTGATGACTTCGTCGCCGGGGCCGATGCCGGCGATGCGCAGCGCGATTTCCATGGTGCACGTGCCCGAATTGAAGGTGCGCACGGGACGCCCGCCGAAATACTCGGACAGCTGGGCTTCGAAGGCCTGAACTTTCGGGCCGCTGGTGATCCAGCCCGAGCGCAGCACTTCGCCGACGGCGGCGATGGTCGCTTCGTCGATGGTGGGTTTGGAAAATGGCAAAAAGGGCAGGGTAGAAGTCATGGGGTGCGGCTCTTGGGTCGGTATGGTGTCAGGGTATCGGTGTCGCCAAGGCTGCCGTGCGCTCAAACGCGGCCGGCAGGCATGGCTATTTTATATCGTCAGTATGGCGGCGCAGCCGGTTCAGCAGTGAAAAAATCCTGCTGCTGCGGGGGCGGGGCAAGCTGGCCGGGGGCGCGATCCATGTTGCCTCGCGCCCCAGTTAAACACTATTTGTTGGCAATGACCATGCGGCGCGCATCCTCGGCGACAACACGCATGGGCACGCCACGCTCTTGCAATTCCTTGTAACGGTCCAGGCTGATAATGGCCATGTCGCGCACGCCGGCGTTGGCATCGTTCGTCCATTGCGTGATGAAAGTCTCGATGCTCGGAATGGACAGCTCGGGCTGCTGTTTCAGGCCAAACGTAAACTCATCCCAGTAATCGACGAGGATCACGGGCCGCTGCAGGTAATACGTCAGCGACTGTTCGTAGATGCCGACCGAATAGAGCTTGGTATCGGCCGTCAGTTCGGCCTGGATCTGCGGCAGCATGTCGGTGCCCGCACGGTTCTGGCCATACAGTTCGGAGCCGGCCAGGATGCAGTGCGTGGCCAGGAAGCCGGCGCCGGCAATCGTCAGTACGGTCATGTCGCGGCGCAGTTGGCGTGCATGCAGCAGGGCCAGGGCGCCGCCGGCCAGGGCGAAGAAGCCGGCCGCCATCAGCCAGGGCTGGTAGCCCTTGAGCGCGACCAGGGCATCCGCGTCGCGTGCGCTGGCCCTGCTGAAGGCGATCGGTCCGCCGATCAGGATGGCCGCGCCCAGCACGCACAGCAGACCGGCGGCGAACAGGCGCTGGCGGCGCGATGCCGATTCCAGGTACAGCGCCACCAGCAAGGCCAGCGCGGGGAAGACGGGCACGATATAGCCAGGCAGCTTCGAGGTCGAATAGCTGAAGAAGAAGAAAATGAAGACGGCCCAGATCAGCAGCATCAAGCGGGGCTGGAAAGTGCCTTCCTGGCGCTTGAAGGCGGCGGCCAGGCTTTGCGGCAGCACGCCTATCCATGGCAGGATGCCGGGAATGAGCAGCACGAGGAAGTAGTACCAGGCGCCTTCGCGCTTGTGGCCCTTCATCAGGAAGCGCTGGAAGTGCTCGTGGATGAAGAAGAAATGCGGCTGTTCCGGATTGCGCAGGGCGACCAGCACGAACCACGGCGCGGCGATGGCAAAGAACACCAGCAAGCCCTTGACCAGGTGTAAGCGCGTCCAGATGCGCCAGTCGCGCGCACACAGCGAATACAGCACCAGCACGGCGCCCGGCAGCACGATGCCGATCAGACCCTTGGCCAGCACGGCCAGCGCCATGGCGGCCCAGCAGGCCAGCATCCAGTTGCGCCGCTCGATCGCCGTGGCGTCGTCGCGCTGGGCGATCAGCAGGCTGCCCAGGGTGAGGGTCATCATGCCCGACAGGCCCATGTCCAGCGAATTGATCTGGCCCGAAGCGAGCCAGAACAGGCTCGACGCCAGGACCAGGCCCGCATACAGGCCCACGCGCGGGCCGAACACTTTCTTGCCCGCATACGCCGTCATGCACACGCCGATGATGCCGCACAGGCCAGTCCACAGGCGTGCCTGCCACTCGCCCAGGCCGAAGGCGGCGAAGGTCAGCGCATTCATCCATGTTTGCAGCGGCGGCTTTTCAAAGTACTTGATGCCGTTCAGGCGCGTGGTGATCCAGTCGCCCGTGACGAACATTTCGCGCGCCATCTCGGCGTAGCGGCCTTCGTCGGGCGGCACCAGGGTGCGGATACCCAGCGCATACAAGGTGACGACGATGAAGATGCCCAGCAGGGACCACATCAGCACCCGTGACGAGTGCAGTTCATTGACATTGATTTTCATGCGGCCTTGCCTGCGGCCGGGGCCAGGATCAGGGCCAAGGTGACTTTGCGGCCTTCGCCCATGAGGATATTGTAGGTGCGGCAGGCGGCCTGGCTATCCATGCATTCGACGCCGATGCGGCGCATGGTCAGCGCTGCCGTCAGTTTCGGATGCACGAAGCGCTGGCGCTCGCCCGTGCCGAGGATGACCACGTCGGGTGCGTCGGCCAGGATTTGCGCGAAATGCGCCTCGTTCAATTGCTCGAAACTGTCCACTTCCCACGCCCGTGGCGGTGTTTCCGGCATGACGATCAGGCTGTAGTTGTACGGCTGGGCATTGATCTCGACGCCGTTTTCGTCATAGCCGGTGACAGTCTGGTATTGTTGGGTGCTGCTGGCGTGGAGTTTCATGGCGATATCGGGGCTGGTCGTGTCGGTTGATCGGTGCGCGCGCGGCCAAATTGCGTGCCGCGGCCAAGGGCGTAAGCATGCCATAAATGACAAAAAAGAGCGACTGAAAAGCAACATCCTTTCCAAATTGCAATGTTCGGTGCCACAGTGGCGGTGCATGCTGACGCCATGGTAATGCTGCAAGATTAAGGGAAGATGAAGATGGCGCCCGCCAGATTGCCGTCCGGATGCGCCGGCGTGGCAGAATCGGCGTCAAATGCTGCGGTTCACCATGTTTAATTTGATAAAATGCCCTGTTTTCGGCGAGAATGGTTGTTTTCGCCTTGCAGTCTTTCGCATCGCAGTTTCACGGGTTCATAGTTCTGGCGCGGCGGCCACGCTGCAAGTTCTGGTCACCGCGCCGCATCACGACAGGGATTTATTTTGCGACCGATTCAGAAATCGAATAAATTGGCGGACGTCTGCTACGACATCCGCGGCCCGGTCCTGGAAAAATCCAGGCAAATGGAAGAAGAAGGCCACAAGATCACCAAGCTCAATATCGGCAATCTGGCCGTATTCGGCTTCGATCCGCCCGACGAGATCGTGCGCGACATGATGCTCAATCTGCAGAATGCGGCCGGCTATACGGATTCGAAAGGCATGTTCGCGCCGCGCAAGGCCGTCATGCACTACACGCAGGGCAAGAATATCGCCGGCGTGACCATCGATGACATTTACCTGGGCAATGGCGCTTCCGAACTGATCGTCATGTCGATGAACGCGTTGCTCAACAGTGGCGACGAAGTGCTGGTGCCGGCCCCCGATTATCCGCTATGGACGGCCGCCGTCAGCCTGTCGGGCGGCAATCCCGTGCACTATGTGTGCGACGAACAGAACGAGTGGTATCCCGACATCGAGGACATGCGCCGCAAGATCACGCCGCAAACGAAAGCCATCGTCGTCATCAACCCGAACAATCCCACGGGCGCGCTGTATCCGGTGTCCGTGCTGCTGCAGATCGTCGAACTGGCGCGCCAGCACCAATTGATCATTTTCGCCGACGAGATCTACGACAAGGTGCTGTACGACGAAGCCGAGCACGTGTCGATCGCCTCGCTGGCCGACGACGTGCTGTTCATCACCATGAACGGCCTGTCGAAGAATTACCGCTCCTGCGGCTACCGCTCCGGCTGGATGGTGGTCTCGGGCGAAAAGCGCCATGCAAAAGATTACATCGAGGGCCTCAACATGCTGGCCTCGATGCGGCTATGCGCCAACGCGCCGGGGCAGTTTGCCATTCAGACGGCGCTTGGCGGCTACCAGAGCATACAAGACCTGGTGGGGCCCGGCGGGCGCCTCTTGAAACAGCGCGATCTGGCGCACAAGCTGCTGACCGATATTCCGGGCGTCACCTGTGTCAAGCCGAAGGCCGCGCTGTACATGTTCCCGCGCCTGGACCCGGAGATCTACCCGATCGCCGACGACCAGCAGTTTGCCTATGAATTACTGGCCGAAGCGAAGGTCCTGATCGTGCAGGGCACGGGCTTCAACTGGATCGCGCCCGACCATTTCCGCGTCGTCTTCCTGCCCAATTCCGATGACCTGACCGAGGCCATGGGGCGCATTGCGCGCTTCCTCGAAGGTTACCGCAAGCGTCACGGCCGGGGCTGAATCAGCCAGCAGCAGCAATCTCGATCAACCTGGCGCCGCCTTAGGGGGCGCCACTTATGAGCAGTCAAGCACAACTATGAAATCCATCAAGATCGGCCTGCTGGGCCTGGGCAATGTCGGTTACGGCACGTTCAGCGTCCTGAAACGCAACCAGGAAGAAATCAAGCGCCGCGCTGGCCGCGGCATTGAAGTCGTCGCTGTCGCCGTGCGCGACGTGGCGCGCGCCGAAGCGCTCGTCGCCGGCGGCTGCAAGGTCGTCAACGACCCGCACCTGATCGTCAACGATCCCGAGATCGACATCGTCGTCGAACTGATCGGCGGCTACGACCTGTCGAAAACCTTGGTGATGCAGGCGATCGCCAACGGCAAGCACGTGGTCACGGCCAACAAGGCCCTGCTGGCCGTGCACGGCAACGAAATCTTCGCCGCCGCCCAGGACAAGGGCGTGATGGTGGCCTTCGAAGCGGCCGTCGCCGGCGGCATCCCCATCATCAAGGCGCTGCGCGAAGGCCTGACGGCCAACCGCATCGAATGGATCGCCGGCATCATCAACGGCACCACCAATTTCATCCTGTCCGAAATGCGCGACAAGGGCCTCGATTTCGCCACCGTGCTGAAACAGGCGCAGGAACTCGGCTACGCGGAAGCCGACCCCACCTTCGACATCGAAGGCGTCGATGCCGCGCACAAGGCCACCATCATGTCGGCCATCGCCTTCGGCATCCCGGTGCAGTTCGACAAGGCCTACGTGGAAGGCATCAGCAACCTCAATGCCGTCGACATCCGCTACGCCGAGCAACTGGGCTACCGCATCAAGCTGCTGGGCATCACCAAGCGCGCCACCGTCAACGGCGTGGAAGGCATCGAGCTGCGCGTGCATCCGACCCTGATCCCCGCCAAGCGCCTGATCGCCAACGTGGAAGGCGCCATGAACGCGGTGCTCGTGCATGGCGACGCCGTCGGCGCCAGCCTGTACTCGGGCCGCGGCGCGGGCGCCGAGCCGACCGCTTCGTCGGTGATCGCCGACCTGGTCGACATCACGCGCCTGGCCACGGCCGACCCGGAACACCGCGTGCCGCACCTGGCGTTCCAGCCGAACGCGATGACCGATATCGCCATCTTGCCGATGTCGGAAATCACCACCAGCTACTACCTGCGCATGCACGTGGCCGACCAGCCGGGCGTGCTGGCCGACCTCACGCGCATCCTGGCCGAACGCGGCATCTCGATCGACGCCATGCTGCAAAAGGAACCGGCCGAGGGCGAGACGCACACGGACATCATCATGCTGACGCACCAGACGCAGGAAAAGAACGTCACGGCCGCCATCGAGAAAATGGAAGCGTTGAACAGCGTGGTGGGCACCGTCACCAAGATCCGCCTGGAAAACCTCAGCTGATCTTTTTCAGCGAGCCATGCAAAACGGCGCCCGCGGGCGCCGTTTTTTTATGCGTGATGTTGGCGTGACCGATGGCGCTGTCGGATTACGGCCCTTCGGACCTAATCCGACCTACGCCTAGGCAGCTCAAGGCGCGGTGACGGGGCCCACGTCCATGCCGTCATAGCTGGCCAGCTGGTTGTCCTGCGCAAACGCCATCAGTTCGCCATTGCGCGCGTGCAGGCTGTCGACGCCATGCACTTCGGCCTTTTCCACGTGCAGCACCCACACGGGCGGTGCCGCCGGATCGTCGAGCTCGGGCTGGTACAGTTCCACCGGGCGGTAGCTTTGCAGCGCCAGCAGGGTGGCGGCCTGCTCCAGCGGTTCGGAGGTCGGGTTGGTGAAGTAATAGCCCCACAGCAGCGGCTGGGACAAATCCCACGGCGCGTTCTCGGCGATATTGGCAAACAGTTCGGTTACGTCGTCTTTGGTCATCATGGCGGGATCTTTCATTAAAATCTCAGGGCGCGATCTTAACATCGGTGCCGCTTGCAAGTCATTCGCGCATAAAAGAACCGGCTGAGCCGGTTTTTATCATTCTTTAATACGGCTGGAGATTAATTCACGCAAGCGTGAATTAGAACTTGTAGCGCAGGCCGATCGACAGCAGGTCGGCTTTCATGTTGGCGTCTTTGACACTCAGTGTTTTGCCAAAGTTTTCGTATTCAACAACGGCCGACAGTTGGGCGTTAATCCGGTAGGCGGCGCCGATGCCAAGCAGGGCAGCGGTGTTGTTCCTGGTGCCGGTGGCGTTGACTTCGCCGGGCGGGGATTTCGGCACGGTGTGGTTACGTGTGACGCCGGCCTTGGCGAACAGCGAAAATTGTGCGTTCAACGGCAGGGTGCCGGTGGCTGCGGCATACACGGCACTGGTATTCAGGCTGGCGGAGGTGCCGCCTTCCGTGTCCCTTATTTTGCCGAAGTCCACGTAACCAGCTTCCACGCCGAAATGCGGCGTGACCTGGTAGCCGGCGTAGGCCTTGTAGCCGGTTTCATGCTTTTTTTGCGAGCCTTCGTCATCGATCGTCAGCTTGCGCTCCGAACGACCGATGCTGCCGCCCGCATAAAAACCTTCCGCCTGGGCCAGCAATGGACATGCCAGGGCGGCAGCGATGGCTGCAGCAAATACGTGTTTTCTCATATGATTCCTAAAAATGGCGCGCAAGCCCTTGCTTGCCGCGCATGGGAAAGGCATTGTATAGATGTAAAGATGTTTTCGTAAGGAAATTAATTAATCAAATAGCCATGTGTACTCGCAGGCAAGTCTGGTCCTGCCGGGGCAGGAAGGGGGCATGCTCACGCTGTGCCGCTGAACTGCACGCTAACCTTCAGCCCATGTCCATTCGCCGCCGTCGCCAGTTCCAGGCGCGCGCCGTGCAGGGCGGCGATGTCGCGCACGATGGCCAGGCCCAGGCCGGCGCCGCCAGGGTTGCTTTCCAGCGCCGCGCCGACCCGGTAGAACGGCGTCAACACGCGTTCGCGTTCCGCAGGCGGGATGCCCTTGCCGCTGTCTTCCACTTCCAGTACCGTTTCGTTTCCAGCGCCGCCCGCGCGCACGCGCAGGATCACGCTGCCGCCCGGTGGCGTGTAGCGCAGGGCGTTGTCGACCAGGTTGGCCACCAGCTCATGCAGCAGCAGGGCCTGGCCATGCACGGGCGCTTCGTCGGGCGCTTCCAGTGACAGGTCGATATTTTTGGCGACGGCGGCCATGGCCATTTCCAGTCCCACCTGCTGCGCCATGTCGCGCAGCGCGACGGTGTCCATGGCCAGATTCTCGCCGCCGTGCTCGATGCGGGCCAGGGTCAGCAGGCGGTTGGCCAGCAGCACGGTCGAATCGGTGGTGACGGCGATCGAGCGCACGATGTCGCGCAGGGCGGCGATGTCCGGCGGCGCGCCCGCCTGGCGGTCGCATTCGCGCATGGCCAGTTCGGCCTGGGTTTTCAGCACCGTCAACGGTGTGCGCAGTTGGTGCGAGGCATCGGCGATGAAGCGGCGCTGGCTGGCGATCAGCTGCTGCAGGCGCGACATGGCGCCGTTCATGGCGCTCACCAGCGGGCGCATTTCCTTGTGCACCAGCGTGGGATCGACGTCGGACAGGTCGGACAGGGTGCGCGTCTCGACTTCCGTTTTCAGGCGCATCAGCGGGCGCAGTACCAGGCGCACGGCAAACCACACGAGGGCGCCCATTACCAGTATCATCGCCGCCTGCCAGATCAGGGTATCGAACAGGATCTGGTTCGACAGGCCGCGCCGCGCGTCCAGCGTTTCGGCCACCTGGATCAGGGTGATGCCGCGCATCGAGTCGTCATACACGGGCTGCAGCAGGGCGGCAATGCGGATCGGCTTGCCGTGATAGTCGGCGTGGTAGAAGCGCACCAGGGCCGGATAATTCTGCGAGCGGGGCACGTTTTTCGGCACGGGCGGCAAGTCGCCATAGCCCGATACCAGCTCGCCGTTGATGCCCGTGACCTTGTAGTAGATGCGGCCCAGGGTGTCGGTCTCGAAGCTGTCGAGCGCCACGTAAGGCACTTCGGCCACCACCTTGCCGTTGACGATGGAGACTCTTTCGGCCAGCGCCCGCGTCGACGCCAGCAAGGAGCGGTCGTAGGCCATGTCGGCCGCGTCGAGCGCGTTGCGGTAGACAAAAACGGCATCGAGCAGCACCAGCATCACCAGCGGGATGAGCAGCCAGCGCAGCAGCTGGCTGCGCAGGCTGCCCAGCGGCCGGCCCTGCGCCCAGCGCCGGCGCAGGCGCTCGAACAGGGGCGGGCTTGGGGCGCGCACGGTCATTTTGACGCGGCCGGCGCCATCGCGCTGCGCGGCTGCAGCAGGTAGCCGATGCCGCGCAGGGTGGTGATGACGGCGCCGTCGGGCGAACCGGTTTCGACGCCGCTCTCGAGTTTCTTGCGGACGCGGTGGATATACAGTTCGATGGCATCCAGGTTGGCGTCGTCGGCCAGCGCGAAGACTTCGTCGAACAGCTTTTCCTTCGAGACGGCGCGTCCCGAGCGCGTGATCAGCGCTTCGAGCACGGCGTGTTCGCGCGGCGTCAGGGGAAAAGGGGCGCCGGCATAGCTGAACATGCGCGTGACGGTGTCGAAACTGAGGGCGCCGCAGGTGTGCACGAGCGCTTCGTTGCCCTGGCTGCGGCGCAGCAGGGCTTTTACGCGCGCTTCCAGTTCGGCCAGTTCGAACGGCTTGGCCATGTAGTCGTCGGCGCCCAGGTTCAGGCCCTGCACTTTTTCATCGAGGCCGCCGCGCGCCGTGAGTATCATGACGGGAGTCTTGCCGCGCGTGCCGCCGCGCGCGCGCAGGCGGCGCAGCACGTCCAGGCCATCCATCTTCGGCAGGGTCAGGTCGAGCAGCACCAATGAATATTCCTGCGTATGCAGCAGGGCGTCGGCATCGGCGCCGTTGTGGGCTGTCTCCACCGTCAGGTGCGCGTCGCGCAGGGCCTTTGCCAGCCAGTGCGACAGCTCCAGATGGTCTTCCACTAATAATATGCGCATGGTCTCCGCCATTCGTTTGAATGGGTGCAGTGTAAGCCTGTCGGCGCCGCGCCGACAGAGGCAGCGATGAATATGTTTGTCTCTCTTGTGGCTGATGGACGACACCTGTCAGTCTGAAAGCGAATTGAAAGGATCGCGATCATATAGTGTGATCCTGATTCATGAAATTGATCAGGCATATCACTAATAACTATATCTAAGGGAGACACTCTACATGAAGAAAACTGCATTCTCGCTGGCCGCCATGGCGGTACTCGCCGCAGCCAGCAGCGCCCACGCCCAGTCGAACGTCACCCTGTACGGCCGTCTTGACGCCGGCATCAGCAACACCAGCAACGCTGGCCCGAACAAAAGCTCGATGACGCAAGTGAGCTCCGGCGGCATGAACACTTCGCGCTGGGGCATCCTGGGCAGCGAGGACCTGGGCGGCGGCCTGAAAGCAGTCTTCAATCTGGAAGGCGGCATCCTCGTCGACACGGGCGCGGCCGACGGCGCGCTGTTCAAGCGCCAGGCCAACGTGGGCCTGGAAGGCGCGTTTGGCCGCGTCGTGCTGGGACGCTCGTTCACCACCGTGTACGACTTCGTGCTGCCATTCGATCCGATGGCCTATGCGCCGTTCTACTCGTGGGCCACTTCGGCCAACGCGACGGGCCCGAGCAAATACGGCATGACGACGGCCTTCGACAATATGGTCAAGTACTCGGGCAAGACGGGCGGCTTCAGCTACGGCGCATCCTACGGCTTCGGCGAACAGTCGACGGGCAGCTCGGACAGCGCCAAGCTGTCGACCGCCGTCACCTACAAGACGGGTCCAGTCAGCCTGCTGGCCACGTATGAACAAGTGAACGGCAACACCATCGCCGGCGGCGCGCGCGACAAGACCACCGTCTACCACCTGGGCGCCATGTACGACGACGGTCCGTGGAAGGTGCAGGCGGCGGCGCGCGACTACAAGCTCGATCCGGCTGCCTCCGGCAAAGCCGACGTGCGCGGCACCATGTACTGGGGCGGCGTCAGCTACAAGACCACGCCGGTCATCACCCTGACGGGCGTGATCTACTACCAGGACGTGAAAAACGTGGCGGCCAACCTCGATGCCGATCCGATCATGTACGTGGCGCGCGTGCGCTATGCCCTGTCCAAGCGCACCGACCTGTATGTGGCCGGCGCCTATGCCAAGGCCAAGCACAACCAGCTGGTCAGCCTGTCGCGTGACGATGCCGGTTTCGGCGACACGCAGCGTGGCCTGATCGCCGGCATCCAGCACCGCTTCTAAGGCATGACCATGCTGCGCACCGTGTTCCTGTCGCTGCTGTTGTTGTCCGCGCTGCTGCCCGCGCTGGCAACGGCCGCCGCGCCTGAAGTCGACTGCGTGGTGCCGTCCAAGCCGGGCGGCGCCATGGACCTGACCTGCAAGCTGGCGCAGAAAGGCTTGCTGCAGTCCGATCCGGCGGCGGCAGCGCCGTTCGCGTCCTCGGTGCGCATCAGCTATCTGCCGGGCGGCATCGGCGCGGTGGCGTGGCGTTCGATGGGTTCGCAGCGCCGGCGTGCCGAAGCCAACACCTTGGTGGTGTTTTCGGGCGGCTCGTTGCTGAACCTGGCGCAAGGCAAGTTCGGCAACGCCAAGACGGGCGACGTGCGCTGGGTGGCGGCGCTGGGCGCCGACTACGGCATGATCGCCGTGCGCAACGACTCGCCCTACAAGAGCCTGGCCGACCTGATCGCTGCGCTCAAGCGCCACCCCGACAAGGTGCTGATCGGCGTGTCCGGCACCATCGGCAGCCAGGACTGGCTGAAGATGGCGCTGGTGGCGCGCAAGGCCGGCATCGACCCGAAAGTGCTGCGCTTCGTGGCGCTGGAGGGCGGCGGCGAGATCTTCACGGCGATGCAGGCCGATTACGTGCAGGTGATGTCGGGCGATACGTCCGAAGCGACCCTGAACGCGGGCCAGAACCATGCGCGCGTGCTGGCGGTGCTGTCGGAAAAGCGCCTGCCCGGCGTGCTGGCCAGCGTGCCGACGGCGCGCGAACAGGGCATCGACGTGGTCTGGCCCATCATCCGCGGCCTGTGGATGGGGCCACAGGTGCCGGAGGCGGATTACCAGCGCTGGGTGGCCACGTTCGACCGTGCGATGGCCACGCCGCAGTTTGCCCAGTGGCGCACGCAATCGGGCATGTATCCGTTCGCGCTGACGGGCGACAAATTGACGCAGTACGTGAACCAGGCAGTCGAACGCTACTCCAGGCAGGCGGCCGAATTGGGCCTGATGCGCTGAATCCAATAGCAAACCATACAACAATCACAGACGGAGACAAACCATGCAAACCAAGACCATTCTCGCCATCGCCCTGGCAGCCGCTTTCGCGGGTAGCACCGGCGCCGCTTTCGCCCAGGTGCCGGCAGGTTATCCGGCCGACTACCAGAAGATCATCGACGCGGCCAAGAAGGAAGGCAAGGTGGTGATCTACAGCGCCACCGACAGCAAGGCCGCTGCGCCGCTGATCAAGGATTTCAGCGCCCTGTATCCGGGCATCTCGGTCGAATACAACGACATGAATTCGACGGAAGTGTATAACCGCTTCATTTCCGAAGTGGCCGCCGGCGGCAATACGGCCGACGTGATGTGGTCGTCGGCGATGGACTTGCAGATGCGCCTGGCCTCTGACGGCTACGCCCTGAAATACAAGTCGGTCGAAGCGTCCAAGATCCCCGGCTGGGCTATGTGGGACGACCAGGCTTACGGTACCACGTTCGAGCCGGCCGCCATCGTCTACAACAAGCGTTTGCTCGACCCGAAGGAAGTGCCGAAGAACCACGACGACTTCGTCAAGCTGATCGCCACGCCGAAATTCAAGGACAAGGTCACCACCTACGACATTGAAAAGTCGGGTGTGGGCTTCATGTTCATGTCGCAGGATGCGAAGGAATATCCGCAGTTCCTGGCGCTGCAAAACGCGTTTGGCACGGCCAAGGTGCGCGTGCAGTCGTCGACGGGCACCATGATGGAGCGTATTTCGTCGGGCGAAAACCTGATCGGCTATAACGTGCTGGGCTCTTACGCCCTGGTGCGTGCCAAGACCGACCCGTCGATCGGCGTGGTGCTGCCCAAGGATTACACCCTGATCCTGTCGCGCGTGCAGTTCATCAACAAGAACGCGAAGAACGTCAACGCCAGCAAGCTGTGGCTCGACTACATCCTGTCGCACCGCGGCCAGACCATCATCTCGAACGGAGCCAAGCTGTACGCGATTCGCGCCGACGTTACGGGCGAGACCACCTCGGCGGACCTGATCAAGGAAATCGGCGCGGCCAACATCAAGCCGGTGCCGGTGCACCCGATCATCCTGCAATTCCTGGGGCCAGCCAAGCGCATGGCCTTCTTGAAGCAATGGAAAGAAACAGCCGGCAAAAAATAATGCCGTTCTGGCCGTCCGCAGGCGCGTGCCCGCGGACGGATGCCGCACCCTTCATTCATTGGATTCATCATGCAAACTGCTATCTTGCCGCTGCCTGCACGGTCGCGCTCTCCCTTGTCGCGCCTGAACTGGCCGCGCGGCGTGGTCGTGGCGATCACCATGGTCGCCATTTTCCTGCCGCTGTTCCTGATTTTTTACCAGAGCTTTTTGAACGCGCCGTTTTTCATGCCGGTGCGCGAATTCGGCTTTGACTCCTACCGTTTCATCTTCGATGATCCCGATTTCTCGATGGCCTTCAAGAATGGCCTGATGCTTGCCTGCGGCCTGACCGTCATTGCCGTGCCGCTGGGCGGCATGCTGGCCTTCCTGATGGTGCGCACCGACTTGCCTGGCCGCGGCTGGGTGGCGCCCATGCTGCTGGTGCCGATCTTTGTCTCGCCGATGGTGATGGGCTTTGGCTACGTCGTGTCGATGGGGCCCGTGGGCTTCTACTCGGTCTGGGCCAAGGAGCTGTTCGGCTTCGTGCCCTGGAATATTTATTCCTTCACCAGCATCGTCATCATCGCCGGCCTGACGCACGTGCCGCACGTCTACCTGTATGCCTCGTCGGCCCTGAAAAGCCTGGGTTCGGACGTGGAAGAAGCGGCCCGCGTGGCCGGCGCTTCACCGGTGCAGGTCATGCTGAACGTGTCGCTGCCGATGATCATGCCGGCGCTGGCGTATGCGGGCGTGCTGGTGTTCTTCCTCGGCTTCGAAGTATTCGGCCTGGTGCTGGTGCTCGGTGATCCGGAAGGCCACCTGGTGCTGCCGACCTATCTGTACAAGCTGACGAACAAACTGGGCACGCCGTCGTACCACCTGATGGCCGCCGTTGCCGTCTGCCTGGTGATGGTGACCATGCCGCTGGTGATGATACAGCGCTGGCTGCTCAAGTCCGCCAACAAATATGTGTCGATCAAGGGCAAGGGCGCGCGCAGCAAGGCCATGCCGCTGGGCCGCTGGAAGTGGCTGGCCTTTGCCTTGCTGGCGGGCTGGCTGATCTTCACCATCATCCTGCCGCTGACGGGCATCGTGCTGCGCTCCTTCGTGCAGTACTGGGGCGAGGGCGTGCACCTGGCCGACGTGCTGACCTTGCAGCATTTCCGCGATATTTTCGACCAGCCTTCGCTGGTGCGCGGCATCGTCAACACGATCCTGATCGGCGTCGTCGGCGGCGCGCTGGCCGTCGGCTGCTACAGCTTCATCGCGCTGGCCATGCACCGCAAGCAGGACGGCGTCACGCGCCTGCTCGATTACAGCGTGCTGGTGCCGCGCGCCGTGCCGGGTTTGCTGGCCGGCCTGTCGTTCCTGTGGGTGTTCCTGTTCGTGCCGGCCTGGCTCGACGGCATATTGAAAGGCATGGACAACGGCGTGGCCCTGTGGCTGAGCGGCCATGTGATCCCCGTGCTGCGCGAAGTGCGCTCGACGATCTTCGCCCTGTGGCTTGCGTATTCGGTGGTGTGGATGGCCTACGGCATGCGTTTGATTTCCACCGCGCTGCTGCAAGTGGGGCCGGAACTGGAAGAGGCGGCGCGCGCCGTCGGCGCCAACCGTGGCCAGGTGACGCGCGACGTAACGCTGCCGCTGATCAAATACGGCTTGCTGGGCGCCTGGCTGATGGTGTTCCTGATCTTCGAGCGCGAATATTCGACGGGCGTGTACCTGCTCTCGCCGGGCACTGAGGTGATCGGCGCCATGCTGGTATCGCTGTGGGCGGGCGGCTCGACCGACCTGGTGGCGGCGCTGTCCTTCATCAATATCACCCTGGTGGCCATCGGCCTGGGCATCGCGCTGCGCTTCGGCGTGAAGTTACACAACTGAGTTGCATAACTAAGAATAGACTGAGACCACATCATGAATGAATTGACCGTCAATGAATTGCACCTGGACTACGGCACCGGCGCCTCCGCCAACCAGATCCTGAAAGGTGTCTCGATGCACCTGAAAAAAGGCGAAGTGGTCGCCCTGCTGGGGCCTTCGGGCAGCGGCAAGACCACCTTGCTGCGCGCCGTCGCCGGGCTGGAAAGCCCGAAGGCGGGCACGATCGAGATCGGCGAGCGCAATGTCTTCGACGGCGCGAAGCATTTCGAAATGCCGGCCGAGCATCGCAACCTGGGGCTGGTGTTCCAGTCGTACGCGCTGTGGCCGCACAAGACCGTCTTCGACAACGTCGCCTATGGCCTCAAATTGCGCAAGATGGGCAGCACGGAAATCGCCGCGCGCATCAAGGAAGTGCTGACGCAGCTGGGCCTGGGGCACCTGGGCGAGCGCTATCCGCACCAGCTGTCCGGCGGCCAGCAGCAGCGCGTGGCGATCGCCCGTGCGCTGGTGTACAACCCGCCCGTGATCCTGCTCGACGAACCGCTGTCGAACCTGGACGCCAAGCTGCGCGAGGAAGCGCGCGCCTTCCTGCGCGAACTGATCGTGCGCCTGGGCCTGTCGGCCCTGATGGTGACGCATGACCAGGGCGAGGCGATGGCCATTTCCGACCGCATTTTGCTGCTCAATAACGGCAAGATCGAGCAGCAGGGCACGCCGCAAAGCATGTATGAAACGCCGGATACCCTGTTCACGGCCGAATTCATGGGCAGTAACAACCGCTTGCCCGGCAAGGTGGTGCAGCGCGAAGGCAACCAGGTGCGCCTGCTGGTCGATGGCGCCTCCATGCAGGGCGTGGCGCGCGGCGCCAACGTGGGCACGGAAGTGACGACCATGATACGCGTCGAGGAAGTGAAGATCAGCGCCACGCAGGTGGACAACGCCATCGAGCTGCCGCTGCTGACCTGCATGTACCTGGGCGACCGCTGGGAATGCCTGTTCGAGCGCGGCGGCGCGGAGAACATCAGCCTGCGCGCGTACTCGCGCCACAAGCTCGAAGCGGGCAAGTACTGGCTGCACATGCCGGCCGATAAGCTCTGGGTGTTTTAACGGTACCGCGGTGGCCACCTTGGCGCGCAGTCTGTGCCGCGCTGGCCACCGGTTTTGCATCGCCCCCGTATTTCACGGCGCCCGTGCCGGCCTTCCTCATTCTCCATATGCCGTGATCGCCGGCGCCGTGCCGTTCACGCTGGCGCCATGCCACCGCCCTCTTTGCCATGGCCGTGGATGGCACTGCTGACCGCTCCATTCTTTTCCCTGCTGACAAGACAAAGCCGCCAGAGTTGAATGGACCGGCTGGAACTGGCATAAAGCAAACGCTCTGTATTGTCCTTGCCGCGCATCCGCTTTAATCCTCGCTGCCGCCATGCGCGGGAATATGGGGGCGCCGTTGCGCCATGCCGTATGTGTTATCTAAAAACAACGCTCTTATATGTCGCATGCGCGGCTTGTCTTGGTCATGGATAAAAAAACGCCAGTTCCGAGAATGCCGACAGTTTGCCGGAGAATGCCGATTTTTCCATCGGAAGACAATGGATGGGAGTGTTACAAATAGTAACTAAGGCGGGGTATTCTTTAAAAAACGGGTTTTGTATTTGCATTTAAAAAGTTGCCTCACGGCCATTTATTTTAGTTATTTTTACTTCCATCGTTTATAATTTGAAAAGAACGCCGGCGAGGCTTTTTGCGCGGTTTTGACGTGAGTTCGCCCTTTTTTTTGAGCTCAGGAAAATGCATATGCGCACCGATGGTGTCCGTTTTTCAATTGTCAGACACGCCGCATGGGCGCCGGGTCTGGAAACGCCGCAGCAATGGCGCGCGTGGGCGCAAAGCGCCTTGCCCGTCGCGCCGATTGCCGCTGCCGGCGAGCCGGGCGTGCGTGCGATGGCGCCGATGCTGCGCCGCCGCGCCGGTCAGCTGGGCAAGATGGCGCTCGAAGTGGCGTACGCCTGTCTCGGCGAACAACGCGATATTCCGCTCGTCTTTTGCTCCCGCCACGGCGAGGTGGCGCGCGCCGTCGAACTGCTGTCGGCGCTGGCCCAGGGCGAACCCCTGTCGCCGACGGCGTTCGGCATGGCCGTGCACAATGCCAGCGCAGGCCTGTTTTCCATCGCCCGCGCCGATACGGCGAATCAGCTGGCCATCGCCGCCGGTGCGGCCAGCCTTGAAGCCGCGGTGATCGAGGCATGCGGCTTGCTGGCCGATGGCGCAGCGCAGGTATTGCTGGTGCTGGCGGAGTGTCCCTTGCCAGTGCCGTTCGAAGCTTTTGAAGACTGTCATGAGCAGTCGCATGCGTTTGCCTGGCTGCTGCAGGCCGAGGCTACCCCGGGCACCGCTTTCAGCCTGACCTGGCGCGCCCGCGGCAGTGATGATGCGTTGGCGGCTGCCGCCGGCGCCCTGCCGGGCAGCCTTGCCGTGTTGCGGTTCATGCTCGGCGAGGCCCGCACGTTCGAGCACGCGGCCAACCGTCAGGCATGGTGCTGGAGCCGCCATGCGTAAGCTGGAGGCTGTTCGCGCCGGCATATCGATAGGCTGGCGTACCATCGCGACCGCGCTCAGTTTCGCCGCCTTCGGCCTCGGCGGCTTGCTGCTGCGCGTGCTGGTGTTCCCCGTGCTGCAGGTGCTGGTGTGGCGGCGCGAAACGCGCATCGCTTGCGCGCGCGCCATCATCCGCTGGAGTTTTCGCCTGTATATCGGCCTGATGCGTTTTCTCGGCGTGCTGCGCTACGACTTGCGCGGTCTCGACAAGCTGGAACGCGGCGGCTTGCTGATCCTGGCCAATCATCCGACCCTGATCGACACGATTTTCCTGATGGCGTATGTCAAGCAGGCCGATTGCATCGTCAAGTCCGATTTGTGGAATAACCCGTTTACGGGAGGCCCCGTGCGCGCGGCAGGCTATATCAATAACACGGGCGGCGCCGAACTGGTGGACGCCTGCCTAGCATCGCTGGAGCGCGGCAACAACCTGATCATTTTCCCGGAAGGCACGCGCACGCCACGCAGTGGCGAGGTCGTGCTGAAGCGCGGCGCGGCGAATATCGCCGTGCGCGGCCGCCGCGACGTGACGCCCGTGCTGATACGTTGCCTGCCCAGGACCCTGGGCAAGGGCGAACCATGGTGGCGCGTGCCGGCCCGCCGTGCGCATTTCGAGATCGCCGTGCAGGACGACCTGGCGATCGGCGAGTTTACCGGCGGTGGCGCCAGCGACGTGATGGCGGCGCGTACCTTGACCACTCATCTGCAACATTACTTTAGCGGGAAACAGGAACAACATGCTTGAACAAGAAGTGAAAGAACTGATCATCGAGGCGCTGCAACTGGAAGACGTGAGCGCTGCCGATATCGATACGGATGCGCCCCTGTTTGTCGAGGGGCTGGGACTCGATTCGATCGATGCGCTGGAACTGGGCGTCGCCCTGCAAAAAAAATACGGCATTTCCCTGTCGGCCGATTCGGCCGATACGCGCCGCCACTTTGCCTCGGTACGGGCGCTGGCGGCGATGGTTGACACTCACAGAAAGAAGTAAGGAGCAGCAAAATGGTAGATATGAGCGCAATGAGCCGCGATGAACTGTACGCATGGGTGGTGCAGCTGCTGGCCGAAATGTTCGAGCTCGATCCGGAGGCGCTGACGCCGCAATCGAATCTGTACGCCGAACTCGATATCGACAGCATCGACGCGGTCGACCTGGCGGTCAAGCTGAAGCAGCTGACGGGCAAGCGCCTGCAGCCGGAAGTATTCAAGACCATCCGCACGATCGACGATGTGGTCGAAGCGCTGCGCGCGATGTCGGTGTCGGAACAGGCGGCATAACGCGTGCTGCTCAATGCCGTCGCGTTGCTGCTGACCGTACTGTATCCGCTGGCGATCTGGTTCGGTCACGGCCAGGTCGAGCCGCGCTGGCTGGCGCTGCTGCTGTTGCTGGCCGCCGCCTGTCGCCTGCCCGCGCTGAAGCTGCAGCGCGCCGCACGCTGGTCGGTGGCCGCCGCGCTGCTGCTGGCCGCCATCGCCCTGTGGAGCAACCTGCTGCTGCCGCTGAAACTGTATCCGGTACTGGTCAATGTCGTCTTGCTGGCCACTTTCGGCTACAGCCTGTGGGCGCCGCCGTCGGTGGTGGAACGCCTGGCGCGCTTGCGCGAGAAGGATTTTTCGCCCGCCGCCGTGCGCTATACGCGCCGCGTGACGCAAGTCTGGTGCGGATTTTTCATCGTCAATGGCGGCATCGCGCTGGCTACGGCACTGTGGGCCAGCGAAGCCGTCTGGTCGCTGTACACGGGCGTCATCGCCTATATCCTGATGGCCCTGTTATTTGGCGGCGAGTATCTCGTCCGCCTGCGTTTTAAGCGTTTGCACCATGCCTGAATCCTCGTTGCCGCAAGCTCCCATGCCTGACGCACATCCGCCGATTTCCCCGCTGGCGCGCCTTGCGCTGTCCATGCATGGCCGCCCGCCGGCCATGCCCGTCGGCTGGCGCGATGGCGCGGTGCTCGATTACGCGCGCTTTGCGGCGCGCATGTCCGCCTGGGCCGGCTTGCTGGAAGCCCAGGCAGGCCGCCATTTCGCTTTGTACCTGGACGACAGCATCGAGTTTGGCGCAGCCTTGCTGGGCGCCTGGCAGGCGGGCAAGACCGTCTGGCTGACGGCCGATACGCTGCCGGCCAGCTGCGCTTCGCTGGCTGCGTCCGTCGATGGTTTCCTGGGGCAGTTCCCGGCTGCGCATGCGCCGCTGCCGCTGCCAGCGGACAGCCTGGCCGAGCGAGCGTGGACGCAGCTTGCCGACGATTTCCCGGCGCTGGTGGTGTACACCTCGGGCAGCACGGGCGCGGCGCAAGCGATCCCGAAAAAACTCTCGCAGCTGGCCAGCGAGGTGGTCACGCTGGAGCAGCTGTTTGGCGAACATGCCGATGGCGCGGCCGTCGTCGCCACCGTCTCGCACCAGCATATCTACGGCTTGCTGTTCAAGGTCTTGTGGCCGCTGGCTGCCGGGCGTGCAGTGCATGCGCACAGCGTGGATTATCCGGAACAGCTGGCGGCCTTGCTGGCGCGCGGTCCCTGCGTGCTGGTCGCCAGCCCCGCGCACCTGAAACGCCTGCCGGAACACATCGACTGGTCCGGCGCGCGCGCGCAACTGCGCGCCGTGTTTTCCTCGGGCGGTCCGCTGGCCCTGGACAGCGCGCTGGCGGCGGGCCATTTGCTGGGCCGCGTGCCGCGCGAAATCTACGGCAGTTCGGAGACCGGCGGCGTAGCCTGGCGCCAGCGCGTGCCAGAGCGCCCTGACGACGAGAGCTGGCAGGGTTTTCCTGGTGTGGACTGGCGCCTGATGGATGACGGCGCGCTGGAAGTGCGTTCGGCGCACCTGGCCGACGATGGCTGGCTATGTTTGGCCGACCGCGCGCGCGACACGGCGCCAGGACGCTTCCAGTTGTTGGGACGCAGCGACCGCATCGTGAAGATCGAAGAAAAACGCATTTCCCTCAATGCCATCGAAGCGGCATTGCTGGCCACGCCGCTGGTGCTGGATGCGCGCGTGCTGCTGTGCGATGCGCCGGCCGGCGAGCGTCAGAAGGTGGCCGCCTTTATTGTCTGCAGCGCCGCTGGCCGGGCGCTGCTCAACGCCGAAGGCAAGCTGGCACTGAACCGCCAGCTGCAAACGGCGCTGGGTGGCCAGGTCGACGCCATTGCCTTGCCGCGCCGCTGGCGCTACCTGGAACAATTGCCCATCAATGCGCAGGGCAAGACGACGCAGGCGCTGTTGCTGGCATTGCTCGAGAAACCCCGCTTGCCGCATGCGCAGTTGATCGAGCGTTCGGCCGAAGGCGAAACGCCACGGTTGCTGTTCGAGCTGCACGTCCCGGCGAATCTGTTCTATTTCGAGGGCCATTTCACGGGCGCGCCCTTGCTGCCCGGCGTGGTGCAAGTGGAGTGGGCGCTGCACTTCGCGCGCCAGCACCTGGACCTGCCCGCGCGGTTCCGCGCCCTGCATGCGTTGAAATTCCAGCAGCCGGTGCTGCCGGACCGGCCCGTGCGGCTGGTCGTGGAATACGACGCGCCCAAGGCCAGCCTGCAATTTCGTTATCAGTCGGACGCCGGCCAGCATGCCAGCGGCCGCATCCTGTTTCACCCGAATGCCGCTGCCGTTCCCGATGGCGGCACCGATACACCCACTCCAGCAGCGAGCGCATGTTAGATAAAAAATTCTCACCCGAACGCCAGACCGCCTTTGCCGCCCGTTTCGAGGCGCAAAAAATCGCTTTCGGTCCCGTCGTCTTTCAATGCGTGCGCTATGCCTGGAAGCGCGGCATGCTGCAGGCGCTGGCCGACACGGGCCACAGCGGCCTGACGATTTCCGACATGGCCGCCAGCGGCCGCTGGACGGAATATGCGCTGAAGGTGGCGCTCGAATCGTGCCTGTCGGCCGGCGTCGTCTCGCTGTGCGATGGCGCGTATGTGCTTGATAAAGTCGGTTTTTGCATGCTGACGGACAGCATCACCCAGGTCAACCTGGACTTCATGCACGACGTCTGCTATCAGGGCTTGTTCGACCTGGACCGCTCGCTCGACGCCGAGCAGCCACTGGGACTGGTCGCGCTGGGCGACTGGCCGACCCTGTACCAGGGCCTGTCGGCCCTGTCGGAGCCGGCCAAGGGCAGCTGGTTCGCCTTCGACCACCATTATTCGGATACATCATTCCCCGAGATATTCCCGGACGTCTTCGCCACGGCGCCGCGCCGCATCATGGACATCGGCGCCAATACGGGCAAGTTCGCCAGTGCGGCGCTGGCCTACCATGCGGGCGTGGAACTGCACCTGGTCGACCTCGAGCGCCAACTGGCGGTAGCCGACCGGACCCTCACCGATGCCGGCGTGCGCGAGCGGGCCCATTTGCACGCCTGCGACCTGCTCGACGACGCGGCGCCGCTGCCGGCCGGCATGGACCTGATCTGGATGAGCCAATTTCTCAGCTGTTTCAGCGAGCCGGCCATCGCCAGCATCCTGCACCGCGTGGCGCAGGCCCTGGGGCCGAACGGGCAAGTGCTGATCATGGATACCTTCTGGGACCGCCAGCAGTACGATATCGCCGCCTACTGCCTGATCAACACCTCGCCGTACTTCACGGCCATGGCCAGCGGTAACAGCAAGATTTACCAGAGCACCGACTACATCCGCCTGGCGCAAGCGGCCGGCCTGGAGTTGCTGACCACGCGCGACGGTATCGGCTATTGCCATTCGCTGCTGCGCTTTGGCCGCGCCGGAGCACACAGTGACTGAAGTGCGTTTTCAACCCTGCATCGTGATCCCCGTGTTCAATCATGAACACGCGATCGGCGCCGTGGTGCAGCGCCTGCTGCCGCATGGTGTACCGCTGATCCTCGTCGATGACGGCAGCTTTGACGCCGGCGCGCGCATCCTGGATGCGCTGGCCGCCGCGCATCCGTCGCGCGTGACCCTGCTGCGCCATGCGCACAACCTGGGCAAGGGTGGGGCGGTGCTGACGGGTTGCCGCCACGCGCATGCGCAAGGCTACAGCCATGCGCTGCAGATCGATGCCGACGGCCAGCATGAAACAGACGATGTGCCGCGCTTCCTGGCGCAGGCGCAAGCCATGCCGGCGGCCGTGGTGGCTGGCTACCCCGTGTACGACGCTTCGGTACCCAGGGCGCGCTACTACGGCCGCTATGCGACGCACGTATGGGTATGGATCAATACCCTGTCGCTGCAGATTCGCGACTCCATGTGCGGCTTTCGCGTCTATCCGCTGGCGTCTTTCATGGCGTTGGCGGAGAAGTGCCAGCTGGGACAGCGCATGAATTTCGACACCGATGTGCTGGTGCGCCTGTACTGGGATGGTTTGTCGATGGCGAATCTGCCCACGCGCGTCGGTTACCCCAGCGACGGCGTCTCGCATTTTGATCTTTGGCGCGACAACGTGCTCATTTCGCGCATGCACGCGCGGCTGTTTTTCGGCATGCTGTGGCGCGCACCGCGCCTGCTGGCCCGCCACTGGCGCGCGCGATGACGGCAGAACCACAGCAGCCGCACGGACACTGGTCCGGCTTCAATGAAGTCAGCTTCGTGGCCGGCATGCGCCTGCTGTTCTGGATCTGCCGCGTCTTCGGCCGCTGGCCTTTCCGCATCGTGCTGTACCCGGTGCTGGCCTGGTACGTGCTGACCAAGCCGCGTGCGCGCCGCGTATCGCGCAGCTACTTGCGCCGCGTCGCGGCGTGCGGCGGTCCGGCAAACCTGAGCGTGCTGCGGCACTTTGCCACGTTTGCCGAAACCATCCTCGACAAGATGCTGCTATGGGGCGGCCTGTACGACACGCGTGGCGTGAGCCTGCACGGCGTTGATGGCGGCGATGGCATCAACCGCTGCCTGGACGAGGGACGCGGTGCCTTGCTGATCTGCGCCCACCTGGGCAACCTGGATTTGTGCCGCGTGCTCTCGCAGCGCAATACGCGCTTGAAGCTGACGGTGCTCGTGCACACGCGCCATGCGCAAGCGTTCAATCGCATGCTGGAGCGCCTCAATCCGGACAGCCAGCTCAATCTGATGCAGGTGACGGAAATCACGCCCGCCACGGCCATGCTGCTGGCGGAAAAGGTGGCGCAAGGCGAGTTCGTGGTGATCGCCGGCGACCGCGTACCCGTCTCGCCACAGCCGCGCGTGGCGGTGGCACCGTTCCTGGGCCAGCCGGCCGCTTTTCCGATCGGACCGTATGTGCTGGCCAGCGTGCTGCAATGCCCCGTCTACCTGCTGTTTTCCATGCGCATCGGCCAGCGCTCCGAAATACATTTCGAACTGTTCCGCGAGTCGCTGCACCTGCCGCGCAAGGCACGCGAGACGATGCTGGCCGAACTGGCGGCCGCCTATGCGGCGCGCCTGCAGCATCACTGCCTGCGCGCGCCGCTGGAATGGTTCAATTTCTACGATTTTTGGCAACTCACCGATACTTCAAGACTGGATACTCCCGATGCAACTCGCTGACCTGAAAAACACCCGGCGCGCCGTCCGCTTCGACCGCGAGCGCCTGCGCATCGAAGACATTACCGACATCGCGCATGGCCGGGCCAGCGCCGAACTGTCCAGCGATCCCGTCTTTCTGGCGGCGATCGCGCGCGGCGCCGATTTCCTCGACCGCCTGCTGCGCGAGGATGGCACCATCTATGGCGTGACCACGGGCTACGGCGACTCGTGCACGGTGACCGTGCCGCCTGAACTGGTGGCCGAACTGCCGCACCACCTGTACACCTATCACGGCTGCGGCCTGGGCGAATTCTTCACGCCGGCGCAGACGCGCGCCATCATGGCCACGCGCCTGGCGTCGCTCTCCAAGGGGTTTTCCGGCGTCAGCGTGGAACTGCTGGCGCAGATCGCGCGCCTGCTCGATGCGGGCCTGCTGCCGCTGATCCCGTCCGAAGGCTCGGTCGGCGCCAGCGGCGACCTGACGCCGCTGTCCTACCTGGCGGCCGTCTTGTGCGGTGAGCGCGAAGTGTGGCGCGACGGCGTGCAGGTGCCGGCGCAGCAGGCGCTGCGCGAAGCGGGCATCACGCCGCTGCGCCTGCGTCCGAAGGAAGGCCTGGCGATCATGAACGGCACGGCCGTCATGACGGCGCTGGCCTGCCTGGCGTATGAGCGCGCCGAATACCTGACGCGCCTGACGACGCGCATCACGGCCATGGCCTCGTTTGCGCTGGACGGCAACGCGCACCACTTCGATGAAACCCTGTTCTCCGTCAAGCCCCATCCCGGCATGCAGCAAGTGGCGGCCTGGCTGCGCGCCGATCTGCCCACCGATTCCTGGGAGCGCAATGGCAAGCGGCTGCAGGACCGCTATTCGATCCGCTGCGCGCCGCACGTGATCGGCGTGCTGGCCGATGCCTTGCCTTGGCTGCGTTCGTCGATCGAGAATGAACTCAATAGCGCCAACGACAACCCGATCATCGACGCCGAAGGCGAACGTGTGCTGCATGGCGGCCACTTCTACGGCGGCCATATCGCCTTCGCCATGGACAGCATGAAGAATACGGTGGCCAACCTGGCCGACCTGCTGGACCGCCAGATGGCCTTGCTGGTCGACAGCCGCTACAACCAGGGCTTGCCGGCCAATCTGTCGGGCGCCACCGGCCCGCGCGCGGCCATCAACCACGGCCTGAAGGCATTGCAGATCAGCGCCTCCGCCTGGACGGCCGAAGCGCTGAAGCTGACCATGCCGGCCTCCGTGTTTTCGCGCTCGACCGAATGCCACAACCAGGACAAGGTCAGCATGGGCACCATCGCCGCGCGCGACTGCCTGCGCGTGCTGGAACTGTGCGAGCAGGTGGCTGCGGCCCTGCTGATTACCGTGCGCCAGGGCGTCTGGCTGCGCTGCAAGGTCAATCCCGACGTGCCGCCGCAAGCGGCGCTGGCGGCGATGCTGGAGGCGCTGGCCGCCGATATCGCACCCGTCGAGGAAGACCGCCGGCTCGACCCGGAACTGCGCGTGCTGCTCGAACGCATGCGCGCCCAGGTGTGGCCACTGTATGGAGCCGGGAATGACTGAGACGCATAAAGTGCGCGGCAAGAAGGCCACGCCCAGCCGCTGGCACGCCGAAGTGGAGATGCAGGTGCAGTTCTTCGACCTGGACCCGATGGAGATCGTCTGGCATGGCCGCTACGTGAAATACCTCGAAGTGGTGCGTTGCGCGCTGCTCGACAGCATCGGCTACAACTACGTCGACATGAAGGCTTCCGGCTATGCCTGGCCCGTGATCGACATGCATTTGCGCTATGTGGCGCCAGCCACCTTTGGCCAGCGCCTGACCTTGCGCGCCGACCTGGTGGAGTGGGAAGACCGCTTGAAGATCGAGTACCTGGTCAGCGACAGCGCGACGGGCAAGCGCCTGAACCGCGCCAGCACGACGCAGGTGGCCGTCGATATCGCCAGCGGCGAGATGTGCTTTGCCTCGCCGCCAGTACTGTTTGAAAAATTGGGATTGAAGGCCGTATGAAAAAACAATTCAAGATCCTGCTGGCGGGCCTGTGCCTGCTGGCGACGGCATCCGCGCACGCGGCCGCGCCGGTAGCGAAGATCGAGGCCATGCTGGCCAAGCCGCAGCAGCTGTGCGGCCGCTTCGACCAGAGCAAGCAGCTGGCCGGCATGAAGAAGGCGCTGGCGTCGAACGGCCGCTTTTGCGTGGTGGCCGGCAAAGGCGTCTTGTGGCGCACCTTGCAGCCGTTTCCGAATACCCTGCGCCTGACGCGCGACGAGATCGTGCATTTCCAGGGCGAGCGCGTGGCCATGCGCCTCGACGCGAAGACGGAGCCGGTGGTCAAGATGATCAACAGCGTGCTGTTTTCGCTGCTGGCCGGCGACCTGGCGCAACTCGATACGCTGTTTGAAGTCGATGGCAGCATCGATGGCGGCACCTGGCAGGTGGCGCTGAAGGCGCGCCAGCCGGCGCTGGCCAAGGCCATCGGCAGCATCCGCCTCGATGGCGGCGCCTTCGTGAAAAACATCAGCATCAGCGAAGCGAGCGGCGACCGCACGAGTATCGTGTTCTCGGCGATTGAAACGGGACCATCCGCCATCACGGCGCAAGAGGCGGCCCTGTTTTGAACGCATTGACTAAGCGCGGCCGCAACGCCGGGCGCCTGCTGGCCATTGCCTGGGCGCTGGTGGTGGCGCTGCTGCTCGCGCATAACGCCTACCTGTGGCTGGGCAAGCGCATCGCGCCCGAAACCGACATTCTCGCCTTGCTGCCAGTGCAGGAGCGCGACCCGGTGCTGCAGGCGTCATTTACGCACATGGTCGATGCGGCGCAGCAGCGCGTGGCGGTGCTGGTCGGTGCCGCCGAATGGAGCGATGCGAAGCGCGCGGCCGATGCCTATGGCGCCGTGCTGGCGCGTCATGCTGGCCTGTTCCAGTCCACGCCGCTCGACGAGCAGACGCAGAACGACTGGCTGGCGCTGTTCCAGCAGCATCGCTTGACCTTGCTGACGGCGCCGCAGGAAATGCAGCTGCGCCAGGAAACGCCCGCGTTCTGGCGCGATTCTGCGTTGAGTCAGCTCTACAGTCCTTTCGGTGGGCCGAAACTGGGCGCCTGGCAGGACGATCCCTTCGGCCTGTTTGGCGGCTGGGTGCAGGAACGTGCGCAGGAAACGCCCGTGCGTCCGCGCGACGGCCATCTGTTCGTCGCCGACGCCGAGCGCCAGTATGTGCTGCTGCCGCTGACCTTGAGCCTGCCCGCCTTTTCGCTGGGCGCGCAGGAAAGCGCGCTGCCCGTGCTGGCGCAAGCCGAGGCGGCGGCGCGGCAGGCCGTGCCCGGCGTGGACATCATCAGCGCCGGCGTGATCCTGCATGCGGCGGCCGCCAGCAGCCAGGCGGCGGGCGAAATGTCGACCATCGGCCTGGGCTCCCTGGCCGGCATCATCCTGCTGACGTGGTTCACCTTCCGCTCGTTCAAGCCGATCTCGCTGATCCTGCTGTCGATCGGCATCGGCTGCCTCGGTTCTTTGTCCGTATGCTGGCTGCTGTTTGGCAAAATACACTTGATGACATTGGTCTTTGGCGCCAGCCTGATCGGCGTGGCGCAGGACTACGGCATTTACTTTCTATGCAACCGCCTGGGCGCCGATCCGGCGCTCGATTCGCGCGCCTTGCTGCGCCGTTTGCTGCCAGGCCTGTGCCTGACCCTGCTGGCAGCCGTCATCGGCTACATGGGCCTGGCGCTGACGCCATTCCCTGGCCTGCGCCACATGGCCGTGTTTTCCGCCCTGGGCCTGGTGTTTGCCTGGCTGACGGTGGTGTTCTGGTTTCCCGCGTTGATAGGCGGCGGCACCTTGAAGAGCGGCGCACTGGTCAAACAGTACGGCGCGGCGCGCGCGCGCTGGCCGCTGTTGCGGGCCAACCGCGCCACCCTGGCTGGCGGCGTGCTGTTTGCCCTGTTTGCGCTCATCGGCATCAGCCGCCTGGGCGTCAACGACGATATCCGCTTGCTGCAAACGCCACCCGCGCACCTGATACGCGACCAGATCAAATTGAGCAAATTGCTCGATGGACCCACGCCGGTGCAGTTCTACCTGGTGCGCGGCGATAGCGCGGAAGCCGTGCTGCAGCGCGAGGAAGCGTTGAAACAGCGGCTGCTGCCGCTGATCGCGCAAAAGCACATCAGCGGTGTCCAGGCCATGTCGAACTGGGTGCCGTCGCTGCAGACGCAGGCGGCGCGCCGTGCCTTGCTCGACACGGCTATCCTGCAGCCGGGCGCCGCGCTCGACTTGCTGGCGCAGTCCGTTGACGAAGGCCCGGAATGGGCTGGCAAGGTGCGCGCGCAACTGGCACAAGCGGGTGCGCCGCTGTCGATCGACGCCTTCCTGAAGGTGCCGGCCAGCGAGCCATGGCGCCACCTGTGGCTGGGCAAGGTCGAAGGCGGTTATGCCTCCATCGTCGCCTTGCGCGGCATGCAGTATGCGGCCATTCCGCTGCTGGCGAAGGCGGGCGAGGGCGTGCCCGGCGTGCAGTGGGTCGACAAGGTGAGTGAAATTTCCTCGGTGCTGGGCCGCTACCGCGTCTACATGGGCGCCGTGGTGCTGGGTGCCTACCTGGTGGTCTTCGGCTTGCTGCTGCCCCGTTACGGACGCCGCACCTGGCGCGTGCTGGCGCCCACGGCGCTGGCCAGCGTGGCGGCCCTGGCTTTGCTCGGCTATTTGAACTTGCCGCTGCAGCTGTTCCACGTGCTGGCGCTGATGCTGCTGCTGGGCGTCGGCGTCGATTACGGCATCTTCATGCAGGAGCATCCCGACCGCCGCAACGATACGCCATGGCTGGCCGTGGGCCTGTCGGCGGCCAATACCATTTTGTCTTTCGGCCTGCTGGCGCTGAGCAAGACGGCTGCATTGCAGGCGTTTGGCCTGACCATGCTGATCGGCACGGCGCTTGTATGGCTGCTGTCGCCGTGCTTTGCCGAAGCCGACCACCGTAGCGCGGCCGATGCCGCAGGAGAAATCTGATGTTTTTGCACTGTCAACGATGGGCACCGGCATTGCTGCTGGCGCTGGCCGGCTGCGCCAGCACGCCGCCTTCGGCACCCGCGCGCCTGGGCCTGAAACTGGCGCCGCAGGCGCTGGGCGCCACGGTCAGCGTGCAGCAGCACCTGGTCGTCGAACGGGAGGGCCGCATCGACGAACTCGATGCGGCGCTGGAAGTGGAACCGTCGCACCTCGACCTGGTGGGACTGGCGTTCGGCCAGCGTGTACTGTCGCTCCATTACGACGGCAAGGAGATGACGTCATGGCGCCACCTGATGCTGCCGGCGCAGGTACGCGCCGAGGACGTGCTGGAAGACATGCAGCTGACCCTGTGGCCGCGCGAAGCGATCGCGCAAGCGCTGCCGGCCGGCTGGCGCATCGAGGACAGCGGCTTGCGCCGCACCCTGTTCCTGCATGACGAGGCGGTGACGGTGATCGACTACAGCGGCATGCCGCGCTGGAGCGGCACGGTGGTACTCGACAACCTGCGCTACCGCTATCGTCTGACGATACAGAACGCCCCGGAAGGAAGCTGAATGACTGGCTTGACTGTGTACCTGAACGACTGCGGCATCGTCTGCGCGCTGGGCGCCAGCCGCGAAGCAGTGCGTGCGCGCCTGTTTGCCGCGCACAGCGGCGTGATGCCCGTCGATACCTACACGCCGGGGCGCATGCTGCCGCTGGGCGTGGTCGATGCGGCCTTGCCATCGGTGGCGCAGCACGGCATCGCCGCGCGCAGCCGCAACAACCGGATGGCGCTGGCCGCTCTGGCGCAGATCCGTCCCGCCGTGGAACAGGCCATCGCCCGCTACGGCGCGGACCGGGTGGCCGTGGTGATCGGCACCAGCACGTCGGGCATCGCCGAGACGGAAGGCGCGATCGGCCAGCATGTGGCGGGCGACGGTTTTCCGGAAGCTTTTCATTATGGGCAGCAGGAGATGGCGTCGCCGGCCCTGATGCTGGCGGAGGAACTGGGCATCGACGGCCCGGCCCTCGTGCATTCGAGCGCCTGTTCGTCGAGCGCCAAGGCCATGGCCAGCGCGGCGCGCCTGATCTGCATGGGCCTGTGCGACGCCGTGCTGGCGGGCGGCGTCGATACCCTGTGCGGCTTTACCGTGGCGGGTTTTTCCGCGCTGGCGTCCGTCAGCGCGCGGCGCTGCAATCCGCTGGGCGCGAACCGCGACGGCATCAATATCGGCGAGGGCGCGGCCCTGTTCCTGATGACGGCGCAACCGGCCAGCGTGGCCTTGCGCGGCTGGGGCGAATCGTCCGATGGCCATCACATGTCGGCGCCCGATCCCGCGGGCGGCGGCGCGCGGCTGGCCATCGCCCAGGCACTGGCGCGCGCGGGCATCGCGGCGTCGCAAGTCGACTATGTGAACCTGCACGGCACGGCCACGCCGCAGAACGATGCGATGGAAGCGCGCGTGGTGTCCGACCTGTTCGGCGCCACGGCGATGGTCAGCTCCACCAAGCCGCTGACAGGCCATGCGCTGGGCGCGGCGGCGGCCGTCGAGGCGGCGCTGTGCTGGCTGGCGATGCAGGACGATAACGCCGAGGGCTTGCTGCCGCCGCACCTGTGGGATGGCGTGCCTGATGAATCCCTGCCGCCGCTGCGCCTGGCCTTGCCCGGTGCGCGCCTGGGGCGTCCGCTCGACTGGGCGCTGAGCAATTCGTTTGCCTTCGGCGGCTCGAACGCCGCCCTGCTGTTCGGGAGGGGCGCATGAGTTTTCCCGATATCCGCGAACTGGTGCCCCATTCCGGCGCCATGGTGCTGCTCGACCGGGTGTTGTCGGCCGATGCGGAAAACCTGTGCGCCGAAGTGGCCATCCATGCCGGCAGCGTGTTTTATGACGCGCCGTCGGCAGGGGTGGGCAGCTGGGTCGGCATCGAATACATGGCGCAGGCGATCGCCGCGCACGCGGGCTACCTGGCGCGGCTGGCCGGCGCGCCCGTGAAGATCGGTTTTTTGCTGGGGGCGCGGCGCTACGAAGCGCAGCTGCCCCTGTTTGTCGATGGCAGCGTGCTGCAGGTGCATGTGCAGCAGGCCTTGCAGGGCGAGAATGGACTGGGCGCGTTCGAGTGTCGTATCGAGATGGCGGGCGCCGTGCTGGCGCAAGCGACGATTACGGTATTCCAGCCCGAGGATGCAAAGCAATTTCTGCAGGAGAGTATGAATGGAGCGCAGCATGAGTAAAAGTGTATTGGTGACGGGGTCGTCGCGCGGTATCGGCAAGGCCATCGCCTTGCGGCTGGCGCGCGACGGTTTTGACGTGGTGCTGCATTGCCGCAGCGCGCGCGGCGAAGCCGACGCGGTGGCGCAGCAGGTGCAGGCCATGGGACGCGCGGCGCGCGTGCTGCAATTTGATATCGGCGACCGTGCCGCGGCAGCTGCCGCGCTGGAAGCGGACATCGCCGAACATGGCTGCTATTACGGCGTCGTGTGCAACGCCGGCGTGGCGCGCGACAATGCGTTTCCCGCCATGTCGGGCGAGGACTGGGACATCGTCCTGCAGACCAACCTCGATGGTTTCTACAATGTGCTCAATCCGCTGGTGATGCCGATGGTACAGCGCCGAAAACCGGGGCGCATCGTCACCATGGCGTCCGTTTCGGGCCTGATCGGCAACCGGGGGCAAGTCAATTACAGCGCGGCCAAGGCCGGCATCATCGGCGCGACCAAGGCGCTGGCGCTGGAACTGGCCAAGCGCGCCATCACGGTCAACTGTGTGGCGCCGGGCCTGATCGAGACGGACATGATCAGCGAGGTGCCGCTCGACGAAGCGCTGAAGATGATCCCCGCGCGCAGAGTCGGCACGCCGGAAGAAGTGGCCGCTGCCGTCAGTTTCCTCGTCGGCGAGGAGGCGGGCTACATCACGCGCCAGGTCATTTCCGTGAATGGAGGCATGGCATGAGCCGCCGGGTAGTCGTGACCGGCATGGCCGGCATCAGCCCGATCGGCAATGACTGGCCGGCCATCCGCCAGCGCCTGGGCGAGTATCGCAACGCCGTCGTGCGCATGAACGAATGGGCCGATTACGAAGGCTTGAATACGCAACTGGGCGCGCCGGCCGCGCCGTTCGCGCTGACGGACCGCTACAACCGCAAGGCCGTGCGCAGCATGGGACGCATCGCACTGATGGCCACGCGCGCCAGCGAACTGGCGCTCGAACACGCGGGCCTGGCCGGGCACCCCGTGGTCAAGAGCGGGCAGATGGGCATTTCCTTCGGTTCGTCGGCCGGCACGCCCAGCGCCATCGGCGACTTTGGCCGCATGATGGAAGAGCGCACCACCAAGGGCATCAACGCCACCACCTACATCAAGATGATGGCGCATACGGCGCCCGTCAACATCGGCGTGTTTTTCGGCGTCACGGGAAGGGTGATTACCACCTCGAGCGCCTGCACCTCGGGTAGCCAGGGCATCGGCTATGCCTACGAGGCGATCGCCGGCGGCAAGCAGCTGGCGATGATCGCCGGCGGCGCCGAAGAACTGTGCGCCACCGAAGCGGCCGTCTTCGACACCCTGTTCGCCACCAGCACGCGCAACGACGCAGGCCATACGACACCGCGTCCTTTCGACGCCAGCCGCGATGGCCTCGTCATCGGCGAAGGCGCCGGTTGCCTGATCCTCGAAGAATTCGACCATGCGCAGGCGCGCGGCGCCACCATCCATGCGGAGCTGGTGGGCTTCGGCACGAACAGCGACGGCTGCCACGTGACCCAGCCGAACGCCGCCACCATGCGCCAGGCGATGCTGCTGGCGCTGGCCGACGCGGGACTGCAGCCGTCCGATATCGGCTACATCAATGCGCATGGCACGGGCACGCAGCAGGGCGACATCGCCGAGTCGCAAGCGACGTTCGAAGTGTTTGGCGACCGCACGCCCATCAGTTCACTGAAAAGCTACATGGGCCACACCCTGGGTGCCTGTGGCGCGCTGGAAGCGTGGATCAGCATCGAGATGATGCGCGAAGGCTGGTTTGCGCCCACCATCAATCTGCAGCAGGTCGACCCGCAATGCGCACCGCTCGACTACATCGCCGGCGAAGGCCGGGCCATCGAATGCGAGTACGTGATGTCGAATAACTTTGCCTTTGGCGGCATCAACACGTCGCTGATTTTCAAGCGTTACCGGCCGTGACTTCGCTGGTGATAATTTACCGGCGATATGCCGGGCGTGCATGCATGGTGGCGACACTGGCAGCGCTGACGGCATGTGGCACCCTGTCACGGATGGAAATCGATTCTGACAATGCATCGAGCGAGCGCTACGCCATCAGCGGCGATCTGCGCAAGGAAGTCGATGCGCTGGCACAGCCATTGATTGACAACGGTACTACGCCAGGACTGGTGGTCGGTGTTGTGCTGCCCGATGGCAGCACGCAGAGCTTTGGCTACGGTACGACCGAACATGCGGTGAGCGGCCATCGTCCCGACGGCGACACCCTGTTTGCCGTCGGTTCGGTCAGCAAGGGCTTTTTGAGCGCCACGACGGCGGTACTGGTACAGAAGGGTGTGTTCGCATGGAACGACACCCTTGAACAGTTGCTGCCACCCGGTACGCCACTGAGCGACTCCGCACGCAAGATCACCTTGCTGCAACTGGTCACGCATACATCGGGCTTGCCACGGCAGCCATTTACGCCGCAAACCTTGCTGTACTTCGTGGAGTATCTGTTTACGGGGGCCAGCTTTTACCGGCATTTTGACCGCGAATATCTGCTGGCCTACCTTGCCGATTTTGATGCGCCCGCAACGACGGCGCCCAATTATTCGAATATTGGCTATGGCTTGCTCGGACATGTGCTGGAACTGCGTACCGGCAAAAAGATGGATGCCCTGGTGCAGGAAACCATATTGCAACCACTGGCACTCGCTAGCACCGGTTATCGCCCACAGGGATTGCCTGGCTTTGCCGCACGTGCCCATGGTCATGTGGGCGATCAGCCCAAATTCATGCGGCGCGGAAGCGAAGCGCCGGATTGGGAGTTTACCGATGTGTTGACGGGCTCGGCTGCCCTGTATTCGACGGCGAATGATTTGTTGCGCTATGCACGGGCGAATATCCGGGGTAGTGATGATCCGGTGCTGGACCGCGCCTTGCAGGACACTTTGAGCGTGCGTGTCGACCGGCCAGTCGAGGCGGCGGCGCTGGCCTGGCTGGTGGATGATATCGATGGCAATAAAATTACCTATCAGGTGGGTTTCGTGGCGGGCTACTCAAGCTATATCGGTCTCGATGTCAAGAATCGGACGGGCGTGGTGGTATTGCAAAACAGCTTTAACTGGACCAATAGCATTGGCCACCGTTTGTTGTTGAGAATTTCCAAACGGAAATCTATTTAAATGTAAAATTGCGGTTAAGATAACTAATGGAGTAGTCGTGAAACATGGTTTTAAGCTGTTATTCGTGATGATGTGTAGTCTTGCCATTTCAGGATGCAAGAGCCGGCCGGTGCCGCGGTCCGCCTACCAGACGACCTTGCCGCAAGCGGGCACGGTGGTAACCATCGGTATTGGCGAAAGAATGTTGACCAAGAGCGATGCGTTGGAAACGCGGGCGCTGATTCTGGCGCAGGACCAGCCTCTCGGCGAGTTTGTTGTGCGTAAGGGAACGTATCCGCAAATTGCAGACAAGGAAGAATATCAAACCTTTGGCGGCGTGGTGATCGCGAATGCGCAGGGCACCGTTGCCAAGCATAACAAGCTGCATCTGTTTAGCAAGGATGGTTCCGTATGCATTGGACGTGCGCCGTGTGCAAAGTTCGATTACGTGATGGGCGTCACGACGAACTATCAACAGGCGAGTTTTCAGAGCACCTTGATTTACAGCGGTCGTATCGGTGACAAGATCACCCTGGGGTATCGTGAATTCGATCGCAACATGGCACGGCCGGCGTTCAGTAATGATGTGACTTACGATTTGTCCGAATCCATGATCCTGGGCTATAAGGGGGCAAGGCTGGAAGTGCTGCACGCGAGTAATACTGAAATTAGCTATAAAGTCCTGGCAGGATTTGATTGATACGTGGCTGTGGCGCGACGCAGTTTGTGTGGCCGCGGCGGCAGCGCCAGTTCAGTACTGAGTGAGCATTTCAGCGCCACGGCATGCGAATGTCGGGACGGCACGATGATGACGGGTATGGCCTTGAAGGAAGAGTTCGTGAGGTTGAAAGCAGGTAGTAGCAAGTAAGTAGCAGATAAGCAAGCAGCAGGGAAGTCGTCCCAATCGGTGGCGGGCGCCATCTGGCAGACCGATGGTGCTTCAAAATCATTCCAATAAAAATAGAAAGAGAATATGCAAAAAGTATCAAAAGCTGTCATCGTGGCAGGCGCATTGCTGTCAGTGTCCATGCTGCAAGGTTGTGCCACGAGTATCAAGGCGTCGTCGACGCAAAATCCGGCACCGAAAGAGGCGTTTTCGTCGTTTGGCCGTATCGAAGTCAAGCCGACGGTGTTTGCCGCAGGTTACGCGGGTAATCAGGCCGGCATGGCGAAAATTGATCAGAATATCCGCAAGGACTTGGCCGAATCACTGACGGCCTGGAATGCGGGTCCGGCCAATGGCCGCGTGCTGATCATCGAGCCGATTGTGGAAGAGATGGAGTTCAAGAGCGGCGCCAAGCGTGTATTCCTGGGCCCATTGGCAGGCAGCTCGGGCGTGCGCATGCGCGTCATGATTCGCGATAGCAAGGGTGTGCTGGTGGCGACACCGGAATTCTTCCAGCGCGCGGGCGCCATGGCGGCCGGTTTCACTCTCGGCGTGCACGATAACCTGATGCTGACCCGCATCGCCAACCTGACCAGTGCTTACATCAAGGCCAACTATGTACGTGCCGAAGGCGGTCCGACGGGCGCCGACAATAAAGCGGTCGAAGCAGCAATGACGAACTAGGACGGGCGCGGCGCGCAAGCGCCTGCAGACCTGCTGAGAATGGCAGCGACGGACAACCGCGCTGCCATTTTTTTGCCACATGCATGCTGGCAATTTGTGGCAGACTGCGCCTTTGCCTATCCCGACCTTGTCATGCCACCAGCCTTGCCCAGTAGCGGCGCCAGCATCTGGCTGCTCGATATCCGCCCGATTGAAACTGCACAGCTCAGCCGATATGCGGCCTGGCTGGGGCAGGCGGAAGCGGCCCGCTACGCACGCTTTGTGCGGCCGCTGCGCCAGCGCCAGTTCCTGCTGGGGCGCGCCTTGCTGCGCGTAGCGATGGGGAAACTGCTGGAGGTGGCGCCGGAATCCATCGTGCTGGAAGAGAGGCCGGGTCAGGCGCCGCGGCTGCTGTCGCCCGCGGAGGGGGCGCACTTCAGCATTTCGCACAGCAGCCACTGGGTCGCCTGCGCGTTGAGCGGTACTACGCGGCTGGGACTCGATATTGAGCTGCGCGACCCGCGGCGCGACGTGCTGGCGCTGGCCCGCGAGGCGTTTGGCGCAGATGTGGCCGCCGAGCTGGAAAGCATGCCGCCTGAAGCGCGGATGGCGGCGTTTTACCAGCGCTGGAGCGAGACCGAGGCGCGCTACAAGCTGGGCATGGACGCGGGCGCTTGCGTGACCTTGGCGCATGCCGAGCTGTCCATCGTGCTGTGCAGCGCGGCGCCGCTGGCGCAGGCGCCCGCCTTGATCGTGCCGGGCCTGGTGTCGGGCTAATTCCCCCGCACGACGATCTCCTGCGCCTTGGGCTCGCGCTGGCGCATGAAGCGCACGATGGAGTCGACGGTGACGACGTCGATCTGGCGCGTCATGCGGCGCTCGAACGGGTGATCGTCGAACGCGATATTCGCGCGGAACATGCGCGCGCCAAGGCGCGTGGCGGCGGGGATGCTCAGCGTTTGCGGTGCGTAGCTGGCGCTGCGCAGCCAGCCTTGCGCTTCGGCGCGCGTTTCGATCTTGCCAGGCTCGTTGCTGGCGGCGGCCAGGGTTTCCAGCACCCACTGGTTCGAATTCTGGTACTTGGTGGAAAACGGGTAGGCCAGCATATTGTAGTGCGGCTCATGCAGGCGTTTGGGCGTGTTCGACGTCAGCAGGCGCACCAGTTGCTGCTGCGTATCCTGGCCGGGAACCAGAATCAGGGTTTCATACATGAACACATCATCCATGAAGAAATTGCCCAAGCCTTCGTTGTACAGCGACGATTGCGCCGTGCCGCATTCATTGAGTTCATGCACCACCAGCCAGCGGCCTTTCGGGTGGTCGCGCCAGGCCAGCGCCATGTGCGAATAACGCAAATTGTACTTTGACAAGTCTTGCCCGGCGCGCGCCAGCAGCGCCACTTGCGCGCCCGAAGCGTCGAGCGCCTGCAGGGTCTTTTGCGCCAGATCCATCGATTTGACGAGGGTGGTCGCGTCCGTTTGCTTTTCTTCGCACGAGCGTCCCGCATGGGCGGTACCGGCCAGGGCCAGGCTGATGAGAATCACGGTCAGGCGTTTCATGGGGTTCACGCTTTCGAATGGTGGAGAATCGCATTGGCGGCGGCATTCGGCACATAGGCGATGGCCTTGCCCGACAGCACCAGCATGTGTCCCGTCGAGACTGCCACCACCTTGACTACCGTACCGGCCGCCAGCGACAGGCCTTGCGCAGCCTTCTGGCTCAGCTTGACGGAGGCCGTGGCCGCCTGCGAGGCGCCCCTGGCCGCGCTCTTGAGCATGAGGACGCTGCCGTCGGCCGCGTCTTCCACCTTGTCGATGACGACTTCACCGGCAGCGGCCATCACCGACATGGAGCCGACCAACACGATGGCCGAGGCCATGCTGGCGTTGTCGGAGGCGTTGGTGGTGTCGGAGTTGGCGGCCTGGGCCAGCGGCGCCACGGTGGCGGCGCACAGCAGGGCGGTGGCGAGCAGATGTTTCATGGGATGTCCGTTCTCTTTATTGGTGATTACACTTTGGAGTGGTGCAGCAGCGCCTTGCCCAGTTCGTTCGGGATGAAGGCGATGGCCTTGCCGGAAAGAACCAGCATATGGCCGGTGGACATCGCCACCACATTGACCACGGTGCCGGCCGCCAGCGACAGGCCCCTGGCCGCTTGCCCGCTCATCTGGATGGAGGCGCCACCGGCTTCGGATGCGCCCTTGAGCACGATGACGATGCCTTCGCCCACCGTTTCCACGCTGGCAACCACTACCTGGCCGGAGGCGACCAGCATCGACATGGAGCCGGCGACGACCACGGCGGAACCTTCGCTGAGGTTTTGCGAGCCTTTCGACAGATTCTCGGAAGCGGCGGCGTGGACCAGGCCGGGAGCGGCCGCGGAGAGCGTCAACAGCGATAGGGACAAGCAGAGGGGCAGCAGGCGTTTCATGTGTTTCTCCTTCAAGTGTGCCAAGTGGCAACGCCATCATTGTAGACTGTGGGCAATTGGTCAATGAATACGCTACTCGTAGCGGGAAAGCATACCGCAAGTAGCATATTGCGCTACTTTTCTGCCGCCAGAATCGATGCTTTTTTTATAAAGGAAGTGCATGCCGCAAACCCACGCCTTGATCGAAGCCTTGAAACGCCTGTTGAAAGCGCGTTCCGTCACGTATGCCGAGCTGGCCCAGCGTATCGGCGTGTCCGAAGCCAGCGTCAAGCGGATGTTTTCGCAGAAGCAATTTACCCTGCAACGGCTGGACCAGATCCTGGTGGCCATCGGCAGCGATTTCCAGCAGCTGGCGCTGGCCGTGCAGTCAGCCCAGGCCGCGCCCACCCTGATCACGGGGCTGACGTATGCGCAGGAAAAGGAAATCATCGAGGACACCCGGCTGTTCGTGGTGGCCGTCTCCGCACTGAACTTGCTGCCGCTGGAACAGATCGTCGCCATCTACGACATCAGCGAAGCGCAAGCCGTGAAATACCTGCTGCGTCTCGACAAGATCGGTTTTCTGGAACTGCTGCCGAATAACCGGGTCAAACTGCTTGTGGCCCGCACGTTTGCGTGGATACCGAATGGTCCCATCCACACGTATTTCAAAAAGGAAGCCTATGGCGACTATTTGAATTCGCAGTTCGATGGCGAGACGGAATTGCTACGCCTGGTGAACGTGATGCTGTCGAAGAAATCCACGGCCGCCTTGCTGGAACGCCTGAAGCAAGTGGCGGTGGAATTCTCGCAGCAACATCAGGAAGACGCGCGCCTGCCTGGCAACGAGCGCCTGGCCATCAGCTTCATGCTGGCGGCACGTCCCTGGATGCCGCAGACGTTCAAGGCGCTGCTGCGGCAGTGAGCCTGCGAGTAGCGCGCTCAAGCGGTGAATGTTGTGGCTAAGCTTACTGCTTGTCGGTACTGCCTTGGGTGCTGCCTTGTTCCTCTTTCATCTGTGACAGCAAACGCCAGGCGAAAAAGCCCAGCACGGCCACGCCCAGCAGGAGCGCGGTCCACAGTGCGGCCAGGCGCAAGCCTGCGCCGTCCGGCGTCTTCTCGATGGGAGCGTCGCTGGTCAGCGCCACCACCCTGGCTGCCGTGGCGACAGGCAGCGCCAGCAATTCCTCCTGCGTGAAGCCGGGCGCGACCTGCGACAGCGGCAACGCTGCCGGCGTTGCACCATTCCTGCCGAAGACCAGTTGATAAGGCCCCTTGCCGCTGGCCAGGAACACCAGGCTTGCCGGTGTCCATCCCAGGCGCAAGACGGAGTTGAGGTGCGGGTTCGTGCCGCTGTGATATTGCGGCCGGAGCACCCATTGCGCCGTTTGCACGACGGGTATGGACAAGTCACCGGAGACCCGTTCCTTGCCATCCATGTTGATACGGTAGAACGTCGTGTGGAGCAGTGGTTCGAATTCGGCGGCCTGCGTGGCGCGCGCTCGCGGGCCCAGATGCAGGCGCTGGCGCGGCGCTTCGCTTGCCGGGTGATACACGCCCAGGGTAACGGGCATGGACGTGTTGCCCTCAGCCAGCTGCAAGCCAATGCTGTCGGCGGGAATCGCGATCGGCGTGGCATACAGGCGCTCGTCGACGCTCTTGCCTGTCGTCCCCTTCAGCGCGATGGTGGCGCGCGGCGAGGCAACGGCCGTGACGCTGACCTGCTGCGCGGCGATGCCGGCGAAAGTGATGGGATCGCCGTACTGCCAGCTCAGCCGCGCATAGCGGAAGGCACGCGGCGCGAATTCGATGCGGTCGTTGGCCAGGGTTTGCGTGTCGCTGTTGCGCAGCCAATTCAGCGTGGTGGTGGCGATGGCATCCCATTGTTTCAGGTCGTCGCTGACTTCCAGCAGCACTTGTGCATTGTAGTTATCGGTTCCTGGCGGCAAGGTAAATTGCAGGGCGCCGATGCGGCTATCCTTGGCGGGCGGGCCCGCATCGAGGATCAACCCTTGCAAGCCCGGCGCCGCATCGGGCGTACTGCCGCCACGCGCCGTGACGGACAGCAGGCGGCCGTCATTGCCGGTCCGGATATCGACGTTGTCCAGTTCGTAGTAGCCGATGTTTTTGCCGGTGACGGGAAAGATGCGCATGGCAAGCGTGTCGCGCTGCGTGCGCGATTGCGCGGACGGGGCCGTCAGGGCGAAGGCCAGTGGCTTGCCGGTACTGTCGAACAGGCGCACGTCGGCCAGGCTGGCCGAGCGCGCATGCAGGTACACGTCGGTGGGGACGTTTATGCGGCTCAGGCCGGCACCGGGCTGCGGCGTCAACGCGATGCTCCAGCGATAGTCCTGTGGCCGCTCCTGGCCAGGCGCTGCCAGCGCGGCGCCTGCCATCAACACGATGCCGAACATGAGTGTGGTGGTTTTCATGCTGCTCCCTGTTGCGGTTCGGCTGGCGCTGGCGCGGCAGCCTTGGGGAAGGGTGCCAGGTAGCCGATCAAGACCATCAGCAAGCCCACGCCCACGAAGGATACGATGCGTTCGATGCCGCCCACGTTGGACAGGTCGATCAGGAACAGTTTCACAACGACCAGCCCCAGCAGCACGGCGCCCATGCTCCATTGCTGGCGCCGCTGCTGGCGCGCCGCGTGGCGCATCAGCAGCAGGGCCGTGACGCTCCACACGAGCGACAGCATCGCTTGCACGAACTGCGAGGCCAGCATGGCGTCAAAGGTATAGGGCACGCCGACATAGTGCGACACCGTGCGCAGCAGCATCAGGTTGAACCACACATACACGCAGCAGGCGGCTACGGCAGGCAAGCGCGCCTGCCACAGGGCGGGCAGTGGCAGCTGCTGCGCCGGCAGCAGGCGGTAGCTGGCAATGGCCAGCAGCACGGCAAAGCCCGTGCTCAAGTCCAGCGGATTGAGCAGCGGCAAGTAGGGCAGCGGCGCCATGGCGCCGTCGTCGAAGATGTTCCAGGCGGCGATCAGCAGCAGCGACCACAGCGCGCCCAGCGGTATCAGGGTGCGCTGGTACCACTCGGCAATCGGTGTCACCGGCCAGGCGCCCGCGCGGCAGCGGCGGATCAGCCAGGCCAGCACCAGCATCATGGCCCAGGCCGGCAAGTAGCGGGCCCAGGCGGGGCTGACGCTGTCTTCATGCTGTGCCAGCCAGGCGTTGACATGCATGGCGCCAACCGGCCACAGCATCAGCCAGGGCGCGGCCGTGCGCAAGGTATGCAAGAGCCGCAGCGCACGCACGTCGAGTTGCCAGCCGGCTTTCGGCCAGGCACGCAACAGGTATTCGCCGGCCGCCAGCGCGCTGGCCAGAGCCAGCCAGCTCAAGGCCGTCAGCAGATAGTCGCGCAGGTACAGCGCCAGCAGCATATTGGCGCTCCACAGGCCCAGGCCGAGCCAGGCGGCCACGGTGAACCAGCGCAACTGCGGCCAGTCGAGGCGCCGCGCCACAATGGCGAACACGGGTGTCGTGACGGACACGGCGATCAGGTACAGCGCCAGCCAGTGCTCGCCCGCGTACGGCTGCATGCTCAGGTCGCCGTCGATCAGGCGCAGCAGCCAGCTGGTGAACGGCACGAGGATGGCGGCAAACCACAGCAAGCCGCTCCAGACCAGCAGGGGCCGCGCTGCCAGCGCCAGCAGCGCGTCGCCGCCGCGCGCGCGCAGCGCAAGGAAGCGGGCGCTGGCAAAGGCGGCGGCGCCCAGCAGCAGGGCGCTGAGGAAGGAGCCGTCGAACAGGCTGGCCGGATGCTGGTCCCAGGCCCAGCTGGCGCGGCTGAGCATGACCATGCCGGCCAGTACCTGTACGGCCAGCAGCAGGGCGCGCGGCGCATGCCATTGTTCGCGCCGCGCCAGCGCCGCCAGCAGAGCTGCTACTGCCAGCGCGCTGACGGTCAGCAGGTTCAGTTGCGTGGCGGCATCCGTGCGCAGCAGGATTTCGCTCCAGATGCCGCCCAGCAGCCAGGCCGTGGCGGCCGTCAGGAACAGCACGGACAGGCTGCTCATGAATTCAGGATGCAAGTGGCTGCCGTGGCGGCGGAAATTGTAAGCCATCACCAGCGCGGCGGCGGCCAGCAGCGCGCAGCCGAGCCAGATGTTGGCTTGCAGGGCCGTTGCCGTATTGAGGTCCTGTATGGCGATGAGGAAGGCCAGCCAGGCGGCCCCCTGCACCAGCAGGCCGAAGGCCCAGGCCAGGGTCTGGCGCTGGCGCAAGCCGACCCAGACGATGCCCGCGCCTTCCAGTGCCCAGGCGGCGGATGTCCAGCGGCCATCGAGGGCGAACGGGATGGCCAGGGTGCCGAAGACGATGCCCAGCGCGAGGAAGGCTTCGGCCAGCAGTTTGAAACCTGTGCGGCGCCACAGGGTGACGGCCAGTCCCGTGTAAGTCAAGCCGGCGACCAGCGCGGAAAACGCCAGACCGAACTCGAAGTGCCGGACCAGGCCGTATTGCAGGCCCATGGCCGCCAGCGGCGTGCCGAACACGAGGGTGCCATCCACGTAATGCTTGAGGCGTGGCGCCTGGCGCGCGCAGTAGGCAATCGCGATGCCGATGTAGAACAGCACGAACAGGATCAAAAACAGTTGCGTCGACAGGTAGTGTTCGGGCGTGTAGCGCAGCAAGCCCCAGGTGGTGGCGACGACGAAGGTAAAGCCAAAGCTCAGCACATTCAGGACGCGCCAGGCGCGTTTCAGGGCGATGGCGAAGACGCCCGCATTGAGCAGCGCGTAGTAGCTGAACAGGCCGATATGGTTGCCGCTGCCTGTCGACACGAGCAGGGGCACGGCAAAGCCGCCGACGATGCCGAAGACGGCCAGCCAGACGGCGTTTTGCAGCACGGCCAGCAGACAAGTGAACGCCGTCAGCACGAACAGCACGGCAAACGCCAGGCCCGCCGGGATCAGTTCATACAGGCGGAAGGCGCCAAACGTCACCAGCATCAATATCGCCAGGGCCGTGCCCTGCAGCGGCAAGCTGATGCCGGGGCGTTTGATGCGGATGCGCCAGGCCCAGGCCAGCAGGGCGATGTCGGCCAGCGCGATGCCGGCCAGGCGCAACTCGATGGGCACGGTCACCTGCGCCGACACATATTTGAGCAGGAAGCTGACGCCGAGGAACAGAATCATCAAGCCCAGCTTGGCAACCAGGTTACCCGTGAACAGCCAGTTCTTCGCCTTGGCAACGAGGCCGTCCGGGTGCGCGATCCAGGACGGGGTGTTGGGGGCTGCAGGGGCTGCAGGGGCGGCAGGGGCGGGTTTGGCGGGAGCCTGTGGCGCGAGTGGCGAAGGCTTCGGCGGCAGGGGCGCGGCCGGTGCGGCCTTTGCCAGCTCGACCGGTTCGATCACGGCCGCCTTCGACACCTGCACCGGCGCCGGTGCAGGCACGGGAACAGGAACCGGAACAGGAACCGGAACAGGAGTCGGCACTGCTACTGGCGCAACGGCAGCGGGCACGGCAGGCGCGGCAGCTGGCGCTACGTCCCGGCCTTCCAGCGCTAGCAGGCGCTGCTGGATGCCGTCGACTTCCTTGCGCAGGCGCGCCGTCAGCAATTCCAGATCGGCCACTTTTCTGCGGTACTGCAGCACCAGCACGAAGCCGGTGATCAGCACGCCAAGGATAAACAGCGTTATCAATCCAAACATGGGGGCAGCTTTCCTGGATGGTCAGGGCGAAGGCGCCCGATGTATGCGCACATTACCTTATTATCAAGAAACAGGCGATTTTTGTTGTGTACGGGAAAGTAGCAAGGTGCGGGGCCAGCATGGCGCGGTGCGGCACTTTCCGTATTGATGCCAAGCAAGATGAAGACATTCAGATTGTCGTGCGCAAGATAGTGCTGTATTTTAGCAATTCCTTAATTGCCAGTTCCCCATGCCATGAGTCAAAGCAGCCAGTTTTCCTTATTGTCGCAGCGCCGTTTCGGGCCCTTCTTCTGGACCCAGTTCTTTGGCGCCTTCAACGACAATCTGTTCAAGACGGCCCTGATGGTGATCCTCGCCTACGATGCGCTGAGCTGGACCACGCTCGACCCGTCGACCATCACCAACCTGATTCCCGGCCTGTTCATCCTGCCGTATGTCGTGTTCTCGGCCACGGCCGGCCAGCTGGCCGACAAGTTCGAAAAGGCGGGCCTGGCCCGCTTCGTGAAATGGATGGAACTGGCCATCATGGCGGTCGCCGCCGCCGGCTGGATGACGCACACCTTGTGGCTGCTGGTAGCCGCCGTCGTGGGCATGGGCGTGCATTCGACCCTGTTCGGCCCCGTCAAGTATGCGTACCTGCCCCAGCAACTGAAACCCGAGGAATTGGTCGGCGGCAATGGCCTGATCGAGATGGGCACGTTTGTCGGCATCTTGCTGGGCGAAATCCTCGGCGCCGTGCTGATCGTGCACAAGCCGCTGGGCGTGGAGCTGGTGGCCGGCGCGACGATCGCCGTGGCCCTGTTCGGTCTGATCGCCAGCTACCGCGTGCCGCGCACGCCCGCGCCGGAGCCGGACTTGAAGGTGAGCCTGAATTTTGTCGCCGAATCGTTCCGCAACCTGAATTTCTCGCGCAAGAACCGTCCCGTCTTCCTGGCCATGCTGGGCAACTCCTGGTTCTGGTTTTACGGCGCCCTGATCCTGGCCCAGTTCCCTGTCTACTCGAAGGATTTCCTGCATGGCGACCATAGCGTGTTCGTGCTGCTGCTGACCGTGTTTTCCGTCGGCATCGGCACGGGCTCCCTGCTGTGCGAGCGCCTCTCCGGCCACAAGATCGAAATCGGCCTGGTGCCGTTCGGCTCCATTGGCCTGTCGCTGTTCGGCATCGACCTGTATTTCGCCAGCAATGCGTATGCGAATACGCAAGTGGTCGATGCGCTGGCGTTCGTCAGCCAGGCGGGCGTGCCGCGTATTCTGATCGACATCGTCATGATCGGCGTCTTCGGCGGTTTCTTCATCGTACCCCTGTTCGCCCTGATCCAGACGCGCTGCGACCCGAAACACATTTCGCGCACGATCGCCGGCATGAATATCCTCAACGCGCTGTTCATGGTGGCGGCCGCCGGCGTTGCCATCGTGCTGCTGGGCAAGGGCTTTACCATCCCCGAACTGTTCCTCGTCACGGCCATCTTGAATGCGCTGGTGGCCGCCTACATCTTTTCCTTGGTGCCGGAATTCCTCATGCGCTTCCTGGCGTGGATACTCATCCAGACCGTGCACAGGGTCAAGGTGGTCGATGGCGAGCGCATCCCGACGGAAGGGGCGGCCGTGCTGGTGTGCAACCATGTGAGCTATGTGGACGCCATCGTCATCATGGCGGCCAGCCCCCGTCCCATCCGCTTCGTCATGGACCACCGCATCTTCAAAATGCCGCTGATGGGCTGGATTTTCCGCACGGCCAAGGCGATCCCCATCGCGCCCGCCAAGGAAGATCCTTTCCTGATGGAAAAGGCGTTCATCGATATCGCGCAAGCGCTGCATGAGGGCGAACTCGTATGCATCTTTCCCGAAGGCAAGCTGACGCGTACGGGCCAGATCAGCGAATTCAAGGGCGGCATCGCCAAGATCGTCGAGCGCAGCAAGGTGCCCGTGATTCCGCTGGCGCTGCGCGGCTTGTGGGGGCATCTGTTGAGCCACCGCAATGGCCATTTGTTCGAGCGCGCCTTCAAGGCGGGCTTGCGCTCGCGTTTGTCGCTGGCCGTGGGCGTGCCCGTGGCGCCCGAGGCCGCCACGCCGGAGTTGCTGCAACAGAAGGTGCAGGAATTGCGCGGCAAGTGGAAGTAAGCGCTACTGTGTCTGCGTAGAGGCCGCCCGCTGCGCCAGGTGCTGTTCCAGCAGGGCGGCGATGGCGTCGAAATCCACCGGTTTCGTCAGGTGATGGTCGAAGCCGGCTTGCTCGGTCTGTGCGCGCGCTTCACCCTGGCCCCAGCCCGTCAGGGCGATCATCAGCACGTCGCGCCCCTGCGCGCGCTGGCGAATCTGGCGCGCCGCTTCGTAGCCATCCATGTCCGGCATGCCCAAGTCCATCACGACCAGTTGCGGCCATACCATCTCGACGGCCGCCAGCGCCTGCGCGCCGCCATACGCGACGGTAGCCGCATAGCCTTCGAGCTGGAACAGGGTTTGCAAGGAATCGGCCGCGTCGCGGTTGTCGTCCACCACCAGCACTTGCACGGGCTGGCCCGCACGGGCCGGCGTGTCGCTCCCGGCGGCCGGCGTGGGGGCCGGGGCGAGGCCGGCGCTGGCCGGCAAGTTGACGATGAAGCGGCTGCCACGCCCGGCGCCATCGCTGTAGGCCTCGATGCTGCCGCCATGCATTTCGGCAAATTGGCGCGCCAGACTCAATCCGATGCCCAGGCCACTTTTTATCTGGCCTGCCACCGTGCGTCCCTGTTCGAACATGGAAAAGATGCGCGCGAGGGCATCCGGATCGATGCCGATGCCATTGTCTTCGACCATCACCTGTAACTGGCCCTGCGCCAGGCGCGCCGTCATGTTGATGTGTCCGCCGTCCTGTGTGAACTTCACGGCATTCGAGACGATATTGGCAAAGATCTGCACCACCCTGGCATAGTCGGCGTACAAGGTCACGGCATGCGGCGGCAATTCCAGCGTGATGCCGATGTGCCGGCTGCTGGCCACAGGCTGGCACAGTTCGATGACATGCTCGAGCACTTGCTGCAGCTCAAACTCCTTGCGCTGCAGCACTACCTTGCCGCTGGTGATGCGCGCCACGTCGAGCAAGTCATCCACCAGCCGCGTCAGGTGCGTCACCTGGCGCTCGATCACGTCGCTCACCTTGCCGACCTGCTCCGATGTGGGAAACAGGTGCTTGAGCAAGGCCACCGACGACTTGATGGGCGCCAGCGGATTGCGCAGTTCATGCCCGAGGCTGGCAATGAATTCATCCTTGCGCCGCTGCGTCTCGCGTACCTGGTATTGGCGCTGGCGCGCGCGCAGCATGGCGTGGGCCGAAGTGATCAGGGTCAATATGTGCACGGGGCGTTCCAGCAGGGTCAGGTTGCCCAGGGTGGCAATGGCTTGCCGCAAGGGCAGGGAATCGAGCCGCGCGTGCGTCAGCACCGTAATCGGCAAGTCGGACCAGTCCGGCTGCTGGCGTGTATAGGCGTCGAGCACGGCGTAGACGCCGGCGTGCAAGGCCTCGTCCACCGTCAGCACGCCGCCGGCGCCCAGCGCCAGCTCTTCGGCCAGTTCGCCGGGCGAGCGGCAGGCGTGGCTGGCGATGGCGCTGCCTGCCAATACCGTGCCGGCCAGGGCGGCATCCTGGCCGGCAGGCGCATAGATCAGGATGCGCAGCTCCATGGCGTTCCTAGGGAAATGGCGTGCCGCCGATGGTGGGCAAGCCCGACAGGATGCCGTGAAAACCGGCCAGGGCCGGGCCGATGCGCACGCCTTGCGGGCTGATGTCGAAGCGGCGGATGCTGCGCTCGTGCGCGCTGCCGCGCTTCTTGAAGACGGAAATGGCTTGCCGCACTTCGCCTTCCGTTTCGTAGTAGCGCAGCATAATGACGCTGTCGGCCAGGTAGCTGGCGTCGGCCGCCGTCGTCATCGAGGTGCCCAGCATGTTTTGCTGCACGCCGACGAGCAGGGTGGCCACGCCGTGCTGGCTCAGGTAATTGAGCAGTTCGTGCAGATAGGTGCTCTGGAAGCGCTCATCGGGCACCGCATGCATGTAGCCGTTCAGGCTATCGATGACGATCACCCTCGCGCCCCGCTGCGCCGCGTCGACTACGGCCTGGGCGAATTCTCCTGGTGTCAGCTCGGCCGGATCGATCTGCTGAGCGCTCAGCAAGCCCGTATCGAGCGCCGCCTGCAGGCGCATGCCCACGCTGTCGGCCCGGATCAGGAGCTTGCTGCGCGCTTCCTCGAACAGGAACATGGCGCACGGTTCGCCGCGCTCCGTGGCCGCGTGCACGAATTGCGCCGCCAGGGTGGACTTGCCGCTGCCGGCGGGGCCGGAAATGAGCGTGCTCATACCTTCTTCCAGGCCGCCGCCTATCATGGCGTCGAGCTCGGGTACGCCGCTCGACAGGCGCCGATGGCCGCCATCGCGGCGCGTGTCGGCCGCCACCAGTCGCGGAAAGACGACCAGGCCGCCCCGGGCGATCTTGTAGTCGTGCGTGCCGCTGCGAAACGGCACGCCCCGGTATTTCACCACGCGCACGCGGCGCCGGTCTGTGCCGTAGTCCTGGTTTTGCAGCTCCAGCGAGATCACGCAGTGGGCCACGCTACGCACTTGCAAGCCGTCGTCCATCGCGGAACGATCATCGATCAGCAGCGTGGTGCAGTGCCGGCTGGCCAGGTATTGTTTCAACGCAACCACCTGGCGCCGGTAGCGCAGCGGGTTTTCCGCCAGCAGCTGCAGTTCGGACAGCGAATCGAGCACGAGGCGCGCTGGGCGGTGCTTTTCGATGGCGGCCAGGATGCGCTGGTTGGTCGAGGCCAGTTCGATTTCCGATGGGTGGAAGATGGTGTACTGGCGTTCGGGATCGAGCATGTCGTCGTTGGGCGCCACTTCTTCGATGGCGATGCCGGCCAGGTCCCAGCCGTGCGACAGGGCGGCGGCGCGCAGTTCGATCTCGGATTCGGCCAGGGCGATATACAGCACGGGCACGCCGCTGCGCGCCCCTTCGGCCAGAAACTGCAGCGCCAAGGTGGTCTTGCCTGTGCCGGGCACGCCTTCGACCAGGTACAAGCGCTCGGGCAGCAGGCCGCCCATGAGAATGGCGTCGAGACCGGGCACGCCCGTCGATAGCAGTGCGTCCAGGCCGCCCGCACCATCGTGTTGGGCCGTTCCTTGCGCCTGTGCCATCATCATCGCACCCCCGCTTCGCCACGCCGTGGACAATATAGTAGCGCGTCTGCCGGAATGTGTCTTTTCGATACCATTGGTAAATAATTATTTCGCCATACCTGCCGCGAAAGGCGGTGTTGCGTCCGTGTCGGCCAGTTCAGCAAAGAAATCATGACCCTGCTACAGTATTCACTCAATCCACCTTTTCCGCATTGCCATTTTTGCATCCATCCGTCAGCTTCATAGTTGGTTTTGCTGGCGTGCCGCTGCTGTAGTTGTCCTCATTTCGTTGCTTCATTGATAATTTAATTCGCTTGATGGTTGCTATGTTTCAATTGTAACGATGCTTGACGATTTTAGAATGATCGTTCATTCTTTGATCTGCGTTAATAAATTTAGTCATTTCTAACGACACTAGCCAGCTTCTTTTTCAGAAAGTCCAAGATGCAACCAACCTTTTCCCTGACGTCGCCGCGTACGAGCGGCGCTATTGCCGTTCTGTGCGCCACTGTAATCATGGCCGGCTGCAGTAAAAAACAGGAAGCACCTCACGCGCAGCAAGCGCCACAGGTGGTCGTGTTTACTGTTAATCCGGCCGCGTTGCCGATGAGCGCCGAATTGCCCGGCCGTACCAATGCCTACCAGGTCGCCGATGTGCGCCCGCAAGTCGGCGGCTTGATCCAGAAGCGCCTGTTCGTCGAGGGTAGCGACGTGAAAGCGGGCACGGCCCTGTACCAGATCGATTCCGCCACATACCAGGCGGCCGCCAATTCGGCCAAGGCCGCGTTGTCGAAAGCCAAGGCCAATCTGCTGACGGCCGGTCCGAAAGCGTCGCGCTACAAGGAACTGGTCGCCATCGAAGGCGTGAGCCGCCAGGAATACGATGATGCCGTCGCCGCGTTCGAGCAAGCCAAGGCAGACGTCGAGTCCGCCACCGCGGCGCTGGAATCGGCCAACATCAACCTGCGCTACAGCACCGTGACGGCGCCGATCAGCGGCCGCACCAGCCGCTCGACCGTGACTGCCGGCGCGCTGGTGACGGCGGGCCAAGCCGAAGCGCTGACCACCGTGCAGCAACTCGACCCGATCTATGTCGACGTGACCCAGTCGAGCACCGACCTGCTGCGCCTGAAGCGCCAGATGGCCGACGGCTCGCTGAAGAAAGTGGGCGAAGGCCAGGCCAAGGTTGATTTGATCTTGCCGGATGGCAGCAAGTACGGCGAATCGGGCAAGCTGCAGTTTTCCGGCGTGACGGTCGATCCGACCACGGGCAATGTGATCCTGCGCGCGCTGTTCCCGAACCCGAAAGGTGAATTGCTGCCAGGTATGTACGTGCGTGCGCAGCTGGAAACGGGCGTCGATGAGAAAGCCATTACCGTGCCGCAAGTGGGCGTGACGCGCAACCAGAAGGGCCAGGCCACGGCCATGATCCTGAACAAGGAAAACAAGGTCGAGCAGCGCGTGCTGACCACCAGCGGCACCGTCGGCACCAACTGGCTGGTGACGTCCGGCCTGGCCGCAGGCGACCGCGTGATCGTGGAAGGCTTGCAAAAAGTCAAGCCAGGCGCCCCAGCCGTTGCCGTACCAGCCAAGGCCGAAGCCGCTCCTGCACCTGCGCCCGCCGCTGCCGCCTCTGCCGCAGCATCGGCTGCCAGCGCCCACTAATTCAGGAGAATATTAATGGCCCGTTTTTTCATTGACCGCCCGATTTTTGCCTGGGTGGTCGCGATCGTCATCATGCTTGCCGGCGTGATTTCGATCCTCAGCCTGCCGATCGCGCAGTACCCGAGCATCGCTCCGCCGTCGATTTCGATCAGCGGCTCCTACCCTGGCGCCTCCGCCAAGACCGTGGAAGATGCCGTCACCCAGGTCATCGAACAAAAGATGAAGGGTATCGACGGCTTGCGCTACATGTCTTCGTCGAGCGATGCGACTGGCGGCATCAGCATCACGCTGACGTTTACCAGCGGCACCAATCCCGACATCGCCCAGGTGCAGGTACAGAACAAGCTGCAGCTGGCCACGCCACTGCTGCCGACGGCTGTCACGCAACAGGGTCTTGTCGTGTCGAAAGCCACGAAGAACTTCCTGATGGTGTTCGGCTTCATTTCCGAAAACGGCAAGATGGACCAGACCGACTTGAGCGACTATGTGGCCGCCAACGTCGTCGATCCGCTCAGCCGTGTTGCCGGCGTGGGCGACGTGACCCTGTTCGGTTCGCAGTACGCCATGCGTATCTGGCTCGACCCGGCCAAGCTGCAAAGCTTCAACCTGACCCCGGCGGACGTGATCACGGCCGTGCAGGCGCAGAATGCGGAAGTGTCGGCCGGTGAACTGGGCGGCACGCCGTCCGTCAAGGGCCAGCAGCTGAACGCCACCGTCTCGGCGCAGAGCCGCTTGCAAACGGTGGAGCAGTTCGGCGCCATCTTGCTGAAAACCACCACCGAGGGCGCCATGGTGCACCTGAAGGACGTGGCCAGCATGGAACTGGGCCGCGAGAACTACAACACCGTGGCCCGCTACAACGGCCATGCGGCGACCGGCGTGGCGATCAAGCTGGCGACGGGTGCCAACGCGCTCGATACGGCCAACGCGGCGAAAGCCATGCTGGGCAACCTGAGCAAGCAATTCCCTGAAGGCATGAGCTACCAGGTGGCGTTCGACACGACCCCGTTCGTGAAACTGTCGATCGAAGAAGTGGTGAAAACCCTGGTCGAAGCCGTCATCCTGGTATTCCTGGTGATGTATCTGTTCCTGCAAAACTTCCGCGCCACCCTGATCCCGACCATGGCTGTGCCGGTCGTGCTGCTTGGTACCTTCGGCATCCTGAATGCGTTCGGCTATTCGATCAATACCTTGACCATGTTCGCCATGGTGCTGGCCATCGGCCTGCTGGTCGATGATGCGATCGTGGTGGTGGAAAACGTCGAGCGCGTGATGAGCGAAGAGGGCTTGTCGCCGCTGGAAGCGACGCGCAAGTCCATGACGCAGATCACGGGCGCGCTGGTCGGTATCGCCATGGTGCTGTCGGCCGTGTTCGTGCCGATGGCCTTCTTCGGCGGTTCGACGGGCGTGATTTACCGCCAGTTCTCGATCACGATCGTCTCGTCGATGGTGCTGTCCGTCGTCGTCGCGCTGGTGTTTACGCCAGCCTTGTGCGCGACGTTGCTGAAACCGGTCGAAAAGGGCCATCACGCAACGAACAAGGGTTTCTTCGGCTGGTTCAACCGCAGCTTCGATAGCAGCAGCAACAAATACCAGGGCATGGTCGGCAGCATGATCCGCCACCGCGCCCGCTCGATGCTGTTGTACGTCATCCTGCTGGCCGGCCTGGTATTCGTCTTCATGCGCCTGCCGACCTCCTTCCTGCCGGAAGAAGACCAGGGCATCCTGTTTACGCAGATTCAATTGCCGACGGGCGCCACGCAAGAGCGCACCCTGAAAGTGATCGAGCAGGTCGAAGACCACTTCATGAACAGCGAGAAAGACAACGTCGCTTCCGTGTTTGCCGTGGCCGGTTTCAGCTTCGGCGGTAACGGCCAGAATACGGGTATCGCCTTTGTGCGCCTGAAAGACTGGTCGCTGCGCAAGGACGTGGCGCAAAAAGCGCCGGCCGTGGCCGGCCGCGCCATGGGCAAGCTGTTGCAGATCAAGGATGCGATGGTGTTCACGTTCGCCCCGCCTGCCGTGCTGGAACTGGGTAACGCCACCGGTTTCGACATGCAGTTGCAGGATATCGGCGGTGTCGGCCATGACGCCCTGATGGCGGCGCGTAACCAGTTGCTGGGCATGGCGTCGCAGAATCCCGCCATGGTCGGCGTGCGTCCGAACGGCCAGGAAGATACGCCGCAGTACAAGATCGACATCGACCAGCAGAAAGCTACCGCGCTGGGCCTGCAGATCGCGGAAATCAACCGCGTGCTGAGCGTGGGCTGGGGTAGTTCGTATGTGAACGACTTCCTCGACCGCGGCCGTGTGAAGAAAGTGTTCATGCAAGGTAATGCCGAATCGCGCATGCTGCCGGAAGACTTGAACAAATGGTTCGTGCGCAATAGCGCTGGCCAGATGGTGCCGTTCTCGGCTTTCGCCACGGGCAAGTGGATCTACGCTTCGCCACGCCTGGAACGCTACAACGGCTTGCCGTCGGTAGAGATCCTCGGTACCCCGGCGCCGGGCCAGAGCACGGGCGCCGCCATGAACGCGATGGAAGAGATGGTCGCCAAGCTGCCGCCAGGCATCGGCATGAGCTGGACCGGCGTGTCGCTGGAAGAGCGCGAATCCGGTTCGCAGACGCCGCAGCTGTACGCGCTGTCCTTGCTGATCGTGTTCCTGTGCCTGGCCGCGCTGTATGAAAGCTGGTCGATTCCTTTCTCGGTGCTGCTGGTGGTACCGCTGGGCGTGATCGGCGCCGTGCTGGGCACGTGGTTCTTCGGCCTGTCGAACGACGTGTACTTCCAGGTGGGCTTGCTCACGGTGGTGGGTCTGTCGGCGAAGAATGCGATTCTGATCGTCGAATTCGCCAAGGAAATGCAGGAATCGGGCATGTCGCTGCTGGACGCGACCTTGCATGCGGTGCGTCTGCGTCTGCGTCCGATTCTGATGACCTCGATCGCTTTCGGTCTGGGCGTGTTGCCACTGGCCATTTCCAGCGGCGCCGGTTCCGGCAGCCAGAACGCCATCGGTATCGGCGTGCTGGGCGGCATGTTGACGGCCACGTTCCTCGGTATCTTCTTCGTGCCGGTGTTCTTCGTGCTGGTGCGCGGCTTCTTCTCGAAGTCGGACGCGCCCACCACGCCGGCGACGCCTGGCTCGCCAGCCGTCACGCTTTCTAAGGATGCGCATTAATATGAAAAAAACGCTACTCTCCATGGCGGCACTGGCCTTGCTGGCCGGTTGCAGCCTGGCTCCCACGTACGAGCGTCCGGCAGCGCCGGCGCCCACGGCGTGGCCGACCGGTCCTTCCTACAAGGCCGACACGGCCGCCGCCGACGCCAAGCCGGTGGCGGACGTCGCCTGGCGCGAGTTCTTTGCCGATGCGCGTTTGCGCCAGGTACTGGAACTGGCGCTGGCCAACAACCGCGACCTGCGCGTCTCGATCCTGAACATCGAGAAGGCGCGCGCCACCTACGGCATCGAACGCGCCGCCCTGATCCCGACCCTGTCGGCCTCGGGTGGCCAATCGGCCACGCGCATCTCGAAAAACCAGAGCGCCACGGGCGAAGCGTCCATCAACCGCCAGTACACGGCGAACCTGGGCGTGTCGGCGTACGAGCTGGACTTCTTCGGCCGCGTGCGCAGCCTGTCCGACAGCGCGCTGGAGCAATATCTGGGCACGGAAGAAGCACGCCGTGCACAGCAGATCAGCCTGGTGGCCGAAGTGGCCAGCACCTATCTGAACCTGGTGGCCGACCAGCAGCGCCTGCGCGTGGCGCAAGATACCTTGAAGAGCCAGCAGTCGTCGTATGACCTGGCCGTGCGCCGCTTCAGTGCCGGCGCTACCTCGGGCCTGGACAAGTACGATGCCCAGACCAGTGTGGAATCGGCCCGTTCCGACGTGGCCGTCTACACAAGCCAGGTGGCGCTCGACCAGAACGCGCTGGTGCTGCTGGTGGGCGGCCCCGTGCCGGCCGACCTGCTGCCGCAAGCCGAGTTCGGCGCCGTGACGGCGCTGGCGGACATTCCGTCCGGCGTGCCGTCGGACGTGCTGCAACGCCGTCCCGACGTGCTGGCGGCCGAGCGCACCTTGCGCGCGGCCAACGCCAACATCGGCGCGGCGCGCGCGGCTTTCTTCCCGCGCATTTCGCTGACGGCGACGGCGGGTTCGGTCAGCGACAACCTGTCCGGCCTGTTCAAGGGCGGCAGCGGCACGTGGAGTTTCCTGCCGCAGATCAGCTTGCCGATCTTCGATGGCGGCGTGAACCGCGCCAACCTCGATATCGCCAAGGTGCAGCGTGAAATCTCCGTGGCGCAATACGAAAAGGCGATCCAGGTCGCCTTCCGTGAAGTGTCCGATGCGCTGGCCCAGCGCGGCACCATCGACGAGCGCCTGCAGTCGCAGGTCTCGCTGGTCGAGGCGTCGACGAAGAGCTACACCATCCACGATGCGCGTTACAAGCAGGGCGCCGAGTCCTATCTGAACGCCCTGGTGGCCCAGCGCGCGCTGTACACGGCGCAGCAAAGCCTGATCACGGCGCGCCTGGCCAAGTCGACCAACCTGGTCACCCTGTACAAGGTACTGGGCGGCGGTTGGCAGCCTGAGCAGACAGCCGTCGCGGCGGCTGGCGGCACCCAATAACGACGGGGACGCCGACGCCGGCCTTGCCCTTGTCCGCAGGGGCAAGGCCGGCGCGCTACTGGAAAATCATGAACCAAGTTGAAAAGAAGCATCCGGACCCGGAGCGCGCCAACACGCGGCGCAAGCAGGTGCTCGATGCGGCCGAAAGCTGTTTCAGCCGCCGCGGCTTTCACGGTGCCAGCATGGCCGAGATATCGAAAGCGGCCGGCATGAGCGCGGGCCACATCTATAATTATTTTGACAGCAAGGATGCGATCATCGCCGCCTTCGTCATGAAGAACACCGAGCGGGTGTCGAACCTGATGCAGGATCTGGCGCAGCGCGAAGACCCGTTGCAGTCCGTGATCGACAATGCGGGCGAGCACGTGCTGGAAAGCCTTGATCCGAAAACGTGGGTGATGCCGCTGGAAATTTTTGCCGAGGCCTCGCGCAATCCCGCCATTGCCGAAATGCTGCATTGTGCTGACCGGCGTTCGCGCGCCCTGTTCCTGACGATCATCCGCGACGCGCGTATCAAGCGCGGCCTGCCGGCCGACGAAGAGATGCTCGAAGGGCGCTTGAATGCCATGATCGCCATGTACCAGGGCTTGCCCGTGCGCGTGGTGCACAATCCCGACGTCAAGGTCGAACCGCTGATCGCCGGTTTCCGCATCGTCCTGACGGCGCTGCTGCTGAGCGAATAGGGCGCCCGGCCGCGCCATGCAAAAAAGTTTGCGCAGTTCGATATGAATCATGCGCAAAGCATGGCAAAAACCTAAAAGCGTCTGCTATAATTCCCACCTCGTCGGGGCGTAGCGCAGCCTGGTAGCGTACATGCATGGGGTGCATGGGGTCGGAAGTTCGAATCTTCTCGCCCCGACCATTAGATTCAAGGAGTTACAGCGAAAGCTGTATAGAAACCCAGTACTATATATTATACGTTTGTATAATATTGGTGCTGGGTTTTCCCGTTTACATGACGTATGATTTTCATTGCCGCATGCTGATGTCCGCTATCGGCTGCGGATTCAATCCGTGGTCGCAACACTCTAACCTAAACACCTAGGCTACAGGAGTGTTGAAGATGAAACAGAAACCACGAATTTATTACACCGAGAACCAGAAGGCCTTGATGTGGGAACGCTGGAAGCAAGGCGACTCCTTGCAGATGATAGCCCAGCTATTTGATCGCAATCATTCGTCGATACAGCAGATTCTGGCCGAATCTGGTGGCATACGGCCAGCGCAGCGATGCCGTTCCAGACTGGCCCTGACACTGGCCGAGCGCGAGGAGGTATCGCGTGCAATCGTTACCGGCATATCCATCCGCGCGCTGGCCAGACGCCTCGGACGCGCACTATCGACCATCAGCAGGGAACTCAAGCGCAATGGTGGCCGCGAAGCATATCGTGCAACTCAAGCCGATCAGCATGCTTGGGATCAGACGCGGCGCCCCAAACCTTGTAAGCTGACGGAGAACCGCATGTTGGCCAACATGGTTGCCAGCAAGCTCCAATTGCAGTGGTCGCCAGAACAGATTGCTGGCTGGCTCAAGCAGCTGTTCACGGGCCACGAGGAGTATCACGTGTCGCACGAAACCATTTACCGCAGCCTCTATATCCAAGCCCGAGGCGCTTTAAAGAAGGAGCTGCTGGAACACTTGCGCCGTACGCGCGCCATGCGCCGCTCACGTCATCACACCCAAAAGACGGACAACCACGGCAGAATTGTCGACGCGGTGTCGATCAGCGAACGTCCAGCGACGGCAATGGATCGAGCGGTGCCTGGGCATTGGGAAGGGGATCTGCTATGTGGCAGCCACAACAGCCAGATCGTGACCTTGGTTGAGCGCCAGACGCGCTATGTCATGCTGATAAAGGTCGCCGCCAAGAATACCGAAACGGTGGTCAACGCATTGATCGACAATGCCCGCAGGCTCCCCCAAGAACTATATAAATCACTGACCTGGGATCGTGGCAGCGAGCTCGCTGGGCATAAACGCTTTACATTGGCCACCGACATCCAGGTCTACTTCTGCGATCCACAGAATCCATTGCAACGCGGTTCAAATGAAAATACCAACGGCCTGTTGCGCCAGTATTTCCCCAAGGGGCTGGATATTTCCACGTATTCGCAAGAGCAACTCGATGCGGTAGCCAGAAGACTTAACGAGCGCCCCAGGAAGACGCTACACTACCAAACACCGGCTCAACGATTTGAACAGTGTGTTGCATTGACCGATTGAATCCGCAGGCGAAAGCAGCCATCCAGCGTTGACAGAGGATGGCGGCTATTTGCAAAAGTCGGGCTTTACTCAAGCCAGGGTAAGGTCATCGGAATCTCGGAAACATCCGCAATCACTTCCTTGATGTAGATCTCCGTAATCTTGCCTGAAGTGTGCACCAGGCGCTTTTGAATGTCGCTGCGGTTCTTGCCACGCCGCGCCGCGTCCGTGGCCGCCAAGGCCCGGATATCGCGGAATACGACGTCATCCTTCATGCCAATGCGCTCCTTTGCGCGGTCCCACATTGAACTGAGGCCGAAGCGGGTGTAGGCGCCGCCTTTTTGCGTCGGGAACACAAACTGGCTGATCAGCCCATACTTGATTTTCAGTCCACGGGCGCGGGTGATCACTTCGCCAATCTCAGGCGTGACAACAATATCGACTGCCTTGCCGCTGGTTTTTTGCGTCTTGCTTGGCTTGATCCTGATCCGTCCATTCTCGATCTGCGATTCTTTCAGCATGCGGATATCGATGCCGCGCGCCCACCATATGCGCCGTCAGTGTTCGTTTGCTGGCCGGATTGACCCTCTCAGTTTGCCCCTCCCGCCATGTCCTCGCGAAGGCCACGTCCTTGTCGTAAGATCCCTCGAATCCCAATTCCTTCAAGTCTTCATGGATCTGTTTCAGCGTGCGCCGTTGCTTGCGTGATCGCGCCGTCTCGGTTTTCAGGAACGCAGAAAGCTGGAACGCGTATTGGTCGATGGTCCGGGTGGAGCGCCGCTCAGAGTAGGCTGGCTCAATGGTTTCCGATCGCAGATAGCGTCGTTCAGAAATACGCTTGACCGACGTGCTGTTCAGCCACTTCGCGCGCCAATGTTGCTGAAAAAATGGATGGATCAGCGCTTCCCTAAGCTATTCTCCTCAAAGCATTTGCCGACAGGCGCCCGGCGGCTTGCCGATGACGCGCTTGAAAGCACGACTGAACGCGGCTTGAGATGTATAGCCAAGACGTCGGGCGACGACGTCGATGGACACTGTTTCGTGAGTGAGCAATTGTGTGGCAAGACGCATTCTCAATTCCGTGGCATAGCGCAAGGGCGGCACTCCGATGGTGGTTTCAAAGCGTCGTGCGAAGACAGAGCGGGAGATATGACACTCCGCAGCCAACTGTGCAACTGTCCACTCACGACCAGGCTGGCGGTGCAGCGCCAATATGGCACGAGCAAGGCGCGGATCACGCAATGCGGCGAGGAGGCCAGAAGCGTTTTCACAACCGCATTCAATCCAGCCGCGCACGATCATTGCTGCCGCGACCTCCGCGAGGCGAGCCAGAATGCCTGCAAAGCCAATACGGCCGGCGCAGATTTCACGCTTCATTGAATCAAGAACAGGCAGTAAGCCAGGATAGTCTTGCGCTTGCGTGTCAGCCACCATGATGGTTGGCATCAGCTTGCCGATCCCTTGCATCCCGCCGAGATCGAATTCCATGCAGCCGTAAAAAATAACCGCACTGGGCATGGGGTGCGTACTGGGACATGTGTCTACTCCGCTAACGGATTCACCAAGGGGCGCGGTATCGAACTCTTCGATGTCCTGAAATGCAATACCCGCATCCGATAGAAGCTGATGTCTCCTGCCGTGAGGCATGAACGCCGCGCTACCGGCGGACAGCTGATGCAACTCACCATCATCCGTACATATGTAGGCAGTGCCTACGGCCAGGAAGTGGAAGTAGGCGTGGCCTGGCTTGTCTTCAAAGCCCATGCCGAAAGCTGGACCGGTCTGAATGCGGCGGTACTGGACTCCACGCAGGCGCATACCCGTCAATAGTTCACTGACGAGATTAGATGATGGAGAAATTTGATTTTGCTTGCTCATTTTAGGTGTTTCGGTCAAAACATCAGGACTTGTCATCATAGATCATCCTGAATTTTAGCTCTAGACTTTCGACTCCGATTGTTTTAGGGATTCTAGAGATGAACAACGATGTTTTTGCTACCAAGCAAACGCCCAACGCGAACGATGTATCTGTTTTAGAGCCAGCGGCGGCAGCATGGATGGCCGTGCTTTCACTGGCAATGGGGGTTTTCGGTTTACTGACGGCGGAGTACCTGCCAGCCAGTCTATTGACCCCGATGGCCTTCGATCTTGGCGTATCGGAGGCACTAGCTGGCCAGGCAGTGACGGTGACGGCCGTGGTGGCCATGTTCGCCGGGCTGTTGGTGCCAGGTCTCACGCGTCATTTTGACCGGCGTGTCGTCTTGTTGGCTTTCACCGTGCTGATGATCGCCTCCAACCTGCTGGTGGCGTTGTCCTCAAGCTTGACAGTATTGTTGGTGATGCGCATTCTTCTGGGCGTCGCGCTAGGCGGCTTTTGGAGCATGGCGGCAGCCGTGGCTATGCGGCTGGTGCCGGCGAGGTTGGTGCCGCGAGCGCTATCCATCATATTCAGCGGCATCGCCATCGGGACGGTCGTTTCTGTACCGTTAGGCAGCTACTTAGGCGGGCTATATGGCTGGCGCAGTGCATTTATAGCAGCTGCGGCTGTCGGAGGGCTAACACTTGTGTTTCAATTGTTCACGCTGCCCCGTATGGCGCCGCGCACGATGATGCGCACCACATCGGTACTGGGATTGCTCCGTCGCCCGGGGATCGGGATCGGGATGTTGGGCTGCGTACTTGCCCATACGGGGCAATATGCATTGTTCACCTACATTCGCCCCGCTCTTGAAAGCGTTGTCCAAATAGATGTAAACGATTTGTCTCTGATGCTCCTGGGTTTTGGTGTCGCCAACTTCGTTGGCACGCTGCTGGCCGGCTGGCTAATGGAGCGTAGCCTGCGTGCTACTTTAGTGCTCATGCCTGCGCTGGTGGGCTTGGCGGCATTCGGCATGATCTTGCTGCCAGTCCAAGGAACAGGCCTGATGCTTTTGGTCGCTCTGTGGGGCCTGGCGTTCGGCGGCGTACCTGTCGCCTGGTCCAACTGGGTAGCCCGTGCCGTTCCTGATCAAGCGGAGACAGCTGGTGGCATGGTCGTCGCTGCGGTGCAATCTTCAATAGCTGCCGGCGCTGCATTGGGTGGCATTATGTTCGGGTTGGGCGGAGTCACGGGCGTTTTCATTATTGCTGGCGTGGTGATGCTGTTCGCTGCTCTCGTTATCGCTTCAAGAGTGCGAGTCGAATTGCCGCAGCACGGTGCGACCGCTGCCCCAGTGCTGCACGGTTGAGCGTAAGCTACATCCGAATTTTCAATATTTGGGTGACGTCAGCCGAAAATTTCCCATTACCGTCGGGCTTGGCGCTGCTGCGGTTCATCGGCGCCATCCCACATCGAACTGAGGTCCGATCGGGCGTAGGCGATCACTTCGGTAGTCTCAGGCATGACGGCGATATCGACAGTATTGCCACTGTTTTTTTGTGTGTTTTGCTTGGCTTGATCCTGATCCGCCCACCCTCGATCCGTGATTCTTTCAGTATGCGTATATCTGTGCCGCGCGCCCACGGCAGGTAGGACATGTCGATTTGATCGATAGGGTTGTCCTGGCGCAGGCCCAGATGCGGCGTTCCCCAATCCATCCGCGCCAAGAAAATATCGACACGGTGCGCACCACCGCGCCGATCCGCCACAGCCATCACATTGATAAAAAAGCTTGACCTTCCAAGTGTGTCAGGTCGGATAAAGGCAATGGGAGTTGTTTCAGCTCAACAAAACCATGTCGACTCCAGTCGCGAAAGGCACAATGATGAAAGTCACACCAATAACCCTGATCCCCGCGGTGCTGGTCACCGCGCTTGCCGTCAGCGGATGCAAGCAGACGGCATCGCCTGCCGCTGCGGCCAAGCCGCCCGGCGTTCCCGTTGCCGAAGTGATCGTTCGCCAGGCAACACCGTACGTCGAGTTCAACGGCTCGCTGACCGCCGTCAAGCGAGTTGAGTTGCGCCCGCAGGTGGCCGGCTACCTGCAGGACGTGAGCGTGCCGGAAGGCCGCTTTGTCGAGAAGGGCAGCAAGCTCTTTGTGATCGATCCGCGCGTGTTCCAGGCTGCGGTGCATGCCGCCACGGCGCGCCTGCGCGAGGCTGAGGCGGCGTCGATGCTGGCCCAGGCCGAGCATGAACGGGCCGAACAGCTGTTCGCCAGGAAGATCGTCGCGCGCGACCGTCTCGACGTGGCAACGGCGGCGCTGCATGCGGGCAAGGCACAGGTCGATGCCGCCAAGGCCGCGCTCGACGCCGCGCAACTGGAGCTCGGTTTCACGCGCGTCACGGCGCCGATCAGCGGACGTGTCGGCCAAGTCCTCGTCACCGAGGGCAACTACGTCGCCAGCGGCGTGACGCCCCTGACGACGATCGTTTCCATCGATCCCCTGCACGTCTATTTCGATGTCGATGAACGCACCTATTTGCGCTCGCTCGCCGCCGGCCGTGCCAGCGCCACCGCGCGTGGGGCGCAGGCGGCCAAGGTCATGGTGGCATTGGCCACGGACAAGACATACACGCGTCCCGGCCGTGTCGATTTCCTGGCCAACGCGGCTGACCGCGGCACGGGAACGGTGCGTGTCCGCGCCGTGGTCGACAACCCCGATGGAAAGCTGACGCCCGGCCTGTTTGCCAAGGTCAGGCTGGAGACGGGGGCGCAGCAAGCCAGGGTGCTGGTGTCCGATCAATCGATAGGCACGGACCAGGGACGCCGCTATGTGCTCGTGGTCGGCAAAGGCGACAAGACGGAGTTCCGGCCCGTCGAGCTTGGCCCGATGGTCGATGGTTTGCGCGTGATCGAGCAGGGACTGCAGCCCGGCGAGCGCATCGTCGTCAAGGGCCTCGTGCGCCCTGGCATGCAGGTGACGCCGCAGTCGGCCGCGATTGACGGCACGCCCATCGCCGTGCCGAAAACCTCGGGAGCCGCGTAATGTCCTTCCCACGTTTCTTCATCGACCGTCCGATCTTTGCCATCGTCCTCTCGGTCCTGATGGTGCTCGCCGGCATCGTTGCCTTCTTCCAGATGCCGCTCAGCGAGTATCCTGCGGTGACGCCGCCGACCGTGCAGGTGAGCGCCGCTTATCCTGGCGCCAATCCCAAGGTGATCGCCGAAACGGTGGCGGCGCCGCTCGAGCAGGCCATTACCGGGGTCGAGGGCATGCAGTACATGTCGTCGCAATCGGCAACCGACGGCCGCATGACCTTGACCGTTACTTTCGCGCAGGGGACGAATGCCGACATGGCGCAGGTCCAGGTGCAGAACCGGGTCGCGCGCGCTCTGCCGCGTTTGCCTGAAGAAGTGCAGCGCCAGGGCGTCGTCACGCAGAAAACCTCGCCGGACATCCTGATGGTGGTGCACCTGCTGTCGCCCGACAAGCGCTACGATCCCCTGTACATATCGAATTACGCCTACCTGCAGGTGCGCGACGAGCTGTCCCGCATCCCCGGCATCAGCGACGTCCTCGTCTGGGGCGCGGGCGAATACAGCATGCGGCTGTGGCTCGACCCGAACCTGATCGCCGCACGCGGCCTGACGGCCGGCGAGGTGATTGCCGCCGTGCGCGAACAGAACGTGCAGGTGGCCGCCGGTTCCGTCGGCCAGTCTCCCGATTCCAGTGCCGCCTTCCAGGTGACGGTCAACACGCTCGGACGCTTGACCGACGAGGAACAGTTCGGCGACATCATCATCCGCACGGGCGCCGAAGGCCAGGTGACGCGCTTGCGCGACGTGGCACGCATCGAGATGGGCGCCGACGCGTATGCGCTGCGCAGCCTGCTGGACGGCGAGCCGGCCGTCGCCTTGCAAATCATTCAAAGCCCAGGCGCCAATGCGCTCGACGTTGCGCAGGCGGTACGCGATACCATGCAGCGGCTGGAGGAAAATTTCCCGGCGGGATTGAGCTCGCGCATCGCCTATGACCCGACGGTCTTTGTGCGTGCCTCGCTGGAATCGGTGGCAACGACTTTGCTCGAGGCGATCATTCTCGTCGTCATCGTGGTGGTGCTGTTCCTGCGCAACTGGCGCGCGTCGCTGATTCCCCTCATGGCGGTGCCGGTCTCGCTGATCGGCACCTTCGCCGTCATGCATCTGATGGGCTTCTCGCTCAACACCCTGTCCCTGTTCGGCCTGGTGCTGTCGATCGGCATCGTCGTCGACGACGCCATCGTGGTGGTCGAGAACGTCGAACGCCACATCGAAAACGGCGAAGAGCCCAGGCAGGCGGCGAGGCGCGCCATGGACGAAGTTACGGGTCCCATCATCGCGATCACCTCGGTGCTCGCCGCCGTGTTCATTCCGACCGCCTTCCTGAGCGGCCTGCAGGGCGAGTTCTACCGCCAGTTCGCGCTGACGATCGCCATCTCGACCATCTTGTCGGCCGTCAATTCGCTCACGCTCAGCCCGGCGCTTGCCGGCATTCTGCTCAAGCCAGGCAAGGTCAAGGCCGGGGCCGAGGCCGTGCATGATGCGCGCAGCCTGCGTGGCCGCGCCGAGCGCCTGTTGCAGATGCTGGGCCGGCCGTTCCAGCGCGCGCCGGACGCTTATGGCAACACGGTGCGCAAAGTCGTCAGGGTCAGCGGCGTGGCCTTGCTCGTGTACGGCGGCCTGCTCGCGCTGACCTTCTTCGGCTTCAAGGCCGTGCCGCCGGGCTTCGTGCCGATGCAGGACAAATACTATCTGGTGGCGATCGCCCAGCTGCCCAACTCGTCATCGCTGGACCGGACCGACGCCGTCGCCAAGCAGATGTCGAAGATTGCGCTGGCCGAACCTGGCGTTGAAAGCGTCGTTGCCTTCCCCGGCTTGTCGATCAACGGCTTCGTCAACGTGCCGAACGCCGCCGTCATGTTCGTCATGCTCGACCCGTTCAAGGCCCGCACGACGCCCGACCTCACGGCAAACGCGATCGCCGGGCGCCTGCAGGCGAAGTTCGCCGGGATTCCCGACGGTTTCCTCGGTGTATTCCCGCCGCCGCCGGTCCCCGGCCTTGGCGCGACCGGCGGCTTCAAGATGCTGGTCGAGGACCGTGGCAGCGCCGGGCTCGATGCCCTGGTGCAGCAGACGCATATCCTGATGACCAAGGCAAGCGAGTCGGGACAGGTGGCCGGCCTCATGACCAGCCTGGACGTCAATGCCCCGCAGCTCGAGGTCGCCATCGACCGTACCCAGGTCAAGAGCCAGGGAGTACGCCTGGCCGACGTGTTCGAGTCGCTGCAGATCTACCTCGGTTCCCTCTACGTCAACGATTTCAACCGCTTCGGCCGGACCTACAAGGTAACGGCCCAGGCCGACGCGGAGCATCGCATGCAGGCCGAGGCCATCGGCCGCTTGCAGGTGCGTAACGCGGCCGGCGACATGCTGCCCTTGTCATCGTTTGTTACCGTCACGCCCAGTTCCGGTCCGGACCGCGTGGTTCACTACAATGGCTATCCGTCGGCCGACATCTCGGGTGGCGCGATGCCAGGCGTCAGTTCGGGGCAGGCCGTGGCCGTCATGGAACGGCTGGCGAAGGAGGTGCTGCCTGAAGGCATGAGCTTTGAATGGACTGATCTTACCTACCAGCAAAAGCTGGCCGGCGATTCGGCGCTGTTCATCTTCCCGCTGTGTGTGCTGCTCGCCTATCTGATCCTGGCCGCGCAGTACAACAGCTGGCTGCTGCCGCTGGCCGTCCTGCTGATCGTACCGATGTGTCTGCTGAGCGCGATCATCGGCGTGTGGCTGGCGGGCGGTGACAACAACATCTTTGTGCAGATCGGGCTGATCGTGCTCGTCGGACTGGCGGCCAAGAACGCCATCCTCATTGTCGAGTTCGCACGTAGCCTGGAAATGGAAGGGGCGAGCGCGCTCGATGCGGTCATCGAAGCTTGCCGGTTGCGGCTGCGGCCCATCCTGATGACCTCGCTTGCCTTCATCGCTGGCGTCGTGCCGCTGGTCTTCGCCAGTGGCGCCGGCTCCGAGATGCGCCAGGCCATGGGCATCGCGGTGTTTGCCGGCATGCTGGGCGTGACGTTGTTCGGATTGTTCCTCACGCCTGTGTTTTATGTGGTGATGCGCGCCCTGGCGGCCCGCTTCGAACGCCACAAGCCAACGACCCAGACAAGCATGCACAGGAGCGCATCATGAATCGCCCGTATCAAACAATTTTAGTCTCATTGAGTGGGCTCACGTTGCTGGCCGGCTGCGCGGTCGGCCCCGATTATGCGCCGCCTTTGCCGCCGCCGCTGTCCGCATCGCAGTTTTCCGGCAGCGCAGCCCACGCCCACGCCGGTCTCGCGCCGGGGGCGGTCGAGGTGGCGTGGTGGCGCAGCTTCGACGACCCGGCGCTCGTCACCCTGATCCAGCGGGCGCTGGCGGCGAACCACGACGTCGGCATCGCTGCCGCCCGGCTCGCGGAGGCAAAAGCCTTGCTGCGCGAAGACCGGCAGGGCTTCCTGCCGCAAGGTGGCGCCGCGCTCGGGTATGAGAAGAGCCGCCTGAGCAAGGCCGAAACGCTGCCCGGCCAGCCGCGCCGGAGCGAAAGCTATCGCGGCACCGTCGATGCGTCCTGGGAGATCGACCTGTTCGGCCGCGTGCGGCGGTCCGTGGAGGCGGGCCAGGCGCAGGCGGGCTCACGCGAGGCCTTGCTGCGCGGCGTGCAGGCGGGCGTGGCCGCCACGGTGGCGGCCACCTGGTTCGAGCTGGGCGGCATCGAAGCTGAAATTGCTGTCGTTGCCAGCATCACCCAAAGCCAGCGCGACAGCCTGGCGCTCGTTGAGCGCATGGTGAGTGCAGGCTCTGCCAGCGAACTCGACCGGCTCCGTGCCGAGGCCTTGCTGCGCTCGGTGGAGGTGGCCGCGCCCGAACTGGAGCGCCGCCGCGCGGCCTCCGTCAACGCGCTGGCCGTCCTGCTTGGCGAAGTGCCGCAGACGTTCAGCCTTCCCGCCGCCACGCCGGCAAGTGACGCGCTGACGGTGCGGACGATCGCCGTGGGCGATCCTGCCGGGCTGCTCGCGCGGCGCGCCGATATCGCGGCGGCCGAGCGCAACCTGGCTGCCGCGACCGCCCGCATCGGCATAGAGACGGCTGGCCTGTATCCCGAGGTCCAGGTAAGGGGTTCCATCGGACTCGTCGCGGGCAGCCTCGATGCAATGGGCGACGCTGGCATGCAATCGAGCTTTCTCGGCCCCGTCATCCGCTGGAATCTGCTCGATACGGGGCGCGTGCGCGCCCGCATCGCCGCCAGCGAGGCACGCACCCGGGAGGCCCTGCTCGTCTACGACCAGACCGTCCTGCGCGCACTGCAGGAAACGGACGATGCCTTCAAAGCCCATGGCGCGGCAGGCAGCACGCTTGGGCTGCGGCTGATGGAGGCGGCGGCAAATCGCGAGGCTGCGCGTCTTGCCAAGCTACAGTTTTCCGCAGGTGCAGGCCTCTACCTGGAGGTGCTCGAAGCGGAACGGGCCGACTTTGCCAGCCGTCGCGCGCTGGCCGTCGCGCGCACCAACCAGCGGCTTGCCGTTGTCAGCATCTACAAGGCGCTGGGCGGCGGCTGGGAGATCTGCGCGCAGGCAAGCGACGACTGTGAAGGCGCCGGGTCGCTTCCGCGGACGAAGCAACTCGCCGGCAGGCCTTGATCTTGTTGCGCGCGGGCAACCGCTAGGCTTCGTAGACTATCCTGTAGAGATTGCCTTTGCGCTGGATGCGCGCGAAGCCGAGTTCGCCAAGGTGCATGCCGGCGATGAGGATGTTGTCGGCGCTGACCACATCGAGCAGTGTCGAGCGTGTTTCGGACGACAGCAGGGGATCCTGGTCGAATGCAATGGATACGTCGGGACGCGCAATCTGGATTTGGGGGAAATGCACAATATCCCCCCAAATCAACAGACTGCGGCCACCGGATTCGATGCGATAACCGGAATGGCCTGCGGTATGGCCGGGAAGAGGCATGGCACTAATGCCCGGGAGAACCTCGTTCCCGGTAAACAGGCGCAACTTCTCACGATACTTGTCAAACACCTTGCGGGCAAACAGAAAGTTGCCGCGAGCGCGCTCACTGGCTCGGCTGAGATTGCCATCGTCCTCCCAGAAAGCAACCTCGTGCTGGTGAACCACCAGCTGCGCATCGGGAAAGGCGGCTTCTCCTGACGCATCAAGCAGCCCGCCGACATGATCGGGATGCGCATGCGTCAGCAGTATCGTGTCGATGTCGGAGGCTTGTACGCCAGCCAGCGCAAGATTGACTTTCAGCTTGCCACCCCATTGCTTGAATCCGCCCGCACCCGCATCAATCAGGATTGTGCGGCCACGGCCGCGCACCAGATAGCAGTTGATATGGATGGAAGAGGGATCGCTCACACCTGCGTCCTGCTGCAGTTTTGACGCATCCATCGAACCGATATTGGAGAGCAAATCCAGACTGGCGGACAGGTATCCGTCACTGATGGCCGTGATCGAAAACTCGCCTATCTGCTGGCTGGGAAATGGTATGTGATCCATTGCTGTATTCCTCAATAATAATCAATTGCGTGCATGAATGGCCGGGGCCGTATAGCCAAAACAGCGGATGCGTGCAGCAAGGCCGGTATTTGCTTTGATGATGGTCTCCAGCCTTTCCATGAACACATCCATGACTGCTTTCGTCCTGAACGGTACAAGCCGGTATTGGATTTCCGCATAGGCCGGATTCCCCCGGCCATGACGGACACCGACATAGATGATGTGCACGTTCTCCAGCGCAGCTTCAAGCATCCCTGTGCAGAGTTCGGTACATTGGTCGGTGAGCGCCGCCAGATTTGCATCCGGCGGCATCATTTCTGTTGGCATGAAAATCGTCACGTTGGGCATGTGGGCTCTACCGCGAAATTTGATGAGCGATGTCACTGCCATTCGTCAATTGACCGGTCATGGGCGCATACAGATGGACGCCCTCGGGAAGCTGTTCCATGCCGGGGCCAGTGGCACGCCCCATCTTCGCCACCCATCGATGTTCAGGGAACCTTTCCAACGCGACAGCCTGCATCCGACAAGGAGCGAGGCCCATGTCGATGAGCGGCTCCGGGCCGACCGTACTCGTCACCAGATAGTCGTCTGCGCCGATGGCCGGTGCGCGCTCAAGGCCGGCATACAGATTGCGGTGCCAGTCGCTGATGTGTTGTTGCCAGCGCGCGAAATTGCCGCCGCCTTTCTGGCGATACTCCTGTCCCTGAAGCACATCGAGATTGTCGATCGTATGCATGGCGAGGTAGACAGGGCAACCGGCGCTCAAGGCCTTGAAGCGCTGCGAGGTATGGAAGCCGCTCACTGAAATGAGCGCGGGCAGTTTTTCCTGGCTATAGAAATGATTCCACTCCGCTTCACTGGCGGGATCGGCAAAGCTGCATTCGACGGTATATATCATGAGGTCACTCGTGGCCGGACGCTTTGCGCGCCGGCCTTCCTTGTTGATGTTCAATCATTGTGCGCCGTGAATTTCGCCGTATAAATCGATTTTTTGGTATCCTTCCATGATTAAACATCAAGGTGAGCCGCTAGCCTGGCTCTGAATCAGGAACTCCCATGCGCCGCAAGATCCCCAGCAACGCCGCACTGATGGCATTCGAGGCCGCCGCCCGCCATGGCAGTTTCGCCCGGGCGGCGGCGGAGTTGTCACTGACGGAAGGGGCCATCAGCCGTCAGATTGGCCGGCTGGAAGCCTTTCTTGGCGTCACCTTGTTTGAAAGAGTCGGCAATCGCGTGCGGCTATTGCCGAACGGGGAGCGCTATGCGGCGCAGGTGCGCGAGTCGCTCGACCGGCTGGAGCGGGACAGCCAGTACCTGATGGGACAGCCAGTCGATGGCGCAAGCCTCGACATTGCCGTCATCCCGACGTTCGCGATGCGGTGGCTGATTCCCCGCTTGCCACAATTCCAGCAGCAGCATCCGCACATTTGCGTGCATCTTGCAGAGCGGATGGAACCCTTCGTTCTTGCCGGCAGCGGCTTCGATGCCGCCATCCATTTCGAGCATCCGGCCTGGACAGGAATGCGTACGTATCCGTTGCTGCATGAGGTGCTGGTGCCGGTTTGCCATCCCGCACTTCTGAAAGAGGGCAAAGGAGCAACGGCACTGGACACGCTGCCGCGTCTGCACCGGCGGCAGAACCCGGATGCCTGGGAACGTTATTCCCAGGAAACCGGAGTCGCGCTGAGCAATCCTGCGACCGGTGCGCGCTACGATCTGCATGCCATGCTGATCGAGGCGGCATTGGCCGGCCTCGGCGTCGCCCTGGTGCCGCGCCTTTACGTGGAAACGGAGCTGGCGCAAGGCCGCTTGGCCGCTCCATGGCCCGATGGAAAAACCATCTCCAAGACCTTCTGCATCGTCCTTCCCGAGCCTATCGGCTTGAGCGGAAAACCGGTCCAGGCATTGACGCAATGGATACTGGACGAGGCGAAGAACACAACGATGGCTGTGCCGAAGACCTAGCTGATCAAGCGCGGCCCAGCGTTGAGATGTTCGCCTGCGCCGCGTTCCATTCTCTCTTTCCTGCATTCCATCCCCCGATTTGCGTCCTTCATCACTGTCATCAACCTGGCGACATGGCTTTGGCCTATGATGTGCTGGCACATGCAAAATTATTATGTTTTCCTCCATCCTACAACCATGAGGTGTCCATGATTCGCTATGTCCTGCCTGTCCTGTTGTTCGCCAGCGCACTGCCGGCGCACGCCCAAGCCCCTGTCAAGGAAACGCCGCTGATCGAGCGGGCCAAGCTGTTCGGTAATCCCAGCAAGTCCGGTGGCAAGCTCAGTCCCGATGGGCAGTGGCTGTCGTGGATCGCGCCGCGCGATGGCGTGCTCAATGTGTGGGTGGCGCCGGCCAATGACCTGGCGCAGGCGCGTCCGTTGACGGAAGAAAAAGTGCGGCCCATCCGCAGCAGCTTCTGGTCGCCCGATTCGAAGACCCTGCTGTTTATCCAGGACAAGGGCGGCGACGAGAATTTCCTCCTGTACGGCGTGAACGTGGCGAGCGGCAAGCAGATCAGCTACACGCCGTTCGAGAAGACGCGCGTGCGGATCGTCCAGATCAGCAGCAAGGTGAAGGACCGCATCCTCGTCGGCATCAATAACCGCGATGCGCGCTGGCACGACGTGTACAGCCTCGACCTGGCCAGCGGCAAGCTGACCCTGGTGCAGCAGAACGATGGCTATGGCGGCTACCTGGCCGATGAGTTGCTCAATTTGCGCGTCGCCAGCAAGGCGCGCGCCGATGGCGGCATGCAGTATTTCCGCCTGACGGATGGCAAGGTCGAGAGCACGCCGCTGGCCGAGGTGGGCCTGGAAGACTCGCAGACCACGGCGCCGCTGGGGTTTACGGTCGACGGCAAGACCCTGTACTGGACCGATTCGCGCGGCCGCAATACTTCGGCGCTGCTGGCGCAAGACGTGGCCAGCGGCAAGAGCACGGTCGTGGCGCAAGACCAGCGCTCCGACATCGCCGATGCGCTGTACGACACGCGCACGGGCCAGGTGCAGGCGTATACGGTCAATTATCTGCAGCAGGAATATCTGCCGCTGACGAACGACCTGAAAGCCGACCTGGCCTTCCTGAAGAAAAACACGAAGGGCCAGTTCACAGTGACGTCGCGCACGGATGCCGACGACAAGTGGCTGGTGTCCGTCGATGCCGTCACGGCGCCGCCATCGAGCTGGCTGTACGAGCGCAAGACCAAAAAGCTCACGCGTTTGTATGTGACCCGGCCGGAATTGGAAGGCGCGCCGCTGGTGCCCATGTATCCGCAGCAACTCAAGGCGCGCGACGGCCTGACTCTGGTGTCCTACCTGACCTTGCCGCAGGCGTCGAAGGCGACGGCCGACGGCAAGGCCACGCAGGCGGTGCCGATGGTGCTGCTGGTGCACGGCGGCCCGTGGGCGCGCGACACCTATGGCTACAACGGCTACCACCAGTGGCTGGCCAACCGCGGCTATGCCGTGCTGTCGGTGAACTTCCGCGGCTCGACGGGTTTTGGCAAGCAATTCATTTCGGCCGGCGACCTGCAGTGGGGCCGCAAGATGCATGACGACCTGCTCGACGCCGTGCAGTGGGCAGTCAAGAGCGGCGTGACCACGGCCGACAAGGTGGCCATCATGGGCGGTTCGTATGGCGGCTACGCCACCCTGGCCGGCATGGCGTTCACGCCGACGACGTTTGCCTGCGGCGTCGACATCGTCGGCCCGTCCAACCTGTTTACCCTGCTGCAAACCATCCCGCCGTACTGGGAAGCGGGCAAGCAGCAGTTCTACAAGCGCATGGGCGACCCGACGACGGAAGAGGGCAAGGCGCTGCTGAAGGAGCGCTCGCCGCTGAACTTTGCGCAAAACATCCAGCGCCCGCTGCTGATTGGCCAGGGCGCCAACGACCCGCGCGTGAACGTGGCCGAATCGGACCAGATCGTGGCGGCCATGGCGGCGAAGAATATTCCCGTCACGTATGTGCTGTTCCCCGATGAGGGCCATGGTTTTGCCCGGCCCGTCAACAACATCGCCTTCAATGCGGTGACGGAGAACTTCCTGGGGCAATGCCTGTCTGGCCGCGCCGAACCAATTGGCGCCACCCTGAAGGCGTCCACGGCGCAGGTCAAGCATGGCGCCGAGTTCGCGCCGGGCCTGCCGCAAGCGATGCAGTAAAGCTGCCACCAGGTGGCACGGCCTGCCAGGCACCCAGCCTGGCAGGCCATACTGCCCGCCGACAAGAAATTATGGGCGGGTGGCTTGCAAGATGACAGTCTCCGGCGTTGCGTGCGTACAACTGACTTTGGGGTGCGCAAGGACGGTTCGCTGTGGCCGTCGCCGATGAGCGGCGGGCATAACACACGTCGAATGGGTCAATCCCACCTTCCAAAGGCTTTCTTTTTCTCATTTGTTGTTAATAAATACATCATTTCAACAATAATTGTTTTTCGTTAAAAAACTTCCCTATTTGATAATATTTTTGGAATTGCTTTCCTTGTAAGTCGTAGTAGCATGGATTGACGTAAAGCAAGTTTCAACCATGCTGGGAAGCCATCTTCAGTCCTGTTGACGGTCGCTGTCATCGGCATGCAGGGTTGCCATGACCGTTATCCGTACAAGGCCCAGCGCCAGGATAAATGTATCGAGGGAAGACAAATGTTTCTAAATTTCACGAAATTTGGATGGCTATCCACGCCTGTCAGCGGTGTTGATTGTCTCGTTGCCGGAGACCCTGGCACACCTGCTGTCCAGATGCTGGCGCGATTGTGGCTGACGCGCCTGGCGGGAGCCCTGCTGTTTGTCTTGCTGTCCCTGTGGTCGCACCAGGCTTCCGCCGCCAGTACCTGCCCGAGTCCGCGCGCCGTCAGCATCGTCGCGGGGGGCGAGTATTATGAGGATTACACCAATGCGCCTTGCTCCCAGTTCGGCCTGACGGGCACCCTGGTGGCGCCGCTCCATGGCACGCTGGAAGATTCGAATGCCACGAATGCCGTGCGCTACCGGAATACCAATCTCAGTGCGACCTCGGACACGTTTACCGTCAGGGACGACGTGGGGCAGCCCATCGTGTACAACGTCACGATCACGTCCGCCATCGTGCTGGCACCGGCCACCGTGCCGAATGCCACGGTGGCCCAGCCTTACTCGACGACAACCTTGACGGCGACGGGTGGCGCGGCGCCATACACCTACGCGGTCAGCGCGGGCGCCTTGCCGGCGGGCATGAGTTTGAGTGGCGGCGGTGTGCTGTCGGGTACGCCGACAGCGGGCGGCACCTTCAACTTCACCGTGCGCGCCACGGACTCGCTGGCCGTCAATGGCACGCGCGCCTATACGCTGACGGTCGCCGCGCCCACCATCGCCATCGCGCCGACGACCCTGCTGGCGATGACAGCCGGCGTTGCCTATACCGAAACGATTGCCGCCAGCGGCGGAGCCGGCACGTACACCTATGCCAGAACGGCCGGCAGCCTGCCCGCAGGCTTGACCCTGGCGGCGAACGGCACCCTGTCCGGCACGCCCACGGCGGCCGGGGCCTACAGCTTTACCGTCACCGCCACCGACAGCAGCACCGGCGCCGGACCATACTCCGGCGCACGCGCCTATTCCGGCACGGTGGCTGCCGGTGCGCCCGTTGCCGGCAATGTCAGCGCCACGGTGGCCTACGGCAGCAGCGCCAACCCGATCACGCTGAACCTGAGCGGCGGCGCGGCAACGTCCGTGGCCGTGGCGTCCGCTGCCAGCAACGGCACGGCGACGGCCAGCGGCACCAGCATCACCTATACGCCGACGGCAGGTTACGGCGGGACGGACAGCTTTACCTACACGGCATCGAACGGCATCGGCACCTCGACGCCGGCCACCGTGACGATCACGGTCAGCGGACCGACCATCACGCTTGCGCCAAGCACCGTGCCGGCGGCAAGCGTGGGGGCGGCCTACAGCCAAAGCGTGACGGCCGCGAACGGCGGCGCGCCATACACTTACGCCATCAGCGCCGGCGCCTTGCCGGCCGGGTTGAGTCTGAATACGTCCACCGGTCTGCTGTCGGGTACGCCAATGGCGGGCGGTACCTTCAACTTCACCGTGCGCGCCACGGACAGTTCGACAGGCAGCGGCCCATATTCGGGCGCGCAAGCCTATTCGATGACGGTGGCGGCGCCGACGATCAGTATCGCGCCAGCGACCCTGCCGGTGCCGACAGTGGGTGTGGCCTACAGCCAGGGCATCACGGCGACCGGCGGCACGGCAGCATATAGCTATGCCGTCACTGCCGGCAGCGTGCCTGGGGGCTTGAACCTGGCGCCGGACGGCACTTTGTCCGGCACGCCCACGGCGGCCGGAGCGTACAGCTTTACCGTCACCGCCACCGACAGCAGCACCGGCGCCGGCCCATACTCCGGCTCACGCGCCTATTCCGGCACGGTGGCTGCCGGTGCGCCCGTTGCCGGCAATGTGAGCGCCACGGTGGCGTATGGCAGCAGCGCTAACCCGATCACGCTTAACCTGAGCGGCGGCGCGGCAACCTCGGTGGCTGTGGCATCTGCCGCCAGCCACGGCACGGCGACATCCAGCGGCACCAGCATCACCTATACGCCGACGGCAGGCTACGTCGGGCCGGACAGCTTTACCTACACGGCCAGCAACGGTATCGGCACGTCGGCACCGGCCACCGTGAGCATTACCGTGGGCGTGCCCACTGTCAGCCTGACGCCGGCGAGCTTGCCCAATGCAACGGCGGAAACGCCATATAGCGCCACCGTCACGGCGGCAGGCGGCACGGCGCCATACGCCTACAGCGTCAGCGCCGGCAGTTTGCCTGCCGGCTTGAGCCTGAACACCGCCACGGGCGTGCTGTCGGGTACGGCGAATGTGGCTGGCAGTTTCAGCTTCAGCCTGCGCGCCAGCGACAGCAGCACGGGTGTGGGCGCGCCGTTCAGCGCGACCAACAGCTATACCTTGACGATTGCCGCACCGGTGATTACGCTCACGCCGGGCACCTTGCCGGCAGCGGCGGCGGCCACGGCGTACAGCCAGCAGCTGACAGCTGCCGGTGGCGTCGGCCCGTATGCTTATACGGTCACGAGTGGCAGCCTGCCGGCAGGCCTTACCCTGAGCAGCGGCGGTTTGCTCAGCGGTACGCCAACGGCGGCCGGCAGCTTCACCTTGACCGTGCAGGCGCAGGACGCACACCAGTTCGCCGGCGCGCAAAGCTATACCCTGGCCGTGTCGTCGCCCACGCTGAGCCTGAACTTGCCGAGCCTGCCAGGTTCGACGGCGGGAACCGCTTACAGCGCCGCCATCACGGCGGCGGGCGGCACGGCGCCGTATGCCTACAGCGTCAGTGTCGGCAGTTTGCCTGCTGGCCTCAGCCTGAACGCCGCCACTGGTGTGCTGTCGGGCACGACGAACGTGGCCGGCAACTTCGCCTTCACCGTCAAGGTGACTGACAGCAGCACGGGCGTGGGGGCGCCATTCAGCGCGACCCGCAGCTACACCCTGGCGGTCGGCGCGCCGACCCTGACCCTGACGCCGGCCAGCCTGGCCGGCATCCGCATCGCCGAAGCCTACAGCCAGCAGTTCACGGCGGCAGGCGGTGTCGCACCGTATGCGTACACGCTGGCCAGCGGCACCTTGCCTGCCGGCCTGGCGCTCGATGCCGCCACGGGCGTGCTGAGCGGCACGCCCGTGGCGGGCAGCTATGCCTTCACCCTGCAGGCCAAGGATGCCAATCAGTTCACCGTGCAGCAAGCCTTGACCCTGCTGGTGAACCAGGCGCCGCCACCGGTGGCCAATGAAGCGGCCTCCACGCCGGCCAATCAGGAAGTGAGCCTGAATATCGCTTCCACCGACGGCAGCCCGATCACGGATGTCACCATTGTCACGCCGCCGCAGCATGGCCGCGTCACGGTGACGACGACGGGCGCAGCTGCACGCATGGCGCGTGCCGCCGCCGGCGCCAGCTTCAAGGTGACGTATGTGCCGAATGCCGACTACTTCGGTGCGGATAGCTTTGCCTACACGGCAACGGGCCCGGGCGGCACGTCGGCACCGGCTGTCGTCAGCCTGACGGTGGCGCCATTGCCCCCGCCAGTCCCCGTCGTCAAGACTGCAACGGCAGAGCCCGGCGGATCTGTCACGCTGAACGTGACGGAAGGCGCCACGGGCGGCCCGTTCACTTCGGTGGCCATTACGACGCAGCCTGCCAGCGGCACGGCGGTGGTCAGCGGGCTGAATATCGTCTACACGCCCGGCGCCGATAGCAGCGGCGACATCAGCATCGGCTACACACTGTCGAACGTGTTCGGCACCTCGGCGCCGATCAAGGCCAGCATCAGCGTCAATCCGATGCCGCAAGTGCTCAGCCAGAGCGCGACTGTGGTGGCCGGCCTGACGGTTACTGTCGACCTGACGGCGGGCGCCACGGGCGGTCCGTTCACGGCGGCGAATATCCTGAGCGTGGCACCGGCCGAGGCGGGCAAGGTGGTGGTGCGCGACGTGGGCACGGCCGGCAAGCCGTCGTACCAGCTGAGCTTTGCGGCCTCGGGCAAGTTCGCCGGCGCGGCCGTCGTCAGCTACACCCTGAGCAATGCCTTTGCCACCTCGAAACCGGGCGTGGTCAACGTGACGGTGACTGCGCGGCGCGACCCGTCGGTCGATCCGGAAGTGATCGGCTTGCAGGCGGCGCAAGCCGATGCGGCGCGGCGTTTCGCCAGCGCGCAGCTGTCGAACTTCACGCAGCGTCTGGAAAGCCTGCATGGCGATGGCTGGGGAAGGTCGAGCTTTGGCCTGAGCCTGACGCCGCCGAACGACAGCGGCAACCCGACGGCGGCGCTGGCGCGCTGGCAGGCGGACGAAGCGGACCGCGTGTTCGGCACGGCCGTCAAACCATTCATGCGCAAGGCGGCCTTGCGTCCGAGTGACGCCGGTTTCAGCAGCGATGCGCGGCAGCAGGCGGACGTCAGCGGTGCCGCCAGCGGCTTGCCGGACATGCCGCAAAAGCCCGACACGCAGAAGCAGGCCTTGTCTCTGTGGCTTGGTGGCGCGGTCGACTTCGGCCAGCACTATGTGAACGGCCGCGAGACGGGCTTCCGCTTCCGCACCAACGGCGTGAGCGTGGGCGGCGACTACCGCCTCAGCGACCTGGCGACCGTGGGCGTGGGCGCCGGTTTCAGCCATGACCGCAGCGACGTGGGCCAGAACGGCAGCCGCAGCACGGCCGACAGCGCCGTGGCAGCCGTGTATGGCAGCCTGCGTCCGAGCAAGGGCGTCTTCCTCGATGGCGTGCTTGGCTACGGCACCTTGCAGTACGACGCATCGCGCTACCTGAGCGATGGCAGCGGTTTCGCCACGGGCGAGCGCGACGGCAAGCAGGTGTTCGGCGCGCTCGTCGGTGGCATCGAGATGCGCCAGGAAACCTGGATGTGGTCGCCATACGGCCGCGTGGAACTGATGTCGGCCAAGCTCGATCCGTACACGGAAAAGGCGGCAGGCATCAATGCCCTGAGCTACTTCAAGCAGACCGTGCGTTCGCGCATCGGCGCGCTCGGCGTGCGGGCCGAGGGCATCTATGTGGGCGGCCTGGGCACGTGGTTCCCGCGCGCGCGGCTCGAGTATCGCCACCAGTTCCAGGGCGCCGATGATGCGCGCCTGGCCTATGCCGACCTGGCGGCCGACGGCCCCGTGTACGTGATCCGCACGGTGCCGCAGCAGACGGGCAACTGGACGGCGGGCCTGGGCGTGAAACTGCTGCTGTCGAACGGCATGACCATCACCGTCGACTACAACAGCAATCTGAGTATGGAGAGCGGACGTACCCAGTCGGTGATGTTCGGTATCGCCATGCCGCTCAGGTAGCGCTGCGAATAAAGGGAGTGACGCCGCGGGGCGGGAGCAGCTTGCTTCCGCCCCGCAGTGCATGTGGCGTCTGTTTTTTCATATCATTGCCGTGTCGGGACAGCAATGATTCCATTAGAATCAGGCATCGTCTTCACCACACTGCTTACGGAATGGAATGCCTGGAATGATGACTGTCCTGACCATCGAACATTTTGCCGCGCGCGTCAACGAGACGTTTATTGCGGCCAGTGACGGCAACGCCGCCTTTGTCCTGAAGGAAGTGCAGCCGCTGCCGTCAGCGACCCTGGAGGGATTGATGCGCAAGCCGTTCAGTCTGCTGTTTCACCATAGCTCGCCCATCCTGTTCAGCCAGAAAATCTTCCAGATGCAGCATGAGGCGTTTGGCGAGGTGGGTATCTTTTTGGTGCCGGTGGCGCGTGACAGCCACGGCTTTCTGTACCAGGCCGTGTTCAACTGAGGCCAGTACGCGAGAAGGACAGGGCGGCGCCGCGATGGCGCCGCCTGCCTGGATGAATCCAGCTTAATCAAAAGACGGGAATTCGCCTTGCAGCGCGATGCAGAAATTCAACGCCAGCATCGGCTGGCGGTTTTCGTGCGACTGGCCGCCACCGGCAGTGCCGATCGCGGTCGGCGACAGCGATACATTGGGTGGCGTTGCCGGCACGAACGCGGACGTGCCGCCAAGGGCAATCAAGCCATCGCCCGGAAGCGGTGTGTTGTGCTGCAGGGCGGCGGTGGGCTGGCGGTACACATTGAGTTGGTGGGCGTGGTTCGGCATTTCCGTGGCGTTCAAGGTGACACTGTTGGTGCCGAAGGTCTCGCCCATCACGCGCGGTGTCAGGCCCGGCCCCTGGCCCTGGCTGCACGGCGCGCGTCCCGTGAAGTTGGGCAACTGGAAGGTCGTGGTCCCATTGCCGCCATACTGCGTGCCGATCAAGGCAAACAGGGCGGAATATTGCTGGATTTGCAGGGTGGCGCCATTGCAGCTGGCCCATCCGTAGGGTGTGAAATTGAAGCCGAAGACTTGTATTTCGCCAAGGTATGGTGAGGTCACGGTAGGTTCTCCTGATCGATTTTAGGGGCTGCGCTTGCGTGCCGGCTGTTATTGCGGCGATGGGAAAATGCCTGCCCATGCGATGCAAAATGACGCTGTCAGGGTTGGCATGGTGTTCTCGTGCGGCAGGTTGCCGCCTGTCGCGCCCGTGGAGGCCGGTGCCAGTGCATAGGCGGTCAGGCCGGTCAGGTCGCTCGTGTACATCTTGTCGTTATTCGACGGGGCAGTCAGCAGCAGGTTGGCCGCCGGCACGTTCGAGGTCGCCAGGGTGCTGTTCACACTGAACGGGTGCGTATGCAAAGGAAGCTGGGTCGGCAGAAGGGTCACCGATTCGCTGCCGCTTCGTTGCCCGAGGGGGCGATTGCTCAGGCCGATGCCGGTACCCATGTGCAGGGGAACCTGGCCGCGCAGGTCGGGCACGGCGAAGGTGTTGACGCCGTCGCCGCCGTAGGTGGTGCCCAGCAGGGTGAACAGGACTTCATTCTCGGCGATCGATTTCAGGCTGCCGTCGCAGGCGAACCAGCCGCTGGGAATGCGGGGAAAGGCAAACAGGCGAATTTCGCCGACATAGGGTGTGGTCATGACTATGCTCCGTAAGAAGTGGCGGATTCGTTAGTTGCGCGACGGGAAGATACCGCTCAAGGCGATATTGAAGTTGATGACCGAGAACGGCTGCATGTTGGGATGCGCCTGGTTGCCGCCGGACAACGCCAAGGTCTGGCTGGACAGGGTCACTTGCGGTCCCGCCGAACCGTAGATGGATTCCGCGCCACTGCCGCCAAACAGGGTATTGGTGGGGTTTTTCGAGGTGCCGGGCGTCGTCACCGCATTGGCCGCATGCGTGTGCGGCGGAATTTGGGTCGCTAGCAAGGTGACAGTCTCCTGCCCCGCCCGCGTACCGGTCTGGTATGGCGATGGTTGCCACGCGCCATCGGCCGAAGCACCCGCGCCAACCGGGGTACAGCCTTGCAAGTTAGGCAAGGCAAAGGTAGTACTGCCGTTCCCCCCGTAAGCGGTACCCAGCAGTGCAAACAGCGCCTGATTCTGCGCAATGGGCAGCAATTGCCCGTTACATGCTGCAAAGCCACGCGGCGCAAAATTGAAGCCGCCCATCATGATTTGTCCTAGATACACATCAGCCATCATCGTTCTCCCACGGTTGGAATGCAGCTCAATGGCAAACGAATAATATTTTCCATTTGCAATCAATGTTGCGTTTTAAAAAACCCTTTTTGTTATAGTTACTTTATTGAAATCTCGGAGTAGCATACGTTGTCATATGGCAAGCGTCAACATATGTTGGCACTGTAGAAGAGCCCGGAATGGGCAGCGCTGACGGCCTGAAATCACCTTCATTTTTGTCTGAAAAACTCTGTATTGGAGAAACTATGTCGCGTATTTGCAACGACATCATCGGCCGCCCGGCACATGCTTTCCTGCCCGCCTTGTTTGCTGTCAATCAGAGGCGAATGTCGGATCGCGGCGCCAGCGTGACGTCGTTAGCTTGCCGTCTCGGGCAGTGGTTCGCTGCGCTGTGCTTGGTGATGCTGGCGTTCGGTGTGACTCCCGCGCTGGCGGCAGGTCCGAGCCTTATCTGTCCTACCCCGCAGAGTTTTACCGTCGCCTCGGGCGCTTCGTATGTCATCGACCTGTCGAGCTGCAACACCTTCGGCCTGAACGATAATGGCGCGACAGCATTGCACGGCACGATTACCGGTCTCACCAACAATCAGGATAACAAGGCAACCTATACCAATAATGGTGATGGCGCGCTGTCCGATACGTTTGTGCTGCTCGATGAGTCGCAAGGAGAGATCACCTTTAATGTGACCGTCTTGCCCGCTGCTAATGCATTCACTGTGTCGCCGGGCAGTTTGACGGCGCCCGTGATCGGCACACCTTACAGCCAGGCTATGTCGGCGAGCGGCGGCGCGGCTCCCTACAATTACGCGTTGGATTCCGGCACTTTGCCCCTTGGCATCACCGTGTCGTCGAGCGGCGTGATTTCCGGTACTGTGAAGGCTACCGGCTCCTTTGCCTTTGGCATCAAGGTCACCGATGCGACCGCAGGCACGCCGCAGGTGGTCATCAAGAACTATTCCGTGACGGTCGCCATACCGATCCTGTCCATCACGCCTACCGTCCTGACGGCGGGAGGCTTGGCGACGCCGTATAGCGAGCAGATGTCGACCGCAAATGGCACCGAGCCCTATACGTATGTGGTGGAGTCGGGCGCTTTGCCAGCGGGCCTGAACTTGTCATCCAGTGGCTTGTTGTCGGGCACGCCCACCGCCCTGGGTACCTATAACTTTGTGATCAAATCGACCGATGTCACGGGCGGCAACGGACCGTACAACACGTCGCGCAGCTATTCCATGGTGATCAACGCCCAGCCGCCGCCGACCATCACCGGCGTGACGCCCGCGTCCGGCCCAGCCTCTGGCGGCACGGCCGTCACAATTACCGGTACCGGCTTTACAGGCGTCACGGCGCTGAAGTTTGGCGCCAACAATGGCGTCGCCGTTACCGTCGTCAATGCCACGACCATGACCGCCACGTCGCCAGCCGGCAGTGCCGGTACCGTGAACGTGACCGTTACCGCAGCTGGCGGCACCAGCGCCACCGATGCCGCCAACCAGTTCACGTATATTCCTGCGCCGACGGTCACCGGCATTTCGCCCACGGCAGGTCCTACCGCCGGCGGCACGAGCGTCACCATCACGGGCACGGGCTTTACGGGCGCCACGGCGGTGACCTTCGGTGCCACGGCAGCGACTGGCTACACGGTCAACAGCGCCACGCAGATCACGGCGACGGCACCGAGCGGCAGCGGCACGGTCGATGTACGCGTCACCACGACGGGCGGCACCAGCGCCACCGGCGCGGCGGACCAGTACACCTATGCGGCAGCGCCGACGGTGACGAGCATTTCGCCCACGACGGGCCCGGCCACCGGCGGCGGCACCGTCACCATCACCGGCACAGGCTTTGGCGGCACGACGGCGGTGACCTTCGGCGCCACGGCGGCGACGGGCTTTACGGTCAACAGCGCCACGCAGATCACGGCGACGGCGCCCGCGGGCACGGGCACGGTGGACGTGCGCGTGACCACGGCAGGCGGCACCAGCGCCACCAGCGCGGCGGATCAATATACGTATGTGGCGGCACCGGCGGTCACGAGCATTTCGCCGACCACGGGTCCGGCCACCGGCGGCACGACCGTCATCATCACCGGTTCGAACTTTAGCGGCACGACGGCCGTGACTTTCGGCGCCACGGCGGCCACCGGCTTTACCGTCAACAGCGCCACGCAGATCACGGCGACGGCGCCGGCAGGCAGCGCGGGCACGGTCAACGTGCGCGTGACCACGGTGGGCGGTACTAGCGCCACCGGCGCGGCCGATCAATTCACCTATTTCGGTGCACCGGTTGCCGGCGCCGTCAGCGCCACGGTGGCCTACGGCAGCAGCGCCAACGCGATCCCCCTTAACCTGAGCGGCGGCGCGGCGACCTCGGTGGCCATCGCCACCGGCGCTTCGCACGGCACGGCTAGCGCCAGCGGCAACAGCATCACCTATACGCCGACGCCAGGTTACGGCGGGGCAGACAGTTTCACCTATACGGCCACCAATATCGTCGGTACCTCGGCGCCGGCCACCGTGACGATCACGGTCGGCGCACCCACCCTGACGATTGCGCCAGGCACCGTGCCCGCGGCAACCGTAGGGGTGGCCTACAGCCAGACCGTGACGGCTGCGAACGGCGCCGCGCCATACATCTATGCCATCAGTGCTGGCGCCTTGCCGGCTGGCCTGAGCCTGTCCAGCAGTGGCCTGCTGTCCGGCACGACGCATGTGACGGGCAGCTTCCCGTTCAGCATCACGGTCACGGACAGCAGCACGGGTGTGGGCGCGCCGTTCAGCGCGACCAACAGCTACACGCTGGCCGTCGCCGCACCGGTCCTGACCCTGACGCCAGCCAGCCTGGCGGCCATCCGTGTCGGCGACGCCTACAGCCAGACCTTCACGGCCGCGGGCGGCGTCGCGCCATATGCCTACTCCGTGAGTGGCGGCGCCTTGCCCACCGGCCTGGTGCTCGATGCGGCGACCGGCATCGTCAGCGGCACGCCGACGGTGGCGGGCAGTTATGCCTTTACCCTGCAAGCCAAGGATGCCAACCAGTTCACGGTGCAGCAGGCGTTGACCCTGCTGGTGAACCAGGCGCCGCCGCCGGTGCCCAATGAAACGGCGACGACCTCGGCCAACCAGGAAGTGAGCCTGACCATCGCTTCCACGGATGGCAGCCCGATCACGGCAGTGACCATCGTCACGCCGCCGCAGCATGGGACCGTCACGGTGGTGTCGAGCGGTGCGGCGGGCGGCGGCAATCTCGCGTTCAAGGTGACGTATGTGCCGAATGCCAACTACTTCGGTCCCGACGCCTTCAGCTACACGGCGACGGGCCCGGGCGGCACTTCCGCGCCGGCGACGGTCAGCGTGACGGTGGCGCCGCAGCCTGTCCCCGTTCCGGTGGCGAAGACGGCCACGGTCCTGGCCGGCACGCCGGTCACCCTGAACGTGACGGAAGGCGCCACGGGCGGCCCGTTCACTTCGGTGGCCATCACGACGCCGCCAGCCAGCGGCACGGCGGTGGTCAGCGGGCTGAATATCGTCTACACGCCCGGCGCCGATAGCAGCGGCGACATCAGCATCGGCTACACACTGTCGAACGTGTTCGGCACCTCGGCGCCGATCAAGGCCAGCATCAGCGTCAACCCGATGCCGCAAGTGCTCAGCCAGAGCGCCACGGTGGTGGCGGGCCTGACGGTCACTGTCGACCTGACGGCGGGCGCCACGGGCGGCCCGTTCACGGCGGCGAATATCCTGAGCGTGGCACCGGCCGAAGCGGGCAAGGTGGTGGTGCGCGACGTGGGCACGGCCGGCAAGCCGTCGTACCAGCTGAGCTTTGCGGCCTCGGGCAAGTTCGCCGGCGCGGCCGTCGTCAGCTACACCCTGAGCAATGCCTTTGCCACCTCGAAACCGGGCGTGGTCAACGTGACGGTGACGGCGCGGCGCGACCCGTCGGTCGATCCGGAAGTGATCGGCCTGCAGGCGGCGCAAGCCGATGCGGCGCGGCGTTTCGCCAGCGCGCAGTTGTCGAACTTCACGCAGCGTCTGGAAAGCCTGCATGGCGACGGCTGGGGAAGGTCGAGCTTTGGCCTGAGCCTGACGCCGCCGAACGACAGCGGCAACCCGACGGCGGCGCTGGCGCGCTGGCAGGCGGACGAAGCGGACCGCGTGTTCGGCACGGCCGTCAAACCATTCATGCGCAAGGCGGCCTTGCGTCCGAGTGACGCCGGTTTCAGCAGCGATGCGCGGCAGCAGGCCGACGTCAGCGGCGCCACCAGCGGCTTGCCGGACATGCCGCAAAAGCCCGACACGCAGAAGCAGGCCTTGTCTCTGTGGCTCGGTGGCGCGGTCGACTTCGGCCAGCACTATGTGAACGGCCGCGAGACGGGCTTCCGCTTCCGCACCAACGGCGTGAGCGTGGGCGGCGATTACCGCCTCAGCGACCTGGCGACCGTGGGCGTGGGCGCCGGCTTCAGTCATGACCGCAGCGACGTGGGCCAGAACGGCAGCCGCAGCACGGCCGACAGCGCCGTGGCGGCCGTGTATGGCAGCCTGCGTCCGAGCAAAGGCGTCTTCCTTGACGGTGTGCTCGGCTACGGCACCTTGCAGTACGATGCGTCGCGCTACCTGAGCGATGGCAGCGGTTTCGCCACGGGCGAGCGCGACGGCAAGCAGGTGTTCGGTGCGCTGGTCGGCGGCATCGAGATGCGCCAGGACACCTGGATGTGGTCGCCCTACGGCCGCGTGGAACTGATGTCGGCCAAGCTCGATCCGTACACGGAAAAGGCGGCGGGCATCAATGCCCTGAGCTACTTCAAGCAGACCGTGCGTTCGCGCATCGGCGCGCTCGGCGTGCGGGCCGAAGGCATCTATGTGGGCGGCCTGGGCACGTGGTTCCCGCGCGCGCGGCTCGAATACCGCCACCAGTTCCAGGGCGCCGATGATGCGCGCCTGGCCTATGCCGACCTGGCGGCCGACGGCCCCGTGTACGTGATCCGCACGGTGCCGCAGCAGACGGGCAACTGGGCGGCGGGCCTGGGCGTCAAGCTGCTGCTGTCGAACGGCATGACCATCACCGTCGACTACAACAGCAATCTGAATATGGAGAGCGGGCGTACCCAGTCGGTGATGTTCGGCATCGCCATGCCGCTCAAGTAATCACCTGGCCAAGTTAGCGCTGATCGCCGGCCCGGAATCCATCCGGTCCGGCGATTTTTTTGCCCGCGCGCGTTACAGCATCCACGGATGTTCTTGCGCGCCGGCGACGATGCCGCCCAGCACGGCCTGATCGCGTTCCGCATGGCTCTGGCGCAGGAACACGGGCAGGTCGGCCGCCAGGCGCGCGAAATGGGTATCGCGGCACAGGGGACCGGCGCCCAGCGCGCGCGTGGTCAGGTGCAGGACCAGGGGGGCCGCGTCTTCCACGGCCAGGCGCAGGCGCAGCGCCAGGGCCATCGCATCGCGTTGCGGATGCGCGTCAATCTCGGCGGCGCCTTCGCGCAGCAGGGCGCCGGCCGCGCGCAAGGCGCAGTCGATCTGGCCCAGTTGCGCCAGGCGCACAGGATCGGGGGCGGCATGCTGCGCGCGCACATGCAGGTGGCCGGCGATGGCGCAGGCCGCACCATACCAGGCGGCCGCGATGCCCGCGCCGCCATGCCAGTAGCCGGGGCGTTCCAGGTAGGCGCCCGGTGCGCCCACGGGGAAGGCGCGCGCGGCGGAAAAGCTCACGTCGACGCTGTCGCAGGCCGCCATGCCGACGGCGTGCCAGCCTTCATCGGTGACGTGCACGCCCGGCTGCGACAGCGCCACGGAGGCAAGGCAAGCCTGGCCCTCGGCGTTCCAGCAGCTGATCAATGCATGGCTGAGGTCACTCGCACCGGAACACCATGCCTTGCGGCCATCGAGCACATGGCGGCCATCCGCCGTTTGCTGCAGCGTGACGCGCGCGCCCGGCAGCTCCGCGCACCACACGCCCCAGCGGCTGCCGGCCGGCGCACCGGGGCCGTCGATTTCCGCCATGATGGCCAGCGCATCGGTATGGCTTTCATACAGCTTGAGCAGGGACAGGTCGATGGCGGCGATGGCGGCCAGCATTTGCCAGCGCCGCAGGGTGGCGCCGTGGCCGGGCAGGGGCAGCTGGTCCAGGCCCGCGTCGTGCAGGCGCCGCAAGCCGTCGATGGGGGTGAAGGCGCTATCCTGTGGCTGCAGCAGGGTGGCCAGCGCGGCGTCGGATGGCAGGGAGAAAGCGTGGGTCGACATGGCAAGCTCCTTTTTTAACAGGATGGCTTTCTGCTTTTGCAATGTCCGTTCGATTCTACACCTACCCTCGCTGACGGGCTCGAGGCCGTGAAGCTGCAGGGCCATGGACCCCGCAGCCAGTCACGCGCTTATTTTTTTACGTACAGCATGTCGGGCTCATAGCTGGTGCCGTTATGCGAGAAGGTGTAGAGCTTGTTGTCGCGCAAGAGGATGCCGCCTTTGATGGTTTGCGCCGGGCGCATGCCTTCGTCGAGCAGGCAGGTGGAGCCGCCGTCATATTCGATGCACCATTGCTGTTTGCCATCTTTCTTCACGTATTGCACGCCAGGTCCCGTGACGTTGAAGGCATAGGCGGGCATGGACAGATTCAGCTTGTCGATGCGCACGTTGCTGGCGGCGCCGTTTTCCGTCAGCTTGACGAGAACATCGGCCACGCCATCCGGTGTCGCGCTCATCTTTGCGGTCATGGTTTCCGTGCCCAGCAAGATGCCGCTGCAGCCGGTCTTGAGATAGGTTTCGATGGTGGAGGTCAGTTCCATCGCGCCGCTGCCATCGGCCTTGGCTGCGACCACCATGGTCTGGCGTTCATGTTCGTCGCACGGCGCTTGCCAGGTACCGACGTAGGGTGCCAGGGTCGAGCCGGCATTGGAATTGCCTGGATCACTGCTGCCGCCACCGCCGCAGCCAGCCAGCAGTGCCGTGCTTGATGTCAGGAATATTGCCACGAATTTTTTCATGCTCCATCCTTTTATTCCGGCAAGCATGCGTGCCGTAGACGCGGCAACAGTATAAAAGGATGGATCAGGGGCAATTCTCACCGAATGTATTCGTGACTTGATATAGATCAAGGGCACTCGCAGCCGCCTGGCAAGACAGGCTTAAAACTCTTCCCAATCATCGCCAGCAGGTGCCTTGGCCTGCGCTCTTTCCGTGGGCGCCGGCTTGGCAACGCTCAGGCGCTTGGCTGGCGGCGGCGCTGCTTTTGTCGCCGTCGGCACCACCGGTGGTGTCGTTTGTTGCTGTGCGCCCAGCTTGAAGACGCTGACCACGTTAGCCAAATGGCTGGCCTGGTCCTGCAGGCTTTCGGCGGCGGCCGCCGCTTCCTCGACGAGGGCCGCGTTTTGCTGCGTCACGCCATCCATTTGCGCCAGCGCCTGGTTGACCTGGGCGATGCCGTCGCTTTGCTCGGTGGTGGCGACGCTGATGTCGGCCATGATGGCGGTCACCTTGCGCACGCTGTCGACTACCTGTTCCATGGTGGCGCCCGCTTCGTCGACGAGCTTGCTGCCGGCCGCCACCTTGCCGACGGAATCGTCGATCAGCAGCTTGATTTCCTTGGCGGCCGCCGCCGAGCGCTGCGCCAGGTTGCGCACTTCCGTGGCGACGACGGCGAAACCGCGTCCCTGTTCACCCGCGCGCGCCGCTTCCACGGCCGCGTTCAAGGCCAGGATATTCGTCTGGAAGGCGATGCCGTCGATGACCGAAATGATGTCGACGATCTTGTTGGACGAGTCGTTAATCGACGTCATCGTCTCGATGACCTTGCCGACCACTTCGCCGCTCTTTTGCGCCACGCTGGATGCAGACGCGGCCAGTTGATTGGCCTGGCGCGCATGGTCGGCGTTTTCCTTGACCGTGCCCGTCAGCTCTTCCACCGAAGCGGCCGTTTCTTCCAGCGAACTGGCTTGCTGTTCCGTGCGGGCCGACAGGTCGTTATTGCCTTGCGCAATTTCCGCGCTGGCGCGGGCCACGTTGTCGGCGCTGGCTTGCACTTGCAGCAGTACGGCGTGGATCTTTTCCACGAAGGCGTTGAAACCCTTGCCGATCACGGCCAGCTCGTCCGTGCCCTTGACTTCCAGCTTGACGCGCAGATCGGCGTCGCCGCTCGACAGGTCCGTCATGGTGCGGCCCAGGGTACGCAGTGGACGCGTCAGCTGGTTGACGACGAGGATCAGAATGCCGGCCGTGGCCGCCGCGCACAGCAGGGCGACGATCAGGGTGTAGATCATCAGGTCGCGCGCCGAGGCCGTGGCCACGCTTTTCGGGAAATTCAGTTCCACGCTCCAGGGCGCGATATCGGGGTGGATCTGCAGCGGCTGCAGCAAATGGATGTAGCCCTTCTCGTCCTCGTATTCATACGGCTGGCCCTGGCGCACCTTTTCCAGGCCGGCGGCCGGCACGTCGTCGGCCTTCTTGCCCAGCCGCTCGGGCACGGGGTGGCTCGCGTACAGGCCGCCGTTCGAGATCAGGGCCAGCTTGCCGCCCTCGATCACTTTCAGGTCGGCGAGGATTTTCGCCAGGCGCGTAAGCATGAAGTCGGCGCTGGCCACGCCCTTGAAGCTGCCATCGATCATGATGGGCGCCACCAGCGAGGCCATCAGTACATTCTTGCCATCGACGGGGTAGATGTATGGTTCTGTAAAGTAAGTCTTGCCTGTGCGCTTGGGCACGTCATACCAGTCGTTGGCCCCCGGTTTCGGGTCGAAGACGATGGGTTCGACTTGCAGCTTGCCGCCGGCGCCCCGCGTCCAGTAGGGCATGAAGCGGCCGCTGGCGTCGTAGTACGGCTTCTGGTTGGCGAAATCCGCATCCTTGCCGTCGAGCGCGTTCGGCTCCCACGTCACGGCCGAGCCCAGCAAGTCTTCCGAACTGATCAACGTCGCCTTGGTCAGTTCATTGATCTGTTCGCGCTGCAGGGGCAGGCTGGCGCTTTTGGTGCCGCGCATGGCGCCGGCCAGGCTGGACACGCTGGACAGGTTGCTGGCGATGCGCGCCTGCAATGCTCCCGCCACTTCGCGCGCCGACGTGCGCGCCAGGTCCAGCGCGGCCGCTTCGGCGCTGGCGCTGCTCTTGTAGCCGATCACGGCCGCCGTGACGCCCAGGCTGAGGATGGCGAGCGCGGTGGCGGCGACGCAGATTTTACTGTTCAGTGAGAGTTGCATGATGCTGTTCCTTGATGGGGAGGGGTATTGGTGTCATGGGCGTCGCGGGTGGCGCGCCTAGAACGTCTTGCTGATGGCCAGCACGAAGGTGGCCGCGGCGGGGTTCGACGTGTCGAACTGGCCGGCCGCATTCGGGATGCCCAGGGTGTAATGGTCGTAGGCATCGGTGGCACCCCAGGCGCGCGTGACGGCGGCGCTGGCGCTCCAGCCGCCGTCGAAGGTCCGGGTGACACCGATCTTGGCGTCGCGCCAGTTCCACATGGCGTTGCCCGTGCCCGCCACCCGGCCATTGCCGGCGTGCAGATTCAAGGTCCAGGCATTGCCCAGGTCGACATTCGCGCCCACGTCCAGGTAGCCCGTGCCGCGCGCATTGCTGATACCGAAGAAATCCCGCGTGACGGTATGGTTGTACTTGGCGTACAGCATCTTGTAGCTGAGGCCCAGCGACAGTTCGCCATAGTCGTACTTCACGCCCGTGGCGCGGTAGACGGCGCCCGGATACTTGTAATAGTAGGCCAGCACGCTGTAGCCGAGTTCACCGACCGTGCCGCTGTAGCCGCCGTACACGTCCCATTCGATGGTCGCATCCTCGATATAGCGGTCGCTGACGGTGGACGCCCACGTGCCCAGCGACCAGCCGCTCGGGTGCGCGTAGTCGGCCCCCGCCTGCAGCGCCGGCTTGCCCCAGGTCTGGCGAAAGCCGCGCGAAATGTATTGCGATGTGAGACTGGCATTGGCGGTAAAGGTGGCGGCGGGGCTGTCCGTGGTCTGCGCCTGCACGGGCAGGGCGGCCAGCAGCAGGAGGCAGCCGAGCAAGGACGTGGCAGGAAAATAGTGGTGCGATGGCATGGCAGTCAGCTCCGTATTTGCTGGCAGCGGCCGTTCAGGCGCGTTGCCCTGATGGTTGCAATAAAAATGCGGAATGGACTTTTTGAGAGACAAGGCGATACCGCCTGCATGCTCGCATGAACATGCACACATTCTCACCAAACGTAACTGAAAGGATAGGGGCTGGGACTAGTGGAAGTCAACAAAGTTGCGTACAGGAAAGCGTAAGTTGTTGTTTCCTGGCACTTTTTCATGCACCTGTCATCTTGCTGGTGCACCCCGGCTGGCTGCCTGTTGCAAGCCGGCCAGCAAGCCGGGCAGGGCGGCATGCAGGGTTGGCAAGTCATCTGCCAGCGCTTCGGCCTGCATTTCCACCCGGCCCGATGGCTGGCCCCAGACGACCTGGGCGCTGAGCCGGGCACCCGACTCGAGGCCCGTGACGCTGACCAGCAGCGCGACTTCTTCCGGGGCATCATCGGGCACGTCTTCGAGCAGGCAGGAAATGCCGAAGTGATAATCCTGGAAGGCGCTGGCCGTGCCGCTGGAAAAGGCGAAGACGGAGGCGAGCGCCCGTGGCGCGGCGGCCGCAAGTGGCGGCAGGGCGGCGCGGAACAGGGGCAGCAAGTCGTTTTCCAGCTGGAGCACCAGAGGATGGGTGTGGACGAGGACGGTCATGGCAGGGTGGATCAGTGGGCGGCGCGCGATGTTAGCAGTTTTTGCCGCCGCTGTGCGCAGGTACTGGTCCTAGGTACTGATCCTAGATATTGGTCCTACCAGTGGCCTCAATCGTCATCACTGGTGACGCGCGTGCGCACGAAATCGATGTGGCTTTGCATGGCCGTGCGCGCCTCTTCCGGCTGACTGGCGCAGATCGCTACGCACAGGGTGCGGTGCTGCGACAGCAGGTGCAGCGAAGTGGCGTCATCCTGCTGGCGCAAGCCCGTGCCGTTGATGGTGATGTGTTCGCGCAGCATGCCGATGATGCTGGTGTGCAAGTGCAAAAACATGGTGTTGTGCGACGCTTGCGCGATGACTTCATGCAGCCGCGCGTCGGCCTGCGCCTCGCCGTGCTTGTCGTCGCTGGCGCGCGCCTGTTCCAGCTCGCCCAGCAGCGCCATGATCTGCGCGCGCTCGTCCCCGCTGGCCCGCTGCGCGGCAAAGTAGGCGGTCGCTCCTTCCAGCACGCGGCGAAATTCGAGGATGTCGTCGCGCAGGGCCGGGTGGTCGGCCACCAGCTGGCTCCACGGCGACGCCATGCCGGTGCGCAATTGATCCGTCACGAACACGCCGGCACCGCGCCGGCTGCGCACGAGGCCCCGCGCCGCCAGCCGCTGCACGGCTTCGCGCACGGTGTTGCGCGAGACTGCATATTGCTGCGCCAGCAGGCGTTCGGCCGGCAGCTGCGCACCCGCCGGCAAGCTGCCGTCCAGCAGGGCGGTCTCCAGCCTGCGCATCACCATCTCGACCCTGCCCCGCGTTTGCATGCCTGTCGCCATCGATGTCTTCCGGTGTTGTTTTAAAGTGGTCCGAGCAATTTGAAGTGGCTCGCGGAAGCTGGAATTATGCGTGAACCGGTCATTCTTAACAACACACAGCGGCGCCGCAGCAACACACAGAGCGCCGGGGAGACACAGCCATGCCGCCAGAACCGCAGCCAGACCCGCGCCAGCCGCGCCAGTATCCATCGCCACCGCCGCAGGTGTACCTGTTCGCCACCTGCCTGGTCGACCTGTTCGTGCCGCAGGCGGGCCTCGACGCGGTGCGCCTGCTGGAGCGGGAAGGCTTGCTGGTGCATTATCCGCGCGGCCAGAGCTGCTGCGGCCAGCCCGCCTACAGCAGCGGCAATCCGGAACAGGCGCGCGCCGTGGCCCGCGCCCAGCTCGACCTGTTTGCGCAGCCGTGGCCCGTGATCGTGCCCTCCGGCTCCTGCGCCGGCATGATGCGCCACCATTGGCCGCAGCTGTTCCAGGACGACCCCGTCGCCGGCCCGAAGGCGATAGAACTGGCCGAACGCGTGTATGAACTGAGCGAATTTCTCGTCTGCGTGCTGAAGCTCGATCTTGCCGGCATGGGTGCCGCCGCGCAGGCCGATGAAACGGTGGTGCTGCATACCTCGTGCGGTGCGCGCCGCGAGATGGGCACGCGCATCCACGGCGTGGCCCTGGTCGACGCCTTGCCCGGCGTGACGCGCATCGAACACCAGCGCGAATCGGAATGCTGCGGCTTTGGCGGCACGTTTTCATTGAAGCACCCCGATATTTCCGGCGCCATGGTCAGCGACAAGATCGCCTCGGCCTGCGCCACGGGCTGCGACCGGCTCGTCTCGGCCGACTGCGGCTGCCTGCTCAATATCGGCCACGCCGCGCAGCACCAGGGCGCGCCGCTACCCGTCGAGCATATGGCCAGCTTCCTGTGGCGCCGTACGGGAGGCGTGGCATGAGCGCGATCCTGACCGCCCGCGAACGCATGCTGGGGCGCTTGCGCGCCGCCGCGCCCGCCGCACCGGAAGCGGTGGACGCCATCGATACAGCCATCGACCAGCACTACCTGGCACGCCGCGCGCAAGCGCCGCTGCCGGCACGGGACAGGATCGCCGCCATGCAGGCCGCCTTGCGCGCCTCGCATGCGCAAGTCGATTGCGTGAGCGTGGACACCTGGCCCGCCTTGCTGGCGCAGCGCCTCGGTGAACACGGCGTGCGCCGTTTGCTGCTCGATACCGGCAGCGCCGAAGGGCAGGCCTTGCGCGCCGCCTTGCCACCTGCGGTGGAGACGCTGTCTTTCACGCGTCCGCTGGCGCAGTGGAAAAGTGAACTGTTCGACACTGTCGATGCGGGTTTCACCATCGCGCGTTCCGGCATCGCCGCCACGGGCACCCTGGTCATCGCACCCGATGCGGCCACGCCGCGCACGGTGTCCCTGGCGCCACCCCTGCATGTCTGCCTCGTGTATGCGAGCACCCTGCACGTGGACTTGCACGCGGCGGCGCGCGCCGAGCGCTGGGCGGACGGCATGCCGGCCAACCTGGTGCTGGTGTCCGGTCCCTCGAAAACGTCCGATATTCAGCAGACGCTGGCCTATGGCGCGCACGGCCCGCGCTGGCTGTGGGTACTGATCATCGATGATTTGTCCGCCCATGAAGGGGGGCAGCCATGAACGCCAAGCCCCTGCAATTCGTCAAGCCGGCCGATTTCCATGCGCGCGCCCGCGCCGCGCTGGACGACCCGAAACTGCGCCAGAGCTTTCGCGGCGCCATGGATTTTTTACAGGACAAGCGCAAGACGCAATTCCCCGACGGCGACGAGCTGGAACGCCTGCGCGACATCGGCGAAGCCGTGCGCCGGCATGCGCTGGCGCGCCTGCCCGATTTGCTGGTGCAGCTGGAAGACAAGCTGACGGCGGCCGGCGTGCAGGTGCACTGGGCCGAGGATGGCGAGCAGGCCAACGCCATCATCCACGCCATCGCCGAAAGGAACCGGGCGACGCGCTTCATCAAGGGCAAGTCGATGGCCAGCGAGGAAATCGAGCTCAATCACTATCTGGAAGCGCGCGGCATGACGTGCCTGGAATCTGACATGGGCGAGTACATCGTGCAGCTGGCCGGCGAAAAGCCGTCGCATATCGTCATGCCGGCCATTCACAAGACGAAGGCCGACATCGCCGGCCTGTTCGCCGAGCATATTCCCGACGCGCCCTACACGGAAGACGTCGACAGCCTGATCCAGACGGGGCGGCGCGCCCTGCGCCAGGCGTTCGTTGATGCCGATATCGGCCTGTCGGGCGTGAACTTCGCGGCGGCCGACACGGGCACCCTGTGGCTGGTGGAAAACGAGGGCAATGGCCGGCTGACGACGTCCGTGCCGGACGTGCACATCGCCATCATGGGCATGGAAAAGGTCGTGGCCAAGCTCGAACATATCGTGCCGCTGGCCAGCCTCCTGACGCGCTCGGCGACGGGGCAGGCCATCACCACGTATTTCAACCTGATTTCCGGCCCGCGCCGCGCCGGTGAAAAAGATGGGCCGCGCGAAGTGCACCTGGTCTTGCTCGACAACGGCCGCAGCCAGGCCTATGCCGACGAGCAGCTGCGCGCCACCTTGCAATGCATACGCTGCGGCGCCTGCATGAACCACTGTCCCGTCTATACGCGCATCGGCGGCCACGCCTACGGCACCACGTATCCGGGGCCGATCGGCAAGATTATCTCGCCCCACTTGCTGGGACTCGACGCGACGGCGGACCTGGCCACCGCATCGAGCCTGTGCGGCGCCTGCGGCGAAGTGTGCCCCGTGCGCATTCCGATTCCACAGCTGCTGGTGCGCCTGCGCACGGAAGCGAACCGCAATCCGCATGAGGAAGTCAGCCATCCGCTGCGCGGGCAGGGCGCCACGTTCAGCCGCGGCGAAAGCCTGATCTGGCGCTTCTGGAGCGGCGCCTTCGCGCGCCCCGCCAGCTACCGGCTGTTCCGCTGGGCCGCCACGCGGCTGCGCCTGCTGACGCCGCGCGCGCAGCTGGGCTGGACGCAGCACCGCAAGCCCTTGACGCCGGCGCCGCGCAGCCTGGCCGACCTGCTCAATGCACGGGGGCAGGAAGAATAGCCCGTTCCCGGAGCACCGCAAAAAACACGCTACACACAATTACATCAAAAGCCGTTTTTTCACTTAACCCGCATCCACCGGAGGAGACCCGACATGCAAACCTGGACCCAACTTTATACACCGCTCGGCAGCTTGTGGCTGTCGTCGCTGGCGGCAGCCATTCCCATCATTTTCTTCTTCATCGCCCTGGCGGCGCTGCGCATCAAGGGACATGTGGCGGCCGCCGTCACCCTGGCGCTGGCGCTGGCCGTGGCGATTTTTGCGTATGGCATGCCCGTGCCGCAGGCGCTGGCGGCGGCCGGTTATGGCTTTGCGTATGGCTTGTGGCCGATCGCCTGGATCATCGTCACGGCCGTCTTCCTGTACAAGATCGTCGTGAAAACAGGGCAGATCGACATCATCCGCGCCTCCGTGCTGTCGGTCACGGACGACCAGCGCCTGCAGGTGCTGTTGATCGGCTTTGCCTTCGGCGCCTTCCTGGAAGGGGCGGCCGGCTTCGGCGCGCCCGTGGCGATTACCTCGGCCTTGCTGGTGGGCCTGGGCTTCAACCCGCTGTATGCGGCGGGCCTGTGCCTGATCGCCAACACGGCGCCCGTGGCCTTCGGCGCCATGGGCATCCCCATCATCGTGGCGGGTCAGGTGACGGGCATCGACCCCTTCCTGATCGGCGCCATGGCGGGCCGCCAGTTGCCGCTGCTGTCGCTGCTGGTGCCGTTCTGGCTGGTGTTCATGATGGATGGTTTCCGCGGCGTGCGCGAAGTGTGGCCGGCCGCGCTGGTGACGGGTTTGAGCTTTGCCGTCACCCAGTACTTCACGTCGAACCATATCGGCCCTGAACTGCCGGACATCACCTCGGCCCTCGTCAGCCTGGTGTCGCTGACCCTGTTCCTGAAAGTGTGGCAGCCGAAGAATGCGAAAGTGGCGCATGCCGTCGGCGGCGGCACGGCCGCGCTGTCCGGTTTTGGCGGCGCAGGCGGTGCTGCGGCCGTGCGCGGCGGTGGCAACCGCGCCGCCTCGCCCTACACGATGGCGCAGACCATGCGCGCCTGGGCGCCATTCGGCCTGTTGACGGCCATCGTTACCGTGTGGAGCCTGCCCGGCTTCAAGGCCCTGTTTGCCGCCGGCGGCGCCTTGTCCAGCCTGGTCATCAAGATCCACGTGCCTTACCTCGACAAGCTGGTGATGAAGACGATGCCCATCGTGGCCGAGCCGAAGGCGTATGACGCCGTGTTCAAGCTCGATCTGCTGTCGGCCGTGGGTACGGCGATCTTGCTGACGGCCGTGCTGTCGATGCTGATGCTGCGCATGAAGCCGCGCGATGGTCTGAAGGCGTTTGTGGAAACGATCGTGGAGTTGCGCCGTCCCGTGCTGTCGATCGGCCTGGTGCTGGCGTTTGCCTTCGTTGCCAATTACTCGGGCATGTCGTCCACCCTGGCCCTGCTGCTGGCCGGCAGCGGCGCCGCCTTCCCGTTCTTCTCGCCGTTCCTGGGCTGGCTGGGCGTCTTCCTGACGGGTTCCGACACGTCGTCGAACGCCTTGTTCTGCTCCCTGCAAAACACGACGGCGCACCAGATCGGCGTCTCCGACACCCTGATGGTGGCGGCTAATACGACGGGCGGCGTGACGGCGAAGATGATCTCGCCCCAATCGATCGCCGTCGCCTGCGCGGCGACCGGCCTGGTGGGCAAGGAATCGGACCTGTTCCGCTTTACCTTGAAGCACAGTCTGTTGTTTGCCGTCATCATCGGCATCATCACCATGCTGCAGGCCTACGTCTTCACCGGCATGATCCCGCATTGAGCGGTCCGTAGAAGTACGTAGTAAAACTAGATGAAATGACAGTAAAACGTGCAGACGGTCATGAAAATGACCTGATGCACTGCAACATAGCGAGGATGGCCCGGCGCAATGCCGGGTCCGCAGCGATGCCCTCGGCATCGAGACCCGACCCCAGCAGCGGCAAGCTGATGCTGGCGTCGTCGATCAGGCGCGCCGACATGGTGACTACCGTTTCGCGCAGGGCCGCCTGCGCATGCGTGGCGCGCGGCGAGGCGTTCAGCAGCACCAGCGGCTTGTCGATGAACGATTCATTTCCCACCATCCAGTCCAGCGCGTTTTTCATGGGGCCGCTCACGCCGTGTGCGTACTCGGGGCTGGCCAGCATCAGCACGTCGGCCGCCAGGATGGCGTCGCGCAAGTCCGTCACGGCCGGCAGGCTGTCGGCGTCGAGGTCGGGATTGAACAGCGGTAACTCACCGAGTCCCGTATAGATGCGGATGTCGAATGGCGGTGGCGCAAGCCCGGCGATGGCGCGCAGCAGGGCGGTGTTCAGCGAGGCAGCGCGCAGGCTGCCGGCGATGGCGAGAATGGTAATGGGCGTGTGCATCCCGCCTGTATAGCCCATCCTGTGCTCAAGCGCAAGGCGAGCAGGATGGCGCTATCGATGTTGCAACAGCCGGTGAGCGACTGGGGACTGCGGCAATACTGCGTCAATCTTAACGGCTCAGACCGCTCATCCAGCTTGGCTGCGGATTGGCACGTGCCAGTTCGCGCATGCGGTATTCCAGGTCGTAGCGGTCGGTCGATTCGGCCAGGTAGGCTTCTTCGTAAGCGCGTTCGCGGCGGTCGCTGCTTTGGTTCAGCCAGGCGCCAACACGTTTGGCGGCGTGGACCAGGGTAGCGACGATATTGCTGTTTTGCGTGGTGTGGTAAGTAAATGCGGTAGACATGGCAGACTCCTTATGTGGCGTGCCGCGTTGTGCTGCACTGCAATATAAGTATAGCGATTCCAAGTTATAAGGCTACTTTTGATTTCAAATGTCGGCTATTCATTTTTAGAATAACAGGCGGGAAAGCTGCGCAATACGGGGCTTTAAGGCATAATGCGGGCGCAGTATCGTAGTTTTACTACAAGACTGTTTTGTCCTGAATGTTGTTTTCTGACGCAGCCCGCAGGCGTGCCGCGCCCACAAGACATCATTTTGGCGAGAAACGGTCGGCCGTGCGCCTGCCGCGCGCAAGTATCGCCATGTCCGCCCCTGTTTCGCTGATGGCAGTCATGGCCCACGCTGATATCTGCGTGGCGCTTGCGCGTCCTGGTGCTGCCCGGGTGGAAACGCTTCCATGCCAGGCAAGATCAACTTGGAATTGAAAAATGGAGAAGGTATGGAATACGTAAAGCAAGGCCAGGGCGTACCGTCCGCACAGGCCGGCACGCAAAACAATACGGGCGCCCTGATCATTGTCACGGTGCTGTTTTTCATGTGGGGACTGCTGACATCGCTCAATGATGTGCTGATTCCCCATCTGCGTTCGATCTACACCCTGACGTATGTGCAGGCGATGCTGGTGCAGTTCTGCTTCTTTGGCGCCTACGCCATCGTTTCGCTGCCGGCCGGCATGCTGATCAAGAAGATCGGCTACCAGCGCGGCGTCGTCGCCGGCCTGCTGATCGCGGCCGCCGGCTGCGCCATGTTCTACCCGGCGTCGACCGGCAGCTACGCGCTGTTCCTGCTGTCCTTCTTCATCCTGGCGGCCGGCATCACCGTGCTGCAGGTGGCGGCCAACCCGTACGTGACGGAACTGGGCGACCAGCAGACGGCGTCGAGCCGTTTGACCTTGACGCAAGCGTTCAACGCGCTGGGCACCACCGTGGCGCCTGCGCTGGGCGGCATGCTGATCTTGTCGGGTACCGTGCTGACGGTGCAGCAGTTCGACCTGCTGCCGGCGGCCGAGCAACTGGCTTACCGCGCCAAGGAAGCTGCCTCCGTGCAGGGCCCGTACCTGGTGCTGGCCGCTACCCTGGTGATCCTGGCCGTGCTGTTCGCGCTGGCGAAATTGCCGAAGATTTCGCATGCCGACGATGCCGCCGCCCTGGCGCACGATGGCCACAAGGTCTCGATCTGGTCGCACCGCCATTTGGTGCTGGGCGCGCTGGCCATCTTCCTGTACGTGGGCGGTGAAGTCAGTATCGGCAGCTTCCTGATCAACTTCCTGGGCGAGAGCCATATCGCGGGCCTGAGCCACGCCGACGCCGCCTATTTCGTCAGCTATTACTGGGGTGGCGCCATGCTGGGCCGCTTCGTCGGCTTCGCCGTGATGCGCTATGTCAGCCCGGGCAAGACGCTGGCCTTCAACGCCGCCGTCGTCATCGCGCTGATCCTCGTCGCCGTGTTCTCCAGCGGTCACACGGCCATGTGGGCCTTGATCGCCGTCGGCCTGTTCAACTCCATCATGTTCCCGACCATCTTCAGCATGGCCTTGAACAAGCTGGGTGCGCAAACGGGACAAGGTTCGGGCATCCTCTGCATGGCCATCGTCGGCGGCGCCATCGTGCCGTTCATCCAGGGCTTCCTGGCCGACCACATCAACCTGCAACTGTCCTTCCTCGTGCCGGCCCTGTGCTACACCTTCATTCTGTACTTCGGCTGGAAGTACGCCAGCATGTACAACGACAGCGCCAAGTAAGCAAGGTGGCGTGATCAAGCAAAAGGGTGGCCTCGGCCACCCTTTTTTACGTCAGTGCGCGAACTGCGTACCCAGCACGTCCTGGCATACCTCGAGCCAGGCGCGCGCCGCATGCGACAGATAGCGCCCGCTCCAGATATGCGCCACCTGCCACGCCACCTCCGGCTCGACGATGCGCACCGCCTCCAGCGGTTCGCCGGCCAGGCGGTGGATGAACGGCTCGGGCAGCAGGGCCACGCCCAGGCCCGCCGAGGCCATCGCCACCAGCCAGTCCCACTGGCCGCTCTGGGCCGCGATGGTCGGTGCAAAGCCCGCTTGCGCGAAATGCTGGCGCAGGCTGCGCGTCAGCGCGAAATCATCCTTTAACAACACCAGCGGCAAGTTGGCCAGTGCCTTGAAGGGCAGGGTCGTGCGGTTTTTCTGGAACGTGCCCGGCTCGGCCAAGGCCCAGATCGGGTAGTTGGCCACTTCCACGGTCACGAGATCGAGTTCCGGGTCGGCCGGCAGCACCGTCATGCCGATTTCCAGCTCGCCGGCCGCCACCTGGCGCTCGATCTGCTGGCCCGTGTCTTCCTGCAGGGTCAGGCTGATGTGCGGGTGGCGCGCGCGGAAGGCTTTTAACACAGGTGTGAACAGCACATTGATCATGGGCGGGATGCCCACCGTCAGGCTGCCGCGCTGCAAGGCCTGGGTGTCGCGCACTTCCAGGGTCAGCTGGCGCATATTGGCCAGCATTTCCTGGCCATGCTGGTAGACGATGCGGCCCGTGTCCGTCAGGGTCAGCTTGCGCCCGTCGCGCACCAGCAGCTGCGCGCCCACTTCATCTTCCAGCTGGCGCACCATCTTGCTGATGGTCGACTGGGTCAGGTGCAGCGATTCGGCCGCCTGCGTAAAGCTCGACAGGCGCACGGTTTCGACGAAATAGCGCAGGGAACGGATATCCAAGAGGAGGCTCGGCGTTGGCAAGGCATGAAAATATCGACTGAATATGACGAAATTAATTCATGCCATGCATGTGACCGCGATTTTATACTGATTCCACTTATGGGGCTGGTGTATGACAGCCATCCAGTTTGAGAATATGAAGAAGATCAGGAGCATCAGATGTACGAAGACCGTATCCGCCACCCAGGCTTGCTCGGCAAAATCATGAGCGCCGATGAGGCAGCCAAATTGTTCCATAACGGCATGCGTGTCGGCATGAGCGGTTTTACCCGTGCCGGCGACGCCAAGGCCCTGCCGCGCGCGCTGGCCGAGCGCGCCCTGCAAGACCCCTTGAGCCTGACCCTGATCACGGGCGCTTCGCTGGGCAATGGCAGCGACGGCCTGATGGCTGAAGCGGGCGTGCTGGCGCGCCGCATGCCGTTTCAGGTCGACCCTGTCTTGCGCGGCAAGATCAACAACGGCGAAGTCATGTTCATCGACCAGCATCTGTCGGAAACGGCCGAGCAGCTGCGTTCGGGCAACCTGGCCGCCGTCGATATCGCCGTCATCGAAGCGACGGCCATCACGGCGGCCGGCGCCATCATCCCGACCATGTCGGTGGGCAACTCCGCCGCCTTTGCCCAGCAGGCCACGCAGGTGATCATCGAGATCAACCTGTCCACGCCGCTGGCGCTGGAAGGCTTGCACGACATCTATATACCGCAAACCTTGCCGGGGCGCGAGCCGATTCCCCTCACGCGCGTGGACCAGCGCCTGGGCAGCACGGCCATCGCCATCGACCCGGCCCGCATCGCCGCCATCGTCATCACGGACAGTCCCGACAGCCCGTCGAACGCCTTGCCGCCCGACGCGGAAACGCAGGCGATCGCCGGCCATGTGATCGCCTTCCTGCAAGGCGAAGTGGCGGCCGGGCGCATGGGGCCGGAATTGCTGCCGCTGCAGGCGGGCATCGGCACCATCGCCAACGCCGTGCTGCATGGCCTGATCGGTTCGCCTTTCCAGAACATGACCATGTATTCCGAAGTGCTGCAGGACAGCGCCATCGAGCTGCTCGATTCGGGCCAGCTGGCGTTTGCCTCGGCTTCGTCGATCACCCTGTCGGCCGCCGTGCATCAAAAGCTGATGGACAATATCGACCATTACCGCTCGAAAATCGTGCTGCGCCCGCAAGAGATCAGCAACCATCCCGAGATCGTGCGCCGCCTGGGCATCATCGCGCTGAACACGGCGCTCGAGTTCGATATCTACGGCAACGTCAATTCCACGCACGTGTGCGGCACGCACATGATGAACGGCATCGGCGGCTCGGGCGACTTCGCGCGCAATGGGCAAGTGTCGATGTTCGTGTCGAAATCGGCGGCCAAGGGCGGGCGCATTTCCAGCGTCGTGCCGATGGTCTCGCATGTGGACCACACGGAGCATGACGTCGACGTGCTGGTGACGGAGTGGGGTTTTGCGGACTTGCGCGGCCTGGCGCCGCGTGAACGGGCACCGTTGATCATCGAGCGCTGCACGCATCCCGATTACCGCGCGCAGCTGCGTGCTTATTACGATGCGGCATGCCAGCGTGGCGGCCACACGCCGCACATCCTGCAAGAGGCGCTGTCGTGGCATACACGCTACCAGGAAACACAGAGCATGCTGGCAGCGCAGTAAATCCTCGTCAGCGCAAAGGCAGGGCAGGGCGGTGCGGCACCGCACCTGCCTTTTTACTTTCCTCAGTACATATGCAGCGCCTTGGCGCCCAGGCCCAGCAGGGCAAACGTGGTGGTGGCCTGTATGCCCATGAACCACAGGAAGTGGGTGTGCATGTGCTTGCGGATGTCGCCCAGTTCCGTGCGCAGGGCGTGGCAGTCGCCGCGCAAGTCGCCGCGAAATTGCGTCAGGTCGGCGCGCAGCAGCTGTGATTCGTCGTGCAATTCCGTGCGTACCTTATCGAGGCCTTCGTCAAGACGCTGTTCCAGGGTCTTGAACCATAGCCGGTCATGTTCCCGGTCCGTTTCCAGTTTTGTCAGGCGCGCTTCCATGCGTACAGCATTGTTCGCGCTTTGCTGTTTGTCAAGCCGGTCCGTGGAATAGGCTTCGTTCATCTCGCACTCCTTCGCGCAAGCCGCGCTGCATCGGCGCAGGCGGCTTCACTCGACTGTCCGCCTTTTCCGTCCGCCTGGTTTGCGCTGGATCAAACGTCAGGAGGGCGGTGCGAAGCGCAGGCGGATGCCTGCCGTGACGACGGCGAGCAAGTCGTCGATATGCGCGTTCATTTCCGGGTGCGGCGTCCATGGGTCGCCCGCATCCATGACGATGCGCAGCGACACGAGGCCGTGCAGCGATTGCCAGAAGATTTGCGTCATCGTGTGCAGCGCCGGCTCGTCCTGGCGCACCTGGCCCGTTTGCGCCAGCTCGCCGAACAGGTGCAGCGCGTAGGCATACGGGTCTTGTTCGATATTGCCGTGTTCCACATCGACGGCGTCGACTTCCGCGTGCGGGCGCAGCTCCATGAAGATCAGCGAATACTCGTCGGGGTGCTGGAAACCATACTCAATATAGGCGCGGCCGACCAGGCTGATGCGTTCCCATGGATCGGTGCTGGTGTCGCAGGCCGTGCGCATGGCGCGCACCAGTTCCAGCAAGTCCTTGTCCATGGCCTGGGCGATCAGGGTGGCTTTGTCGCGGAACAGGGCGTACACGACGGTGGTGGAAAAGCCGGCCGCCTCGGCCACCTTGCGGATGGAGACGGCGCGCGCGCCGCCCTTCTTGATGAGGTCTTTGACGACGTCGATGATGTGCTCGCGCCGCGCCTGCGCCTCGCGTAATTTTCTTTCCTGAATATTGGTCAGCTTCTTGTCCACGACTCTTTCCTGGCGACTCTATAAAAGCAGGAATTATAGGGGGGCGACGGGCCGCTAATGTGTCTGGCATTGTTACAATTCAGTTTTTTGTCCGGTGGATGCGACAGTCGACCGATTTTTCGCGCTTCAGCCCCGCGCTTTTCCATCGATGCCCCGGAATGGTGCATAAATCGCCGGGCCAGGCTTTGCGAACGGGGCCAAAGGGCGGAAAATAGCAGGATAGCTTACACTGCGTTTTTTAGCGCAACGGCGCTGGCCCACGAGGCAACGCCGGAACACTTACATTCGGACGGGATCATTACATGACCATTAAAATCAGCCAGAACTTCGACTCGGGCGCCATCGACGTGGTGAGCGCCACCAGCGCCGGCGCCATCGACCTGAATTTGCGCAAGGATAGCCACGCCGACATCCATCAGTGGTTCCACTTCCGCCTGCAGGGCGCGCGGGGTCAGGCATGCACGATGCGCTTCCTGAACGCGGGCCAGGCCACCTATCCGGCCGGCTATGAAGACTACCAGGCCGTGGCCAGCTACGACAGCGAAAACTGGTTCCGCGTGCCGACCACGTTCGACGGCCAGGTCATGACGATCTCGCACACGCCGGAACTCGACAGCGTGTACTACGCCTACTTCGAGCCGTATTCGTGGGAACGCCATCTGCGCCTGCTGGGCGAAGTGGCCGAGCATCCGCTGGCGCGCGTGTCCGACCTGGGCAGCACGGTCGATGGCCGCGACATGAACATGGTTACCATCGGCAATCCGCAGGCGGAAAAGAAAATCTGGGTCATCGCGCGCCAGCATCCGGGCGAATCGATGGCCGAATGGTTCGTTGAAGGCTTGATCGACTCGCTGCTCGACGATGCCAACCCGATCGCGCGCAAACTGCTGCAGCGCGCCGTGTTCCACATCGTGCCGAACATGAATCCGGACGGCTCCATCCGCGGCAACCTGCGCACGAATGCGGCCGGCGCCAACCTGAACCGCGAATGGATGACGCCATCGCTGGAATCGAGTCCGGAAGTGCTGTGCGTGAAAAACAAGATCCACGAAACGGGCGTCGACATGTTCTTCGACATCCACGGCGATGAAGCGTTGCCGTACAACTTTGTGGCCGGCAATGAAATGCTGGAAAACTTCACGCCGGCGCAAGCGGCGCACCAGAAGGCCTTCATCGAGCGCTACAAGCAGGCCAGCCCCGATTTCCAGGACAAGTTCGGCTATGCGGCCAGCAAGTACAAGTCCGACATGCTGACCCTGGCGTCGAAATACATCGGCCACCACTTCGGCTGCCTGGCGCTGACCCTGGAAATGCCGTTCAAGGAAAACGCCGATTTGCCGGACCCGGCCGTGGGCTGGAACGGCGCGCGCAGCGCGGCACTGGGCGCGGCCATGCTGCAGCCTATTCTGCTGTCGCTCGATTGAACGGCGTTGATCATGGGCGTCGAGATCGAGCGTAAATTTCTGCTGGCCGGCGATGCCTGGCGCGGCCTGGGGCAGGCGGTGCTGCTGCGGCAGGGCTATCTGTCGTCCGCGCGCGAGCGCGTGGTGCGCGTGCGCATCGAGGGCGAACAGGCGATGCTGACCATCAAGGGCGCCAACGTGGGCGCCACGCGCGGCGAATGGGAGTATCCGATTCCGCTGGCCGACGCCGCCGAACTGCTCGACGGCCTGTGCGAGCAGCCGCTGATCGAAAAGGTTCGCCACCGCATCGACCACGCGGGCATGGTATGGGAAGTCGACGAGTTCCTCGGCGCCAATGCGGGCTTGTTGGTGGCCGAGATCGAGCTGGCATCTGAAGACCAGCCGTTCGAGAAGCCGGAGTGGATCGGCGCGGAAGTGTCGGGCGATGCGCGCTACTACAACGCGAATTTGATCCGCCACCCGTTTTCACAGTGGTGATGGTGTTGTAAATGACGTTGCAATGAAAAAGGCGGAACCGAGGTTCCGCCTTTTTTGTGCGCCAACGCTGCTGTCGGATTACGCCGTGCCGGCTAATCCGACCTACGGCCCATACCGGCAGCGTAGGTCGGATTAGCGCGCAGCGCGTAATCCGACAAGCCTGCATTAATGGAAGTGTTCCGTGCCCTGCGGCGTATCTTCCGGCATCTCCGCATGCGCCAGCTCGCCGACCGGGTCGGCAAACAGGGGGGCGCCGCAATCGTCGCAGTATTCACCGACAAAACGTTCCGCGTGGCGCTTGATCTGCGTCACGCCGGCGGCGTTCAGGTGCTCGATGATTTCATCGACCGGCGTCTTTTGCTTGTCCAGCGCGGCGATGCCGACCTGGATCAGGCCTTCGATCGGCGTGCCATCCTCGTCTTCCTGGCCGTACAAAGGCCAGACGATGCCGTAGATGACGTCCGGCGCCTGGCGCAGGGTGAAGGCGATGCGGTACTCGTCCACCTGGCCGTCGGCCGCTTCCTCGCCGAAGCCGGCGATGACGGCGCGCAGTTCCGACGGCTCGATGGCCAAGGTATGCGTCAGGTAGTGCACGGCGGCGCGCACGGAGACGGGACGTATCAGCTTGTCCGCTTCGCGGCAGGCCACGTAATACGCTTCCGGCAGCAGCAATTCCAGGCCGCAGCCGGGCAGCAGGCGGGCGAACGTCGGCGTCGCCTGCGTGCGCCATTGTTCCAGGGCGGCGCTGCGTTCGGCGATGAAGTCGAGCTGGCTAGCTGGCGTCTGCCAGCGGAACAGCGGTGCGCCGGCAGGGGCCACCACAGCCACCAGCAGGTAGCGCGTGTCGGCCAGGAAGGGCGCTGTTTCCGCTTCTTTGCCCGAGGGCTTGACGGCCGTGCCTTTCAGCGCGGCCAGGGCCAGCTTCTGCGTCTTGGCATAGGTTTCGACATGGCTGCGCGGCAACTGGTCGATCGAGTACAGCGTTGGCGCCATGGCCATCTTCGTGCCGTCGGCCAGCAGGTGGGCGGCGAAATGCGCCGACAGCACACCGTGCGCGTCGCCGGCCATGGGGCCGGAGGCGATGGAAAAGCGCGTCCATGCGAGGATGGGCACGGCGACGAGCAGGGCGTCGTAGCGCACGTCTTCATGCGTGATGACAGTCGATTCGCTGACGGCTTCAACGCAGTCCATCAGCACGTCATAGGCGTTCAAGTCATCCTTGAACAGGCTGCCCAGGGTGTTGTCGATGGTGTCCTGGTGGCCGGTTTTGAGTAATTTCTGGAGCTGCGTATCCAGGCTGTGTTCCCAGGACCGCTCTTCGAGACGGCTGGCTGCCTGTACGATCGCCTGGGCAAAGGTGACCAGGCGCTGGCTGTCGGCAGTCAGTTTATGGGATGAATCTTTGGAAGGACGACGCATAGCGGGATAAGAGTCTCGGAAAGTGAAAAAAATGGATCAGTCAAACAATGATAAACCCTTATAACCGTATTGTAGAGGATTCAGCCGCACGCAATACGTAAGCTGTCCTTAGATCATGCCAATAGTCGAAATTTCAAGTCGGAACGGGATGCAGGGACGAAAAAAAGCGCCGGTCGAAACCGGCGCTTTGATCTTGCATCACAGCTGGGCTGATTACTCGGCCAGCAGTTGACGCAGCACGAATGGCAGGATACCGCCATGCTTGTAGTAATCGACTTCGATTGGCGTATCGATGCGCAGCAGGACTTTGACTTCCTGGCTGCTGCCGTCGGCGCGGTGGATCACCAGGGTAGCCAGTTGCTGTGGCTTGATTTCGCCTTCGAGGCCTTTCAGGTCGAAGGTTTCCTTGCCGGTGATGCCCAGGGTTTGCACGCTGTCGTCGCCGATGAATTGCAGCGGCAGCACGCCCATGCCCACCAGGTTCGAGCGGTGGATACGCTCGAACGAGCGGGTGATCACGGCTTTCACACCCAGCAGTTGCGTACCTTTTGCCGCCCAGTCGCGCGACGAGCCCGTACCGTACTCTTCGCCGCCGAAGACCATGGTTGGCGTGCCTTCAGCAACATATTTCATCGCTGCGTCGTAGATCGACATCTGTTCGCCGGAAGGCTGGTGAATCGTGATGCCGCCTTCCACCGCCGAACCGTCTGCCTTGGCAGGGATCATGCGGTTTTTGATACGCACGTTGGCGAACGTGCCGCGCATCATGATTTCATGGTTGCCGCGACGCGAGCCGTAGGAGTTGAAGTCCGCTTTCAGGACGCCGTTTTCCTTCAGCCATTTGCCTGCAGGACCGTTTTCCTGGATCGAGCCGGCTGGCGAGATGTGGTCGGTGGTGATGGAATCGCCGAACACGCCCAGTGCGCGCGCGCCTTCGATGCCGGTGGCCACTGCCGCTGGCGTCATCGAGAAGTTGTCGAAGAACGGAGGTTCCGCGATGTAGGTCGATTTCGGCCAGTTGTAGACTTGACCGGACACGGTCGTGACTTTTTCCCACAGCTTGCCTGGCGCGCCCTTGACGTCGGCGTAGTTGTCCTTGAACACCTTGGCGTTCATGGCGAACTTCATCATGGCCGAGACTTCAGCCGAGGTCGGCCAGATGTCGCCCAGGTAGACGTCCTTGCCGCCCTTGCCCTTGCCGACAGGTTCCGTCATCAGGTCGCGCGTCATGTTGCCGGCGATGGCGTAAGCGACGACCAGCGGTGGCGAGGCCAGGAAGTTCGAACGGATGTTCGGGTGAATGCGCGCTTCGAAGTTGCGGTTGCCCGACAGGACGGCCGACGCGACGATGTCGTGCGTGGCAATCGCTGCGTTCAGTTCAGGCGTCAGGTCGCCCGCATTGCCGATACAGGTGGTGCAGCCGTAGGCGGTCACGCCGAAGCCCAGTTTTTCCAGGTATGGCAGCAGGCCGGCGGCGGTCAGGTACTCGGTCACGACGCGCGAGCCGGGAGCCAGCGAGGTCTTGATGTGCGGCGCGACTTTCAGGCCGGCTTCCACGGCTTTCTTGGCCAGCAGGCCGGCAGCCAGCATCACGCTCGGGTTCGAGGTGTTGGTGCACGAGGTGATCGCGGCGATCAGCACGTCGCCGTTCGACACTTTCACGCCGTTCGTCGTTTCGTACACGGCAGCCAGGTCGGCCGGGTTCTTGTTGAAGCCGTTTTCCGTGGTTGGCTTGGCGAACAGCTCGGCGAAGTTGGCCTTGACGTTGCCGATTTCGATACGGTCTTGCGGGCGTTTCGGGCCGGCCAGCGACGGAGCGACCGATGCCAGGTCCAGTTCCACCACGCGGGTGTAGTCGATGTCGCCGGCTTTTGGCACGCCGAACAGGTTTTGCGCCTTGAAGTAGCCTTCGAACGCGGCGATTTCAGCCTTGCTGCGGCCGGTGCCCTTGAAGTAGTCGATGGTGGCTTCGTCGACCGGGAAGAAGCCCATGGTCGCGCCGTATTCCGGTGCCATGTTGGCGATCGTCGCGCGGTCCGTCAGGGTCAAGGATTCGGTACCTTCGCCGAAGAATTCGACGAACTTGCCGACAACTTTCTCTTTGCGCAGCAATTCGGTGATGGTCAGTACCAGGTCGGTGGCGGTGCAGCCTTCGCGCAGCGCGCCCGACAGGTTCACGCCGATGACGTCTGGCGTCAGGAAGTAGACCGGTTGGCCCAGCATGCCGGCTTCCGCCTCGATGCCGCCCACGCCCCAGCCGACCACGCCGATGCCGTTGATCATGGTGGTGTGCGAGTCGGTGCCGACCAGGGTGTCAGGGTAGTACACGTCGCCGGCTTTCTTGCCTGCGTGGTGCACGCCGCGTGCCAGGTATTCCAGGTTGACCTGGTGGACGATGCCGAAGCCTGGTGGCACGACGCCGAAGGTGTCGAATGCCTGCATGCCCCATTTCATGAACTGGTAACGCTCGTTGTTACGCGAGAATTCCAGTTTCATGTTCAGGTCCAGCGCTTTCTTTTCGCGGTAGTGATCGATGGTGACCGAGTGGTCGACCACCAGGTCGACCGGTACCAGCGGTTCGATCTTCTTGGCGTTGATGCCCATCTTGGCGGCCACGTTGCGCATTGCTGCCAGGTCGGCCAGCAGCGGTACGCCGGTGAAGTCTTGCAGCACGACGCGCGCCACTACGAACGGGATCTCGTCGGTGCGCTCGGCGGTCGGGCCCCAGCTCGCCAATTGCTTGACGTGTTCTTCGGTGACTTTTTTGCCGTCGCAGTTGCGCAATACCGATTCGAGCACGATACGAATCGACACTGGCAGGCGGGAGACATTGATGCCCAGGCTTTTTTCCAGCGCAGGCAGGGAGTACAGCTTGCCCTTCTTGCTATCCGAAATATTAAAGTCCTTGAGCGTGTTCAGAGTGTTGCGGGACATGACCTCTCCTTGTTGGGTATCGTCTATTTATTGATTATTCAAATTACAAAACATGACTGAGCCCCCGAAGAGGCCCTTGCTACGCACATCAGCCGCCGGCGGCTGGCAACACGCCCAGCGATGGCGCGGCTTCCACCACTGCCGCCGGCTTGGCTTGCTCCGCATCCTTGCATTCATTGGCCAGCTGGCGGCCCTGCTTGGAATCGAGCAGCATGCCTTTGGCCGGGATGCCGATCCACACGAGGCCGTACAGACGGTTCTCGAAGCGGTTGGCGCCGGTGGTGGTGCCGACGCGACTCAGGCGGTGCAGGCGCTTCTTCCAGCGCAGGGCGATGTGTTTGTCGTCAGTAGCATTGGTGTAAATGGTAATTTTGTTACCAAGTTCGCAATTGAAATCGGTGGAAGCCGAGCCTGCGGTGTTCGGTTCATCGGCTTCTTCCTTGTCGGCGGCCGACATGGCGAGCGGATGGGCTTCCTTGGCGGCAGCTTTTGCCTTGGTGGCCTTGGCCTTTGGCTTGGCCTTGACGGCCTTGGGATTTGCCTCTGCCGTGGCGGCGAAGCTGGCTGGCGCCAGCGTGAGGGTCATGGCGCCCAGCGCGACGCTGCAGGCAATTGCTAATTTGGAGAGGGACATCGTGTAATTCCTGTCAGTTTTCAGTGGTGCTGGAAGAGGGGGTGTTGAGTAATGCGGCGGCCGCCTCGGGCAGGCCGAGGCCCGCCAGTTTGGCGCGTTGCAAAACGGTCCAATAATATCGGTAGCTGGCGCGGTCGTGCAAGCGGCCATTTTGCGCAATCGGTCCCCAGTTGGCGCGCAGCGCTTCGTTGAGGATGTTGCTCGCTTCGTTGACTTCGGACAGGCGCGGCGTAAAGGCCTTGATGATGGGCTTGATCTGGTCCGGGTGGATGCTCCACATGCGCGTGTAGCCGAACTCGGCTGTCGCGCGCTGGGCGTCATTCGCCACCACGGCCGAATCGCGCACGTCCGTCGTCACGTTGTGCGACGCCACCTTGCCGTGCGCATGGCAGGCGGCCGCCACTTCCAGCTTGGCGCGCACCACCAGCGGGTGCGTGAACTGGCCCGGCGTGCGCATGGCGGCGGCGGGAATGGCGCCGTAGTGGGCCGACACGAAATCCATGATGCCGAAGGACAGGCATTCGACCTGGGGCAGGGCGGCGATCGCGTAGGCGTCGCGCAGCGCGCCATGCGTTTCGATCAGGATGTGCACGGGCAGGTTGTCGCGGCCGGCGCGGCGCGCGTGCAGGTTGATCAGGTCGATGGCCAGCATGGCATCCTGCACGCCGGCCACCTTGGGCACGGCGATATAGGCCAGGCGGGACGCGGCGCTGCAGATGATTTCCACGTCGCGCACGAAAAACGGGCTGTCGACGTCGTGCACGCGCACGCCGATGCGGTTGAACTGGTTCTCGTCGCTGGCCAGCAGGCCGGCGATCATCAGCGCGTGGGCTTCTTCGTTGCCGGCGCTGGCGCCGTCTTCGCAGTCGAAGGTGATGTCGAACAGGGGGCCAAGCTCTTGTTGCAAAGCAATCGATTTACGCATCAGCTTTTCAGAGCCGGCGTAGTGGTCGCAAGCGGCGAGCAACAGCGGCTGGCGTTTGCCTTGGAATAAAACCTCGGAAGGGTGCATGCTTAAGGCATTTCTGCAGGTAAAAACTACTTGAGAAAACAGCCGCGCCGCGAATCTCGCGGAGCGGCCTTCTTGGCGGGCGGCGCATTGCCGCGCCGCCAAAACTGGACTTAGGCCAGCAGGTGTTTCACGCCTTCGCGCTCTTCGGTCAGTTCTTTCAGGGTCAGGTTGATGCGCTCTTGCGAGAATGCATCGATTTCCAGACCTTGAACGATGGTGTACTCACCGTTGTCGGTGGTGACCGGGAAGCCGAACACGGTGCCTTCAGGGATGCCATACGAGCCATCCGAAGGAACGCCCATGGTGGTCCACTTGCCGGCGGTGCCCAGCATCCAGTCATGGATGTGGTCGATGGCGGCGTTCGCTGCCGACGCTGCCGACGACAGGCCGCGCGCTTCGATGATGGCCGCGCCGCGCTTGCCGACGGTAGGCAGGAACACGTTGGCGTTCCATTCCTGGTCGTTGATCAGGTCTTTGACAGCCTTGCCGTTCACGGTGGCGAAGCGGTAGTCGGCGTACATCGTAGGCGAGTGGTTGCCCCAGACGGTCAGCTTCTCGATGTCTTTCACGGCGGTGCCGGTCTTGGCAGCGACTTGCGACAGCGCGCGGTTGTGGTCCAGGCGCAGCATGGCGGTGAAGTTTTTCGCTGGCAGCGATGGTGCCGATTTCATGGCGATGTAGGCGTTGGTGTTGGCAGGGTTGCCGACCACCAGCACTTTGACATTGCGCGAAGCGACGGCGTCGAGCGCCTTGCCTTGTACCGTGAAGATCTGGGCGTTCGCTTCCAGCAGGTCCTTGCGTTCCATGCCTGGGCCGCGTGGACGCGCGCCAACCAGTACGGCCACGTCAACATCCTTGAATGCGGTCAGCGGATCGGAGTGGGCGGTCATTTCCGTCAGCAGCGGGAAAGCGCAGTCGTCGATTTCCATCATCACGCCCTTGAGCGCCTTCTGGGCTTTTTCGTCCGGGATTTCAAGCAGTTGCAAGATGACAGGCTGGTCTTTGCCGAGCATGTCGCCATTGGCGATGCGGAACAACAGGGCGTAGCCGATCTGGCCGGCGGCGCCGGTCACTGCAACACGCATTGGGGTTTTAGCCATGATGAATCTCCAAAAATGGGAAAGAAAACGGGCTTGAAGCTGGGCTTACGCTTATCCGGAAAAACTATAATGATACCAAAACCGGCCCGCGCCACCGAAATGCTGGTGTACGCTGCCGTCACGCTTGTGCTGCACGAGGCCAGAGTGGCTGGCCGACAACATAAAACGCTGGCTCACAAGTTTTATCGAGGGCAGTTTAGGCCTCTGATCCCTATCTGTCAATCATATCTTATGTCTTATATAAGACAGATAACTACGTCTGTTTTACTGGACGCGGGCAGTGATTTGTGTTGAAATGTCGGACTATGAATTCCGCCTCGTCCAATCTGACCAACAATGCCACTGCTGCAAGCGGGGCGGTCAGTCCGACCGCGGGCACCCCGGCTACGCCTGCTGCCACTGCGGCCAGCACCCCTGTCGCCAGCATTAATACCACTGCCACTGCCACTGCCGTGTCCGCGCCTGCCGCGACCGCTTCTCCCACCTTCAGCCCCCTGTACCAGCAGATCAAGGCGCTCATCACGCAGAGCCTGCAATCGGGCGAATGGAAGCCGGGCGAACTGATTCCCAGCGAAGTCGAGCTGGCAGGGCGCTTCAAGGTCAGCCAGGGCACGGTGCGCAAGGCCATCGATGAACTGGCCGCCGAGAATCTCGTCATGCGCCGCCAGGGCAAGGGCACTTTCGTTTCCACCCACCATGAGGCGCGCGCGCATTTCCGCTTCCTGCGCCTGGTGCCGGACGAAGGCGTGCCGCATTATCCCGAAAGCAAATTTATCGAAGTCAAGCGCGTGCGCGCGCCGGCCGACGTGGCGCGCCTGATGGACCTGAAGTCCGGCGACGCCGTCATCTTCATCAAGCGCGTGCAGTATTTCGACGGCGTGCCGACCATCGTCGAAGAGCTGTGGCTGCCCGGCCTGATCTTCAAGGGCCTGACGGCCGAGCGCCTGGTGGAATACAAGGGGCCCATGTACGGCCTGTTCGAAACGGAATTCGGCACGCGCATGATACGCGCGTCCGAACAGATCCGCGCCGTGTGCGCCGACGCGGGCGCCGCGCAATTGTTAAATATCGACCTCGGCACGCCCTTGCTCAGTTCCGAGCGCGTGTCGTTTACCTACGGCGACAAGCCGGTCGAACTGCGTCGGGGCTTGTACCTGACCAGTCGCCATCATTATCAGAATGAACTCAGCTGAAGCGGCGGGGCGCCTGCGGGCGTCCGAACAAGCAGCAAGGCTGAAGTGCATCGCTTGCAAGATGCCTGCCGCAAGGCGGGCAACGGAGACAACGGAAAGCGCAGCGACAGCATGGCCCGCCCCGGCGGGCCGTGTTTTGCCGGCGATTCTGTAATTAAATTACGTGAACTACGGAAAGTAGCGCGGTATTTTGTAGTAAAAAACCATTTTGGTTATATGTAACAATAGATATTGGTATGGGTTGCGAAAATCGGCGAAAATCGCGGCTTCAATATTTAGTTGAAATTCAAAGGGGAGGTTTTTGTTATGTCTGAAGCCGTAAGAGAAGTACCAAAAAAAGAACGGCCGCAATTCCGTAACATTCATGTTACCGAATTGTCGAATTACCGCATGGCTGTCGGCGCCATCGTCTCGATCCTGCATCGCATCAGCGGTTTCATCATTTTCGCCTTGCTGCCATGTATCCTGTACATGCTGGAACTGAGCCTGCGTTCCGAAATGTCCTACGCCTACTTCCAGGGCATCGCCTCGCACTGGTTCGTCAAGCTGATCACCCTGGGCCTCGTCTGGGCCTTCCTGCACCACTTCTGCGCCGGTATCCGTCACCTGTTCATGGACGTGCACGTTGCCATCGAAAAAGATTCGGCACGCAAGACCGCGTCGTCCGTGCTGGTCGTGAGCCTGGTGTTGACGGCCCTGGTCGCTTTGAAACTGTTTGGAGTATTTTAAACATGGCAGACAATAATATCGGACCGAAACGCCTCGTCGTCGGTGCCCATTACGGCTTGCGCGATTGGCTGGCGCAACGCGTTACCGCCATCGTCATGGTGGCCTATGTGGCCATCCTGCTTATTTCTTTCCTGACCGGCAGCAACTTCAGCTATGAAGGCTGGGCTGGTCTGTTCGCACAGCAGTGGTTTAAATTGTTCAGCCTGGTGACCTTCGTCGCCCTGTTCTACCACGCATGGGTCGGCGTACGCGACATCTGGATGGACTACGTGAAAAGCGCTGGCCTCCGTCTGACCCTGCAAATTGCCACCATGCTGTGGTTGATCGCTTGTGCCGGCTGGACGGTACAGATACTCTGGAGTGTGTAATCGTGGCAGCATATAAATCTGCAATCCCTACCCGCCGCTTTGATGCGGTTATCGTTGGCGCCGGCGGTTCCGGCATGCGCGCGTCGTTGCAGCTGGCTGAAGCCGGCCTGAACGTCGCTGTTCTGTCGAAAGTTTTCCCGACCCGCTCGCACACCGTTGCGGCGCAGGGCGGTATTGGCGCGTCGCTCGGCAACATGGCCGAAGACAACTGGTTCTGGCACATGTTCGACACCGTCAAGGGTGGCGACTATCTGGGCGACCAGGATGCCATCGAATTCATGTGCCGCGAAGCACCGAAGGTCGTGTACGAACTGGAACACTTCGGCATGCCATTCGACCGCAATCCTGACGGCACCATCTATCAGCGTCCATTCGGCGGCCACACGGCCCACTTCGGCGAAAAGCCGGTACAGCGCGCTTGCGCGGCAGCCGACCGTACCGGTCACGCCCTGTTGCACACGCTGTACCAGCGCAACGTGCGTGCGCGTACGCACTTCTTCGTCGAATGGATGGCACTCGACCTGATCCGTGACGCCGAAGGCGACGTGATCGGTGTGGTCGCGCTGGAAATGGAAACCGGCGAATGCATGATCCTGGAAGCAAAAACGACGGTCATGGCAACGGGCGGCGCAGGCCGCATCTTCGCCGCGTCGACGAATGCGTTCATTAATACCGGCGACGGCATGGGCATGGCGGCACGCGCCGGCCTGCCGCTGCAGGACATGGAATTCTGGCAGTTCCACCCGACCGGCGTGGCCGGCGCGGGCGTATTGATCACCGAAGGCGTGCGCGGCGAAGGCGGCATCCTGATCAATAGCGAAGGCGAACGCTTCATGGAGCGCTATGCGCCGACCCTGAAGGATCTGGCGCCGCGCGACTTCGTCTCGCGTTCGATGGACCAGGAAATCAAGGAAGGCCGCGGCTGCGGTCCGAACAAGGACCACGTGATGCTGGACCTGCGCCATATCGGCGCCGACACCATCGCCAAGCGCCTGCCGTCGATCCTGGAAATCGGCCACAAGTTCGCCAACGTCGACGCCACCAAGGAACCGATTCCTGTCGTGCCAACGATTCACTACCAGATGGGCGGCATCCCGACGAACATCCACGGCCAGGTCGTCACCCCGACCGGTCCGGATAATTCGGCCAAGGTTGTCAACGGCCTGTACGCGATCGGCGAATGCGCCTGCGTTTCCGTGCACGGCGCCAACCGCCTGGGCACGAACTCGCTGCTCGACCTCGTGGTCTTCGGCCGCGCGGCCGGCAACCACATCGTCAACAGCGGCCTGAAAGCCAAGGAAAACAAGCCTTTGCCAGCCGACGCCGCCGATTTCGCCATGGGCCGCTTGCAGCGCCTGGAAAATTCGACCGGCACGGAAACGGTGCAGGGCGTGGCGAACGACATCCGCGCAACGATGCAGAAGTACTGCGGCGTGTTCCGTACCGACGAGATGCTGAACAAGGGCGTCGAAGAAATCATGAAGCTCGACGAGCGCCGCAAGCACGTCTCCTTCAAGGATAAATCGATGGTCTTCAACACGGCCCGCGTGGAAGCGCTGGAGCTGGACAACCTGATCGAAACGGCGAAAGCGACCATCGTTTCGGCGGCAGCGCGCAAGGAATCGCGCGGCGCCCACGCCCAGGACGACCACCCGACCCGCGACGACGACAACTGGATGAAGCACACGCTGTGGTATTCGGAAGGCAACCGACTGGAATACAAGCCAGTCGTGACCAAGCCTTTGACGGTTGATACCTTCAAACCGAAACCACGTACTTTCTAAGGCTATACCATGGCACGCACTCTCAAATTCAAAATCTACCGCTACGATCCTGACCAGGATGCCAAGCCTTACATGCAAGACCTGACGGTCGAGCTGAAAGACACCGACAAGATGCTGCTCGACGCACTGCAGCGCATCAAGTCTGACGTCGATGACTCGCTGGCCCTGCGCCGCTCGTGCCGCGAAGGCGTGTGCGGTTCGGACGCGATGAACATCAACGGCAAGAACGGTCTGGCATGCACGACCAACCTGAACGAACTGTCGGAGCCTATCGTGCTGCGTCCGTTGCCAGGTTTGCCGGTCATCCGCGACCTGATCGTCGACATGACGCAATTTTTCAAGCAATACGATTCGATCAAGCCTTTCCTGATCAACGATTCGATCCCGCCTGAAAAAGAGCGCCTGCAATCGCCGGAACAGCGCGAAGAACTCGATGGCCTGTACGAGTGCATCCTGTGCGCATGCTGCTCCACGTCGTGCCCGTCGTTCTGGTGGAATCCGGACAAATTCGTCGGTCCGGCCGGCCTGCTGCAAGCCTACCGCTTCATCGCCGATTCGCGCGACGAAGCCACCGGTGCGCGTCTGGACAACCTGGAAGACCCGTACCGCCTGTTCCGCTGCCATTCGATCATGAACTGTGTCGACGTCTGCCCGAAAGGGTTGAACCCGAACAAGGCGATTGGCAAGATCAAGGAATTGATGGTCCGCCGCGCGATCTGATCCCCCTGATCGCATCCGCCGGGCGCCGTTTGCGGGAAGAGGGTATCCTCTCTTGCCTGCAGGCGGCGCCTGCAAAGCAGCACCGTGCCGCAAGGCACACGTAAAGTGGTAAACCAAATGACAGAATCAATTTTGTCCTCGCATCAGGCCGACCCGGCCAACCGCGCCCGCCTGCGCTGGCGTTCACGCCGTGGCCTGCTGGAAAACGACATTATCCTGACCCGTTTTCTCGATGCGTATGAAACCGAATTGACCGATGAAGAAGTTGACGCGCTGACGCGTTTGCTGGATTTATCGGACAATGCGTTAATGGATCTGGTACTGGCCCGTAAAGAGCCGGAAGGCGAAGTCGATCTGCCGCATGTGTGCGCACTGCTGCAACGACTGCGCATTGCCTAGACGCCTGGGCGATATATTGCAAACGGTGCGAGTGGCGCGCTGTAGCACTGCCGAGTGCGGTGCGAATTGCAGCCAGAATTTTTGATTTTAATTTCGACTCACTCCCGAGAAGGAAGAGCCCATGAATATCTCTGACACAAAAGCTACCCTGTCGTTCTCCGATGGCAGCCCATCGCTTGAATTTCCAATCTACAAAGGCACGGTTGGCCCGGACGTCATCGACATCCGCAAACTGTACGCCGGTAGCGGCAAGTTCACCTACGACCCAGGCTTTATGTCGACGGCCGCCTGCAACTCGTCGATCACCTACATCGACGGCGACAAGGGCGAGCTGCTGTACCGTGGTTACCCGATCGAACAGTTGGCCGTCAACGCCGACTTCATGGAATCGTGCTACCTGCTGCTGAACGGCGAACTGCCGAACGCGGCGCAGAAAGCCAAGTTCGTCGACACCGTCACCAAGCACACGATGGTGCACGAACAGATGCAATTCTTCTTCCGTGGCTTCCGCCGCGACGCGCATCCGATGTCGGTCCTGGTGGGCACCGTCGGCGCGCTGGCATCGTTCTACCATGACTCGCTGGACATCAACGACCCGCGTCACCGCGAAGTGTCGGCCATCCGCCTGATCGCCAAGATGCCAACCCTGGTCGCCATGACCTACAAGTACTCGGTCGGCCAGCCGTTCGTGTACCCACGCAACGACCTGTCGTACAGCGCCAACTTCATGCACATGATGTTCGCCAACCCGTGCGAAGAGTACAAGGTCAATGACGTGCTGGTGCGCGCACTGGACCGTATCCTGATCCTGCACGCGGACCACGAGCAAAACGCATCGACATCGACCGTCCGTCTGGCCGGTTCGTCGGGTGCCAACCCGTTCGCCTGTATCGCTGCCGGTATCGCCTGCCTGTGGGGCCCTGCCCACGGCGGCGCCAATGAAGCGGCACTCAACATGCTGAAAGAAATCGGCACCGTCGAGAACATCCCTGCCTTCATCGCGCAAGTCAAGGACAAGAACTCCGGCGTCAAGCTGATGGGCTTTGGCCACCGCGTGTACAAGAACTTCGATCCACGCGCCAAGCTGATGCGTGAAACCTGCTACGAAGTGCTGCAAGAACTGGGTCTGCAAGACGACCCGCTGTTCAAGCTGGCGATGGAACTGGAAAAGATTGCACTGAACGACGAATACTTCGTTTCGCGCAAACTGTACCCGAACGTCGACTTCTACTCGGGTATCGTGCAATCGGCGCTGGGCATCCCTGTGTCGCTGTTCACCGGTATCTTCGCCATGGCCCGTACGATCGGCTGGATCGCCCAGTGGAACGAAATGATCGCCGACCCAGAGCAAAAAATCGGCCGTCCGCGCCAGCTGTTCGTCGGTTCGACCACGCGTGAAGTACTGCCACTGGACAAGCGTTAATCCAGAGCGGTATCGAGCAAACAAAAAACGGGCTTCGGCCCGTTTTTTTATGCCGGGCTGTTATGCTCGGGCCCTGGTTCAACAGGAAGCACAACGCGATGAATGAAGAAACCTGCGCCCCCGGTGGCGTGGCCCTCGGCGATACGGCCTTCGGTTATACCTTGTCGCTGATCGGCGGCAAGTACAAAATGCTGATCCTGTATGCGCTGGCGGAAAACACGGTGCTGCGGCATAACGAACTCAAGCGCCATCTCGGTGGCATCGCCTTCAAGACCCTCAGCGTGGTGCTGAAGGAGCTGGAGGCCGATGCGCTGATCGTGCGCAAGGAATATCCGCAAGTGCCGCCCAAGGTGGAATACTCTCTGTCAAGCAAGGGCGCCTCGCTGATCCCCGTGCTGCATACCCTGTGCGAGTGGGGTGAGCGGCACCAGCCAGTTTGATCCGGATACGCATGGCAACGCGCCTTTCTATTGTCGAGTAGCTTACTTTTCGTATGGTATGAGTAATAAATGTGCGTACTTGTATAAAGTACTCGCCATGGATATGCTGTTTCTGCCTCTGGCGGTGCAATGAAGCGCTGCGGGGCAGGGTACCGGCTCGCCTGCTTTTCTGTGAACGCGGGGCCGGTGCATCCGTCCATTTTCAGGAAAACAGCATGTTGAAAACCCTTGTTATCGTCTTCCATCCCTCCATTGACACGTCGGTGGCCAACAAGCGCTGGCTGCAGGAGCTGGCGCAGTATCCCGACCGCTACACCATCCACGACGTGCACCAGGCTTATCCTGATGGAAATATCGACGTGGCGCGCGAGCAGGCGCTGGTGGAGGCGCACGCCAATGTAGTCTTGCAGTTTCCTGTGTACTGGTTCAACTGCCCGCCCTTGCTCAAGCAGTGGCTCGACGAGGTGCTGGCGTATGGCTGGGCTTACGGCACGGGCGGCGATGCTTTCAAGGGGAGAAAAGTGGCGCTGGGCGTCACGGCAGGCATCCGCCAGGAAGACTTCACGCCGCAAGGCAAGTGGCACGTCACCCTGGCGCAGCTGCTGGCGCCGTTCGACGTCACCCTGGCGTATGTGGGTGCTGACAACCGCCGCTTCTTTGCCTTCTATGGCGCGGAAGACGGGCCGAAGGAGCCGGACTATGCCGGGCGGCTGGCACGCAGTGCGCAAGAGTATGAGCGCTTCCTGGCCGCGCTGTAAGGCGGCGGGGCCAGCCTCAGTGCAATGCCGCTCGCCGCTGGCGGCGATGGTGTGCGCTAACTGCGCCGTATCGGAACGGTTCTCAAGGTGCGGAAGAGGCGGGCGCCGCGTGCAGACATATTGTTCTTTCTGTATTGAATGTTCTACCGCCTTTCGACCAGGCGCGGCAAATGGGGTAGATTGCGATATATAGTTGCATGGATCGGATGAATCAAGGGAGTATCACCGCATGGACCGTATCACCGCCGCACAAGTATTCGTCGCCATCGCCGAGCGGGGCAGCATGGTGGCCGCCAGCGAGACGCTCGACATGTCGCGCGCCATGGTGACGCGCTACCTGGCCGAAATGGAGCAGTGGGCTGGGGCGCGCCTGTTGCATCGCACCACGCGCCGTCTGAGCCTGACGGATGCGGGCGAAACCACTCTGGCGCGCTGCCGCCAGATGCTGGAAGTGGCCGGCGCCATGGCCGTCACCTCGCCCGAGGGTCTCGATACGCCGCACGGTTTGCTGCGCATCACCTGCTCGCAATCGCTGGCGCAGACGGCGCTCGCTGGCGCAGTAACCGCTTACCTGCGGCGCTACCCGCGCGCCGCCGTCGACCTGCAGATGGAGAACCGCGCCGTCAACCTGGTGGAGCAGCGCATCGACCTGGCGATCCGCATCACGAACGCGCTCGAGCCGAACCTTATTGCGCGCCAGCTGGCCAGCTGCGCCTCGGTGGTGTGCGCCGCACCATCGTACCTCGCGGCGCACGGCACGCCGCGCCGGGCGCAAGACCTGGCCCTGCACAACTGCCTGACCTATACGTATTTCGGCAAGAGCCTGTGGCAATTTACGCACGACGGGGAAGCGCTCACTGTCCCCGTCAGCGGCCGCCTGTCGGCGAATGAGTCGCTGGTCCTGCTGGTGGCCACGGTGGCGGGGGCGGGCATCGCCATGCAGCCGCGTTTTTCCGCCGCGCCGCTGATCGCCAGCGGGCAGCTGGTGGAGCTGCTGCCCGCGTACCAGCCGCAGGACATGGGCATCTATGGCGTCTACACCTCGCGCCAGCACATGTCGCCCCTGCTGCGCACCATGCTCGACTTCCTGGTGCAGTGGTTTGCCGGCGATCCCGAGTGGCTGGCCGCCATCGCGGCGCCGCCTTCGCCGGGCAGACCAGTTGGCCGCAAGCGGCAGGCCGGCAGGGCCGCCGATGTGCTGTAAGTGCAACAGTGACAGGCTTGCAAGCCCGGGAAAATCAACAACACAGCTTACATTTGCTTGCCAAATAAAATTCAACTTGCCGTTGTTGCGTTACAATACCGCGTGCTATTCTAAATGACGGTATGCAGAATGCTGGTGCAATAAAAAAGCCCTTCCCCACAACTTGATGTGCAATCCGCTAACCGGTCAGGCCGTGTCGCGGAAGGTTAGATTAACCCGCTAATTCCTCGCGAAGCGCGAAGAAAGGTGAGCAATATATGCAGCAATTAACGACCAACTCCTACCTGTTCGGTGGGAATGCTCCGTACGTGGAAGACCTGTACGAGGCATATTTGAACAACCCAGGCTCGGTCCCCGATAACTGGCGTTCCTACTTCGACGCAATGCAGCACGTGCCTGCCGTCGATGGCACCAACAAGCCTGACGTGGCGCATGCCTCCGTCGTCGCCTCGTTCGCCGAGCGCGCAAAAGCAGGTCCGATCCGCACAGTGACCGCTTCCTTCGATGTTGAAATGGGCCGCAAGCGCGTCGCCGCCACGCAGCTGATCGCCGCTTACCGCTACCTCGGTTCCCACTGGGCCAACCTGGATCCGCTGCAACGCCAGGAACGTCCGATGATCCCTGAGCTCGAGCCGAGCTTCTACGGTTTCACCGACGCTGACATGGACACCGTGTTCAACATCAGCAATACCTATTTTGGCCCCGAGACCGCCACCCTGCGCGATCTGCTCAATTATCTGCGCGATACCTACACGCGTTCGATCGGCGCCGAATTCATGTACATCTCCGACCCGGCCGAAAAGCGCTGGCTGCAAGAGAAACTGGAATCGATCCGCTCCACCCCGAATTTCACCCCAGAGAAAAAAATCCACATCCTCGACCGCCTGACCGCGGCTGAAGGCCTGGAACGCTATCTGCACACCCGCTACGTTGGCCAGAAGCGCTTCTCCCTGGAAGGCGGCGAAACCTTCATCGCCTCGATGGATGAAACCATCCAGCGCGCCGGCGAAAAAGGCGTGCAGGAAATCGTCATCGGCATGGCCCACCGCGGCCGCCTGAACGTGCTGGTCAACACCCTGGGCAAGGCGCCGCAGGAACTGTTCGAAGAATTCGAAGGCAAGCATGGCGACGACCTGCCTGCCGGCGACGTGAAATACCATCAAGGCTTCTCGTCGGACATCTCCACCGCAGGCGGCCCGGTCCACCTGTCGCTGGCGTTCAACCCGTCGCACCTGGAAATCGTCAACCCTGTGGTCGAAGGTTCCGTCAAGGCCCGCATGGATCGTCGCGGCGACGCGCAGGGCGCGCAAGTGCTGCCTATCCTGGTGCACGGCGATGCCGCTTTCGCCGGCCAGGGCGTGGTCATGGAAACGCTGAATCTGGCGCAAACCCGCGGCTACCATACCGGCGGCACGGTGCATATCGTGATCAACAACCAGATCGGTTTCACCACCTCGGATCCGCGCGATGCCCGCTCGACCCTGTACTGCTCGGACGTCGTCAAGATGATCGAAGCACCAGTCCTGCACATCAACGCCGATGATCCGGAAGCCGTGGTGCTGGCGACGCAGATCGCGCTCGACTACCGCATGGAATTCAAGAAGGACATCGTCCTCGACATCATCTGCTACCGCAAGCTTGGCCACAACGAGCAAGATACGCCGGCACTGACGCAGCCACTGATGTACAAGAAGATCGGCCAGCATCCAGGCACCCGCAAGCTGTACGCGGACAAGCTGGTAGCGCAAGGCGTGATCCCTGCCGATGGCGGCGACAAGATGGTGGCCGCATTCCGCGACGCCATGGACGCCGGCAAGCATACCGTCGATCCAGTCATCTCGAACTTCAAGAACAAGTACGCCGTCGACTGGCTGCCGTTCCTGAACAAGAAATGGACCGATTCGGCCGACACCGCCGTGCCGATGACGGAACTGAAACGCCTGGCCACCCGCATCACCACCGTGCCGGAAGACTTCAAGGTCCACTCGCTGGTTGAAAAAGTACTGGGCGATCGCGGCACCATGGGCCGTGGCGAAATGAACCTGGACTGGGGCATGGGTGAACACCTGGCCTATGCATCGCTGGTATCGTCCGGCTACGCCATCCGCCTGACGGGCCAGGACGCCGGCCGCGGCACCTTCGTGCACCGCCACGCCGTGCTGCATGACCAGAACCGCGAGCGTTGGGATGCAGGTACCTACATTCCGCTGCAAAACGTATCGGACAACCAGGCGCCGTTCACCGTCATCGACTCGGTGCTGTCCGAAGAAGCCGTACTGGCCTTCGAATACGGCTACTCGACCGCTGAACCGAACACGCTGACGATCTGGGAAGCCCAGTTCGGCGACTTCGCCAACGGCGCGCAAGTGGTGATCGATCAATTCATCAGCTCCGGCGAAGTGAAGTGGGGCCGCGCTTCGGGCCTGGTCATGATGCTGCCGCACGGTTACGAAGGCCAGGGTCCTGAGCACTCGTCCGCGCGTCCTGAGCGTTTCCTGCAGCTGTGCGCAGACAACAACATGCAAGTGGTGCAGCCGACGACGGCTTCGCAGATCTTCCATTTGCTGCGCCGCCAGATGGTGCGCCAGTTCCGCAAGCCGCTGGTCATCCTGACGCCGAAGTCGCTTTTGCGCAACAAGGATGCCGGTTCGCCGCTGACCGACCTGGCCAAGGGCGGTTTCCAGACCGTCATCGGCGAAGTCGACGACAAAATCGACGCCAAGAAAGTCAAGCGCGTGGTCGCCTGCTCGGGCAAGGTCTATTACGACCTGGTCAACGCACGCAAGACCCGTGGCCAGACCGACACGGCCATCGTGCGCCTGGAACAGCTGTATCCGTTCCCGCACAAGTCGTTCGCTGCTGAACTGAAGAAGTTCCCGAACCTGGTCGAAGTCGTCTGGGCACAGGACGAGCCGCAAAACCAGGGCGCCTGGTTCCAGATCCAGCACAACATCTTCGAAGGCCTGGAATCGGGTCAACGTCTGGCCTACGCCGGCCGTCCTGCTTCGGCGTCGCCTGCTGTCGGTTACTATGACAAGCACTACGCCCAGCAAAAAGATCTGCTGGAAACGGCATTCTCGAAGCTGAAGGGTTTTATCCTGACCAAGTAAGTGGCAGGATAAGGGGCGCCATGCACATGCATGGCGCCTGCTTGCATACATCATGACGGAGCGCCGCCCTTGCTACGCAGGGGCGGCGCCGCAATAACAAAATAAACGGAGTTTTACATGGCACAAATCGAAGTCAAAGTTCCCCAGTTGTCGGAATCGGTAGCAGAAGCGACCTTGCTCGCATGGCACAAGAAAGTCGGCGAAGCAGTTGCGCGCGACGAAAACATGATCGATATCGAAACCGACAAAGTCGTGCTGGAACTGCCTGCGCCTGCCGCTGGCGTGATCGTGCAGATCATCAAGGATAACGGCGCCACCGTCGTCGCCGGCGAAGTCATCGCCATCATCGACACCGACGGCTCGGCCAAGGTCAGCCCGATGGAAGTGTCGGCCGTTGCCGCTCCAGCCCTGGCTGCCGCCGCACAAGACGCCGCTACCGCATCCGCACCAGCCGCCGCGACCAAAGGCGATGTCGCCATGCCTGCCGCCGCCAAGATCCTGTCCGAAAAAGGCCTGTCCGCTGGCGACGTCGCCGGTTCGGGCAAAGACGGCCGCGTGACCAAGGGCGACGCCCTGGCCGCTTCCGCCAAGCCAGCTGTCGCGCCGCTGGCGCCAGCCGCTGCCAAGCCGGCGCTGCAACAAGTTGCCACGCCGTCGGCCGCCAACCTGGGCGATCGTCCGGAAGAGCGCGTGCCGATGAGCCGCCTGCGCGCACGTATCGCCGAGCGCCTGCTGCAATCGCAATCGACGAACGCCATCCTGACCACGTTCAATGAAGTGAACATGCAGCCGGTCATCGACCTGCGCAACAAGTACAAGGACAAGTTCGAGAAAGAGCACGGCGTCAAGCTGGGCTTCATGTCGTTCTTCGTCAAGGCAGCCGTCGCCGCCCTGAAAAAGTACCCGATCATCAACGCCTCCGTTGACGGCAACGACATCGTCTACCACGGCTACTTCGACATCGGTATCGCTGTCGGTTCGCCACGCGGCCTGGTCGTGCCTATCATCCGCAACGCGGACCAGCTGTCGATCGCCGACATCGAGAAAAAAATCGGTGAATTCGGCGCGAAAGCCAAGGAAGGCAAGCTGACCCTGGACGACCTGACGGGCGGCACGTTCTCGATCTCGAACGGCGGTACCTTCGGCTCCATGCTGTCGACCCCGATCATCAACCCGCCACAATCGGCCATCCTGGGCGTGCATGCGACCAAGGACCGCGCTGTTGTCGAAAACGGCCAGATCGTGGTACGTCCGATGAACTACCTGGCCATGTCCTACGACCACCGCATCATCGACGGCCGCGAAGCCGTCCTGGGCCTGGTGGCGATGAAAGAAGCGCTGGAAGATCCTGCACGCCTGCTGCTGGACCTGTAAGCACCGTAGTCCCCCGGCGTAGCCGCCGGGGCAATGTAGCTGATACCCCTTGCCAGAAGACGCAGCTGGCTGATCTCAATGAAAGAGGATTCCTATGAACATCTCTGAAGAAATCAAGCGTCTGCATGAGTTGCACCTGGCGGGCGCCCTGAGCGACGCGGAATTCGCGCAAGCGAAAGCCAAGCTCCTGAGCAATATCAACCTGGACAAGCCGGACAGCAAGTCCGGCGCCGGCGCCGATGCGGCTGCCGGCCCGGCGAACGACCTGGTGCAGGAATTCAACCGCCTGCGCCGTTCGCGCAACGACCGCTGGCTCGGCGGCGTCTGCGGCGGCCTGGGTCGCGCTTCCGGCATGGAAGCGTGGATCTGGCGCCTCGTCTTCGTCCTGTTTACATTGACCTTCGGCTTCGGCGTGGTGATTTACCTTCTATTGTGGATTTTCGTACCAGACGAAGAGATTGGAATAACAAAACATGAGTACTAAACAATTTGACGTAGTTGTCATCGGTGCGGGCCCTGGCGGCTACATCGCCGCCATCCGCGCAGCGCAGCTGGGCTTTTCCGTCGCTTGCGTCGACGAGTGGTCGAACGCCAAGGGCGGCGCCGCTCCTGGCGGTACCTGCACCAACGTCGGCTGCATCCCGTCGAAAGCGCTGCTGCAATCGTCCGAGCATTTCGAACACGCGGGCCACAGCTTCGCCGAGCACGGCATCGACGTCGCCGGCCTGAAGCTGAACCTGGGCCAGATGCTCAAGCGCAAAGACACGGTCGTCAAGCAAAACAACGACGGCATCCTGTACCTGTTCAAGAAGAACAAGATCGCCTTCTTCCACGGCCGCGCCGCTTTCGCCGCTGCCGCCGCCGGCACGTATGACATCAGCGTGACGGGCGAAGCCAACGAAACCCTGACGGCCAAGCACGTGGTCATCGCCACGGGTTCGAACGCGCGCGAACTGCCGGGCGCACCATTCGATGAGAAACTGATCCTGTCGAACACGGGCGCACTGGCCATCGACGCCGTACCAGCCAAGCTGGGCGTCATCGGCGCCGGCGTGATCGGTCTGGAAATGGGCAGCGTCTGGCGCCGCCTGGGTTCCGACGTCACCGTGCTCGAAGGCCTGCCGGTCTTCCTGGGCGCCGTCGACGAGCAGATCGCCAAGGAAGCGTCGAAGCTGTTCACCAAGCAAGGCTTGAAGATCAACCTCGGTTGCAAGATCGGTGCGATCACGCCAGGCAAGAAAGACGTCACCGTGGAATTCGTGGACGCCAAGGGCGAAGCGCAAAAAGCCGTGTTCGACAAGCTGATCATCTCGATCGGCCGTACGCCGAACACCAACGGCCTGGGCGCTGACAAAGTCGGCCTGCAGCTGGACGAGCGCGGCTTCATCGCCGTCGACGGCGACTGCAAGACCAACCTGCCGAACGTCTGGGCGGTGGGCGACGTCGTGCGTGGCCCGATGCTGGCGCACAAGGCAGAAGAAGAAGGCGTTGCCGTGGCCGAGCGTATCGCTGGCCAGCATGGCCACACCAACTTCAACACGATTCCGTGGGTGATCTACACCTCGCCGGAAATCGCGTGGGTCGGCAAGACCGAGCAAACCCTGAAGGCGGAAGGCATCGCCTACAAGGCCGGCACCTTCCCGTTCATGGCCAACGGCCGTGCGCGCGCGCTGGGCGACACCTCGGGCATGGTGAAATTCCTGGCCGATGCGACCACCGATGAAATCCTCGGCGTGCACATCGTCGGCCCGATGGCGTCCGAACTGATTTCCGAAGCCGTCGTGGCGATGGAATTCAAGGCTTCGGCCGAAGACATCGCGCGCATCTGCCACGCTCACCCATCCCTGTCGGAAGCGACCAAGGAAGCGGCACTGGCGGTTGACAAGCGCACGTTGAACTTTTAATTGTAGTTAGTCCTTCAGGGGCGCTCGCGGATTTTTTCCGCCGGCGCCCTTGTGCGTTAAAGCGAATCCCATGAACGTAGAAGAGTTTTACCAGCACGCGTTGCAGAAGCGTGATTTCAAGGCCGATGCCGCCCAAAGGCGCGCGGTCGACCGCCTGCAGCTGTGCTATGACGAGTGGGTGGCCTACAAGGGCCAGCGCTCGAGCACCTTCAAGCGCCTGCTGAACCGTCCTGCCGTGCCGAAAGGCGTGTACATGTGGGGTGGAGTGGGGCGCGGTAAATCGTTCCTGATGGACAGTTTTTACTCGGTCGTGCCCCTCGTGCGCAAGACGCGATTGCACTTCCATGAATTCATGCGCGGCGTGCACCAGCAGCTCGATGAATTGAAAGGCGTGGCCGACCCGCTCGACGAGGTGGCCAAGCGCATCGCCAAGAAATACCGCCTCATCTGTTTCGATGAATTCCACGTCTCCGACATTGCCGACGCGATGATCCTGTACAACCTGCTGTCGGCCCTGTTCGCCAATGGCGTGTCTTTCATCATGACGTCGAATTACGACCCGGACCTGCTGTATCCGGACGGCCTGCACCGCGACCGCATGCTGCCGACCATCGCGCTGCTCAAGGACAAGCTCGACGTGATGAACGTCGACGCCGGCGTCGATTACCGCGGCCGCGCGCTGGAGCAGGTGGAAAGTTACTATACCCCGCTGGGCGCGGAAACCGACAAGGCCCTGCGCGACGCCTACACGCGCATCGCCGAGACGGCCGACGAAGACGCGCGCATCCGCATCGAGAGCCGCGAAATCCACTGCCTGCGCCGCGCCGGCGGCATCATCTGGTTCGATTTCGCCACCTTGTGCGGCGGCCCCCGTTCGCAAAATGATTATCTGGAAATCGCCAGCCGCTTCCATACGGTGATATTGTCCGGCATACCGGCCATGTCGGCGGCGCAGTCGTCCGAGGCGCGCCGCTTCACGTGGCTGATCGACGTGTTTTACGACCAGAAGGTCAAGCTGATCATGTCAGCCGAAGTGCCGCCGGATGAGCTGTACACGAACGGCATGCTGGCCAACGAGTTTCACCGCACCGTTTCGCGTATCATCGAGATGCAATCGCGCGAATACATGGAAAAAGAACAGCGCGGCGCGGCCGACGCGATCGTTTGAGGCAGGGATAATGAACATGATGGCAAATACACTATACAAGCTGGGTGCGGCGCTGGGCCTGGTCCTGGCGTTGTCCGCCTGCGCGCACCAGGGTGCCGCGGCATTGGATGAGGTCGGCGCACCGCAGGTGCCCGCGACCCTGTCCGTGGAAGAAGCGGACGCCAAGCTGAAGCAGTCGGCCAGCGAGCGCGAGGCGGCGGAAAACGAGTTTGCCGCGCGCGAAATCGAGTGCTACGACAAGTTTTTCGTGAATAGCTGCCTCGACAAGGCCAAGGAAAAGCGCCGCCTGATCCTCGTGCGCCTGCGTGCCGTCGATGCGGAAGCGAATTACTTCAAGCGGGCCGAATCCGTGCGCCTGCGCGATATCGACCTGGCCAGGACGCAGGAAAGTGCGCGCCTCGACGCCGAGCAGCGGGCCGCGGCCGTGCCCAAGCCCGTGAAAGTGGTCACGCCCGAGCCGGCGCCGCCCAAGCCGCAAGGCAAGAGCCTTGCCGAACGCGAGGCCGAGCAAGCGGCGAAGGTGGCGAAACAGGCCGCCGCCGATGCGGCCGAAGCGCCGCGCCGCGCGGCCCGTGAAGCCGCCTATGCGAAAAAACAGGCGGATGCCGTTGAGCGCCAGAAACGGGTGGCGCAACGCCTGGCCGAGCGCCAGGCCGAAGCGCAGGCCAGGGCTGCCAAGGCGGCGGCCGCCGCCAGCACGCCAGCCGTTGCTGTGCCTGTGCCGCCGGCCAATTAAGACTGCCGTGCAAGGGCACGCCGGAAATGGCGTGCCCTAAGGCGCGCGGCAGGTTAAACTACGCACCATGGCTGCCTGCGCACGCCGGTTTCCCAACATTGTCAGTAACACTGCCTGGAACGCAACACATGAGCGATGCACAGCAAATAGAGCGGCGCCTGATTGAACTCAACGTGGAACACCGCGACCTCGATGCCGTCATCGAGTTGCTGATACTCGATGGCCACCATGACGAGCTGCAGCTGCGCCGCCTGAAAAAGCGCAAATTGCAATTGAAGGATCACATCACCTTGCTGAAAATGCAGTTGGTGCCCGACGTTCCCGCCTGAGGGGCGCCAGTAGCGTCCAGTCCAGCCTTCACCTAAGTATATTTTGACCGATCACAATTTATTGCCAGTAAGCCCAGATGGCCAGCCGGCCGATCCGCAAGCCAGTCTGCCAGCCGAACCGCAGGCGGCGCCTGGCAAGCATGATGCCGACATCGAGCGCCTGTTTGGCGCCGGCGGCCCGCTCGGTCCGGCCGTGGGCAGCTACAAGCCGCGCCGTTCGCAAACGGAAATGGCGAAAGCCATCGCCAGCGCCATCGACAGCCAGACGACCCTGATCGCCGAGGCGGGCACGGGCACAGGCAAGACCTTCGCCTATCTGGTACCGGCCCTGATGTGGGGCGGCAAGACCATCGTATCCACCGGCACGAAGAACTTGCAGGATCAATTGTTCCTGCGCGATATCCCCACCGTGCGCGCCGCGCTGCAGGCGCCCGTTTCCGTCGCCTTGCTCAAGGGCCGCTCGAACTACGTCTGCCATTACCACCTGGAACGCACCCTGCAAAACGGCCGCATGACGTCGCGCGACGACGTGGGCCATTTGCGGGAAATCTCGCGCTTCATCAAGATGACCAGTTCCGGCGACAAGGCCGAGCTGGCCAAGGTGCCGGAAAACGCCATGATCTGGAACCTGGTGACGTCCACGCGCGACACCTGCATGGGTGCCGAATGCCAGTACTACCAGGATTGCTTCGTGATGAAGGCCCGCAAGGAAGCACAGCAGGCCGACATGGTGGTGGTCAACCATCACCTGTTCTTTGCCGACGTGGCCCTGAAAGACACGGGCGTGGCGGAGTTGCTGCCGTCGGCCAATACCATCATCTTCGATGAGGCGCACCAGCTGCCCGATACGGCCACTTTGTTCTTTGGCAATACGGTATCGACCTCGCAAATCCTCGAGCTGTGCCGCGACGTGCTGGCCGAAGGCCTCGCGCACGCGCGCGGCATCGACTGGGCCAAGACCGTCACGGTGGTGGAAAAGGCGGCGCGCGACCTGCGTCTGACCTTCCCGCAGGACATCGTGCGCCTGTCCTTGCCGCAAATCGCCCCGTCGAGCGACTTTTTCCCCGCGCTCGACACCCTCAAGGATGAGCTCGATGGCATGGTGGCCGTGCTGGAAACCCAGGCGGAACGGGCGGAAACGCTGGAGCAGTGCAGAGTGCGCGGCGTCGAGCTGGCGCAGCAGCTGAGCGGCTGGAAGTTCGATCCGAAAGCAAAAGTGGCGGCCGGCGAGGAAGCCGTGTTCTGGGTGGAAGCGTTTTCCAGTTCTTTGCAGTTGCATAAAACGCCATTGTCGATCGCGCCGATCTTCAACAACCAGCGCGAAGGCACGCCGCGCAGCTGGATTTTCACGTCGGCCACCCTGGCCGTGAAAAACGACTTCAAGCATTTTTCTGAACAGATGGGCTTGACGGGCGAGCCGTCGCATACGTGGCCGTCGCCGTTCGACTATGGCCAGCAAGGCTTGCTGTTCGTGCCGCAAAACCTGCCGCAACCGAACTCGCTCGGCTACACGGACGCCGTCATCGACTGCGCCTTGCCCATCATCGAGGCGGCGGGCGGGCGCACCTTCTTCCTGTGCACGACCTTGCGCGCCGTCAAGCGCGCCGCCGAGCGCCTGGCCGACGAATTCAGGCAGCGGGGCCTGAACTTCCCCCTGTTCGTGCAGGGAGAAAAGGGCCGCACGGAATTGCTCGACCAGTTCCGCGCGGCCGGCAATGGCGTGCTGATCGGTAGCCAGAGCTTCTGGGAAGGCGTCGACGTGCGCGGCGATGCCTTGTCCCTCGTGATCATCGACAAGCTGCCGTTCGCGCCGCCCGACGACCCCGTGCTGGCCGCGCGCATCGAAGTGATGGAAAAGCAGGGCAAGAATGGCTTCATGCACCATTCGCTGCCGGAAGCCATCATCAACCTGAAGCAGGGCGCGGGCCGCCTGATCCGCGACGAAGGCGACCGGGGCGTACTGATGATTTGCGATCCGCGCCTCATTTCCAAGCCATACGGCAAGCGCATCTGGCAAAGCCTGCCGCCGTTCAAGCGCACGCGCGATACCGCCGAAGTGGTGGAGTTCTTCCGCAACCTGCCCGCCAAGGGCGCTTAAGTTCCGCTTGCCGGCGCCATCCGCGCGCCGGCTTATTTCCCTTTGTTATCAAGCGAGTAGCGTTTTTCACGCGCGGCCCGCTTGCGCGCTTGTCATGCCAGAAAGCGGCGCAATCACGCCAGTTTCTGGCATTGTGACGCATGTCCAGGACGCCAGACACATCTTTGCGCCAGCGCAAAAAGGTTGTTGCTGAGCGGTCTACAGTGAGCCCATGCCTTACAGGGGCAAGGCGCGGCGATGGCAGGGCCGCACGGGGAACAGGGGGATGCCATGGAGATCCGCTACGGCTGTTTCTTGAGTTATGCACACGGCCAATATGCGTTCATGAACAAGTTCAAGAATGACCTCATCGAGGCGCTGGCGTGCTATCTGGAGCCGCACCTGGACCGCGAGGAGGTCCTGTTCATCGACAGCGAGCAGCTGGGCGGCGGCGACGATATCGACTTGCGCGTGGCGCGGGCCATGTGCCAGAGCGTCTGCATGATCGTGCTGTACACGCCCAAATATGAAGCGCACGGCTATACGCGGCGCGAATTTGCCGCCATGCAGCTGATCGAGCAGGAGCGGCGTGCCTGGTATGAACTGCCCAGTCATTTGATCATTCCCATCATCATGACGCGCCATCCGGACGGCTTGCCGCCGCAAATCACGGAGTCGGGCCTGTACGTCGATTTTTCCGGCTATACGCTGGCCAGCGGCGACCTGAAGTCAAACCCCCAATATCTGCCCGACATCGAACGCATCGTGCAGCGCATCGCCACGCATTACCACTTGCTCAAGCGGTCAACACCGCCCGGCCACGATTGCAGCCGTTTCGTGTTGCCCGATATTCCACCGGAATGGCGCGCCATTCCGCCTCCCCACTTTCCACGTTAATCACGTAAAAGGTCCTGTCATGGAATGCCAACGCCTCTCCCTGCCGCCTTTGAGCGCCCCTGGCGAAGTCGTCACTTTCTATTCCTACAAGGGCGGTACCGGCCGCACCATGGCCCTGTCGAATATCGCCGTCTTGCTGGCGCGCCGTGAAAACGCCAGCGTGCCCGTGCTGATGCTGGACTGGGACATGGAAGCGCCGGGCTTGCACCATTATTTCGAGCAGCACGAGGAGCGACCGGGCGTGCTCGAGTTCTTCGAAGCGTGCCGCCAGCAGCTCGAACGCATCAGCCTGGAAACGGCGGGCGGGCGCGCCGGTGGACAGGGCACAGGACGCGAGGACGCGGCGCTGGCCCAGCGCGTGCTCGACGCCATCGACTGGCAGCAGTACGTGGTGCGCGTCGACCAGGGCAGTCCGCTGTACCTGATGCGCGCGGGGCGCTTCGACGCCAGCTACAGCGAGCGCCTGGCGCAGATGCGCTGGGATCAGCTGTTCGACACGTGCCCGGCCCTGTTCCGCTGCTTCGCCGATACCCTGGCCCAGCATTTTCGCTACGTGCTCGTCGATTCGCGCACGGGCCGCACGGACAGCGCCGGCATCTGCACCACCTTGCTGCCGAAAAAGCTCGTGGTGGTCTTCACGCCGAACCGGCAAAGCCTGGAAGGCGTCGACGCGCTCGTCACGCGGGCCATCGAGTACCGCCGCAGCCATGAAGACGAACAGCGTCCGCTGCTCGTGTATCCCTTGCCGTCGCGTATAGAAATGGGCGATGGCGCTCAGCGCGCCGAGTGGCGCCGCGGCGACGCGCACAAGGGCATCGCCGGCTTCCAGCCCATGTTCGAGCGCCTGCTGCGCACCTCTTACGGTTTGCCGCAGATCGCCCTCGACAGCTATTTCGACGAAGTCCAGCTGCAGCAGACGAAAACCTTTGCCTATGGCGAGCAGCTGGCCGTGCGCATCGACCAGGGCGGCGACCGCTTTTCCCTCACGCGCACCTTCGAAGCTTTTTTGCAGTGGCTGACGGGCGGCTACTTCCCATGGCAGTCGAGCCGTGAAATCGCCTTGCTGGGCGCCATCAGTGAAGCGCGCCAGGCCTTGCTGGCCGAGCCGGGCCGCGCCGTGGCCTTGCCGCTGGCGCGCGACCTGGCCCGTTTGGGCGAGCTGTACCGCAAGGATGGGCGCAGCGCCCAGGCGCTCGACGCCTTTCGCCAGAGCGTCGAGATCCGCGTGCGCCTGCTGGGCGAGGAGCATCCCGACAGCTTGGCGTGCAAGAGCGGCATGGCGCGCCTGCTGCGCCAGCTGAGCAAGTTCGATGAAGCCCGCTTCCTGGAAGAAGACGTGCTCGACGTGCGCGAACGCGTGCTGGGCGGCGAACATCCGGAAACCCTGGCCGCCCGGGCCTGCCTGGCGCAAACCCTGTTGCAGCAGGGGGAGCTGGCGGCGGCGCTGCTGCTGCAGGATACGGTGCTGGCCACCTATGCGCGCCAGCTGGGCGGCGAGCATCCGCTGACCCTCGATGCGATGGATGGCCGTGCCGCCACCTTGCTGCGCATGGGCCGGCTGGCGCAGGCACAGCAAGTGCTGGCTACGGTGGTGGCGGCGCGCGAGCGCCTGTTTGGCGCCGAGCATGGCGATACCTTGCGCAGCAAGCTGGCCCTGGCGCAGGCGCTGGGGCGTGAAGGCGACCTGGAGGGTGCGCGGCGCCTGCTCGCCGCCGTGCTGCAGGTGCAGGAAAAACGCCTGGGCAGTGACCATGTGGCCACCTTGTCCACGCGTGACTTGCTGGCCGACATCGTGGCCGGGCAGGGCGACTGGGCCGGCGCGCGTCAGCTGCACGAAGACCAGGTGGCGGCGCGCGAGCGCACGCGCGGGCTCGACCATCCGGAAACCTTGATGAGCCAGCGCAAGCTGGCCGAGGCGCTGCTGCGGCGTGGCGAACTCGATGCGGCGCGCAGCGTGCAGGAGCAGGTGCTGGAAGTGCATGCGCGCCTGCTGGGCGAAGACCACCTCGATACCTTGCACAGCAAGACGCAATTGGCCGGCACCCTGCAGCAGCAGGGCGACAGCGAGGCGGCGCGCCTGCTGGAAGATGCCGTGCTCAGCGGCAGCGACCGGCTGTTGAACGCCCCCGTCACGGGGCATGCGGACAGCGTGCTCGACGGTGCGCGGCATTTGCAGGAAACCATCCTGGCCGGCCGTGCCAGCGGCCACGAAGGGGCCGAGCCGGACACCCTGGCCAGCATGATCTCGATGTTGCAAGGCATGATCGAGCGGGAACAGTATCCGCAGGCGGGCGAACTGGCCGAACATTTGAAGTCTTGCCTGCTGCGCCCGGGCGTGCCGGGCAAGCTGCGCAGGCGCGGCATGGCGCAGCTGAAAAGAATGTACAAGTTGCAAGGCGACCTGAATGCCTTGCTGGCCTTGCAGGAGGATGAAGTGCAGGCGCTGGAAGGGGCGTTGTCGGAAGCGCGCATCGAACAGCGCTGACCTGGCGCCCCATCTTCTCGCGGCGGCACAAAAAATGCTGCCTATCGGCGTGCGGCATGCGCAGTGTGGGCATTGCTTCAGGTAAAATCTCGTTATGAGAATTCTTATCAGTAACGACGACGGTTACCTGGCGCCCGGCCTGGAGGCATTGGCCGACGCGCTCGCACCCATCGCCGACATCGTCGTGGTGGCGCCCGACAGCAATCGTTCGGGCGCGTCCAATTCGCTGTCCCTGGACCGGCCCTTGTCCGTGCACAAGGCCGCCAACGGCTTTTACTTTGTCAACGGCACGCCCACCGACTGCGTGCACGTGGCGCTGACGGGCATGCTCATCGAGCGCCCCGACCTGGTGGTGTCCGGCATCAACAACGGCCCCAACATGGGCGACGACACCCTGTACTCGGGCACCGTCGCGGCCGCCACGGAAGGCTATCTGTTCGGCATTCCCGCCATCGCCTTTTCCCAGTCGCAGTTCGGCTGGGCCAACCTGGACGCGGCCGCCCGCGTGGCCAGGGAAATCGTCGAACGCCAGTTTGACGCCCTGCAAAAACCGTATCTGCTGAACGTGAACATCCCGGCCATCCCTTACGCGCAATTGCAAGGCGTGGTGGCCACGCGCCTGGGCAAGCGCCATTCGGCAGAGCCCGTCATCCGCGCGCTCGACCCGCGTGGCCGTGAGATCTTCTGGATCGGCCCGGCCGGCGCGGCCAAGGAAGGCGGTCCGGGCACGGATTTCCATGCCGTTGAACATGGACAAGTATCGATCACGCCGCTGCAGATCGACTTGACCCATACCACCCAACTCGATGCACTGGCAAAAGGCCTGGCATGACCGCTCACTATGACTGACAAGCCGCGTACCTTCCCCCTTTCCCTCGATTCGCTGGCGGGCAAGCCCGCCAGGCAGGGCGGGGGGCAGTCGCTGGCCCAGTCCCGGATCGCCACGCCGCAGACGGCCACGCAGAATGCGGCGCAAAACGCGGCGCGCGGCGTGGCGCAGCCGTATGGCGCGCATGCGGCCATCGCTCCGTCGCGCGCGCAAGCCATCGCCAATGAGCGGGCGCAGCCGGCCGTCGTGTCGCCGCCGCGGCAAAACCCGCTCGTCTCGGAGGCCGTGCGCCGGGCCATGGTGGCCCGCGTGGCGAAGCAGGGCGTCAAGGACCAGGTCGTGCTCGACGCGCTGCAAGCCGTGCCACGCCACATGTTCATGGACGAGGCGCTGGCGTCGCAGGCGTATATCGACGCTTCCTTGCCCATTGGCCACCACCAGACCATTTCACAGCCGTACATCGTGGCGCGCATGATCGAAGTGATGCGCCAGGGCGGCGCGCTGCAGCGCGTGCTGGAAATCGGCACGGGCTGCGGCTACCAGGCCGCGGTGCTGTCGCTGGTGGCGAAAGAGGTGTATTCGATCGAGCGTATCCGGCCTTTGCACGAGCTGGCGAAGGCCAATTTGCGCCCGCTGCGCGTGTCGAATCTGCGCTTGCAGTACGGAGATGGTATGCTTGGCCTGCCGCAGGCGGCGCCCTTCGACGGGATCATCCTTGCCGCAGCCGGCCTGGAAGTCCCGCAAGCCCTGCTGGAACAGCTGGCGCCCGGCGGGCGTCTGGTCGCGCCGGTGGGGGCTAAATTGCAACACTTACAACTCATTACCCGGGTGGGGAAAATGGAATGGACCAGCCAGACCCTGGAAGATTGCCATTTCGTGCCTTTGCGCCCGGGCACCATATGATCCCCGGATCAGCTAGCAAGCAGGACATACAATTACATGCGAATGATTAAGAAAAGTAACATACTTCTATGTAGCATCACCTTGGCCGCGCTGTTGAGCGGTTGCGGCACGACCGGCGTCCAGGCGCCCGTCGTGGAGCGCCACCCACCGAGCAGCAGCGCCGCCGCCAGCGATCCGCGCGACCGCGACCCGGCCTATTACACGGTCAAGCGCGGCGACACCCTGCTGCGCATCGCCCTCGAGCATGGCCAGAATTACCGCGACCTGGTGATCTGGAACGACTTGAGCAACCCGAACGACATCAAGGTCGACCAGGTATTGCGCGTGCTGCCGCCAACTGGCGACACGGGCGGCGCGCAAACGTCTGCCATCGTCATGCCGCCGTCGACGGAAGTCAAGCCGGCCGCGCCTGTCGTGCCGAAGAAAACGGGTCCGCGCGGCGAGAAGCGCGCGTATTCCGACGCCACCCTGGCCGAGCTGCGCGCCGATGGCGGCACCAGCGACGCCAAGCCGGCGCCAGCGCCGGCGGCAACCGTCGCCACGGCACCTGCCGCCGCCGCGGCAGCTCCTGCCGCATCGGCGCCTGGCGACGACAAGATCAGCTGGATGTGGCCTTCCGAAGGCAAGGTCATCGGCACTTTCGACGAAGGCAAGAACAAGGGCGTTGATATCGCGGGCAAGGCGGGCCAGCAAGTGGTGGCCGCCGGCGCGGGAAAAGTCATGTATGCCGGGAGCGGAATCCGTGGTTATGGTAATCTTGTCATCGTGAAGCACAGTAATAGTTTATTGTCGGCGTATGCGCATAACCGCAGCATCCTGGTGAAGGAAGGGCAGAACGTCAACAAAGGCCAGGCCATCGCGGAAATGGGCGATTCCGATGCCGACCGTGTGAAGCTGCACTTTGAAATCCGACAGCAGGGCAAGCCCGTCGATCCTTCGAAATTCCTGCCTAACCGTTAGGTAAAGCAATGACACACGCGCCGCACGATCAGCTGGACGATGACCCGGAACTGCCGGAAGACGGGGCAGACGAAGTCGTGACGGACGATATCGGCGAGCTCGACGGCATTGACGCCGTCGACGCGGGCGAGGGCGGCGAGGTGGCCAGCGTCAGCGTGGTGGTCGAAAGTGTCGATGAACTGAAAAAAGTGCTGGCGGCCGAGCTGTCGACCGATACCACGCAGCACTATCTGAACCAGATCGGCACGCGGCCCCTGCTGACGGCGCCGCAAGAGGTGCATTACGCCACCCTTGCCAAGCAGGGCAATTTCGAAGCCCGGCAAACCATGATCGAGCACAACCTGCGCCTCGTCGTGTCGATCGCCAAGCATTACATCAACCGCGGCGTGGTCTTGCTCGACATGATCGAGGAGGGCAACATCGGCCTGATGCGCGCCATCGACAAGTTCGAGCCCGAACGCGGTTTCCGTTTCTCTACCTACGCCACCTGGTGGATACGCCAGAGCATCGAGCGCGCCATCATGAATCAGGCGCGCACGGTGCGCCTGCCCGTGCACATGGTGCGCGAACTGAACCAGATCCTGCGCGGCAAATACCACCTGGAAGCCCAGCACCACGACGGCAAGGATGCCACGGCGGAAGACATCGCCCACCTCGTGGGCCGTCCCGTGGAGGAAGTGCAGGATATCCTGGCCCTGTCCGAGCACGCGACCTCGCTCGACGCGCCGCTCGACAACGACCCGCAGTCGTCGCTGATGGACATGCTGCCCGGCGCGAGCGAAGACAGTCCCGACGCGCGCGCGGAACACCATGAAATGACGGTGCTGGTGCGCGACTGGCTGACCAAGCTGCCCGACAAGCAGCGCGTCGTCATCATGCGCCGTTTCGGCCTCGACAACGACGATCCGGCCACCCTGGAAACCCTGGCCGAGGAAATGGGCGTGACGCGCGAGCGCGTGCGCCAGATCCAGCAGGAAGCGCTGATTAAACTGAAACGCGCCATGGCGGCACGCGGCGTCGTGCGCGACTCATTATTGTAGGACGCCCGGTCCCGGTATTTCCGGGGCCGCATCTGCTATCATACGCCCCGCTCGCGGCGCCTGACCTTTCCCCCATTCTTTCAAGTTCCAGCGCGGCCCTGCGTCCTGGCTCACTCTTACCTATTGATCGCTATGCAAGAAAATATCATCGAAATCAAATCGCTCGACATGGACGCCCGTGGCGTTGGCCATATTGAGAACGAAGACGGCTCGCCGGGCAAGGTCGTGTTTGTCGAAGGCGCATTGCCGGGCGAGCGCGTCAGCTTTGTGACGTTCAAGAAAAAGAAGAACTGGGAAATGGCCCGCATGACGGCGCTGCACCGCGAATCATCGATGCGCGTGACGCCCAAGTGCAAGCATTTCGACAATTGCGGCGGCTGCTCGATGCAGCACCTGGAACCGTCGGCGCAGGTGGCGATCAAGCAGCGCGTGCTGGAAGACAATCTGTGGCATATCGGCAAGGTGCGTCCGCAAAGCATCATGCGCCCCATGTACGGCCCGACATGGGGCTACCGCTACCGCGCGCGCCTGTCTGTGCGCCACGTCAAGAAGAAAGACGCCGTGCTGGTGGGCTTCCATGAAAAGAAATCGGCGTTCGTTGCCGACATGGATAGCTGCGAAATCCTGCCGCCGCACATCTCCGCCATGCTGCTGCCCCTGCGTGCGCTGATCGGTTCGCTGTCGATTTTCGACCAGATGCCGCAGATCGAGCTGGCCGTGGGCGAAGACGTCACCGCCATGGTCTTGCGCATCATGGCGCCGTTGACGGCGGACGACGAAACGAAATTGAAAGCCTTTGCCGACGAGTACGGCGTGCAATGGTGGTTGCAGGTGAAAGGCCCGGAAACGGCCGTGCCGTTCTATCCGCTCGACAAGCAATTGCACTACCTGCTGCCGGAATTCGGCGTCAAGATGCCGTTCAAGCCCGTCGATTTCACGCAGGTGAACCACCACATCAACCGCGTGCTGGTGTCGAAAGCGCTGCGCCTGCTGGAAGTGCAGCCGACGGACCGCGTGGCCGACCTGTTCTGTGGTCTGGGCAATTTCACCTTGCCGCTGGCCACGCAAGGCAGCGAAGTGGTCGGCATCGAAGGCAGCACCACCCTGACGGAGCGGGCGCTGGAAAACGCGCTGGCCAATGGCCTGGCGGAAAAAACCTCGTTCTCGACGCGCAACCTGTTCGAAGTGACGACGGATGATCTGATCGCGCTGGGCAAGTTCGACCGCATCCTCGTCGACCCGCCGCGCGACGGCGCCATGGCCCTGTGCCAGGCGCTGGTCGGCCTGTCGCAAGTGCGTCCGGATCTGCTGCCGAAACGTATCGTGTACGTCTCGTGCAGCCCGTCGACCCTGGCGCGCGACGCCGGCATCCTGGCGCTGGAAGCCGGTTATGTGCTGAGCAAGGCGGGCGTGGTCAACATGTTCCCGCATACCTCGCATGTCGAATCGATGGCTGTATTTGATTTGCCTCAGTAAGTCTGTCTGATACGGCGGGTGGCCAGGCAGGCACCCGCCGTTGCCGCATTCAGCGGCGCAGCAAGCTGTCGCAATACCACTTACACCGTGTTATAAAACTGGTCTGTCTTTTTCCGTTCCAGCGTCTTTTTTCACCCTCCCTCTGCCGTTTTTTGATTGTCCAGTAGGACAACACGCCGTTTGCACCCTCCGCTGCGCTTTCTGTTTGAAGTGGTATTGCTCACTTTGATGCCACTTCAAAACCACTTGACCGCCTATTTTTTCAGCAGCATGCTGTTCTTGCAACTGCAAAAAAACAAGATCACAGGGTAGTTATTTACGAAGCAGAGTGGCATTTCTGCAAACCTGAACAGGAGACAACGTGGAAAATTTAATACTCAAAAAAACAATCAGGAACATGATGGTATGTCTGGCCAGCGGCGGTGTGCTGGCGGCATGCGGTGGCGGCGGCGGTGACGCCGGCGCGCCGGCTGGTTCGCAATTGCTGGCGGCCAGCACGGTCGTCGCTTGCGTGCCGTGGCAGGAGGGCGGCACGTATAACGCCGGCACGGTGGTTACTTACCTGGGGGCCAACTACACGGCCCTGGTGACGCAGACCGATCACGTGGGCTCGGGCTGGAATCCCGTTTCCACGCCTAGCCTGTGGAGCGCCGGCGGCACTTGCGACGGCGGCACCACGCCGACCCCGACGCCGACTCCCACCCCGACGCCGACGCCGACCCCGACACCGGAACCAACGCCGACCCCAACACCGACTCCGACCCCGACGCCAACCGGCGGCACCTGCGCACTGGCGTGGGCGGCCGGCACGGCTTACAGCGCGGGCGCCACCGTCAGCTATGCGGGCACGAACTACCGCGCCAATTACTGGACGCAGGGCGACAACCCGTCGACCAGCAGCGGCGGCGCCGGCACGGGCAAGCCATGGACCAGCCAGGAGATCTGCAGCACCACGCCAACACCGACGCCGACTCCTACGCCAACACCGACTCCTACCCCGACTCCTACCCCGACACCTACTCCGACCCCAACGCCAACGCCAACGCCAACGCCAACGCCGACCCCAACGGGCCGCGAAGTCGGTTCCTATTTTGCGCAGTGGGGCGTGTATGGCCGCGACTATGAAGTGGCGAACGTGCACACGAGCGGCGTGGCCGACAAGCTGACCTTCATCAACTACGCCTTCGGCAATATCTATCCGAAAAACGGCGGCTATGAATGCGCCATGATCACGAAGACGGAGCCGGGCGCGACGAATCCGAATTCGCCCGATGCGGGCACGGGCGGCGATGCCGAGGCCGACTACATCCGCACGCCGAAGCGCACCGTCGATGGCCAGGCGATTCCCTGGGATGCTCCCTTGTCGGGCAACTTCCTGCAGTTGAGAAAACTGAAGGCGGCGCACCCGAACCTGAAGCTGTTCATCTCGCTGGGCGGCTGGAGCTGGTCGAAGAACTTCTCCGTCGGTTCTGCCACCGATGCGCTGCGCAAGCAGATGGTGCGTTCGTGCATCGACATCTACATCAAGGGCAACCTGCCGGTGCAGGGCGGTCGCGGCGGCGTGGGCGCGGCGGCCAACATCTTTGACGGCATCGACATCGACTGGGAATATCCGGTCGGCGGCGGCCAGCCGTACAACACGGTCAGCCCCAACGACAAGCGCAACTTCACCTTGCTGATGGCGGAATTCCGCAGCCAGCTCGATGCGCTGGGCGCGGCCAACGGCAAGCGCTACCTGTTGACGGCGGCTGTCGGCGCCGGCAAGGACAAGATCGACAACACGGAACCGGCCCTGTACTCGCAGTACATGGATTGGATCAACCTGATGACCTACGACTTCCACGGCGGCTGGGAAAACAGCACCAACTTCAACGCCCAGCTGTTTGCCGACCCTGCCGATCCGTCGACGGGCATGGCGCGCGAATACGTGGGCGACAAGGCGGTGCAGTACATGATTGCCGCCGGCGTACCGCGCGACAAGCTGCTGCTGGGCATACCGTTCTATGGCCGTGGCTGGACGGGCGTGGCGCCGGGGCCGAATGGCGATGGCCTGTACCAGGCGGCCACGGGCATGGCGCCGGGCACGTACGAGTCGGGCATCGAGGACTACAAAATCCTCGTCGCCAAGGCTGGAACGCGCTACTACCATCCCGTGACCAAGCAGTTGTACCTGTACACGGGCGCGGGCGGCCAGTGGTGGAGCTATGACGATCCGACCGTCATCGGCACCAAGGTCAAGTACGTGAAGGACCAGGGCTTGCGCGGCGCGTTCTCGTGGGAACTCGATGGCGACGCGAATGGCGTGCTGGCGACCGAGGTGTGGAAAGTGCGGTAACACTGGAGTAGAGTAAGACGCGGCCGGGCGGCATTGCTGCCCGGCCGCTTGTTCACATAAAAACAGGAGACGGGCGATGGCGGCGGTATCGACATTCGGAGTAAAACATCCGGAACAGGAGCTGAGCCGCGAGTGGCGCAGCTGGATCGCGGAAAACCTCATGCTGGGCAGCCACCCGTCGGCGCTGATGCCGGTGCTGCAACAGGCGGGCATCGCGGAGCCCCTGGCGCGCCGCGAAATCGAGCTGGCGCTGCAGAGTCCCTATCTGGCCGGCGCCGTGCGCCTGTCGAACCGCCTGGCCAAGCGCGACTGGGTGATCGATATCCAGCGCAAGCTGAACCAGCTGCGCGACCCCGAGATTCCCCGCCGCGACAAGCTCTCCGCGCAGGAATTCCTCGACGAGTACTACTCTACCAACCAGCCCGTCATCATCACGGGCATGATGGCCGACTGGCCCGCCATGGCCAAGTGGAGCCCCGCCTATTTCCGCGAGCATTACGCGCAGCGCGAAGTGGAAGTGCAGTTCGGCCGTGAGGCGGACGATCAGTACGAAATGAACAGCGTGGCCCACAAGCGCAAGATGGCGTTTGGCGAGTATGCGAGCCTGGTCGAGGGCAGCGGCGCGACCAACGATTTCTATATGACGGCGAATAACGATTCGCAGAACCGGCAAGCCTTGCGCGAGCTGTGGGACGATATCGGCCAGCTGCCCGAATACCTGAAGCAGGATGGCGGCACCACAGGGTTTCTGTGGTTCGGCCCGGCCGGCACGGTGACGCCATTCCACCACGACCTGACGAACAACTTCATGGCGCAGGTCAAAGGGCGCAAGCGGCTGCGCATCATGGCCGCCTGCGAGGTGGCGCGCGTGTACAACCAGCGCCACTGTTTTACGCCAGTCGACGGGCGCGACATCGACGTGCGGCGCTACCCGCTGATGGCCGACGTGCAGGTGCGCGAATGTGTGCTGGCGCCGGGCGAGATCCTGTTTTTGCCCGTCGGCTGCTGGCATTTCGTCGAAGCGCTCGACGTATCGATGACGGTGGCGTTTACCAACTTCAAATGGGATAACGATTTTTACAGCAAGTATCCGCCTAATCACGACTTTTGATTGTGCCGTCGCATGGCGTGAACTTGCCGCGAACAGCCGCCTTGTGGGCGGCTTTTTTCATGCTACGGTGCGCTTCTTGTATAAGATATTTCCATAAAATATTTGATTAAAATCATTTTTGAAGCAATTATTTTGATATGAATGGCCACGATGTTTCATTATCCAGAGGGCGGTGGCGGGCGGATAATTTGATGGCTGGCGCGGCGCCAGCACCGACAACTATCCGGAGGCGGCAGGGCATGAACACGCAGCACATGACACAGTTACAGCAAGCACCAGCAGATCGTACTGAACTTCGGCTCGACACGCGGCTGACCCGCGAAGCGGCCGAGCTGCTGGCCAGGGCCGACATCCATTTGAATGGCCGCGCCGCCTGGGACATGCAGCTGCGCAAGCCGGGCGTGCCCGAGCGCGCCTTCGCCAGCGGCAACCTGGGCCTCGGTGAAGCGTACATGGACGGCGACTGGGATGCGCAGCAGCTCGACGAATTCTTTTGCCATTTGCTGCGCGCCAGGTTGGGCGACGACGTGCGCCCGATGCGCCTGGCCTTCCACGCGCTGACCGCGCGCCTGTTCAATCTGCAGACGGAACGCCGCGCCTGGATGGTGGGCAAGGAGCACTACGACCTCGGTAACGCCTTCTATGCGGCCATGCTCGACCCGCGCATGACGTACACGTGCGGCTACTGGAAGGATGCGGCCAACCTGGCCGAGGCGCAGGAGGCCAAGCTCGATCTGGTCTGCCGCAAGCTGCGCCTGGAGCCGGGCATGCGCGTGCTCGATATCGGCTGCGGCTGGGGCAGTTTCATGCGCTATGCGGCGGAAAAATACCAGGTGCGGTGCGTGGGCGTGACGATTTCGCAAGAGCAGGCCGCGTATGCGCGCGCCATGCCGGGCGGCGAACAGCTGGACATCCGCCTGCAGGACTACCGCGACACCGATGAAAAATTCGACCGCATCGTCAGCATCGGCATGTTCGAGCACGTGGGCCACAAGAATCACCGTACCTTCATGGAAGTGGCGCACCGCTGCCTGGAAGACGACGGCCTGTTCCTGCTGCACACGATAGGCAAAAACAAGCGCCATTCCACGTGCGACCCGTGGATCGACAAATACATCTTCCCGAATGGCGACTTGCCGTCGATCGGCCAGATCGGCGACGCCATGGACGATCTGTTCGTGGCCGAAGACTTGCACAACTTCGGCGCCGACTACGACAAGACCCTGATGGCCTGGCATGCCAATTTTGAGCAGGCGTGGCCGCGCTTTGCCGCCCAGCTGGGCGAGCGCTTCCACCGCATGTGGTCCTACTATCTGCTGTCCTGCGCGGGCGCCTTCCGCGCGCGCGATTTGCAGCTGTGGCAATGGGTGCTGTCGAAGCAGGGCGTATTGGGCGGCTATGAGCGTGTCAGCTGATATCATGGACTGATGGATATCAATCAAGCGCGTACCTTCCTCGAAGTGGCGTCCTGCGGCAGCTTCATCATGGCGGCCGAGCGCATGCACGTGACGCAGACGGCTGTCAGCGCCCGCATCCGCACCCTGGAGCAGCAACTGGGGCGCCAGCTGTTCGTGCGCAACAAGGCGGGCGCGCGCCTGACGCCGGCCGGCGAGCGCTTCATGCGCCATGCGGCCACCATGGTGCAGGTGTGGGAACGGGCGCGCCATCAGGTAGCCTTGCCGCCGGGGCGCGACGACGCCGTCAGTATCGGCTGCGAACTGAGCTTGTGGCAGCCGCTGCTCGGCGACTGGTTGATACGCATGAGCCGCGATTGCCCCGAGATCGCCCTGCGCGCGGAAGTCGACAGCCCCGCGCGCCTGCTCGACGCCGTGCACGACGGCTCGCTCGACCTGGCCGTGCTGTACAACCCGCCGCAGCGTCCGGGCCTGGCCAGCGAATTGCTGGCCGAGGAAAAGCTGGTGATGGTGACCACGCGCGCCGACGGGCAGATGCATGCCGATACGTACGTGTACGTGGACTGGGGCCCGGCGTTTGCCGCGAACCACCAGGCCGCGTATCCGGAACTGAGCAGCCCGCCCGTGTCGATCTCGCTGGGCCCGCTGGCCCTCGTCTACCTGCTGGAAGCGGGCGGTGCCAGTTACTTCCGCATCGGCAGCGCGCAACCCTATCTCGATGCGGGCTTGCTGCACCGCGTGCGCGACGCGCCCGAATTCTCGCATTCCGCCTACGCCGTCTACGCAGCCCAGCGCGACAACCCGACCCTGGACCGCGCCCGCGCCTGCCTGCTCGAGGTGGCGGAGAGGATCAAGTAAATGCTGTGGACGTAAAAAAGCCGACCCGAAGGTCGGCTTTTTGTTTAAGCGCAATGCTTAGTCGCGGCTGCCGCCGGCGAAACCTAAAAGCGACAACAGGCTGGTGAAGATGTTGTACACGTCCAGGTAGATGCGCAGGGTGGCCGAGATGTAGTTGGTCTCGCCGCCGTTGATGATTTGCTGCACGTCATACAGGATGTAGGCCGAGAAGATGGCGATGGCGACCATGGAGATCACGATCGACAGTGCCGACAGGCCCAGGAAAATATTTGCCACCGATGCCAGGATCAGCACGATCACGCCGGCGAACAGCCATTTGCCCATGGCCGAGAAGTCGCGCTTCGAGACCGTGGCGATCGTCGCCATCACGGCCAGGATGGTGGCCGTGCCGCCGAATGCCGTCATGATCAGCATGCCGCCGTTCGAGTAGCCGAGCGTGCGCGTCAACAGTGGCGTGAGCATCAGGCCCATGAAGAAGGTGAAGCCCAGCAGGACGGCGACGCCGAGGCCCGAGTTCTTGGTCTTTTCAATCGCGTACATGAAGCCGAATGCGACGGCCATGAAGATGATGAAGCCCATGCCGCCGGTCAGCATCGGCAAATGCATTTGCACGCCGATGAAGGCGCCCAGCACGGTCGGGATCATGGACAGCGCCAGCAGCCAGTAAGTGTTGCGCAAGACCTGATGGCGGACTTGCTGCATGCCCCCCGACAGGTCAAAGGTGCGTTGCATGTTCTGATTCATAGTGCCTCCGTGTTGTCAATTCAAGTTACTGCTTTACTCAAGGATAGCATGAGGGCCGGAATTTGCCAAAAAAGCAGCTTAAGATTTCATTAAACAGGGACAGGGCGGCAAGATGCCCCTGCCTGTCTGGGTGATATGGGGTGGAGTATGGTAAAATCAAAGGTTGATTGAGTTCTCAATTTACCGTTTTAAACCTTACTTTTTATTGGAGTTTTCACACATGGCAATCGAACGCACCCTGTCGATCATCAAACCAGACGCAGTTGCAAAAAACGTAATCGGTCAAATCTACTCGCGTTTTGAAAACGCTGGCCTGAAAATCGTTGCAGCACGCATGACCCAACTGTCGCGCGAACAAGCTGAAGGCTTCTACGCAGCGCACAAAGAACGCGGCTTCTTCAAGGATCTGGTCGACTTCATGGTTTCCGGTCCAGTCATGATTCAAGCCCTGGAAGGCGAAAACGCCGTTCTGGCCCACCGTGACCTGATGGGCGCGACCGATCCGAAGAAAGCAGAAAAAGGCACGATCCGCGCCGATTTCGCCGATTCGATCGACGCAAACGCCGTACACGGTTCCGACGCTGTCGAAGCTGCTAAAGTGGAAATCGCTTACTTCTTCCCAGAACTGAAGGCTTAATTGCCTTAGATAACGTTATTTCCTGGCGTTATCTGTGAAATAACTTATCACCCCCTGTTCCCGCTGCGCTGTGGAGTTTTCGCTCCGGATGCGCGCGGGGACGGATTTTTAGAATAGACAAGATCATGAATACGACGACCCTCACCAACTTGCTGGACCTCGATCCCGCGCAACTCATCGCTTACTGCGCCGAGTTGGGAGAGAAACCGTTTCGTGCGAAACAATTACAACGTTGGATACACCAGTTCGGCGCCTCCGATTTCGACGCCATGACGGACCTGGCCAAGTCGCTGCGCGACAAGCTGGCCACGCGCGCCGAAGTGCGCGCCCCGGCCATCATCAGCGACCACACGTCGACGGATGGCACGCGCAAGTGGCTGGTCGACGTGGGCAATGGCAATGCCGTGGAAACCGTGTTCATTCCGGAAGAAAACCGCGGCACCCTGTGCATCTCGACCCAGGCCGGCTGCGCCGTGAACTGCCGTTTCTGCTCGACGGGCAAGCAAGGCTTCAACCGCAACCTCAGTGTCGGCGAAATCATCGGCCAGCTGTGGATGGCGGAATTCGAATTGCGCCGCACCAAGGGCATCGAACCGGGCCCGAAAGGCGAGCGCCAGATCACCAACGTGGTCATGATGGGCATGGGCGAGCCCCTGCTGAACTTTGAGCCGACCGTCACGGCCCTGAAATTGATGCTCGACGACAACGCCTACGGCCTGTCGCGCCGCCGCGTGACCCTGTCGACGTCGGGCGTCGTGCCGATGATGGACAAGCTGTCGCAGGAAGTGCCGGTGGCCCTGGCCGTCTCGCTGCACGCCTCGAACGATGCCTTGCGCGACGGTTTGATCCCACTGAACAAAAAATACCCGCTGAAGGAATTGATGGCGGCCTGCAAGCGCTACCTGGAATTCGCCCCGCGCGATTTCATCACGTTCGAATACTGCATGCTCGATGGCGTCAATGACAGCGACGAGCACGCGCGCGAGCTGCTGGCGCTGGTGCAAGACCGCGAGTTCGGCGTGAACTGCAAGTTCAACCTGATTCCGTTCAACCCCTTCCCCGAGTCGGGCCTGTTCCGCTCGAAAAACCCGCGCATCAAGGCCTTCGCTCAGGTGCTGATGGATGGCGGCATCATCACCACCGTGCGCAAGACGCGCGGCGACGATATCGACGCGGCCTGCGGCCAGCTGGCCGGTGAAGTCAAGGACCGCACGCGGGTGCAGGAACGCATGGAAAAGATGACTGAGTATCAACAGAAATTTGGTGCCAATTTCGGCAAGATCGTGGAGATCCGCTCCTGATGAGGGAAGGCATGGCTTACCAACGCTCGCTCGCTGTGGCCGCTGTTTGCCTGGCCGTGCTGCTGGTCGGCTGTGCCTCTTCCGCGCCGCAGACTGTCGGCAGGGACGTGCAATCGGGTGCGCCGGAACGTGCCGCGCTGCGCTTGCAGCTGGCCAGCGCGTACTATGCGCAAGGCCAGCTCGACGTGGCCCTGGCCGAAGCGCAGCAAGCCGTGCAGCTGGCGCCGAACGATGCGCAAGCCTATGGCGTGCGCGCCCTGATCCTCGCGGCCCAGCGGCAAACTGCATCTGCCGAGAAAGATTTCCTTTACGCTTTGCGCCTTGCGCCCCACAATCCTGAGTTGAGCAATAATTACGGCCTGTTTTTGTGCCAGACGGGACGCGCCGCGCAATCGCTGGCGTATTTCGATGCGGCATTGGCGGACGCGGCGTATGTATCGCCGGAAAAGGCGCTCAACAATGGGGGCGCTTGCAGCTTGGCCCTGAACGATTACCCGCGTGCGGGCGCGTATTGGATGCGCGCCGTACGCATCGCACCGGACGTGGCAGTGACGAACGCCGGCCTGGTGCGCGTGTACTACCAACAGCAAGACTACCGGCAGGCGGCTTATTATTTGCAGCGGCTCGGCAAGATAGCAACAATGGAGAGCCAGACGGCCGATGTGCTGTGGCTCGGGATCAAGGTGCAGCATAAGCTCGGGGATGCGGGTGCGGAAGCTGGCCTGGGGGCGCATTTGCGCAACCACCATTCCGGCTCCCCCGAATATGCTGCTTATCAAAATGGGGCGTTTGATGAGTGAGACAGGGATACCAATGAATTCAGAGTGGGCAGAAACGCCTCAGCAGCAGCCCCAGGGCAATCTGGCGTTGGCAGGCGCGCAGTTGAAGGCGCAGCGCGAAGCGCTGGGCTGGCCGGTGGAGCAGGTGGCCGACCAGCTCAAGCTGGCGCCGCGCCAGGTGATCGCGCTGGAAGAGGGCGACATGGCGGCCTTGCCGAATCTGGCCGTCGTGCGCGGTTTCGTGCGCGCCTACGCCAAGGTCGTGCGTCTCGACGCGGCGCCGCTGGTGGCCATGATCGAAGTCCACCCGGCGCCGGCGCAAGACCCGGCCGCGCCCGTGCGGCGCGAAATTTCCGCCACGTTTTCCGAATCGCGCTTCCCGTCGATGACGCAGCGCTCGTCGAACCAGACTCCCCTCTGGATCGCCGGTGCCGTGGCCGTCGTCGTGGCGGCCGCCTTTGGCGCGTATAAACTCGGTTATGTGCCGGCCAGCCTGCTGTCCTCGCAGGCCGGGAAAGAAACATCGCATGCGGAAGTGGGTCCCGTGGAAACGACCCTGGTCAAGCCGGGCCAGGACTTGACGCCCGTGCAGTCGCCGTCCGTGCCCCTGATTTCCGTGCCGCCGCCGCCAGGCAACGATACGCAGACGGGCGCTCCGGCTGCCGCCATCGCTTCGGCGCCGGCCGCCGCCGTGCCGCTGGCTGCTGCGCCAGCCCCTGCGACAGCCGCGACGGCTGCCGTCACGCCGCCCGTGGCTGCCCCTGCCGTGGGCGCGAATGCGCTGGTGCTGAAGGTGGAGCAGGATTCCTGGGTGGAAATCCGCCGCCCAGGCAGCACGCCGCTGATTTCGCGCATGGTCAAGGCGGGCAGCACGGAAACGTTCGATATCACGGGCCCGGCCACCCTGGTGGTGGGCAAACCTGGCGTGGTGCAGGCAACCTTGCGCGGCGCCAAGCTGGAGCTGCCGACCGTTGCCGGTGGCACGATCTCGCGCGTCAGCATCAAATAAGTGCAGTAACCGTTCAAGCAAACTCAGAAGATAATATTATGGCTACCTCGAAAACAGCGATCGGCTCCGGTCCATCCGGCCGGCGCGACAGCCGCAAGGTGCTGGTCGCGCACGGCCAGCGCCAGATCTGGGTGGGCGGCGACGCCCCCGTGGTGGTGCAGTCGATGACGAACACGGATACGGCCGACGCCATCGGCACGGCGATCCAGATCAAGGAACTGGCGCGTGCCGGTTCGGAGCTGGTGCGCCTGACGGTGGACCGTCCGGAAGCGGCTGCGGCCGTGCCCTACATCCGCGAGCAGCTCGACAAGATGGACATCGACGTGCCGCTGGTCGGCGATTTTCACTATAACGGCCATACCCTGCTCAACGATTACCCCGATTGCGCGCGCGCGCTGTCGAAGTACCGCATCAATCCGGGCAACGTGGGCAAGGGCGCCAAGCGCGACACGCAATTTGCGCAGATGATCGAAGCGGCTTGCCGCTACGACAAGCCGGTGCGCATCGGCGTGAACTGGGGCAGCCTCGATCAAGCCTTGCTGGCGCGCATCATGGACGAGAACGCGGGCCGTGCCGAACCATGGCCGGCGCAAGCCGTCATGTATGAAGCGCTGGTGACGTCGGCGATTGAAAACGCCGTGCGCGCCGAAGAGCTGGGTCTGGGTCGCGACAAGATCATCCTGTCGTGCAAGGTGTCGGGCGTGCAGGACCTGATTGCCGTGTACCGTGAACTGGCGCAGCGCTGCGACTATCCGCTGCACCTGGGCCTGACGGAAGCGGGCATGGGCAGCAAGGGCATCGTCGCCTCGACGGCGGCCCTGGCCGTGCTGCTGCAAGAGGGCATCGGCGACACCATCCGCATTTCGCTCACGCCCGAACCGGGCGGCGACCGCACGCGCGAAGTCATCGTCGGCCAGGAAATCCTGCAAACCATGGGCTTGCGCAAGTTCGCTCCCATGGTCATCGCTTGTCCCGGTTGCGGCCGCACGACGTCGACCACCTTCCAGGAACTGGCCGACAACATCCAGACGTATCTGCGCGAGCAGATGCCGGAGTGGAAGAAATCGTATCCGGGCGTGGAAGCGATGAACGTGGCCGTGATGGGCTGCATCGTCAACGGGCCCGGCGAATCGAAGCATGCGAACATCGGCATCAGCCTGCCCGGCACGGGCGAGTCGCCGGCCGCGCCCGTGTTCGTCGACGGCGAAAAAGTCGTCACCCTGCGCGGCGAACGCATCGTCGAGGAATTCCAGGACATCGTCCTCAATTATGTTAAAAGCCATTACGGCGCCGCCGCCACGGCAACGGCGTAGGTCAGGTAGGTCGGATTAGCGCTGTGCGCGTCATCCGACAATCAAGTTAAAGCAAAGAAGAACACTATGTCCGAAAATAAAAAGCTCGACAAAATCACCGCCGTCAAAGGCATGAACGATATCTTGCCAGCTGACGCCCCGCTGTGGGAATTGTTTGAAAACACGGCGCAATCCGTGCTGCAAAGCTATGGCTTCCAGCAGATCCGCACGCCGATCGTGGAAGAAACGAAGCTGTTCGCGCGCGCCATCGGCGCCGTGACCGATATCGTGGAAAAGGAAATGTATTCGTTCACCGATTCGATGAACGGCGACAACCTGACCCTGCGTCCTGAGGGCACGGCTGGCGTGGTGCGCGCCGTCGTCGAGCACAACCTCGTGTACGAAGGCCCGAAGCGCCTGTGGTACAAGGGCCAGATGTTCCGCCACGAGCGTCCGCAAAAGGGCCGCTACCGCCAGTTCCACCAGTTCGGCGCGGAAGCCATCGGCTTCACGGGCCCGGACATCGACGCCGAGCTGATCATGATGACCCGCCGCCTGTGGGATGACCTCGGCCTGGAAGGCATCCGCCTGGAACTGAACTCGATTGGCGACGCGGCCGAGCGCCTGCGCCACCGCGCCGACCTGATCACCTACCTGGAAAGCCACAGCGAACTGCTCGACGAAGAAGCCAAGCGCCGCCTGCACAGCAATCCGCTGCGCATTTTGGATACCAAGAATCCTGCCATGCAGGATCTGGTCAATGGCGCGCCGAAGCTGCTCGAGTACCTGGGCGAGGAATCGCTGGCCCATTTCCACGGCGTGCAGAAGATTCTGAACCATAACAATATCCCCTTCATCATCAATCCACGCCTGGTGCGCGGCCTCGATTACTACAACCGCACGGTGTTCGAGTGGGTCAGCGACAAGCTGGGCGCGCAAGGCACGGTCTGCGCCGGTGGCCGCTATGACGGCATGGTGGAAATGTTCGGCGGCAAATCGACGCCCGCTGTCGGTTTCGGCATGGGCGTCGAACGCCTGGTGCTGCTGATGAAAGATGCGGCCGAGCCGGAACAGCCGGCCCAGTGCGACGTCTACCTGGTGCACCAGGGCGAGCAGGCAGGCTTGCAAGCTTTCGTGCTGGCCGAGCGGATTCGTGATGCGGGCCTGGACGTTGTGCTACATTGCGCAGCGAGCAACGGTGGCGGCAGCTTCAAGACGCAAATGAAAAAGGCGGACGCCAGCGGCGCGGCATTTGCCGTGATCATGGGCGACGATGAAATCGCCAACCATGTCGCGACGGTGAAAGCCATGCGCGAAGCCGATGCGGGCGCACAGCAGAACACGGTGCCGTTCGACGATGTCGTCGATTACGTGGTGGACCAGATCATCGGCGACCACGATTGCGGCCATGACCACGGTCCTGGCGGCCACGTGCATCACCACCACTGATTTGCAGCAAGACCGTTCTACCCTCGATCAACTACTCATTAAAACTGACGACCCATGGCATACGATCACGAAGAACAAGAACAACTGGCAACCCTCAAGGCCTGGTGGCAGCGCAATGGCAATCTGACCTCCTGGGTCCTGATCGTGGCGCTGGCAGGCTACAGCGGCTGGGCTGGCTGGCAGTACTATCAGCGCACGCAGGCTGCGCAAGCGGGCCAGCTGTACGACGAACTGCAAAACGCCATCGCCGCCAAGGACACGGCCAAGGTGATGCGCGCGGCCGGCGACATGCAGTCGCGTTTCAGCGGCACGGCATATGCGCAGATGAGCGCCCTGGCCGCGGCCAAGGTGGCGTTCGACGCGAACGACCTGAAAACGTCCAAGACCCAGCTGCAATGGGTGGCCGAGCATGGCACGGAAGAGTACAAGGCCATCGCCAAGCTGCGCCTGGCCGGTGTTTTACTGGATGAAAAAGCCTACGATGAAGCGCTGAAAGTGCTGGCAACGGCTTCCGTGGCGCAGTTTGCCGGCGCCGTGGCCGACCGCAAGGGCGACATCCTCGTAGCGCAAAACAAGCTGGCCGATGCCCGCACGGCTTACCTGGCCGCTCTGGCCGCGACGGACAAGAACAATCCAGGCCGTCAGCTGATCCAGGTCAAACTGGAAGCGATCGGCGGTACGGTACCGGAAGACAAGGCCAAGGCTGACAAGGCCGCCGCCTGACAGGAACACTGATGGCGGGGCCGGGTGGCGTTGTGCGCCGCCTGCCTTGCCCTTACAAGTACAAGAAAAAGGTTGGATAACACTTATGCGTGTCACTGAAAAGCTGGTAGCTGCAAGTCTGTTGGCCCTGATGGCCGGTTGCTCGTCCTGGAACCCGTTCGCCTCGAAAGATCCGAAAACCGAGCCGGCCAAGCTGGTCGAGTTAAAATCGAGCATCGCCGTGCGCGACGCCTGGAAGTATTCGATCGGCAAGGCTGGCGTGTACGCATTCACGCCTGCGCTGGCCGGCAGCAGCCTGTATGTGGTCAACGCCGATGGCGCGCTGGCGCGCCTCGATGCGGCCAGCGGCCGTGAAACGTGGCGCGTCAAGGCCGGCAGCGATATCACATCGAGCGCCGGCAGCGATGGCACGGTCGTGGCCGTTGGCGCCGCCAAGGGTGCCGTGCTGGCGTTTGACGCCGATGGCAAGCAGCTGTGGAAGGCGCAGGCGTCCAGCGAAGTATTGACGGCGCCCGTCGTGGGGCAAGGCGTGGTCGTGGTACGCAGCGTGGACAACCGCATCGTCGGCTTCGACGCCAAGACGGGCGAGCGCAAGTGGACGGTGCAGCGCGCCACGCCGGCATTGACCCTGCGCAATGCGCCGGGCATGGTGCTGGGCGGCGCCAACATCTACGTGGCCCAGCCTGGCGGCAAGCTGCTGGCACTGACGGCGGCCACCGGTGTGGTACGCTGGGAGATCGTCGTCAGCGAACCGCGCGGCGCTACCGAACTCGAACGCGTCTCCGACATCGCCGGCGCGCCGGTGGTGTTCGAAGGCGAAGTGTGCGCCGTCACCTACCAGGGCAAGGCGGGCTGTTTCGACGCCGCCACGGGCGTGCCGCGCTGGACCAAGCCGATCTCGTCCGATGTGGGCGTGGCCGTCGACCAGCGTTTCGTGTTTGTTGCCGATGATCAGGGCGGCGTCTTGGCATTCAGCCGCGAAGGCGGCCAGAGCGCCTGGAAGAACGAGGCGCTGGCGCGCCGCCGCCTGTCGACACCGGCCTCCTACGGCCGCAGCGTCGCCGTCGGCGATTATCAAGGTTATATCCACTTCCTGTCACGGGAAGATGGCGCATTAATAGGTCGTGTCAGCACCGACGGTAGCCCGATTGTTTCGGCTCCCGTTGTTGCCGGTTCGAATTTGATTTTTCAAACCCAATCAGGGACAGTGACCGCTCTCGCGGTCGAGTAATACAATGAAGCCGGTAATTGCACTAGTAGGTCGACCCAATGTTGGGAAATCGACTTTATTCAATCGTCTGACCCGCTCGCGCGATGCGCTGGTGGCGGATTTGCCTGGGTTGACGCGCGATCGTCACTATGGCGAAGGCCGTGTCGGCGAACGTCCCTTCCTGGTCATCGATACGGGTGGTTTCGAACCCGTCGCCAAGGAAGGCATCATGCACCAGATGGCACTGCAGACCAAGCAGGCCGTGGCCGAGGCCGACGTGGTGGTATTCATCGTGGACGGCCGTCAAGGCCTGACCCCGCATGACAAGACCATCGTCGACTTCCTGCGCAAGAGCGGCCGTCCGGTCTTGCTGGTGGTCAATAAAAGCGAAGGCATGCGCTACACGGCCGTCGTGTCCGAATTCTATGAATTGGGCATGGGCGATCCGTACGCGATCTCGTCGGCGCACGGCGACGGCGTCAACGACCTCGTCGAAGTGATGCTGGACCTGGCGTTCGCGCAGCGTCCGGATGAGCCTGAAGAGCTGGAAAAGACCGACCGCGGCATCAAGATCGCCCTCGTCGGCCGTCCGAACGTGGGCAAGTCGACCTTGATCAATACCTTGCTGGGCGAAGAGCGCGTGATCGCCTTCGACATGCCGGGCACGACGCGCGATTCGATTGAAATCCCGTTCGAGCGCGATGGCCAGCAATACACCTTGATCGACACGGCAGGTATCCGCCGCCGCGGCAAGGTGTTTGAAGCGATCGAGAAATTCTCTGTCGTGAAAACGCTGCAGTCGATTTCCGAAGCCAACGTAGTCGTGCTGATGCTCGACGCGCAGCAGGATATTTCCGAGCAAGACGCGCATATCGCCGGCTTCATCCTGGAATCGGGCCGCGCGCTGGTCGTGGCCGTGAATAAATGGGATGGCTTGCAATCGCATCAGCGCGACGAGATCAAGATCGACATCGACCGCAAGCTCGATTTCCTGTCGTTCGCGCAGATGCATTTCATTTCGGCGCTGAAGGGCACCAACATCGGTCCATTGATGAAGTCGCTCAACGCCGCGTATGCGGCCGCCATGTGCGACCTGTCGACGCCGAAGCTGACGCGCGCCCTGATCGAGGCCGTGGAGAAGCAGGAGCCGCGCCGCAAGGGGTCGATCCGTCCCAAGCTGCGCTATGCGCACCAGGGCGGCATGAACCCGCCTGTGATCGTTATTCACGGCAATGCGCTCGACGCCGTCGGCGACCCGTACAAACGCTATCTGGAAAAACATTTCCGCGATACGTTTGCCCTGGTCGGCACGCCGCTGCGCATCGAATTGCGTACGGGTAAAAACCCGTTTGCACGCACGCCAAGCAAGTAATGTTTTAAATGCTGAATTAAGTGCATATTAAGGCGCCGCGGAGATAATGCGGCGCCGACAGTCATTTAATGGCTGTTTGCACGAAAATAATAAAGTGTTAATGCGCCATGCGCGACAGCGATCGCGAAAACAGGTTACAGTAGCTATGACGCATCTTTCTTTCTTTGAAAGGTGTGAGAGCACTTGAAATCAAGCGAGTCGCCTCCAATTCTTACACAACAACATAAACAACGGAGCTGTTATGAGCAACAAAGGGCAACTGTTACAAGACCCATTCCTCAATGCATTACGCAAAGAGCATGTTCCTGTCTCGATCTATCTGGTCAATGGCATTAAATTGCAGGGCCATATCGAATCGTTCGATCAATATGTCGTATTGCTGCGCAATACGGTGACACAGATGGTGTACAAGCATGCCATCTCGACAGTGGTGCCGGCCCGTGCCGTCAATCTCAATATTGAATCTGAAGCGGAGTAAAGCGTTGAGCTTGACGGCCCAGCGCCTTTCACCGTCCATCGCCCCCGTCCGCGCCAGCGGCGCTGATGCGTTTACATCGGCGTCGGCGTCCGCCGCAACTCATCAGATGCCATCATGCGCGCGGCACTAGTCGGAGTTGACTTCGGTCACAGCGACTTCGCCGCCAGCATGGAGGAACTCATGCTGTTGTCGCGTTCGGCTGGCGCGGACCCGATTTCCACCATCACGGCCAAGCGTTCCAGTCCCGACTCCGCGTATTTCGTCGGCAGCGGCAAGGCCGATGAAATTGGCGACGTCGTCGTCAACGATGGCCTGGAAATCGTCATCTTCAACCATGCCCTCTCGCCTGCCCAGCAGCGCAATCTGGAAAAGCGCCTGAATGTGCGCGTGCTCGACCGTACCAGCCTGATCCTCGACATCTTTGCGCAGCGCGCCAAGAGCCACGAGGGCAAGCTGCAAGTCGAGCTGGCCCAGCTGCAGCATCTGGCCACGCGCCTGATCCGCGGCTGGACCCACCTTGAGCGGCAAAAGGGCGGTATCGGCTTGCGCGGTCCCGGCGAGACGCAGCTCGAGACCGACCGCCGGCTGATCGGCGAGCGCGTCAAGGCCTTGCGCGCGCGTCTGGAAAAGCTGCACAAGCAGCGCGAAACGCAGCGCCGCGCACGCGGCCGCAATCACACATTTTCGGTGTCCCTGGTCGGCTATACCAATGCCGGCAAGTCGACCCTGTTCAATGCCGTGACCAAGGCCGGCGTGTATGTCGCCGACCAGTTGTTCGCCACCCTCGACACCACCTCGCGCCGGGTTTACCTGGGGCAGGAAGTGGGCAACGTGGTGATCTCCGACACGGTCGGCTTCGTGCGCGAATTGCCGCATCAGCTGGTGGCCGCATTCCGCGCCACGCTCGAAGAAACCATCCATGCCGATTTGCTGCTGCACGTCGTCGACGCCGCCTCGCCGGTGCGCATGGAGCAGATCGAGCAGGTCAACCTGGTCTTGAAAGAGATCGGCGCCGATCATATTCCGCAGATCCTCGTGTGGAACAAGATCGATGCGGCCGGGCTGGAGCCCTCGGTGGAGCGCGACGAATATGCTACGATCAGTCGCGTGTTCGTCAGTGCGCAGAAGGGCAGCGGGCTCGACCTGCTGCGCGATGCGATCGTCGAGATGGCCAGGAAGGCGCCCGGTTCGGCCCACCTGTATCAGAACGACGAGGCACCGCAGGAAGATCAGTTTGACGGTCAGTACGACCAGCACGATGGCGCCGCCCCGGACCAGGACGAAGAGCCTGGCGAGGACGATAGGATTTCCACCCACTCCCAAGTCGGAACACGATAGTTATGCTTGTCTCCCTACTCAAAAAAACAGGCTTGAAGTTGTCCCTGAACGATCCCCGCTGGGGCAATCGCAAGGACGACGGCAAGAAAGCCCAAGAAGGCAAAAAGCCCGGCGAAGGTCCGCCGGACCTCGATCAGTTGTGGCGCGATTTCAATCAGCGCCTGAACGCCTTTTTCGGACAGAAGAACCGTCCCGACAACGGCGGCAATAACAACGGCGGTGGCGGTGGTCCGCGTCCCGACATGAAGGGCGCCGGCATCACCGCCGGCGTGGTCGGCGTGATCGCCGTCTTCATCTGGCTCGCCAGCGGCGCGTTCATCGTGCAAGAGGGCCAGAACGGCGTCGTGCTCACGTTCGGCAAGTACAGCCACACCACGCCGGCCGGTTTCAACTGGCGCTGGCCGTACCCGTTCCAGACCGACGAAACCGTCAACGTGTCGCAAGTGCGCACGGTGGAAGTGGGTTACCGCCAGTCGCTGCGCAACAAGCAGGCCAGCGAATCGCTGATGCTGACGGACGATGAAAACATCATCGACATCCAGTTCGCGGTGCAGTACACCCTGAAAGATCCCGTGGCGTGGCTGTTCAACACGCGCGACCAGGAAGACACCCTGCGCCAGGTCGCCGAAACGGCGATCCGCGAAGTGGTCGGCCGCAGCAAGATGGACTTCGTGCTGTACGAGGGCCGCGAAAAGGTGGCGTACGATACGCAGCAGCTGATGCAGCAGATTCTCGACCGCTACAAGGTCGGCGCCGTCATCACCAACGTGACGATGCAGGCCGTGCAGCCGCCGGAGCAGGTGCAAGCCGCTTTCGACGATGCCGTCAAGGCAGGCCAGGACCGCGAACGCCAGAAGAATGAAGGCCAGGCTTACGCCAACGACGTCATTCCAAAAGCCCGCGGTGCCGCTTTCCGCCTGATGGAGGAAGCCGCAGCGTACAGCGCGATGGTGACCGAGAACGCGGCAGGCAATGCTTCGCGCTTCAAGCAGGTGCTGGTCGAGTACCAGAAGGCGCCAGTCGTCACGCGCGACCGCATGTACCTGGAAACGATGCAGCAAGTGTTCAGCAGTGCCAGCAAGGTCATGGTCGACGCGAAGACGGGCAGCAATCTGCTGTACCTGCCGCTCGACAAGCTGATCGCCCAGACGGCTGCCACCGACGCTGCCGCCCGTGCTGCCGCGACGCCCGCAGCCAACACCGTTTTGCCACAGGAAGCCATGCCGACAGTAGAAGTCAATCAGCGCCGCGACAGCCGCTCTTCGCGTGAACGGGAGAGCCGCTAATGAACCGTATCGTAGCCGCCCTGATCGCGGGCTTTATCGCGATCATGCTCTTGTCCTCGACCGTGTTCGTGGTCGACCAGCGTAAGTATGCGGTCGTCTTCGCCCTCGGCGAAGTCAAGGAAGTCATCAGCACGCCGGGCCTGTACTTCAAGCTGCCGCCGCCGTTCCAGAACGTGCTGTACCTGGACAAGCGCATCCTGACCCTGGATACGCCGGAACCGGAACGCTTCATCACGGCCGAGAAGAAGAACATCCTCGTCGACGCCTACGTGAAATGGCGCATCGCCGATCCGCGCCTGTATTTCCGCAGCTTCGGTGGCGATGAAAAACCGGCCCGCAACCGCATGTCGCAAATCGTCAAGGCGGCGCTGAACGATGAAATCACCAAGCGCACCGTGCGCGAAGTGATCTCGGGCCAGCGCGGCAAGGTGATGGAAGCGATCCTGGCGAAGGTCTCGGCTGAAGCGAAGGCCATCGGCGTGGAAATCGTCGACGTGCGCCTGAAGCGCGTCGACTACGTCGAGCAGATCAACAACTCCGTGTACGAGCGCATGAAGTCCGAGCGCGTGCGCGTGGCCAATGAGCTGCGTTCGACCGGCTCGGCCGACTCCGAGAAAATCCGCGCCGACGCCGACAAGCAGCGCACGGTGATCCTGGCAGAAGCGTACCGCGAAGCCGAGAAGATCCGCGGCGAGGGCGACGCCAAGGCATCGCAGATCTACGCGGAAGCGTTTGGCAAGAATCCGGAGTTCTACAAGTTCTATCGCAGCCTGGAAGCCTACCGCGCCACGTTCAAGGACAAGGGCGACGTGATGGTGGTCGATCCGAGTTCGGAATTCTTCAAGTACTTCAAGGGTAACGGCACGGCCGCTCCGTCCAAGAAGTAAGGCAGCATCGACACTGCCCCCGTTCGCAAGGACGGGTGGCGGCAGCAGCGGGGCCGGCATCGATGCCGGCCCCGTTTTTTTGTGCCTGTCAGGCTGTTGCGGGAAGGCGTAAAATTCCCTGTTTTTAAGGCTGTGCGGCAGCGTTTCGGACAACTTATCCCTAAAGGCCCGTGTTTTCGCGTAAAATATCAGGTTCGGCCTCTTGCCTGGCGCGCCCGCCGCTGCCTCGCATGATGCATTTTTCAACTTTCTTCCGTATCTCGCTCCCTCATGCCGAATTGGCTTTTGCCCGAAAATATTGCCGATGTTCTGCCGTCGGAAGCGCGCAAGATCGAAGAGCTGCGCCGCCTCATGCTGGATAATTTCCGTCTGTACGGATATGAACTGGTGATGCCGCCGCTGCTCGAGTATCTGGAATCGCTGATGACCGGCGCTGGCAAGGATACCGACCTGCGCACGTTCAAACTGGTCGACCAGCTGTCGGGCCGCATGCTCGGCCTGCGCGCCGACATGACGACGCAAGTGGCGCGCATCGACGCCCATCTGCTGAACCGTGCCACCGTGACCCGCCTGTGCTACGCCGGCAGCGTGCTGCATACCCGTCCGTCGGGCTTGCACGCCACCCGCGAACCGCTGCAGATCGGCGCCGAAATCTATGGCCACGCCGGCCTGGAAGCCGATGCCGAGATCCAGGAACTGGCGCTCGCTTCGCTGGCACTGGCCGGTTTCGATAGCGTCCGCCTGGATTTGTCGCACGTCGGCCTGTTGCGCGCTATCATTGCGCAAGACGCCGCCGCCGAGCGGGACGAAGCTGCGCTGTACGCCTTGCTGCGCGCGAAAGATGCGCCGGGCCTGCGCGCCCTGACGGCATCCTACGATGCCGTCACGCGCGATGCGCTGCTGGCCTTGCCGAATCTGTATGGCGACATCGACGTGCTGGCGCGTGCGCGCGAAGTGCTGCCGCCGCTGCCGGGCGTGCTGAAAGCGCTGGCCGAACTGGCCGCGCTGGCAGGATCTGCCCTGGGCCGCGCCGAAGTGGCGATCGACCTGGCCGACCTGCGCGGCTACCAATATGAAAGTGGCGCGATGTTTGCGCTGTATGTACCTGGCTTGCCGAACGCGGTTGCGCGCGGCGGCCGTTATGACCACGTCGGCGAAGCGTTCGGCCGGGCACGTCCCGCGACCGGCTTCTCGCTCGATTTGCGCGAACTGGCGCGCCTGTTGCCGACCGCGGAACGGAAGCATTCGATCCGCGCGCCGTGGGGCAGCGCGCCAGAATTGAAGGAAAAAATCGCCGAGTTGCGCAAGGCGGGCGAGGTCGTGATCCAGAGTATGCCGGGTCACAGTAATGAACAAGACGAGTTCGAGTGCGATCGCGTGCTGGTACTTGCCGATAATGGTAGTAGCTGGATTCTTAAAAACTTAGGTTAAGTGATGTCAAAGAAAATTATGGCAAAGAACGTCGTTGTCATCGGCACCCAATGGGGCGATGAAGGTAAAGGCAAGATCGTCGATTGGTTGACCGATCACGCCCAGGGTGTGGTGCGCTTCCAGGGCGGCCACAATGCAGGCCACACGCTGGTCATCGGCGGCGTCAAAACCGCGCTGCAGCTGATCCCTTCGGGCATCATGCGTCCAGGCGTCGCCTGCTACATCGGTAACGGCGTGGTCGTTTCCGTGCCGGACGTGCTGCGCGAAATCGACAAGCTCGAAGCTGTCGGCGTCGAAGTCGCTTCGCGCCTGAAAGTGTCGGACGCTGCGCCCGTGATCCTGCCTTACCACACCGCGATCGACCTGGCTCGTGAAGCCAAGCGTGGCGATGCGAAGATCGGCACCACCGGCAAGGGCATCGGCCCGGCCTATGAAGACAAAGTGGCGCGCCGCGCGATCCGTATCGCCGACCTGCTGAACGAGAAGCGCTTTGCCGAAAAGCTGGCCGAAAACCTCGATTACCACAACTTCGTGCTGGAAAACTATCTGAAGGCGCCGAAGGTCGACTATCAGAAGACCCTCGACGACGCGCTGGCCTATGTGCCGCGTCTGCGTCCGATGGTGACCGACGTGTCGAGCGCGCTGTACAAGGCGCACAAGGCCGGCGCGAACCTGCTGTTCGAAGGCGCGCAGGGTTCCCTGCTCGACGTCGACCACGGCACCTACCCGTTCGTCACTTCGTCGAACTGCGTGGCCGGCAATGCCGCCGCCGGTTCGGGCGTGGGTCCTGGCATGCTGCACTACATCATGGGCATCACCAAGGCTTACACGACGCGCGTCGGTTCCGGCCCGTTCCCTTCGGAACTGCCAACGGATGCGGGCGTCGGCCACCACCTGGCGCAAGTCGGCCATGAATTCGGCACCGTGACGGGCCGCGCCCGCCGCTGCGGCTGGTTCGACGCCGCCTTGCTGCGCCGCTCCGTGCAGATCAACGGCGTGACGGGCATGTGCCTGACCAAGCTGGATGTGCTGGACGGTATCGAAACGCTGAAACTGTGCACGGGCTACACCATCGACGGCGTGGCCACGGACATCTTCCCATCGGGCGCCGAAGAAGCCGCCCGTTGCGTACCGGTGTACGAAGAGATGCCAGGCTGGACGGAAAGCACGGTCGGCGCGAAATCGCTGGCGGCGCTGCCGGCAACGGCGCGCGCTTACATCAAGCGTATCGAAGAACTGGTCGGCGTACCGGTGGACATGGTTTCGACCGGTCCGGATCGTGAAGAAACGATCGTGCTGCGTCACCCATTTGAATAAGCTGCTGGACACAATCCGCCGCAAGGCGGATTTTTTTAATCACGCTAATAATAAGATTCCACTATCATGACTACCCCACAATCGAACGATCAACACCTCTGGGTCAACTGGGAAGAATACCACCGCCTGATCGAGCGCCTGGCGCTCAAGGTTTACGAATCGGGCTGGAAATTCGACCAGGTATTGTGCCTGGCGCGCGGCGGCGTGCGTCCCGGCGACGTGTTCTCGCGCATTTTTGATTTGCCACTGGCTATCCTGTCGACCAGCTCCTACCGCGAAGACGCGGGCACGGTGCGCGGCGACCTCGATATCGCCAAGTACATGACCATGACCAAGGGCCCGCTGGCCGGCCGCATCCTGCTGGTCGACGACCTGGCCGATTCGGGCGTCACCTTGGACAAGGTCACGCGTCACCTGAAGGAAAACTTCCCTGACGTGACCGAAGTCAAATCGGCCGTGATCTGGCTGAAGGGCTGCTCCGTCGTGCGTCCCGACTACTTCCTCGACGAGCTGCCGCACAACCCGTGGATCCACCAGCCGTTCGAAGACTACGACGGCCTGCGTCCGCACCAACTGGCGGCGTGGATCAAGAAGGGCGAAGCAGGCAAGTAATTGCGTGCGCGCTTGCAAAAAAAAGACGATCGTGTATCGTCTTTTTTTTCGTCCAAGGAAATGCGATGACCATACTGACGACGGCGCGCCTGCGCCTGGAACCGATCACGGAAAACCATTACGAGCGCATGCGCACGCTCAACACCGATCCCGAGGTGATGACCTACCTGAACGCGGGCCAGCCCGAGAAGGAAGAAGACACGCGCGCCGCCGTCAAGCGCGTCACGGGCCGCTGGGCCGAGTGGGGCTATTCGTGGTGGGCGCTGATACGCCTCGATGATGGCGAGATGGTGGGCATGGCCTGCCTGCAGCATCTCGATGGCGACAAGAGCAAGCCGCACGAAATCGGCTGGCGTCTGGCCCGCACGGGCTGGGGCCAGGGCTATGCCAGCGAAGCGGCGGCCGCCATCGTCGCGCATGCGTTCGACGTCGTCGGCGCGCCCGAAGTGGTGGCCGTGGCGCACCCGGACAACGCGGCCTCGATCAAGGTCATGACGCGCCTGGGCATGCAATACGCGGGCATGGAACGCCATTACGATATCGATAGCGTCGTGTACCGCCTGGCGCGCCCATGACGGCAAGGCCGAAGTCCTTGAAGCTGGGCTGCGCCTACGGCGTGCGGTTTTCGCCCGATGGCGCGCGCCTGGCCGTGCTGGGGCGCGACCTGGTCCTGTGGGACGTGGCGGCACGCCAGAAACTGTGGCGCGGAAAGTTCATCGCCCATTGTTCCAGCATGGCGTTCTCGCCTGATGGCAGCCGGCTGGCCATCAAGAGCACGACGGGCCAGCAGGCCGTGGTGGATGCGCAGGCGGGCCAGGTGCTGCTGAACTTTCAGAACAAAAAGGATGGCGAAGGCTGCGGTCCCGCATGGTCGCCGTGCGGCCAATATCTTGCCGACGGTGGCTGGGATGGCCGCCTGCGCGTGCGCGACGCGCAGACGGGCGAAGTGCTGTTCATGCACGAGCACCCTGGCGAAATGCTGCGCGCAATCTACGCCATCGATGGCGGGCGGCGTTTGCTGGTCCTGCATGGCATCAAGTCGGTGGAGGAAGGGCAGGTGCAGCTGCCCGACTACTGCAGCGTGTGGGACTGGCCATTGCAAGCGGGAGGCGGGCGCGTGGTGCTGTCGCTGCCCAAGCTGGCGTCGTGCGCCCCATCGCCCGATGGCGAGCGCCTGGCCGTGCTGCATTACGCGGGCGGCGACGAGTATCTGTCCGTGCATGCGATGGATGATGGCCGTCTGCTGGCCACGGCGCCCGTGGAAGCGGGCGCCGGCACGGGCGACGCCTTGCGCTGGCTGCCCGACGGCAGCGCGCTGGGACGCATCGGCAAGGGCAAGCTGCTGTTCTACGCCTGGCCGGGGCTCGGCGTCCTGGCGCAGGAAGATTTTGCGTATCCCTGCGCGCTGGACTTTTTGCCTGGCTCGCCATTGGCCGCCATCGGTTCCTGGGAATCTGGCATGCTGATGGATCTGAACGTTCACAAGGAAAATACATGATTACCTGCTACCTGCGTTACATCATCGACCCCTACAAATTGCGGGAATTCGAAGCCTACGGCAAGCTGTGGATACCGCTGGTCGAACGCTTCGGCGGCCAGCACCACGGTTATTTTTTGCCATCGGAAGGCGCCAGCAATGTGGCGCTGGCCATGTTCTCGTTCCCCAGCCTGGCCTTGTATGAGCAGTACCGCAGCGACTCGATGCAGGACGCCGAATGCCAGGCCGCCTTCCGTTACGCCGAGGAGACGCGCTGCATCGTCAGCTATGAGCGCAGTTTTTTCCGGCCCGTGTTTGCCTGAACAAGGTCAATCGCGCTGCGGCGCGCCCAGGGGGAAGAGGTGGCGGTATGGGCGTGCCTCTTCCACCGCGCGGGCGAACGACGGGCGGGCCAGCAGGCGCGCGCGGTAGGCGCGCAGCAGGGGCAGCGCCGCGGGAATCGGCTGCGTCCAGTCCGCATAGAACAGCGAGGGCGCGGCGGCGCAGTCGGCCAGCGTAAAGTGGTCGCCGGCGGCCCACGTCTTGCCGGCCAGATGGGTTTCCAGCCAGGCGTAGGCGAGATCCAGCTTGTCGCCGGCAAACGCGCGGCCTTCCTCGGTCTTCGCCGGGTTGCCGCTCAAGGCTGCACCGACGGCATGCTGCACCGGTGTCATGACATGCAGGTCGAAATAGCGGTCGAGAAAACGCACGTCCAGCGCCTGCATGGCGTCGTCCGGCAGCAGGCGCAGGGGGCCCGGATGGGCCAGTTGCAGGTATTCGATGATGATGCTGGTCTCGGCGACGTTGCGCTCGCCGTCCACCAGCAGCGGGAATTTGCGCAGCGGCCAGCGCTCCAGCCATTGCTGCAAGTGCCGGGGCATGTCCGGCGCCAGGCAGCGGAAATCGAACGGTATGGCGTTTTCGTACAGGGCGATGAGCACCTTTTGCGTGTACGAGGAAAAGGGATGGCCGTAGAGTATCAGCGACACGGTGGGATCTCCTGTGCAAGGTTGGCAACACGCGCGTGTGGCAACGATAGTGTAATGACAGGATCAATGCAAGCGGTCCGGGCCGTTCCGCTTGCATCCGAGGCCCGCCCGCCGCCTAACTCAGGTTTGCCAGGTAGCGCAATCCCGTGATGCTGGGGAAGAAGCAATACACGCCGCCGCGCGTGATGACGCTGCGCGAGAAATGCTGCAGTTTCGTATTGCCGCTGCCCTTGGCGCCCACGCCGGGCAAGGTGAAGGAACTGACGCTCGGGTCGTTGATTCCCAGGAACACGTCCTGGCCGCTGATGTTGAGCGTGGCGTTGCCCGCCTCGGGACCGGCCGGGCCGACGGCCGATTTGACGAAGGTAGCGTCATCGTTCCATTGCTGCATCAGGAATTCGAACTGATTGCGCAGGTTGGCGTTGATGAAATAGCCGACCAATCCCCGCTGCTCTGCGATGGGTGTCACCGGATCGTATTCGCTGCCGTAGGGCATGGCGCGCCGCACGATGCGGTGGTGGCGGGCCGAGGTGCCCACGACGCCTTCGTCGCGCGGATTGTTGCGCCGGATATGCGCGCCGACCGGGCATTTCAGGCCCAGCGTGTCGTCCCGTTCCGGCTGCGCATCGACATAGTGAAAGTGGTTCAGGCTGGCGTCCGGCAGCACGAGACCCGGTTCGTCCGGGCTGAGCACGAGCGGATTGCCGTTGCGCCAGCGCCCGCACATCTTCGCGGCCACCATCTCGGTACTGAGCCCGGAACTGGCCGCGCCCTGGCTCAGAATACTGTCGAACAGGGGCACGTCCTGCTCCAGGATGCGGAAGGCGGCATAGCTGCCATTGGTGGACAGTTGCGGCGGCTGCACCTGGTAGGTGCCGCCGTTTTCATTCGGATAGCCGAGCAGGAATTCGCCCGTCTTGACGCTGTTGAGCGGGTCCGGGTCGTATGCGCGTTCGTGCTTGCGCGGCGGGGCGCCATCGACGTCGGGCTGGGCGATGTTGTCGCGGTAGCCGAAATGCACGCGGTTGCCTGGCAGGGCCACGCCATCGTGCGCATACAGTTCATGCCAGCCGGCGGCAAAGGCGCCACGCAGCTTGGCCGACGTTGCCTGCAGCACTTCCTCCGATTCGCTGACCCACAGGCTCAGCATCGCATGCACCTGGCCGGCTGTGGTGGCCGGCCCCAGGTTGCCGAGCCAGTGTTCGGGGGCACTGTCGCCCACGTCGCCCACGGCGGCGACGCTGGCCGGATCGGCCGCACCCCGTTGAAATGCCTGGTCAAAGGTGGCCAGCTCGGCCGCGGTTATCCCCAGAGCCGACAGGCCGGGAGCGGTAAAGCTGAGGTTCAGGAAGCAGGGCGGCTTGGGGTGGATATGGCGCGCGGTGGTAATGGCCGGCAGCCCGTCGCTGCCGTCGAGCAGGGCCGCGATAGTGCGCCGCGCCTGCGCCGCATCCGTGATGCTGAAGATGAAATGGCGCGCCAGGTTGACGCGGTAGCCGCGCAGGATCGTGCCTTGCACGTCGTCGTAATCGATGGTGGGATCGGCCATGCTGTCTCTCCGGGGGCTGGGGTGGTGGGGCCGCTTGCGCAGCCCCGGCGTGGCGTTTTCTTTAGACGGAAGCGAGGATTTGCTGGACGGTCTGCGGATAGGCGTTATACAGGCCCGTGTTGGGCACGTGCTGCGCGGCGTCGTTGGCGGTGATGAAGGCTTCGAATGCGGCCACATGGTTGGCAACGGGCATCAGCGCCTTGCCGCCCACGACAAACTGCAGCAGCGCGTCGAATACCTCGCCCAGCTGGGCCACGAAATCCTCGATGTAGCCATTGAAACTGCCGTCATACTCGGTGATCACGCCGATGATCAGGGTATCGGAAGTGCCCGTCTTGCCAATGTTGGGCAAGAGATTGGCCTGCGAGCGGTCAAACAGGACGAAGCGGGCAAAGTGCACGGTACCGATATCGGTGAGGGCGGTATTGATCTTCGTCTGGTATTCCTGCAATGCTGCGGCGATGGAGATCGGATTGGTGCCGGGCAGTACCGGCATCATTAAGCACAGTGGATTTGCCATGGAAGGCTCCTCATTACGTGGTTGTCGGGACGACCGACACTACGCCGCGGCTCCTGCTGCGTCAAAAACTATATTTTTGCATTTGTTGCTAAATGTATACTATTGCAACATGATAGTTGCTATGAAATGTGGTCTCATGTGGATAGTTGCCGGGACTATCCGGTGCCCATGGACACTCTGCCGCCAGGCGGTTCTTGCCTGATTCTGCAAGCGCAAGTGGCGTCGTTGGCAGCGCCGGGATCCGCAGGATTTATTTGAGGCGGCTGCACTGCCCCGCCGTCAAAACCGGATGGGGCAAGGCGCCGCAGTCCCTTCGCCGAAACCGGCGTAGCCGGATCGCGCGCTGAGGTTCAGCGACATGCTGCCTTTGTCCGGTAAATAGATGCAGTATTCGCCAGTTGCCGTGATGACGCGGTAGATGCGCTTGGGGTCGTTCGGCGCGCTGAACAGCTCGATGCGGGCCGCTTCGAACCACTTTGGCTTGACCGCCGCATGCGCTTCCGCAAACCCCTTTGCCAGGCGCGTCTGCGGGGTATCGGGCGGCGCCACGAATTCCTGCGGATGCTCGGCGCGCAGCTGGCGGTCGATGGTGCCGGCTGCCTGCAGCGCCTGTTGCGCCAGGGTGAGGGGGGAGGCTTTGGGTTCTGCCGGCACAGATTCTGACGGCGCGGCGTAGTCTTGTGATGCCGCCGCCTCCTTCGGTGGCGATACGCTTGCCGCCCTGGATGGAAGGGCTGGCGGACGTGCCGGCGCCGGATCGGGCTCGGTGGGTGGAATGATCGCCCTTATTGGCGGCAGTGGCGGCATCAGTTGGAGCCAGACCCGGTCATCGTGCTCGACTTTCATGTGTACGGGCCGCGTGGCGGCCCAGAACAGCGCCAGGTGCAGCACGATAATCGCGGCGACGTACGGGCCCCGGGGACGCCGGCCGAGAGAAAAATCATGCTCCTGTCGTGCAGGGTCGATAGGCATCTGTTCCATGCTTGCGTGATGAAGGTGGCACCAGTATGTAAATTTGCAACAGTGCTGTAAACAGGTTTCGGGCAGAGCGCGGATTGCGCTCCCCAGGGTACTGAAAAATGCGCCTGTGTGATGATTTTGTCAAGCCATTAATCCTCGGCCTGGAATTCGCTGGCCGAGACGAACAGGTCCCACGAGGCGATGAACAGGGCCGCGACCACGGGGCCGATGACGAAGCCGTTCAGGCCAAACAGGGCCATGCCGCCCACGGTGGACAGCAGCACCACGTAGTCGGGCATCTTGGTGTCCTTGCCCACCAGGATGGGGCGCAGCACGTTGTCGACCAGGCCGATGACGAAGACGCCGAAGGCGGCCAGGCCCGCGCCTTGCCAGATGGCGCCCGTGGCCAGGAAGTAGACGGCCACGGGTGCCCAGACGAGGGCGGCGCCGACGGCCGGCAGCAGCGACAGGAAGGCCATCAGCACGGCCCACAGCAGGGGCGCCGGCACGTCGAGGAACCAGAACGCCAGGCCGCCGAGGGCGCCCTGGGCGATCGCCACGAGGATGTTGCCCTTTACCGTGGCGCGGATCACCGTGGTGAAATTGGTGAACAGGCGCTGCTTGTACTTGCGGCTCAGCGGCACTGCGCCCTTGATGCGGGCCGACAGGGTCGAGCCATCGCGCATGAGGAAAAACAGCAGGTACAGCATGATGCACAGGCTGGTGAGGAATTCGAAAGTGTACAGGCCCACGTTGATGGCTTTCACCGCCACCACCTGGCTCACCTGCGTGGCGCCCTCGGCCAGCTTGTCCTGCATGCTGGCCAGGCTGGTCAGGTTGAAGCGGTCGAGCAAATTGATCAGCCATTGCGGCAGCACGGCCATGATTTTATTGAAGAACATGGCGACCGTGAATTCGCCCGAACGCACCATTTCCACGACGCTGGCCGCCTGGTTCACGAGCGATACGGAAATGAGCGACAGCGGCAGGATCACGATGACGATGATCAGCAGCAAGGTCAGCAGCGACGCCAGACCGGCGCGTCCCTTGGTTTTCAGCAGCAGCCAGCGGTACACGGGCGCGAACAGGATCGCCAGGATGACGCCCCAGAAGATGGCGCCCGCATACGGCGCCAGTATCCAGCCGAAGCCGATGGTGACGATGCTCAAGAGGAGCAGGAACACTTTCTGGTGCAGCGTGAGGGTATGCATGGGCGGTAGCGTAATGATAAGGGTTGAGTTGTCCCATCATAAGCGAGGCATGGTGCGGCGCGCCATACAATTGTCTCTATGCGTGCGCGAGCGCATCTGGCGCCGGCGGGCTGGCAACGCGGTGGCGGCAATTCCAGTAAGCTGTCGTTCCAGGCGTTCCATCCCGGGCGCTTTTGACTTCTTTTGACCTCAGGAACGCGCGTGGCCGACAATATTCACTTTTATGAACCTGCGCAGGGCCATGGCCTGCCGCATGACCCTTTCAATGCCATCGTGGGGCCGCGGCCCATCGGCTGGATCGCCTCGCGCAGTAGCGAGGGCGTGCTCAATCTGGCGCCGTACAGCTTTTTCAATGCCTTCAATTACCATCCGCCGCTGATCGGTTTTTCCAGCATCGGCCGCAAGGATACCTTGCGCAATATCGAACAGACAGGGGAATTCGTGTGGAATCTGGCAACGCGTCCGCTGGCCGATGCGATGAATACCAGCTGTGCGCCCGCGCCGCCCGAAGTCGATGAATTCGCGCTGGCCGGCCTGACGCCGGCCGCCTCGCGCATCGTCAATGTGCCACGCGTGGCTGAAAGCCCCGTCTCCTTTGAATGCCGGCGCACGCAGATCATCGAGCTGCAAGGCGTCAATGGCGACGGTGTCGGCAGCTGGCTGGTGCTGGGGGAAGTGGTGGGCGTGCACATCGCGCGCCACCTGCTCAACGATGGCGTGTACGACACGGCAGCCGCCGCGCCGATCTTGCGCGGCGGCGGTCCGGCCGATTATTTCGAGATCGGGCCGGACAGCCTGTTCCACATGCGCCGGCCCGCCTGGTCGTAACATCATGCAGGGAGCGGATGACGCTCCCTGACGATGCCGCGATAGATCAGCCACGTCGCCACCAGGCTGATGGCGCCGGCGCCGGCCATCCAGTAGCCTGGCGCCGCCTTGTCGCCGGTGCTCTCGATCAGCAGGGTCGACACCAGCGGCGTCATGCCGCCGAACAGCGCGGTGGCCAGGCTGTAGGCCAGCGAAAAGCCCGTGGTCCTGACGCTGGCCGGGATGATTTCCGTCAGCGCGACGATGGTGGCCCCGTTGTAGCTGCCGTACAGGAAGGACAGCCACAGCTCCACCATCAGCATGTGGTCGAAACTGGGATGGGCGACCAGCCACGACAGGGCCGGATACGCGGTCAGCACCGTCAGCGCCGAGCACACGGCCATAATGGGCCAGCGTCCGATGCGGTCGGACAGCGCGCCCATGACGGGCAGCCAGATGAAGTTCGACAAGCCGATGCACAAGGTGACAAGCAGGCTTTCCTCGGTGCTCAGCTTGAGCACGTTCTTGCCGAAGGTCGGCGTGTAGACGGTGATCAGGTAGAACGCGACCGTCGTCAGCACGATCAGCATCGTTCCGGTGACCACCAGCGGCCAGTTGAGGGCGATCGTCCCCAGCATTTGCCGGAACGTCGGATGGGACTTGCGCGTCAGGTAGGCCTCGGTCTCCTGCAGCGAACGGCGGATGTAGAACACCACGGGGATGATGGAGCAGCCGATGAAGAACGGAATGCGCCAGCCCCAGTCCGCGATGAATTCCTTGCTCAAGGTTTCGTTGAGATAGTAGCCGAGCGCGGCGGAAAAGATGATGGCCACCTGCTGGCTGGCCGATTGCCAGCTGACGTAGTATCCCTTGTTGCCGGGTGTCGCCATCTCGGACAGGTAGACGGACACGCCGCCCAGCTCCACGCCGGCGGAAAAGCCTTGCAGCAAACGCCCGATCAGCACGAGGAATGGCGCCAGCAATCCGATGGTGGCATAGCCGGGCACGAAAGCGATCAGCGCCGTGCCGGAAGCCATGATGGCCAGGGTCAGCACCAGGCCCTTGCGGCGGCCGATGCGGTCGATATAGCTGCCGAGGATGATGGCGCCCAGCGGCCGCATGAAAAACCCCGCGCCGAAGGTGGCGAACGTCATCATCAGGGCCGCGTATTCGCTGGTGGCGGGGAAGAAGGCCTTGGCAATGTACGTGGCGTAAAAGCCGAACAGGAAAAAATCGTACATTTCGATGAAGTTCCCGCTCGTCACCCGGATGACTGTGGCGATGCGCGAGGGCTGGCGCACTTGCGCGCGCGGCGTTGCCGCCCTGGCGATGGGCGCGGCGGTGGAGGGAATGTCCATGATTTACCTATTGATGAAAGATGAGTGACGCACGCCTAGTGCATTGCTGGCGTTGGCGCCAGCGCCGCCGCCGGTTCCAGACCGGTCGCTTCGATCGCGCCCGCGTTGGCAGGGGCGGCGAGGAAGCGCAGCAGGGCGCGGCCGGCTTCAGGCTGTTTGCCGCCCGGGACCAGCGCCGCCGAAAACTGCGTCATCTTCTGCACTTCCGGCGGCAGCAGGCCGACGATGTCGATGCCCTCGACCGGCAGCAGCTCGCTGCGCTGCTGGCAGCCGAAATCGGCCTGGCCATGCGCGATGATTTCGCCGACGGGGGTGGCGGGAATTTTTGCAGCCTTGCCTTGCATCTGCTCCGAAATCTGCAACTTGTTCATCAGCTGCGTCTCGATGTAGACACCGCTGGCGCTGTCCGAATAGGCGACCTTGTCCGCCTTCAGAAAGGCGCTGCGCAAGCCCTCGGTGGTGCTGATGTCGGGCTTGGCCGCGCCGCGCCGCACGGCGCAGGCAATCGGTGAATTGGCCAGCACCACCTTGCTGCCGGGGACCAGGCGGCCTTCCTGCATCAGCTTGTCGAGCGCGTCACCCACCATGATGACGACGTCGATCGGCTCGCCGCGCGCCAGGCGCGCCGGGATCGCATTCTTGGTGGTGCCCATCGACGGCCCCCATTCGGAAACCAGATGGTCGCCGCTGGCGCGCTCGTAGGCGGGCGCCAGGTTTTTGTAGGCCTGGGCGAAACCGCCCGAGCTGACCACGCGGATATCGGCGGCATGGGCCGCGCCGGTGGCCAGCAGCATGAAGCCGGCCAGGATGGGGGCGGAGCGCCGCACGAGGGTATGTTGAAGCATGGTTGTTTCTCCTGTCGTTAAAATTTGTGCATGAGGCCGAGCGTCAAGCCCATGCCTTTGCGGTCGTTGGGCCGCGTTCCCGTGACGCCGGCCGCATCGCCTTGCCACAAGGTGTAGTCCGATTCCAGGTACAGGGTGGAGCGCGGCGAGAGCGTTTTTTCCAGGTAGGCGAAAGCACGCTGGAAGCCGTCGTCGACGTGGCCCGTGGCGCTGCGCCGTACCTTGTAGTAGGCGGTCGTGAGCAGCACGTCCTGCGCCATTTGCCGGCTTACGCCGGCCGACATCACGCTCTGCCGGACCGACTTGCCGGCGCCCACGTCGGCGCGGTTGACGCCCAGGTTGGCCTTGAACTGCCAGGCGTCCATCTTGTAGGCGGCGCCCACGGTGGCGGCGTCGAGGCTGCGGTTGTCGCGATTGCGAAAGCGCATCACTGCCCCGGAGACGGCTAGCCCCGCCTGCTGGTACGTCAGGGCGCCGCCCCAGGTCGATAATGGCGACGTGGCGCCCGCCACCTCGCCGAACGAGTAGGCGGCGCGCGCCACCACCGGCCCGAGGCTGGCGCTGGTTTTCACCATGTTGTCGAGCCGGTAGAAGTTGTCGGCATAGCCGCTGCTGCCGTATTGCTGGCCAAACGAGTGGCGGCCAAAAGCCGTATTGCTCAAGCCGGCGATGTTGACGTTCGGATTGAAGGAGGCATAGCGGATGCCCAGCGGGTCCACCGGCGCGATGGCGTCGGCCAGCAAGGTCGCCTGGCGCCCCAGGGTCACGGAGCCCAGCGGCGACTTCAGGCCCACCCACGCTTGCCGGTCGAACAGCTTGTCGGATTTGGCCGCGCTGCCCGTGTCCAGATTCAGCCCACCCTCGAAGCGGTACAGCGCCTGCCAGCCGCCGCCGAGGTCTTCCTGGCCGCGCAGGCCCCAGCGGCTCGTGTTGTTGATGCCGCTGCTGACGGCGGGCGTGGTGCCGCCGGCCGTGGGTGCGTTGGCGGCGTTCAAGCCTTTTCCATAGCGGATGCCGGCATCCGCGATGCCATACAAGACCGCGCCGCTCTGGCCCAGGCAGGCGCCGCTGGCCGCGAACAACAGCGCGAACGTGGAACAATGTCGCATGGTGTCTCCATTTTTTTTGGGGGGGATGCTTTCTTGGTGCCTTCTTGGCGAGGCTCAGCATTAAGACCCCATCATCGTTGAAATGGCATAATTTGATAATTGCAATTTTTCTGGGGATTCATGCATGCAGCGCATCAATTACGAACTTCATGATTTGCAGGCCTTCGTGGCCGTGGCGGAGCGCAACAGCTTTCGCCAGGCCGCGGCCGACCTGTTCCTGTCGCAGCCGGCACTGAGCCGCCGCATTGAAAAACTCGAGGATGCGCTGGGCGTCAAGCTGTTCGAGCGCACCACCCGGCGCGTGCAGCTGACCAATGTGGGGCAGGTGTTTCTGGTGAACGTACGCGATGCGCTGAACGGCCTTGAGGATGCCGTGCTCGGTGTCGCCGACCTGGCCGCGCACCGCACCGGGACGGTGACGTTCGCCTGCGTGCCATCGGCCGTGTGGCACTTCCTGCCGGACGTGCTCAAGCGTTTCAGCGCGCAGTTTCCGAAAATACGCGTGCGCGTGCATGACGAAAGCGCGCAGGACGTGCTCAACCTCGTGCTGACGGGCGAGGCGGATTTCGGCATCAGCTTTACGGGCGCGGAAAATCCGGAGATCCATTTCCAGCCCATCTATGTCGAAACCTACGTGCTGGCGATGCGGCACGATCACCGGCTGGCCAGGCGCAAGAAGCTGAGTTGGAAGGATACCGTCGACGAACGCTATATCTCGGTGGCCAAGTCGAGCGGCAACCGCAGCGTGCTCGATGCGGCGCTGGCCGGCGTGGAAAAGCACCCGTGGATCTCGTGCGAGATCAACCACGTGTCAGGCATCTTGGCGCTGGTGGAGTCGGGTTTGGGCGTGGCGGCCGTGCCGGGGTTGTCGATTTTGCCGGAGCGGCAGGGTACGGTGGTCGGCGTACCGCTCGTCAATCCCGCCGTGAAACGGACATTGGGCCTGATCAGCCGGCATCAGCATGCGATGCCGCCCGCGTCGCGCACCCTGTTCGACATGATGAGCGCGAGCATAGGCAAGCAGGGGCGGAGGGCGTGAGCGGTCCTATTTTTGCATGATGGGATCGCGCCCCAAGGTGCGGGCCAGCGCGCCGCCGTCGCCGCGCCAGAATTCGCGGTCGGCCAGGCGCACGCGTTCGGCCGCGTGCTGCATGTGTTCCATGGCCGCCTGGCGCGCCCGTTGCGGGTCGCCATCGGCGATCGCCTGGACGATCTTTTCATGTTCGCGCCGCACTTCGATGGAAAAGTCCGTGCGCCGCGCTTCATTCGCGCGCGTCACCTTCACGGCCGAGCGGATCGGGTCGGCAAACATGGCAACGAATTTCGGCCAGTAAGGATTGCCCGTCGCTTCGGCGATCGACAGGTGCAGGCGCACGTCTTCTTCCACGCCATCGACGCCGGCCGCCACGGCTTCCTCGATCCGGTGCAACGCATGCTCGATGTCGGCCAGCTGGCCCGGCGTGCGCCGCACGGCCGCCAGCGCGGCGATTTCCGCCTCCAGCCCTTGCCGCACCTCGATCAGGTTCAGCAGCGATTGCACCGACTGCTCCGTCAGCGCGTCGCCCCGTTCGCCCGTCTTCGCGCCATCCTGTGCGCATACGAAGGTGCCGCTGCCCTTGCGCGTGACGAGGATGCCATCGGCCTGCAGCAGGGCGATGGCTTCGCGCAGCACCGTGCGGCTCACGCCGAAGTGGCTGGCCATCGCCTGCTCCGACGGCAAGCGCGTGCCGCTGGCCAGGCCATCGTTGTGGATTTGCTGGCGCAGCCGTGCCGCCACGCGCGCACCCAGGGTGCCGGTGGTGAAACTGCCCGCGGCGGGCTCCGGCGGGGGAAGGGTAAAGCGGAACGTGCGGTCCATCGGTGCATCCTTGTGCTAGCGGTTCTCATGGGGCTTGCCTGCTTGCCATTATATGGAATATACAGCTTGACACACACAAAACACACACATAATATACATCCATACAAATTTTAGACAAGTTGCCAGCCACCTCCGGTGGACCATAAAAACCCGGCACGGTCGATCCCCCAGCGATCAGGAGACAAGCATGGACGTATCACAAGCATTGCCCGGGCAGCCGGCCGGCGCCGCCGCGAGCCAGAAAACCATCGACGACGCCGTCTACCGCAAGGTGACCTGGCGCATCATTCCCTTCCTCATGCTGTGCTACATCGTCGCTTACCTCGACCGTGTCAACGTGGGCTTCGCCAAGCTGCAAATGCTGGCCGACCTGCAGTTTTCCGAAACCGTATACGGCCTGGGCGCGGGCGTGTTCTTCCTCGGCTACTTCCTGTTCGAGGTGCCCAGCAACGTGATGCTGCACAAGATCGGCGCGCGCGTGTGGATCGCCCGCATCATGATCACGTGGGCCGTCATCTCGGGCGCCTTCATGTTCGTCACGACGCCGACCCAGTTCTACGTCATGCGCTTCCTGCTCGGTATCGCCGAGGCGGGCTTCTTCCCCGGCATCATCCTGTATCTGACCTACTGGTATCCGTCCGAGCGCCGTGCGCGCATGGTGTGCACCTTCATGGCCGCCATTCCCGTAGCGGGCCTGATCGGCGGCCCCCTGTCGGGCTGGATCATGGAAACCTTCGCCGGCTGGCACGGCTATGCGGGCTGGCAGTGGATGTTCGTGCTCGAAGCGATTCCCGCCGCGCTGATGGGCGTGGCAGTGCTGTTCTACCTCGACAACAGCATCCGCGCCGCGAAGTGGCTGACGGAAGACGAAAAAGTCATTCTCGAACAGCGCATCGCCACGGAAGCGCAGGGCAAGGTATCGCACCCGTCGATCCGCGCCATGTTCGCCGACCCGCGCATCTGGGTCATGGCCCTGATTTATTTCTGCTGCGTGATGGGCCAGTATTCGCTGACCTTCTGGCTGCCCAGCCTGATCAAGGCGGCCGGCGTGACGGGCGTGCTCAATATCGGCCTGTTCACGGCGATCCCGTACTCGGTGGCCGTGGCGTCGATGATACTGCTGGGCCGCAGCTCGGACAAATACCGCGAACGCCGCTGGCACATGGCCATCCCGCTGGTCGTCGGCGCCGCCGCCATCGTCTGCAGCGCGCTGGCCGGCGCCCACAACACGGGCTGGGCCATCTTCTTCCTGACGATCGCCGCCGGCGGCATCCTGGCTGCCTCGCCGATGTTCTGGAGCTTGCCGACGGCTTTCCTCGGCGGCGTCTCTGCCGCCGCCGGCATCGCCGCCATCAACTCGGTGGGCAACCTGGCCGGCTTCGCGGCGCCGTACATGATCGGCTCGATCAAGGACCTGACGCAGTCGACCGACATCGCCATCTACCTGCTGGCCGGCATTCTGGTGATCGGCGCGGCCATCATCATGCGCGTGCCGGCCAAGCTGGTGAACAAATAACAAATGGAGCAAATAATGAGCGCAACAATAGAAAAAGTAGGTGTGATCGGCCTGGGCGCCATGGGCATGGGCATCGCGCAATCGTTGCTGCGCGCCGGCTTTGAAGTACATGCCTGCGACGTGCGCGCCGACACCGTGCAAGCGCTGGCCGGCCAGGGTGCCCATGCGGCGCAGTCTCCGGCCGCGCTGGCGGCGCAGGTACAAGCGATGCTGATCGTCGTCGTCAATGCGCAGCAGACGGAAGCCGTGCTGTTTGGCGAACACGGTGCGGCTGCCAGCCTGGCGCCGGGCAGCGTGGTGATCGCCTGCGCCACCGTGGCGCCCGAGTTTGCCGAGGCCCTCGGCGCGCGCCTGGCGGCCATGGGACTGCGCTTCATCGATGCGCCCATTTCCGGCGGCGCGGCCAAGGCGGCTGCCGGCGAGATGTCGGTGATGGCGGCCGGCGCGCCCGATGCGTTCGACGCTTGCGCCGGCATTTTCGACGCCATCTGCGCCAAGCTGTACCGCCTGGGCGAACAGCCGGGGCAGGGCTCGAAGGTCAAGATGATCAACCAGTTGCTGGCCGGCGTGCACATCGCCGCCGCCGCCGAAGCGATGGCGCTGGGCTTGCGCGCCGGTTGCGATCCGGAGGCCCTGTACGAAGTCATTTCGAACAGCGCCGGCAGTTCCTGGATGTTCCAGAACCGGGTGCCGCACATCCTGAAGGGCGACTACACGCCGCTGTCGGCCGTGAATATCTTCGTCAAGGATTTGGGCATCGTCCTCGATTACGCGAAGAAAAGCGTGTTTCCATTACCGCTGTCCGCCACGGCGCACCAGATGTTCATGCAGGCGTCGGCGGCCGGCTTTGGCGGCGAGGACGACTCGGCCGTCATCAAGACTTTCCCGGGCATTACTTTGCCGGTGCAAGCGTTACTGAATCAAGAGGAACCATCATGACCGTACTACTGGGATGTATCGCCGACGATTTCACGGGTGGCACCGACCTGGCCGGCATGCTGGTCAAGGCCGGCATGCGCACGGTGCAGCTGATCGGCGTGCCGCAAGGGCCGCCGCCAACCGATGTCGATGCCGTCGTCATCGCCCTCAAGTCGCGCACGAATGCGCCGGAAGAGGCCGTGGCCGAATCGCTGGCCGCGCTGGCCTGGCTGCAGCAAGCCGGATGCAAGCAGTTCTACTTCAAGTACTGCTCCACGTTCGACTCCACGCCGCGCGGCAATATCGGCCCCGTGGCCGAAGCGCTGATGCGGGCGCTCGATACGGATTTCACCATCGCCTGTCCCGCATTTCCCGCCAACGGCCGCACCATCTACAAGGGCAACCTGTTCGTCGGCGACGTGCCACTGGCCGAATCGGGCATGCGCGACCATCCCCTGACGCCGATGACGGATTCGAACCTGGTGCGCGTGCTGCAGCAGCAGGTGCAAGCCAAGGTAGGCCTGGCCGATTTCTCCGTGGTGGAGAAGGGCGCGGCCGCCATCGCCCAGCGCTTCACGGACTTGCGCGGCCAGGGCTGCCATTTCGCCGTCGTCGATGCCGTGTCGAACCGCGACCTGGAAGCCATCGGCGCCGCGTGCGCGGACCTGAAACTGGTCACGGGCGGGTCCGGCATCGCACTGGGACTGCCGCAGAATTTCCGCCAGCGGGGCCAGCTGGCGCCATCGCCGGCAGGCCAGGCGGGACGCTTGCCGCCGCCGACGGGTTTGCGCGCCGTGATCTCGGGCAGCTGCTCGGTGGCCACGCAGCAGCAGGTGGCGCATTTGCGTGAACTGGCGCCAGCGTTCCACGTCGATCCGCTGCAGCTGGCCGCAGGCGGCGAGGTGGTCGATGCGGTCGTGGAGCAAGCCTTGGCATGGGCGGATGAGCACCTGGCGCAAGGCCCGGTATTGATCTATGCCACGGCCACGCCGGACGCCGTACGGGCCGTGCAGGCGCAGCTGGGCGTGGAACGTGCCGGGGCCCTCGTCGAGGAAACCCTGGCCGCCATCGCCCAAGGGCTCGTGCGCCTCGGCGTGGGCCAGCTGATCGTCGCCGGCGGCGAAACCTCGGGCGCCGTGGTGAAAGCGCTGGGCGTGGCGGGCTTGCGCATCGGCCCCGAGATCGACCCTGGCGTGCCGTGGACGCAAGCCTTGCCCGCACCGGGCGACGATGGCAGGGCGCCGTTGGCGCTGGCCCTCAAGTCCGGCAATTTCGGCACGGTCGATTTCTTCAGCAAGGCCTGGCAGGTGCTGGCATGAGCGCCACCGAATCGCGCCAGCGCGAGCTGATCGTCGACTTCGGCAAGTCGCTGTTCGAGCGGGGCCTGACGGCCGGCAGCAGCGGCAACCTGAGCGTGCGCCTGTCCGACGGCTGGCTGTTGACGCCCACGAACGCCAGCCTGGGACGGCTCGATCCCGCGCAGCTGTCCAAGCTCGATTGGGACGGCAATCTGATCAGCGGCGCACCGCCGTCAAAAGAAGCGTTCCTGCACCGCGCCATGTACGAAGAGCGGGGCAGCGCCGGTGCCATCGTGCATTTGCACTCGACCCATTCGGCCGCTGTGTCGTGCATGTGCGGCTTGAACCATGACGACTGCATTCCGCCGCTCACGCCCTACTTTGTGATGAAGGTGGGGCGCTTGCCGCTGGTGCCGTATCACCGTCCCGGCGACCCGGCGCTGGCGGGCGCCATTGGCGCCATGGCGCGCAAGCACTCGGCCGTGCTGCTGGCCAATCACGGTCCCGTCGTATCGGGCACGAGCCTGGAGGCGGCCGTGTATGCGGCCGAGGAACTGGAAGAGACGGCCAAGCTGTTCCTGCTGCTGCGCGACGTGCCCACGCGCCCGCTCGACGCGGCGCAGATCGCGGACCTGAAGCACACGTTCAAACTCGACATATAAGATTCCCAAGGAGATACCGCATGCCCCGTTTTGCCGCCAATTTGACCATGATGTTCAACGAAGTGCCTTTCCCGCAGCGCTTTGCCGCCGCCGCGCAAGCGGGTTTTAAAGGCGTTGAATTCCTGTTCCCGTATGACCACGCGCCGCAGGAAGTGGCCGGCTGGCTGCGCGAGCACGGCTTGCAGAATGTGCTGTTCAACCTGCCGCCGGGCGACTGGGCGGCCGGTGAGCGGGGCATCGCGTCGCTGCCGGGCCGCGAAGAAGAATTCCGTGCCGGCGTGGCGCGCGCCATCGAGTATGCGCTGGCGCTGGGCACCCCGCGCGTGCACATGATGGCGGGCCTGCTGCCCGTGGGCGCCGACGTCAACCTGCACCGCGCCACTTACCTGGCCAACCTGCGGTACGCGGCCCAGGCCGTGGGCGAGCATGGCATCGAGCTGTTGATCGAACCGATCAACGGGCGCGACATGCCCGGCTACTTCCTCGTCACGCAGGCGCAAGGCCATGCGCTGCGCCTGGAGTCGGGCGCGCCCAACGTCAAGGTGCAGATGGATTTTTACCACACGCAGATCGTCGAGGGCGATATCGCCATGACGTTCAAGAACAACTTCGACGGCATCGGCCACGTGCAGATCGCCAGCGTCCCGGCCCGCAATGAGCCGGACGATGGCGAAGTCAACTACCCGTATCTGTTCAAACTGCTGGACGAGCTGGGCTATGAGGGCTGGATCGGCTGCGAATACCGTCCGCGCGGGCGCACCGAAGCTGGCCTGGGCTGGCTTGCCGCTTACAACAACAAACAAGGAGCATGAAGATGAAAGTACTGATTACCGGCGGCGCCGGATTCCTCGGGCAGCGTCTGGCGCGCCAGTTGCTGGCGCAAGGCCAGCTGACGGACAGCCACGGCCAGTTGCAAACGATCAGCGAGCTGGTACTGGTCGACGTGGTGGCCGCGCATGACTTCAACGATGCGCGCGTCAAAGTGGTCACGGGCGACATCGCTGACGGCACGCTGATGCGCGCCACCGTCGATGTGCAGACCAGCTCGATCTTCCACCTTGCCGCCATCGTCAGCGGCCAGGCGGAAGCCGATTTCGAGCTGGGCATGCGCATCAACCTCGACGCCTCGCGACTGCTGCTCGACATCTGCCGCGAACTGGGACACAAGCCGAAGGTCGTGTTTACCAGTTCCGTGGCCGTGTACGGCGGCAAGCTGCCGGACGTGGTGCAGGACACCACCGCCCTGAACCCGCAATCGTCGTACGGCGCGCAAAAGGCCATCGGCGAATTGCTGCTCAACGATTACAGTCGCCGCGGCTTCGTCGACGGCCGCGTGCTGCGCCTGCCGACCATCAGCGTGCGTCCCGGTAAACCGAACAAGGCAGCGTCGTCGTTCGCCAGCGGCATCATCCGCGAACCGTTGAATGGCGAGGCGGCCGTCTGCCCCGTGTCCACCGATTTGCGTCTGTGGCTGCTGTCGCCGCGCGGCGCCATCGTCTCGCTGATTGCCGGCCATGAACTGGCGGGCGAGGCCTTCGGCGCCAGCCGCACGGTGAACTTGCCGGGTTTGAGCGTGAGCGTGGGCGAGATGATTGCCGCACTGGAACAGGTGGCCGGCAGCGAAGTAACAAAGCGCATCAGCTATGCGCCCGATCCGGCCGTCGAGCGCATCGTCAAGAGCTGGCCCGGCGCCTGGGATACCCAACGCGCCGAAGCGCTGGGCTTGACGGCCGATGCGGATTTCGCCAGCATCATCCGCGCGTATATCGACGACGTGAAAGCGGCCGGCTAGGCGGCTGTCGGCAGTTGCGAGCGGCGATAGTCGAGCGGCGTGCTGCCCACCAGTTCCGCAAAACTGCGGCTGAAATGGGCCTGGTCAAAAAAGCCCAGCGCATGCGCCAGGCTGGCCAGGTCGGGCGCATCGGGCTGCGCCAGCCGCCAGATCGCTTCCTGCAGGCGGTAGCGCTGGATCACCCACTTCGGCGGCACGCCCACGTAGTTGGCGAACAGGCGCTGCAGCCGGCGTTCGCCGATGGCCATTTTCTCGCACAGCTGCGCCACGCTCGCCGGGCCGTTGTGGGCCGCCGCCGCGGCAGTCAGCCTGGCGGCCAGCAGGGCAGCGTCATCGACCTGCGGCAGCCGTGCCAGCAGCAGCGCCTGCGCCTGCGCCACCATGGCCGTATCGCCTCCTTGCCCCAGCACGAGCGCCTCGGCTTGCCCTGCCGGCATGCCCAGCAGGGCGTCAGCGGCGATGGTCGTGTCGGTGAATGACGACAGGGGCTGGCTGATGAACGGGCGCAGGCCGCCCGGCGCGAAACGCACGCCCAGCACCTTGCCCGCACCGGTCAACGGCCTGTCGAAGGCACCGCGCACGACGCCATGGATGGCCGTGCGCCCAAGGTCGAACACCAGGTGAGCGTTCGGGTACGGCAGCACGCGCTGCGTCTCCGGCGCGCAGCCCCGCCTGTCCCATTCGACCACCCAGAAGTACTCGACGAACGGCGCCAGCGCGGTGTCCGGCGCATAGGTCGCCAGCCGTATGCGGCGCGCCGCCGCCTGCGGGTCGACGATGCCCTTCGGCGCCTGGCCGCGCGCGGCGAGCACATTGCGCGTGCTGTCGGTTTTATCCAATATTTGTCTCCTGCGCTGTCTTAAGCTGGTTCTCTCGCATCGATTGAAAGGGAATCATGAAATCACACAGCTTGTCCGGCCTGGTGCTGGCCGCATGTTGTCTATCGGTGGCGCCGGCCGGCGCCGCCTCGTCTGCAGAGGGAGATCATCGCATGCCAGTGCACGCCACGGGAAGTTTCAGCATCACCATGACGCCATCCGCGGCGCCGCAGCGCGCGGGGCGCACGACCCTGGGCAAGGTACTGCTCGACAAAGTCTATGCCGGCGACCTGGTCGCCACGGCCAAGGGGGAAATGCTCAGCGCCGTCACCGACACCAAGGGCGCGGCCGGCTACGTCGCCATGGAAGCCATCACGGGTGTCCTGCAGGGCAGGGAAGGCAGCTTCGTGGCGCAGCATGCGGGCACCATGGCCGATGGCAAGCAGCAGCTGTCCATCGTCATCGTGCCGCATTCCGGCACGGGGCAGCTGACGGGCATCAGCGGCACCCTGGCCATCCGCATTGAAAACGGCCAGCATTTTTACGACATCGACTATTCGCTGCCGGAGTAGGGCAAAGCCCATGGGCAGCGGTCCTGCAGGCGCTGGTGCGGTCAAGGTAGCGAGCGGCTCAGGTAGGTCGGATTAGCGGCAAGGCCGCGTAATCCGACACCACCAGCGCCAGCGCCAACAATGTTGTCGGATTACGCTGGCCTGGCGGCCAGCTAATCCGACCTACGCGAGGTTTATTTACCCAGTATCGATGCCACATTATCGGTTCCCGGTGCGCCGAACAGCTGCTGCTTGAGGATATGCAGCTGGTCGCGCACTTGCGCCGCCTTTTCGAACTCGAGGTTCTTGGCGTGGTCGACCATCAGTTTTTCCAGGCGCTTGATTTCCTTGCTGACCTGCTTCTCGCTCATCGATTCGAACTTGGCTGCTTCCTGCGCCACTTGCAGGGTTTCGCGCGCTTCCTGCGGGCTGTAGACGCCGTCGATCATTTCACGGATCGATTTCTTCACGCCGATCGGAATGATGTTGTTGGCCGTATTGAAGGCGATCTGCTTGGCGCGGCGGCGTTCCGTCTCGTCGATGGCGCGGCGCATGGAGTCCGTGATGCGGTCGCCGTACAAAATCGCCGTGCCGTTCAGGTTACGCGCGGCGCGGCCGATGGTCTGGATCAGGCTGCGCTCGGAGCGCAGGAAGCCTTCCTTGTCCGCGTCAAGAATGGCGACCAAGGAGACTTCCGGCAAGTCCAGGCCCTCGCGCAGCAGGTTGATCCCCACCAGCACGTCGAAGGTGCCCAGGCGCAGGTCGCGCAGGATTTCCACGCGCTCCACCGTCTCGATGTCGCTGTGCAGGTAGCGCACCTTGATGCCATGGTCGCCCAGGTATTCCGTCAATTGCTCGGACATGCGCTTGGTCAGGGTCGTCACCAGCACGCGCTCGTCCTTCTTGATGCGCTCGACGATTTCCGACATCAGGTCGTCCACCTGGCTGCTGGCGGGACGCACGATGATTTGCGGGTCGACCAGGCCCGTGGGGCGCACGACCTGTTCGACCACCTGGTCGGAATGGTTCTTTTCGTATTCGGCCGGCGTGGCCGAGACGAATACGGTCTGGCGCATCTTCTGCTCGAATTCCTCGAATTTCAAGGGTCGGTTGTCGAGCGCCGACGGCAGGCGGAAGCCGTAGTCGACGAGGTTCGTCTTGCGCGAGCGGTCGCCGTTGTACATGGCGCTCAGCTGGCCCGTCAGCACGTGCGACTCGTCGAGGAACATGATGGCGTCGGGCGGCAGGTAGTCGACCAGGGTCGGCGGCGGTTCGCCCGGCAGCGCGCCGGACAGGTGGCGCGAATAGTTCTCGATGCCCTTGGTGAAACCGATTTCCGCCATCATTTCCAGGTCGAAGCGCGTACGCTGTTCGAGCCGCTGCTCTTCGATCAGCTTGTTCTCCTTGCGGAAGAACTCGAGGCGCTCGCGCAGCTCGTCCTTGATGGTCTCGACGGCGCGCAGCACGGTGGAGCGGGGCGTCACGTAGTGCGAGCCCGGATACACGGTGAAGCGGGGGATCTTTTGCCGTACTCTGCCCGTCAGCGGGTCGAACAGCTGGATCGATTCGATCTCGTCGTCGAACATTTCGAGGCGCACGGCCAGCTCCGCATGCTCGGCGGGGAAGATGTCGATCGTATCGCCGCGCACGCGGAAGGTGCCGCGGCCGAAATCGACTTCGTTGCGCGTGTACTGCATCTGGATCAGGCGCGCGATGACGTCGCGCTGGGCGACTTTGTCTTTGACGCGCAACGTCAGGATCATCTGGTGGTATTCGTTCGGGTTACCGATACCGTAGATGGCCGAGACGGTGGCGACGATGATGACGTCGCGCCGTTCCATCAGCGACTTGGTGCACGACAGGCGCATCTGTTCGATATGCTCGTTGATCGACGAGTCCTTTTCGATGAACAGGTCGCGCTGCGGCACGTAGGCTTCAGGCTGGTAGTAATCGTAGTAGCTGACGAAGTATTCGACCGCGTTTTGCGGGAAAAAGTCGCGAAACTCGCTGTACAGTTGCGCGGCCAGGGTCTTGTTCGGGGCGAAGACGATGGCGGGCCGGCCCATGCGCGCGATGACGTTGGCCATGGTGTAGGTCTTGCCCGAACCGGTCACGCCCAGCAGGGTCTGGAAGGCCAGTCCGTCGGCAATCCCCTCTGACAACTGGTCGATTGCCGTGGGCTGGTCACCGGCCGGAGGGAAGGGCTGGTGCAGCTTGAACGGGGAGTCCGGGAAAGAGATAATTGCGCTTTCCGCCTCGCTGGCGGTAGATAATTCGGGCATGTGAATCAGACCTTTGTTAGAATAGTGCTCTGCTGGCGGCCCTGGCGTTGTATTTTGGGGCGCTGTCTACAACTCCGCTGTGAACCTGCTTCCAATCGAATCCAATCTTATCATGACGAACCCAACTGTTTCTGCCAGTCTGTTTAGCGCCATCGAGATGGCCCCACGCGACCCGATCCTGGGCATCACCGAAGCATTTAACGCGGACCAGAATCCCGCCAAAATCAATCTGGGCGTTGGCGTCTATTATGACGACAACGGCAAAGTGCCTCTGTTAGCTTGCGTACGCAAGGCAGAAGCGATCCTGATCGAACAGGCGGCGCCACGTACCTATCTGCCGATCGAAGGCCTCGCCGCCTACGACAAGGCTGTGCAAGAACTCGTATTTGGCGCCGATAGCGCCGTAATTCAAGAGCGCCGCGCCGTCACCGTGCAAGCCATCGGCGGCACGGGCGCACTGAAGATCGGTGCCGACTTCCTGCAGCGCTTCGCGCCGGGCGCGCAAGTCTACATCAGCGACCCGAGCTGGGAAAATCACCGCGCGCTGTTCGAGAACGCCGGTTTCGTCGTCAATAACTACACCTACTACGATGCCGCCACCCATGGCGTGAACTTCGACGGCATGCTGGCCAGCCTGAACGCCATGCCAGCCGGCTCCATCGTCGTGCTGCATGCGTGCTGCCACAACCCGACCGGCGCCGACCTGAGCGTGGCCCAGTGGGATCAGATCATCAGCGTGGTGACCTCGCGCGGCCTGGTGCCGTTCCTGGACATGGCGTATCAAGGCTTCGCCAACGGCATCGCCGAAGACGGCGCCGTGGTGCGCCGCTTCGCCGACGCGGGCGGCCCGCTGCTGGTGTCGAACTCGTTCTCGAAATCGTTCTCGCTGTACGGCGAGCGCGTGGGCGCCCTGAGCGTCGTCGCCTCGAGCGCCGACGAAGCGGCCCGTTTGCTGTCGCAGCTGAAGCGTGTCGTGCGCACCAACTACTCGAACCCGCCAGTACACGGCGGCAAGGTGGTCGCCACCGTGCTGGCTACGCCAGAACTGCGCCAGTTGTGGGAAGAGGAACTGGCCGGCATGCGCGTGCGCATCCGCGAAATGCGCAACGCCTTCGTGGAAAAGCTGAAAGCCAAGGCGCCAGGCCACGACTTCGAGTTCGTGCGCCAGCAAATCGGCATGTTCTCGTACTCGGGTCTCACCAAGGAGCAGGTGGCGTCCTTGCGCGAGCAATCGATCTACGCCGTCGACACGGGCCGTATCTGCGTGGCAGCATTGAACTCGCGCAATATCGACATCGTCATTGACGCGATCGCCAAAGTGCTTTAATATCTTGCTTCTTCGGCGCTGCATGCAAGTGCGGCGCTGATGGCGGTAGAAAGTCGGCGATGGCCGTGTTTGTAATGATGCAGTGTCGGTCTTGCAAATATGGAACAAGCGACATATAATATTGCCTCTTTTCCCTGATAGCTCAGTTGGTAGAGCGACGGACTGTTAATCCGCAGGTCCCTGGTTCGAGTCCAGGTCGGGGAGCCAGAATTCGAAAGGCCACGTTGAAAAACGTGGCCTTTTTTGTTTTTGCACCGCCGGCGTGTGGCTTGCGGCAAGATAAGATTTTCCCTATGGAAATCTGGACAGCGCCAGGTTTGGCCTATATAATACGGCCTCTTTTCCCTGATAGCTCAGTTGGTAGAGCGACGGACTGTTAATCCGCAGGTCCCTGGTTCGAGTCCAGGTCGGGGAGCCAGAACATGTAGCAGCAGAAAGCCCAGCCTTTACCGGTTGGGCTTTTTGCATTTCAGCGCGCCGCGATGGGTGCCGGCAGGGTCCCCATGATCGCCTGCTGGAATTTTTCCGGTTCATCCTGGTGTATCTGGTGTTCCGATTGTTCAAATACAAACAGCCCCTTCTTTGGTGCCTGCAGCTGCTCAAAATAGTCTTGCGTGATGCGGGTGGACGTCTGGATGTCGTTCTTGCCAACGAAGAAATAGACCGGGCAGTCGACTTTCTTCAAGGTCTTCGGCAAATCGATATGCATCACTTCGTTCCATACGGGCGACCAGGCTTTGGACCATTGCAGAAAACCGGTCTTGAAGCCATCGCTGGTCGCAAAAGCCTTTCCCTCTTTATGGAAAAGCCATTTGCGCAAGTAGAACAGGTCTTCATCCTGTTGAAAGGGGATATGCACCTGCGCCAGCTCCTTGGTGGCGGTGGCATCGTCCCGGAAATGCGCCTTCAAATTGGCCAGCAATGCCATTTCGCTGGCCAGCTGGCTGATGACGGGATTGACGGCGAAATACGCATGCAGCAGTTCCGGATGCCGTTCGACGATATGAAAACCGAGCACATTGCCCCAGGAGCTGCCCAGCAAGTATATTTTTTCCTGCTTGAGCTCTTTTTGAAGAAACGTGATGACCTGATACGTGTCCTGCTTCATCTGCGCGACGGAAGGCTGGCTAGGTGACGGATTCAGTGTCAGGGTTTTTCCCGCATCGCGCTGATCCCACTGCACCAGCGTAAATCTGTTTTTCAGGATGGCGGTGAAGGCATCCGCATTCTTCATCATCGAACTTCCCGGCCCGCCCGATAAAAAGAGCAGAACAGGTTTTTTTGAGTCATCTGTCTTGATTTCCACAAACTGCTTGATCCCGCCAATGTCGGGAGTCAGCAGCGCGTCGATGGCAAGCGCTTGCGCTTTGCATGCAGAAAATGGCATCAAGGTGATGAATAGCACTGCCAGTAGCTTTGTCATGGTCTGATATGAATGGTTGCTTACGGGTATGGGGTGTCCATGGGGGATATTATCCGAATAATATGTTGCATTTAGAAAATATCTGCGCCATGGCGGGCCGCTGCCTGTGTGCTTTTCCGTTTTGCGCTATCCTGAAGGCAAGCCCATAGGAGAGTTGCCACCATGACCTGTTCTATCCCGTTGCGCCATATCGTCCTGTGTGATTTTCTTGAGGACATTACACCGGCCAAGCATGCCGAGCTGGTCTATGAATTTTCCCAGCTTAAACACCGCATCCCCGGCGTGCTGCAATTCGAATGGGGGCCGAACGTCAGCCCGGAAGGCCTCGATGACGGTTTTACCGATTGCTTTACCTTGACCTTCGATGGCGCCAGCGCACGCGACGTGTACCTGGCCCATCCGGCCCACCTGGCCTTTGTCGATCTGCTCAAGCCATGGCTGGGGCGGGTGCTGGTGTTTGACTATCAGCCCCGGGAAAATCCGGGCTGAGCGGCGCCGCGCGTAAATTTTTCAGCGTAAATCTGGACAACTGAAAATTTGCCCTATAGAATGCGGCCTCTTTTCCCTGATAGCTCAGTTGGTAGAGCGACGGACTGTTAATCCGCAGGTCCCTGGTTCGAGTCCAGGTCGGGGAGCCAGAACATCAGCAGTATCGAAAAGCCCAGCCTTCACGGTTGGGCTTTTTGCGTTGCGGCCATGGTTCTCGTGACATTTCACGCTGATTTGCCGAAAAGCATCTGCCATACTTGCAGCGTACGTTTGCTGCCTGTGGATGAAAACAATCTTTCCTATGAAGAATCTCTGCGCCCTGGTGTTGATGCTTGCCGCCGGCACGGCCTACGCGCCGCTTGCCGGCGGCCAAGGGCGTCAGCCGCCATCGGAAGCGAAGGTCAAGCAGCAGATCATCGCCGAGTCGATCGCCGCCTATCCTGGCCGCTGCCCCTGTCCCTACAATACCGCCAAGAATGGCAGCGCTTGCGGGGGACGCAGCGCATGGAGCCGGAAGGGCGGTTACGCCCCCATCTGCTATGAACGGGAAATCAGCAGCGAGATGGTGCGCAAGTGGCGCGAGGACAATGCCGCCGCGCTGTGACTATTGCCCCGTGCGTAACGCTTCCAGCGCCAGATAGCCTGGCTGCACTTGCGTGGCGGTGGTGGCCAGGCCGCTTGTCGCGGCCACTGGCGGGTCGCCTTGGTAGGTCGTGCCGTATTTCGCATGCACGCCGCCCCGCGCGCGCATCGCTTGCAACTGTGCCGGCGTGGGGGTGATGCCGAAGCGCGTCAATACATCGCTGAACACGATATCTGGCAATTGCTTGTAGTGAATTAACTGCAGCTTGCCGGCCGCCGCATGGGGCAGGGCGGCCTGGAACAGGCTGGCCAGCACGAGGCCCGTATAGCCATCGATATCGCCGGGCGCCAGCTGGTGCGCGGGCAGCGGCAGCTGTGCCGGGTGCAGCATGCCGGGCACCATTTGCGGGCCGCGCTGGCGCTGGTGCGAGGCCAGCACGGCCAGCGGTTCGCGGTAGACGAACAGGCAGGGCGTGCCGGGAAACGCTTGCAGCAGCAAGTCCAGACTGTGGATGTGCCAGCAGTCGAGCTTGATGATGTGGTGCGTCTCTGCGCCCGAGCGGCGCTGGCCCAGTGCCAGGATGGCCTGGCGCAGCAGGGCGATGCCGGCGGCCGGGTCGTCGCTGTCGTGATACAGCCGCAGCAGCGAATCGATGATGGGCGGCTCGGACATGACTATGCATTGCGGCAAGGATGCCAGCAGCTGGCTCAGCAGGGTCGAGCCGCAGCGCGAGACGTGGAAGATGTAGGCGTCGGGCGCCAAGCCATTGCCGAGCGTGGCCATCGTGGCCAGTGCGGCCAGCGGCGTGCGGCAGACGCGGTGCTCCTCATGCGGCTGGCGCGCCAGGGTATTGACAAAGAAAGCGTCGCTGAACACCGTTTCCCCCAGCGCGCGCCAGCACAGGGCGGCGTGCGCCAGCGCCTCGCCGCGCTCCACATACAGCGGATACCAGCCGCGCAAGTCCATGCCTTCGTGCCATGCCACCGTCTCGCCCTTGGCCAGCAAGCGTTCCTGCTGGGCCAGGCCCGGCGCGGCGCTCACGGCGCGCTCCCGTCGGCCAAGGTGGACAGTTGGCTGGCCAGCGCCAGGCTGGCAGGCGAGGGCGACAGTCGCAGCTGGGCAATGACGGCCCGGACATTGCCATCATTGATGCTGGGGTCGCCATATTTATGGGCCGCTTTCGGCACGAAACCGGCCGAGGCGAACAGCGTTTCGAGCCAGGCATTGGTGACGCAGTCGAGCACGAGGTGGATGCGCGGCGCCGTACCCCGGTTATGCACGGCGTGCAGGCAGCTGGCGTCCATGTACCAGGCGTGGCCGGCCGCGAAGTGCACGTTCTCGCCGTCGATGCTGAACAGCACCTGCGGCGTAGTGTGGATGGGGATGTGGATGCGGATCAAGCCATCGGCCAGCGACGTGCCGGCGTCGCGGTGGGCGCGGATGATGGCGCCCGGCGCCAAAGCCATCAGGCGCGCGGCGCGGATGTCGCAGGCGAAGCTGGCGAGGACCTCGCGCAGGCCGGGGCAGCGCGCCAGTTGCGGCGTGCCGGCATAGGCGGCGCCATCGACGGGCATGATGTCGCCAGCTGCTCCGCCCGGCGAGCGCAGCGGCACGCAGCTCCAGCCCTGGTCGTAGGCGCCCGTATTGAAATGATGGATCCACTCGTCCGTGGCGAACTGGTCGCTGTCGTGCTGCATGCGCGCCACATCAAAGCGCAGCGGCAGCCGCAGCCAGGTGCTGGGCGGCTTCGGCGCCGGCACTATGGCGCGCTCCATTCCAGCTGCTCCTGCACCTCGTTTTCCCCGCGCAATCGGAAGCCCAGCTGCTGGTACAGCGCGCGCGCGGCGGTGTTGCTTTTGTTGACGGCAAGGTGGATCCGGCATTGCTGCGCGCCCGCTTGCGCCTGCAGGCCGCGCAGCACGGCGCTGCCTGCACCCTGGCCTTGCGCGGCGGGCAGGATGGCGATGTCGACCAGGTGCAGCACCTGATCCTGGCGGTCCAGGACCAGGCGCCCGATGGGCGTGTCGCCGTGCTGCAGCACCAGGTATATGGCCTGCGGATACGCTTGCCGGTAACCGTGGCTTTGCATGCGCTGCTGCATGGCGATCAGCTGCTCGATGACGGCGGGATCGGCCGGCATCTGGCGCAGGTCGCCGCGCGTGGAGCTGTACAGCGCGGCGGCAAAGCCATCGTCGTCGTCGCGCTGGACGCGCAACTGATAGGGGGCAGAAAGCGGCAGGTCGTGCATCGGTGCTCCGGTAGGTGGTAGCGATGGGGGCGATGGTGCCAAATGCGCAGGCGTTTATTTATTTGCTATGCTGCCAATTTTTCCGCGCACTTGCAATCATTTCAAGGAAGCCGCCATGCATTCTGTCTTTATCCCGCCTTTTCCGTGGAGTTGCCCGTGGAGTTGCGCGTGACTTCGGCGCGCGCGGAACTGGTCACCATGGGGGCCGCGCTGTGCGATCCGCAGCGTACCCTGGCCAGCCTGGTCGGCGAAACGGTTCAGCTGCGCCTGCTCGTCGAGCGCCATTCGCGCCTGCCCATGGACCGGCAGGACGGCTTGCGCGACGGCGAAAGTTTTCTCCCCAGCGGCTGGGCCATCTCGCCCGTGCAGGCGGGCCTGTGCGCGCGAGAGCCGTACCGCAGCGCCGCCTTCATTCAGGGCCTGGCGCTGGCCGTGCGCGAGCGGCTGGACGTGAACGGTGGGCGGCCCGTGCGCGTGCTGTATGCGGGCTGCGGTCCGTTTGCCTTGCTGGCCCTGCCGGTGATGGCCGTGCTGGACGCGAGCGAGGTGCAGTTTGCCATCCTCGACGTGCATGCCGAGACCCTGGACTATGCGCGCGACCTGATCGCCGCCCTGGGCCTGGACAGCCACGTCGACGAATACATCTGCGCCGACGCGGCCGCCTATCAAATGCCTGCTGGCGCCATGCCGGACGTGATCGTCAGCGAAACCATGAATACGGCGCTGGGCAAGGAGCCGCAGGTGGCCATCCTGCGCAATCTGCACGCCCAAGCGCCTGCGGCCACGCTGCTGCCGGCGGCCGTCACCGTGCACCTGGGCCTGGACCGGCGCAGCCCCGGCGAGTCGTGCACGGACTGGGGCCGCGTGTTTGCGCTCGATGCGGATGCCATGCGCGCCTGGCAGGGGGAGCGGGGCGACAGGCTTCCGGCCGCCAGCATCCGCCTGCCTGACGTGCTGGAGCAGGCGCCGCGCTTGCTGACGCGCATCCGTGTGCATGGCGACATCGTCCTGGGCGACCACGAGTGCAGCCTGAACCTGCCGCTGCCTTTGCCGGGCAAGCCAAACCTGGCTGGCGGCAGCGTGCTCGACTTCCATTACCGGCTGGGCGGCCAGCCGGGGCTGGCGTTTTGCCTGCGTGAAAAACAGGAATTGCACCAGCCAATATCTCAGTAGTAATACTACATTGGCAGACTATTTACTTCTGTAGGATAATATGGAACCGGTTCCATATATGCGCAAATGCAATGTGGCGCAATCATCGAAGTCAATAAAACAACAAGTCTTGCGGGAGTCTCATGAACCATCCAGGCAACGAACCATCTGCAACATCCGTGTCATCCCTTCCCCGCATCAGCCGCCGTCACGCCCTGATCGGCCTGGCCGCCTTGCTGGCGCAAGCCGGTTTCTGGAGCAATCCCCTGTCCGCCGCCATGCAGGCGCCGGCCAGCGCGCCGGCTGCCGGCCTGGCGCCCGCCACCATGCTGTTCTACACCCTGTCGCAAACGATCACGGGCCACCGCGATCTGTCCGCCGCGACGGCGGCGCGCATCGAGCAAGCCATGCGCACGAACGTGCCCGGCTTCGCCGAGCGCTTGCCGCAACTGGGCGCGCTGCTCGTCACGGGCCAGGAAGCGAAGACCTTGCTGGCGGCCGCCACCGCAGCCGATGCGGGGCTGCGCGAGCTGGCGCTGGCCATCGTCGCCGCCTGGTACACGGGCACTGTTGCCGGCAACGCGGCGCAGGGCACGAAATCCATCGTCGTCGCCTACGCCGAGGCCTTGATGTACCGCACGGTGGCCGATGGCCAGGTCGTGCCGACTTACTGCAATTACGGTCCCCTGTGGTGGCTGAAGGCGCCGCCGGCCGTGCGCGTTTCCGCACCCGTGGAACCGAAACCCGTGCCCGCGCCGGCCACCACCGGCACCCCTGAACCGAAAGGCAAGCAAGCAAAATGAAATCACCCCAATTCAAGAGTAATGGCGACGTCGTCGCCGATGTCGTCATAGTCGGCACGGGCGTCGTCGGCGCCATGATGGCCGACCAGCTGGCCGCGCAGGGTCACTCCGTGATCATGCTGGAAGCGGGCCTGCGCATCGAGCGTGGTCAAGCCGTGGAAAACTGGCGCAACATGCCCTTCGAAAACCGCGTCGGTTCCGACTTCCAGGGCCTGTATCCGCAAGCGGAAAACGCGCCCGCACCGCTGTATTTCCCGAAGAATAACTATGTGGAAGTATCCGGTCCCAACGGCAGCAGTTTCCAGCAGGGCTATCTGCGCACGGTGGGCGGCACGACCTGGCACTGGGCCGCGTCGTGCTGGCGCCACTTGCCGTCCGACATGCGCATGAAAAGCGATTACGGGGTAGGGCGCGACTGGGCCATTTCCTACGATGAACTGGAACCGTACTATTGCCGCGCCGAGCAGGAAATGGGCGTGGCCGGCCCCAACGATCCGGCCCTGCAGTCGCCGAGCGAGCGCAGCGCACCGTACCCGATGGACATGGTGCCCTGGGGCTATGGCGACAAGCGCTTCGCCGAAGTGGTCAACCCGCACGGCTACCGTTCCGTGCCGATTCCGCAAGGCCGCTCGACGCGCCCATGGCAAGGCCGTCCGACCTGCTGCGGCAATAACAATTGCCAGCCGATCTGCCCCATCGGCGCCATGTACAACGGCATCCACCACGTGGAGCGGGCCGAGCTGAAGGGCGCTGGCGTGCTGGCCGAGGCCGTCGTCTACCGTATCGATACGGACCACAACAACAGAGTGACGGCCGTGCACTGGTATGACGCCAAGAAACAGTCGCACATGGCGACGGGCAAGGCTTTCGTGATTGCCTGCAACGGCATCGAAACGCCGCGTTTGCTGCTGCTGGCGGCAAATCAAAACAATCCGAACGGCATCGCCAACAGTTCTGACCAGGTGGGCCGCAACATGATGGACCATTCGGGTTTCCACTGTACCTTCCTCGCCAATGAACCGATCTGGACGGGCCGTGGCCCCGCGCAAAGCAGCTGCCTGGTGGGCCCGCGCGACGGCGCCTTCCGTGCGCAATATTCGGCCAACAAGATGATCCTCAATAACATCACGCGTGTCGGACCCGCTACGCAGCAGTCCTTGAAGCTGGGCCTGGTGGGCAAGGACCTCGACGACGAGATCCGCCGCCGCGCCGCGTTTGGCGTGGACTTGTCGATCAGCCTGGAACCGCTGCCCGAAGCGCATAACCGCCTGACCCTGAGCAAGACGCGCAAGGACCCGCTGGGCCTGGCCTGCCCCGACATTTACTATGACGTGGGCGACTACGTGCGCGATGGCGCGAAGGCCGCGCATGCGCAGCTCAAGCACATCGGCAAGCTGTTCGGCGCCGTGGAATTCCATATCACCGACAGCCTGAACGCGAATAACCACATCATGGGCGGCGTCATCATGGGTTCGAATCGTCTTGACTCCGTGGTCGACGGCAATTGCCGCGCCCACGACCACGCCAACCTGTGGCTGCCGGGCGGCGGCGCCATGCCGTCGGCCAGCGTCGTCAACACCACCCTCAGCATGGCCGCGCTCGGTTTGCGCGCTGCCGACGACATCGCCCGCACCCTGGCAAGGGAGGCTGCATGATGCGCCGTTTATTGCTGAGTCTGACTTTGGTGGCCAGCTTGCCGCTGGCCGCGCACGCGGCGCCACCGGCGCCGCCCGTCACCCTGACGCCGGACCGTCCGGCCGTGCCTGCCGCCGCCAAGCCCGATGCGCGCCTGGAGCGAGGCCGCTACCTGGCCATCGCCGCCGACTGCATGGCGTGCCATACGGCAGCGGGCGGCAAGCCGTATGCGGGCGGCTATGCCATCGACTCGCCGCTGGGCACGATCTACGCAACGAATATCACGCCGTCGAAAAAAGGCGGCATCGGCCACTACACGGAAGCCGACTTTGCGCGCGCCCTGCGCGAAGGCGTGCGCGCCGATGGCAGCCACCTGTATCCAGCCATGCCCTACACCAGCTATGCGCAGCTGACGGATGCGGACGTGGGCGACCTGTATTACTACTTCATGCAGGCCGTCAAGCCCGTCGACGAGCCGGCGCGCCAGACGGCATTGCCATTCCCGTTCAATGTGCGCCTGTCGATGCTGGGCTGGAATACCTTGTTCCTCGACAATAAGCGCTTCGTGCCGGACGCAACGAAGAGCGCGCAGATCAACCGCGGCGCCTACCTGGCCGAAGGCCTGGCGCACTGCAGCGCCTGCCATACGCCGCGCAATGCGCTGATGGCGGAAATCGGCAGCCAGACCCTGGCCGGCGCCTCGCTCGGTTCCTGGCATGCACCGAACATCACGTCCGACAAGGTCAGCGGCATCGGTGCGTGGACGGATGCGGAACTCACGGCCTACCTGAAGACGGGCCACGTGGAAGGCAAGGGGCAGGCGGCGGGCGGCATGGCCGAAGCCATCCAGAACAGCCTGCAATTTTTGCGCGACGACGACGTGGCCGCCATCGTCGCGTGGTTGCGCACGGTGCCGCCCGTGCGCGCGCCGGGCCAGACCAAGGCCGCCTTCAGTCATGGCAGCGCCGCCAGCGAAGAACCACTGCTGCGCGGTATGGCCGCTTCCACCGAGCATCATTCGCTCAATAGCGGCGCCGTGCTGTTTTCCGGCTACTGCGCCAGCTGCCACTCGGCCAGCGGCGCCGGCAGCACGGGACAAAGCTATCCAGCGCTGTTCAACAATACGGCGACGGGCGGCAACACCCCGGCCAACCTGGTCTCGGCCATCTTGTTTGGCGTCGAGCGCAAGATCGAAGGGGAAGAGCACGAAGCATTCATGCCCCGTTTCGACCTGCGCTCCTACGTGCAGCCGTTGACGGACGAGCAGATTGCGTCGATTGCCAATTACGTGCTGAAGCAGTATGGCAACCCGGACGTGTCCGTCACGCCTGCCTACGTGGCGCAGGCGCGCAGCGGTGGCGAGAAACCCGTGCTGGCGCGGGCGCAACCGTTCATGCTGCCGGGCGGCATCGTTGGCATCCTGCTACTGATCGCGCTGTTTGTATGGCTGCGCCGGCGCCGCCAACGCAAGGAATAAGTGTCGAAACGGCGGCGAATATGAACGTTGGGCGCAACTTGCAGTAAAATGCAGGCTGAAAAATGGTTACGAGCAATCGTAGCCATTTTTTATTCTGGCCCGATCCTGGCGAGAGTGTTCGCCATATTTGAAAAGTGACAATGTCCCATTCCCTGCATCACCAATTTCTACGTTTCGCCGCTGTCGGCGCTTCCGGCACGGCCGTGCAATACAGCGTGCTGTGGGGCGGCGTGGAATGGGCCGGCATCAGCGCCGCCGCCGCGTCCGGCATCGGCTACATCCTCGGTTCCGTCGTCAACTACATTCTCAATTACTTTTTCACGTTTAAAAGCGACAAGGGCCATGGCGAGGCGGCCAGCAAATATTTCACTTTGCTGGGCATAGGCTGGTGCATCAATACGGGCCTGATGTGGCTGCTGGTGCACCAGCTGGGCTGGTATTACTGGCTGGCGCAGGTACTGGCGACGGGCATCGGGCTGGTCTGGAATTTCGCGGGCAGCCGCTGGTGGGCCTTCAAGCCGGCCGGCGCAGCGACCAAGTAACTAGCTATTGCAAGAAGAAAAGATGCGTCTTGGCCAAGACCAGGCGCGCGGTTTTACCAAAACAAGGGGTTAATCATGCAGTTCCTGGAACGCTATTTCAAACTGAAGGACAACGGGACCAATGTGCGCACGGAGCTGCTGGCCGGCCTGACCACGTTCCTGACGATGGCCTACATCATCTTCGTCAACCCGTCCATCCTCGGCGACGCGGGCATGCCGAAAGACTCCGTCTTTGTCGCCACCTGCCTGGCGGCCGCCATCGGCACCCTGATCATGGGCCTGTACGCGAACTACCCGATCGCGCTGGCGCCGGGCATGGGTTTGAACGCGTATTTCTCGTACACGGTGGTCAAGGGCATGGGCATGAGCTGGGAAGTGGCGCTGGGCGCCGTCTTCATTTCCGGCTGCCTGTTCATCCTGGTGAGCCTGTTCAAGGTGCGCGAGATGATCATCAACAGCATCCCGCCCGCGCTGCGCACGGCGATCACGGTCGGTATCGGCTTGTTCCTGGCCATCATTTCCCTGAAAAGCGCGGGCGTGGTGGTGTCGAACCCGGCCACCATCATCGCGCTGGGTGATTTGCACCAGGCGGCGCCCATCCTGGCCATCCTTGGCTTTTTCATCATCGTCGCGCTGGACCGCCTGAAAGTGCCGGGCGCCATCCTGATCGGCATCCTCGCCATCACGATTGCCAGTTTCTTCTTTGGCGGCAACCAGTTCAACGGCATCGTCTCGGCGCCACCGGCCATCGAGCCGACCTTGTTCAAGCTCGACATCATGGGCGCGCTGTCGATCGGCATCGTCAACGTGGTGCTGGTGTTTTTCCTGGTCGAACTGTTCGATGCGACGGGTACCCTGATGGGCGTGGCCAACCGTGCCGGTCTGCTGAAAGATGGCAAGATGGAACGCATGAACAAGGCCTTGCTGGCCGACAGCACGGCGATCGCCGCCGGCGCCTGCCTGGGCACGTCGAGCACGACGGCCTTCGTGGAAAGCGCGGCCGGCGTGCAAGCGGGCGGACGCACGGGCTTGACGGCCGTGGCTGTTGCGCTGCTGTTCCTGGGCAGCCTGTTCTTCGCCCCGCTGGCGCACACGGTGCCGCCGTACGCGACGGCGCCCGCGTTGCTGTACGTGGCTTGTTTGATGCTGCGCGAACTGACCTTCATCGACTGGGATGACAGCACGGAAAGCATTCCCGCCGCCATCACGGCGCTGATGATGCCATTTACGTATTCCGTGGCCAGCGGCGTCGCCTTCGGCTTCATCACCTATGCCGTATTGAAACTGCTGACGGGCAAGGGCAAGCAGGTGTCCGTGGTGGCCTACATCATCGCCGCCATCTTCCTGTTCAAGTTTATCTACCTGGGCGAATAGCGTGGGCGAATAGCGGGTTTGCCGCCGCAATGACAGGGCCGCCCGTGCATCCGCATCGGCGGCCTTTTTTGATAGTGCGGCCTACATCAGCAGCGCCGCCACCAGGTCTTTTTTGGCCTCGCCGGCGCTGCCGTCGAAGCGCAGGGCCGCTTCCACGTGCGCCAGGTGCTCGACCATCAGGCGCGCCGCCAGGTCCGCGTCGCCGCTGCGCGCCGCCTCGAGAAAGCGGCCGTGCTCGTCGCACGAGCAGGCGGCATCATGGCCCGACTGGTACAGCATGGTGATGAGCGAACTGCGGCCCACCAGTTCGCGCACGATGTCGCGCAGCACGGCGTTGCCGGCGATATCGGCCAGCAAGACGTGGAAGTCGCCCAGCAGTTGCGAGCGCAGCGGCGTCGCCTGGGCCAGCGCCTGGCGTTCCGCTTTCAGATGGCGCTCGAGCATCCTGTAGTCGGCAGGCTTGGCCCGCGCAACGAATTCGCGCGCCAGTGCCGCCTCGATGATGCGCCGCGCGGCAAAGATGTCGCGCGCCTCCGCTTCGGTCGGCTGGCTGACGAAGGCGCCCTTGTCGGGCACCATGCGGATCAGTTTGTCTTTCGAGAGGATGAGCAGGGCGGCGCGGATCTTGGTGCGGCTGACGCCGTACAGCCGGCACAGCGCCTCTTCGCGCAGCCGCGTGCCGGGCGGCAATTGGCGTGCCACGATGGCGGCGGCCATATGCGCGGCAATGTCCGCCGAGCTGTCGCCGCTGCCGGGATTGTCCACCAGTGTTGCGCTTGATTCTGTCATGTCGGGTGAGAGCAGTAAGCCAGGGGCAAGGTGCGCCTTGCAAGCGCATGTCTGCGCGGGGGCGTGGTCGACGCTCCGCTGCCGGCATGCCGTTGTGCGCCTTGCGTGTCGGCAAGGCCTGGCTATTCTACTATCTTGCGTAGCGCCGCGCAGACGGGCGCAGCCAGCAGGCGAGGCTTGCTCCCTGGCGGCCAGTTTTGCTGGCCATGCAGCAACAACTGGACATGAGAAATTTTGACGTATATAATTCGGCCTCCTTTCCCTGATAGCTCAGTTGGTAGAGCGACGGACTGTTAATCCGCAGGTCCCTGGTTCGAGTCCAGGTCGGGGAGCCAGAACAAGCAGCAGCAAAAGGCCACGTGGCAACACGTGGCCTTTTTTGTCATGCGCACACGGTTTCCCGTTCACGCTAGTTATCGCTTCAGCGCATCAACGGCGTGCGCGGTGTTCCCTGATCAGGGATCCACAAACACGTCGAAACGCACCTTGAGCGGGCTGCCCCACGAGATATCCACCCAGGCACGGAAGCCGCCGTTATATGGCGCGATGTTGTACACGGCCATACGGGCTGAGCCGATGAAGCGGTTCTGGGGAGTGGCGCCATATTCGCTGATGTTGAGCAATACGCGCGAATTGGCCTTCACGTTGGCGTTGGCGAAGTTGACCGAAGGATGCACGCCATTGGCTGTCCACGTGTAGTAGGTGGTGAAGGCGGCGGCGCTCAGGTTCAGGTCCTGTGCGGCCGCGTCTTGCGAGGCCTGGCCGTCCTGCTCCAGCGGCAGGTCGGTGGTTTCCGGGGCCAGGTTGCTGCCCGTGTGATTTTCTACTTTCATTTCCATGATGTACTCCTCATCGATAGTTTGGACACCGCGCCTGTCGTTGTGCGGCAAGACGCCCTATCTGTGTTGCCGTGACGGCCAGTGTCACGTCCGGGCTGATAAGGTAGCCGCCTGCTCCATGCTGTTGGAGTAATTCATTCTAGGCATACATAGGGGTAGAAAGCGCGCTGGGCCGCTGGAAAAGCGGCGCTCGCTTGTGCTGGCGCAAACACCTTGCAGGCAAGCGGCAAGAACTTTTCCAGCAGGCTATTTTTACGGGGCGCCACGCGTGCCGTGCAGGACAATGGCACAATAGGCCCAGCCGACCTGCCGATACGGAACCCGTTGCGAGCCTAGCCCATGCCGATATTGAACCTGAGTGCCGAAACCGATATCTATTACGAACTGATCGAAGGCGACCCCGCCAAGCCCTGCCTGGTATTCCTGCATGAGGGGCTCGGCTGCTGTGCGATGTGGAAAGATTTTCCCGCGCAGCTATGCCAGGCGACGGGATGCCGCGGCTTGCTGTACGACCGCCACGGCTATGGGCAGTCGTCGCCGCTGGCGGCGCGCCGCCAGCTCCATTATTTGCACGACTACGCGCTGTGCGAGCTGCCGCAAGTGCTGGCGGCACTGCTGCCGGGACAGGACCATTTTCTCGTCGGCCACTCCGATGGCGGCAGCATCGCCCTGATCTATGCGGCGCAGCAGCCGCCGCGCTTGCGCGGGATCATCACCGAGGCGGCGCATGTGTTTGTCGAAGGCATCACGCTCGATGGCATACGCGAGGCGGACGCGGCATTCGGCGCGGGCAAGCTGCGCGCGCTGGCGAAATACCATGGCGACAAGACGGAAACGATTTTCAAGGCCTGGTCGGACACCTGGCTCAGCTATGGCTTCCAGTTCTGGAACATCGAGTATCTGCTGCCCTCCGTCGAATGCCCGGCGCTGGTGGTGCAGGGCAGCGAAGACCAGTACGGCAGCGCGGCCCAGGTCGACACCATCGTGGCGCAGGCGCTCAACGCCATGCCCGCCATGGTCGAGCAGTGCGGCCATACGCCGCACCAGGAGCAGCCGCAGGCATTGCTGGCGCTGATGGAAGGTTTTTTGCAGGGCCGCATGGACGCGGCCACTCACCCGAGACACGCATGATAGGCCACCTCGACCACCTGGTATTGACCACCCGCGACAAGGCGGCCTGCATCGATTTTTATACGCGCGTGCTGGGCATGCGGCTCGAAACGTTTGGCACCGGCCGCCATGCCTTCAAGTTTGGCGCGCAAAAAATCAATCTGCATGAGGCCGGCAAGGAATTCCTGCCCAAGGCGGATTTGCCCACGCCCGGTTCGCTGGACCTGTGCTTCATCGCCGCCGTCCCGCTCGACGTGTTCATCGCCCATTTGGCGGCGCTGGGTATTGCCATCGAGGAAGGTCCGGTGGCCCGCACGGGCGCCAACTGGCCCATCCGCTCCGTGTATCTGCGCGACCCGGACCGCAACCTGATCGAAGTGTCCGAGCGCGCCTGAGGTTTGCCGGGCACTCAATGGCAGGCGGGATCGCTGTCCCAGCGGCCCGAGCAGATGCGCGAACGGCACAGCATGCCTTCGATCAGGCCCAGCTGCTGACAGCGCTGCAACAGTTCCGCCGTTTCTTCTTCCTGTTTGCGCAGCACCACGTCGCGCGCGGGTACCGCCGTGCCTGCCTGCCGGTGCGCATGGGCCACCATCGCCGTCAGCAAGGCGACGTCGCTGTCGCCGGGCGCGGCAGCCGGCTTCGCGCCTTGTGGACGGGCGGCCGCCTGGCGCATGGGCGCTAGCACCTTGCGTGGCGCACTCGAGGCTGCCACCTCGGGCAAGGGCGGTCCCGCCGTATTGACGATAGTGGCGGCCTGCGGCGGGGAGGCCGCCTGTTGCAGCACCGTTGGCGCTGGTATTGCGGGTGCCGCCATGGCAATGGCAGGCGCCGGCGGCAGTGGCGGGGCGTCCGTGTCGTAGGCGAGCACGGCCGTGATCAGCACCGCCAGGCATAGCGCGCCAGCGGCTCCGTGCCGCCAGCCGGGGCGCCAGCGCATGGCCGGCATGGCCACAGGCGCGGCGGCGCCGTGTTCGAGCTGCGACAGGATGCCCTTGCCTTCGATGCGCGCACCAGCCGCGCCGGCCTTGCTCAGCAGGTCAGGACCGCGCGCCTGGCCATCCCCGGTTTTCAGTAAAGACAAAATATCACCTCCGCAGTGGATCAAATTCGACTGACCTTGATGTAAACCGCGCTCATGCGGGCCGCGCACGCCTACGATCTAGCGATACCGCCGAGCAATGGATTGCCCGGCCCCGCCGATTCCCGTCACGGAGCGCCCCATGTTCGTCGCCCTGGTCCTGATGTATTTTCTGCTTGCCTGTTTTGCCTGCTGGCTGCTGCTGTTTCCCGGCGGCCGCGCCATCGTGCTGCACACGCTCGTCAACCTGGGCTGGCGCATGCAGCGGCGTGCGCAGGGGTTGCAGCGGGGCGGCGGCGCGCAGTGGCAGCGCGTGCAGCAACACACGGGCTCGGGCATGGCGCGCGTCTGGCAACTGCTGTGGCGGCATCGCTGGCTGAGCCTGGCAGGCAGCGTGCTGGTCATCGTGCCGCCGCTGCTGGCCTGGCTGTCCAGCGACCGCATCACCCTGCGCGGCTATGCCGACCAGCAACACGTCATCAATGACCAGGTCAGCGACTTGCTGAAGGGCGAGCAGCTGGTGCCGCCACCGACCTTGCCGCCGCTGCTGTTTTCCACGGCGGAAGTAACGCAGCTGCGCCCTCTGCTGGGCGGCGCCAGCCGCAACTGGCAATTGCTCGACCACGATTTCGCGCAGCGTCTGCTGCTGGTCTTCAAGATCATGAAGGACGTGCATGGCTATGACATGGTCTTGCTGGAAGGCTATCGCAGCCCCGCGCGCCAGGATCAATTGGCGGCGGCCGGCCCGAACGTGACGAACGCGAAGGCGTTTCAAAGCTATCACCAGTATGGCTTGGCGGCCGATTGCGCATTCATGCATGAAGGAAAGCTCATCATTTCTGAAAAAAATGCCTGGGCCATGCGCGGCTACCGTTTATATGGCGTGACGGCCGAATCGGTGGGCCTGCGCTGGGGCGGACGCTGGACCATGATGGATTTTGGCCACACGGAATTGCCGCAACCGCGCGTGCTGGGCAAGTAAGCCGCGCCAGCCATTCTAGCGCCGCGCATCGCCCCGAATATCACAGCTGCAAGTTTGCTTGCGTAGCATCAATGGCCTGCCGGGGCCTGCCGCGCTGGCGCCCGGGACTTGTCGTATGTCAACAAAGGCGCGCCCCATTGCTGTCAGCATGGCCGAATCCGCCTTGCTTTGCGACCTCACCCTGGGCCTATCATGCTGCGACGAATCTGGCATTTCCTCACCGACAGCCGCCAACTGACCATCCTCGGCTTCGTGGCGCTGGCCGTGTTCCTGTACCTGGGCGCCGAGGTGCTGGAAGTGGCGCTGATCTGGGCCCTGGTCTTGCTGCTGCTGGCTTTTGCCACCTGGCTGGGCCTGTGGCTGTGGCGCCGGCGCCGTGCGCGGCGCGATGCCCAGGCGCTGGGCCAGGCCATCCTCAACGAGGCCGAGATCGCCGCCGCGCAGGCGGCCTCGTCCTCAACGACCAGCAACACCCAACAGGGCGAACTTGACGCCGTGCGTACGGGCATGCTGGCTGCCATCGAGACCATCAAGACGTCCAAGCTGGGCCTCAAGTCGGGCGCCGCCGCCCTGTACGAATTGCCGTGGTACATGATCATCGGCAATCCGGCGGCCGGCAAGAGCAGCGCCATCCTGCATTCGGGCCTGCAATTCCCCTTCGCCGACGGCAAGATCGTGCAAGGCGTGGGCGGCACGCGCAACTGCGACTGGTTTTTCACGACGGACGGCATCGTGCTCGACACGGCGGGGCGCTACTCCGTCGTCGACGAGCACCGCGGCGAGTGGTTCGGCTTTCTCGACCTGCTGAAAAAATACCGGCGCAAGGCGCCCATCAACGGCATCCTCATCGCCGTCAGCATCGCCGAGCTGGGCGGCGATCCTGATGTCGGCATGCAACTGGCGCGCAGCCTGCGCAAGCGCGTGCAGGACGTCATCGAACGCCTGGAAGTGTTTGCACCCCTGTACATCGTGTTTACCAAAGCGGACCTGATCGCCGGCTTCACGGAGTTTTTCGCCGATGCCGAGCGCAGCGAGCGCGAGCGCGTATGGGGCGCCACCATGCCCTACCAGCGCAAGTTGCCCACGGCCGACTTGCTGGCGTTTTTCGACCAGAGCTTCGATGAATTGCACGATGGCTTGACGGAGCTGAGCCTGGCCAACATGGCGCACCGGCAACGCAAGACGATGGCGCCCGGCGTATTCACCTTTCCGCTGGAATTTGCCGCCATCAAGCCGGCCCTGCGCGCCTTCATCGCTACCCTGTTCGAGGAAAACCCGTTCCAGTTCCAGCCCGTGTTCCGCGGCTTCTATTTCACCAGCGCGCTGCAGGAGGGCGAGCCCGTCAGCGCTTCCTCGCAGCAGGTGGCGCGCCGCTTCGACCTGGCCTTCGCGCCTGCCCCGGCTGCCGCGCCGTCCGGTGCGCGCCAGCATGGCTATTTCCTGCTGGAGCTGTTTCGCAAGGTGATTTTTGCCGACAAGCACCTGGTGGCCAACTATGCCAACCGGGCCAAGCTGCGCTTCAAATATGCCGTGTTCTTCGCCGCCACGGTGTCGCTGGGCGCCTGCCTGGGCGGCTGGAGCTGGTCCTACCTGGGCAACCGGCAACTGGTGGCCAATGTCGAGGCCGATTTAAATAAAGTGGTCAAGTTGCAGGAGCGGCGCCTGGACTTGCAGTCGCGTCTGGAAGCGCTCGAGATATTGCAAGACCGCATCGAGCAGCTGGAAGCGTACCGCACGCAACGGCCGTGGTCCTTGCGTCTGGGCCTGTACCAGGGTGAACTGCTCGAACGCAAGCTGCGCGAGGAGTATTTTGCCGGCGCGCGCCAGGTCATGCTGGCCCCCGTGGCGGGTGCGCTGGAAGCCTTGCTGTTCGAGATGAATGCCAGCGCCGACCAGCTGCAGCCCACGGCGCGCACGCCGCAGACGCCGGCCGCTCCTGCAACGCCTTCCGCCGCGCCGCGCAATGTCCAGTACCAGGCGGCCAGCGCGACGAATGTGGAGGACGCCTACAACGCGTTGAAAACCTATCTGATGCTGGCCGACAAAACGCATGCGGAAAGCAGCCACCTGAACGACCAGATGACGCGCTTCTGGCGCGGCTGGCTGGAGGGTAACCGGGGCGCCATGCCGCGCGAGCAGATGATACGCAGCGCCGAACGGCTGCTGACGTTTTACCTGGCGCAGATCGGCGACCCGTCCTGGCCGCGCATCGAACAGAAGCTGGCGCTGGTCGACCAGGCGCGCGAAAATCTGCGCCGCGTCGTGCGCGGCATGCCGGCGCGCGAGCGCGTGTATGCCGACGTCAAGGCACGCGCCTCGACGCGTTTTCCCGGCATGACGGTGGCGCGCATCGTCGGCGAGCAGGATCAGGCCCTGCTTGCGGGCAGTTATGCCGTCTCCGGCGCCTTTACGCGCCAGGCCTGGGAAAAGTTCGTCGAGGGCGCGTTTCGCGACGCCGCCAACCGCGAACTGCAAAGCGCCGACTGGGTGCTGAAAAGCGCCTCCACCGACGACCTGACCCTGGAAGGCAGTCCGGAGCAGATCGAGAAAAATCTGGTGGCCATGTACAAGGCCGATTACGCGCGCGAGTGGCAAAAATTTGTGCAGGGCGTGGCCGTCGCCGACCTGAAAGGTTTTGACGGCGCCGTGCAGGCAATGAACCGCCTGGGCGATCCGCAGTCGTCGCCGATCGCCAAGCTGCTGACGACCATTTACGAGGAAACCTCGTGGGACAACCCGGCCCTGCAAAATGCGCAACTGCGCAAGGCCGAGCGGGGCATCATCGCCTGGTTCAAGGAAACCGTGCTGCGTCGCGCGCCGTCGCAGCTGACGGCCAATCCCGGCCTCAATGCGCAGATTGACCCGGCCCGCCTGGATAAACCGATGGGCCCCGTGGGGCGCGAATTTGCCGGCGTGGGCAAGCTGGTGGCGGCCAGGGACAACAATGCCTCGCTGATGCGCGCCTACCTGGAAGCGCTGTCGAAACTGCGCAGCCGTTTGAACCAGCTGAAGAACCAGGGCGACGCGGGGCCGGGCGCGCGCCAGTTCATGCAGCAGACCCTGGAGGGCAGCGGCTCCGAACTGGCCGACGCCCTCAAACTGGTCGACGAGCAGGTGCTCACGGGGATGAGCGACGCGCAGAAGCAGGCGATACGCCCCATCCTCGTGCGCCCGCTGATGCAGACCTTTGCCGTCATCGTCACGCCGGCCGAACTCGATATCAACAAGACCTGGGCGGCGCAGGTGTACGAACCGTTCCAGAAATCGCTGGCCAACAAATATCCGTTTGCGCCCACGGCGCGCATCGAGGCGAGCAACCTGGAGATCGGCCAGTTCTTCGGTCCGGAAGGCTTGGTGGCGAAATTCGTCACCACATCCATGGGCCCCTTGGTGGTGCGGCGTGGCGACGTGCTGGCGCCGCGCACCTGGGCCGACATGGGCATCAGCCTGGCGCCGCAGGTGGTGGCGCGCTTTCCCGGCTGGATTGCGCCGCTGGGTGCGGGCGGCGTGGCGGCCACCTCGACGGCGGCGCAAACCGTGTTCCAGATCCAGCCGTCGCCCGCGCCCGGCACCCTGGAATACACGGTGGAAATCGACGGCCAGCAGCTGCGCTATCGTAATACGCCGGCGCAGTGGACGAACATGGTCCATCCGGGGCCGCAAGGCGCGGCGGGCCAGCAAGGCGCGCGCATCACGGCAGTCACCTTCGACGGGCGCACGGTGGAACTATTCAACGAGCCGGGGCAATTCGGCTTGAAGCGCATGATCGATGCGGCGGCCAAGAAGCGCAAGGATGGCGGCGTGTTCGAACTGCGCTGGACGCGCGGCGACGTGGCCGTGGCGGTCGACCTGAAAATCACCAGCAGCGCCGAGACGACAGGCGCCGGATCTGCCACGGCGGTGCAGGAGCAGGGCTTTCGCGGCATGCAGCTGCCCGAGACGATCGTCGGCATGCCGGGCGTTCCCGTGCCAGTCATCGCCGCAGTTGCGGCGACCGGGGTGGCGCCATGATGCGCGCGGCGCAGCAGGTGCGCCTCGGCTACTTTGGCAAGATCCCCGCGCGCGGCGATTTCATCAAGGATTGCGACAATCACGCGCTGGTGCAGCTGCTTGACGACTGGCTGGCGCAGGTCATGACCGCGCTGACGGTGGAACCGCGCTGGAAGCTCAATTACGACGCCTTGCCGCCGCTGCGCTTTGCCTTCGTCGGCACGCGCAGCCGGCGCGCCATCGCCGGACGCCTGGAAGCGAGCAACGACCAGTCGCTGCGGCGCTTTCCCTTCATGGCCATGGGCGCCCTCGAAGTCGATGACGCCGAAGCCTTTGTCGCTTGCAGCCCGCTGGCGCTGGCGCCCCTGTGGCAGCGGGTGGAGCAGCTGTCGCAGGGCATCGTGGCCAGCGCCGAGCCGGGGCCGGCCCTGCTGGCGCTGGCCGGCAACGTGGTCGAAGTCGAACCGGCCGCGCCTGGCCATGCGGCGCGGCTGGCCGCCTTTTTGCAGGCGCAGACCGTGCATGGCCTGCAAGCGATGCTCGCTTCGCCCGCCTTCCCAGTGACGGTGCGCGAATTGCTGCTGGGCCTGGGCCTGCTGCTGCGGCCGGTGCGCCAGAGCGGCTTGCCGCGCCTGGAGAAAAGCCTGGTGCTGCCGCTGCCGCAAGACGTGCAGCTGCGCGACGTGGTGGCGAGCTTCTGGCTGCATCTGATCGCGCCTTTCCTGCGTCTGGCCGATTTCGAACTCGCGCTGTTCTTTTCCCACCTCGACGAGGCGCCCGTGCTGGTGATCGGTTTTTGCGGCGCCGACCCGGATGGCTTGCGCGCGCTGATCGACCCGCAGGCCGGCAGCGAACGGCTGATCGTGTTCGACCAGCTGGACTGGGTCGAGGAGCAGCTGGGACACGACGCGGCGCTGCGCCAGTTTTCCGCCTGCCTGCAGCAGGAGCAGCTGTCGCTGCGCTCGGCCTGCGCCATGTTTGCCGATACCTTTGCCTGAAGGACCGCGATGAAATCGTATGCCATTTTCCTGCTGCTTGCCGTGGTCGTTCCCTGCCGCGTCCAGGCGCAAGCGCAAGCACCCCAGACGCCGATGCCGGGGCAGATCCTCGTCACGGGCACCCTGGCCGACGAGGCGGGCAAGGCGGCCGTGCTGGCCCGCCTGCGCGAACTGTATGGCGCCGAGCGCGTGGTCGACCAGATCGCCATCGGCAACGTGGCCGTGCCGGCCAACTGGAACGCCTACGTGCACAAGCTGATCGCGCCGAACCTGAAGCTCATTTCACGGGGGCAGATCACCGTCGACGGCAACAACGTCAGCGTGCGCGGCGAAGTGGCGAACGAGGCGCAGCGCCAGCAGATCGCCAGCGACATCGCCACCAGCCTCAATCCCACCTACATCGTCAACAATGGCTTGCGGGTCAAGGCGGCCGAGGCCGAGCAGGGCTTGCTCGATGCGGCGCTCGATAAACGCATCATCGAATTCGACAGCGGCAAGGCCACCATCACGCCGGCAGGTCTGGCCATCCTCGACGAGATGGCGGCCGTCATGCTCAAGCTGCGCGGACGCAAGGTGGAGGTGATCGGCCACACGGACGACACGGGCCTGCGCGCCAGCAATGTGGCCCTGAGCCAGGCGCGCGCCGAAGTCGTGCGCGCCTACCTGGCCAGCAAGGGCGTCGCGGCCGATTCCGTGCTGGTGTCGGGCCAGGGACCAGACCGCCCCGTGGCCAGCAACGCCACGGCCGATGGCCGGGCGCGGAACCGGCGCATCGAGTTCAGGATTGCGCAGTAGATTGGGTTGACACCTCACAAAACCGTAGCGAGCGGAAGGGAGAGGCGGTCGAGAAGCGCAACCGTGCTAGAGCACGGTGAGCATCGCAGGCCGCCTATACCGACGCGCAGTAGGTTTTGTGAGGTGTTCAGGGCAGGGTGATGGTCAGGTGTGCTGGCCGTGGCGCCAGCTTGACCAGGTCCGCATACGCGGCCAGGGTCGTTTGCGTGCCGCGCGTCAGATGCGTTTTCAGGCCCAGGTAGGCGCAGATGGCCAGCAGCGCGAAAAAGCTCGACAGCGCCCACAGCGGCACGTCGCTGCCACGCTTGTTGACCACCTGGTCGGGGCGATCCGCGCGCGGCGCGAAGCCACGGCTCTTGCCCTTGATGTGGGCGATCTCGTCGCCCAGGCGCGCCGTCAGGTAGCTGAGTTTTTCGCCGCCGTCGATCGCATACTTGCCCTGGAATCCCAGCAATAGACACATGTGGAAGACCTGCAGCGCCTGCACGCGCATGGCGCCCTTGCCGCGCAAGGCGTCGAGGCGGTCGAAGAAGTGTTCGCCGGCCAGCTGGTCGCCAAAGATCAGCAGCTGCATCGGGCGGCGCTCCCACTGTTTGCGCAGGGCGAAAGGCGAGGCCAGGATGATTTCATCGACGGCCGCGCAGAACGCATACTTGGCCGCCTCGATATCGTCGCCATCGGCGCGGATTTTTTTCGCTTCGCGCTCGAAGTCGTCGAGGAAGGCCGTGATGCGGTCCATGAAGCTTTGCTCGTCGCCAGGCGCCGAACCGTGCTTCAGCATGAACAGCATATAAAAGCCTTCGTGCATCAGGTCCAGCAGGGCGCTGCCGGCATGCCGGCTGCTGCCTGCCGGGGCGGAACCGCGTTGTCCCAGCAGGGAGGGCGCCGCGCGCCGTTCGATGAGCTGGCTCATGCTGTCACCGCGATCAGTTCGAGCTGCAGGTCGCGTATGCCGGTCGGCACGTAGACGGAAATCGACTGCGCCTTGAGCACCTGCTCATACAGCACGCCGCGGTTTTCAATCGCAAAATAATAGGTGTCGGGGCGCACGGGAATGGCGGCCGGCACTTGCGGCGCATGCGACAGCTTCAGGCCGGGCATGGCCGTGAGCACGCATTTTTCCACGTCGTCGGGCGCGCCCACTTTCACGCGCAGCGGCACCACGTCGACCAGTTCGATGGCGGGCATGGCGGCGCGAATCGCCAGGTACAAGGTGGTGTGCTGGTCGATCTTGCCCGAATCGAGCTTGCCCAGGTAGTACGACGGCTTGTCTTCGAGCAGGGCGATGGAAAAGTATTTCGACGAGATGACGGTGTCGAGCAGTTCGCGGATGATCGCGTCGATGGCGTCGAAGCAGGCGCCCGGCTGCGCGTGGTCGTAGGCGGGCAGGCTGGCCAGGGTGTAATGCTTGGAGTAGCTGAGCAGGCCGCCCGCCAGGCCCAGCAGCGCCTCGTACAGGCGCTCCGGATGCAGGGCCGGATGGCGCACATAGTGCATCAGGGCGGCGGCGGCCGTGCTGACCGTGTGCAGCAGCCAGAACGAGGACACGTCGCCCGAGCGGAACTCGATCACGTTGCGGCTCGGTTCGCGATGGTGGCCGTGCAGCGCGCTCACTTTCGCCTGCAAGGCGTCGAGCAGGTGTTCCAGCACGCCCTGCAGGCGCGGCGCGCCGGCGATCGCCAGGCTGGGCGCCATGAACGAGGGCACGGGTTCGAAGCCGCCCGACACCGTGCGCCGCAGGGCGATCAGCGGCAGGCAGTCGTAGGAGCCGCGCGCTTCGCTGTCGGGAATCAGGCGCACGGTTTTCTTCAGGTAGGCCACGTCGGCCACGGCGGACTCAGTGAACAGGTCGGGCGTGGCGCGCATGGCGTGCGCGAAGCGCGTGCTGGCCGGCGTGCCTGCCGTTGATGCCTGCAGCGTGTAATTCATGCCTTCGCGGTTGAGGATGGGCAGCGCCGCATAATACGTCACTTCCTGCACGGCCGGCGGCAGCGCTTCCAGGTCCACGGGCGGGGGCAGGGTGTCGCTGCCGGGCGCGCCGTCGCCCAGCGATTCGAACACTTCGCCGTCGCGGAAGATCGCCGACAGCGCTTGCAGGCGCAAGGTGCCCGTCTTCAGGGCCGCCAGGTCCCACTCCATGTGCGCCACGCCCCACAGGTAGGGATGCAGCGCGCTGGCCGTGTGATGCAGGCGCGCTTCGTGATATTGATCCTGGCGCTGGAAATGCTGCGGCCGCAGGAACAGGCCTTCTCCCCACAAGACTTTCGCTGCCATGCCCATCTCGATTCTCCTCGTATGTGTGGCGTGTCTGTTCGTGTTACTGGCAGCGCGGGGCCGACAGCGCGGCCACCCCGCTGATGCTGAGCGCGCAGGCGTGCAGGCCGACGGTGATGCCGCCGCGTTCCGCATCGGCGGCGGCAAAGGTGGCGCGCCAGCGCTGCGCGGCGGGCGCGCGGAACAGGGCCACGACGCCGATAAAATACGCTTCCTTGCTGACTTTTTCCTGTACTTCGTAACGCTGGCCCGGCACCAGCAGCACCTCCTTGACTTCCATCAGGTCGGCGCCCAGCGCGGCCTTTTCGCGCTGCGTGTCGAGGAAGCTGTCGTACGGCGCCTGTTCGAAGGCGGCGCTCTGGCGCAGCTTGTAGATGCGCGCCACCAGGGCCAGCGGCCGGCCATCGGCATCCGTGTTGAGACGCTGCGCCGCATGCAGGCGGATGCTGACATTGCGCGGCGGCTTTTGTGCGTCCGGCAGTTCCGGCGGCGGCTTGGCGACGCCCGCCATTTGCAGCGCCGCGTTGGCCAGGGTGCCGATGGCGCCGCCTGCGCAGCCGGCCTGCGACGACGCCAGCAACAGTAGTGCGGTGGCGCGGGCCAGACGGCGGAGCATGGCGTCAAATGGCATGGGCGACCTTTGTAAATTGAAGGGTGGAAATAAAAGTGTTGCAGTCATTTAAGCGCATGCACTGGCGGCCTGCTTGCGTTGGCGCAAGATCGGCCTGCGATCAAGACAATTACTGCGCCAGATCAGGATTCATGGCGCTGTACGCGGCTGTGATGTGGAACTTCTTCTTTGCTGATTAATCTCAATTTGGCAAAAAATTGCCGATCAATAATAGTCTCCACCAAGGCGCCGCCCATCTTTCCCAGCGGTAGCGACCTCCACGTGAAGGAGTACCCGATGAAGCCAGTCAGCATCTTGCCCCGTATTGCTTGTCTCGCCAGCGCATTGCTGCTGGCCGCCTGCGCCACGCCGGACCAGCCGGCGTCCCAAAAACCTGCCGCACCGACCCTGGCGCAAGTGATGAGCGACGCCGATGCGGCGGCGCGCGCCGGCCAGTACGAGCGTGCCATGACCCTGCTACAACGCGGCGGCACCAGCTACCCGGCCGACAAGGCGCCATGGCTGCAAATGGCGCAGATGAAGTTCGACCGCGGCCAGTACGGCGACGCCATCGGCCATGCGCTCGAAGCGCTGGAGCGCGACCCGGACGACAAGGTGGCCAACAGCATCGTCGCCGTCAGCGGCTTGCGCCTGTCCGGCAAGGCGCTGGCCGACCTGTCGCGGCAAAACAATCTGAATGGCTCGCTGCGCTCGGAAGCGCAGGACCTGGCCAAGCTGCTGCGCGCAAGCATCGGCGAAGACGTGCTGGTGCCGCCGGCCAAGCGCCCGCCGGCGGCCGGCAAGCGCGCTTCCGCATCCGGCTCCGGCACGCCGGCGGCGAAGGGCGCGGCGGCGCCAGGCAGCACGGCCGACCCGTTCAGTGGCCTGAAATAAGCGAGCATCCCCACCATCCCCTTGCAAAGGAAGCGACATGCCCAAGTCCGACAGCGTGCAAAAACGCTTGCAAAAGGTACGCGCGCCGCGCGTGCAAATGACCTACGACGTCGAGATTGGCGACGCGATTGAAAACAAGGAGCTGCCCTTTGTGGTCGGCGTGCTCGGTGACTTTGGCGGCAATCCGGACAGCGAGAAAAAACGTCTGAAGGATCGCAAGTTCGTCGCCATCGACAGCGACAACTTCGATGAAGTGCTGGCCGGCGTGGAGCCGGTGGCCCGTTTCGCCGTGCCGAACCGCCTCAGCGAGGCGGGCGGCACGTTCGCCGTTGACCTGCATTTCCGCTCGATGGACGACTTCCGCCCGGAATCGGTGGTGCGCCAGGTCGACCCCTTGCGCAAGCTGCTCGAGGCGCGCACCAAGCTTGCCGACCTGCGCAACAAGCTGGCCGGCAACGACAAGCTGGAAGACTTGCTGACGGAAGTGCTGAACAACACGGACAGCCTGGCCGCCCTGAAACCGCAGTTCCCGGCGCAGGAGGATTGAGATGAGCGCCCAGGCAGAATCCCTGGCAGTATCGGCCGCCAATGCGCCGGCCGCCACCGACTTGCTCGACCAGATCGTCGAGCAAAGCCGCGTCGCCAAGTCCGGCGCCGAACATGCGCGCGCGCGCGACCTGATCTCCGAGCTGGTGGCGCAGGTGCTCGACGGCACGGTGCTGATGTCCAGCAGCCTGTCGGCGACGCTGGACGGGCGCGTGGCGGAGATCGACCGCCTGATCTCGGCCCAGCTCAGCGAAATCATGCACGCGGCGCCGTTCCAGCAGCTCGAACAAAGCTGGACGGGGCTGCGCTACCTGGTCGGCAATTCCGATACGGGAACGCGTTTGCAGATCCGCATGTTCAACGCCACCAAGCGCGAACTGGTGAAGGATTTCCAGGCCGCGCTGGAGTTCGACCAGAGCAGCATGTTCAAGAAGGTGTATGAAGAGGAATTCGGCACCTTCGGCGGTGCGCCGTTCGCCGCGCTGCTGGGCGATTTTGCCATCTCGCGCCAGCCGGAAGACATCTATTTCGTCGAGCAGATGTCGCACATCGCAGCCGCCGCGCATGCGCCGTTCATCGCCTCGGCCGCGCCGGAACTGTTTGGCCTGGAAAGCTACGGCGACCTGGGCAAACCGCGCGACCTGGCCAAGGTGTTCGACACCATCGAGTACGCGAAATGGAAAGCCTTCCGCGAATCGGAAGACGCGCGCTACGTCGGCCTGACCTTGCCCCGCTTCCTGGGCCGGCTACCCTTCAATCCCGTCGATGGCACCACGGTCGAAGGTTTTAATTTTGTCGAGGAAGTCGACGGCAGCGACCATCACAAATACCTGTGGTGTAACGCCGCGTATGCGTTCGGCTGCAAGCTGACAAGCGCCTTTGCCAACTACGGCTGGTGCGCCGCCATCCGCGGCGTGGAGGGCGGCGGCCTGGTGGACGACCTCCCCACCCACACCTTCAAGACCGACGAGGGCGACGTGGCCCTGAAATGCCCGGCCGAAGTGGCGATCACCGACCGCCGCGAAAAGGAATTGTCGGACCTGGGCTTCATCTCGCTGGTGCACTGCAAGAACACGGCGTATGCGGCGTTTTTCGGCGCCCAGTCGGCGCAGAAAAGCCGCAAGTACAACAGCGACGCGGCCAATGCGAATGCGGTGCTGTCGTCGCAGCTGCAGTACATCTTCGCCGTCTCGCGCATCGCCCACTACATGAAGGCCATGATGCGCGACAAGATCGGCAGCTTTGCCGCCGCCTCCAACGTGGAAGATTTTTTGAACCGCTGGCTGATGCAGTACGTGCTGCTCGATGATAACGCCAGCCAGGAACAGAAGGCGCAGTTCCCGCTGCGCGAGGCGTCCGTGCAGGTGCATGAAGTGCCGGGCCGGCCCGGCGTGTACCGCGCCGTGTCGTTCCTGCGGCCGCACTTCCAGCTCGATGAATTATCCGTTTCGCTCCGACTGGTCGCGGAGTTGCCGAAGTCGACCAATTCCTGATTCACCCATCTTTCAACCACAGGAGCACACCATGGCAATCGATGTATATCTGCAGATAGACGGCATCAAGGGCGAGTCCACCGATGACAAGCACAAGGACTGGATCGAGTGCAAATCGGTCAGCTGGAGCGTCGAACAGCCGAAGTCCGCCACCGCGTCGACGGGCGGCGGGCACACGGCCGAACGCTGCGAGCACAAGGACATTGTCATTTCCAAGCTGGCCGACCTGGCCTCGCCGGTGCTGCTGCAGACCTGCTCGGCCGGCAAGACCATCCCCAAGGCGCGCTTCGAATTCATGCGCGCCGATGGCCAGGGCGAACGCGTCAAGTACTTTGAAATCGAAATCGAGAATGTGCTGATCGGCGCCGTGACGCCGAACGTGGAAGAGGGCGACATCCTCGGTGAACACGTCGGCTTCAAGTTCTCGAAAGTGAAGTGGAAATACACGCAGCAAAAAGTGACGGGCGGCGCCGGCGGCAATACCTCGGGCGGCTGGGACCTGGCCGCGAACCGCGTGGCTTGATCGATGGTGCGCGGCGCGCGGCGGACACCTTCGCCCGCGCGCCGCGCCGACTTTTCAGGAGAGCGCATGGACAGTTATGTACCTGGCCTGTTCGACCGCCTGATGGGCGACGGCGGTGCGGCGGCGGGCGGCGTGGCGGTGCGCCTGTCGCTGGAACAATTGAAGGATGCGGTGGCGCGCGACCTGGAAGAACTGCTCAACACGCGCGTGGCCCTGCCGCCTGGCGCGCTCGACGCCTATCCGGAATGCGCGGCCTCCATCGTCAATTATGGTCTGATCGATTTCGCCGGCATGTGCTTGTCCAGCAGCGATGACCGCGCCCGCATCTGCGCCGCGCTGAAGGCCGCCATCGAACGCCACGAACCGCGATTGCGCAATGTGCGCGCCCGCCTGGAACGCGAAGCGGGCGCCATCAACCGGGTCGGCTTCGTCATCAGCGGCACCCTGGCCGTGAAGGCTGGCGGCGAGATGGTCAATTTCGACGCCGTGCTGCAGCCATCGTCGCTGCGCTATTCGATCAACCGCAAGGGAGCCGCCGCATGAGCAATAACCTGAAAACACTGATCGCCAAACTCAATGACACGGCGCGCACGGCCGCCACCCGCGCGGCCGCCATCTGCGTGGGACTGGGCCAGTATGAAGTCGATATCGAGCATCTGTTCCTGGCGCTGCTGGAACAGGAGCGCAGCGATTTCGTCACCATCGCGCGGCGCAGCGAAATCAGCCTGACGGCGCTGGAAGCGGACCTGCGCCGCGAGATCGGCGGCTTCAGGACGGGCAGCGCGCGCACGCCCGTGTTCTCTCCCCATCTGCCCTTGCTGTTCGAGCATGCCTGGCTGATCGCTTCGCTCGATACGGCGCAGCCAGGCCCCATCCGCAGCCGCCACCTGTTGCTGGCGCTGCTGACGGAGCCGGAACTGTCGCAGCTCGCATACCGCGGCTCGAAGCTGTTCGCCCGCTTCAGCGTGGAGCAGCTGAAACACCATCCGGACAAGCTGACGGCCGGCTCCGAGGAGGAACGTGCGGCAGTGCCGCAACGTTCCGATACAGCTGATGATCCTGTTGCGGCCCTGGCCAGCAAAACCCCGGCGCTGGACCAGTTCACCACCGACCTGACGCAGCTGGCGCGCGACGGCAAGCTCGATCCCGTGATCGGCCGCGAGACGGAGATACGCCAGGCCGTCGATATCCTGCTGCGCCGGCGCCAGAACAACCCGATACTCACGGGCGAGGCGGGCGTGGGCAAGACGGCCGTGGTAGAAGGCCTGGCCTTGCGCATCGCTGCAGGCGACGTGCCCGAGGTGCTGCAGGGCGCGCACATCCACGCGCTCGACATGGGTTTGCTGCAGGCCGGCGCGAGCGTGAAGGGCGAGTTTGAAAGCCGCTTGAAAAACGTCATCGACGAGGTGACGAAAAGCCCGCACCCGATCATCCTCTTCATCGACGAGGCGCACGCGATGATCGGCGCCGGCGGCCAGGCGGGGCAGAACGACGCGGCCAATCTGCTGAAACCGGCGCTGGCGCGCGGCGCCTTGCGCACCATCGCCGCCACCACCTGGAGCGAGTACAAAAAATATTTTGAAAAGGATGCGGCGCTGGCGCGGCGCTTCCAGGTGGTGAAGGTGGAAGAACCGAGCGAGGACATCGCCTGCGCCATGCTGCGCGCCATGGCGCCGCTGATGGAGCGTCATTTCGGCATCCGCGTGCGCGACGCCGCCATCGTCGAGGCGGTGCGCCTGTCGCACCGCTACATCAGCGGACGCCAGCTGCCCGACAAGGCCATCAGCGTGCTCGATACGGCGTGCGCCAAGGTGGCGCTGGGCCAGTGCGCCACGCCGGCGCAACTGGAAAACGCGCACCGGCGCCAGGAACGCATCGGCGCGGAAATCGCCGCCTTGAGCCGCGAGGCGGCCGATGGCGAAGTGCCCGATAAAACCGGCGCTGCGCGCCTGACGCAGCTACGGCGCGAGCATGAAGAAGGACAGACGCAGATCGCGGCGTTGGCGCAGCGCTGGGAGCGCGAAAAGGCGCTGGTGGCGCAGATCGGCGACTTGCGCGCGCAGCTGCGCGGCGAGCGGCCGGGCGAAGTCGGCGCGGCGCGCCTGCTGGCGCTGAAGGAAGAATTGGCGGCGCTGCAGGGAGAGGCGCCGCTGTCGCCGCTGGAAGTCGATGCGCAGGTGGTGGCCGGCATCGTCGCCGGCTGGACCGGCATCCCGCTGGGGAAAATGCTCAAGGACGAGATCCGCACGGTGCTGACCCTGGATGGGGCGCTGCGCGAACGGGTGCTGGGACAGGATCACGTCATCGCAGCAGTGGCACAGCGCGTGCGCACGGCGCGCGCCAGCCTGGACGACCCGAACAAGCCGCAAGCCGTGTTCCTGTTCACGGGACCGTCCGGCACGGGCAAGACGGAAACGGCGCTGGCGCTGGCCGACCTGCTGTATGGCGGCGAGCGCAAGCTCATTACGATCAACATGAGCGAATACCAGGAAGCGCACAGCGTGGCCGGCCTGAAAGGCTCGCCGCCCGGCTATATCGGTTATGGCGAAGGCGGCGTGCTGACGGAAGCCGTGCGGCGCCAGCCCTACAGCGTGGTGCTGCTCGATGAAGCGGAAAAAGCGCACCCCGACGTGCTGGAGCTGTTCTTCCAGGTGTTCGACAAGGGCGTGCTCGATGATGCGGAAGGGCGCGAAGTCGATTTTCGCAACACCATCATTATCGCCACCTCGAACCTGGGTTCGGGCGCCATGATGGCCGCCTGTCTGAACCGGGTCGCGCAAGACTTGCCCACGCCGGCCGCGCTGGAAGAACTGGTGCGCCCGCAACTGGTGGCGCACTTCAAGCCAGCCTTGCTGGGACGCCTGAAGGTGCTGCCGTTCTATCCCCTCAACGATGCGGTGCTGGCCGAGATCATCCACCTGAAGCTGGCGCGCATCGGGCAGCGCATCGCGCGCAACCACCAGGCGCAGTTCAGCCATGACGCGGGCCTCGTCGACGCCGTGCTGGCGCGCTGCACCGAGGTCGATTCGGGCGCGCGCAATGTCGACCAGATCCTCAACGGCAGCCTGCTGCCGGCGATCGCCGAAGCGGTGCTGGCGCGCATGGCCGAAGGAGAGCCGGTCGCGTCGATACGCGTCAGCGCGAACAAGCAGGGGCAGTTCAAGTACACGATCCGATAATCCACCTTCCGGAGAGCGCCATGTTCAATCTGGAGCAGTTGCTGCACCCCGTCAGCGCCGTCAGCCCCTGCGGCGGCGACATCACCTTCAGCCAGGAGCTCGACGCCATCGCGCGCGCGCGCCAGCACGACGACCCCAGCCTGGACCAGGGCGAGTGGGTGACGGCGCTGAAGGAAGCTGACTGGCCTTTCGTGGCGACGCGCTGCGAACAGCTGATCGCCACGCACAGCAAGGATTTGCGCGTGGCCGTGTGGCTGGCCGAGGCGCACGCGAAAACGCGCCACTTCCGTGGCCTGGGCGATGGCTACGCGCTGCTGGCCGGCCTGTGCGAGCGTTACTGGGATGGCCTGTATCCGCCGGAGGAGGAGGGCGACCAGGAACAGCGCATCGGCAATGTCTTCTGGCTGCTGTCGCGCACGCCGCAGCTGTTGCGCGAGATCCCGCTGACCGACGGCGCCAACGGTCTGTATTCGCTGCAGGATTTCGATACGGCGCGCCAGCGCGCGGCCGCCAGCCTGGCGCAGGGCGCGGCGGAGCAGGGCTGGGGCGATACGCGCCATGACGAAGGGGCGAGCCTGGCGCAGATGGAGGCGGCGCGGCAAAGGAACTCGCGCGCATTTTCCGACGGCTTGCTGGCCGATGCACAATACTGCATGCAGTCGCTGCTGGCGTTCGAACGCAGCGTCGATGCGCGTTTCGGTGTTGATGGCCCGAGTTTTCGCGCCGCGCGCGAAGCGCTGGAAAACGCCATTCACTTCATCGCGCCGCTGTCGCCTGGCGCGGACTTTGCCGGCGCGCCGCCCGCCGCCGGCCAGGGCGCCAGCGGGGGCGGGGGCGCCATCGTGCAGCGCCAGCAGGCGCTGGCCCAGCTGCGCCAGGTGGCCGATTTTTTCCGCCGCACGGAGCCGCACAGCCCCGTCGCCTACCTGGCCGACAAGGCTGCCAGCTGGGGCGAGCTGCCGCTGCACCTGTGGCTGCGCGCCGTCGTGAAGGATTCAAGCACCCTGGCGCAGCTCGACGAAATGCTGGGCACGAACAGCGCAAACGGGTGATGGTGGTTGCTCCGTCCATGCTACTCTTCGGGCATGTCCAGAATGCTCATCCTGCCTGCCGCGCTATGCCTGTTCATCGCGGCCAGCGCGCGGGCCGAGGGGCCGACGCCGCTGCTGATCTATGGCGACGACGATTATCCGCCGTACTCCTACGTCGACAACGGCCAGCTGAAAGGCATCTACACGGAGATCGTGCGCGAAGCCGTGCAATCGATGCCGCAGTATGCGGTGCAGCTGCGTCCCATACCCTGGAAGCGGGGCGTGCTGATGCTGCAGACGGGCGAGGCGTTTGCCCTGTATCCGCCGTATTCGTGGCGCAGCGAGCGGCCGTACGTGCGCTATTCCGTGCCGCTGCTGATGGAGCAATTGGTGGTGCTGTGCAACCAGGACGTGCTGGCCAAACGCACGCTGCGGCAGTGGCCCGCCGATTACGGCGGCCTGCACATCGGCGTGAATGCCGGTTTTTTGCTGGGCGATGCAAAGCAGAGGGCAGCCGTGCAAGCGGCCAACATCGTGTTCGATACGGCCAAGGGCACGCGCACGAATTTGCTCAAGCTGATGCGCGGGCGTATCGGTTGTTACGTCAGCGACCGCCTGTCGGCGCAGTGGGAATTGCAGCGCATCCGGCGCGAGGGGCCGCCGGGCACGCCGATGCAGGCGATCCAGGAAACGGTGCAGCTGGCCAGCCAGCAGGGCCACCTGGGTTTTACGGAGCGCCGGCCGGCCGCCTATCCTTATCGCGATGACTTTATCGAACAATTCAATGCCGCCATCGTGCGCATGCAAAACAATGGCGCGATCCGCCGCATCGTCGATCGCGCACTGCAACCCTGATTCAAGCTGATGGAGAAAAACATGAAAAAACTGCTGTTCCTGTGTGTGCTTGTGCTGGCCGGGTGCGTGGGCCGGCCCGAGAATATTGTGCCAGTTAGCAACTTCGACACGACCCGTTATCTGGGAAAGTGGTATGAGATCGCGCGTCTGGACCACTCGTTCGAACGGGGCCTGAGCCACGTGACGGCCGACTACAGCCTGCGCCAGGATGGTGGCCTGAAAGTGCTCAACCGCGGCTACAAGGATGCGGACGCTGTCTGGAAGGACGCGGAAGGCAAGGCGTATTTCGTCGACAAGAAAGACGTGGGCTACCTGAAAGTGTCGTTTTTCGGCCCCTTCTATGGTTCCTACATCGTCTTCGACCTCGACCAGCAAAATTACAGCTATTCCATGATCAGCGGCCCCGACAAATCCTACTTCTGGTTGCTGTCGCGCACGCCAACCATGGACCCTGCTTTGCAGCAGCGTCTGATCGAGAAAGCCGGTAGCCTGGGTTTCGATACGTCAAAATTGATCTATGTGAAGCAAAACTGACACTGCTTGCCTGCCGCCCGTTCGTGGCGGCATACCACCTTCTGGTTGTTGCTTTTCTGCATGTTATTTCTTGCAATACCATTCTGATTCACTCACAATCTGCTCCAAAGTAGTGCGCTGCGGCGCGCTGCCATTCCGGTGGCGAAGTGTCCGTCGCGCCACCGTTCGTGATTGCCGCACGGCGGATGACTGCTATATTGATACGTAGCAGTCAGTCGGTTTCGTGGCGTCTGTGCATTGTTTTTTCAGATAGGAATCACGCAATGAAAAACCTCAAAATCGGCGTACGTCTCGGTGGAGGTTTTGCCGCCGTCCTGCTCCTGTTGACCAGCCTGACCGTGGTGGGCATCGTGCAGATGCAAAGCGCCAGCAAGGAAACCGATGCGCTCGTCAATGTCAAGGTGCGCAACGAGCGCCTGATCGGTGAATGGACCAAAGTCATTGAGGTGAACGCGGCGCGCACGGCGGCCGCCTGGAAGGTCAGCGACCCCGAACACCAGAAGCAATTTGAAAAGGAAATGGCGGTTTCGTCGGCACGCGCCACGGAAATTCAGAACGATATCGGCAAGAGCCAGCTGAGCGCCGAAGAGCAAGCGCTGTACCAGGACGTGCTGAGCACGCGCAAGGCTTACACGGAAGTGCGCAAGAATGTGTTCAAGGCCAAGAATGCGGGCGATCTTGAACTGGGCAAGCGCCTGTACGAAGGCGACATGGGCGTCAAGCGCGACATCTACCTGGCGTCGCTGAAGAAGCTGGAAGTGCTGGAAGCCAAATTGCTCGATGAATCAGCCGCGCAAATCCGTTCGCGCTATGAAAGCGGCCGTCTGCTGCTGATCTCGTTGGGCGTGGCCGCCATCTTGCTCGGCATCGCCTGCGCGTACTGGATCACGCGCTCGATCACGCGCCCCATCACGCGTGCCGTCGAGGTGGCGGAAGCCGTGTCCGCTGGTGACCTGACCAGCCATATTGTCGTGGAAAGCCGCGATGAAACGGGGCAATTGATGCATGCGCTGAAAAACATGAACGATAAACTGGTCAGTATCGTGGGTCAGGTGCGCGCCGGCACCGAATCGATCAGCACGGCGTCGAGCGAAATTGCCGCCGGCAACCTGGACTTGTCGTCGCGCACGGAAGAGCAGGCCAGTTCGCTGGAAGAGACGGCGTCTTCCATGGAAGAGCTGACCTCCACCGTGAAACTCAACGCCGACAATGCGCGCAGCGCCAACCAGCTGGCCATCGACGCCTCGCAGATCGCCAGCAAGGGTGGGGTGGTGGTCTCGGAAGTGGTCAGCACCATGGGCTCGATCAACGATTCCTCGCGCAAGATCGTCGATATCATCAGCGTCATCGACGCCATCGCCTTCCAGACGAATATCCTGGCCTTGAACGCGGCCGTGGAGGCGGCCCGGGCCGGCGAGCAGGGCCGTGGTTTTGCCGTCGTCGCTTCCGAGGTGCGCAACCTGGCGCAGCGCTCGAGCGCGGCGGCCAAGGAAATCAAGGGCTTGATCGACGATTCCGTGCAAAAGGTCGAGGCCGGTTCGCAACTGGTGGACAAGGCGGGCCGCACCATGGACGAGATCGTGCAAAGCATCAGCCATGTGACGCAGATCATGAACCAGATCACCGACGCCAGCGATGAACAGCGCACCGGCATCGAGCAAGTCAACCGGGCCATCGGCCAGATGGACCAGGTGACGCAGCAAAACGCGGCCCTGGTGGAAGAAGCGGCCGCGGCGGCCGAATCCATGCAGGAGCAAGCGGCCAAGCTGGCCGAGGTGGTGGGCGTGTTCAAGCTCGACGCAACGCAACACTATGTTGCGGCCAGTGCTGGCCCGTCCGTGACGGCGTCTGCGCCAGCTGCCATGCGACCTGCGACGCGACCTGTCACCAGGCCCACCATTCAGCCCGCAAGGCACCGCGCGCCGGTGCCAGCCATGGCGGCACCCGCGCCGGGCAAGGCTGCGCAAGCGGACGCCGTGCGTGCACGCGCGCCGAAGGCACCGGTGGCATCCGGCGCCGACGAGTGGGAAGAGTTTTAAGCGCAAACTCCCTTTGGCATGGCGTGGGCGCTACAATCGCGGCTTGAAGACAGCCGCGAACGCGCTCCGCCATGACCACCCGCCGTACCTCCAGCCATCCGTCCAGTAATACCTCGAGCCATGCCTCCAGCTCTACCGCTGCATCGTCCTCCCTGGCGGAACCCGCCAAACGGGCGCGCTGCCCGGCCTGCCTGCGCGCCGTGTCCAGTTGCATCTGCCGCTGGATCGCCCCCGTTTCCCACGCGGTGGAAGTGCTGATCCTCCAGCATCCGCTGGAAGTCCACAATGCCAAGGGCAGCGCCCGCTTGCTGCACCTGAGCCTGCCCAACAGCCGCATGCTGACGGGCGAGCAGTTTGCCCCCGATGTTCTCGCCGGGCTGCTGGCCGGCAAGCACAATGTGCTGCTGTACCCGGATACGCCAGGCGACCGTTCGCTGGGCATCGCGCCGCCGCCAGCGCTCGACCCCGCCACCTTGCTCGATCCCACCCAATTGCGGCTGGTGGTGCTGGACGCCACCTGGCGCAAAAGCCGCAAGATGCTGTATCTGAATCCCCCCTTGCAACAGTTGCCGCGTCTGCCCCTGCGCGATACGCCCGCCTCCCATTACCTGATCCGCAAGGCGCACGCGCCAGATCAGTTATCGACTCTGGAAGCAACGTGCTATGCCTTGATGCAGTTGGAGCAGGATGCGGCCCGCTTCGTTCCCTTGATCGCGGCATTTGACGGTTTTGTCGCGCAGCAGTTGAGTTATGTCATGCCTCAGGGTGAAAAAGCTTGAAATAGCACCATGGCAGCCCTTGATATTGGCCGGACAGCGGCATAGTATACTGTACGTATATACAGTTGATGGGGCCGTTCATGAAAGCAATCATTCCAGAGCATGATGACAGCTTCGCCGGGCAAGCCATGCTGCCGCCGCAATCGCTGAAAGCTCACAAGGGGCGCGGGGCCGTCTCGAACCTGCAAGGGCGCTATGAGGTGCACGCGCGCGCCGGTTTCGATGATGGCTGGAGCGTGGGCGGCCAGGATGAGGCAGCCGGGGAAGAGGTGGCGCCGGGCTGGAAGACGCAGGTCAGCGACGAGCAGGCGCGCACCATCCTCACGCGCAACGCTTCGCCCGATTTGCCGTTCAATGTCTCGCTGAACCCGTACCGGGGCTGTGAACACGGCTGCATTTATTGCTTTGCTCGCCCCACGCACAGCTATCTGGGCCTGTCGCCGGGCCTGGACTTCGAAAGCCGGATCTACGCCAAGGTGAACGCCCCTGAACTGTTGCGGCGCGAGCTGGCCAGGCCGTCGTACGTGCCCGAACCGATCGCCCTCGGCGTCAATACCGATGCGTATCAGCCGTGCGAACGCGAGCGGCAGCTGACGCGGCGCGTGCTGGAAGTGCTGCAGGAGTGCGACCACCCCGTGGCGCTGATCACGAAATCGTCGCTGATCGAGCGCGATATCGACATTCTGGCACCCATGGCGGCCAGGCATCTGGCGGCCGTGGCCGTTACTGTCACCACGCTCGACCCGGCCATCGCGCGCACCCTGGAACCGCGCGCGGCCGCCCCGGCGCGGCGGCTGCGCACCATCCGCACCCTGACGGAGGCGGGTATCCCCGTGGGCGTGAGCATCGCGCCCATCATCCCGTTCGTGACGGAACCGGAAATCGAGCAGCTGCTCGAAGCCGTGCGCGACGCTGGCGCCATCCATGCCCATTACGTGGTGCTGCGTCTGCCGTGGGAAGTGAGTCCGCTGTTTCAGCAATGGCTGGAAGCACATTTCCCGGAACGTGCCCAGCGCGTGATGAACCGGGTGCGCGAAATGCGTGGCGGCAAGGATTACGACAGCGCGTTCGGCGCGCGCATGCGGGGCGAAGGCGTGTGGGCCGACCTCATCCGCCAGCGCTTTGAAAAGGCCGTGCACCGGCTGGGGCTGCATGGCAAGGGCGGCCGCTTCAAGCAGCTCGATTGCACGCAGTTCCGCCGGCCGCTGGTGGTGCCGCCGTTGGGAAACAAGGCAAAAGGGGGCAATGCGGGACAGCTGGATTTGTTTTAAGAAGTTAAGCCAAGTTAAGTCGTCGTTACCGCTGCTGGGGCGGAGGCGCTGCGGCGCTATCGTGTAGGGCTAACGTGTAGCGCTAGCGTGTAGCATTATCCTGCAGCGTTATCCTGTGCAGGTGCCTGCATCTGCGCCAGATGTTGCTCGATGGCAAAGACATGCGGATCGCTCTTGCCCAGCTCGCGCAAGGCGCTGGCCAAGTGCAGCAGGTATTCGCTGTTAGGACCGCTGGGGCCGTTTGATCGGGCGATCTGGCGCGCGATGTCCAGTTCCGGGGCGGCACCGAGGAAGGCGGCGTTTTCCTCGTTGGCGATGTACACCAGGCCTTCGACCTTGCCGTCGTCCTCGAAGGTGATGTCGGTGGCCAGGCGCAAATAGCCGTTCTTTTCGCGGTGGTCGAGGTGGGCGAAGACTTCGGGCGTGATCAGGTAAGCCATGCCGTCGCACACGGCGCCAGCCTGCGGCACGATGGTGGCGACCCTGCCCGGCGCCATCGGCGTGCCCCGGTGGTCGTGCGATCCCTGCCAGAAGCGCCGCGTCCAGCCGGCAATGCTGGCGGGACGGCGTTCGATGTAGGGAAAATCGGCCTTGTAGATCAGCGAGCCATAGCCGAACAGCCAGACCTGTGCATGGCCGTCGAATTTGTTCATGCGCTGGTTGACGGCGATGGTGGCGGCGTCGATGGCGGACAGGTCGTTCTGGGCAGGCTGGGTCATGGCGTAGGCGGCAAGGGGCGATGCGCCATTATAAAGCGGCGCCAGCCGGGCCGCCTGCCGGCAGGGCGTCGCGTGCCGCGCCGCTGCCCGCCCCCACGTTCCATTCGTGCGTCTCGACAAAGCGGAACAGGAAGGCCATGAAGCTTTCGGCCGCCGGCGACAGCGAACGGCCCGTCTTCGTGTAGACGAAAAAGCGCCGCGTCAGTTCCGGCTCATGCAGGGCGCGCATGTGCAATTTATATAGTTTCACCATCGGTTCCGCGTACGGCAGGCAGACCGTGATGCCCAAGTTGGCGCTGACCATGGCCAGCGCCGTCGTCATGAAGGTCACTTCGTTATACGGGTTGAGCGACAACTCGCGAAACGCGCCGTGCATGTCGCGCAGCAGGCGTTCCGTGAACTGGCCCTGCAGCGAAATGAACGGGTAGTCGCCCACGTCGGCCCAGGTGACCCTTTCCTTTTGCTGCAGCGGGTGCTGCTCGGGGAAGACCAGCACGAAGGGCATCTCGAACAGTGCCTGCGCGGCGATTTCCGCCGTCGGATCGCGTTCGGGGCCGATGCCGAAATCGACTTCGCCGCTGAACACGCGCGCCGAGACATTCTCCACGGGGCAGTCGACGAGGCGCAGCTGCACGTCCGGGTGCGCCTGGCGATAGGCGGCGATCACCTCCGGCAGCAGGGTGCAGGCCATCATCTGCGGCGCGGCGATGCGCACCATGCCCGTTTTCAGGGCCTTGCGCTGGGCAATGCCGGCCATGGCGCCATCGAGGTCCTCGATCATCTTTTCAAACAGCGGATACAGTTCGCGGCCGATTTCCGACAGCTGCGTCTTGCGCGTGCTGCGCTCGACCACGCGCACGCCCAGCACGCTTTCCAGTTCCTTGATCAAGCCGCTCAAGGCCGATTGCGTTACGTGCAGGTATTCGGCGGCCAGGGTAAAACTGCCGGTCTTGGCCAGCGCCACGAAGGCGCGCATTTGCCGCAGGCTGGGACTCATAAGATAATCCGATAAATCAATGGTTAAAAATTGTTTGTATGATAGCTGTAACTCGATTCTAATGGTGAAAAGCTGAAAAACAGGCCAGCCAACGCGCCCACGGCGCCATCCATTGGAGACAAGCACATGAAGATCAAGCAAATCCACCACGTCGCCTACCGCTGCATCGACGCGAAGAAAACCGTCGAGTGGTACGTCAAGCATTTGAACATGAATTTCGTCCTCGCCATCGCCGAAGACCTGGTACCGTCGACCAAGGCGCCGGACCCGTACATGCACGTTTTCCTCGACGCGGGCCATGGTAATGTGCTGGCCTTTTTCGAGTTGCCGACGCAGCCGCCGATGGACCGCGACCGCAATACCCCGGCCTGGGTGCAGCATCTGGCGCTGGAAGTGAGCAGCATGGAAGAACTGCTGGCCGCCAAGGAGCGCCTGGTCGCCGGCGGCATCGAGGTGCTCGGTCCCGTCAACCACGCCATCTTCCAGTCGATCTATTTCTTCGACCCGAACGGCCACCGCCTGGAGCTGGCGGCCAACGTGGGTACGCCGGAGATGATGGCCAAACTGGACGCCGTCAAATGGGAAATGCTGGAAGAATGGTCGCAGACGCGCCGCGCGCCCAAGCACGCCGCCTGGATGCACGCGCCGGCCGACGCCTGAGCGCACCGGACCGACACTCTCTGACTAATTACACCGAAACACCGAACAAGGAACACCATGAAACTCGCAACCCTGAAAAACGGCAGCCGCGACGGCGCCCTGATCCTCGTCAGCCGCGACCTGCGCCAGTACCAGCGCGTGGCCGCCATTGCGCCTACCTTGCAGACGGCGCTCGATAACTGGGACGCCGTCGCACCGAAACTGGAGCAGGCCTACGCCGACCTGAACGCGGGGCAGGCGCCGGACGCGCAGCCGTTTGATGCAAAGCTGTGCCACTCGCCGCTGCCGCGCGCCTACCAGTGGGCCGACGGTTCCGCCTACATCAACCACGTGGAACTGGTGCGCAAGGCGCGCAACGCGGAAGTGCCGGCCTCGTTCTACACGGACCCGCTGATGTACCAGGGCGGCTCCGACAGTTTCATCGGCCCGCGCGACCCGATCTTCGCCCTGTCCGAAGAGTGGGGCATCGACCTGGAAGCGGAAGTGGCGGTGATTACGGGCGACGTGGCCATGGGCGCCAGCGTGGACGACGCGGCGAAAGCGATCCGCCTCGTCATGCTGGTCAACGATGTCTCCTTGCGCAACCTGATCCCGGGCGAACTGGCCAAGGGTTTCGGTTTCTTCCAGTCGAAGGCGGCCAGCGCGTTTTCTCCGGTCGCCGTCACGCCGGACGAACTGGGTGCCGACTGGGCGGACAGCAAGCTGCATTTGCCGCTGCTGGTGGACCTCAACGACAAACCGTTCGGCAAGCCGAATGCGGGCGAAGACATGACCTTCAATTTTGCCCAGCTGGTCGCCCATGCGGCGAAGACGCGCGAACTGGGCGCCGGCAGCATCGTCGGTTCCGGCACCGTGTCGAACAAGCAGGGCGACCTGTTTGGTTCGAGCATCGAGAACGGCGGCGTGGGCTATTGCTGCCTGGCCGAGGTGCGCATGTATGAAACCATCGAACACGGCGCGCCGAAAACGGCCTACCTGAAGTTCGGCGACACGGTGCGCATCGAGATGCGCGACGCGGTCGGCGCCAGCATCTTTGGCAGCATCGAGCAGACCGTGGCCCTGTACGCCGGCCGCGCCTGAGGGGAGGCCCATGAAGCTGTACACCTACTTTCGCAGTTCGGCCGCCTACCGCGTGCGCATCGCCTTGAATCTCAAAGGCATCGCCTACGACAGCATCCCCGTGCATTTGCTGCAGGACGGCGGACAGCAGCTGCTGCCCGCCTACCGCGCCGTCAACCCGTCGGCCCTGGTGCCGGCGCTCGACGACGATGGCGCCATCCTGACGCAGTCGCTGGCGATGCTTGAATATCTTGAAGAGACGCGGCCAGCCGTGCCGCTGCTGCCGGCGGACGCGCTGGGACGCGCCAGGGTGCGCGCGCTGGCCCTGGCCATCGCCTGCGATGCCCATCCGCTGACGAATCTGCGCGTCCTGAAATACCTGAAAAATACCCTGGGGCTGTCGGACGAGGCCAAGCAGGAGTGGTACCGCCACTGGATGGCCGAGGGGCTGGCGGCCGTGGAGGCGCTGCTGGCGCAGGGCGACCCTGCCAGCACGGGCCTGTTCTGCCATGGCGACAGCCCGACGATGGCCGATTGCTGCCTGGTGCCGCAGGTATTCAATGCGCAGCGTTTCGCCATCGACCTGGTGTCATACCCGCGCGTGGCGCGCATCCACGCGCATTGCGCCGGCTTGCCCGCGTTTGCCGCCGCCCATCCGTCGCAGCAACCTGACGCCGAATAGGGCATCCGGTCGATAGGGGGAGCGGGTTCAGCTCCACTCAACCCTGTCCCGTCCGCCACGTTTGGCGCGGTACAGGGCCTGGTCGGCGCGGATCAGCAGATCGGTCAAATGGTCCGCTTCCCGCCTCGCTGGTGCGGTCGATTGCGGCGTATTGGATGTCACGCCGATGCTGATGGTCAGGCTGACCAGTTGGCCATCATCGCATTCCACGCGCAGGCTGGCAGCCGCCAGGCGCAGGCGCTCGGCCACTTCCAGCGCCACTGGCAGCGGCGTCTCCGGCATCAGCAGCACGAATTCCTCGCCGCCGAAGCGCGCGGCCGTATCCATGCCCCGCGTGACGCTGCGCAGCACTTGCGCGACGGCAGCGATGGCGCGGTCGCCCGCGTCGTGGCCATGGCCGTCATTGATGCGCTTGAAGTGGTCGATATCGATCATCAGCAGCGACAGCGTATGGCCGAAGCGCTGGGCGCGCTCAAGCTCCTCTGTCAGCCGCAGGGTCATCATGCGGCGGTTCCCCAGGCCCGTCAGCGGGTCGGTCGTGGCTTGCTGCTCCAGCCGGGAGTTGGCCACCAGCAGTTCCAGGGTGCGCTGCAAGACACGTTCCTCGAGCATGTCGCGCTCCGCATGCAGGGTCGCCACGCTGGCGCGGCGGCTGCGCTGGGCCAGCAGCAGGGCCGTGATCAGCGCCGCTTGCAGCGCGATCAGCGACAGCCCGGCGATGATCTGCCAGTGGTATTGCGCCCACACTCCCTGTGGCCGGTTCAGGATGCGCGCCTCGCCGGGCAGGTTGCGCAAGCCGAAACGCTGTACCGCCGCATCGTCGAAGATATACGCCTGCATGCCATCTGGGTCCGGCGTTCTGCCCAGCAGGATGCGCGCAATGGTGCGCCCGACTTTCTCGCCGCTGATGACATAGCCGCCCACCACGCCGGGCAGTATCAGCGATTCCACGCTGGTGAAAATGGGCACGGCGCTGCGCGCGGCCAGGTCGCGCGCCATGACGGGCGGCGTGGTGCGCTGCCCCAGTTCGTCGCGGTAGACGGGCAGCAGGTAGATGGCGCTGCCTTCTCCCAGCGTGCCGGTGCGGCGCCACAACTCTTCCTGGCTCAGGTGATCCCAGAACTCGACCTTGAGCCGGTCCTGGTAGGGCGCAATGGCGGCGCGGATGGCGGCGATCCACGCCTGGCCGCGTGCGCTGCCGTCGCCGACGACGGCGATATGGCGCAGCCTTGGCGTCACTTGCAGCATGACGGCGATGGCCTTGCCAAAATCGTGGCGCACATCGAGATTGATGCCGTCGGCAGGTACCCAGTCCTGCCGTCCCTGATTCACATAGTAGCGGGGTACGCCGGGAAACAGATTTGGGTGCTGCCTCAGGAACTGGGCCGCCAGGTAGTTTTCCGTGATGATGGCGTCGAACTGCACCATCCTGTACTTGGTGTGCAGATAGGTTTCCAGCCCGGCTACGGCAGGCTGCTCGCCCACGCGCACGGAATCGAGCCGCTCCTCATAGATGCCGGGCGCGAGGCGCCAGTTCTCGTTGGCCAGTTCGGCGCTCATGCCCTTGTGGATCAGCGTTTGCCACTGCGAGGAGGCATCGCTGCCCAGCGAATACAGTACCAGCACTTGCCTTGGCGCAAAACGCGGTGCGCTGATCTCCGCCAGGTCCTGCGCATGGACGGGTGCGTTGCAGCATAGCCATAGTAGAAAGCTCAGGCAGGGCAAGCGTATCGCGGCGCGCAATCGTGTGAGGTAGGGACGGGGCATGGGCAGGGCAGTGTGTTGAGAACTTGCCCAGGCGCAATGAGCGTTAGTGGATTGAAGAATCCGGTAAGCACTATTTCTTGATGTGGCTCAAGTTCCAAGGAAACCAGTCTAGCATTGCCGGCCTCGATTGGCGCAGGTGGCATGCAATTTTTGATACGGTTGTTGCGATATTGGTATTGCTGTGAAATGTGGGGGTATGCTCATTCAACAATGCAGGCGTACCGGTGCGCTACAATTTGCGTTTGCCCAAATATTTTACGCGCCATGACTGCAACAACCGTTCCTGCCAGCATCACCGATGCCCTGTCCCTGGCGCACGCTTCCTGGCGTCCCATCCTGCTGCGCGGCTTGCACGCCGTGATGGCGGCCGATCCCGCCTACCTGCCGGCGCTGGCCATCGACGATTACCTGCCCACGCAGGGCCGGCTGTTCGCCGCCTTTGCCCTGCCGCTGGCGCAGGTGCGCTACGTGCTGGTGGGCGAGGGGCCGTATCCGCGCGCCGACAGTGCCACGGGCGTGTGCTTCATGGATGGCGCCGTCGGCAGTCTGTGGTCGGCCACTGGGCTGTCGAAGCCCGTCAACCGCGCCACTTCGCTGCGCAACTTCATGAAGATGCTGCTGGTGGCCGATGGCCAGCTGCAGGGCGGCGACACGTCCGGTGTGGCCATGGCGCCCGTGGCGGCCGCCGCGCAACTGCCTGGCAGCGGCGTGATCCAGACCTTGCCCGACCTGCAGCGCAAGATGACGGAGCAGGGCTTCCTGCTGCTCAACGCGGCGCTGGTGTTCCGTGCCCACGTGCCGCCCGTGCAGGATGCGCGCGGCTGGCTGCCTTTCCTGCAGGTGGTGCTCGAAGCGCTGGCGCAGCAGGGCGGGGCGGCCTTGCCGCAGCTGGTGTTGTGGGGCAAGATTGCCGAGCTCATCAAACGTCTGCCGGTGGCGGCGTCCTTGCCGCAGGTGACGGCCGAACATCCGTATAATCTGTCCTTTATCGGCAATCGTGACATGCAGGCCTTGTTTGGCCCGATGCAACTATTGCGTGCTTGAGATTGAATTGACGCCATCTGGCGGAAGTGCGGGGAATATGCAAATCAGTAACGTGGAAGAATTGAAGGCGTGGATCGCGGCAGGCGGCGTGCCCGACTATCTGTATTTCTGGGGCCACACGCCGGCGCAGCCGCAGGTGCCCGACAAAAGCTGCTTCAGCCAGTGGTTCCCGTCGCCCTTCAGCCTGGCCGGCGTCACGTATGCGACGGCCGAGCACTACATGATGGCGCAAAAGGCAGCCCTGTTTGGCGACACGGCCGTGCAGGCGCGCATCGTGGCGGCCGCGCGGCCGTCGGAAGTGAAAAAACTGGGGCGCGAAGTGGCGAACTTTGACGCCAAGGTGTGGGAAGCGGCACGTGCCGGCATCGTCTTCGATGGCAACTTTGCCAAGTTCTCGCAAAAGGCCGCGCTGCGCAAGTTTCTGCTGGGCACGGGCGAGCGCGTGATCGTCGAAGCCAGTCCCGTCGACCGTATCTGGGGCGTGGGCCTGGCGTCGGACAATCCGCGCATCGACGATCCCGCCAGCTGGGACGGCTTGAACTTGCTCGGTTTCGAGTTGATGAAAGTGCGCAGCGCTTTACGTGCTTGAGCGGTACTGTTGTTTTCCTGATGCCGCCGCGCCCGGCGCGGCCGGCCATGCCCCTGCCAGCCCTGTGGTCATCGAGGGGCGCTCTGACAAACCCCGCCGAATTTGTTATACTTGACTAAATCATTCAACTACTCAGGGTTTGAGAAGTTGAAAAGCCGCAATATTTTAAACTAGTTGAACCGAGGATGTATGCGTCTGACTACAAAAGGCCGTTTTGCCGTGACTGCGATGATCGATCTTGCCCTGCGCCAGGGTAAAGGTCCGGTCACCTTGTCCGGCATCAGCCAGCGCCAGTCGATTTCCCTGTCCTACCTGGAACAGCTGTTCGGCAAGCTGCGCCGCCATGAGATCGTCGAATCGATCCGTGGCCCGGGCGGCGGCTACAGCCTGGCGCGCCGTGCGGACAAGGTGACGGTGGCCGACATTATCATCGCTGTCGATGAACCGCTGGACGCCACGCAGTGCGGCGGCAAGGAACATTGCCACGGCGCCGACGCGGCTACGGGTGCGCGCTGCATGACACATGAATTGTGGTCCACACTCAACGAAAAAATGGTCGATTATCTGGATTCTGTGTCCTTGCAGGACCTGGTCGACCAGCAGAGACAAAAGATTGCCGAACAAAGCGTGATGGTGATGCATCGTAACCACGCCGCCATCGGTTGAATATTACAAAATACTAAGTTGCTGATTGCAGGAGTTATTGATGAACGCCCCAGAAAAAAACGTAGGCCAAGTGCACTTTGAAACCGCACCGCATTTCCCGATCTACATGGATTACTCGGCCACCACGCCGATCGATCCCCGCGTCGCCGAGCAGATGATTCCTTACCTGCGCGAGCAGTTCGGCAATCCGGCATCGCGCAGCCACATGTATGGCTGGACGGCGGAAAAAGCCGTGGAAGAGGCACGCGGCCACGTGGCGGCCCTGGTGAACGCCGATCCGCGCGAAATCATCTGGACTTCCGGCGCGACGGAAAGCAACAACCTGGCCATCAAGGGCGCGGCACAGTTCTACAAGACCAAGGGCAAGCACATCATCACCGTCAAGACCGAGCACAAATCGGTACTCGACACCGTGCGCGAACTGGAACGCATCGGCTTTGAAGCCACGTACCTGGAACCGCAGGACAACGGCCTGATCACCGTCGAGCAGCTGGCCGCGGCCGTGCGCCCGGACACCATCCTCGTGTCGGTCATGCTGGTAAACAACGAAATCGGCGTGATCCAGCCGATCGACGAGATCGGCGTGTTCTGCCGCTCGAAAGGCATCATCTTCCATTGCGACGCCGCGCAAGCGACGGGCAAGGTCGTCATCGACCTGCAAAAGACCAAGGTCGACCTGATGACCTTCACCGCACACAAAACCTACGGCCCGAAAGGCGTGGGCGCCCTGTACGTGTGCCGCAAGCCGCGCGTGCGCCTGGAAGCGCAGATGCACGGTGGCGGCCATGAGCGCGGCCTGCGCTCGGGCACCCTGCCAACGCACCAGATCGTCGGCATGGGCGAAGCGTTCCGCATCGCCAAGGAAGAAATGGACAGCGAAATCGGCCGCATCAAGGCCTTGCGCGACCGTCTGGCCAAGGGCCTGCAAGAGATCGAAGAAGTCTACATCAACGGCGACATGGATCACCGCGTGCCGCACAACCTGAACGTGAGCTTCAACTACGTCGAAGGCGAGTCGCTGATCATGGCGATCAAGGATATCGCCGTGTCGTCCGGTTCGGCCTGCACCTCGGCCAGCCTGGAACCATCGTACGTGCTGCGCGCCCTGGGCCGCAGCGACGAACTGGCGCACAGCTCGATCCGCTTCACCATCGGCCGCTTCTCGACCGAGGAAGACATCGACTTCGCCGTGAACCTGCTGAAATCGAAAGTACACAAGCTGCGCGAACTGTCGCCGCTGTGGGACATGTTCAAGGACGGAATCGACATCAATTCGATTCAATGGGCAGCCCACTAACCAACACCGTGGCCCCTGTTGACGGGGCCGGCAAGAATATTAAAGGAGCATCAAAATGGCTTACTCGGACAAAGTACTCGATCACTACGAAAACCCGCGCAACGTGGGCGCTTTCGACAAGGGTGATGAAACCATCGGCACCGGCATGGTCGGCGCGCCTGCCTGCGGCGACGTGATGAAACTGCAGATCAAGGTCGGCGCCGATGGCTTGATCGAAGATGCGAAATTCAAGACCTACGGCTGCGGTTCGGCCATCGCGTCGAGCTCGCTGGTAACGGAATGGGTCAAGGGCAAGACCCTGGACCAGGCGCTGGCCATCAAGAACACGCAGATCGCCGAAGAACTGGCCCTGCCGCCAGTGAAGATCCACTGCTCGATCCTGGCGGAAGATGCCATCAAGGCGGCGGTACTGGATTATCAAACCCGTCACCCGGCAGCAGCTTAAACGTTGGTAGCCAGCCCCAGCCGCAAGGCCGGGGCAGTTACGGAGAAATACATGATCACACTGACCGAAAAAGCGGCGAAGCACATCAACCGTTATATCGAACGGCGCGGCAAGGGCATGGGTTTGCGCTTTGGCGTGCGGACCACGGGCTGCTCGGGCCTGGCTTACAAGCTCGAATATGTCGATGAAGCGGCGGCCGAAGACAGCGTCTTCGAATCACACGGCGTGAAAGTCTTCGTCGACCCGAAAAGCTTGCCTTACATCGACGGCACGGAACTCGATTTTGCGCGCGAAGGCTTGAACGAAGGTTTCAAGTTCCACAATCCGAACGAAAAAGACGCCTGCGGCTGCGGCGAGTCCTTCAGGATTTAAACAGCTGGCAAGACCCCGGTCGGTGCGCTGTACCCATCGATTGCGGTACAGCGACCACTGACCATTATGCAAAACCACTTCGAATTATTCCAGTTGCCGGCGCAGTTCTCGCTCGACATGAGCGCGCTCGACGCGGCCTACCGCGACGTGCAGGGCAAGGTCCACCCGGACCGCTTCATCAACGCCAGCAGCGCTGAAAAGCGCGTGGCGATGCAATGGGCCACACGCGCCAATGAAGCCTACCAAACCTTGAAAAGCCCGCAAAAACGCGCGCAATACCTGTGCGAACTCAATGGCGTCGACTTGCAGACGGAATCGAACACAGCCATGCCGGTCAGTTTCCTGATGCAGCAGATGGAATGGCGCGAAGAACTGGGCGATGCGCGTGCCGGCAAGGATGCCGACGCGCTCGACGCCCTGGACCGCCAGCTGCGCGGCGAACGCAAGGCCTTGCTGGCCCAGGTGGCGGCCCAGCTCGACGCCGCCGACTATGTCAATGCCGCGCAAAGCGTGCGCGCCCTGATGTTCCTCGACAAATTCGGCGAGGAAGTCCGTTTTGCCTATGAGGCGATTGAAGTCTGATCTCCGGATAGCTTGACCGGCGTGCCAAGCGCCAGTCTGGCGCGCGACTTATAATGCGCGACAGGCATCAACCGCATCACGCAAAAAATTAATCGAGGCACGAATACAATGGCACTTCTGCAAATTTCCGAACCAGGCATGTCGACCGCGCCGCACCAGCACCGCCTGGCCGTCGGCATCGATCTGGGTACCACCAATTCCCTGGTCGCGACCGTCCGCAACAGCATTCCCGAGGTGCTCAACGACGAGGAAGGGCACTCCCTGCTGCCGTCCGTCGTGCGCTACCTGCCGAATGGCCACGCGAACATCGGCTACAAGGCCCTGTCCGCGCAAACGACCGACCCGAAGAACACCATCGTGTCCGTGAAACGCTTCATGGGCCGGGGCCTGGCCGACATCGCCTACGCGGAAAACCTGCCTTACGATTTCCAGGATACGCCTGGCATGGTGCAGCTGAAAACCGTGGCCGGCGTGAAAAGCCCCGTCGAAGTGTCGGCGCAAATCCTCGCGACCTTGCGCCAGCGCGCGGAAGATGCGCTGGGCGACGACCTGGTCGGCGCCGTGATCACCGTGCCCGCCTACTTTGACGACGCGCAGCGCCAGGCAACGAAAGATGCGGCGCAGCTGGCCGGCATCAATGTGCTGCGCCTGTTGAGCGAGCCGACGGCCGCCGCCATCGCGTATGGCCTCGATAATGCGTCCGAAGGCGTGTACGCCGTGTATGACCTCGGCGGTGGCACCTTCGACATCTCTATCCTGAAACTGAGCAAGGGCGTGTTCGAAGTGCTGTCCACGGGCGGCGATTCGGCCCTGGGCGGCGACGATTTCGACCGCCGCCTGTTCTGCTGGATCAGCGAGCAGGCCAAGCTGGCGCCGCTGTCGGACGAAGACACGGCCATCCTGATGGTGAAGGCGCGCGAGATCAAGGAGCTGCTGTCGACCAAGCCGGAAACGACGATCGACGCCAAGCTGAACTCGGGCGAAGAAATCCACCTGCGCGTCACGGCTGCCGACTTTGCCGCCATGACGCAGCACCTGGTGGCCAAGACCATGAACGCCATCAAGAAAGCCCTGCGCGACGCGAACGTGGATGCGGACGACGTCGACGGCGTGGTGATGGTGGGCGGCGCCACGCGCATGCCGCACGTGCAGCGCGCCGTGAGCGAATTCTTCCACACGACGCCACACGCGAACATCGATCCCGATAAAGTGGTGGCGCTGGGCGCCGCCATCCAGGCGAACTTGTTGGCTGGCAACCGCGCCGCCGGCGACGACTGGCTGCTGCTGGACGTGATCCCGCTCTCCCTGGGTATCGAAACCATGGGCGGCCTGGTGGAAAAAATCATCCCCCGCAATTCGACGATTCCGTGCGCCCGTGCGCAGGAATTCACGACATTCAAGGATGGCCAGACGGCCCTGGCCGTGCACGTGCTGCAGGGCGAGCGCGAACTGGTCAGCGACTGCCGTTCCTTGGCGCGCTTCGAGCTGCGCGGCATTCCGCCGATGGTGGCGGGCGCCGCGCGCATCCGCATCACCTACCAGGTCGATGCGGACGGCTTGCTGTCCGTCTCGGCGCGCGAATTGCGCTCGGGTGTGGAAGCGTCGATCAGCGTCAAGCCCGCGTATGGCCTGGGCGACGACGACATCGCGCGCATGCTGCAGGATTCCTACACGTCGGCCGACGTCGACATGGTGGCGCGCGCGCTGCGCGAAGAGCAGGTGGAAGCGGAACGCATCCTGCTGGCCACGCAGTCGGCGCTCGATGAAGACGGCGGCTTGCTCGACGCGGACGAACGCGTTGTCGTGGATGGCTTGATGAACCGGGTGCGCGACGCCATCGTGCAGTCGCAAAGCGGCGCCATCGACCACCAGGCCTTGAAGCTGGCGATCGAGCTGCTCGCCGACGGTACCGAGGATTTCGCCTCGCGCCGCATGGACCGCAGCGTGCGCACTGCCTTGACGGGCAAATCCCTGGACCAGGTCGTACAAGACTAATTGAACAGCGCGCCGCCGAAACTGCGGCCGCGCTCCGAATGACAGACTGAAAGAAGAAACCATGCCACAAATCGTTATCCTGCCGCACGCCAAGCTTTGCCCGGACGGCGCCGTCATCGAAGCACCTGCCGGCAAGTCCATCTGCGACATCCTGCTGGAAAACGACATCGACATCGAACACGCCTGCGAAAAATCGTGCGCCTGCACCACGTGCCACGTGCTGGTCCGCGAAGGCATCGAATCCTTGAACGAAGCGACGGAACTGGAAGAAGACATGCTGGACAAGGCCTGGGGCCTGGAAGCCGTGTCGCGCCTGTCGTGCCAGTCCATCGTGGCCGAGGCCGACCTCGTCGTTGAAATCCCGAAATACACGATCAATCAGGTTAGCGAAGGCAGCCACTAACATGAAATGGTCCGACATCACTGCGATCGCCGAAGCGCTGTATGACACGCATCCGGACATCGATCCCCTGACCGTGCGCTTCACCGACCTGCATAACTGGGTGGTGGAACTGGACGGCTTCGACGATGACCACACGCGCGGCGGCGAAAAAGTGCTCGAAGCGATACAGATGGCGTGGATCGATGAAGCGCGCTAAGGGCGCGGCAACCGCCGCCACCGCAGTCGCTGCGCCGAAAGACGTCATCACGGCCGCCAGCAACATGCCCGAGATCAAGGATGGCCAGTCGGTCGCCTTGCTGCAGGAACTGCACATCCTGACGCGCGACGGCAAGATGAACCAGGACAGCCGCCGCAAGCTCAAGCAGGTGTACCACCTGACGCAGTTCATCGAACCGCTGCTGCGCGAAGTGCAGCTCGACCACCCTGGCGTCTCTCTGGTGGACCACGGCGCCGGCAAATCCTACCTGGGCTTCATCCTGTACGACCTGTTCTTCAAGAACGGCAACGACGGCTCGCACATCTACGGCATCGAGACGCGCGAAGAGCTGGTGCAGCGCTCGCAGGAGCTGGCGAAGAAATTCAAGTTCCCCGGCATGTCGTTCCTGCCGCTCTCCGTGGCCGAATCGACGGAGTCGAACTTGCTGCCCCAGCAGATCGACATCGTTACGGCCTTGCATGCGTGCAACACGGCCACCGATGACGCGATCCACTTCGCCTTGAAGAAAAAGGCGAAATTCATGGTGCTGGTGCCATGCTGCCAGGCGGAAGTCGCGTCCGTGCTGAAGAAGAACAAGGGCAAAAGCCTGGGCAAGAGCGTCTTGACGGAACTGTGGCGCCATCCGCTGCACACGCGCGAGTTCGGCAGCCAGATCACCAACGTGCTGCGCTGCCTGCAGCTGGAAGCGCACGGCTACCAGGTCAGCGTGACGGAACTGGTGGGCTGGGAGCATTCGATGAAGAATGAACTGATCATCGCCAGTTATAAAAATCTGCCGCGCCAGCGCCCGACGGAACGCCTGCAGGAAGTGCTGCAGACTCTGGGCCTGGAAGAGATGGGCCACCGTTTCTTTGCCGAGGAATTGGCCAAGGCCACGGCCTGATTGTTGGATTACGCGTTCCGCTAATCCAACCTGCCATATCCGCCACCGCCGCGGCGGTCGGGTAGGTCGGATTAGCGCAGCGTAATCCGACAGCCACCAGCGCAATCAACAAAAAGGGAGGAGCGGGTCGGTTACAATACCGGCTTTCTCCCCCTTGCTTTTTGCGCATCCCCATGACCACACCAATCGAAATGCCCACCGTCCGCCTGGCCAAACGCCTGTCTGAAGACGTGCCCTGTTCGCGCCGCGAGGCCGAGCTGTATATCGAGGGCGGCTGGGTGACGGTCGATGGCGTGCTGGTGGAAGAGTCGGGCGCGCGCGTGGCGGACAACCAGGAAGTGGTACTGCTGCCGAACGCGACCCTCGATGAGATGCCGCCCGTGACGATTCTGCTACACAAGCCGGCTGGGATTAACGGCGGTATCGGCAGCGAGGGGAAGCCCGCATTGAGCTGTTTGCGTCCCGAAGAGATTTTCACGCCGGACAATGTGGCGCCCAGCTCCGTCACGCGCTTCCTCAAGCGCCACCTGATCGGTTTGACCATCACCAATCCGCTCGACACCATGGCGTCCGGCCTGCTGGTGTTCACGCAGGATTTCCGCGTCGCCCGCAAACTGGTTGACGAAGCGAAAACGGTGGAGCAGGAATTCATCGTGGAAGTGTCGGGCGACATTATGGAAAACGGCCTGGCGCTGCTCAATCACGGCTTGCCCTTCAATGGCAAGCCTTTGCCGCCGATCAAGGTCAGCTGGCAAAATGAAACGCGCTTGCGTTTCGCCCTGAAAAACGTGCAGCCGGGCCAGATCGCCCATATGTGCAAGATGGTGGGACTGGACGTCGTCGCCATGAAGCGCTTACGCATCGGCCGCATCCCGATGGGCGCCATGCCCGTAGGGCAATGGCGTTACTTGCAGGGTTACGAGCGGTTCTAGGAACACCTGAGCAAACCTACTGCGCGTCGCTATTTGCGGCCTGCGATGCTCACTGTACTAGAGTACAGTTGCGCTTCTTAGCCACAACTAGCTTCCGCTCGCTACGGTTTTCTCAGGCGTCGTGAGGCTGCTTGTTTGCTTCGAGATGCATTTGTATTGAATGGCTTTCCGCAAAGCTTTTCCAGAGCCGCTCGGCGATATTCAAGGCGATGGTATCGGCCTTTTCCTGCAGGGCCGGGTTGCCCATGCTTTCCGTCGTGGCAAAGAACAGGGTCAGCCAGCGGCGGAACATGCAGGGCGTGAGGTTTTCCATTTGCGCGTGCTGGGCCAGCGGCTTGCCGTGGTAGCGCATGGTACCGCGCAGCAAGCCTGACCAGAAATCGATCAATGTTGCCAGGTGAGCATCCCAATCCTTGACCTCGGCGGCAAAGATGGGGCCCAGCATGGCGTCATCGCGCGCGGCCGCATAAAAGGTGTGGACGAGATGCTTGACTTCGTCTTCGCTGCAGACTTCCTCGCGGTAGGGGGCGAAGCGTGTGTGGGGGAGGGGGGCGGTATTCTTCATGGCATGCCATGATCGCAGAGCCCCCGTGGCGCTTCAATGACCCAGGTCAAGCGGCGTAAAAACTCAGGCGGCGACTTTCTTTGGCTTCTTCGCAGGGGCCGGCAATTGCACGATCTGTGTGCCCGCCAGCTTGTCGTGGAGGAATTGACCATTGCCCGTGAACAGGGCCGTGCTGGACCAGGCCAGGATGCCCACGCCGATGGCGCCCAGGGCCGTCCAGTGCTGCAGGTCGAAGGCATACGCCGCCACGAGCGCGGGCAGCAGCCACATCCATGACAGGACATAGCGGTAGGCGGCCACGCGCAGCGGTACATGGGCGTGGCCCGGCAGCACGACTTTCAGGCGCCACGTCTTCATGGCCAGGGTTTGCCCTTCGCGGCTCCATTGATGGATGAAATACGCGCCCATGACGAGGAAGGCCAGGCATTGGCGCATGTGTTCCGTCAACGGCGTATGCGCGCCTTGCACGGCCAGTTCAAACAGCAGAAACGGCAAAAACAGCACGGCCAGGGCCAGCAGCGACTCGTACACCATGGAAATCAGGCGGCGTTTAATCGTGGGATGAGAGATGATGCTGGCGGCAGGCATGCTATTTGGCATTGGTTGGCAGTGGGGCGGGCGTGGCAGGTGGCGTGACGGGCACGGCGGCTGGTGGCGTGGTGGCGGCAGGATCGCCAGCCGGCACGGCCGTCGCTGCGGGAGCGGGCGACAGGGCAGGCACGGCGGCAGGCGCTGCCGGCGTGGCGGGCGCCATGAGCACGGGCGGCTTGGTCGTGGTCGAATTGATCGCAGGCACCTTGCCCAGCGGTTTTTTCGGCACGAGTTCCGTCGCCAGCTTTTTCTTTTGCTCTTCGGGCAATTGCTGGTATTGCTCCCATTGCGCGGTTTTTTGACCCGGATCAATCTTCTTCGTGCGCGTATAGTTTTCGCGCACGAGGCGGCGCTGTTCCGGCGTCAGCTTGACCCATTCGCGCATGCGGTCATGCACGCGGATCTGCTCGTCCGCCGTCATGGAGGCAAAACGGCTGGCGATATCGAGCCATTTCTGCTTGCGCAGCGGTTCCAGCTTGTTCCATTCGCCCGCCAGCGGTTGCAGGGCTTCCTGTTGCGCGCGCGACAGCTTGTTCCATGATGGATTCTCGCCAGCCTTCGGCGTGCCGCCCTTGCCGCCCGTGCGGGGCGAACCGGGCTTGACGGCCGGCACCGGCACCACCACGGGCGCTGCCACCACGGGAGGTGCGGCGGGCGCGGCATGTTGCTGCGCGCCTACCCAGGCGGCGCCCGCCAGGGCGCACGCACCCAGGCCGATGCCGCCAGCCAGCCAGCCTTTGCGTACGCTCGTGCGTGCCATTTATTGCTCGCGTTTCGTCAGGTAGGCGTTGAAGCCATGGTCCATATAGGCGGACAGCGGCAATTCGTCCGACAGGACGGCCGCGTCGATTTCTGCCAGTTCGGCAATATGTTGTTCCTGCTCAAACTGATAGATGCCCACCAGGCCGCCAACGAGCAGCAGCAGGGGGATGATGACGCTCATGCGGCCCAGCCACGACAGCGGCTCGACGAACAGGCTGCTGGTCACGCCGGCGAACACGTTCTGGCGCACGGCGACGGCGGCAGGGGCGTCAGCCTTCTTGCGCGACAAGGCCAGCTTGCGTGCCGCTGCCAGGCGATCGGTGGCCGATGCGGGCAGGTCGTCGAGTTTTTCGTTCAGTGCATGGCGCACTTTGTAAGCGAAATTGAGATCGTCGGTGTTCATAATTTAATTCCCTTGGCTTTCAGCGATTCGGCGAGCGTGTGGGTAGCTCTAGAGCAATGTGTTTTCACGCTACCTTCGGAGCAACCCATCGCTTCCGCTGTTTCAGCCACATCCATGTCCTGCCAGTAACGCATGAGGAAGGCTTCGCGTTGACGTGAGGGCAGTTTTTGTACCTCTGCATCAATCAAATCAAGGATTTGCGCGCGTTCGACCTGGTCGGCCGACGATTCGGCGGCACTCGAGCCCTGTTCCGATTCATAAGTATCAAGTATATCAAAATCTTCATGCTCGTCGCCCGAGGGCTTCATGCCGGAAAACAGGCTGACCCAGGTGTTGCGAACTTTTTCGCGGCGGAAATAATCAAGGATGGTGTTCTGCAAGATGCGCTGGAACAGCATCGGCAGTTCGGCGGCCGGCTTGTCGCCGTATTTCTCGGCCAGCTTGATCATGGCGTCCTGCACGATGTCGAGTGCCGATTCTTCCTTGCGGACCGCGTAGGCGGCCTGCTTGAAAGCGCGCCGCTCGACATTTTCTAGAAAGTCGGATAATTCTTTGTCTGTTGCCATGCGGTATGGGGATCTTAGCGGCTGCTGGGAGCGGTGGGCGAAATGGGGGCGGGTATGCTTTTTGCAACCCCGTGCATGCTAGCAAAAAATGTGCGTTTCCGCAGGGTTTTTGCACAGCGTGCGGGCGAATTGGCCTTTCGCCTGACATTTTCCTTGACCATAATGGTGCAACGCGATAACGTATGGGACGCTTTGAACACCCCAAAGCCCTATGGTCAGGTCGCGACCGGCACACAAGGCCATCCGCGGCAAGACGCGCTTTCATTTGTAGGCAGTTTGTTCTAACCCGCGCCACAAGCGCGAGCGGTTCGTACAGGCGCCACAGAAACTCCGGCCAAACGAGTTGCGTTAAGCGTTGTTTTGTAAGGTATCTATGGGTGCCCAAAGAAATGTCGTGACCGCATGAAAAGGGAAGCAGGAGCACTGTCGCGCACGGCGAACTTCGTCAGGAAAGAACATCCGATCAATCTCCAATGGACCTTGAAAGGAATGTTTCATGAATACCGAAGCAGCAGCAGGACCCATTACCGGCGCAGAAATTGTCGTGCGCTGTCTGGCTGAAGAAGGCGTCGAGCACGTCTTTGGATACCCGGGCGGAGCCGTACTCTACATCTACGACGCCATCTTCCAGCAAAACAAATTCCAGCATATCCTGGTACGCCACGAGCAGGCCGCGATCCACGCCGCCGATGCCTATTCGCGCAGCTCGAACAAGGTCGGTGTCGCCATCGTCACGTCCGGTCCGGGCGTCACGAATGCCGTCACGGGCTTGTCCACCGCGTACATGGACTCGATTCCCATGGTGGTGATCTCCGGCCAGGTGCCGAGCCACGCCATCGGGCAGGATGCGTTCCAGGAATGCGACACGGTCGGCATCACGCGCCCCGTCGTCAAGCACAACTTCCTCGTCAAGGACGTCAAGGACCTGGCAGCGACGATCAAGAAAGCCTTCTTCATCGCCCGTACCGGCCGTCCGGGACCCGTGCTGGTCGATATCCCCAAGGATATCAGCATGCACAAATGCCATTTCGACTATCCGAAGGAAGTCGAGATGCGTTCCTACCGTCCCGTCGACAAGGGCCACTCGGGCCAGATCCGCAAGGCCGTGCAGCTGTTGCTGCAAGCCGAACGCCCGATGATCTACACGGGTGGCGGCGTTATCCTGGCGAATGCCTCGGCAGAGCTGAACAAGCTGGTCGACCGCCTGGGTTTCCCGTGCACCAACACCTTGATGGGCCTGGGCGGCTACCGCGCCTCGAGCGAGCAGTATGTCGGCATGCCCGGCATGCACGGCACCTATGAAGCGAACATGGCGATGCAGAACTGCGACGTCCTGATCGCCATCGGCGCCCGTTTCGATGACCGCGTGATCGGCAACCCGAAACATTTCGCCTCGCATCCGCGCAAGATCATCCACGTGGACATCGATCCATCGTCGATTTCCAAGCGCGTCAAGGTCGATATCCCCATCGTCGGCAACGTCAAGGACGTGCTGATCGAGTTCCTCGCGCAACTGGACGCGGCCGAAGCCAAGCCGAATGTCAATGCTTTGAGCAACTGGTGGAAGCAGATCGCCGAATGGCGTGGCCGCGAATGTCTGAAATACCCGACCTCCGACCTGGTCATCAAGCCGCAATCGGTGGTGGAAAAGGTGTTCCAGATCACCAAGGGCGACGCCTTCATCACGTCCGACGTGGGCCAGCACCAGATGTGGGCGGCGCAATATTATGGCTTCGACAAGCCGCGCCGCTGGATCAATTCCGGCGGCCTGGGCACCATGGGTGTCGGCTTGCCGTACGCCATGGGCGTGCAGATGGCCAATCCGGACGCCACCGTTGCCTGCATCACGGGTGAAGGTTCGATCCAGATGTGCATCCAGGAACTCGCCACGTGCAAGCAGTACCACCTGACGCCGAAGATCATCATGCTCAACAACCGCTTCCTCGGCATGGTGCGCCAGTGGCAGGAAATCGATTACGGTTCGCGCTATTCCGAGTCGTACATGGATTCGCTGCCCGACTTCGAAAAGCTGGCGGAAGCGTACGGCCACGTGGGCATGAAAATTGAAAAACCGGGCGACGTCGACGGCGCCCTGAAAGAGGCGTTTGGCATGAAAGACAGGCTGGTATTCATGAACTTCATTACCGACCAGTCCGAAAACGTGTGGCCAATGGTGAAAGCCGGCAAGGGCCTGTCCGAAATGATGCTCGGTTCGGAGGATCTCTAATCATGCGCCATATTATTTCTGTCTTGCTGGAAAACGAAGCGGGCGCCCTGTCGCGCGTGGTGGGCCTGTTCTCGGCACGCGGCTACAACATCGAAACATTGACGGTGGCGCCGACGGAAGACTCGACCCTGTCGCGCATGACCATCGTCACCAGCGGTTCGGACGACATCATCGAGCAGATCACCAAGCACTTGAACCGCCTCATCGAGGTGGTCAAGGTGGTGGACCTGACCGAAGGCCAGCATATTGAACGCGAGTTGATGCTGATCAAGGTTCGTGCCGTGGGCAAGGAACGCGAGGAAATGAAGCGTACCGCCGATATCTTCCGTGGCCGCATCATCGATGTCACCGAAAAGACGTACACGATCGAACTGACCGGCAACAAGGTCAAGCTCGACGCGTTCATCGATTCGATCGACCGCGCCGCCATTCTGGAAACCGTCCGTACCGGTGGTTCCGGTATCGGCCGCGGCGAACGCATCCTCAAAGTATAAAAAGACTAGTAGTACTAAGCGGCCCTGGCGTCGCATTTAAAACAACAACGCATCATCAAATATATAGGAAATACCATGAAAGTTTTTTACGACAAAGACGCTGACCTCTCCTTGATCAAAGGCAAAAACGTTGCCATCATCGGCTACGGTTCGCAAGGCCACGCACACGCACAAAACCTGAACGATTCGGGCGTCAACGTCACCGTCGGCCTGCGCAAGGGCGGCGCTTCATGGACCAAGGTCGAGCAAGCCGGTCTGAAAGTGGCGGAAGTCAACGACGCCGTGAAAGCGGCCGACGTCATCATGATCTTGCTGCCAGATGAAAACATCGCTCAGGTCTACAACGAAAACATCGCCCCGTTCGCCAAGCAAGGCGCTGTCCTGGCCTTCGCCCACGGCTTCAACGTGCATTACGGCCAAGTCGTGCCACGCGCCGATCTGGACGTGATCATGGTCGCGCCGAAAGCGCCAGGCCACACCGTACGCGCCACCTACACCCAGGGCGGCGGCGTGCCCCACCTGATCGCCGTGTACCAGGACAAATCGGGCATCGCCCGCGATATCGCCCTGTCGTACGCATCGGCCAACGGCGGCGGCCGTGCCGGCATCATCGAAACAAACTTCCGCGAAGAAACCGAAACGGATCTGTTCGGCGAACAAGCCGTGCTGTGCGGCGGTGCCGTGGAACTGATCAAGGCTGGCTTCGAAACCCTGACGGAAGCGGGCTACGCGCCTGAAATGGCGTACTTCGAGTGCTTGCACGAACTGAAACTGATCGTCGACCTGATCTATGAAGGCGGCATCGCCAACATGAACTACTCGATCTCGAACAACGCCGAATACGGCGAATACGTGACCGGTCCTAAGGTCGTGACGTCGGCCACCAAGGATGCGATGCGTCAATGCCTGAAAGACATTCAAACGGGCGAATACGCGAAGAGCTTCATTCTGGAAAACAAGGCAGGCGCACCGACCCTGATCTCGCGCCGCCGCCTGACGTCCGAGCACCAGATCGAAGAAGTGGGTGCGAAACTGCGCGCCATGATGCCTTGGATCGCCAAGAACAAGATGGTTGACCAGTCGAAGAACTAAGCAGTTGTAGTGCATCACAAGAAGCCGGCGCAAGCCGGCTTTTTTTAGGTTCATCGCGTTTTGCCGGGAAAGGCATCCTTGATCTTCAAGAAGAAATAGGATGCATCCCGAAATCCGTAGGCCATGCGCTTGATGACCTTGATGCGGTTGTTGACGCCTTCGAGGACCGAAGAGTTCATCGGGTAGATGGACGAAGCGAGGATACCGCGCCGGTATTTGGCGAGGCGTTTGGCAAACTGGACCAGTGGTGCGATCTGGCTTTCCAGAGCAAGGTTGAGCCAGGCTTTCCATCGGCGAGCACCTTCCCGGACCGATGGCGCATACCAGATCTCTTTGAGTTCAGTTTTGAGTAGGTAGACCGTCGCCAAGGGCTGATTGGCAGCGAGCAGTTCCTCAAGCTGGATGGCCTGCTCGGCTTTCAGGTTGTTGCGGTTGCGTAGTAGCAGCCAGCGGCTGCGCTTGATGACCTGGCGCGCCTTCGGCTCGGCACGTAAGGTATTGGCTTGGTCAACGCGTACCCGGTCGACGACTTCGCGGCCAAAGCGGGCCACAACGTGAAACAGGTCGTAGACCACCTCGGCATTCGGACATTGCTGGCGGACCTCAAGATCCATGGCCGTGTTCATATCCATGGCAACGGCTTCGATTCGTTGGCAACCTTCCTCTCCCAGCCTCTCGAAAAATGGCCGGATCGCCTCTCGGCTATTGCCTTCCCCAACCCAAAGGACGCGCATGCGCTCTGCATCCAAGGCCACGGTAGCGTAACGATGCCCCTTGTGCAGAGCAAACTCGTCCATGACTAGACGGCGTACGCCTTCCGCCGAAAAGTCGCCATGCAGGTGCTGCAAACGCCGATGATCAATCTCTTTGATGGTATGCCAGTGCAGGCCAGTGAGGCGGGCTATATGGGCAATGGGGAGCAACTGCGCCAACGCCTCGACCCAGAGGCGTACGCGGTGTGTGATACGCGCGCGTCGATCAAGCCAGGCAATATGCTCGGCGACGCGCGCATCGCAGTGATGACAATCCAATCGCCGTACTGGCACGTCGAGCCAGACACGCTTGTCCAACATGTCGCGGTCGCGTACCTTGCGCCTTCGGCGCTCATGCACCAGCGCGCAGGGCTGGTGGCATGCCCCACATAACGCATCGCTTGCCGGGCAGGCCTGGAGAACGATCAGCAGGGAGCCGTCTTCTTGTTCTTGGACGGAATCGACAATATGGCCTTCCCAAAACGGAAGCGACGACATAACATTGAGCATGGCGGTGGTTTGACAGATTGACTTGTTTGGCGACTATCAATCTACCAACATCAGGCCTCCGCCTCCACATCCCGCTCAGTCGTCAATCCTGTCTTCCCCCATTCTCCGCGAAGAACCTTTTTTTATGCAGGCGTTTGGCAGGCAACATCCGTTACAATCAGGTCCATTCAACAATACCGTCAGCGCCATGCTTGTTTTTTCTAAAGTTTTTGTCGGGAATCTTCATGTGGTCAAGCGCCCCGTCTCGCTTGCCATCAGTTGCTGGTTTCTGGTCATCGGTTCTCTGTCATCCCTCGTGTCGGCTTACCTCGGCCGCAACGATCCCGCCATGCAGGCGTGGATGGCGCACAGCGCGATTCCCGCCGAGGCGCAATACGCGATCCTGCTCGCCAGCCTGGGCATTACCCTGGTGGCCGCGCTGGCCATGCTGCAAAGGCAGCGTGGCGCGCGCACCGTGTATCTGGTGTGGGGCGTGATCGACATTGCGCTCAGCCTGGCGACCGTGCCGCTCAAGATGAATGTCTTGCCTGGCGCGCTAACGTTCGCCGTCATCTGCGCCTTCCTGTACAGTCCGAAATCGAATGCCTGGTTTTCGCCACGCAAGGCGGCCAATGATGCCTGCATGACGCCAGCTTGAGCGCGGCTGCTTCCGTCCGCACGTTTTTCGCCCGCCTCCTGTCTTTTTATATTCCTATATAATCCCGCCCTTCCTTTGCAGTTTCATACTTGACTGCATCTGTTTCGGTATCTGCCGACCGCAACGCGCATCACCGCTTTCGTTGCACGCCAGGCGCTAGTTTATTGAGCCGCTTGCGCAACCAGAAGGACTCCTATGACCGACCGCACTACCGCCGCAGTACCCATGCCGGGCACTGCCGAATCTTCCATTTCCGAACGTCTCCCCGTGCTGGCCTTGCTGGCCCTGGCCATGACGGCGTTTCTCGCCCTCCTGTCGGAAACCTTGCCGGCCGGCTTGCTGCCGCAGATTGCCCGCGATCTCGGTATTTCCGAAGTCATGACGGGCCAGTTGGTGACCGTCTACGCCATCGGTTCCATCCTGACGGCCATTCCCCTGACGGCGCTGACGAGCGGCTGGCGCCGGCGTAATGTCTTGCTGCTGGCCATCATCGGCTTTTTGATCTTCAACACGGCGACGGCCCTGTCGCCCAACTATATCGTTGCCCTGGTTTCGCGCTTCGTCACGGGCATGGCCGCCGGGCTGGCCTGGGGCTTGATGGCCGGCTACGCGCGCCGCATGGTGAGCGTCGAACAGCAGGGCAGGGCGATGGCCATTGCCATGATCGGCACGCCGCTGGCTCTGTCGCTGGGCGTGCCGCTGGGCACCCTGATGGGTGGCGTGCTGGGCTGGCGCAGCATCTTCGGCATCATGTCGGGCCTGGCCGTGGTGCTGGTCGCGTGGGTACTGCTGGCCGTGCCCGATTATCCGGGGCAAAAGAATGGCGAGCGCCTGTCGATCCGACAGGTATTCATGACCCCGGGCGTGCGGCCGATTCTGGCGGTGATCGTCGCCTGGATGCTGGCGCATAACATTCTATATACCTACATCGCGCCGTTCCTGGCGCCGTCCGGCTTGCGTCCGCGCGTCGACCTGGTGCTGCTCGTGTATGGCATCGGGTCCCTGGCCGGCATCTGGCTGGTCAGCCAGCTGATCGACCGCTGGCTGCGCCCGCTGGTGCTGGGCTGCATCGCCGCCTTGGCCCTCGTGATGGTGGCGCTGGGCCTGGCGATGGACTCCCCCATCGTCATTTATGTCAGCATGGCCATCTGGGGCATCACCTTTGGCGGCGCCGGCACCTTGCTGCAGACGGCGTCGGCGGACGCGGCCGGCGACGGCATGGACGTGGCGCAAGCCATGGTGGCGACCATCTGGAACGTGGCCATCGCCGGTGGCGGCCTGGCGGGTGGCATGCTGCTCGACAGCTATGGCGCGGCATCGTTCCCGTGGGCCATGTTGGCCTTGCTGCTGGTGGCGTTGACGATCGCCTGGTGCGCGCACCGCCACAGTTTCAAGCCGGGCCGGCGCAGCGGCGGCGCAGTCGTCGGCCACTAATAACATTGTTATTTATGATGACAGTGTGTTGAAATGTGAGCAGATGTGACTGGCAAGCGCATTTTGTGACGATTTGTTAATTTGCGCCACGGGAATGAATGAGGCGTTAGAATCTACACAGTTTGACAAGTTTCTCAAGCGAAAGGGGTGCCAAAAGCGCCCCGTTCGCTGGCTGTCAGCCACATTAACTACCTAGGAGTACCCCCATGACCGTGATGAAATCCGTCCTTGTTGCCGCCGCAGCCACCGTTGCCCTGAGCGCGCAAGCTCAATCCTTGCCGACTTCCGGCACCTTGGTGGTCGTCCCCGCGTTTGGCGAAGTCAAGCATGTCAATGACCAGGTGGTCGCTACCCTGGCCGTCGAAGAACAGGACAAGGATAAAGCCGCGGCCGCGTCGCGTGTCAACCAGAAGATGAACAAGGGCATCGCCATCGTCAAGCAGGCCGACCCGTCGGCGGCATTGAAATCGTACGGCTACTACACTTATCCCGTGTATCCGGAAGACCGCCCATTGCCGGCTGGTGCCGTTGCCAAGCCGCGTTTGCCAACGGCCTGGCGTGTCGGCCAGTACCTGGAAGTGACGACGGCCAATCTGGCGTCCCTGCCAAAGACCGTGTCGGCGGCGCAAGGCGTGCTGACCCTGAATGGCTTGAATTTCGGCCTGAAGCCGGAAACCATCCGCCTGCTGGACGACCAGCGCATCGCCGCCACGTATAAAAACCTGAACGAGCGCGTGGCCGCCATCGCCAAGGCCATGGGCCGCAACGTCTCCGACGCCGTGCTCGATACGGTGGACTTCGAAGGTTCGGGCAACTACGCCACGGAAAACCGTCCTGCCGCCGCACCGATGATGATGCGCAGCGCCAAGATGGCCGAAGACAGCACCGTCGCCGAACCGAGCTTCGAGCCGGGCGAAACGACGCTCGACATGCGCGTCGTCGGCAAGGTCAAGTTCAAGTAAGCGCGTTAGCGCGGAAACATTTTCGCGTTAGACTGTTTTAAAAATCATGGGGCTGTTGGCCCCATGGTCGTTTTTGCCCCCAATATTTCCAGGAGAACCCCATGACCGTCATGAAATCACTGCTGGCTGCAGCCGCCGCTACCGTTGCCCTGAGCGCACAAGCCCAGATCCTGCCCACCTCCGGCACCCTCGTGGTGGTGCCCGCCAACGGCGAAGTGGTGCATGCGAACGACCAGGTGACCGTCACCCTGGCCGTCGAAGAGCAGGACAAGGACAAGGCCGCCGCCGCCTCGCGCGTGAACCAGAAGATGAATCAGGGCGCGGCCATCGTCAAGAAAGCCGATCCGCAAGCCGTGCTGAAGACCCAGGGCTACTACACGTATGCCGTGTACCCGGAAACGGCGCCGCTGCCACCTGGTGTCGCCGCCAAACCCAGAGTGCCGACCGGCTGGCGAGTGGGCCAATACCTGCAGGTGACGACGACGAATCTGGCCGCCTTGCCGAAAACCGTGTCGGCGGCGCAAGGCGTGCTGACCCTGAACCGTCTGAACTTCGGCCTGGCGCCCGCCACCATCCGCAAGCTCGACGACCAGCGCATCGCCGCCGCCTACAAGAACCTCAACGAGCGCGTGGCCGCCATCGCCGGCGCCATGGGGCGCAACGTCAGTGACGCCGTGATCGACACCATCGATTTCGAAGGCTCGGGCAACTATGCGCAGCGCGTCAATGTGACCGGCGCGCGCAACATGAGTGCCGACGTTGCAAGCTATGGCGGCAACCAGGTGGCCGAACCGAGCTTCGAGCCGGGCGAAACGACCCTGAACATGGGTCTGGTGGCCAAGGTCAAGTTCAAATAAGGCTTGAACAGGGATCAATATTGTCAGCTTGACGCCGCCGCGCTTTTCTTTGGCGGTGGCTCCTCTATAATGACAACATCGGCAGGCGCATGCCGTGACAGTCATGCGCCTGCCATCTGGCACCGATTCCCCCGCAGTACACAAGATATGGAACAACATGGCAAACTTCCCCCGTCGTAGAGGCAAGAACGGCACTCCCGCAGTATCCAAAGCGTCCCGCTTCAGCAAATTCGCGCGCCAGCCGGTGAGCGATGGCACTGGCAAGAAAACCTTGCGCCGCCGCGGCATCTACCTGTTGCCGAACGCCTTCACGACGGCAGCCCTGTTTTGCGGCTTCTACGCCATCGTCATGGCCATGAACCAGAAATTCGAACACGCGGCCTGGGCCATCTTCATCGCCATGATCCTCGACGGCCTGGACGGGCGCATCGCGCGCCTGACGAATACGCAGAGCGAATTCGGCGCCCAGTACGACAGCCTGTCCGATATGGTGTCGTTTGGCGCCGCGCCGGCGCTGGTGATCTACGAATGGTCGCTGCGCGGCATGGGCAAACTGGGCTGGCTGGCCGCCTTCGTGTATTGCGCCGGCGCCGCCTTGCGCCTGGCCCGCTTCAACACGAATATCGCCGTGGTCGACAAGCGCTTCTTCCAGGGCTTGCCCAGCCCGGCTGCGGCGGCCATGGTGGCCGGCTTTATCCTGCTGATGAACGACCTGGAATTTGCCGGCAACCAGCTGGCCTGGGTGTCGTGGACGATCGCCCTGTTTTCCGGCCTGACCATGGTCACCAACGTGCCGTTCTACAGCTTCAAGGATGTGAATTTCCGCAAGTCCGTGCCTTTCATCGTGGTATTCCTGCTGGCATTGTTCTTTGCGCTTATTTCCATCGATCCGCCGAAGGTGCTGTTCCCGATTTTCGTCGTGTATGGCCTGTCCGGCTACGCCGTGTTTTTCTGGCGCATGGCAAAGGGCAAGCCCGTCAGCATCATCCAGACCGACCCCGAGCATTAATGCGGCGAGTCGGTAGCGTCGCCAGTCTTCAGCCAGCCAGGAGCAGCCATGACCACCAGCAACCGACTCATCATTTTTGACACCACCTTGCGCGACGGCGAGCAATCGCCGGGCGCCTCCATGACGCGCGAGGAAAAGCTGCGCATCGCCAAGCAGCTCGAGCGCATGAAGGTCGACGTGATCGAGGCGGGCTTCGCCGCCGCCTCGCAGGGCGATTTCGAATCGATACGGGCGATTGCCGGCGCCGTGCGCGAGTCCACCATCTGCTCGCTGTCGCGCGCCAACGACCGCGACATCGCCCGCGCCGCCGAGGCGCTGGCGCCAGCCGAGCGCAAGCGCATCCATACCTTTATTGCCACGTCGCCCCTGCACATGCAGATGAAGCTGCGCATGACGCCAGAGCAAGTGCTTACGCAGGCGCAAAATGCCGTGCGCTTTGCGCGCCAGTTCACGGACGACATCGAATTCAGCCCCGAAGACGGCAGCCGTTCCGATGAAGATTTCCTTTGCCGTGTGCTCGAGGGCGTGATCGCCGAGGGCGCCACCACCATCAATTTCCCCGACACGGTCGGTTACGCCGTGCCCGAAATCTTCGGCGCCACCATCAAGCGCTTGCGCGAACGCATACCGAACTCCGACAAGGCCATCTGGTCCGTCCATTGCCATAACGACCTGGGCCTGGCTGTCGCCAATTCGCTGGCCGGCGTCATGATAGGCGGCGCGCGGCAGATCGAGTGCACGGTCAATGGCCTCGGCGAGCGGGCCGGCAACACGGCGCTGGAAGAAGTGGTGATGGCGCTGCGTACGCGCGCCGCCTATTACAACCTGACGGTGGGCATCGATACGACGCAAATCGTGGCGGCGTCCAAAATGGTGTCGCAGATCACGGGCTTTGCCGTGCAGCCGAACAAGGCCGTCGTGGGCGCGAACGCTTTTGCGCACGCGTCCGGCATCCACCAGGACGGCATTTTAAAGGCGCGCGAGACGTATGAAATCATGCGCGCCGAAGACGTGGGCTGGACGGCCAACAAGATCGTGCTCGGCAAACTGTCGGGGCGCAATGCCTTCAAGCAGCGGCTGCAGGAGCTGGGCATTTCTCTGGAATCGGAAGCGGAAGTCAACGCGGCCTTCCTGCGTTTCAAGGAGCTGGCCGACCGGAAATCCGAGATTTTCGACGAAGACATCATGGCCCTCGTCAGCGAAGAGCAGCAGGCGCAGGAGAGTGAGCACTACCGTTTTGTTGCGCTGACGCAGCAGTCGACGACGGGCGCCGTGCCGCATGCGCGCGTGGAATTCCTCGTCGGCGGCCAGCAGCGCAGCTGTGAAGGGCAGGGCGACGGCCCCGTCGACGCCACCGTCAACGCCATTGAAAGCGCGGCCGCCAGCGGCGCCGAGCTGGTCCTGTTCTCCGTCAATGCCATCAGCACGGGCACGCAGTCGCAGGGTGAGGTGACGATGCGCTTGTCGCGCGACGGGCGCATCGTCAATGGCGTGGGCTTTGATTCCGACATCATCGTCGCGTCGGCCAAGGCGTATCTGTCGGCGCTCAATAAACTGCATGCCAAGGATGAGCGTATCGACCCGCAGCCGTAAGTCGGGGTCAGACCCGCCGGGTCTGACCCCAGAATTTGCATTTGGGGTAGGTGCTAGTCTTAGTGCAAGATGCTCGTCACCAGAAGAAGCGCCGCTCTTCCTTGGCCGGATCGGGCCCGTTCATCATCATGCGCACGATGCCGTCGTGGTCGAAGTGCACATGCATCATGGAATCCCACACGCCCGATTCCTTGTAGCGGTAGGACCAGACGTGCAGTTTCGGCAGCGACAGATACGATGTTTCCGTCGGGCGCCCCAGGGTGTGCAGCACGTCTTGCTGAGTCGACACGCCCACCTTGATGCGGGCAAAGCCCGGCGTGTCGAGCACTTGCTCGTAGGAAATCAACCTGTCGTCGGGGCCGAAGCGGGCCATATACGTGTACTGGCCGTACGGTCCCGTCGCGTATTCGAGTTCGGGACCCGTGGGTAGCTGGTAGATATTCGTGGGACGGCCCAGGCGCGCTTCCACGGCGGCGCGCGGCTCGCCCGGCTGGGGCGGCGGGACGTTCCAGCTGGCGCAGCCGGCCAGCATGGCAAACAGCAGCGGTGTTGCTGATTTGAGCAGTTTTTTCATGTTTGACCTCCTGAAATGCAGGAAAACCCTATCATGCACCGAGAAAAGCGCGCACGGCAGGATACAGGCGGGCATTTTTCCGATATACTTGCGCGTCTGGTTGGAAGCGTAGGCCAGTATTTTAATAATCGTAGTTCACGGTGGATAGGGTTCAGACTCTGTGCACCGCATGTGAAAGGTTTATCATGACAGTAGAAAACATCAACAAAGCCGCTATCATCGCGGACAACGCACGTGGTCAAAACGACACCGGCTCCCCTGAAGTGCAAGTTGCACTGCTGACAGCTCGCATCAACGAACTGAACGGCCACTTCAAAGCCCACTCGAAAGATCACCACTCCCGCCGCGGCCTGATCATGATGGTCAACCGTCGTAAGAGCCTGTTGTCCTACCTGAAGGCTAAAGACGCTACCCGTTATCGCGACCTGATCGCTAAACTTGGTCTGCGCAAGTAATTTTTGCCGTACAAGGTTTATACAGAAATGCCTGCGCCAGTTCGCTGACGCGGGCATTTTGTCATTTGAATTCCGGATTTATGTCGAGAAGTACAGTATTCTCTACCGATATCATGTTTTAAAAGTAAAGTAGTAAAGGCGGCAACGAAGTTTTCGCCGCCTGTGGTGAGGTGAACGACAGCCCCTGAAAATCTGTCGGCAATTAGAAAAGGGATACCCCATGTTTAACAAAGTTACGAAAACCTTCCAGTACGGTCAACATCAAGTGACCCTGGAAACCGGCGAAATCGCACGTCAGGCATCCGGCGCAGTGCTGGTGTCGATCGAAGATACCGTCGTTCTGGCAACGGTAGTGGCACGCAAAGATGCCAAGCCAGGCCAGGATTTCTTCCCTTTGACGGTTGATTATGTCGAGAAAACCTATGCTGCCGGTAAAATCCCGGGCGGTTTTTTCAAGCGCGAAGGCCGTCCTTCCGAAAAAGAAACACTGACCTCCCGTCTGATCGACCGTCCTATCCGTCCGCTGTTCCCGGAAGGCTACCTGAATGAAGTGCAAGTCATCATTCACGTGTTGTCGGTCAACCCTGAAATCGATCCGGACATCGCCGCCATGATCGGCGCATCGGCTGCCCTGTGCGTATCGGGCGTGCCTTTCAACGGTCCTATCGGCGCCGCGCGCGTCGGTTACGCCAATGGCCAGTACATCCTGAACCCGACCGTCCAGCAACTGAAAACGTCGGAAATGGACCTGGTTGTCGCCGGTACCGAAACGGCCGTGCTGATGGTCGAATCGGAAGCGAAACAGCTGTCCGAAGAAATCATGCTGGGCGCCGTGGTCTTTGGCCACGACCAGATGAAAGTCGTCATCGACGCGATTCACGACCTGGTGCGTGACGGCGGCAAGCCGGAAGTGGAATGGGCGCCTGCGCCGAAAAACGAAGCACTGATCGCCCGCGTCGCGCATTTCGCCAACGCCAAGATCAATGACGCGTATCAAACCAAGGACAAGCAAGAGCGTACGGCCAAGCTGAAAGCGGCGACGTCGGAAGTGATCGCCGACCTGTCGGCTGAAGTGGCTGCCAACGGCGGCGCGGCTATCGACAGCGCTGAAGTCAACAACATCCTGTTCGACATCGAAGCGAAAATCGTGCGTACGCAGATCCTCGACGGCGAGCCACGCATCGACGGCCGCGACACGCGCACCGTGCGTCCGATCTCGATCCGCACCAGCGTGCTGCCACGCACCCACGGTTCGGCCCTGTTCACGCGCGGCGAAACGCAAGCGCTGGTCGTCGCGACCCTGGGCACTGCCCGCGACAGCCAGAAGATCGATGCGCTGATGGGCGAGTTCACCGATTCGTTCATGCTGCATTACAACATGCCTCCGTTCGCCACCGGCGAAACGGGCCGCGTCGGTACGCCAAAACGCCGCGAAATCGGCCACGGCCGCCTGGCCAAGCGCGCGCTGATCGCCGCCCTGCCAGCCGCTGAAGAGTTCAGCTACTCGGTGCGTCTGGTATCGGAAATCACGGAATCGAACGGTTCCTCGTCGATGGCTTCCGTCTGCGGCGGCTGCCTGGCACTGATGGACGCCGGCGTGCCGATGAAAGAACACGTGGCCGGTATCGCCATGGGCCTGATCAAGGAAGGCGGCAAGTTTGCCGTGCTGTCCGACATCCTGGGCGACGAAGATCACCTGGGCGACATGGACTTCAAGGTAGCCGGTACCCGCAACGGTATCACGGCGCTGCAGATGGACATCAAGATCATGGGCATCACCAAGGAAATCATGCAAGTGGCACTGGCGCAAGCCAAGGAAGGCCGCGAGCACATCCTGGGCGAAATGCAAAAAGCCATGCCGCACGTCAAAACCGAACTGTCCGATTTCGCACCGCGTCTGATCACCATCAAGATCAACCCGGAAAAAATCCGTGACGTGATCGGCAAGGGCGGCGCCGTGATTCGCGCGCTGACCGAAGAGACGGGCACCCAGATCGACATCAGCGACGAAGGCGTGGTCACCATCGCTTCCGTCGACGCGCAAGCCGGCCAGGAAGCCAAGCGCCGCATCGAAGAACTGACCGCTTCCGTCGAAGTGGGCAAGACCTACGAAGGCACCGTGCTGAAACTGCTGGACTTCGGCGCCATCGTGCAAGTCATGCCAGGCAAGGACGGCTTGCTGCACATCTCGCAGATCGCCAACGAGCGCGTCAACGCCGTGGCCGACTACCTGAAAGAAGGCCAGCTGGTTCGCGTCAAGGTTCTGGAAACGGACGACCGCGGCCGTCTGAAACTGTCGATGAAAGCTGCTGAAGGCAACGAAGCGCCAGCCGCTTAAGTTAGACTGAGTGCGGCCCCGGCCGCATGATCAAAAACCGCCAGCGCGCAAGCCCTGGCGGTTTTTTTTGCGCCGCGTTTGCGCTGTATCGAAGGTGCGGGCAGGCGTCCGCAGCGGCTTTGATGCAGCTCGCATTGGCCGCTGCTGCGCCTTGTAGATTCGGGAGGGGATATTCCCCCTGACCGAGTCTTCCAAGGAGATGCAGCATGCGCACATTCCGCGGGCTGGCCGCCGCCTTTCTGCTTGCCGTTTCGCCCTGTACCTGGGCACAGGCTGACAACGCACCGACACCGGTGCCGCTGCCCATCCCCATCGCCGCCGCGTCCGCGGCCATGCCGGCGCAAGACCTCGACGCCTTGCGCGCCGTGCATGCGCGCGAAATCAATGACCTCAGCACCTTCAAGACGGCGGGCTTGCAGAGGGAAGTCATCGATCCCTACCTCGAGAGTGGGCCAGGGCAGCAATTGCTGCGCGAACTGCGCGCCGCCGACCCGGCCGCGCCGGCCGAGACGATTTACGCGCGCGCGGTCGAGCAGCTTGCTTCCGGCAGCACCTTGCCCGACCTGCAAGCGATGTCGGCCGCGCTGGTCAAAATCGTGCCGCATGGCCAGAATGTGTCGCCGTACTCGCCGTATTTCACCACCAGTGCGCAATTGCAGCTGGCATCCAGCCGCTGCGCCACCCTGGCAGACTGTTTCGGCTTGCCCTTGAAGAGCGAGGCGCCGCTGTATGATGTGTATCAGATCATGCCCAAGGGCACCGTCAACGTGTTCGTCAGCCAGGTGGCGCCGACGCAAGAGCTGGGCGGGCTGGTGCGGCGCAAGGGTGGGGCGCAGCAGTATTTATTGCCCAACCGCAGCCTGTGGTCGGCCCCCGTGCTGATCGGCACGATCGAGAATTGAGGAGCGATGATGGATCAACAGCGTTTGCAGGCGCGTGCCGCCGAACTGGAACAATGGCTGGCCCGTCTGTCGCCCGCCGACGGGGAAGTGGCCGACCTGCGCAGCGCGCTCGAGCCGCTGCTGGCCCTGGCGGGCAGCGGGGGCTTGAGCGCACCCCTGCCATGGGGCGATATCCCCGGCGGGCGCTACTTTAACGAAGGCAGTTTGCGCTGCTACCCTGAGCTGGAGCAGGCGTTTGCGCGCTTTCGCATCGAGGCGACGGGCGGCGACTCGCCGGCTTTGCGCAAGCTGCGCGGAGAGATATGATTAATATATGGTATCAATTGTTGTTTATGGGTAATTGACTGTCGGTATTGCTTGACGACAAAATCTTATTCCCCGACCATGGTGCATCCCTCCCGATTTCCCCTTTTTTATTGGATGCACCATGTTGTCCTCCCTTAAGGCGCGGCTGATCGCCATCGCCGTTTCCATCGTCGTGCTGGCCATGCTGGCCGTCGCCATCGCCAACTTCTTTACTACCCGCTCAAGCACCCTGGCAGCGCTCGACACGCAGATGCTGCAGCTGTCGCACAGCCATGCTCAAGCCATTGCCGAATGGCTGCGTTCCAAGCAAGCCGTCGTGGGATCGCTCAAGCAGGGCGCCACGGCGGCCGATCCGCTGCCGGCCCTGAAGGCGGCCGAGCAGGCGGGCACCTTCGACATGGCGTATATCGGCTTTGCCGACAAGCACGCCGTCTTTTCGCAGGAGCGCAAGCGCGCCGCCGACTACGATCCTACCGCGCGCCCCTGGTACAAGCTGGCGTCCGAAGTGGGCGGCCCCATCATCACGGCGCCATACATCGGCGCCAGCACGGGCAAGCTGGTGGTGACGTTTGCCGAGCCGCTGGGCGGCAAGGGCAGCGTGACGGGCGTGATGGCGGCCGACGTGATGATGGATGCGGTGGTGCAGAACGTCGCTTCGATCAAGCCGACGGCGTCCAGCTATGCCTTCCTCGTCGATGGCGGCGGCAAGATCATCGCCCACCCGGATAGCAAGCTGACTCTGAAACCGCTGGCCGAACTGGACTCGGGCCTGAGCGCGCAGGCGCTGGCCGATATCGAAAAGAGCGGCGAAGGTGCCAGCATCCGTCTCGGCGGCCGCGACGGTATCTTGCACGTGAGTAAAGTGCCGGGCAGCGACTGGCTGCTGGCCACCGTGCTCGACCGCGCAGAAGCGACGCAGGCATTGACTTCCATGCTGCGCGCCTCGGCCCTGACGGCCTTGCTGGTGCTGGCCCTGGCCGCCACGGTGCTGAGCGTGCTGGTGGCGCGCGCCCTGCGCCGCCTGGGCCTGGTGCGCGATGCGATGGAAGCGATCGCCACGGGCGACGGCGACCTGACCAGCCGCCTCGACGCGGAAGGTGCGGACGAGCTGGCGCAGATCGCCAAGGCGTTTAACTTGTTCGTTGAAAAGATCGCCACCGTGCTGGTGCAGATCCGCAGCATCAGCACCCTGGTGCGCAGCGAGTCGGCCGACATTGCCGCCGGCAATGCCGACCTGTCCTCGCGCACGGAAGCGCAGGCGGGCGCGCTGGAAGAGACGGCCAGCTCGATGGATGAGCTGACGTCGACCGTCAAGCAGAATGCGGAAAACGCGCACGCGGCCAATGAGTTGGCCGTGTCCGCCTCGGAAGTGGCGGCCAAGGGTGGCCGCGTGGTGCAGCAGGTGGTCGGCACCATGGCCGGCATCCAGGAAAGCTCGCGCAAGATCGTCGACATCATCGGCGTGATCGACGGTATCGCCTTCCAGACGAACATCCTGGCGCTGAACGCGGCCGTCGAGGCGGCGCGCGCGGGCGAGCAGGGCAGGGGCTTTGCCGTGGTGGCGTCCGAAGTGCGCAACCTGGCGCAACGCTCGAGCCAGGCGGCCAAGGAAATCAAGGAACTGATCGGCGACTCGGTGGAAAAAGTCGATGCCGGCGGCCGCCTCGTCGATGAAGCGGGCCAGACCATGGACCAGGTGGTGGCCTCGGTGCAGCAATTGACGACCATCATGAGCGAGATCACGGTGGCCAGCCGCGAACAGAGCGCCGGCATCGGCGAGATCAATACGGCCGTCACGCACATGGATACCATGACGCAGCAAAACGCGGCCCTCGTCGAGCAGGCCGCTGCCGCCGCGGAAAGCCTGCAGGAGCAAGCCGTGGACCTGGCGCAAGCCGTCGGCATGTTCCGCCTGGGCGATGCCGGTCCTGCCGCGGCGCCCGCGCCAGTGACGCGCCTCAAGGCGAAGCCAGCCGCTGCTGCACCGCGCGCGCCAGCCCGCGCGCTGGCGCCAGTCAAACCCGTCAAGGCGGCCAAGTCCGGCGCCGACGAGTGGGAAGAGTTTTAAGAAGACGCTTAGCGATCTGCACGTTCATCCGCGTTTTTGTCAGGCCAGCCTGCCAAAAATGCAGTTCGTCGCAATCGGCGTGTCTGCCGGGGGCGGTATGGCTATAGTGACACCATACCGCAAGCCCACTGCCAGACACCCGAGGAGAACAACATGAACGTCGCTAAAAACATGGAAGTCATTGCCGTTGCCGCCGCCATCCTGCTTGGCGCCAGCTGCTACGCCATCGCCCCAGCCGCCCCGGCCCTGCAAGTGGCCAGTTCCACGGCCACCCTGGCCGCGCCAGCGAACAAGGCTGCCATGCAAGTGGTGGTCGTCAAGGCCAAGCGCCTGAGCGCTGCCGAAAAAGCCCGTTTCGCCTGATTGATTGTCAGCCGTTTTCGGCGCTGATACAGTGTTGGTCAATGGCAATGCGCGCAAGCCCCACGAGGGTGCCGCGACACATAAAAACAAGATACCGAGGATGCACTACATGAAAAAGATACTGCAATTGGCGCTGCTGTTCCTGGCGACATTGGGCCTGGTGCGCGGCGTGGCCGCCGAGACCCGTTTGCTGGAAATGCGCAACGTCGACGCCCGCGTGGTGCGCGTCAAGCTCGATGGCGTGATGGAAGTGCGCATTCGCCAGGGCAACGTGGCTTCGCTGAGCATCACGGCCGACAAGCGCTACATTGCCGATGTCAGCACGGCGCAAAGCGGCGACACCCTGCACATCGAAACGGAAGTGCGCGGTTTCAAGATCGGCCCGTCGTCGATCCGCGCCGACCTGGTCTTGCCTAACTTGCGCGAACTGAGCTCGGAAGGTTTTGGCAGCACCGACATCACGGGCTTCAAGGGCGAGGAACTGACCCTGTCGCTGGAAGGGGCGGGCAGCATCAAGCTGGTGGGCGATTACCGCAAGCTCAATGCCAGTCTGGGCGGCGTGGGCAGCATGCAGATATGGATAGGTAACAATGAGCGCGCGGAGCTGGACCTGCAGGGCGCGGGCTCGGTGATGCTGGGTGGACGCGGACGTATCCTGCAAGCGAGCCTGGGCGGCCTGGGCAGCCTGAATGCGCAGCAGTTCGAAGCCGATGCCGTCAACCTGGAATTGAGCGGCCTGGGCAATGCCACGGTGAATGCCCATACGAATGCCAAGCTGAACCTGAGCGGACTCGGTTCGGTGGTGGTGTACGGCAAGCCGGCCAACCGCGATGTCAGCGTCGAGGGCCTGGGCAAAGTCAGCTGGAAGTAAAAGCATCCTGCCGCAGGCCTTTGGCAGGACAAGAACAAGTAGTCAGACCACATCCCATTCCGATGAAAAAACTGATCATTACATTACTCATGCTGTTGACGATACAGCTACCCGCGCGGGCTGGCTTCGCCGAAGGTGCCAGCGCCTACAACAACAAGAATTACGCGCTGGCCTACAAGGAAATCCTGCCACTGGCCAAGACCGGCAGCGCCGATGCCCAGCATTTGCTGGGCTTGATGTATTACATGGGACGGGGCTTGCCGCAGGATTACAAGCAAGCCATGTTCTGGCACCGCAAGGCGGCCGACCAGGGCAAGGCCGACGCCCAGTATGTGGTGGGCGCGATGTATTACACGGGCAACGCCGTGCTGCAGGATCACAAGCAGGCCGTCAGCTGGTTCCGCAAGGCGGCCGAGCAGAACCACGCCGAGGCGCAGCAAGTGCTGGGTCTGATGTACCGCTACCACATGGGTGGCGTGCCGCAGGATAACGTCATCGCCTACATGCTGTGGAATTTGGCGGCCGCGAATGGCAACGCGAATGCGGCCGACCAGCGCGCCGCCGTGGTGCGCAAAATGACGCATGAGCAAGTCGAGGAAGGGCAGGCCCTGTCGGCGAAATGGAAGCCGGGCACGCCGCTGCCGCGCCAGTCGAAGACGGGCGGCGCATAGGCAGGGGCCTCGCTGCAAGGGTGGGCGGCTTGGCGTACAATCGCCGTTTTCCCTTGAAAGAGTCCCGCCATGCGTGCAGTTGCCATCAGCCAGCCAGGTCCCGCCGACGTTTTGCAGATTGCGGAACGTCCCGTGCCGCAATATAAAGCGGGCGAACTGCTGATCAAGGTGCACGCGGCCGGCATCAACCGTCCCGACGTGCTGCAGCGTCTGGGCAAGTACGCGCCGCCAGCCGGCGCATCGGACTTGCCGGGCCTGGAAGTGGCCGGTGAAGTCGTCGATGGCGACTTCACCAATACCGCATTCAAGAAGGGCGACCTCGTCTGCGCGCTGGTGCAGGGTGGCGGCTATGCCGAATACTGCGCCGCACCCGCCGGCCAGTGCCTGCCCTTGCCGCAAGGCTTGACGGCGCTGGAAGGCGCGTCCCTGCCGGAAAACTTCTTTACCGTGTGGAGCAATGTGTTCGACCGCTGCGCGCTGGCCGGCGGTGAAACGTTATTGGTGCAAGGCGGCACGTCCGGCATCGGCGTGACGGCCATTCAATTGGCGGCCGCGCTCGGCCACCGCGTGTTCGCCACGGCAGGCAGCGACGAGAAGGCGCGCGCCTGCGAGGCGCTGGGCGCCGAACGGGGCATCAATTACCGCACGGAAGATTTCGTCGCCGTCGTCAAGGAATTGACCGGAGGCAAAGGCGTCGACGTCATTCTCGACATGGTCGGCGGCGACTACCTGCCGCGCGAAATCGATTGCCTGGCCGACGATGGCCGTATCGGCCTGATCGCCGTGCAGGGCGGCACCAGGGCGGAACTGGACCTGGGTAGCTTGCTGCGCCGTCGCCTGACGGTGACGGGTTCCACCTTGCGTCCCCGTTCCGTCGCTTTCAAGGCGGCCATCGCGAACCATCTGCGCACGACCGTCTGGCCGCTGATCGAGGCGGGCAAGATCAAGCCCGTGATCTATAAAACTTTCCCCTTGGAAAAAGCCAACGAGGCGCATGCCTTGATGGAAGCGAGCACGCACGTGGGCAAGATCATGTTGCAAGTTGCTTGAAACGGGGCACTGCCTGTTTGACCGGCATCGGTGCCGGAGTTAGAATGACGGGTTATTAGAATTTAGGCTACTATGCGTCGCAAACTCGTCGTCGGAAATTGGAAAATGAACGGCAGTCGCACCTCGAACGCGGTGTTATTGTCTGAAATAGTTGCTGGCCTGGCTGCCTCTGGCGCCGCCAGCGCCGTCTGTGTGCCTGCGCCGTACCTGGCGCAGTGCCAGGCGCAATTGGCAGGCACGGCTCTCGGCTGGGGTGCGCAGGATGTGTCCGCGCATGCCAGCGGCGCCTACACGGGAGAAATCTCGACCGCCATGCTGCAGGATTTCGGTTGCGGCTATGTGGTGATCGGGCATTCCGAGCGCCGCGCCTACCATGGCGAGAGCGATGCGCAAGTGGCGGCCAAGACGGTTGCGGCGCTGGCGGCGGGCATCGCGCCTATCGTCTGCATCGGCGAAACGCTGGCGCAGCGCGAAGCGGGCCAGACCGACGCGGTCGTGGCGCAGCAGCTGGGCGCCGTGCTGGCGGCGATTTCCGCCGACGACGTGGCGAAACTGGTGCTGGCCTATGAGCCGGTATGGGCCATCGGCACGGGCAAGACGGCCACGCCGCAAATGGCGCAGGACGTGCATCAGGTGTTGCGCGGCCAGCTGGCGGCAAAGAATGCGGTAGCAGCGGCCGGCGTGCAGATCCTGTACGGCGGCAGCATGAAGCCGGAGAACGCAAAAGAATTGATGGCGATGCCGGATATCGATGGCGGTCTGATCGGTGGAGCAGCATTGAAGGCGGCGGATTTCCTGGCAATTATTCACGCCGCTGATTGAATTAATTTAAACTAAGAATGGAATTGCAATGAACATGATGTTCAATCTGGTAGTGGTAGTACAGGTTATTTCGGCATTGTCGATTATCGCGCTGGTGTTGTTGCAGCACGGTAAGGGCGCCGACATGGGCGCCGCCTTCGGTTCGGGCGCCTCGGGCAGCCTGTTCGGTGCGACGGGTTCGTCGAACTTCATGTCGAAATCGACGGGCGTTGCCGCCGCGATCTTCTTCGGCGCCACCCTGGCCCTGTCGCTGATGGCCAATCAGCGCGCCACGACGGTCGGCGGCGGGGTGATGGATAAAGTCGTCAAGCCAGTGCCGGTCACCGGCGCGGGCGCGATCCCTACGACGGTACCTGCTGCAGCTCCGGCTGCCAGCGCTCCAGCGGCGGCGGCACCGGTTGCCAGCACCCCGGCAGGCGCGATTCCAAAGTAATTTTTGTATGAGCTCGATACCTCATCGAGAGTAATTCTCATTACGGGCAGATTATTGCTCAATGTTTCAGCAGTGCTGCAGGAAAAAATCGTGACGCGCTGGAAGATGTAAAAATTTATCGTTTTTATCTGTGTTTTGATGCATTTGTGCATTAACTTTAGCGGCAAAGCAGAGTAGAATACGGGCCTTACCGCCGACGTGGTGAAATTGGTAGACACGCTATCTTGAGGGGGTAGTGGCGAAAGCTGTACGAGTTCGAGTCTCGTCGTCGGCACCAGAAATCAGAAGCCAGCAACGGCGCACGAGCCATGGCTCGTACAAAGTTGCTGGCTTTTTTTACGAGGATGTGTCGTTCGATCCTGGTCTTAGCTTTGATTGGGGTCGTGCGTTAGATACGCTGCAAATGATCGCAGCGTCCTCATTTAACCGATCGTTCAATATAAGCTCATCAATCGTGAACCTCGAAAATTACTTCCCCGTCCTGCTGTTCATTATTATCGGCCTTGGTGTCGGTATCGCTCCCCAGCTCCTGGGGCGCCTGTTAGGTCCTAACAAGCCTGACGCAGCAAAACTCTCCCCGTACGAATGTGGCTTTGAAGCATTCGAAGACGCGCGCATGAAATTTGATGTGCGCTACTATCTGGTCGCAATCCTGTTTATTTTGTTCGATCTGGAAACGGCATTCTTTTTCCCATGGGGCGTTGCAATGCGCGACCTGGGCTGGGCCGGTTTCGTCACGATGATGGTGTTCATCGCTGAATTCGTGGTCGGATTTTGGTACATTTGGAAGAAAGGTGCCCTTGACTGGGAATAAGCCATGGCTATTGAAGGCGTATTAAGCGAAGGTTTCATCACCACCTCGGCCGACAAGCTGATCAACTGGGCGCGCACCGGGTCTATGTTCCCGATGACGTTCGGTCTGGCCTGCTGTGCGGTCGAAATGATGCATGTGGGCGCAGCCCGCTACGATATGGACCGTTTCGGCGTCGTGTTTCGTCCGTCGCCGCGTCAGTCCGACGTCATGATCGTTGCCGGCACCCTGTGCAACAAGATGGCGCCGGCCCTGCGCAAGGTCTACGACCAGATGGCAGAGCCACGCTGGGTCATCTCGATGGGTTCCTGCGCCAATGGCGGCGGGTACTACCATTACTCCTATTCCGTGGTGCGCGGTTGCGACCGCATCGTGCCCGTCGACGTGTATGTGCCCGGCTGTCCTCCGACCGCTGAAGCCTTGCTGTACGGCATCATGCAGTTGCAGAACAAGATCAAGCGTACCAGCACGATCGCACGCTAACGGGGCCGCTTCAGATTATGACAACACATTTAGAAGTATTGCAAAACGCCCTCGGCACTGCCCTGGGCGATCGCGTTAGCACGACGGTTGCGCTGGGCGAAGTCACCCTGGTCGTCAAGGCCGAGGACTACCTGGCCGTGATGCAGACCTTGCGCGACGATCCGGCCCTGCATTTCGAGCAGCTGCTTGACCTGTGCGGCGTCGACTACTCGACCTATGGCGACGGTAGCTGGGATGGCCTGCGTTTCGCGGCCGTCTCGCACTTGCTGTCGGTCAAGCACAACTGGCGCGTGCGCGTGCGCGTGTTCGCGCCGGACGACGACATGCCGCTGCTGCCATCCGTGGTCGGCATCTGGCGCGCCGTCAACTGGTACGAGCGCGAAGCGTTCGACTTGCTGGGCATCCTCTTCGAAGGCCACAACGACTTGCGTCGCCTGCTGACCGACTACGGTTTCATCGGCCATCCGTTCCGCAAGGATTTCCCCGTCTCCGGCTATGTCGAGATGCGTTACGATCCGGAACAAAAGCGCGTGATTTACCAGCCCGTGACGATCGAGCCGCGGGAAAACGTGCCGCGCGTGATCCGCGAAGAACATTACGGGATGAAATAATGGCTGAGATTAAGAACTACACCCTGAACTTTGGGCCGCAGCATCCGGCCGCGCACGGTGTGCTGCGCCTGGTGCTGGAGATGGATGGCGAAGTCATCCAGCGCGCCGACCCGCATATCGGCCTGCTGCACCGCGCCACCGAAAAGCTGGCCGAACAAAAGACCTATCTGCAATCCGTGCCGTACATGGACCGTCTCGACTATGTGTCGATGATGTGCAATGAACACGCGTACGTGATGGCCATCGAAAAGATGCTGGGCCTGGAAGTGCCGCTGCGCGCGCAATACATCCGCGTCATGTTCGACGAGATGACGCGTATCCTGAATCACCTGATGTGGCTCGGTACTCACGCGCTGGACGTTGGCGCCATGGGCCCGTTCCTGTATTGCTTCCGCGACCGCGAAGACTTGTTCGACGCCTACGAGGCAGTCTCGGGCGCGCGCATGCATGCGGCCTACTACCGTCCGGGCGGCGTCTACCGCGACCTGCCGGACGCGATGCCGCAGCACAAGGCCTCGATCATCCGCAACGCCAAGGCGATCGGCAAGCTGAACGAAAACCGCCAGGGCTCGCTGCTGGACTTCATCGAAGACTTCGCGCGCCGTTTCCCGAACTCGGTGGACGAGTACGAAACCCTGCTGACCGACAACCGTATCTGGAAACAGCGCACGGTTGGCATCGGCGTGGTCTCGCCGGAAGATGCGCTGGCCATGGGCTTTACGGGCGCCATGCTGCGCGGCTCGGGCGTGCAGTGGGACTTGCGCAAGAAACAGCCGTACGAAGTGTACGACCTGATGGATTTCGACATTCCTATCGGCACCAATGGCGATTGCTACGACCGCTACCTGGTCCGCGTGGAAGAGCTGCGCCAGTCGAACCGCATCATCAAGCAATGCGTGGAGTGGCTGCGCAACAATGAAGGTCCTGTCATGACCAGCAACCGCAAGGTGGCGCCTCCGGGCCGTGTCGACATGAAGACCAACATGGAATCCTTGATTCACCACTTCAAGCTGTTTACGGAAGGTTTCCACGTGCCGCCAGGCGAGGCCTACAGCGCCGTGGAACACCCGAAGGGCGAGTTCGGCGTGTACCTGGTGTCCGATGGCGCCAACAAGCCGTACCGCATGAAACTGCGCGCGCCAGACTACGCCCACTTGCAGTCGCTCGACGAAATGGCGCGTGGGCACATGCTTGCCGACGCCGTGACCATCATCGGGACGCAAGACATCGTGTTCGGCAGTATTGACCGCTAAGAGGCAAAAAGTATGTTGTTATCAGAGCAATGCTATAAGAAAATTGACCGCGAGCTGGCCAAATATCCGGCCGACCAGCGTCAGTCGGCCGTCATGGCCGCGCTGGCCCATGCCCAGGATGAACTGGGCTGGCTGGCGCCGGAAACCATGAAGGAACTGGCCGATTACATCGGCATGCCGGCGATTGCCGTGCAGGAAGTGGCCACGTTCTACAATATGTACAACGTGAAACCCGTGGGCAAGCACAAGATCACCGTGTGCACCAACCTGCCATGCGCCCTGTCGGGCGGCGTGCGCGCTGCAGACTACCTGAAGCAGAAACTGGGTATCGATTTCCGCGAAACCACCGCAGACGGCCAGTTCACCCTGGTTGAAGGCGAGTGCATGGGTGCTTGCGGCGATGCGCCTGTCTTGCTGGTCAGTAATAAAACCATGTGCAGCTGGATGTCGAACGAGAAGATCGACGCCATGCTGGAGGAACTCAAGAAATGACGTCACTCCACAACCGCCATATCGATCCATTGATCCTGAAGGATCTGGATGGCAAGAACTGGCATTTGCAAGATTATGTGAACCGCGGCGGCTACAGCGCCCTGCGGCGTATCCTGGAAGAGAAAATCACGCCGGAACAGATCATCGCCGACCTCAAGGCTTCGTCCTTGCGCGGCCGTGGCGGCGCGGGTTTTCCTACCGGCTTGAAGTGGAGCTTCATGCCGCGCCAGTTCCCGGGTCAAAAATACCTCGTCTGCAATACAGATGAAGGCGAACCGGGCACTTTCAAGGACCGCGACATCATTCGTTACAATCCCCATGCGCTGATCGAAGGCATGGCCATTGGCGCTTATGCGATGGGCATCACCGTCGGCTACAACTATATCCACGGTGAAATCTTCCAGGAATACCTGCGTTTCGAAGAAGCGCTGGAAGAGGCGCGCGCCGCCGGTTTCCTGGGCGACAAGATCATGGGCAGCGAGTTCTCGTTCCAGTTGCATGCGCACCATGGTTATGGCGCCTACATCTGCGGCGAAGAAACGGCCCTGCTCGAATCGCTGGAAGGCAAGAAAGGCCAGCCGCGCTTCAAGCCGCCTTTCCCTGCCTCGTTTGGCCTGTACGGCAAGCCGACGACGATCAACAACACGGAAACCTTCGCGGCCGTGCCATTCGTGCTGAACATCGGTCCAGAGAAATACCTGGCGATGGGCAAGCCGAACAATGGTGGTTCGAAGATCTTCTCGATCTCGGGCGACGTGGAAAAACCGGGCAACTATGAAGTGCCGCTCGGCACCCCGTTTGCGACCCTGCTGGAACTGGCAGGCGGCATGCGCGGTGGCAAAAAGATCAAGGCCGTGATCCCTGGCGGTTCGTCCGCTCCGGTGATCCGCGGCGACATCATGATGCAGACCGACCTGGACTACGACTCGATCGCGAAAGCCGGTTCGATGCTCGGTTCGGGCGCCGTCATCGTGATGGACGAAACACGCTGCATGGTAAAGGCGCTGGAACGCCTGTCCTACTTCTACTTTGAAGAATCGTGCGGCCAGTGTACGCCTTGCCGTGAAGGCACAGGCTGGATGTACCGCATGGTGCACCGCATCGAGCAGGGGCAGGGTCGTCCAGACGACCTGGACATGCTCAACTCGATCGCCGACAACATCCAGGGCCGCACCATTTGCGCGCTGGGCGATGCGGCTGCCATGCCGGTACGGGCCTTCATTAAGAATTTCCGTGAAGAATTTGAATATCATATCGAGCACAAGCATTGCTTAGTGCCCGCATATATCTAAGCTGCGTCAGGTAACGATCACCATGGTTGAAATCGAAATAGACGGCAAAAAAGTCGAAGTCCCTGCTGGTAGCATGGTGATGGACGCCGCCAACAAATTGGGAACCTACATTCCGCACTTCTGCTATCACAAGAAATTGTCGATCGCAGCGAACTGCCGCATGTGCCTGGTCGAAGTGGAAAAGGCCCCCAAGCCTTTGCCCGCTTGTGCGACCCCGGTCAGTGCCGGCATGATCGTGCGCTCCGCCAGCGATAAAGCTGTGCAGGCGCAAAAGTCGGTCATGGAATTCTTGCTGATTAACCACCCGCTCGATTGCCCTATCTGCGATCAGGGCGGCGAATGCCAGTTGCAAGACTTGGCAGTGGGCTACGGCAAGAGCGAATCGCGCTACAAGGAAGACAAGCGCGTCGTCACGCCGAAGGAGGCCGGTCCGCTGGTGTCCATGCAGGAAATGTCGCGCTGCATCCAGTGCACCCGTTGCGTACGCTTTGGCCAGGAAGTGGCCGGCGTGATGGAGCTGGGCATGATTGGCCGTGGCGAACACTCGGAAATCGTGTCGTTCGTCGGCCAGTCGGTCGACTCCGAACTGTCGGGCAACATGATCGACCTGTGCCCGGTCGGCGCACTGACCTCGAAGCCGTTCCGCTACAGCGCCCGTACGTGGGAACTGTCGCGCCGCAAATCGGTCAGCCCGCATGACGGCCTCGGTTCGAATCTGATCGTGCAAGTGAAAGCTGGCAAGGTCAAGCGCGTATTGCCGCTGGAAAACGAAGCCGTCAACGAGTGCTGGATCTCGGACAAGGACCGTTTCTCTTACGAAGCGCTGGACAGCGCCGAACGCCTGACGACCCCGATGCTGAAACAAGGCAACGAGTGGAAAGAAGTCGATTGGCAAACCGCGCTGGAATACGTGGCGCACGGTTTGAAAAACATCAAGCACGAGCATGGCGCCGACGCCATCGCCGCGCTGGCAACGCCGCATTCGACGATAGAAGAACTGGTCCTGCTGCAGAAAGTGGCCAACGGTCTCGGTTCCGAGAACGTCGACTTCCGCCTGCGCCAGACCGACTTCGCGCTCGACGCCGGCGTCAAGCCATGGCTGGGCATGCCGATCAACGAATTTGGCCAGATCAAGCGCGCCTTCGTCATCGGCTCGTTCCTGCGCAAGGATCACCCATTGCTGGCCACGCGTTTGCGCGCGTCCGTCAAGGGCGGCGCCAAGCTGTCGATCCTGCACGCCTCCGACGATGATCAACTGATCACCATCGCCAACAAGATGATCGCCGCACCTGGCGATTGGCTGGCGGCCTTGTCGGAAGTGGTCGTCGCTGTTGCGAAAGCCAAAGAAATCGCCGCGCCAGCCGGTTTTGAAGCGGTTGCCGCTTCGGACGTGGCTGTCGCCATCGCCGCCAGCCTGATGGCCGGCGACAACGGCGCCGTGCTGCTGGGTAACGCGGCAACGCAACACCCGCAAGCGTCGCAACTGCATGCTGCCGCGCAATGGATCGCCGAACAGACGGGCGCCAAGCTTGGCTACCTGACGGAAGCGGCCAACACGGTTGGCGCGCACCTGGTTGCCAAACCGCGCGCCAATGTGCAAGCAGCCTTTGCCGTACCGAAAAAAGCCTATGTGCTGCTGCACGCCGAGCCGGAACTCGATGCCGCCAATCCACAAGCGGCCCGCGCCGCCCTGGATGGCGCCGACATGGTCGTGGCCATGTCCGCCTTCAAGCACGGCATGGATTACGCCGATGTCCTGCTGCCGATCTCGCCGTTCGCTGAAACCTCGGGTACTTTCGTGAACTGCGAAGGCCGCGCGCAAAGCTTCAACGGTACCGTCAAACCGCTGGCGGAAACCCGTCCAGCCTGGAAAGTGCTGCGCGTCCTGGGCAACATCCTGGGCCTGGCCGGTTTCGACTACGACACCTCCGAAGCGATCCGCGACGAAGCGTTCGGTGCCGGCGTGACCGATCTGTCGGCACAGCTGAACAACATCGCCAAGAACGCACCGGAAGCGGCAACGTACGCACCGGCTTCGCCAGCGCTGCAACGCATCGCCGACGTGCCGATCTACTTCGCCGACGCGCTGGTACGCCGCTCCGAACCGTTGCAACGCACGGTCGATGGCGCCGCGCCGCAAGCGCACCTGTCCGCCGAACTGGCTGGCAAGCTGGGCATCAAGGCGGGCGACAAGGTCAAAGTGGCGCAAGGCTCCGGCAGCGCCATCCTGGTGGCGGCAATTCACGCCGGCCTGCCAGCCAATGTGGTCAAGGTGTCGGCGGCGCATGCCTCGACGGCTGGCCTGGGCGGCATGTTCGGTGACATCACAGTTGAAACAGCAGAGGGGAAAATCTGATGGCTCTGCCTGAATTTGTAAACGTCATCAACAGCAGTGGCCAGGATTTGCTGGGCGGCTCGTGGCCGTTCTTCTGGACCCTGATCAAGATCCTGTGCGTGCTGCTGCCGCTGATGGGCCTGGTTGCCTACCTGACCTTGTGGGAACGCAAGCTGATCGGCTGGATCCAGATCCGCGTCGGCCCGAACCGCGTGGGTCCCTTGGGCTTGCTGCAGCCGATCGCCGATGCGCTGAAACTCCTGTTCAAAGAGATCATCATCCCGTCCAAGGCCGCCAAGGGCCTGTTCGTGATCGGTCCGATCATGACCATCATGCCGGCCCTGGCCGCCTGGTCGGTCGTGCCGTTCGGTCCGCAAGCCGTGCTGGCCAACGTCAACGCGGGCTTGCTGATGCTGCTGGCGATTACCTCGATGGAAGTCTACGGCATCATCATCGCCGGCTGGGCCTCGAACTCGAAGTACTCGTTCATGGGCGCCATGCGTGCTTCGGCGCAGATGATTTCGTATGAAATCCCGATGGGCTTCGTGATGGTCATCGTGCTGATGGTCTCGGGCAGCCTGAACTTCATCGACATCGTTGGCGGCCAGCAAATCGGCTACTTCGCCGACAAGGGCGTGAACTTCCTGTCGTGGAACTGGCTGCCGCTGCTGCCGATGTTCGTCATCTACATGGTGTCGGGCCTTGCTGAAGCCAACCGTCACCCGTTCGACGTCGTCGAAGGCGAGTCGGAAATCGTTGCCGGCCACATGGTCGAGTACTCGGGCATGGCCTACGCCATGTTCATGCTGGCCGAATACGCCAACATGATCCTGATCGGCGCGCTGACTTCGCTCATGTTCCTCGGTGGCTGGTCCGCACCATTTGCCTTCCTCGAGTTCTGGGGTGGTTTCGGCGGCTTCTTCTGGCTGTTCGCCAAGACCTTCTTCATCGTGTCGGTGTTCATCTGGGTGCGCGGTACTTTCCCACGCTACCGTTATGACCAGATCATGCGCCTCGGCTGGAAAGTGTTTATCCCGTTGACGCTGGTCTACCTGGTCTTCGTCGCTGCCTGGATGCAGACATCCTGGAATATTTGGAAGTAAGAGAGTGCATACGAATGGATAAGGTAAAAGATTTCTTCAGCAGCCTCTTGTTAGGCGAGCTGATCAAGGGCATGGCGTTGACAGGCAAGTACATGTTTTCGCGCAAGATCACGGTGCAATTCCCGGAAGAGAAGACACCGATCTCGCCGCGTTTCCGTGGCTTGCACGCGCTGCGCCGCTACCCGAACGGCGAGGAACGTTGCATCGCCTGCAAACTGTGCGAAGCGGTTTGCCCGGCGATGGCCATCACGATCGAATCGGAACAGCGTGACGACGGCTCGCGCCGCACCACGCGTTACGATATTGACTTGACCAAGTGCATCTTCTGCGGTTTCTGCGAAGAGTCCTGCCCGGTCGATTCGATCGTCGAGACGCAAATCCTGGAATACCACGGCGAGAAACGCGGGGATTTGTATTACACGAAAGAGATGTTGCTGGCCGTGGGTGATCGTTATGAAAATGACATCGCCGCTGCGCGCGCCGCCGACGCACCTTATCGCTGATGGATGCGCCGTAGCCCCTGGCTGCGGCGCGCCCCTCGTTCATCTGTACGTCTATTGGGTTTTTTATGGACTTTAAAACAATTTTGTTTTACGCCTTCGCGCTGATCTTGATTCTGGCAGCGACGCGCGTCATCACGGCCCGTAATCCGGTCCACGCAGTACTGTTCCTGGTACTGTCCTTCTTTTCCGCAGCGGGCATCTGGATGCTGTTGCAAGCTGAATTCCTGGCCATCGTGCTGGTATTGGTGTACGTCGGCGCCGTGATGGTGCTGTTCCTCTTCGTGGTCATGATGCTCGATATCAATATCGACCGCATGCGCGAAGGTTTCTGGGGCTACCTGCCTTTGTCGGTGACGGTGGGTGTGATCATCGTGCTGGAAATGGCTGCTGTCCTGTGGCACGGTTTCCGCAACTTTGCGCCTAGTATCGCGCCGGTCAACGTCAACCTGGGCGGCACCAAGGAACTGGGCCTGCTGATCTACACGGAATATGTGTTCGCCTTCGAGATCGCCGCCGTCGTGCTGCTGGTGGCCATCGTTGCCGCTGTCGCGCTGACCCTGCGCAAACGCAAGGACACCAAGCACTTTGCTCCAGGCGATGCCGTGCGCGTCAAGCGCAACGACCGCCTGAAGATCATCAAGATGGACGCGGTTGTCGAGCGTCCTGCGGCTGAGCCGGAAGTTAAGGAGGCACCATGACATTATCGCTCACACATTTTCTGGTCCTGGGCGCGATCCTGTTCGCAATCTCGATCGTCGGTATTTTCCTGAACCGCAAGAACATCATCGTATTGCTGATGGCAATCGAATTGATGCTGCTGGCGGTGAATATGAATTTCATCGCGTTCTCCCATTTCATGGGCGACGCGGCCGGTCAGATCTTCGTTTTCTTCATCCTGACGGTTGCCGCCGCTGAGTCGGCTATCGGTCTGGCTATTCTGGTGGTGATGTTCCGTAATCTGGATACCATCAACGTCGAAGACCTGGACAGCCTCAAAGGCTGATGTTTTTCAGACTCGATCTCTCGAATAATAACGATTAAGGTTCATCATGGCGGGGCAACTCCTCAACCCTAACCTCCTTCTTGCCGTACCGCTGGCGCCGCTGGCCGGTGCCGCGATTGCAGGCTTGCTTGGCACCCAGTTCCTGGGTAATTTGGTCGGACGCAAGACGTCGCATACCGCGACGATCCTGGGCGTACTGATTGCGTTCATCCTGTCCGTGCAGACACTGCTGGCAGTGATGGATGGCGCGACATTCAATGGCACGATCTATAACTGGATGACGATCGGCACCCTGAAGATGGAAGTGGGCTTCCAGATCGATTCGCTGTCGGCGATGATGATGTGCGTGGTCACCTTCGTCTCGCTGATGGTGCACATCTACACGATCGGCTACATGAAGGACGACGAAGGCTACAACCGCTTCTTCGCCTACATCTCGCTGTTCACGTTCTCGATGCTGATGCTGGTCATGGCCAACAACTTCCTGCAACTGTTCTTCGGTTGGGAAGCCGTGGGCCTGGTTTCCTACCTGCTGATCGGTTTCTGGTACCAGCGTCCGACGGCCATCGTGGCCAACATGAAGGCTTTCCTTGTCAACCGCGTGGGCGACTTCGGCTTCATCCTCGGTATCGGCCTGCTGCTGGCCTACGCCGGCACCATGAACTACCAGGAAGTGTTCGCCAAGAAAGACGAACTGGCGCTGTTGAGCCTTCCAGGTACCGACTGGGCCCTGCTGACCGTTGCCTGCATCTGCCTGTTCATCGGCGCGATGGGCAAATCGGCGCAGTTCCCGCTGCACGTGTGGCTGCCTGATTCGATGGAAGGTCCTACCCCGATCTCGGCACTGATCCACGCCGCGACGATGGTGACGGCCGGTATCTTCATGGTTTCGCGCATGTCGCCGCTGTTCGAACTGTCCGACACGGCACTGTCCTTCATCCTCGTGATCGGCTCCATCACGGCGCTGTTCATGGGCTTCCTGGGCATCATCCAGAACGACATCAAGCGCGTCGTCGCTTACTCGACCCTGTCGCAGCTCGGTTACATGACCGTGGCGCTCGGTTCGTCCGCGTACTCGGTAGCCGTGTTCCACCTGATGACGCACGCATTCTTCAAGGCACTGCTGTTCCTGGGCGCCGGTTCCGTCATCATCGGCATGCACCACGATCAGGATATCCGCAACATGGGCGGCCTGCGCAAGTACATGCCGATCACGTGGATCACTTCCCTGATCGGTTCGCTGGCCCTGATCGGCACGCCGCTGTTCTCCGGTTTCTACTCGAAAGACAGCATCATCGAAGCCGTCGAAGCGACGCACATCTGGGGCGCTGGCTTTGCCCAGTTCGCCGTGCTGGCTGGCGTGTTCGTCACCGCTTTCTACTCGTTCCGCATGTACTTCCTCGTCTTCCATGGCAAGGAACGTTTCGGCCAGGCGCATGCGCACGGTCACGACGACCATCACGCGCCTGCGGCCAAGCACGATGCCCACGCGCAAGACGACCATCACGAAGAGGAAGAGGACGACCACGGCCACCATGGTCTGGAACCTGGCCAGAAGCCGCACGAGTCCCCGTTCGTCGTCTGGTTCCCGCTGGTGATGCTGGCGATCCCGTCGCTGATCATCGGTTACCTGACGATCGGCCCGATGCTGCATGGCGATTTCTTCAAGGGCGTGATCTTCGTCGGCGAAAACCATCCGGCAATGGAAGAGTTGTCGCATGAATTCCACGGCGCAATGGCGATGGCGATCCACGGCCTGTCGACGGCACCGTTCTGGCTGGCATTGTCCGGCGTGGTGGCAGCCTACTACTGCTACATGGTCAACCCGCGTGTGCCGGCCTGGTTCTTTGCCAAGTTCCACGCGATCCACACCCTGCTGGACAACAAGTACTACATGGACAAGTTCAATGAAGTCGTGTTCGCCGGCGGTGCCCGCTTGCTGGGTAATGGCCTGTGGAACTTCGGTGACAAGAAGCTGATCGATGGCCTGCTGGTCAACGGTAGCGCCAAGGTCGTCGCCTGGCTGTCCTCGCTGTCGCGAGTGCTGCAGACCGGCTACATCTATCACTATGCATTCGTGATGATCCTGGGCGTGCTGGGCTTCCTGATCTATTTCCTGCCATTCTGGCCCGCTAAGTAAGCTGACCTGATAAAAGAATACTGAGAACCATGATGCAGTCTACGATTTCTACATTACCTCCTTACCTGAGTCTGTCGATCTGGGTGCCGATCATTTGCGGCGTCCTGATCCTGGCTCTCGGCCGTGACAGCAAAGCGGGCTTTACCCGCTGGCTGTCGCTGGCTGGCGCCGTGCTCAGCATGCTGTGCACCTTGCCGCTGATCCAGCATTTCGACAACGCCGCACACGGCATGCAATTCGTCGAAAAAGCACCGTGGATAGCAACCTTCAATATCTGGTACTCGCTGGGTATCGACGGCCTGTCCCTGTGGTTCGTGCCACTGACCGCGTTCATCACGGTCATCGTCGTCATTTCGGCCTGGCAAGTGATCGAGAAGCGCATCGCCCAGTACATGGGCTCGTTCCTGATCCTGTCGGGCCTGATGATCGGCGTGTTCTGCGCGCTGGACGGCTTGCTGTTCTACTTCTTCTTTGAAGCAACCCTGATCCCGATGTTCATCATCATCGGTATCTGGGGCGGTTCGAATCGCGTGTACGCGTCGTTCAAGTTCTTCCTTTACACCTTCTTCGGTTCGCTGCTGACCCTGGTTGCCATCATCTACCTGCGCAATGTGTCGGGCACCTTCGACATCCTGGCCTGGCATGCGTTCAAGCTGACGATGAACGAACAGATCTTCATCTTCCTGGCCTTCCTGATGGCGTTTGCCGTCAAGGTGCCGATGTTCCCCGTCCACACGTGGTTGCCGGACGTCCACGTGGAAGCGCCTACGGGCGGTTCCGCCGTGCTGGCCGCCATCATGCTGAAACTGGGCGCCTACGGTTTCCTCCGCTTTTCGCTGCCGATCACGCCGGACGCCAGCCACTACCTGTCGGGTTTCATGATCGCCTTGTCGCTGATCGCCGTCATCTACATCGGTCTGGTTGCCCTGGTGCAAACCGACATGAAAAAACTGGTCGCCTATTCGTCGATCGCGCACATGGGTTTTGTGACCCTGGGCTTCTTCATGTTCAACGACATCTCGGTGCAGGGCGGTATCGTGCAGATGGTCTCGCACGGCTTCATCTCCGGCGCGATGTTCCTGTGCATCGGCGTGCTGTATGACCGCATGCATACCCGCAACATCGCCGACTACGGTGGCGTCGTGAACCGCATGCCGAAATTTGCCGCCTTCTTCGTGCTGTTCTCGATGGCCAACTGCGGCTTGCCAGCGACATCCGGCTTCGTCGGCGAGTTCATGGTGATCCTGGGCGCGGTGAAATTCAACTTCTGGATTGGTCTGCTGGCTGCAACGGCACTGATCTGGGGCGCGGCGTACTCGCTGTGGATGGCCAAGCGCGTGGTGTTCGGCAAGATCAAGAACAAGCATGTGGCCGAACTGACCGACATCAACAAACGTGAATTCTTCATGCTTGCTGTACTGGCCATCGCCGTGCTCGTGATGGGTCTGTATCCAGCCCCGTTCACCGACACGATGCAAACTTCGGTTGCTGACCTGCTGCAGCATGTCGCCACCAGCAAGTTGCCTTAAATAGAAGACCGATAACATGACTAATGCACCTAATCTGGTACCGCTGTACGCGGAAATCTTTCTGCTGATCGCCACGTCGGCGCTCTTGCTGATCGATATGTTCTTGCCTGCGGCGAAGCGTTCGATCACCTATGCGCTGTCCTTGCTGACCTTGGCAGGCTGCGCCTTGCTGACCGTGGGCGACTTCAACGCGGGCACCACCGTCTACACGTTCCACAACATGTTCGTGTCGGACCCGATGTCGCAGCTGCTGAAACTGTTCTCGTACGGCGCCGTGGCGCTGACCCTGATCTACTCGCGTGCCTATGCCACCGACCGCAACATGCTGTCGGGCAACCTGGGCGGCGAGTTCTACGTGCTGGCCCTGTTTGCACTGCTGGGCCAGATGATCATGATCTCGGCCAACAACTTCCTGATCATCTACCTGGGTCTGGAACTGATGTCGCTGTCGCTGTACGCGCTGATCGCTTTGCGCCGTGACAATGCCAAGGCCACGGAAGCGGCCATGAAATACTTCATCCTGGGCGCACTGGCTTCCGGTTTCATGTTGTACGGTATCTCGATGCTGTACGGCGCCTCCGGCACCCTGGACCTGGGCGAACTGCGCGTGGCGCTGGAAAACGGCAAGACCAACGGCACCATCATGGTCTTCGGCCTGGTCTTCCTCGTTGCCGGCCTGGCCTTCAAACTGGGCGTCGTGCCATTCCACATGTGGGTGCCTGACGTGTATCAAGGTTCGCCAACGGCCGTGACCCTGCTGCTGGGCGGCGCGCCGAAACTGGCCGCGTTTGCCATCACCCTGCGCTTGCTGGGCGAGGGCTTGCTGCCGATGGCGCATGACTGGCAGCAAATGCTGCTGGTGCTGGCCGTGATGTCGCTGGCCATCGGTAACTTCACCGCCATCGCGCAAACGAATCTGAAGCGTATGCTGGCGTACTCGACCATCGCGCAAATGGGCTTCGTCCTGCTGGGTCTGCTGTCCGGTACCGTTGACGCTCCAGGCAACACCCTGAACGCGGCTGGTGCAGCCACTGCCTACGGCGCTTCGATGTACTACGTCATCACTTACGTGTTCACCACCCTGGGTACCTTTGGCGTGATCATGTTGCTGGCACGTAATGGTTTCGAAGCGGAAGAACTGGCCGACTTCAAGGGCCTGGGCAAACGCAGCCCGATCTTCGCGCTGGTGATGACCCTGTTCATGTTCTCGCTGGCCGGCGTGCCGCCGCTGATGGGCTTCATGGCCAAGTACTCGGTGCTCGCTTCCGTGCTGGCCACGGGCCAGCTGTGGCTGACGATTGCCGCAGTGCTGTTCTCGCTGATCGGCGCCTTCTACTACCTGCGCGTCGTGAAAATGATGTGGTTCGACGAGCCGACCGATACCAACGCGCTGGTCGTGCATGGCGACATGCGCGTCGTGCTGGCTCTGAACGGCGTGTTCGTCCTGGCGCTGGGCGTCATGCCTAACAGCATCCTGGCGGCCTGTGCTTCGGCCATCACCAAGACCTTGGCGTCCTGACCGATGGATGTCACCGTCTCGAGCTGGCTGGTGATCGCCCTGGGCATCCTGGGCGCCAACCTGCCTTTCTTGAACGAGAAACTGTTTGCCGCCGTGCCCCTGAAAAAGGCGGCGCAGGCGGAGCAGGGCTGGCGCAAGCCGCTGGCGCTGCGCCTGCTGGAGATGGTGATTCTGTACTTCATCGTCGGCGCCGTGGCGTTCGCGCTCGAAGCACGCATCGGCAACGGTTTCCCGCAGACGTGGGAGTTCTATGCCATCACCGGCTGTCTGTTCCTGGTGCTGGCTTTCCCGGGCTTTGTCGGGCGTTACCTGCGCAAACGCCGTTAGCAACAACGACCGAAAGCGGCGCCTCTGGCGCCGTTTTTTATTGAATAAAGGAATTCCATGGATATCCAAGCCACTGATACGCAATTGATTGAAACCAAGGTCGATGGCGAGCTCGTCTACCAAGGCGGCTTCCTGCGCGTGCAGCGCGACCGTGTCGCCCTGCCGGACGGCAAGATCACGGCGCGCGAATTCGTCCTGCATCCGGGCGCCGTCGTGATCCTGCCGCTGCTCGACGATGGCACGGTGCTGATGGAACGCCAGTACCGCTATCCGCTGGACCGGGTCTTCATTGAATTCCCGGCCGGTAAGATCGACGCGGGCGAACCGCACCTGGCGTGCGCCCAGCGCGAGTTGCTGGAAGAAACAGGCTACACGGCCAGCGACTGGCAGTTCGTCTCCACCATCCATAACGCCATCGCGTATTCCGATGAACATCTGGAACTGTTTTTGGCGCGCGGACTCGTGGCCGGCGAACGCCAGCTCGATGAAGGCGAATTCCTCGAGACATTTACGGCCACGGTGCCGCAGCTGCTCGACTGGGTCAAGGATGGCACGATCACCGACGTGAAAACCGTCATCGGCATCTTCTGGCTCGACAAGATCACCAGCGGCGTGTGGCAACCGGCCTGATACAGCGCATGCGCACGGCAATCTTCCTGCTGCTGGCGGCCGCCAGCCTGGACACGCTGGCGGCCGCGCGCACGCCGTTCCAGGTGCGCTGCGAAGACACGATCAGCAAGACGGTGTCCGTGCTGACGGCGCAGCAGAATGGCTACAGCATCGATACGCATCTGCCGTACAAGGCCCTGACGGTGATGAAGGGCATGGCGCGCGCCAATACCTGGGTGCTGGGATTGACCAAGACGGATTCGCGCGTGGCCATCGCCCTGGCCGGCCCCATGCTGCAAGACCCGGCCAGCGGCTATGAATGCGTGGCGCCGCAGATTACCGTGACCCTCACATATGCGCCCGTCGTGATCTATATCGGCCGCGAATTTGCGCCCGGCACTTGCGCGTATGATGAGATACTCGCGCACGAGCTGCGGCACATGAAAACCTATATGGAACACTTGCCGCGCGTGGAAAAGACCGTGCGAGCGGCGCTGGCCAAACGCTTCGAGGCGCGGCCCCTGTATGCGCCCAGCGGCACGGCCAAGGCGGCGCTGGCGCGCGAGATCGACACGGGCTGGTTGCCGTACATCAAGGCCGAAATGCGCAAGGTGGAAACCTTGCAGGCGGCCATCGATTCTCCACAAGAATATGCACGCTTGGGCAAGGCGTGCAAGGGCGAAATCCAGAACATCCTGGCGGGCAAGGCAGCGCCCGCCAAATAGACAAGGAATGGCATGACAGCAGCACCGAATACCGTCCGTTACTTTGCGCTGATCCCCGCCGCCGGCGTGGGCGCGCGCATGGAAGCGGGCAGTCCCAAGCAATATTTAGCCATCGCCGGCAAACCCATGCTGCGCCATGCGCTCGACGCCTTTCTCGCCAGCCCCCTGATTGCGCACACCTATGTTGTCGTCAGCGCCGACGATGGCGTGATCGACACGGTCGTGCCGGAACACGGCGTGACTGTGTTGCGCTGCGGCGGCGCCACGCGCATGGAAAGCATCCTCAATGGCTTGCACGCCATGCATGGCAGCATCGCTGCCCACGACCAGGTGCTGGTGCACGACGCTGCGCGTCCCGGCCTGACGCCGGCACTGATCGAAAAGCTCATCACCGAAGTCGGTGAGCATCCGGCCGGGGGCCTGCTGGCCTTGCCCGTGGTCGATACCGTCAAGCGGGCGGGGCAGGGCAGCCTGTCGGCGCAGACGGTGCCGCGCGACCATCTATGGCTGGCGCAGACGCCGCAAATGTTCAGCTATGCCTTGCTGCACAAGGCATTATCCGAAGCGCCCGACCCGCAAGCGATCACGGACGACGCCAGCGCCGTCGAAGCGCTGGGCCTGGCGCCCAGGCTCGTCGAAGGCCACCCGTGCAACCTGAAGGTAACCTTGCCGCGCGACATACACACGGCCGAGCTATATTTGGCCCATCCTTGAGTTCCAGAGAGACCCGCATGCACACAACGACACCCGACCTCCCATTTCGCATCGGCCAGGGCTATGATTGCCACGCGCTGGTGGAAAACCGCGACCTGATCATCGGCGGCGTGAACATCCCCCATCACCTGGGCTTGCTCGGCCATTCCGACGCCGACGTGCTGCTGCACGCGATCACGGACGCCATCTTCGGCGCCGCCGCCCTGGGCGACATCGGCCGCCATTTCCCCGACACGGACGCGCAATTCAAGGGCGCCGATTCGCGCACCCTGCTGCGCGAAGCCGTGCGCCGCGTGCAAGCCACCGGTTATATCATCGGCAATATCGACGCCACCATCATCGCCCAGCGCCCGAAGATGGCGCCGCACATCGCCGCCATGTGCGCCAACGTGGCAGAAGACCTGGGCGTCGCTGTCGGCCAGGTCAACATCAAGGCCAAGACGAATGAAAAACTGGGCTATCTGGGGCGGGAAGAAGGCATCGCGGCCGAAGCCGTGGCCTTGCTGCTGCGGGCCTGATACGCCACCGATTATCGACTACTGACAGGAGAGAGCATGTTCCAGCGACGCCGTACCAGCATCTTGCTTGCATTGACACTGGCCGCCGCACCATCGGCCTGGGCCGAACTGCAAGCCACGGGCGAGCCGCCCGCCGCCAAACAGGGCTGGAAGGCCGAGACCGTTGCGCAGGGCGTGCGCCAGCCGTGGGGCATCGCCTGGCTGGGCGAGGGGCGCGCGCTCGTCACCAGCAAGCTGGGCACCTTACACCTGCTGAATGGCAAGACGTTCAGCGACGTGGCGCTGGAAGGCATGCCCAAGGTGTTTACGGGCGGGCAGGGCGGCCTGCTCGACATCGTCGTTCATCCGCAGGATGCGGCCAAGCCGAATCCGCGTGTGTACATGACGGTGTCGACGGGCACCAACGACGCCAACCGCACGACCCTCGTGCGCGGCGTGTTCGACGGCAAGAAGGTGACGGGCATCCAGACCCTGTTCAAGGTGGCCACGGACAAGAGCGGCGGCCAGCATTTCGGTTCGCGCCTGCTGTGGCTGCCGGATGGCACTTTGCTGATGAGCGTGGCCGATGGTGGCAATCCGCCGCTGCGCATCGGTGACCGCCTGGCGCGCGAGCAGGCGCAAAACCTGGCCACGCACCAGGGCTCCATCCTGCGCCTGACGGAAGACGGAAAACCGGCGCCTGGCAATCCGCTGGCGGCCAAGGGGGCCTTGCCGGAAATCTGGTCGTATGGCCACCGCAACGTGCAGGGCCTGGCGCTCGATCCTGTTTCCGGCCGCGTGTGGGCCACGGAACACGGGCCGTATGGCGGCGATGAACTGAACCTGGTGACGGCGGGCGGCAATTACGGCTGGCCATTGCAAAGCTATGGCGCCGACTACAAGACGCATGAGCCCGTTGGCAAGCACGAAGTGCCGGGCATGCTCAATCCGAGCGTGGCCTGGGTGCCGTCGCCGGCGCCGTCGGGACTGGCCGTCTACACGGGCGACAAGATCGCCGCCTGGCGCGGCAGCATCTTCAGCGGCGGCCTGGCGGCCAAGGATATCCGCCGTATCGCCGTCGATGCCAGCGGCAAGGTGACGGGGCAGGACCGCCTGGACATCGGCGCGCGCGTGCGCGACGTGCGCCAGGGGCCGGACGGCTATCTGTATGCGTTGACGGATGAAGACAATGGTCGCTTGCTGCGCATCGTGCCGCGGTAACACGCAAGGCGCCCACTTCGCTTAAGATGGCGCCTTTACTTCATTCAAGGTGGCGGCATGGCCCGTGATACTTATGCATACCGGCACGTTGCCGTCGAATCGCGCGCCATCAACGGCCACGTGGAAATCCGCCCGGTGCCGGGCCAGGCTTTCTCTCCCGAGCTGGCCGTGCAGTGCTCGCGCCGCCTGGCCGACCTGCAGCGCTATCCGCTGGGCAGCCGTTTTTTACTGTTTGCCAAGCTGACGGACCGCCTGGGCGGCACGCCTTTCCTGTATGCATATCACGGCGACGCGGACGTCGTGATGACGCCGGCCGAAGTGACGAAGTTCCTCGGCGAATTTCGCCGCGGCCGCATCTGATTTTTTACGACGCGATGCAGGCCGCGCCCGCCTTGGCGCTGGCCTGCGGTTTGCCGAAGATGGCGATCGTCAAGGCGCAGCCGAGGGCGAACAGGCCACCGAGCACCATCGCGCTCGATACGCCCAGCCGGTCGACGGCCATGCCGCCCAGCAATGCACCGGACGCCAGCGACACTTGCACGATGGCGACAAACAGCGCGCTGCTGCCTTCCATCAAGTGTGGCGCCGCCTTGAACATCCACGTTTGCACGGCGATCGGCATGGCGCCGAAACCGAAGCCCCACACGGCCACGAGCAGCATGGCTGTCACCGAATGGCTGCCGAACGCGGCCAGGGCCAGGGTGGATAAGCCGAGCACGGCGCCCGTCACCATCAGCGCGGCCCGTTCGTAGCGGCCGGCGGCCCAGCCGCCCACGAGGTTGCCGATGAAACCGGAAGCGCCGTACACGAGCAGCATGGCGCTGACGGTGCCGGCCGCCAGATGCGACACTTGCGTGAGGAAGGGCGCGATATACGTGTAGGCGGCAAACTGGCCCGTGAAGATCAGGGCCGTGGCGATCAGACCCAGTCTGGCTTTGCGGATGCCGAAAATCATCGGCAACTGGCGCAAGCGGATGGCTTGTGTCGGCGGCAGCCTGGGCAGCAGCAAGAGCTGGCCGATGAAGACCAGCACGGCAATGGCGCTGGCCGCACCGAAAGCGACTCGCCATCCCACCAGTTCGCCCACCAGCGCGCCGGCCGGCACGCCCGCCACCGTGCCCAGCGAGACGCCGGCGAAGATGATGGACATGGCGCGCGATGCATGCTGCGGCGACACGAGGCGCGGGCCGATGGCGCTGCCGATGGCCCAGAAGCCGCCCACGCCCACGCCCAGCATGGCGCGCCCCAGCAGTATCCACGCATACGAGGGCGCCAGCGCCACCAGCAGGTTCGAGGCGACCAGCAGGGCCGTGAGGGCCAGCAGCACGATGCGGCGGTCCAGGCGGCCCGAGCCGACGGTGACGAAGATGGCGGCAAAGGCGGCAACGATGCCGGGCGTGGTGATCATCAGCCCCGCCTGGCCCTTGCTGATGGCCAGTTCGGCGGCCATGGCCGGCAGCAGGCCGACGGGCAGGAATTCGGAGGTGACGAGGGCGAAAGCGCCGATGCCGACCGACAGGACGGCCAGCCACGGCGCCACGGTGGTATCGTCGCCAGTAGTGTTGGAAGGTGTGTGCATAGAGGTTCCTGAAAAGCCCGGAGGTTTTTAACCGGTCGGTATATAATATCTGGAAACGAACATCGTCGTCATAATTTTTTACCGATCGGTATGAAACAAGAGAAAACAGCTGAGACAGGCAAGGCGAAAACGGGACGGCCACGCACGTTTGACGCGGACGAGGCGCTCGATTGCGCCATGAAAGTGTTCTGGGAAAAGGGCTATGAAGGCAGTTCCCTGCCGGAATTGACGAAGGCCATGGGCATGAACCGGCCCAGCCTGTATGCCGTCTTCGGCAACAAGGAGCAGCTGTTCCACAAGGCGCTCGAACGCTACAGCGACACACGCATGCGGTTTTTCGATGCGGCACTGGAACAGCCGACGGCGCGCCAGGTGGTGGAAGCGTTGCTGACGCAGTATGTCGACGCGCAAACCATGCCGGACGGCCCGCACGGCTGCATGGGCGTCAATGCGGCACTGGCCTGCAGCGACGATGCCTTGCCGATCCGCGATGAATTGTTCGCGCGCCGGCTGCGCGGTGAAATCAAGCTGCGCGACCGCTTGCGGCGCGCGAAGGAAGAGGGGGATTTGCCGCCCGATTCCTGCCCGGAGCAGCAGGCGCGCTTTGTCGTGACCCTGTCGCAGGGCATGGCCATCCAGGCGGCGGCCGGCGTCTCGCGCGAGCAATTGCAGCAGATGGTGGGCTTGTTGCTGCGTAATTGGCCGATGTAACTATCCTGTTGGGGCGATGGTCTTGGCCAGGTCGCTGGGCGCCTTGCGCCGCCAGGCGGCCGTCAGGGCGGCGGCCAGCATGTCGAGCTCGGCGTCCGCCAGGCGCACCGTGATGCCGGCCAGACGTTCGCCCCACCACAGTTTCTCGCAGCCCGATGGCGTGATGACGGTGGCGATATGCGCTGCTTCCGCATCGAGCAGCACGTTGATGTGCTCGTCGTCGGGCAGGGTGGCGAAGATCTTCCCGCCCACGCGGAACGATGGACGGTCGTGGTGTTCTTCCTCGGTAGTGTCGGGAAACGACAGTGCCAGATAGCGTAGTTCTTCCAGGTCGACCATTCCTCTTTCCCCCTCATCGGACAGATAGCAGCGTGACTACATTTTGCCATGCTGTTTCGCCCCGTGGTACAGCGGCATGCGAAAAGAAATGCGCAAGATGCGACACTGACGGACTGGTCTGTGGTGCCGCCGCGACACGCCGTGCGCCGCGCACGGCCGTTACGACAGAGTGGAGCATGGCGCTTTTCTGCCGCTGGACATACACTTGCCAGAAAAATATCTTTCATGATCAAAAGAAAAATACTTTTCTTACAGGGAATTTAAGCTAGAATAGCTTCATCGTCTTACCTGACCCGTCACCGTCTGGCCTTGTCCCGGGAACCCGAACCTTTTCCAGGACGCTTGCAGTGCCGCCATGGCACGCCGCAAGTCCGCGCTGTTTCGCGGAAGCCACGTCCCCGACCGCTCATTCACGCAATCCCTAGCGCTACGCCGACACGCCTCAATGCAGCGTGTATTCAGCTCCAGCGCCCCTTGCTGCGCCCACTGAATACTTACTTACTGGATACCATCATGAAAAACTTGCCTAAAATCGCCCTGTCCCTGATCGCTGTCGGTGTGTTTGCCCACGCGAACGCCAGCACCATCACCTTGTCCACCGGCTACTCGGGCGCCAGCGCGCAAAGCTCCGCCGCCGACTACCAGTCCGTCGTGAATGCCGCCGTGGCCACGCCAGGCGCCGGCTATGGTTCGACGACGATCGCCAGCTACAACAACGTCAGCAACAGTGGCCTGTTCGGCAGCGGCTCGAACATCGCTTTCAAATCCGTGATCAACTTTGGCGTCAGCGCGGCCGATGCGGGCGCCTGGAGCTTCCGCAGCGGCGTCGATTTCGGCAAGGGCGGCGCCCTGTTCCTCGACGGCGTGGCGCTGGACTTCAAGAGCAATGACATGTGGTGGGCAGGCAACTACAACAATGGCAGCCAGTTCCTCAGCGGCTCGAGCTCCCTGTCGGCCGGCAACCACACCTTGAGCATCTACGGCCTGGAAGGCTGCTGCGATGGTGGCCAGCAAGTGCAGTTCAAGGCGGGCAACAACAATTTCGCCAGCTTCGGCGCCAATGACGGCTTGATCTCGGCCGTTCCTGAGCCAAGCACCTACGCCATGCTGCTGATCGGCCTGGGCTTGCTGGGCTTTACGGCGCGCCGCAAGCAGGAAGCTAAGTTCTAAGCAGAATTTCCAAGCAATAATAAAAAGCCCGCCGGTCTGTCAGGACACGGCGGGCTTTTTGCATGTCGGCCTCTTAATCGCCGCTGTCTTCGTCTTCGTCGGCGCCCTTGGCCGCCTTGCCCCGTTCGGCATCGACGGCGCGCTGCAGGCTGGCCGCGTCGCGGAAGAAGGCGTCCGTCGTGTGATCCGGGCTCAGGCGCAAGGCCGGCGGGTAGATCACGGACATGTAGGTCTCGTCGGCCAGGCGGCCGCTGGCCTGCAGGTTGCTCAGCAGGATCAGGGCCGAGCCAATGATCGCCAGCACGACGGCGACCAGGCCGGCGCGGCGCGGGTGCTGCGGCTTGATCGTGCACAAATGGTAGTAGATCATGGCGCACACGATGACGATGAATATATGCCGTCCATAGCGCGTCAGCGCTTCCAGCGAGAACGCATACGCCGCCACGTTGCTGGCCAGTTCCCACGCTTCCATGGCCAGCAGGCCGCAGCCGATGATGAACAGGTGGCGGCCGAAGCGCGCCACATGGCCGAACAATCGGTTTGCCACTGCCCAGACCGACGCCCACACGAGGCCGCCGGCCAGCGCGTAGGCGACGATCATCAGGTAGGAAATCGGCTCGAAGGCGTCCGCATCGCTGAGCCAGTTGCTGAAGGCGGCCGAGGCGCCGATCATGGCCAGGCCGGCGACGGCGGGGCGCAAGCCTTCCCAGTCGTGCCGGGTCGTGTCGCCCAACTCGGGCGCCACCGGGTGATCGCTGGCGCGCACGCGCAGGCGCGTGTGGCCCAGGCGCACGATGCTGTTGCCGCTCATGGCCACTTGCGATTGCCGCTGTCCCCGGTGGATCACGCCATTCTGGCTGCCCAGGTCGCGCAGCAGCAGGCCGTTTGCGCCGTCGTCTTCGACAATGGCGTGCTCGGCCGCCGTATGCGGGTCGTCGAGGATGAAGTCGTTGCCGTAGCCGCGCCCGATGCGGATCGGCAGGGACTCGATCCGCTGGCGCCGCTGCACTTCGCCATTCTCGGCGAGGATTTCAAGGTAATACGGCGGCTTCATGGCTTGCGGCTGCTGTTGGTGGAGGGCGCGCGCGACAGCGCTTCGAGGAAGGTGCGCGTGACGCGCATGCCGTTGGCGTAGGACACGCCGCGCGCGTCGATGCGGCTTTGCAGGCTCATCAGTGGCTCATCGGTGCTGGCGGCCAGCAGGGCAAAGTCGTACAGGCCGGTAAACTTGCGGTAGGCGCGCACGCACAGGATGGCGCGCAGGGGCAGCGTCTTGTTCTTGACGAACTGCTCGGTGCATTGCGGACCCGTCAGATTCACGCTCTTGTAGCTGCCGAAACTTTCATTCTTGAACGAGGCGCTGGCCAGCTCGGAAAAGCGCAGCGCGCCCAGTTCGCTGCTGCGCAAGAATTCGTGGCGCATCGACACTTGCCCCGTCTGCAGGGCGCCGGAAATGAAGATGGCCGATTCCATGGCGCAGCTGGTGTTGTCGAGCATGTAGGGCTTGTCGGACTTGACGTTGGAGCGGCCCCAGCAGCGCATCTGGTCGGACTCGCGCACGGGCACGCGGTACGGGCCCATGGCTTTCAGGCTCAAGGGCGTGTCGAGCAGGCGCGCCAGCATGACTTCCTGGTGCGCCAGCAGCTGCGCCGTCACCAGCGGCTTGAAGTCTTTCGGCGGCTTGCCTTGCTGCGCCACCTTGGCCAGCAATTGCTGGGCATAGCGGGCCGGCACGAGAAAACTGACGAGTTCGCCATCGAGGCGTTTCGACACGTTCACGCCGGCCACGTCGCCATTCGCGGTGACGCTGGGGCCGCCGCTCATGCCGGAATTGATCGGCCCCGTAAACATCAGCTGATCGTAGAAGCTGCGCGTGACGACGCCGTTGTACGAACCTTCCGAAATGGCGAAGCCCAGGTCCAGCGGATTGCCCATCGAATACAGGTACTGGCCCTGGGTCAGCGGTGCCAGCGGCTCCGGCATCTTGAAGAAGCCCGTGCCGTGGCGGTTCACGCGCAGCACGGCCAGGTCGTGCAGCACATCGACGGCCAGCAATTCCACATTGCCCCGCTGGCCGCTCGTGTCGACCCATTCGCCCACATAGGTATCGGGGTCGAGCGCGAACTGGGACACCACGTGATAGTTGCTCACCACCAGGTCGCCCGTGCCGATCAAGAATCCCGAGCCGACCGACGACTGCGTGCGGCCGTTTTTCAGCAGCACGCGCACTTGCAGGATGTCGGCGCGCGCGGCCGTGTACAGCTTTTGCGCGGCGGACGAGGGCGGCGGCAGGGCCGCATGTTCGGTGGAGGAGGGTGCGGCGGTGGCCGGCGGCGGCTTGACGGGGGGAGTCGAAGCGGCGGGGGCAGTGGCTGGCGCAGCGGCTGGCGCAGGCGCCGGGGCCGCTTGTGCGCCTGCTGCAGCGCACAGGCTGGCCAGCAGGAAGGCGTAGTCAGATAATTTCATGCATCCTTTGTGCGTGAGCAGGAGCGCGGCGGGCGAGGGCCGGCGCATGCGCCAGCCCGGCAAGCCAGCCCGGCAAGCCAGAGCGGCAAGCCGGTGCGGCAATTACAGGGCGCCGTCTTCCAGCGCCGGCGCCGTTTCCGGCGTCATCATGTGACCCAGCTTGCTTTGCTTGGTATTCAGGTAGTGCTGGTTGAAGGCGTTGCGGTTGACCAGCAGCGGCACCCGTTCGGCCACCGTGATGCCCAGCGCTTCCATGGCGGCGATCTTGCGCGGGTTGTTCGTCATCAAGCGCAGGCTGTGGATGCCGAATTGCGCAAACATGGGTTTGCACAAGGTGTAGTTGCGCGCGTCGGCCTTGAAGCCCAGCTGTTCATTCGCCTGCACCGTGTCGGCGCCCGCTTCCTGCAGGCGATAGGCGCGGATCTTGTTGATCAGGCCGATGCCGCGTCCTTCCTGGCGCAGGTACAGCAAGATGCCGCGGCCTTCTTCGGCGATACGTTTCAGCGCGCCCTCGAGCTGGGCGCCGCAGTCGCAGCGCTGCGAAAACAGCACGTCGCCCGTCAGGCACTCGGAATGCACGCGTGCCAGCACCGGTTCGCCGTTGCCGATATCACCGAGCACCATGGCCAGGTGTTCCTTGCCCGTGGCATGTTCGACAAAGGCGTGCAAGGTGAACTGGGCCCACGGCGTCGGCAGTGCGCAGGAAGTCGTGTAATCCAATTCGCCTGTCGCCAGGATGTCTGCGCCGCTTTGCATGGTTGTGCTCATATAAGTAATTATCAAAAATAAAAGGCGCGCGACACCACTCCGGTGCCGGCGCGCCTTGCCATCATACCAAAAAGCAGGGAAACGTTTTCCCTGGCTGCCATTCGGTCGTTGCAATGTCTGGTGATGAACCTTACTTAGGGGCACTTCCTCCTTTTACAAGGTGAATTGCTGGCTTTGCCTGGCGGCTGCCGCCGCCAGGCACGGGACATCAGCTGCCGATGCGTCCGCCATCGTTCTTGGTGATCACGATGGTGGCCGAGCGGGGGCGCTTGCCGGCGCCATAGCCGGCGTTGGCCGGCCATTGGCTCGTATACTTGGACGGATCGCCGATATTCGCCAGCGAGGTGTTTTCGCCCGGGTGCTGGATGTTGATGAACATGGTCTTGCCGTCAGGCGTTTCGCTGATGCCCGTGATTTCCGAGCCGACCGGCCCCACCAGGAAGCGCTTGAGCGTGTCGGCCGTGGGTTTCTTGCCGATGAAGGTGTCGACCGCCAGGTTGCCGCCGGCCGCCGTCGCGTAGTTCAGGGTGGACTTGGCGCCATCGCCGACCTTGCCGGGAATGGCCGCCAGCATCATGCAGTTGGTCACATCCGTGTACGCGCCATCGTCCGTCTGGATCCAGCAGATGCCCGTGTACGGGCTGAAGGCCAGGCCGTCAGGGCTCGAGAAATCCTGGTCGGCCGTCAGGTTCGACAGGTTGATCTTGCTGGCATCGGCGCCGCTCTCGGCGCCAAACAGGTAGACGTCCCACGTAAAGCTGGTGGCTGCGGCCGCGCCCGTGCCTTCCTTGAAGCGGATGATGTGGCCGTTCGGATTGCCGTTCTGGGCGCTGCTACCCTTCATGTCCGTGTAGGCGCGCGGGTTGGCGCTGTCCGGCGCCAGCTGCGACGAGCCGCTCGGATTGACGTTGCGGTTCGAATTGTTGGTCAGCGTGTAGTAGATCTCGCCATTGGCCGGGTTGACCGAGCACCATTCCGGACGGTCCATCTTCGTTGCGCCCACGGCGTCGGCCGCCAGGCGGGCGTTGACCAGCACGTCTGCCAGGTCGGCGAACTTGTAGGCGCTGTAGGCCTGGATCAGCGCGTTCGACATGGCCAGCTCGATCCACTGGCCCGTGCCGTCGGCGGCCAGCTTGGCCACGTACAGCTTGCCCGAATCGAGGTATTTGTCGCCGGTGGCGATACGGTCGGCCGGATTGGCATCGGCGGCGGCCCAGACGGCCGTCGTGACGAACTTGTAGATGTATTCGTTGCGCGAATCGTCGCCCATGTAGACGGCCAGTTGCTGGCCCACGGCCGGCACGCTGAACGCGGCGCTTTCGTGCGCATAGCGGCCCAGCGCCGTGCGCTTGCGGATGGCCTTGGTTTTGTCGTACGGATCCATTTCGACGATGTAGCCCATGCCGTTCAGCTCATTGCGGTAGTCGTCGCTGCCGTTGGTCGACGCGCCGATCTTGCTCAGATTCCAGCGCGCGTACTTGTCGTCGCTGCCGCCCGTTTCCCAGCCGTGGCGCGAGGCGCCGCCCTGGCTGCGGCCATAGCGGTTCAGCGACACGACGGACTTGTCGCCGCGCGCCGCATTGTCGGTGGACGAGCGGGTGAAGTAGCCGGCCCAGTTTTCTTCGCCGGACAGGTAGCTGCCCCAAGGCGACTTGCCCGTGCCGCAATTGTTGATGGTGCCGCGCGTCTTGGTGCCGGTCGGCGAATACTTGGTGACCACGAGGGCGTTGCCGCGCACGGGGCCGGCGATCTCGATGTCCGTCAGCGGCGTGACGCGGCGGTTGAACGCGGAATCGTTGACGGTGGCCCAGGCGCTGCCCGTCTTCTTGACTTCCACGACGCTCAGGCCGTGGACGGCCACTTCCTTGTCGACTTCGGCGGCAGGGCGGGGCAGCGAGGTGGTGCCGCCATTCACGTGCAGGAAGTGCGAGGACAGTTTTTCGTCCGTGGTCGCTTCGTGGTTCATCGCCAGCAAGCCCCGTTCGGCGCCGGACGCCAGCGGCGCGCCGGCGGCGGACAGGCCGTAGTATTCCATGCCGTCGTGGTGGTCGCCGGCGCGGTTGTCGAAATCGGTATCGCTGCCGTCGTTCTTGTACGCTGGCGTGGCCGCGCGCAGCGAGTCGCCCAGCGCGTACAGGGCCGTGGCCGTGTAGCCGGCCGGTACCGACACGACGTCGGCCAGGCTTTTCGGCACGGCCGTGAAGGCCAGCAGTTTTTCAGGCGTTGGCGTCGGCGTCGGCGTGACGGCGACCGCATCGCTGCCGCCGCCGCAGGCGGACAGGCCCATCGACCCCATGACGGCGGTCGCGGCCGTGACGGCGCTGCCGCGCAGCCAGTTGCGGCGGCTCAGGCGGGCGTTCAGGATGCTGTTGAAATGGTTGTCGTGGGACGCGTTGCTGTCAATGTCGTTCAGATCGGTGGCGCTGATGGCCAGATCGTTGGGCTTGTTCATGGGCTGCGATGTCCTGTGGTTGCGTGATTTAAATGGCAACCGCATGATAGTTGTCGAATGTGACAGCGCCATGTCAGCTTGATGACAAAACGGTGACAGGCTGCCGGCCGGGCGGGCCGCGTCGGTGACGGGCCCATCCGGTCAGGCAGCCTTGGCCTTACTTGGCCTGGCGAAAACCGCGTTCCACCAGCAAGAGCATGCCGCCGAAGATGGACAGGTTCTTCAGAAAGTTCGTCAGCTGGTCCTGGAAGTGGGCCGCATCGGCGCTCCAGAAGGCGTGGAAGATCACGGTAGTCGGGATCAGGAACAGCGCCAGGGCCAGCGCCGCCCAGCGCGCCTGCCATCCCGTGATCAAGAGCAAGCCGCCGCCCACTTCCAGCACGATCACGCCCACCAGCAAGATATTGGCGATCGGCAAGCCCTGGCTGGCCATGTAGCCGGCCACACCGGCAAAGCCGCCGATTTTCAGCAAGCCCGAGACAAAGAACAGCACGCCAAGGGCGGCACGGCCGAGGGGCAGCAATACGTTGCTTCTGTTTTCCATGATTTTCTCTTTCTTAATATATTTATCAATTATTTAGGCAGGTCGAAGAGCAGGAATTCCGCATCTTCTGGCTGAGTGATGATCACGCTGGCTTCCTGCGTCAGCTTCAGCGCATCGCCCGCTTTCAACGGCGTGCCGTTGACGACCAGGCTGCCGCGGATCAGGTGCACATAGGCGAGGCGGCCTTCTTCCAGCGCATGTTCGGCCTGTTCGCCTTCCTGCAGGATGCTGGCGTAGATGGCCGCATTCTGGTGGATCAGCACGGAACCCTGGCGGCCGTCGGAGGAGGCGATCAGGCGCAGCTTGCCCCGTTTGCTTTCCGGCGTGAAGTGTTTCTCTTCATAGCTGGGCGGAATGCCCGTCACGTTCGGCTGTATCCAGATCTGCAGGAAGTGCAAGCCCTCCGTTGCCGAGTGGTTGAACTCGCTGTGGCGCACGCCGCTGCCGGCGCTCATGCGCTGCACATCGCCGTAGTGCAGGACGGAACCCGTGCCCATGCTGTCCTTGTGTTCCAGCGCGCCGTCGAGCACATACGAAATGATTTCCATGTCGCGGTGGCCGTGCGTGCCGAAACCCTGGCCAGGCGTGACCCGGTCTTCATTGATCACCAGCAAGGGGCCAAAGCCCATGTGCAGCGGATCATGGTAGCTGCCGAAGGAAAAGCTGTGGTGGGAATTGAGCCAGCCGTGGTTGGCTGCGCCGCGTTCTTCGCTATGACGAATCTGTAACATGGTGGACTCCGTTTCTATAGGTTAATGTGCGATAATTTCGAAGGACCGTTGCCTGGCGTTACGCCGTGGCTTCTTTTCTGCCCTTCGCTGTACGATGAACAAAGTATAGGCCCCCCAGAAGAGAAAGAAAAACGGAAAATCTTGCGACCTATGATCGAAAAAATCGAATGTTAAGACTGAGCCTGGAAGCCCTGCAAATCGTTGACGCCATCGACCGCCGCGGATCGTTCTCGTCGGCCGGCAAGGAATTGCATAAAGTCCCGTCCACCATTTCCTATACGGTGGCCAAGCTGGAAGACGACCTGGGCGTGCAAGTGTTCCAGCGCAATGGCCCGAAAGTCATGCTGACGGCGGCCGGCCAGGAATTGCTGAAAGAGGGCCGTTATCTATTGAAGGCGGCGCAGGACCTTGAGCACCGCGTGCGCAGGGTGGCGTCCGGCTGGGAAACGGAATTGTCCATCGGCATCGATTCCATGTTTTCCGCCGTGGCCCTGGCCGACGACGTGCGCGCCTTTTACGACGTGGCGCAGCAGACGCGCCTGCGCCTGTCGCAAGACACCCTGTCGGGCACGTGGGAAGCGCTGCTGGACCGGCGCGCCGACTTGCTGGTGGGCGCCCCCGGGGACGGGCCGGCGGGCGGCGGCTACATCGCGCAGCCGATCGGTATGCTCGACTTCGTGTTTACCGTGGCGCCCACGCACCCGCTGGCGCAGGTGCGGGAACCGTTGTCGCGCGGCCACCTGCAGCAGCACCGGGCCGTGGTGGTGGCCGATTCGGCGCGCCAGATGGCGCCGCGCACCGTGGGTCTGCTGCTGGGGCAAGATGCCTTGAGCGTGCCGAACATGCAGGTCAAGTTCGATTACCAGGTGCTGGGGCTGGGCTTTGGCTTCCTGCCGGGACCTTGCGCCCGCGCCGCCATCGCGCGTGGCTTGCTGGTGGAAAAGGCCGTGGAAGAGCCGAAACCGTCGGAAACGTTTTACCTGGCGTGGAGAGTGGGCGAGGACGGCGCGGCATTGCGCTGGTGGATGGCGCGCATGCGCGAACCGGATGTGTTTGCCCGCCTGGCGCAGCATCTGCCGGGCCATTCGGCGTAGGCCTTAAAATGTTGACATACGCCAACATTTTTAAGTTACCATATTCGCAGTATTGCAATCGTATTTCTTGCCCGACCTCCATGCCCCACAGTGGGATTTTGATGATTACACACACCGCAGCGCCCCTGATACCTTCCCCTGACTTGGCCCACGAGTGGGGTTGCCATGCTTGAGGCGAAGGTCGCGCTGTGCCTGCGCCTGGCTCAGGATGCCCGTGAACAGGCGGGGCCGCAGCAGGCCGCCACCCTGGCGCGGCTGGAGGAAGAGCTGGAACGGCTGCGCGGCGCCAGCCGGCCCGTGGTGCGCGTGGCGCCCCCCGACGCATTGCTGGAAATCGATCCCGACGGCTTTTTGATCGGCTGGAACCATGGCGCCGAACAGATGTTCGGCTATTCCGAAATCGAGGCGCTGGGCCAGCACATCCTGTTTTTGTATCCGGAAGACGACGCGGAAGCGAGCGTGCTGGAACTGCATTTCTTGCAGGGCGACGTGGCCACCGATGTGCGCCGGCGCAAGAAGTCAGGCATGGTGACGTGGTTGCGCATGCACCGCCACGTGATCCACGACCAGGCGGGCAAGGCGTGCGGCATGGCCGTGCGCCTGTCGGCCATGAGCGAGCCGCTGTCCGATGTGGACAAGGTCAGGTTGCACGCGCGCATTATCGAAGACAGCGAGCAAGCCGTGCTGATCACGGATGCGGAAGAGCGCATCGTTTCGATCAACAGCTCGTTCAGCCGCATCACCGGCTATTCGCCTGCCGAAGCCATCGGCCGCACGCCGGACTTGCTGCGTTCGGGCGTGCACGACCCCGATTTCCGCGCCAAGGTGCGCGCCGCCATGCGTGGACACGGTTCCTGGCGCGGCGAAATCATCGGCAAGCGCAAGAATGGCGAACTGTTCCCGCAAGACGTCACCATCAGCGTCGTGCGCGACGAATTCGGCGAAATCAGCCACGTGTTTTCCCTGTTTTCCGATATCTCGGTGCACAAGGATGCCGAAGCGCGCATGCAGCGCATGGCCAACTACGACAGCCTGACGGGCTTGCCCAACCGCTGCCTGCTCAATCAATTGGTCGACCAAGGCCTGGCCGAAGCGAAACGCCAGGGCACGCATGGCGCGCTGATGGTGATCGACATCAGCCGCATCGGTTCCATCAGCGACACCCTGGGCCATGAAGTAGGCGACCAGCTGGTGATCGCCATCGGCCAGCTGTTCCGTGGCGCCCTGCGCGACGCCGACATCCTGGCGCGCGTCGACAACAGCAAGTTCGTCGTGGCCCTGCTGCATATCGAAAAGCGCGAACACGCGGCGAATGTGGCGCAAAAGCTGCTCAACCTGCTCGAGGCGCCGATCAATATCGATGCGCACGCGCTGCACGTGGGCGCGAGCATCGGCATCACCGTGTATCCGGAAGACGGCCTGGAAGCGCCGGCCCTGTTCCGTTTTGCCGACGTGGCCGTGTCCAAGGCGGGGCAGACGATCGAATCGACCTTCCTGTTCTATCGCGAAGACATGAACCGCAGGGCCAAGGAACATTTGCGTCTGGAAAGCGAAATGCGGCTGGCGCTGGGCGACAAGGAGCTGGAATTGCATTACCAGCCGAAAGTGAGCCTGGCCAGCGGACGCATCGTGGGCGCGGAAGCCTTGCTGCGCTGGAAGCATCCGATGCGCGGCATGGTCTCGCCCGGCGTCTTCATCCCCGTTGCCGAGGAAACCAGTTTGATTCTGGAGCTGGGCACCTGGGTGCTGGATGAGGCGTGCCGCCAGATCCGCAGCTGGGAAGACCGGGGCCTGCACATGCCGGCCATCGCCGTCAACCTGTCGGCGCGCCAGTTTGATGAGCAGTTGCCGGCGCGCATAGCGGCCGTGCTCGAGCGCTACGGCGTGCGGCCCGATCAGATCATGCTGGAAATCACGGAAAGCCTGTTGATGCGCGGTGCCGACAAGGTCATCGACATCATGAACCAGCTGGTGGCCATGGGCCTGGCGCTGGCGCTGGACGACTTCGGCACCGGCTATTCCAGCCTCGCCTACCTGAAGAAATTCCCCATCAGCACCTTGAAGATCGACCGCTCGTTCGTCATCGGTTTGCCGTTCGAAGAAAACGATTGCGCCATCGCCCGCGCCATCGTCACCATGGCGCAGCAGCTGCGCCAGGAAATCGTCGCCGAAGGGGTGGAAACGGCCGAGCAGATGCGCTTCCTGCGCGAACTCGGCTGCGACCAGCTGCAAGGCTATCTGTTCAGCCCGGCCGTGCCGGCGGCGGAATTCGAGCTGATGCTCGATGAAGGCCGGCAGTTGCGCCTGGAAGAGGCAGTCTGAAGCCGCAGCGGTCAGACGCGCAGCAAGCCGCGAAAGCCACGGCTCGCATAATACGAGTCGGCGCCATTGTGGTAGACGAATACCTGCTCATAGCGGCGGTCGCAAAACAGGGCGCCGCCCAGCGCGCGGATGCTGTCCGGCGTCGCGATCCAGCTCGAGGTCTTGCGGTCGAACGGTTCCAGCTCCTGCAACTGGCGGTACTGCGTTTCCGTCAGCAAGGCGATGCCCATCGTTTGCGCCATGGCCATGGCGCTGCCGGCCGGCTTGTTGGCCTTGCGCGCAGCCAGGGCATCAGCATCGAAACACAGGCTGCGCCGGCCGAGCGGGCTTTCTGCTGAGCAATCGCAAAACGTGACGGTGTCCGTGTCGCGGGCGTGTCCGATGACGTCCGGTTCGCCGCCCGTGTCTTCCATTTGCTGCAAGACCGCCAGGCTGGCGGGAGCGGCGTCCAGCCGCGCCAGCACCTTGTCCCACGTCCATCCCGGATGGCGGTGCATGTGCTTGCTGAAGCGGTTTTGCAAGGTATGGATCAAGTCATCATGCATGGCGCGGCTCCCTGGAAGTTCAATGGTACGGCCGATTATAAGACGCGATGCGGGCAGGCGGCGCTCACCCCAGCTGCACTTTTTCCAGCAGATAATCGAGCATCACGCGCACCCTGGCCGGCACTTGCAAGCCCGGTCCCACGAAGACGGCGTGCACGAGTTCCTTGTCGCCCGGATTGTAGTCCTGCAGCACGGGAATCAAATCGCCCCGCTCGATGTCGCGCAGCACGTGCTGGCGTGAAAAGCGTCCCAGTCCCATGCCGGCCAGCACCAGCTGACGCATGCTTTCGCCATCGCTGACGCAGGTATTGCCCTGCGGCGCCACCTGCATCGTTCCGCCCGCGCCATCGAGGAAGGGCCAGGTTTCGTTCTGGCAGCGGAAGTTGAACGCCAGCAGATTGTGCGTGGATAAGTCCTGCGGCGTGCGCGGCAAGCCGTGGTGCGCCGCGTAGGCGGGCGAGGCCACGACGACCATCGCGTCTTCGCCCAGTTTGCGCGCCACCAGGTTCGATTCCTTCAGCTTGCCCGTGCGGATGGCGATGTCGGTGCGGTCTTCCAGCAAGTCGACGATGGCGTCGCTGACGACGACGTCGAGCACGATGTCGGGATAGCGCCGCGCGAACTCGGGCAGGATGGGCAGCAGATGGCGCACGCCGAACGGCACGAAACAGTTGATGCGCAAGCGTCCGCGCGGCGCCGCGCCTTGCGATGCTTCGCGCTCGGCGCCGTCGATGTCGTCGAGGATGCGTTTGCACTGCACGAAGAAGGCGTCGCCCTCGGGCGTCGTGTGCAGCTGGCGCGTGCTGCGCTGGAGCAAGCGCGCGCCGAGCCGCGCTTCCAGGCGATTGACGAGCTTGCTGACGGCTGACGGCGTCAAGGCCAGGCGGCGCGCGGCGGCGGAGAACGCCCCCGTTTCCACCACGGCGACGAACACGGCCATCTCGAACGCGCGGTTGATGTCTTGCCTGGCCATTATTGAATCCATTTCACAGGTGTTTCCATTATCGGAGTCTATATCAAAAGCGTTTGCGTCGATACACTGGCTGGCTTGAACTCAGCCGGAGAATGCCATGACCACCGCAAGCCCTGTCTCCCCTCAAGCCAGCAAGATGCCGCCCGGCGTGCTGGCGCTGGCCGTTGGCGCCTTTGCCATCGGCGTGACCGAATTCATCGTCGTCGGCATCCTGCCCACCATCGCGAAAGATTTGCATATTTCCATCGAATCGGCCGGCTCGCTGGTCAGCCTGTATGCGCTGGCGCTGGCCATCGGCACGCCGCTGCTGGTGCTCTTGATGTCGCGCCTGCCGCGCAAGGCTGCCCTGCTGGGCCTGATGAGCGTGTTCCTGGCCGGTAATTTGCTGGCCGCCTTTTCGCACACGTTTGAACTGTTGCTGCTGGGACGGGTCATCACGGCCGTGGCGCACGGTACTTACTTTGCCATCGGCGCCACCGTGGCCGCCAGCCTGGTAGCCAAGGCACAGGCGGGAAGGGCGATTTCCGTGATGTTTGCGGGATTGACCTTGGCCATGGTGATCGGCGTGCCGTTCGGCAGCTTCCTCGGCAACCTGATGGGCTGGCGCTTGCCCTTCTTTGCCGTGGTGGTCCTGGCAGCGCTGGGCCTGGCCGCCATGGCGCGCTGGCTGCCGGCCGGTTTAGCGCAAGGCAAGGGCGGCAAGGCCATGACGCAGCTGGCGGCCCTGGGCAGCGGTCCCATTATCACCATGATGGCCGTGACGACGTTCGGTTTCGGCAGCAGCTTTGCCGCCTTCACGTTTATCACGCCCATCCTGACGGACGTGACGGGATTTTCCGCCACCATGGCCAGCGCCTTGCTGATCGTGTTCGGCATCGCCACTTTTGCCGGCAACCTGGCGGGCGGCTACCTGACCAGCCACCTGGGCTGGCAAAAGGCCTTGCGTGTGATGCTGCTGTTGCTGGCCGTCACGCAAGCGGGCGTGGCGCTCAGCATCAGCTCGCAGTGGATGATGACGGTGATGCTGTTCGTCTGGGGCGTGTTCGCCTTCGGCCTGTCGCCCGCCCTGCAGGCCGGCATGCTGGCCACGGCCGAGCGCTACACGCCGCACGCCGTCGATTTCGCCTCGGGCCTGAATATTTCCGCGTTTAACCTTGGTATTTCCTTCGGTTCCATGCTCGGTGCGCTGATGGTGTCGCGCCACATGATGGCGTCGTCGCCGTGGGCCGGCGTGGCGGCGGCATTGCTCGCCTTGCTGCCGCTGGCCTGGCTGGTGCGCAGGAACGTGGCGAAATCAGGCACGGTAGCGCAGCGCCTCCACGAAGGCTGAAAACGCGGGCGTGGCCTGGCGCCGGTTTGGGTAGTACAGATGGTAGCCCTGGAAGGTGGGGCACCAGTCGGCGAGGATTTCGACCAGGCGCCCATCGGCCAGGTAGGGCGCCAGCAGCGGCTCGGGCACATACGCCAGGCCGATGCCGTCGAGCGCCGCATTGAGCACGTGCATGATGCTGTTGAACACCAGCTGGCCCTCGGCCTTGACGGCAAAGGCTTGGCCATCCTTTTCGAATTCCCAGGCGTAAATGGCGCCAGCGGGCCGGTGGCGGATATTCACGCAAGCGTATTCGGTCAGCGCATGCGGCGTCGCGGGCGCCCCATGGCGCGCGAAATACGCGGGCGAGCCCACCACGGCCAGGCGCCAGTCGGGGCCGATGCGCACGGCGATCATGTCCTTGCTGATCGCTTCGCCCAGGCGGATGCCGGCGTCGAAGCGCTGCTCGACGACGTTCGTAAAGCCGTAGTCGACCACCAGTTCCAGGCTGATGTCGGGATAGTCGCGCAGGAAGCCGGCAAGCATGGGGCGCAGCAGCAGTTCGATATGGTCGTCCGTGCAGGTGATGCGGATGGTGCCCCTGGGCTTGTCGCGCAGCGCGCCCAGCGCCTCGACCTCGGCGGCGATCTGCTCGAACAGGGGCGCGATGGCCAGCATGAGCTTTTCGCCCGCGTCGGTGGGCGCCACGTTGCGCGTGGTGCGCGCCAGCAGGCGCACGCCCAGCCGTTCTTCCAAAGTGCGGATGGTATGGCTGAGCGCGGACGCGGTGATGCCCAGCCTGGCGGCGGCCTTGGTAAAGCTGCGTTCCCGCGCCACGGCGAGGAAGGCTTGCAGATCGTTGACTTTGGTTTGGCTCATTGCTGAATTTTTCTCATAACTACATCAAGATTGTACCCGCTAATCAAAAGAGCTTGGCTGCGTCAAGATGGTGCCCTGACTTTTAAAGGAGCATGGGCATGAAGACAACACGCATGAAAACGACAGCTGGCCGCCGCGAATTCGTCAAGGCCGCGGGCACGGGTATGGCGGCACTGGGCGTCCTGTCCGTCCTGGGCGCACCCATTTTCGCCGCCGCCGCGCCGGCCTTGCCGGCCATGCCCGATGGCGCCGACAATTTCTACAAGAGCAGCAAGGTGACGGTGCAGCCGGTACGCTTCCGGAACCAGTACCAGATGACGGTTGCCGGCAATCTGTTCCTGCCGACGCAGCTGGACCCCGCTCGCCGGCACGCCGCCATCATCGTTGGCCACCCTATGGGCGCCGTCAAGGAGCAAAGCGCGAACCTGTATGCGACCAAAATGGCCGAGCAGGGCTTCGTCACCCTGTCGCTGGACCTGTCGTTCTGGGGCGAGAGCGAAGGGCGGCCGCGCAACGCCGTCTCGCCCGATATCTACGCCGAGGATTTCAGCGCGGCCGTCGATTTTCTCGGCGCACAAGCGGTTGTCGACAGCGAACGCATCGCCGCCATCGGCATTTGCGGCAGCGGCAGCTTTGTCATCAGTGCGGCCAAGATCGACCCGCGCATCAAGGCCGTCGCCACGGTGAGCATGTACGACATGGGCAGCGCCAGCCGCCATGGCTTGCGCCAGTCGCAAACGCTGGCGCAGCGCCAGGCTTATATCGCCGCGGCCGCACGCCAGCGCCAGGTGGAATTTGCCGGCGGCGCCACCGCGTACACGAGCGGCACCTTGCCCGAGCTGAGCGCCAACGCGGGCCCCATCGAACGCGAATTCCACGACTTTTACCGCACGCCGCGCGGCGCCTACATCCCGGCCGGCCAGTTGCCCGAGCGCGCCACCCGTCCCACCTTGAGCAGCAACGTCAAGTTCATGAATTTCTATCCCTTCATCGATATTGAGACGATCTCGCCCCGTCCGCTGCTCTTCATCACGGGCGACCAGGCGCACTCGAAAGAGTTCAGCGAGGATGCCTACCGGCGCGCCGCCGAGCCGAAGGAACTCCATTACGTTGCCGGCGCCGGCCACGTCGACCTGTATGACCGCGTGACCCTGATCCCGTGGGACAAGCTGGCGTCATTCTTCCAGCGCGCCCTGGCGGCATGAGCGCGGTCCGCAGCGAGGCGGCAGCGCCCGCGTTCTGGGACGGCATCTTTGCCATGACCCTGTGCGTGTTCACCCTGATCGCCTCCGAATTCATGCCCGTCAGCCTGCTCACGCCCATGGCGGCGGACTTGCGCGTCAGCGAAGGCCTGGCCGGCTATGGCATCGCCATCTCGGGCGCCTTCGCCGTGCTGGCCAGCCTGTCCATCGCTACCCTGGCGGCATCGATGAACCGCAAGACCTTGCTGCTGCTGTTGACGGGCCTGATGTGCGTGTCGGCGCTGGTGGTGGGATTGGCCACCAGCTACGCGATGTACATGGCGGGGCGCGCGCTGATTGGCGTCGTGGTGGGGGGATTCTGGTCGATGTCGGTCGCCGTGGCGATGCGCCTCGTGCCCAGCCACAGCGTGCCCAGGGCGCTGGCCATCTTCAACGGCGGCAATGCGCTGGCGACCGTGGTGGCCGCTCCGCTGGGCAGCTATCTGGGCGCCAGCATCGGCTGGCGCGGCGCCTTCCTGTGCCTGGCGCCGGTAGCGCTGCTGGCGCTGGCCTGGCAGTGGTGCAGCCTGCCATCGATGCCGGCGGCGCCGCGTTCGGCCCGTTCCGGCCAAATCTTGCGCCTGCTCGAACGCCGCCAGGTGGCCCTCGGCATGCTGGCCGTCGGCGCGTTTTTCATGGGGCAGTTCGTGCTGTTTACCTATGTGCGTCCGTTCCTGGAAAACGTCACGCGCGTCGGCGTGCCCACCTTGTCGATGCTGCTGCTGGCGATCGGCGTGGCCGGCTTTGTCGGCACGGTGCTAATTGGCGTCGTGCTGCAACGTGGCCTGTACCGCACGCTGGTCGCCATCCCCTTGCTGATGGCGGCCATCGCGCTGGCCTTGCTGGCGTTCGGCGCCGAGCTGGCGCCCGTCTTCGTGCTGCTGGGGCTATGGGGCTTGCTGGCGACGGCCGCGCCCACGGGCTGGTGGTCGTGGCTGGCGCAGACCTTGCCCGCCGACGCCGAAGCGGGTGGCGGTCTGATGGTGGCCGTCGTCCAGCTGTGCATCGCCTTCGGTTCGACCGTCGGCGGCATCCTGCTCGATGGCCACGGCTTTCGCGCCACCTTCATGGCCAGCGCCGCGCTGCTCGTGCTGGCCGCGCTGCTGGCCTGGCGCACGGCCAGGCTGCACGAGGCATCGTCATGATCTATACCAGCTTCGCGACTTATATTCGGGCCTGAGCACCAGCCGGCGCGGCGCGTCTATGGCGCTGCGCCATGTACGAGCTGCCCATCGATGCGGCCATGATCATGGCAATCGCCAGCCATTGCCCGGCCCCCAGGCGCTCGTCGAGCAGGATGTACGCGAGCATGGCGGCCACGGCCGGTTCCATGCTGCTCATGATGCCGAACGCTTGCGGCGTCAGCCGCTTCAGGGCCACCATTTCCAGCGAGATCGGTATCGCGCTGGAAATGAGCGCTACCCCTAGGCCTATGCCCAGCACGACGGGCGAGAGCAGGGCGGCGCCGCTGTGCATCACGCCCACGGGCACGACCACCAGCGCGGCCATGGCCAGGCCCAGCGATACGGAATGGCCCGCATGCAAATGGCTGGCGCGCTTGCCGAAGACGATATACGAGGCCCAGCAGACGGCAGCGCCCAGGGCGAACAGCACGCCCGTGGGATCGAGGTTGCTGACGTCGTGGCCGAGCGGCAGCAGCAGCGCCAGTCCCGCCACGGCCAGGGCCACCCAGACGAAGTCGAGCGGGCGTCGCGAGGCCAGCAGGGCCACGGTCAGCGGGCCGGAAAACTCGATCGCCACGGCGATGCCGAACGGGATCGTGCGCAAGGCCATGTAGAAACACAGGTTGGTCAAGCCCAGCGCGGCGCCGTACAGGGCCACCGTGCGCAGGTCGGCACGGCTCAGCTGCCAGCGCCACGGGCGCCAGAACAGCAACAGCAGCAGCGCGGAAAAGCCTACGCGCACGGCAGTTGTGCCCTGCGCGCCCACGAGCGGAAACAGGCTGTGCTTGGCCCATGACGTGCCCAGTCCCAGGCAGGTGACGGAGCCGAGGATGGCGAGCAGGGGAATCAGCGAGGCATAGCGGCGTAATGGCATGGTGATAAAAGGCTTGATATCGGAATAGCGAAAGTTTATTGTGTCTGCTCCGAGTTTTGCACTGCATTTTGACCTTCATGACGCAACTTTCGCTCACACCCTCGGTCACGCTCGACGCGTTCGACCTGGCCATCCTCGACATCTTGCAGCGCGATAACACGACTTCGCAGCGCGAAGTCGCCCAGTCCGTGCACTTGTCGGCACCGGCCGTGCAGCGGCGTATCCGCCGCCTGCGCGAGAGCGGCGTGATCCGCAACGAAGTGGCCGTGCTCGACGCGAGCCGCGTGGGCCGCCCCCTGATCCTGACGGTGGAAGTGCATCTGCACGACGAACACCCGCAGCGCACGGCCGGCATGCGCGCGCGCATCATGGCCGAGCCTGCCATCCAGCAGTGCTACGGGATTACGGGCGAGGCCGATTACCTGCTGATCATTACCGCCAGCAGCATGGCCGAATACGAGGCGCTGACGGAGCGCCTGTTCGGCGGCGACGACAATATCCGGCGCTACCGCACGTCGGTGGCACTGACTTGCCTCAAGATGGGCTTGCACGTGCCGCTCGGGTAGTGAAGGGCCAGGCCGATGACGATTTCCAGAAAGAAGCAAGCCGCCATGCTGGCGGACATGCCGGCCAGTATGGCAGCCGCCGTGGCTGATTATCGATGGGCGCGCGACAGCGTCGGCGAGTCGGACGCCGCCGTCTATCGCCTGCAGGGAGCGGACGGTGCGCCGGACCTGTTCCTGAAGCACGGCAGGGGAGCCGCCGCTGTCGACCTTGCCGATGAGCTGGCGCGCTTGCAGTGGCTGGCGCAGTACATCTCCGTGCCGGCCGTGACGCAATTCGCCAAGGTGGCAGGCCCGGACCAGGCCTGGCTGCTGACGGCGGCCCTGCCGGGCAAGACGGCCTCCGAGGTGCTGGAAGCAAACCCCGCGCTGGGACCGACCGTGGCCGACGCACTGGCGGACTTCCTGCGCCGCCTGCACGCGCTGCCGGTGGAAGACTGCCCGTTCGACGCCGGCCATGCCGTTCGGCTGGCCCAGGCGCGCCGGCGTATCGATGCGGGCCTGGTCGACACCGACGATTTCGATGCCGGGCGCGAAGGCTGGACGGCCGAGCAGGTGTGGGCGGCGCTGCAAGGTTGTTTGCCGGTCGCGCCCGACCTCGTCGTCACGCATGGCGATTTTTCGCTGGACAATATCCTTCTGCCTGAAGGCGCCGTCGTCGGCTGCCTCGACGTGGGGCGGGCCGGCATTGCCGATCGCTACCAGGATCTGGCCATCGTCTGCCATGGTCTTGCTGAGTTGGACGCTTCGCTACCGCAAAGGTTTGTTGAACAATATGGGATCATTGATGCCGATCAGGGCAAGCTGCAATTTCACTTGCTGCTCGACGAGCTGTTTTGAATGCGTTCCAGTGTGTAGCCGCCTGTACCCAGGCATAAGCAGGACAGGGACGAATGTGGGAGCATGCGGATTGGAAGAACAAGGAATGTCGAATCTGGCCGATCCCGGCCTGCTTGCCGCCTGGCTGGCGGCACGTTCGATGGCGCGCGGCCTGGCGCTGCCCGTGCCCGATCACGGCGGGTGGCGCGTCGATACGGACTTGCCAGGAGAAATCCGGCGCCACGTTTTTGCGGGACCTGTTCCAGGCATCAGCGCGCTGGCAGCGTCGATCCACGGTCCGCATATCTTCATCAAGATGTGTGGCGACGGGGAGCAATTGCTGGGGCTGTTACCGCCGCGATGGCAACTTTGCCCCGGCGGCTATTTCATGACCCATGAAGGCAGTCTGCAGGCGCCGGATCTGCCTGCCGGCTACCGCCTGGAAATAACGACGTCACAGGTAATCACGACGGCGCGTATTCTGGCCGAAGATGGCGGTGTTGCCGCCAGCGGCCATGCCGTGGAATATGCCGGTGTCTTTGTCTTTGACCGCATCGTCACCGAGGCCGGCCATCGGCGCCGTGGTCTGGGGCGGGCGCTGATGGCCGCGCTGGCGGCCAGGCAACGATCGGCCAGCGCGCGCCGCGTGCTGGTGGCAACGGACGATGGGGCGAAATTGTATGCGAGCCTGGGCTGGCATATCGCATCCCCGTATTCGACGGCAACGATCATGCAGGCCGGCATACGGCACCCGCCATCGAGCAGCTAGGGCTGCGCGTCGCGTTCGCGGCAGCTCAATGAGGCGTAATGGCCTTGGGACAGCCGGGCCTTGATGGCCACCTCGCTCAATGCATGTTGCACATCGACTGGGTCGGTCAGGGTGCAGCGCTGGGCGCTGGCGAACGCTTGCAGGTTTTGCGTGTTGCCACGCACCTTCACCGTCACGCCAGCGCCGGGGCTGACGCAGCAGCCTATGTATTGCGTGATGTATTCCTCTTCGATGAGCACCAGTTCATGCCCCATGAAGCTGGCCGGTTTCTTCAGCAGGTAGTAATCGGTGTAGTCGAAGCGCTGGTCGGGGCGCCTGCCGATGTAGCCTTCGCGCATGTAGGCGGCGATGGCCTTGCCCGAGGTGCCGACTCTGTCCGTCGTGCCCTTTTTCAGGTGCAGCGCGTGGAGCAGGCCGCTTTCAAGTCCGGGATCGGCGGCGTGGACGCTGGCGCAGCTGGCGGCCAGCAGAAGAGCGCCGAGCAGGCGGCGGGTGCGGCGCCATTCAGCCATGGGGTGGATTGCTTGCATATCTTTGACGCGAAGGGGGAGGAGAGGTGCAGTGTAGCCCACGCCAGGCTGCGTGCGTGGCACAATGCGTGATCCGCACACCACGTGCCATTCATCCCAGGACTTTCATGACCCGCGCCATCCTTGACCAAGCCCAGATCCATTCCGCCGCCCGCCCCTTGATCGGCAGCAAGCACAAGGACATCGTGCGCGAGGTGCAGGCGGCCATCGCCGCGCACCAGGTCGTCATCGTCGGCATGGCGCTCAATCCGTTTCCGCGCAAGGCGCGCAAGATCCTCGACGTGCTGGGCACGCCCTACCAGTACCTGCAATACGGCAGCTATTTGAACCAGTGGCACCGCCGCAATGCCCTGAAAATGTGGACGGGCTGGCCCACGTTTCCCATGGTCTTTGTCAACGGCATGCTCATCGGTGGCGCCAGCGAACTGCAAAAACTCGTGGAAAATGGCGAGTTCAGCGCCATGCTGGCAAAGAAGGTGCGCGAGTTTTAAGACCCGCCTTACTTACTACTCTCTTTACTCGCCCGGCCGCCACGGCGACTTGCGCGTGCGCAGCGGGTCGAGCAAGCTTCTTAAATCGTTGTGGTCGAGCTCGTACATCAGCGCGATTAAACTGCCCAGTTCGCCCGAGGGAAAGCCTTCGCGCGCGAACCAGCCCAGGTAGTGTCCCGGCAAGTCGGCCAGCAGCCGTCCCTGATATTTCCCATATGGCATTTCGCGCGTGACCAGCAGCGCCAGTTTTTCTGAATTCATGGTGGTGACCCCGTGTTGATGCTGCCAGTGTAGCAGAGCATGGAATTGTTGATCTGAGCGCAAGTATCTTCTTCCCATGGAGGTATTTTTCGACACAAAGAAAACCCCGATACTGCATGCCAACATCTTTTATCGGAGTTTTTCATGCCCATTGCCTTGCTCGCGCTGACCCTCAGCGCATTTGCCATCGGAACCACCGAGTTTGTCATCGTGGGGCTGTTGCCCACCATCGCCGCCGACCTGGGCGTCAACCTGCCATCGGCCGGCCTGCTGGTCAGCCTGTATGCGCTGGGTGTCGCCGTCGGCGCGCCCGTGCTGACTGCTCTGACGGGCAAGATCCCACGCAAGACCTTGCTGTTGTCGCTGATGGTCTTGTTCACCTTGGGTAACTTGCTGGCATGGAAATCACCGGGCTATGAAACCCTCGTCGTCGCTCGCATCCTGACGGGGCTGGCGCATGGCGTGTTCTTCTCGATCGGTTCGACCATCGCCACGTCATTGGTGCCGAAAGACAAGGCGGCCAGCGCCATTGCCATCATGTTTACGGGCTTGACCGTGGCGCTCGTGACGGGCGTGCCGCTGGGCACCTTCATCGGCCAGCATTTCGGCTGGCGCGAAACCTTCCTTGCCGTCTCGGCCCTCGGCCTGGTGGCGTTCATCGGCAGCCTGCTGTACGTGCCGTCGACCATCGCCCACGGCAAACCGGCGTCCTTGCTGCAGCAAGTGCAGGTGCTGGCCCAGCCGCGCCTGCTGCTCGTGTATGCCATGACGGCCGTTGGCTATGGCGGCTCCTTCATCGCCTTTACCTACCTGGCGCCGATCCTGCAGCAAGTGTCGGGCTTTAGCGCCGGCGCCGTGGGCGTGGTGATGCTTGTGTATGGCGTGTCGGTGGCGTTCGGCAATATCTGGGGCGGCAAGCTGGCCGACAAGAAAGGTCCTGTCAGCGCCCTGAAACTGATCTTTTTGCTGCTGGCCTTTGTTTTGCTGCTGTTGACCTTCACGGCGCCGCATCCCGTGCTCGTCGTCATCACCGTGCTGCTGTGGGGCGCCGTGGCCTTCGGTAACGTGGCCGGTTTGCAAGTGTATGTCGTGCAGCAAGCCGAGCACTTCACGCCCCGCGCCGTCGATGTGGCTTCTGGCCTGAATATCGCCGCTTTCAACCTTGGCATCGCCGGCGGCGCCTGGGGTGGCGGCCTGATCGTCGAACACCTGGGCCTCGTGCACACGGGCTGGATCGGCGCGCTCGTCGTGCTCGGTGCATTTGGCTTGACAGCCTTGAGTGGCAGGATGGACCGTTTGAGTCCCATACCCGTGCGTGCCGGAGGTGCAAAGTCGATCCATGCGGTGGGGCACTAGGCTAGCCTGATCTGCCAGTAAGTTTCTGGCAGAAAACACCAAAACGGGCGAGAATGACGTTTACTTTCCTCTTGCCCATACTCCCCATGTCCGATACAGCAATGTCACCGCTGCGCCTGCGCGCCGCCATCAATCCAAAACCGCTGGGCGTCGCGCTTGTGCTTATCGTGCTCGGCGCGTGGTATTTGGCGCAAACCGTCGGCGCCACGCTGTCCGCGCTGTATGTGGTGGGCGCCTTGCTCGGCGTCACCCTGTATCACGCGGCCTTCGGCTTTACTTCCGCCTGGCGCGTCTTCATTGCCGATGGGCGCGGCGGCGGCTTGCGCGCACAAATGCTGATGCTGGCCGTCGGCGTGGCGCTGTTCTTCCCTGCGCTGTCGGCCGGCACCCTGTTCGGCACGCCCGTCGCGGGCCTCGTTTCTCCCGCCGGCACCTCGGTCATCTTCGGCGCCTTCATCTTCGGCATCGGCATGCAGCTGGGCGGCGGCTGCGCATCCGGCACCCTGTACACGGTGGGCGGGGGCAGCACGCGCATGCTCATCACCCTGGCCGCCTTCATCGTCGGCTCCGTGATCGGCACGGCGCACATGCCATTCTGGACGGCGCTGCCACAGCTCCAGCCCATTTCCCTCGTGACGACCCTGGGCCTGGTACCCGCGCTGGCGCTGAACTGGATCGTCTTCGCGCTGATCGCCGGCATCACGGTGCTGGTGGAAAAGCGCCGCCATGGCAAGCTCGTCGCCACGCCCCTGCGCCCAGCGCAGGCCTCGCCCTGGCTGCACGGCCCGTGGCCGCTGGTGGCGGGCGCCGTTGCCCTCGTCGTGCTGAACTTCGCCACCCTGGCGCTGTCGGGCCGCCCTTGGGGCGTGACGTCCGCGTTCGCGCTGTGGGGCGCGAAAGCCGCGTCCGTGGTCGGCATCGACACGGCCAGCTGGGCTTACTGGTCGACCAAGGCCAACGCGGCCGCGCTGGCCGCGCCGCTGACGCAAGACAAGACGTCCGTGATGGACATCGGCATCGTGCTGGGCGCCATGCTGGCGGCCGCGCTGGCCGGCCGCTACGCGCCCGTGTGGCGCATCCCGCGCCGTTCGGTGATCGCCGCCATCGTCGGCGGCTTGCTGCTCGGCTACGGCGCGCGCCTGGCCTACGGCTGCAACATCGGCGCTTACTTCAGCGGCATCATCTCTGGCAGCCTGCACGGCTGGCTGTGGCTGGTCTGCGCTTTTCTGGGCAACGTCGTCGGCACGCGTTTGCGTCCGTGGTTCGGCCTGGAAGTGGAGAAGGTCAAACCGACTGGCTGCTGATGCCTGATTGACCGGGGGCATTGCTGTACGCTTTGTTGTATATTGCTGCCCCTGTTCCTCTTTGCCGCCAGCGCAACGCCCATGTCGCCCCTCATCCTGTTTGCCGTCGTCCTCGCATATTTCCTGATCCTGCTGGGCGTTGCATGGCGCACGTCGCGCCATGCCACCAACGACAGTTTTTTCATTGGCAACAAGGACAGCAACTGGATGCTGGTGGCCTTCGGCATGGTGGGCACGACACTCACGGGCGTGACCTTCATCAGCGTGCCCGGCGCCGTGGGCAGCAACGGTTTTGGCTACATCCAGCTGATGATCGGCTACGTGCTCGGTTACCTGGCCATCACCTTCATCTTGCTGCCGCTGTACTACCGGCTGCAGCTGACCTCCATTTACCGCTACCTGGAATTGCGTTTGGGACGGCGCTCCTACCAGAGTGGGGCGGCGTTTTTCATCGTGTCGCGGCTGCTGGGCGCCACGGCGCGGCTGTATCTGGTGGTCAATATCCTGCAAGCGACCATCCTCGATAGCCTGGGCGTGCCGTTCTGGCTGACGTCGTGCGCCGTGCTGCTGCTGATCCTGCTGTACACGTATGAGGGCGGCGTCAAGACCATCGTCTGGACCGATACCCTGCAAACGGCGTGCATGCTGGCCGGTCTCGTCATCTGCAGCGTATTTTTGCTGCGCGAGATGGACCTGTCCCTGGTCGACAGCCTCGAACGCATGCGCGCGCAGGGCCTCACGCGCATCTTCACCGTCGATCCGGACAGCCCCGCCTATGTCTGGAAGCACATCGTGGCCGGCATGTTCATTACCATCGCCATGACGGGCATGGACCAGGAGATGATGCAAAAGAATATCTCCGTGCGCACCTTGCGCGACTCGCAAAAGAATATGCTCAGCCTGACCGTGGTGCTGACGGGCGTGCTGCTGCTGTTCCTGTTCCTCGGCGGCTTGCTGCACCTGTATGCGCCGCTGGCCGGCGTGACGGCCACGGGCGACAAATTGTTCCCCGCCGTCGTGCTCGGGCATTTCCCGGCCGTCGTGCAGCTGATTTTCTTCATCGCCCTCATTTCCGCCCTGTTTCCCAGCGTGGACGGGGCGCTGACGGCGCTCACCTCCACCTTCTGCATCGATATCCTGGGCGTGCAGAGGCGGGCAGACCTGAATCCGGCCGCGCAGATGCGCTGGCGCCGCCGTGTCCACCTGGGGTTTGCCGCGCTGTTCCTGATCCTGATCATGGCCTTCAAGTGGCTTGACGATCCCAGCATGATAGGCGTGATCCTGAAGCTGGCCAGCTATACCTATGGTCCGCTGCTGGGCCTGTTCGCCTTCGGCTTGCTGAGCCGGCGCGGCGTGCGCGACCGCTGGGTGCCGCTGGTGGCCGTGGCGGGGCCGCTGCTGTGCGCGCTGATCGAACAGGAACAGGCGTTGCTGTTCGAGCATTACCGCATCGGCCTGGAATTGCTGATCCTGAATGGCTCCCTGGTGCTGGGCGGCCTGTTCCTCATCTCGACGCCGGCAGGGCAGGCCATCAAAGGCGCGCCACACTTGTCAAAATAAGACGATTCAGCCCGTTTTCAGTTATATTGATTTCCTTTAGGTACACAACCTCACGGAGCATCAATGTCACTCAACCCCTTCCCGCCGCTGCGCCGCGGTTTCGGCGCATTCTGGCGCGCGCTCGACGCCACCCGCCGCGCGGTCATCAATCTGATCTTCCTGCTGATCGTCATCGCCATCCTGATCGCCATCTTCGGCGGCGGCGCCAAGCCCCTGGCGGAAAAGACCACCCTGGTGCTGGACTTGCAAGGCCCGCTGGTCGAGGAAACCCCGGGCGGCGTGCGCGAGGCCGTGCTGGCCAATGTCAGCGGCGAAGTCAAGAAAACGGTGCAGCTGCGCGACGTGCTGGCGGTGCTCGACACGGCATCCAAGGACAAGGACATCGGCTCGATGGTGATCCTGCTCGACGAATTGCAGGGCGGCGGCCTCGCTTCGCTGCGCGAAGTGGCGGCCGGCGTGGAACGCTTCCGCGCCACGGGCAAGAAAGTCACGGCCTGGGGTTCGAGCTACAACCAGCGCCAGTACCTGGTGGCGGCCAAGGCCGACGAGGTATTCCTGCACCCGATGGGCGGCGTCATGCTGGAAGGCTTTGGCCGCTACCGCAATTACTACCGCGACGCGCTCGACAAAGTGGGCGTGACGGTGAACCTGCTGAAAGTGGGCACGTATAAAAGCGCGGCCGAGCCTTTCATCGCCAACGGCCCGTCCGAAGCGGCGGCCGAAGCGGACCGTTACCTGAACAACGGCCTGTGGACCACCTACACGACGGACGTGGAAAAGGCGCGCAAGCTGCCGGCCGGCGCCATCATGCAATCGATCGATGCGCTGCCCGCGCTGATGACGGCTGCCGGTGGCGACATTGCCAAGCTGTCGCTGGACGCCAAGCTGGTCGACGGCCTGAAAACACGCGATGAACTGCGCCAGTTCATGATGGCGCGCGGCGCGAAGAATACGGAAGGCACGAACTTCCGCCAGGTGAACTACACCGATTACCTGGCGCGCCTGCGCCCCGTGCACGTCGGCGACGCCGTCGGCGTGGTCATCGCTTCGGGCGAAATCGGCGACGGCATCGCGCCACCGGGCGCCATCGGCGGCCTGTCCACCTCGCGCCTGATCCGCCAGGCACGCGAAGACAAATCGATCAAGGCCGTCGTGCTGCGCGTCGATTCGCCGGGCGGCAGCGCCTTCGGCTCGGAACTGATCCGCCGCGAACTGGAACTGACGCGCGCCGCCGGCAAACCGGTGGTCGTCTCGATGGGCAACGTGGCCGCTTCGGGCGGCTACTGGATCAGCACCTCGGCCGATGAAGTGATCGCCGACGCGGCCACCATCACCGGTTCCATCGGCGTGTTCGCGATTCTGCCGACGGCCGACAAGGTGGTGGAAAAGCTGGGCATCCACACGGCCGGTTCGCCGACCACGTGGCTGGCCGACGCGGGCAACCCATTGCGTCCGCTCGACCCGCGTTTCGCGCAAGTGATCCAGGGTTCGATCAACCACGTGTATGGCGACTTCCTGAACCTGGCCGCCAAGGCGCGCAAGACGACGCCCGAGAAAATCAATGAGGTGGCGCAGGGCCGCGTCTGGACGGGCTTGCAGGCGAAGGAGCGCAACCTGGTCGACCGCATCGGCAGCTATGGCGATGCGCTGGCTTCGGCCGCCAAGCGCGCCAAGCTGGGCACCGATTACCGCGTGACCTACCTGGAGCAGGAAACGTCGAACGTGGACCGGTTGATCGGCATGTTCGGCTCCAAGGCCATGGCTTCGCTGGGCCTGGGCGAACACGTGAAGCTGGGCCTCGCCACGACCGGCTTGCCGGCCGACGCGGCGCTGGGCATGGCGCAGGACTTTTCCTGGCTGTCGGGCATCACGCGCGAACATAAACCGTTCATGGCCCTCACGCATTGCCTGTGCGAGGTGCCGTTAGGCGGCAAGTAATCGCAGTAGTGATATGACCTCAAGCCGGCTTCGCCCGGCTTGTTTTCCTTGAGGAGCAGACTATGCCAAGCGATATGAATGCAGACACCGACAACACGATCACCATCCGCCCTTGCGCCAAGGGCGACGAACACGCGCTGGCGCTGGTGGGGCAGGCCACTTTTCTTGAAGCGTTCGCCGGCATCCTCGATGGCGCCGACGTCATCGCCCATTGCCAGCGCCAGCACGACGTGCAGCTGTACCGCGACTGGCTGGCGCTGCCGGCCATGCGGCTGTGGCTGGCCGAGGCCACGCCGGGCGGCGCGCCCGTCGGCTATCTGGTGCTCAGTCCCGCCGGCCTGCCGGTGGCCGACCCGCGCCCGAACGACCTGGAAATCAAGCGCATCTACCTGCTGCACCGCTTCCAGGGCCAGCGCGTGGGCCAGCGTTTGATGCAGGCGGCCGTGGAGCAGGCGCGCGCCAGCGGGGCGGGGCGCGTGCTGCTGGGCGTGTACGCGGAAAACCACGATGCGCTGGCGTTCTATGCACGCTGCGGCTTTGCGCAACTGGGAAGGCGCACCTTCCGCGTGGGCCGCACCGATTACCAGGACGTCATCCTCGGCATGACCTTGTAAATCCACGTAAAGAATCGCCGCTGTCTCCCGTCGCCTGGGCACCCGCGCGGCGCCAGGTCAAGCCGGCTGACCGGAGATTTGTAGCGAGTTTGTATCTGCATGCGAGTCGCCCGGGCCACGTGCTCGCGGGGGCGCGGCGCCCCGCAAGCCTGATTTTTCCACCATTCCCCCACAGTGGCGGCCTGCCTGCCGGCCCGTCTGATCCTCCCATGCCTGGTTGGCTGTGTGTAATTGTTTCAGGTAGAAATGAAACAGTTACATGACTATGCTAGAGTCGTTTCACGCTAGGGAGCGATGTTTTTTCAGCTGATTTTCGGCTCTTGACTCCCCCGGCTTTGTACTGAAACAACCCCGAAAAACGGTCGTCCGGCCTGAGTGTGTTCCACCTCGGCCGGCGCCACAGAATCGCCGTGCCAGCGGCCTAGACAAGGATAAGCGATGGATTCGCAGACTACACCCAACACCCCGCGGCGCAGCCGCCGTTCAAAAATCGTCGGTACGGTCATCGCACTGGCCGTGATGGCTGCGCTGGGGGGCGGTGCCTGGTACCTGACCCATTCGGGCACCAGCGCCCAGGACGGCCCCGGCATGGGTGGCCCAGGCGGTCCTGGCGGACCCGGTGGCCCGGGCGGGCGCCGCGGCGGCCCTTCGACCACCGTGGGCGTGGCCACGGCCGTGAAATCCGACCTGCCCGTGGTGCTCGACGCGCTGGGCACGGTGACGGCCGCGTCCACCGTGACGGTGCGCCCGCAAGTGTCGGGCATTTTGAAGGAATTGAAATTCAAGGAAGGCGGCATGGTCAAGGCGGGCCAGGTGGTGGCCCAGATCGACCCGGCCCAGTTCGAGATGGCGCTGATGCAGGCCACGGGCCAGCGCCAGCGCGACGAAGCGCAATTGGAAAACGCGCGCCTGACCCTGAAACGCTATCAGACTTTGCTGGGCCAGGATTCCATCGCGCGCCAGGACGTTGACACGCAGGCCGCCCTGGTCAAGCAGCTGGAAGGCACCGTCATGACGGACCGCGCGTCCGAAGGCACGGCCAGACTGAACCTCGGCTACACCAAGGTGGTGTCGCCGATCAGCGGCCGCGCGGGCCTGAAGGTGGTCGATATCGGCAATTTGGTCAGCACCAGCGACACGGGCGGCGTGGTGGTGGTGACGCAGCTCTCGCCCATCGACGTGGAGTTCTCCGTGCCGCAGGATAAAGTGCAGACGATCCAGGAGCGCTTGAATGGCGGCTCGGCCCTGGCCGCGCTGGCGCTGGACCGCACGCGCACGCATACCCTGGACAAGGGCAGCTTGACGGCGCTGGACAACCAGGTCGATGTGCAGACGGGCACCGTGCGCGCCAAGGCCCGCTACACGAATGACAAGATGGCGCTGTTCCCCAGCCAGTTCGTCAACGTGCGCCTGGAACTGGGCAACATCACGGGCGCCGTGCTGGTGCCCGTGACGGCCCTGCGCCACAGTAACAACGGCGACTTTGTCTACGTGCTGAAAGCCGATAAAACCGTCACCGTGCGCATGGTCACGCGGGGCCAGGCCACCACCGACATGGTGGAAATCCGCGCCGGCCTGGAAGCGGGGGAGCAAGTCATCACGGAAGGCGCCGACCGCCTGAAGGAAGGCGCGAAAGTCACCCTGGCGGGCGACAAGCCGGCCATGGGCGCCGGTGGCGCCGGAGCGAATGGCGAACGCCGCCACCGCCGCCAGCACGCTGACGGCGCGGCCAGCGCACCGGCCGCATCGGCTGCCGCACCGGTGCCGGCGCCGGCGCCGGCGACCGCTCCCGCGAAGGGCGCAGCGCAATGAGTCCATCGACGCCATTCATCAAGCGCCCCGTCGCCACGGCGCTGCTGATGCTGGCCATCGTGCTGGCGGGGCTGGTCGGCTTCAAGTTCCTGCCGCTGGCCGCCTTGCCGCAGGTGGACTTCCCCACCATTCAGGTGCAGACCCTGTACCCGGGCGCCAGCCCGGAAGTCATGGGGCAGACCGTGACGGCGCCGCTGGAGCGCCAGTTCGGTCAGATGTCGGGCTTGCAGCGCATGAGTTCCACCAGCGCGGCAGGCGTTTCCATCATCACCCTGCAATTCACCTTGGGTCAGACCCTGGACGTGGCCGAGCAGGAAGTGCAGGCGGCCATCAACGCGGGCGGCTCGCTGCTGCCGACCGACTTGCCGGCGCCGCCCGTGTACGCGAAGATCAACCCGGCCGACGCGCCCGTGCTGACCCTGGCCATCACGTCGGATACGATGCCGCTGACGCAGGTGCAGAATATCGTCAACACGCGTCTGGCGCTCAAAATCAGCCAGGTCAACGGCGTGGGCCTCGTCTCGCTGTCGGGCGGCCAGCGTCCGGCCGTGCGCATCCAGGGTGATACCAAGTTGCTGGCCTCGTACGGCCTGGGCCTCGACAGCCTGCGCACGGCCATCGCGGCGGCCAACGTCAATAGCGCCAAGGGCAGTTTCGACGGGCCCACGCGCTCATTCACCATCAACGCCAACGACCAGCTGGTCACGGCGGAAGACTACAAGCGCCTGATCATCACCTATAAAAACGGCGCGCCCGTGCGCCTGTCCGACGTGGCCAATGTTGTCGACAGCGCGGAAAACACGCGCCTGGGCGCCTGGTCGGGCAAGCAGCCAGCCATCATCCTGAACGTGCAGCGCCAGCCCGGCGCCAACGTCATCAAGACGGTCGACGCCATCAAGGCCTTGCTGCCCGACCTGCAGGCCAGCCTGCCGGCGGCCATGAAGCTCGATGTGCTGAGCGACCGCACGACGGGCATCCGCGCCTCGGTCGAGCACGTGGAAATGGAACTGCTGTTGTCCGTGCTGCTGGTGGTGCTGGTGATCTTCGCCTTTTTGCACAGCATGCGCGCCACGGTGATCGCCAGCCTGTCCGTGCCGATTTCGCTGATCGGCGCCTGCGGCGTCATGTATTTGCTCGGCTATAGTCTGAACAACCTCTCCTTGATGGCGCTGACGATCGCCACGGGCTTTGTCGTCGATGACGCCATCGTCATGATCGAAAACATCGCCCGCTACATCGAGGAGGGCGAAACGCCGATGGCCGCCGCCCTGAAGGGCGCGTCGCAGATCGGCTTTACCATCATCTCGCTGACGGTGTCCCTGATCGCCGTGCTGATTCCCCTGCTGTTCATGGGCGACGTGGTGGGCCGCTTGTTCCGCGAATTTGCCATGACCCTGGCCATCACGATCCTGATTTCCGCCGTGGTCTCCCTGACCCTGGTGCCGATGATGTCGGCGCGCTGGCTGAAAAGCCACGCCGATGAAAAAGTCAGCGCCACGGGCCAGCGCATCCAGGCCTTCCTCGACCGTGTGATCGTGCAGTACGACCATGCGCTCGTGTGGGTGCTGAAACGCCAGGGATTGACCTTGCTGGTGGCGCTGGCCACCCTGGTGCTGACCGTCATCCTGTATATCACCATCCCGAAAGGCCTGTTTCCCACGCAGGACACGGGGCAGCTGCAGGCGCGCATCGAAACCTCGCAAGCCGTCTCGTACGAGCGCATGGCCACCTTGCAGCAGGCGGCCGCCAGCGCGCTGCTGGAAGACCCCGCTGTCGATACCCTGAGTTCCCTCGTCGGCGTCGATGCGGCCAACAACACCATGCTGCATACGGGCAGCATGCTGATCAACCTCAAGCGTCCGCGCAGCGGCAGCCAGGACGAGGTCATGGAGCGCTTGCGCAACCGCGTGGCCAAGGTGGCTGGCGTGACCCTGTATCTGCAGCCGACGCAGGATCTGACCATCGATGCGGAGTCGGGGCCGACGCAGTACCGCGTCTCGCTCGAAGGGGCCGACACGGCCACCGTCACCGAGTGGGCCGGCAAGCTGGCCGCGCGCATGCGTGAAAAAACGCAGCTGCGCAACGTCGTCACGGATGCGGGCGCCACGGGCGCCGCCGTCACCGTGGCGATCGACCGCGACAGCGCCGCGCGCATGTCCGTGACCACGGCAACCGTCGACGACGCGCTGTACAACGCTTTCGGCCAGCGCATCATTTCGACGATTTTCACGGAAACCAACCAGTACCGCGTGATCCTCGAAGCGCAGCCTGGCATCGTCACCACGCCGTCCGACCTGTCGGACCTGCAGGTGCGCACGGGCTCCGGCAAGTCGACGCCGCTGTCGGCCTTTGCCAGCGTCAGCGAAAAACAGGCGCCGCTGCAAATCACGCACGTGGCGCAATACCCGGCCACGACCCTCGGCTTCGACACGACGCAGGGCGTGGCGCTGGGCAGCGCCGTCGACGCCATCCGCCAGGCGGCGAAAGACATCGCCTTGCCGCCATCGGTGACCTTGACCTTTCTGGGCGCGGCCGGCGCGTATGAAAACTCGCTGTCGAACCAGCTGTGGCTCATTCTCGCCGCCGTCGTTTGCGTGTACATCGTGCTCGGCGTGCTGTACGAAAGCTACATCCACCCGCTGACGATTTTGTCGACCCTGCCGTCGGCCGGTGTGGGCGCCTTGCTGGCGCTGATGATCTCGGGGCAGGACCTGGGCGTGATCGGCATCATCGGCATCATCCTCCTGATCGGCATCGTCAAGAAGAATGCGATCATGATGATCGACTTCGCCATCGAGGCCGAACGCGATGAAGGCAAGAGCCCGCAGGAAGCCATCCACCAGGCGGCCCTGCTGCGCTTCCGTCCCATCCTGATGACGACCCTGGCGGCGCTGTTCGCGGCCGTGCCGCTGATGCTGGGCTGGGGCGAGGGCGCCGAGTTGCGCCGTCCGCTGGGCCTGGCCATCTTCGGCGGCCTGATCGTCAGCCAGGTGCTGACCTTGTTTACCACGCCCGTCATCTACCTGGGCTTCGACCGCCTGGGCCAGCGCTTCGCCTCCAGAACGCGGGGCGTCAACCTGGACAAGCCGGCCGATAACGCGGGGAGCGCCGCGTGAACCTGTCCGAACCGTTCGTCAAGCGTCCCATCGCCACCGTGCTGCTGACCATCGGCATTGCGCTGGCCGGTGTCGGCGCCTTCTTCGTGCTGCCCGTCTCGCCGCTGCCGCAGGTCGATTATCCGACCATTTCCGTCAGCGCCAGCCTGCCCGGTGCCAGCCCCGCGACCATGGCCACGTCGGTGGCCACGCCGCTGGAACGGCGCCTCGGTGTGATTTCGGGTGTGAACGAAATGACGTCGTCGTCGGGCACGGGCTCGGCGCGCATCAACCTGCAGTTCGACCTGAACCGCAAGATCGATTCGGCCGCGCGCGAAGTGCAGGCGGCGATTGCCGCCGCGCGCGTGGACTTGCCTGCTACCTTGCGCAGCAATCCCACCTACCGCAAGGCCAATCCATCCGACGCGCCCGTGATCATCCTGGCGCTGACGTCGAAAACGCGCACGCCGGGCCAGATCTACGACGCCGTGTCGAACCTGGTGCAGCAGAAGGTGGCGCAAGTCAAGGGCGTGGGCGACGTGGAGCTGGGCGGCGGTTCGCTGCCGGCCGTGCGCGTGGAACTGCTGCCCTACCAGCTCAATCACTACAGCGTGTCGATGGAAGACGTGCGCGCGGCCATCCAGGCCAGCAACGCCAACCGCCCCAAGGGCGCCATCTCCGGCGACGAGCGCAGCCTGCAGATCTATTCGGGGGCGGCGACGGCGTCGGGCGGGCGCAGCGCGGCCGATTACCGCAGCCTGGTCGTGGCCTGGCGCGACGGCGCCGCCATCCGCCTCGACGACGTGGCCGAAGTGGTCGACGGCGTGGAGAACAACAATACCCTTGGCCTGTTCAACGGCGACCCGGCCGTCATCGTGCTGATCACGCGCCAGCCCGGCGCCAACGTCATCGCCACGGTGGACGGCGTGCGCGCGCTGCTGCCGCAACTGCAGGCGCAGCTGCCGGGCGACATCAAGCTCCAGGTGGCGTCCGACAGCACCAATTCCATCCGCTCGTCCCTGCACGAGATCGAGTTCACCCTGATCCTGTCCATCGTGCTCGTCGTGCTGGTGGTCAGCGCCTTCCTGCGCAGCGTGCGCGCCACCATCATCCCGGCTGTCGCCACCATCGTCTCGCTCTTGGGCACCTTCGGCGTGATGTACATGCTGGGCTTCAGTTTGAACAACCTGTCGCTGATGGCGCTGACGGTGGCCACGGGCTTTGTCGTTGACGACGCCATCGTGGTGCTGGAAAACACGCAGCGCCACATCGAGGCGGGCATGGACCGCTTCAAGGCGGCTCTGCTGGGCGCGCGCGAAGTGGGCTTTACCGTGCTGTCGATCAGCCTGTCGCTGGTGGCCGTCTTCATCCCGCTGCTGTTCATGGGCGGGCAGGTGGGGCGGCTGTTCCGCGAATTCGCCGTGACCCTGTCGGCAGCCGTGATGATTTCGCTGGTCATCTCGCTGACCACCACGCCGATGATGTGCGCCTGGCTGCTGAAAAGCGGCGAGCAGCACAAGCCGCCCGGCCTTGTCGCGCGCTGGTTCGAACGCGGTTTCGAGCGCATGCTGAAAGTCTACGAGCACTGCCTGGACTGGGCCTTGTCCAGCGCCGCGCTGGTGATGACCATCCTCGTGTTCGTTGTCGGCCTGAACGTGTACCTGTTCGCGGCCGCGCCCAAGGGCTTTTTCCCGCAGCAGGATACGGGCCAGATCAATGGCGGCATGCGCGCCGACCAGAGCATCTCGTTCCAGGCCATGCAAGGTAAATTGCGCCAACTGGTCGACATCATCAAGGACGACCCGGCCGTCGCCACCGTCGTCGGGTTTACGGGCGGCGGACGGGCAGGGGGCGGCTTCATGTTCATCGACCTGAAGCCGGCGTCGCAGCGCACGGACAAGGGGCAGGCCGTGATCGCGCGATTGCGCCCGCAGCTGGCCAAGGTGACGGGCATTTCGCTGTTCCTCAATCCCGTGCAGGATTTGCGCATGGGCGGACGCTCGAGCAATTCAACCTACCAGTACACCTTGATCAGCGACAACCAGGCGGACCTGAAGAAATGGGCGGCGAAACTGGCCGACCAGATGAAGCTGCAGCCGGCCCTGATCGACGTCGACACGGACCAGGCGGAAAACGGCGTGGAAACCTTTGTCTCCATCGACAAGGACCGTGCCACGCAGCTGGGCGTGCAGGTCAAGGATATCGACAATGCGCTGTACAACAGCTTCGGCCAGCGCCAGGTGGCGACCATCTACGATGAGCTGAACCAGTACCACGTGATCATGGAAGTGGCGCCGCGCTATGCGCAAAGCCCCGAAGCGCTGCGCTCCGTGTACGTGCCGGCGTCGAATGCGGCCGCCGTTGCCGCCACAGGCTCCACGACCACTGCCGCCACCACCAGCGTGGCGCCGTCGAATACGACGGCCGCGCGCGACCCGTCCAGCGGCTCGGCCCTGTCCACGACCCTGGCGCACATGGTGCCGCTGTCCTCGTTCAGCAGCTTTGCGGAAAGCTCGACGGCCACGTCGATCAACCACCAGGGCGGCGAACTGGCCACCACCGTGTCGTTCAACCTGGCAGACGGCTATCCGCTCAGCGAGGGGCAGGCCGCCGTGGCCCAGGCGGAGTCGGAAATCGGCATGCCCGTGAACGTGCGCGGCAGCTTCCAGGGTTCGGCGAAGAGTGCGCAGGACAGCAACAAGGAGCAGCCGCTGTTGATCCTGGCGGCCATCGTGGTGATCTACATCGTGCTGGGCATCCTGTACGAGAGCCTGATCCACCCCGTCACCGTGCTGTCGACTTTGCCGTCGGCAGGCGTGGGCGCCGTGCTGGCATTGCTGCTGTTCCGCATGGAGTTTTCCATCATCGCCCTGATCGGCGTGTTCCTGTTGATCGGTATCGTGAAGAAAAATGCTATATTGATCATCGACTTCGCGCTGGAGGCCGAGCGTTCGCGCGGCTTGAGTGCGGTGGAGGCGGTGCGCGAGGCATGTTTGCTGCGTTTCCGCCCCATTCTGATGACCACCCTCGCGGCGGCGCTTGGCGCCTTGCCGCTGGCGATCGGTTTCGGCGAGGGGTCGGAGCTACGCCAGCCCTTGGGGGTCGCCATCATCGGCGGCCTGATTGCCAGCCAGTTACTCACATTGCTGACCACCCCGGTGGTCTACATCCTGCTCGACAAGCTGCGCACGCGCAGCGTCGACGAGCAGCAATTGAGCCGCATTCCTGGGCCAGATAACCCGAGCACACAATCATGAAGCAAGTAAAACCTATTCCATCCGCCGTCCCCGCACGCCATTTGCCGGCACTGGCCGCCGCTACCGCTTTCCTGCTGCTGGCCGGCTGCGCCGTCAGCCCCGCGTATGAGACGCCGACGGCCGCCGCGCCGCAAACGTTCAAGGAGGCGGCCGGCTGGCAACCTGCCGTGCCGGCCGATACCCTGGAACGGGGTCCCTGGTGGACCCTGTTCGGCGACGCGCAGCTGAACCAGCTGGCCGAAGGCATCGACATATCGAACCAGAACGTGGCAGCCGCCATCGCCTCGTACGAGCAGGCGCGCGCGCTGGTGCGCGAACAGCGCGCCTCGCTGTTCCCCAGCGTGAACCTGACGGGCAGCGGCGCCCGCTCCGGTGGCGGGGGCGAGCAGCAGACGAACAACAACTTCAAGGCCGCCATCGGCGCGTCGTGGGAACCGGATGTGTGGGGCAAGCTGCGCGCCGGCGTGACTGGGGCCGATGCCAGCGCGGCGGCCAGCGCGGCGGATCTGGCAGCGGCGCGCCTGTCGGCGCAGGGCGAGCTGGCCACCAATTATTTTTCGCTGCGCCAGAGCGATGCGCAGATCGCGCTGCTCAATTCCACGATAGACGGCTACAAGCGCGTGCTCGAGATCACCAGCAACCGCTTCAACTCGGGCATCGCCGCCAAGTCCGACCTGCTGCAGGCGCAGACGCAGCTGGCCAATGCGCAGATCGATTTGTCGAGCCAGACGCGTGCGCGCGCCCAGCTCGAACATGCGATCGCCATCCTGCTGGGGAAGGCGCCATCCGACTTCAGCCTGGCCGTGGCGCCGTGGACCCTGACCGTGCCCGAGGTGCCGCTGGGCGTGCCATCGACCCTGCTGCAGCGCCGTCCCGACATCGCCGCCGCCGAGCGCCGGGTGGCCGTGGCCAACGAGCAGATCGGCATCGCCCGCTCGGCCTACTATCCGAGCCTGAATCTGACGGGATCGTACGGCTCCGGCGCCAGCAAGGTGGGCGACCTGTTCAACGCATCGTCGAGCCTGTGGTCCTTGGGCGTGTCGGCCGCGCAAACGCTGTTCAACGCGGGCGCCACGACGGCCAGCGTGGATGCGGCCAAGGCGGGGCATGAGGCGGCCGTGGCGCGCTACCGCCAGACGGTATTGGGTGCCTTTGGCGCCGTGGAAGACCAGTTGTCGGCCACGCGCGCGCTGGCCGAGCAGCTGGCCTTGCGCCAGCAGGCGTCGTCGGCCGCCGACCAGGTCGAGCAGCAGATGCTGAACCGCTACAACGCGGGCCAGGTCGGCTACACGGACGTGGTGACGGCGCAAGTGACGGCCCTGTCGGCACGCCGTTCGCTGGTGCAGGCGCAGGCGGACCGCCAGACGACGGCCGTGGCCCTGATCCAGTCGCTGGGCGGCGGCTGGCATGCGCCGCAGGCGCAGTAAGGGGAGTCGCGGGGCAGCTGCCTGGCGCAGGCAAAACCCCTGCGCCAAATTCGCGTTTTATCGCGCATCTTGGGTGCTAGAATGCAAGATTATTAATTTTCAGCCTGACGCTTTGGCCGTGGCTGCTATCTTGCAGACGATGACACGCAGTAAACACAGCAATACTTCCGTTCCCGAAGTGGCCGCCATCGTTTTCCCGGTGGTGGCCATCGGCGCTTCCGCCGGCGGGCTTGATCCCATCGTCGCTTTCCTGGCCAACGTGCCGCAGGAAAGCGGGATTGCCTATGTGGTGATCCAGCATCTCGATCCCACGCAAAAGGCCATGCTGCCGGAACTGCTGCAGCGCGCCACCAGCATTCCCGTCACGGAAATCACGCACCAGGCGGAATTGCGGCCCAATCACATCTATGTGATTCCGTCGAATGCCGACCTGGGCCTGTCCAAAGGGCGTTTCGTGCTCAGCGAGCCGGTGCAGCTGCGCGGCCACCGCTTGCCCATCAATACCTTTTTCGAAAGCCTTGCAAGCGAGCTGGGCGAACTGGCCGTCGGCGTGATTTTTTCCGGCATGGGCAACGACGGCACGCGCGGCCTGCAGGCGATCAAGCAGGCAGGCGGCCTGACCCTGGCCCAGCATCCCGATACGGCCAAATTCGACATGATGCCGCAAAGCGCGATTGCCGCCGAAGTGGTCGACCTGGTCGATTTCCCCGACAAGATGCCGGACAAGATCATCACCTATCTGTTCCGCAGCAGTTTTCTCAGCTTGCCCGGGCATGAACCGAACGGGCGCAATTCCCCGCAGGAAATTGTTGCCTTGCTGTCCGAGCATACGGGCAACAGCTTTACCGATTATAAGATCAATACGGTGCTGCGGCGCATCGAACGGCGCATGAGCTTGTATCAAATGAAGTCGATGGAAGAATACGTGCCGTATTTGCGCGCCAATCCCGCCGAAATCGACTTGCTGTTCAAGGAATTGCTGATCGGCGTGACGAACTTCTTCCGCGACCCCAAGGTGTGGGAATACCTGAAGATGGTGGCCTTGCCTCAATTGCTGGCGTCCCACCCGGACGGGCGGGCCTTCAAGGCCTGGGTGCCCGCCTGTTCCACGGGCGAGGAAGCGTATTCGCTGGCCATGGTGTTCCATGAAGTGGTGGCCAGCATCAATCCGCCGTCGAAATACAGCCTGCAGATTTTTGCCACCGACCTGTCGGCCGACGCCATCGACCGCGCCCGCCAGGGCCGCTTTCCGCACAGCATCATCAGCGACGTGTCCGCCGAACGGATCGAGCGTTTCTTTGTCAATGACAAGAACGGCTACCACGTGAAGAAGGAGATACGCAACACGATCATCTTTGCCCAGCAAAACATCATCTCTGACCCGCCGTTCACCAAGCTAGACATACTGTGCTGCCGCAATCTGTTGATTTACCTCAATGCCAAGCTGCAGCAGCGTTTGATACCCTTGTTTCATTACGCGCTGAACCGCGACGGCATTTTGCTGCTGGGCAGCGCCGACACGCCCGGCCATTTTTCCGACCTGTTTTCGCCCCTGACCACGTCGACACGGCTGTACCGCCGCCTCGACAACCTGGCGCGCCAGCGACTGCCCACGTATTTCCCCACCAAGGTATCGTTGGCATCCCCCCCTACACCTAGCGACACGAGAGAAGTCAGCATGACTGGAAAGATTCAATCCCATGTCGAGCAATTATTGCTCCAGAAATATTCGCCTGCCGCCGCGCTGCTGAACCAGGATGGCGACATCCTGTACATCAACGGCCGCACGGGCGCCTTCCTGGAACCGGCGGCCGGCAAGGCCAACTGGAATATCCATGCCATGGCGCGCGAAGGCTTGCGCTACGAGCTGGCGAGCCTGATCAAGCAAGCCCTGCAAAGCGAAAGTGTGGTGCGCCTGAAGGGGCTGGTGGTCAAGGACCATCTGGGACAATCCCTGGGCGTGGATCTGAGCGCTGAAGCGCTGAGCCAGCCCGAGTCCCTGCGCGGCATGGTCTTCGTGACGTTCTCCAGTGCGCCGCTGGTGACCGAGGCGCGCCGCGGCCGTTCGCCGAATCCGAAGGTGCTGGAACTGGAGCAGCAGCTGGCGCAGGCGCGCAATGAAATCCAGGCCGTGCGCGACGAGATGCAGACGTCGCGCGAGGAACTCAAATCGGCCAACGAGGAATTGCAGTCGACCAATGAAGAGCTGCAATCGACGAACGAGGAGCTGACCACCTCGAAGGAAGAGATGCAGTCGCTCAACGAGGAGCTGTACACGGTCAATGCCGAGCTGCAATCGAAGGTCGACGACTTGTCGCTGGTCAACAGCGACATGAAAAACTTGCTCAACAGCACCGATATCGCCACCATTTTCCTCGACAGCGACCTGCGCATCCGCCGCTTCACGGCGCCGGCCACGCAAATCTACAAGCTGATCCAGACGGACCTGCGCCGCCCGCTCAGCGACATCGTCAACGACCTCGACTATCCTAGCCTGGAAGACGATGCGCTGGAAGTGATCCGCAGCCTCGTGTTTTGCGAGCGGCAAGTGGAAACCAAGACGGGGCGCTGGTACAACGTGCGCATCATGCCCTACCGCACGATCGAAAACGTGATCGATGGCGTGGTGGTGACCTTCATCAACATCACGGAATCGAAACTGCTGGAAGCCCAGTTGCGCCAGATCCAGTCCGGCGCCACGGCGGCAGGCAATAGCGGCGAGAACGTGTCATGAGCGAACCATTCGACGAGGGCAACGTGCCGGCCAGATTGCGAGAGCAGGCCGAGCAATTGGCAGCGCAGCAGCGCCAGCCCGTGCCGCAGTCGAATGAAGACGTGATACGCCAGCTGCATGAGTTGCAGGTCAGCCAGATCGAGCTGGAAATGCAGAACGCGGCCCTGGCCGAGCTGGAACAGCTGAAGAATGAATATGAAAACAGCCGCGACCGTTATGCGCAGCTGTATGAACAGGCGCCCGTCAGTTACTTCTCGCTGGCGCCCGAGGGCGTCGTCACGCGTGTCAACGTGGCGGCCTGCGGCTTGCTGCAGCGCGACAGGAACCAGCTGCTGGGGCGGCGTTTCGAGCAATTCGTCGCGCCCCAGGCGCAGGGCAGCTTTCGCCGCTTCCTCGACGCCGTCTTCACGAGCGGCGCGCGGCAAGTGCTCGAAGCGCAGCTGTTCGGCGGCTCGGCGGGCGGCATGGTGCGCATCGAAGCCAATTTTGACGCGGCCAGCGACACGGCGCGCATGCTGGTGACGGACCTGGGCGACGAGCATGCGCGCGAATCGGCCTTGCGGCGCGCCTTTGTCATCCTCGACAGCATCCGCGAAGGCGTGCTGGTGACGGACAGCGACAACCGCATCATTTCCGTCAACCCAGCCTTCACCACCATCACCGGCTACCAGGCCGAGGAAGCCATCGGGCGCGATCCATCCTTTCTCGGCGGCGGCACGCATTTGCCGCATTTCTATGAAACCATGTGGCGCAGCCTGCACCGGGATGGCAGCTGGTATGGCGAACTGGTGAACCGGCGCAAGAATGGCGAGCGCTTCGTCGAATCGCTGTCGATCACGCCCATGCGCATGGCGGACGGCACCATCAGCCATTTTGTCGGCGTGTTTTCCGATATCACCGAGCGCAAGCTGGCCGAGGCGGACTTGCGCGAACTGCACCGCGAGCTGGACCAGCGCGTCATCGACCGCACGGCTGAATTGCTGCACGCCAACCAGCATCTGCAGCTGGAAGTGCAGCAGCGTGAGCGGGCGCAAGAGGCCTTGCGCGATGCTGAGCGTTTCTTTCATGCCACCATCGATTCGCTGACGGACCGGGTGCTGGTGCTGGACCAGGCGGGCAGCGTCGCGCATGCCAACCAGGCGTGCGTGGATTTTGTCGGGCAAACGCCACGGCCGCTGCAGTACCTGGAATTTTGCGAGACGGACCCGCGCTGGCAGCGCAGCGCCGGACGCGAGCTGGCCGCCGGCATCCGCTCCGTCATTGCCGGCCGTGCCGACACGTTTGCGCTCGAGTATGAATTTATCATGCGCTCAGGCCCCCGCTGGTCGCAGGCAAGGGTCAGCCGTTTCCTCGGCGAAGGGCCGCTGCGCGTGGTGGTGGCGCACACGGATATTACCGAACGCAAGCTGATGGATGGCGCCCTGCGCCAGTCGCATGCGCAGCTGCGCCAGCTGGCGCTGCACCTGGAAACGGCCAAGGAAGACGAGCGCAAGCGCATTTCACGCGATATCCACGATGAACTTGGGCAAAACCTGCTGGCGCTGCGCATCGATATTTCCATGCTCAGCGCGCGCACCGAGGGTTCCCATCCGCGCTTGCACCGTCGGGTCGGCGCCGTGCTCAGCAATGTCGACACCACCATCAAGAGCGTGCGCGGCATCATCAATGAGCTGCGCCCGATGGCGCTGGACCTGGGCTTGCAGGCCGCCATCGAGTGGCAGGTGGGCGACTTCCGCAAGCGCAGCGGCGTCGCTTGCCGCCTGCTGATCCGCGACGAGGCTCTGTTTGCCGCCATCGGCAGCCAGGCCGAGATCGTGCTGTTCCGCATCGTGCAAGAAGCGCTGAGCAACGTCATGCGCCATGCCCAGGCCAGCCAGGTCGAGATCGAGTTCAGTTCGGATGCCTGCGCCGTGTATGTGGTCATCAGCGACAACGGCATCGGCATCACGCCGCAGCAGCAGCGCAAGAAACAGTGCTTTGGCCTGATCGGCATCGCCGAGCGGGTGACGGCGCTGGGCGGGCACTTTTATGTGGGCTTGCCGGCATCGGGCGCTGGTTGCCGGCTGGCCCTGCAGATACCCCTGCAGGGAGTGGGACAGCCGGCCGCCTGATACGGAAATTGCAACCGGTTAATTTTTGCCGACTCAGCTCGCCTGGACAGGCTATACTTTCGCCTGCTTTTATGGAGGGGCATATCTTGTTCAAAACAATCGTTTTACCAGTCGCCTTGTTGGGCGCGTTCGCCGGCGCACACGCCGACGAAGGGCAATGGCAACCACACCAACTGCCACAGCTGAAAGCCGAACTGAAACGGGTCGGCATCGAAATTCCTGCAGAAAAACTGGCCGACCTGAGCAAGCACCCGATGAGCGCCATCGTGTCGCTCGGTGGCTGCTCGGCCGCTTTCGTCTCCGACGCCGGCCTGGTGGTGACGAACCACCACTGCGCCTATGGCGCCGTGCAGCGCAATTCCACGCCGGAACACAATTACATCACCAACGGCTTCCTGGCCAAGACGCGCGCCGAAGAGCTGCCGGGCGGTCCGAACAGCCTCGTGTATGTAACGGACAAGGTGGAGAACGTCAGCGACCGCGTGCTGAAAGGCTTGACGGCCGACATGAGCGGCCGCGCGCGCCACGAAGCCGTGGAAAAACGTGTCAAGGACCTGATCGCCGAATGCGAAACGGACAAGATGTACCGCTGCTCCGTGCCCGCCTTCCACCGCGGCCTCGAGTACTACCGCATCCGCCAGATGATGATACGCGACGTGCGCCTCGTCTACGCGCCATCGGACAAGATCGGCAACTTCGGCGGCGACATCGACAACTACGAATGGCCGCGCCACACGGGCGACTACTCGTTCCTGCGCGCCTACGTGGGCAAGGATGGCCGTCCGGCCGACCCGTCGCCCGACAACGTGCCATACAAATCGAAGGATTTCCTGGTGGTCTCGGCCGAAGGCTTGAAAGCCGGTGACGGCATCTTGCTGGCGGGCTACCCCGGCCGCACCAGCCGCTACAAGCTGCCGGCGGAAATCCGTTTTGCACGCGATACGGCTTTCCCCCTGAAAGTATCGGAACTGCAAGCGGACCTGGCCGTGATGGCCGATGCGACGAATGGCGACGCGGCCGCCGCCGTGCGCTATGCCAGCGTGGTGAAAAGCATCAACAACGTGCTGAAGAAAACCCAGGGCTTGCTCGACGGTTTCGCGCGCAAGGACATCGCCGCCATCAAGGACGTGCAGGATGCCGAGTTCCGCGCCTGGTACGCCAAGCAGCCGAACGTGTCGCCGACATTGCTGGCCGAACTGGACGCGGCGATCGCCAGCGACATGGCCCTGAGCGAAGAAGAGTTCGCCTGGAGCGTGGCCACCAACAGCGATTTGCTGAAAAGCGCGCGCACCATCTACCGCTTGTCGCTGGAGCGCCAGAAAGCGGACGCCGAGCGCGAATCGGGCTTCCAGCAGCGCGACCTGGCCTTCATCAAGGCCCGCCTGGCCCGCCTGGAACAGTCCTACGTCAACAAGGTCGACCAGGCACGCTTTGAAGCTGGCCTGAAGCGTTACGCGCAACTGGCGGCGAAGAGCCATCCGCAAGGCCTGGACGCGCTGCTGCCGGCACCAGCGGCCGTGGCCGCCCTGTACCAGCAGACGCAACTGGCTGACACGGCCAAGCGCCTGGCCTGGCTGGAAAAGGACCAGGCCGCTGTTGCCCAGTCCGACGACGCCTTCATGGCGCTGGCCATCAAGCTGCATCCGGTGGACGTGGCGCTGGAAGAGCGCCGCAAGGAAATCGACGGCAACCTGGAACGCGTGATTCCGCAATACATGCAAGCCGTGATCGCATGGAAGAAGTCGCAAGGCAAGCCTGTCTATCCTGACGCCAACTCGACCCTGCGCGTAACGTACGGCACCGTATCGCCATACTCGCCGCGCGATGGCTTGACCAAGGGGCCGTTCACGACCGTGGACGGCATCGTCGAGAAAGTCACCGGCAAGGCCCCGTTCGAAGCGCCGCAAGCGCTGATCGATGCCGTCAAGCAAAAACGCTACGGCCAGTTCCGCGATCCGGTACTGGGCACGGTTCCCGTCAACTTCCTCACCAGCGCCGACACCACGGGCGGCAATTCCGGCTCGGCCGTGATGAACAAGCGCGGCGAACTGATCGGCCTGAACTTCGACTCGACGTATGAATCGATCACCAAGGACTGGTACTTCGACACGGCCATCACGCGCGCCATCCACCTCGATATCCGCTACATGCTGTGGGTGATGAAGGAAGTGGACCACGCGGATAACCTGTTGCAGGAAATGAGCATCAAGTATCCGAAAGCCGCCAAGAAATAATCCTTCTTGGTTGAAATGAAAGCCGCATCCGCCGCAGGGCTGATGCGGCTTTTTTGCGGCTGCGCCACGTATAATTCCTATTCAACTTTATTCTTTTTTTAACAGGCCCACCATGCCCCTGACTCCCGATTCGCTGCCTGACTGGCAAACGTTTGAAGCGGCATACGCTGTTGAAGAAACCTGGCTCAAGCTGGCCAGCGCGTCGCTGGCACTGCTGGGCGCGTCCCGATTCAAGGACCAGGCATTTTCAGCGTTTGCCTTCAACGCCGTCTCGTTCCCGTCCCTTTCGCTGAGCTTTGATACTGATCCCGACAACCGGGCGCGTGGTGACTACCCGCCGGACTGGTCGAACGAGTGCATGGAAGTCGATGTGCCGGAAATTGGCCAACTATGGGAAGAGGGGCATGCAACGATAGAAGGCGCGCTGATCGAGCTGATCGACGCTGCCGATGACGAATTGCTCGATGCCATCGAGGAAGGCTATCTGCACAGCCTGAGAAAAACCATGGTGCGGCTTGAAACGAGCCATGCTTTCGAGCAGATCAGGACGTGCGTGCCATTCTGGACCGTGGTCACGCAAATCGATGCCGATACGGATGAGGAGGAGCGGCTGCTCGACCAGGTGCGCCAAGGCCTTCTGGCGTGACCATCGGCCGTCGTTGCCAGCCCCATGTCAAGCATGCATAAAATAATGGCTGGTCTCGGCTGAGTGCCTGCCTCTCAGCTCCCTGGCGTAGGCTGCTTCAGCTTGAATCATTTCTCAAAGACAAGCCAGGACCAGCTTACTCCCGCCTGGCGGTTCTGTAGCTGGACGGATGGCGCCTGCGTGCTCAGCATGACCTTGAGCCCATGCCGCATCGCCTGGTCTACCGTTTCACTGGCGGATACGTCAAAGATGCGGCGGCCTTCCGGGGGCGGACCCTGCCTCAGGGAAATGACGAGTACTGCGCCGGGCTTGAGCAATGTGCTGATATTGCCCATCGCCTCCATCCTTTCTTCCGCCGCCAGATGCATCCAGACGGCAGCGACGACAATCAGGTCATACCTGGTGTGGCGCGCGCCTATCGTGGACAGGGCGGGCAGGCTGTCGTTGATCCATTCAAGGTTGGCCATCGTATGCGCCTGCATGCCCGCTGCGCGGAAGGCGGCAACGGGCTCAAGCGCGATCACCGTGTGCCCCAGGCTTGCCAGCCACGCCGCGTCGCCGCCGGTTCCGGCGCCGATGTCGAGCACGGCGCCTGGCCGCATCGGCAAGAGATGGGCAACGGGACGGTATTTATCCAGGAAGGCAACGCTTTCATATCGGGCGATGAGCCCTCCTGCATTGTCTGCGTAGCCCTCGGTGCCCGGGACAGTGGATGAGTCCATGGGATCCTGCATGATCAGCGGGCGCATCTGGCGATGGTCATCACGGTTGTTCTCCCGTTTGCTGACGCGCCTGCCGCAAGGCCTCCACCGGCAACTGGAAAAAGCGCGGCACCATGGCTGGCGACAAATCGTCGCCGCTCTCCGTCATGGCCAGGCGGCCGCTCAGCAGCAGCATCACGTAGCCGTGGCCCAGCGACCAGCCGGCGCTGGCGGCGGCCTTGTCCCAGCGCGGGTCGAGGCCCGCTTCGCGCACGGCCGCGCAGGCCGTCTGCAGCACGTACTGAAAGCACGCTTGCGCCGCTTCCAGCAGGGCGGGGAACTGGCGCACGTCCTGGTGCTCGAACATCAGCCGGTAGTGGGCCGGTGCGGCCAGGGCGAATTCGATGTATTGCTGGCCCAGCAGCTGAAAACGCTGATCGGAGGGCAGGCTGCCCTGCGGCGGCAGTTCCGCCTCCCATTTGGCGATCAGGCTGGCAAAACCGGCCGCCGCCACCTCGGCCAGCAAGGCTTCCTTGCTGGGGAAGTGGCGGTACACGGCGGCGATCGATACGCCCACCGTGCGCGCCAGTTCGCGCAGCGAGAGGGTGGCGTCGTGCTGCTGCGCCAGTTGCGCGATGGTGGCGGCGACCAGGGTGTCGCGCAGGTTGCCATGGTGATAATTGCTGCTTGTGTTCATTCTATGTTATCGCTGTTCACATTGTCGTGTATGATGGCCATGTTATCACTGAACACATGGAGAGCACATGCAAGAGATGAGCAACGTGGTACGCGCCGTGGCCATGCCGCCCGGCGCCAGCATCGCCCCCTTGTACCAGGGCAGCAACCTGGCCGACGCGTATGCCGTCGGCCTGCCCAGCGCTGGCGTGCGGCAGATGGATATGCAGGCCCTGGCGCGCGTGGTGCTGTGCAGCCAGCCGCGCTGGGCGCAGTGGCTGCTGGCGGTGCGCGACATTATTGTCACGCCCTTCGGCATCAAGACGGCGAAACAGCTGGCGGCCAAGCCTGATGGACGCATCGGCATCTTTCGCATCTACGCTGTCAGCGATGATGAAATCATCGTGGGCGAGGACGACAGCCACCTGGACTTCCGTTTGTCCGTGCTGCGCAACCGGGACGCGGGGCTGCATGGCAGCATCACCTTTTCCACCGTCGTGCATTGCCATAACTGGATAGGGCGTAGCTACATCCTGCTGATCCGGCCATTTCACAAGCTGGTCGTGCGGCGTACGCTGGCGCGCGCCGTCAAGGGAGGCTTTGCCTGAGCCGGTTGAACAAGGGAGGGGCGGGGCTGACGCTGCGGGCAATCTTGCTTATTCATGGCCGGTATTGCATACTGCACCACCAGCCTCATCACGATTCCCATGAACGATACGCTTCTCCTGCTGGGTTTTGCCACCACGCCGCTTGAACTGATTTCCTTTGTCCTGGCACTGACAACCGTTGCGCTGAACATCCGCCAGAATCACTGGGCGTGGCTGTTCGCCATCATTTCCTCGGCCGCCTACGGTTTTGTGTTTTTCGAGTCGCGCCTGTATGGCGACATGGCTTTGCAACTGCTGTTCATCAGCGTCTCGTTCTGGGGATGGTACCAGTGGCTGCATCCGGCCAGCGGCGGCAAGACCCTGCCCGTCACGCGCCTCGATGGCCGCGGCTGGCTGGCTTGCGGCGCGGGCTGGCTGGTCGGCTTCCTGCTGATCGCCTGGCTGCTGACGACGACGGATACGGACGTGCCCCATGCTGACGGTTTCCTCACGGCAGGCAGTCTGGTGGGACAATTCCTGCTGTCGCGCAAGAAGCTGGAAAACTGGATCGCCTGGATCATCGTCGACGTGCTGTACGTGTGGCTGTACCTGCACAAGGGCCTGACCCTGACGGCCGTGCTGTATGCGTTCTTCGTCGTGATGGCCATCATCGGCTTGCTGGCGTGGAGAAAGTCGGCGCCGGCCGCGCCAAGCGCGATGGTTCTCAAGTGATGGTCAACTGCGTGCGCGTGGCCATCCTCGGCGCGGAATCGTCGGGCAAGTCGACGCTGGCAGCCGCCCTGGCCGAACGCTACGGCACCGTCTGGGTACCGGAATATTTGCGCGAGTTCGTCGAGATGCAGGGCAGGGTGCCCGTCGCGGCCGACCAGTATGGCATTGCGCGCACGCAAGTCGAACGCGAGGCGGCAGCCGCCGCGCAAGCGCGCAACTTCCTGTTTTGCGACACGACGCCGTTGATGACGGTCGTCTACAGCCGTCATTATTTCGATGGCGCCGATGCGCCGCTGGCGGCGCTGGCCGATGCCACGCAGTACGATCTGACGTTGGTGACGGCGCCCGACAGCCCTTGGGTGGCCGACGGCTTGCAGCGCGAGTCCGAAGCCGTGCGCCAGCTGATCTACCGCTACCTGCTCGACGAGCTCGACGCGCGCGGCATTGTGTACCACGTGCTGCACGACAGCCTGGAGGCACGCCTGGAACAGGCGGCGCCCTTGCTGCAGCAGGCGCTAGCTGCAGCGCCTGCCATTTCCCTCAATTAAAAATCAAACTGTGCCGACACCTTGAACGTGCGGCTGGCGCCCGGATACAGATAGCCGTCGGACTCCGGCGTCACGTCGCGCCAGTAGAACTTGTCAGCCACGTTGTTGACGCTGGCGCGCAGCACGGCGCGCGTGCCGGCGATGCGCGTGGCCCAGGCGGCGCCCAGGTTGAACACGTTGTACGACGGCACGAAGGTCGTGTTGTTGTACTCAAACGCTTTCTTGCTAGCAAACTCCCAGCTGCCATTGACGCTCAAGCCCGCCACCTGTTGCACGGCGTAGTCCGCATGCACGGCTGCCTTGAAGGCCGGCACGTTGGGCACGCGCTTGCCATCGAGGGTGGCATTGCCCGTGCCTGACTGCTGGCTGTTCAGGGCCGTCACGGAGGCGCCCAGGCTCAGGTTGGAAGTTGCCTTGCCCTGGGCCGACAATTCCAGTCCACGGTGCTGTGCCTGGCCTTCGCGCACGAAGTAGCCGGCGGTATTCTGGAATTCCAGGCCCTTGCGGATCTGGAACAGGCTGGCCGCCACCATAAAGTCCGGCGTCACATCCATCTTCGCGCCAAGCTCGATCTGCTTGGAGCGGCTGGGTGTGAGTTCTTCGTTGGCATTCATCGCCTTGCGGTCGGCCGTGCCGCCATGTTCCATGCCTTGCGAATAGGCCGCATACACGGAGATATTGTCGAGCGGGGTGTAGACGAGCGAGACGTTGGGCAGCAGGAAGTCGTGCTTGGCGCGGATTTCCTTGTCGGCCTTCAGCACATACTGGTAGCCGTCGACGTCGATATGGCGCAAGCCGCCATGCAGCTTCCAGTTCGGCGCCAGGCTGACGATATCCTGCACGAAGACGGAGTTTTCCGTGTCCTTGCGCACCAGGCGCACGGGGCCTTGCACACCGATCGACATGTCGACGATCTGCGGGTGGTAGATGTTGCTCACGCCAGCCCAGTCATACACGTACAGTCCCGCGCGGTCCTTGCGGCGGAAGGTCGAGACGCCGGCCGTGAATTCATGGCGCAGGCTACCGGTGGCAAACTTGCCCTGGATCATGGCTTGCGCGCTCAGCGGCTTTTTCGTCTCGCCCAGGCTGCGGTAGTCATACACGTCGTAGTCGCCATTGCCGCAGAAGCCGGGGTACAGGTCTTGCGCACTGCAGCCGTACGGGAAGGCCGTGTAGTCGTCGCGCTTGAACGAGTGCTGGTTGGCCGACAGGGTGGCGCGCCAGTCGTCATTGAATGCGTACTGGAAGCGCAGGCCGATATTGCTGGTGACGGTTTCCACGGGGCGCGTCCACGGCTGCAGGTTGAGCATGGCGTCGGCGCTGATGCCGGTCGGCAAGGTCGTGTTATTCAGCAGCTGGAAGCCGGGCGCCGTCGCCTGCGCCTTGTCCTGGTAGTCGGCATCGAGTTGCAGCAGCGCTTGCGGCGAGATTTGCCAGTCGAAGGCGCCGGAAATGAACTTGCGGTTGCCATCCGCGCCTTTGATGTAGGAGCGCAGGCGCTCGGCCGCCACGTTGACGCGGTAGCCGAAGCGCGTGTCTTCCAGGCGGCCGCCCAGGTCGACGGCGCCATACAGGGTGCCACGCTCGCGCGTTTCCACGGTGACGCTGCGCAGCGGCGCGGCGGTGGGGCGCTTGACGATGAAGTCGATCACGCCGCCCGGCGCGGCCACGCCTGCCTGCAAGCCGGCCAGGCCTTTCAGCACTTCGATGCGTTCCTTGTTTTCCAGCGGAATTTGCGTGTCGCCAGGAATGGCCACGCCATCCTTGCGGTAGCTGGAATTGTTGTCGAGCTTGAAGCCACGGATGGAAAACTGTTCCGCATAGCCGACGGCGTTGTAGGCATCGTTGATGCTGGCGTCGAGCTTGACGGCATCGCTGAGATTACGGATCTGCAAGTCCTGCATGTCTTTTTGCGAAATGACGGTGACGGACGCCGGCGTCTGCAGCAGCGGCGCGTCGGAAAAACCACCGACGGAGGCGCGCTTGGCGGCCGGCGCCTTGCTGGCCGTGACGACGACTTCGGCCATGCTCTGGGCCTGTGGGTCGGCTGCTTCGGCGGCGTCATTCGCGGCAAAGGCCGGTGCGGCAAACGCGTGCAGGATCGCCAGGGTCAAAACAGAAACGGATAAATTCGGTGTGGACATAGATTGCTCGTGGTTCAAGCCGTCTCTGTAAGGAGCACGGCAGGCTGCTTGTTCGGCTGGCGCCAACGCAGGAGCTATCAAAGGAGGGAGGTACTTTGCGCTTTCCTTCGCTGGCATTATCCAGATCAGGTACGAAGGGTATCTCTCACCCGGATGACTGCTCCAGGACCCCTAGCGAAACGACAGCTTAGCATGAAGCACGGCCAGCTGTCCCACCCGGCTGACCGTTTTACAACAGTGTGGTGCGAATCTACAGGCTCAGTTCCAGCACCTTGCGGCTGATGGCGGGCGTGATTTCACGCTGTTCGCCCAGCGCCGTCATGCCGTGTGCTTCCAGGGCGGACACGACGGCGTCCACGCTCGCATGGTTCAGGCCGTAGTCGGCCAGACGCGTCTTGACGCCCATGTGGCGGAAGAAGAATTCCGTGCGCGCGATGGCCGCCTCGATGCGGCCATCCTCGTCGCCGCCGTCCAGGCCCCAGACGCGGGCCGCGTACTGCAGCAGCTTGGCGCGCTTGGCCTGCTTGCGCACGCGCAGCATGCTGGGCAGGATGATGGCCAGGGTCTGTGCGTGGTCGAGTTCGTACAAGGCCGTCAATTCGTGGCCGATGGCGTGCGTGGACCAGTCCTGCGGCACGCCCACGCCGATCAGGCCGTTCAAGGCCAGGGTGGCGCTCCACATCACGTTGGCGCGCACGTCGTAGTCGTCCGGATGCGACAGGGCCTTCGGGCCTTCCTCGATCAGGGTCAGCAGGATGCCCTCGGCGAAGCGGTCCTGCACGGAGGCGTTCACAGGGTAGGTCAGGTATTGCTCCATCACATGCGCGAACGCATCGACGACGCCATTGCCCACCTGGCGCAGCGGCAAGGTGAACGTTTTCGACGGGTCCAGCACGGAGAATTTCGGATACACCTTGCGGCTCATGAACGAGCGCTTTTCCTGCGTGGCCTTGCGCGTGATCACGGCCGAGCCATTCATTTCGGACCCCGTGGCCGGCAAGGTCAACACGGTGCCGAAGGGCAGGGCGGCCTCGACGATCTTGCCGCCCTTGGCCAGGATGTCCCACGCCTCGCCCTCATGCAGGGCGGCGGCGGCGATGAACTTGGTGCCATCGACCACGGAGCCGCCGCCGACGGCCAGCAGGAAATCGATGCGCTCGCTTTTCACGAGGGCCACCGCCTGCATCAGCGTTTCATAGCTGGGATTGGGTTCGATGCCGGCAAACTCGATCATCGTATGCCCGGCCAGCGCTGCCTTGACTTCATCGTAGACGCCGTTCTGCTTGATGCTGCCGCCGCCATACGTCATGAGCACTCTGGCCTGGGGCGGGATCAGCGCCGTGATCGCGGCGATCTGGCCCTGGCCGAAGAGGATTTGCGTCGGATTGTAAAAGTCGAAATTGAACATGGGGCTCCTGCCGCTGGGGTTTAGGCTGTTGCTGAGCCATGATTATGGCCGAACGGGTGGAAACGTGTCGTGGACGCTTGAGCTTTTCGCTCGCGCGGTGGAGAATGCAGCCGATGTCACCACCACGCGAAAAGGAATGCGCATGACCACCGTCCCACTGGAAGAATCGGGCCTGCCGGCCACGGCACTCGACATGCACCGCGCCATCGGCGCCACCATCGCCGCGCTGCAGGCGCTGGACTTGAACAGCCAGCGCTTCGAGGCGTGCACGGACCCGGAACTGCGCCGCGTGCTCGCGCATGTGGGCGACACGAGCCGCAAGGAAGCGGCCATGCTGCTCGAATGGATGCGTCGCCGCGATGCGCGCCTGGACACGGCCATGAAGGAGGCGCTGTTCAAGGCGGGGCCGATAGTTGCCCAGTATCACTATGACGAGAAAATATTGTAACTATTGGTTTGTTGTTGTGGCGTACCATGCGCCACTTTCGCATCGCTTCGCGTAGACTGTGCCCCTAATTAAATTTAACGTCGGACAGCCGCGGCTGTCCGGTGTATTCCAGGGGGCTTTTAGAAATGAAATCATTACCATACCGAGAAGGCAGCTGGTTTGCCGTGCCCCTGCCGGGCGGCGGTTATGCCGTCGGCGTGGTGGCGCGCAGGGCGCCTGCCGGGCGCATCATGCTGGCGTATATGTTCGGGCCGAAACGCGACAGCTTGCCCACGCTGGACGAGCTGGAAGGCTTGCGGCCGGAACAGGCCGTGCGCCGCCTGCGCACGGGCGACATGGCGCTGCTCAACGAGCGCTGGCCCCTGCTGGGCGACAGTCCCCACTGGAACCGTGACGACTGGCCCATGCCGGCCTTTATCCGCCGCAACGAATCCTTGCAGCGCGCCTGGCGCGCCAGTTATGCGGACGCCGATCCTGCCAAGCTGAATCGCGAGGAATCGATCCCCTTCGACACGCCGGGCATGGAAAGCGATTCCCTGTACGGCTACGGGGCGACGGAATTGTTGATGAGTAAATTGCTGGCGCAGGAGCAGGCGTCGGTTTGATTGCTGCTGGGTGGTGTTGGATGACGCCAGCAGCAAACGCCGGATGCCGCGTAGGCCGGATCAGGCGGGGCCGCCGAGGCCGGAAGGCCGTAATCCGACAACATTGTTGGCTGTTCTTGTCGGATTACGCGGTTTCCGCTAATCCGACCTACCTCGCCTGCACCGCTGGCGCAATTATTTTTACACCGCTGGCAAGCTGATCTGAAACGCCAGGCCGCCGCCTTCGCGGTTGCGCACCTGCAATTCGGCGCCGTGGCGCAGCAGCACGCGGTCGACGATGGCCAGGCCCAGGCCGGCGCCGTTGGCCTGCCCGCGCGCCGTGTCGAGGCGGGTGAACGGCTTCATCAGCTGCTCGATCTTTTCCGCCGGCACGCCCGTGCCGTGGTCCTGTACTTCGATGATCACCTTTTTCGCACCGTGGCTGGTGCGCACCTGACAGGCAATATCGATTTCCGTCACGTCGCTGCCCGGCGTCTTGCCATAGCGGCGCGCATTCTCGATCAGGTTGTTCAATACGCGGCGCAAGTCGGTGGGGTTGCCCATCGCATGCGCGCCATCGGCGATGGTGGCGTTGATCTTCACGTCCGGCAGGCGCATCGCTTCGCGCGTCATGTCGCCCAGCAAGCCGCTCAGGTCGACGTCCGTAAAGCTCGACGTTTCCGTCGGCTTGGCATAGTCGAGGAACTGGCCGATGATGGCGTCCATCTGCCCGATATCGGACTGGATGCCTTCGCGCGCCTCGTCCGACAGGTTGGCCATTTCCACTTCCAGCTGCATGCGCGCGAGCGGCGTGCGCAAGTCGTGCGAGATACCGGCCAGAATCACGGCGCGGTCCGATTCCACCTGCTTTAAATCATCGACCATCTGGTTGAAGCTGCGGTTGGCCTCGATGATTTCGATCGGGCCTTTTTCCGGCAGCGGCGCCGGCTGCTTGCCCTTGGCGATGTCGCGCGCGGCCGCCGTCAAACGCGACAGCGGCAGATTGATCAGGCTGGAAATGATGGCCGCACCCAGCAGGGACAGCAGGGACACTAGGCTGGCCCAGCCCAGCCACTGGAAGCCCGTCAGGCCGCGCAGGCGCTCGCGGTCCAGCATCAGCCAGTACTCGTCGTCGTCGATCTTGAAGCTGACCCAGAAGCCGGCCACGCCATTGACGCGCGCGGAAAAGCGCGTGTCCTTGCCCAGCTTGGCCTTCACCAGCGCCTCGATCTCGGGCATCAGGTAATTGTCGGGCGGCGGCTCGATGCGGTCGTCCTCTTCCAGCGAGAAGATGCGGATGCCTTCGTTGCTGACGAGGTCGAACAGCAGCTCGCGCCGCAGTTCGGGAGCCGAGTGCGTCAGTGCCGCATGCGTGATGGTGACGACGGAAATGATCTGGGCGGAAATCTGCTGCGCCTGCGGCTCACGCTGGATGACGGAAATCATGCCGATCCAGGTGATCATGCTGACGGTGGTCAAGGTGCCGAGCAGCAAAAAGGTGCGCCAGAACAGGCCGCTTTTCAGCCGCGCCAGGCTGATATCGGGAACAAGCTTCATCATGCCTCGCCTGCGATCAGCGCGGCTGTCCGTCCGGAATGAAGACGTAACCGAGACCCCACACAGTCTGGATGAACAGCGGGCTCGATGGATCGGGTTCGATCAGTTTGCGCAGGCGTGAAATCTGCACGTCCAGGCTGCGGTCGAACACTTCATATTCGCGGCCGCGTGCCAGTTCCATCAGTTTTTCGCGAGACAGCGGCTGGCGCGCATGGCGGGCAAACACTTTCAGCACAGAAAATTCACCGGTCGTCAGCGGCACCGTTTCGCCATTCTTTTTCAGGGTACGCGTGCCCAGGTCCAGCACGAAGTCGCCGAACTCGAAGGTTTGCGGCGTTTCCGACGGCGCGCCCGGGATTTCATCGGGGCCCTTGCGGCGCAGCACGGCGCCGATGCGGGCCACCAGCTCGCGCGGATTGAACGGTTTTGGCAGGTAATCGTCGGCACCCATTTCCAGGCCCACGATGCGGTCCACGTCCTCGCCCTTGGCCGTCAGCATGATGATCGGCGTCTGGTCGCCCGCGCCGCGCAGGCGGCGGCAGATCGACAGGCCGTCTTCGCCCGGCAGCATCAGGTCGAGCACCAGCAGGTCGTAGCGTTCGCGCAGCCACAACTTGTTCATGGCCGTCGCGCTCTCTGCCGTGAAGACGTTGAAGCCCTGTTCGGTCAGGTAGCGCCGCAGCAGGTCGCGCAGGCGCACATCGTCATCGACCACCATGATTTTTGCCTGGTGGCCATGGATCGATTGCGTTGTTGTATTGCTGCCGGTAGTGGAGGTTGTGGTCATTTAAGGTGTCGTGTTATCTTATATTAGTTGCTATAGTAACGCCTCGCGCGGCGTCGGCAAGGGGCTGTGGCGACCCATTACAAAGTGTTACAAACTTTACCCAATTACTCTTACTGCACCGTGTAAAGCATCATACACTGGGGCCACAGTGGAAATCAGCTTTAGTTTATACGGCATCGCGGAAGAGGAACTCAATGAATATCTTTACTAAAAAAATTCACGCCGCTCCCAGCGCAGCTATTGCCGCACGTACAGTTGTGCTGTCCGCATTTGCCGTGTGTTCCGTGTTTGCCGCCAGCCTGGCGTCGGCGCAAAACCAGCCGCCACCACGCCGTGACGACCAGCAGCAAATGCAGGCCCAGCGGTATGAACAGGTACAGCGCAGCAACAGCAATGATACGCGACTGCGCGAACAGCGTGACGCACGCAGTTTCGACACGCGCGCCGAAGAGCAGCGCCGTGCCAACGAAGGCGCCGACGCGTCGCGCCGCACGGGCCGCATGACGCCCGACGAACGCCGCGACCTGCGCCGCCAGATCAACGAAGTGGGCCAGGACATCTATTCGAATCCGCCGCGCCGCTAGGCACCGCGCACCCCATCCGACAGGGCCATCTCGCAAGACATGGCCCTGTCTGCATTTGGCCGCCAACATTATTGCCGAGTCAGGCACACGGCCATTCCCCGTGATATTGTTCTAACGCAATGAGGTAATTCTCTGACATTGTTGCTGGGGGAGGCAAGTGGTGAGCGACGACGACACACCGGTTCCGGATGCGGCCCCCGCAGGCGGCTTGCCGCTCGGCCTGCTCCAGCGCGACGAGGGCGTGTTCCTGGACCTGTCGCTGGCGCCGGCGCAGCTGCGCACCGCCGTCGACCAGCTGTTCCAGTCGGGCCAGCTGCTGGCCGGCCTCGATTACGGTTTGTTCCTGCTGACCCTGTTTCACGTTCCTGTCCCCCGCGCTGCGCCCAAGGTCGAGGCCTTGCTGCGCATCGCCGTGCGCGTGGCGCCATTCCCGCCCCCGCGCCGCGCGCTGTATCAACAGATCAAGATCCGTGGCGACAGCGCCGAGTTTTACTTTGAAGCGTTGACGGCGGACGCGGATGGCCAGGTGCCGGCGCGCCGCGAGTTTGACGAGCTGGTGGCCGACCTGTGGTGCAAGGGCGTGCGCTACGGCATCGATAGCGTGGCCGTGCGCGCCATGCTCGCCAGCGGCAAGGTCGAGCGCATCACGGTGGCGCGGGTGCTGCCGCCGCAGCCGGGCCGGGACGCCCAGCTCGTTGAAGTGTCGCAAGGCATCCACCGCGATGATGCGCCGCGCGAACGCTCCGATGGCCGCCTCGATTTGCTCAGTTTCAAGAACCGCTTTCCGCAAGTGAAAAAACACGCGCGCCTGCTGCGTCTGCTGCCGGGTACGCCCGGCTTGCCCGGCTACGACCTGGCCGGCAAGGCGCTGCCGCCGCCCGCGCCGCAGGAACTGGACCTGGCCACGGTGGCGGGGCCAGGCACGGCGGTTGAGCATTTCAGCGATGGCAATTTCCTCGTTGCCACGCAGGATGGCTATGTGAATGTCGATGAGCACGGCAAGATGGCGATCGAAAACAAGATCGTCAGCCGCGAAGGCGTCAGCAGCCGCACCACGGGCAATCTGAAGCTGCGCGCCGCCTACGAAGAGTACGGCGAAGTGCAGGAGCAGCGCCAGCTCGACGGCAGCGACATCACCATCCATGGCGACGTGTATGGCCATCTGCACTCGCATGGCGGCTTGATCTTACTGCACCGCAACCTGGTGGGTGGCACGGCGTTCAATGCGGATGGCGACGTGCGCGTCGAGGGTGTCGCTTCCGGTTCCGTGCTGCAGGCGCTGAACGGCGAAGTACACGTGAAGCGCGCCGAAAGCTGCGTCATCGCCGGCACGCGCGTGGTGATCGACAGCGCCAGCAATTGCGAGATCATCGCCGATGAGGTCGTCATCGAGCTGGCCGAAGGCTGCGCCGTGGCGGCGCGCACCATCCGCATCGGCAGCGCCGGTCCCCGCAAGCAGGTGGAGATGCTGCTGTTTCCCCTCGTGCCCGACCTGAGTGCGCTGGAGCAAAAGATCGCCGAGAGCCTGGCGAAGGCGGCGCACTACCTGCAGGTGCAGCACAAGCGCCAGCAGGAAATCGATGCCATCGCGCAATTGCCCGAGGTGCGCAATTACCTGACCCTGGCGGGCCAGCTGCGGCGCGGCGAATTGCAACTGCAGCCAGCGCAACAGCTGCAGTACGACAAGCTGGCCGCGCGCATCGCTCCCGTCCTTAAAGAGGTGGCGCGGCTGCGCGTGGAGGTGAAACAGTCGGAAATCCTGCACGCGCAGATGCTGGCGCTGGTGGAACAAGTACGCCAGGAGCGGCAGGCGACGGCGGGCCAGTCGCGCTGCAGCCTGGGCCTGGTCGATGGCGAGACGACGGTACGCACCCTGGTCGTGCCGCCCGGGCCGGCCAAGGTCTACGACCGGCCGCCGAAGGAAATCAAGGCCTTGCTGCGCAGCGCCACGCCGGCGACGCAGCCCGTGTTTGCGGACAGCACTGGCAGCCTGGACTGGACCTATCAGCCACCGCCGTAATCAGTCGGTCACCTTGCCCCGAGATTGCTTGAGCACGCTGTGCGTGCTCTTGCTGTCGAGGCGGCGCCGCTGCGAGCTGCGCGTGGGCTTGGTGGCGCGGCGCACGGCGGGCAGGAAGGTCACGCTATCGATGATTTCCTGCAAGCGCCGTAACGCTTCTTCCTTGTTCTGCTCCTGGCTGCGCGACTGCTGCGCCTTGAGCACCAGCACGCCATCCTTGCTGATGCGGCTGTCGCGCAGGGCCAGCAGCCGCTCCTTGTACGCTTCCGGCAGCGACGAGGCGGCGATCGGAAAGCGCAAATGGATGGCGCTGGATACCTTGTTGACGTTCTGCCCACCCGGGCCCTGGGCGCGGATGGCGGAAAATTCAACTTCAGCGGGGTTGACGAGGTGTTGCATGGCCTGCCTGTGGGGGAATGATGTGGGTATTGTAAGGGAAGATGGCTGCGCCGGCGCAAGGGCGGGGCCGCCAGCCGATGATGTCTTCCGGGAAAGTTGATGTTTCTCAACGCCGCCTGTGGTGATGCTGGTTAGCATGGGGCCAACGTTGCGCCACTGCGCATCCTGGCAGCGCTTACCGGATGAAAGGAACACCATGCAGCCCTCGACCACGCCTGGCGCCGCAACCGCGCAATCCCTGACGCAGTACTTGAGCTTCCGGCTGGGCGGCCTGGAATACGGCCTTGATTACCGCTGCGTGCGGGAATTGCGTCCGCTGAAGGAACTCGACCGCTTTTCCTCGGAAGGGGAAGTGCTGCACAGCGTGGCCGTCTCGCGCGGCGTGATCATCCCCATCGTCGACATGCGCGCCGCGTTCGGCAGCGCCCACGGCGCGCCCGACCCGGCCACCGACGTGATCATCCTGCAGCTGAGCAATGGCGTGATGGGCATGGTGGTCGATGGCGTCACCGATATCGTCAGCTTGGCGCCCGGCGACATCGCCGCCGTGCCCGGCCTGGGCGCGGCGGAAGCCGATTACCTGCTGGGCCTGGGCACGGTGGCGGGGCGCCGATTAATCCTCGTCGACATCGACCGCCTGATGGCGATCCGCAGCCCCAGCCCCCTGCAGGCGGCATAAAAAAAGACGACCCGGGAGTCGTCTTTTGTCGCTGCTTGATTAGCCGAGCTTTTCCAGTTGATCCTGCAGATCGAGCCATTCCGCTTCCAGCTGCGCCAGGTCCTTGGTGAAGAAGGTCTGGTCGGCCAGCAGTTGCTTCAATTTCGCCTTGTTGGCCGCGTCATAGATGGTCGGTTCGCCCAGCTTGGCGTCGGTTTCCGCCTTTTGCGCATTGCGCTTGGCGATCTGCTCTTCCTGACGCTTGATCTTGTTTTCGATCGGCTTGCGCAAAGCGGCGGCTTTCTGGCGCTCTTCCGCTTCCTTGCGCTTGTCGCGCACGGGCGCGGCAGGGGCTGCTGCGGCAACGACGGGCGAGACCACGGGGAAGTCGGTCTTGTTGGCCTTGCCGGCGGCTGGCAGCACGTCCGTACCTTTGCCCAGCTTGGTCTTGAACAGCCAGTCCTTGTAGTCATCGAGGTCGCCGTCGAACGGTTGCAGTTTGCCGTCGGCAACGATGATGAATTCATCGGTGGTGGCGCGCAGCAAATGGCGATCATGGGACACGACGACCAGGGTGCCTTCGAACTGGGCCAGCGCTTCCGTCAGCGCTTCGCGCGTTTCCAGATCCAGGTGGTTGGTCGGTTCATCGAGCAGCAGCAGGTTCGGACGCTGCCAGACGATCAGGGCCAGCGCCAGACGGGCTTTTTCACCGCCCGAGAACGGCGCGATCGAAGCCGTGACCATGTTGCCGGGGAAGTTGAAGCCGCCCAGGAAGTTGCGCAGTTCCTGCTCGCGCACGGTCGGGGCGATCTTCGCCAGATGCCACAGCGGCGATTCGTCGTGGCGCAGCATTTCCACCTGATGCTGGGCGAAGTAGCCGATGTTGAGGCCCTTGCCCATGGTAGCGTCGCCCGTCAACGGCATCAGTTCGCCGGCGATGGTCTTGATCAGGGTCGATTTGCCGGCGCCGTTCTGGCCCAGCAAGCCGATACGTTGGCCGATCTGCAGCGAAAACTTGATGCCGTTGACGATGGTTTTATGCGTGATTGCGCCCGTCGCTTCGTTCTCGATCTTGTAGCCCGCATCGACATCTTCCATCACCAGCAGCGGGTTCGGCGCGCTCAGCGGCTCGCGGAATTCGAACGAGAATTCGGCGGCGGCGCGCAATGGCGCCAGCTCTTCCATCTTCGCCAGCGCCTTCATGCGGCTTTGCGCCTGGCGGGCTTTCGACGCTTGCGCCTTGAAGCGGTTCACGAACGATTCCAGGTGGGCGCGCTTGCGCTGCTGCTTTTCCAGCGCGCCGGCGGCCAGGATCATTTGCGCCGCGCGTTGACGCTCGAAGCTCGAATAGTTGCCCGAATAGCGTTTCAGCTTGCGTTCGTCGATATGCACGACGACGTTGACCACTTCGTCGAGGAAGTCGCGGTCATGGGAAATGATCAGCAAGGTGCCGGCGTAGCGCTTGAGCCAGTCTTCCAGCCAGATGATGGCGTCCAGATCCAAGTGATTGGTCGGTTCATCGAGCAGCAGCAGGTCGGACGGGCACATCAGCGCTTGTGCCAGGTTCAGACGCATGCGCCAGCCGCCGGAGAAACTCGCTACTGGCTGCTGCATCTGGTCCAGGGTGAAGCCCAGACCCAGCAGCAATTGCTCGCCGCGCGACTGCACGGTATACGCGTCGGCATCGGCCAGCGCGCTGTAGATTTCGCCGATGGCGATGCCGTTTTCCGACGTGGCCGGCTCCGATTCCAGGCGCGCCAGTTCCGCTTCCAGCTTGCGCAGGGTGACGTCGCCATCAATGGCGTAGTCGAGCGCGGCACGGTCCAGCGGCGGCGTTTCCTGCGCCACGTAAGCCACGCGCCATTTGGCCGGGAAATCGATCTCGCCCTGGTCAGGGTGCAATTCGCCACGCATCATGGCGAACAGGCTCGATTTGCCCGCGCCATTGGCGCCGATCAGGCCGATCTTGTCGCCCGGATTGAGGGTGACGTCGACTTGTTCGAGCAACGGTTTGATGCCGCGCATCAGGCTTACTTGTAGGAAACGTATCATTTTTTTCTTTGCGTTTTAACCCAAAGGCGCAAACCCGGGGTCGGACCCTGAGGGGCCGACCCCGGCATTTGCAGTTGGGTTGAGTGAGGTAGTGCGTTTGTCAATTAACCCAGCTTCAGCTGCTCGGCCGTCAGCAGGAATACCATGTCGTCGCCGGCGCTCGTCGTCAGCCAAGTCAGGCCCAGCTCGCCGAAGGCCGCTTCCGCGTATGCGCGCTCATTGCCGATTTCAATCATCAGGATGCCGTCGTCCGTCAGGCGCTCGGCCGCACCGGCGATGATCTTGCGCACCAGGTCCATGCCGTCGCTGCCGCCGTCGAGGGCGATTTGCGGTTCGGCCAGGTATTCCTGGGGCAGGGCGCCCATCGACGCGGAATTCACGTATGGCGGGTTGCTGATGATCAAATCATATTTCTTGGCCGGTACGTTCGTGTACAGGTCCGATTCGATCAGATTCACGCGGTCCTGCAGCTTGTATGTGTCGACGTTGCGCTTGGCCACGGCCAGCGCGTCGGCGGAAATATCCACGGCGTCGACTAAGGCGTTCGGGAAGGCGTCGGCCATCATGATCGACAGGCAGCCCGAACCGGTGCACAGTTCCAGGATGTTTTCCACGGCTTCCGGCTCCGCCACCCATGGCGAAAAGTATTCAGGGATCAGCTCGGCGATGAAGGAGCGGGGCACGATCACGCGCTCGTCCACGTAGAAGTTATACGTACCCAGCCAGCCTTCCTTGGTGATGTAGGCGGCTGGCACGCGGTCGATGCTGCGGCGATCGATGACGCTCATCACGCTGGCCACTTCCGACGGCAGCAGCTTGGCGTCGAGGAACGGTTCGAGCTTGTCGAGCGGCAACTTCAACGTGTGCAGGATCAGATAGGCCGCTTCGTCGAACGCTTCGGCGCTGCCGTGGCCGAAAAACAGCTTGGCGGTATTGAAACGGGTAACGGCGTAGCGCAGCAGGTCGCGTGGCGTGGAAAACGGGTTCGGGGTCATGGCATTCTCGAAAAGACGGTGTTCTGGCCCGCCGTGACGGGCCTCGGTATTCTGGTTCAGACGGGCAGCAAATGCTCCAGCGTGCGCCGGTAAATATTCTTCAGGGGATCGATGTGGCGCAGTTCGATGTGCTCGTCGATCTTGTGAATACTGGCATTGGGCGGCCCGAATTCTATCACTTGGGGGCAGATTTGCGCGATAAACCGGCCATCCGAGGTGCCGCCCGTGGTCGACAGCTCCGTCGTGAGGCCCGTTTCTTCGAGGATCGCGGACGACAGCGCATCGCTCAAGGTGCCGCGCGGCGTGAGGAAGGGCAGGCCGCTCAGGGTCCACTGCAAATCGTATTGCAAGTCATGCTTGTCGAGGATGGCGTGGACTCTTTCCTGCAAGTTTTCCGCCGTGCTGGCCGTGGAAAAGCGGAAGTTAAAGTCGATCACCATGTCGCCGGGAATCACGTTATTGGCGCCCGTGCCCGCGTTGATGTTGGACATTTGCCACGACGTCGGCAGGTAATACTCGTTGCCGGCGTCCCATTTTTCCTCGACCAGATCGGCCAGCGCCTGCGCCGCTTCGTGGATCGGGTTTTTCGCCAGGTGCGGGTAGGCGATATGGCCTTGCACGCCCTTGATCGTCAAACGGCCCGACAGCGAACCGCGGCGGCCGTTCTTGATCATGTCGCCCAGCTGCGCGCTCGACGTCGGCTCGCCCACCAGGCAATAGTCGATCTGCTCGCCCCGTTCCTTCAATTTGTTGCACACGATGACGGTGCCATCCGTGGCCGGGCCTTCCTCGTCGCTGGTGATCAGAAAGGCGATCGAACCCGTATGCTCGGGCGTGGCGGCGATGAATTCCTCGCAAGCGACCACCATGGCGGCGATCGAGGTCTTCATGTCGGCCGCGCCACGGCCGTACAGCTTGCCGTCTCGGTGCGTGGGGATGAAGGGCAGCGAGCGCCATTGCTCGACGGGACCCGTCGGCACCACGTCCGTATGGCCGGCAAAGACGAACACGGGCGAGCTCAATCCGCGGCGTGCCCACAGATTGGTGACGTCGTTCGACTGTATCGTTTCGCAGACAAAGCCCAGCGGCGTGAGGATATCGATCAGGTGCTGCTGGCAGCCCTTGTCGTCGGGCGTGACCGAGGACAGGGCGATCAGTTTTTCGGTCAGGGCGAGGGTTTTGGAGGTGGTCATGGGCGGTATGTGGCGGAGCGTCAACTCGGGGTCAGACCCTTTGGGTCTGACCCCAGCTTTACAGGTGTTGGGCTAGACTGAAAAATTAAACTGAAAAAATGGCTTTGTACTGCGCATCCGAAAACGCCACGCTGAACTGGCCATCCTTGTCCAGCACGGGGCGTTTGATGATGGATGGGTTTTCCAGCATCAGCTCCAGAGCGCTGGCCGCATCGACGGTGGCGGCCTTGCGCTCGTCGGACAGGGCGCGCCAGGTCGTGCCTTTCTTGTTGACCAGCACATCCCACGGCAATTGCTGCAGCCACGCTGCGACGGTAGCGCGTTCCAGGCCCTGCTTCTTGAAGTCGTGGAAAGTGAAATCGAGTTGCTGCGCGGCCAGCCAGGTGCGGGCCTTTTTGACGGTATCGCAGTTGGGGATACCGTAGAGTGTAATGGTCGTCATGGGTAGGGCTAAGGGGAATGAATGCGGTTCGCTTGATCGCGGCGCTTGCGCCAGGAGAAAATGCGATGGTCGCCGCCATTATACAGTTGATGCGCAGTCAATGCGGCAGTGCAACACAGCCCGGTGATTTTCCCTACACAGGCCGTGGCGCCGACTTGCCCATCTCTGCCGGGCCGAAATGCAGGCCCAGCCGCAAGGCCAGGGCGCGCAGGGCGCCGCTTTCCTGCAGATGCAGGGCCAGTGCGATATGGCCGTCGGGACGGACCAGGTAGGCTGCGTCGCGGCCCAGGCCGGCCAGCTTGGCGGCCACGTTATAGGTGTAGCAATGCACGGGCAGTTTCAGCACGCGCGCTTCGTCCAGCAGTTCGGGCGCCGGCTCGCCATAGATGTGCAATTGCCAATTCATGCTGCGCAGGGCCGTGAAATTGTCTTGCGTACCGTCGGAAAACCATGGCAGGCGGTCGCCGCCGCGCAGGTATTCCGCATGGCCGGCAGACAGGGCGCTGTCTTCATAGCTGATCTGGATTTGCGACACTGTTTTGAACAGCAGACGGCGCGCCCGCCCGAAGCCCGAGAGGAAGGGCAGCGCGTGCGGCACCAGCCAGCGCCGGAGGAATTGCCCGGCCATGCCTTGCGCGACGATGGCCTGGAAGACGCGGTCGGTGGTGGCGACGAGCTTGCGGGCAAACACGATGCGCTCGCTTTCATAGGTATCGAGCAGGGCGTCATTGCTCTGGCCCCGCAGTTTTTGCGCCAGTTTCCACGCCAGGTTGACGGCGTCACCCAGGCCCGTGTTCATGCCTTGGCCACCCACGGGGCTGTGCAAATGGGCCGCGTCGCCGAGGATGAAGCAGCGCCGCTCGCGGAACTGCCCCGCCACCCGGTGGTGGACTTTATACGTGGAAAACCAGTTCACGTGTTCGACCTGGATATTCAGCAAACTTTCCACCTGTTCCCGCACGTCGTCGAAGACGGGCGCGGGCGCGCCATCGGGGCGGTCGGGCAGGATGCCGATCAGGCGCTGCATGCCGCTGGTGCGCACGGGCAGCATCAGCGCAAACGAGTTCGCGCCCAGGTGGGCGTGCAAATCCGTATTCTTGCCCGCCACTTGCGCGTCGGCCACATAGTACAGGTGGTCGTAGGTGCCGCCGGAAAAGTCGAAACCGGCGATCTCGCGCACTTTGCTGCGGGCGCCGTCGCAGCCGCAAATATAGTTGAACGTACAATATTGGCGTTCGCCGTCCTTGAGCACGATGGCTTGCACTTCGCTATCGTCCTGCGTCCACAGGTCCAGCGCCACATTCCATTCCACGTGCACGCCGGCCGCCGCCAGCTTGCTGATCAGGAATCGTTCATGCTCGTCCTGCGGCAGGCTCAGCACGAAAGGATAGGGGCTCAAGCCTTCGCCGATCTCGCCCAGCGCCAGTTTCACCAGTTCCTCGCCGCCTTCATGGATGTGCATGGCATTGATCTTGATACCCAGGCTGACCAGCTCGTCGGCGAAGCCCAGCTGCTGGTAAAACTCCAGGGTGCGCGCATGTACGGCCATGGCCCGCGACGCCTGGCCCGGACCGCTGTTCCTGTCGATGATGCGGCAATCGACACCATGGCGCGCCAGGCGCAAGGCCAGCATGAGACCGGTAGGACCGGCGCCGACGATCAGGACGGGAGGTGTATTCATGCCATCCAGTATAGGACAGGATGGGCGATGGCTGCGCGACGATTGAAGTTGCTAGCTGGAAATGAAAATGTCCCGCCGAAGCGGGACATGCAGGTGTTACCGATACTTCACAGCGCAGTAATTAAATGCCGCGCAGCAATTCGTTGATGCCCGTTTTCGCGCGGGTTTTTGCATCCACGCGCTTGACGATCACGGCGCAGTACAGCGAGTACTTGCCATCTTCCGAAGGCAGGTTGCCCGATACCACGACGGAGCCGGCTGGCACGCGGCCGTAGGTGACTTCGCCCGTGGCGCGGTCGTAGATCTTGGTCGACTGGCCGATGTAGACGCCCATCGAGATGACCGAGTTTTCTTCGACGATCACGCCTTCGACGATTTCCGAACGGGCGCCGATGAAGCAGTTGTCTTCGATGATGGTCGGGTTTGCTTGCATAGGTTCCAGCACGCCGCCGATGCCGACGCCGCCGGACAGGTGGACGTTCTTGCCGATCTGGGCGCAGGAGCCGACGGTGGCCCAGGTGTCGACCATGGCGCCTTCATCGACATAGGCGCCGATGTTGACGTAGGACGGCATCAGCACGACGTTCTTGGCGATGAAGCTGCCGCGGCGGGCAACGGCTGGCGGCACCACGCGGAAACCGCCCTTGGCGAAGTCTTCCTTGGTGTAGTTGGCGAACTTGGTCGGGACCTTGTCGTAGAACTGCATCGTGCCATCGGACGGCAGGACGACGTTGTCTTCCAGGCGGAACGACAGCAGCACGGCTTTCTTGACCCACTGGTTGACCACCCAGTCGCCCGTGGTTTTTTCGGCCACGCGGATGCTGCCGTTGTCCAGGCCATTGATGACGTGGGAGACGGCGTCGCGCAGTTCGGCCGTGCCGTTGCCTGGATTGATCTCGGCGCGGTTTTCCCAGGCCTGGTCGATGATGGTTTGCAGTTGTTGGCTCATGATGATGTCTTGTTTATGTAGGGTTAATGCGTGGTTGATGCGGATGCGGAAAGCTGCTGGCAGAATTTTACTATGCGCAGTGCGGCTTCCAGCCCTTCGGCCGTTTCGGCCACGAGGGCCATGCGGATGCGGTTGCGGCCCGGATTGATGCCGTGCGCGTCGCGCGCCAGATAACTGCCAGGCAATACCGTCACATTATATTCGGCGTACAGGCGTTGCGCGAATTGCGTGTCGGACAGTCCCGTGCGGCTGACGTCGGCCCACAGGTAGAAGCCGGCGTCCGGCAATTGCACGTCCATCACCGATTGCAGCAGCGGCGTGATGGCGTCGAACTTGGCGCGGTACTTGGCGCGATTTTCCTCGACATGGGTTTCGTCGTTCCAGGCCGCGACGGAGGCCGCCTGCACGGCAGGGCTCATGGCGCCGCCGTGGTAGGTTCGGTAGAGCAGGAATTTTTTCAGTACTTCCGCGTCGCCGGCGACAAAGCCCGAGCGCATGCCCGGCACGTTCGAACGCTTCGACAGGCTGGAAAACACGACCAGGCGCGCATATGGGCGCTCGATGGTGGACAGTCCCAGCATGTGCGCCGCCTGCAGCGCGCCCAGCGGTGGCGTGTCGCCGTGGTAGATCTCGGAATAGCATTCGTCGGCGGCGATGACGAAATCATAGCGTTCGGACAGGGCGAACAGGTGTTCCCAGTCCGTCAGGGTGAGCACGGCGCCCGTCGGGTTGCCGGGCGAGCACAGGAACAGCAGCTTGACCTTTTCCCACACGGACGCGGGCACGCTGTCGTAGTCGCAGCCGAAATTGCGCGCCGGATCGGAATTGACGAAATACGGTTCGGCACCGGCCAGGTAGGCCGCGCCTTCATAGATCTGGTAAAACGGGTTCGGGCTGATCACGAGCGAACCGGCCGATGGATCGATCACCGTTTGCGCCAGCGCAAACAGCGCTTCGCGTGAACCGTTCACGGGCAGGATTTGCGTGGCAGGATTGAGCTTGGGGATGCCGTAGCGGCGCTCGAGCCAGCCGGCGATGGCGGTACGCAAGGCTTCCGAACCGATGGTGGTCGGATAGCTGGCCAGGCCATGGATATTGTCGGTCAATGCCTGCTCGATGAAGGCCGGCGTCGGGTGCTTGGGTTCGCCCATGCCCAGGCTGATGGGCGCATATTCGGGGTTGACCGTTATGCCGGCAAACAGCTGGCGCAGCTTTTCAAACGGGTATGGTTGCAGTTTAGCAAGAAGTGGATTCACGGAGCGGACCAGGGCAAGAGTGGGGTGATAGTGTCGCGTATGGATTGCCAGGCATGGCGCAATGACGCCGGTCAAGCAATCAGCTTAGCCTTTTATTATAGCCGTCCTCGCGCATGGCCTGTGCAAGTGGGCTGTTGTTGACCGGCACGGCATGCCGTTCCCGGGCCTGGCAAGGTAAAATACGCTATGTCTACCTTACTTCCCACCTTACTTGCTATTGAAACGTCGTCCGAACTCGCCTCCTGCGCCTTGCTGCGCGGCGATGTCGTCCTGTCCCGCGCCTCGTCGGGCGTGCGCACCCATTCCCAATCCATCCTGCCGATGGTGCAGGAATTGCTGGCTGAGGCTGGCGTGACCCTGGCGGACGTCGATGCCATCGCCTACGGCTCCGGTCCCGGCTCGTTTACGGGCGTGCGCACGGCTTGCGGCATCGCGCAAGGCCTGGCCTACGGCGCCAATCTGCCCGTCGTGCCCGTCGTCACGCTCGATGCCATGGCGCTCGCGTGCCACCAGCAGCATGGCGCGCAGCGCATCGTGACCGTGCTCGACGCCCGCATGGGCGAAGTGTACTGGGCGCAATATGACTATCAAAATGGATTGCAGGCCGTGCTGCAGCCGGCCCTGAGCGCGCCGGCCGGCGTCGCGCCGCAAGGCGACGTCACCGCTTGCGGCAACGGTTTTGGTGCCTATGCTGACGCATTGGCCGCGCTGCCATGCGCCGCCGCTGCCGACGCGGCCATCATGCCGCACGCCGTGCAAGTGGCGCAGCTGGCGCGCATCGCGTTTGTGGCCGGTCAGTTCGTGACGGCGGCCGAGGCGCAGCCTCTGTACTTGCGCAACAAGATCGCTTACACAAGTGCCGAGCGTCTCGACATGCAGGCCGCCAAGGCCGCTGCGGAGTCGGCGCAATGATGGAAGCGGGCAAGGACAGCGCTGCAGGCTGGGACTTGCTGCGCCTCGACTATCAGCCGATGCAGGAAGCGGACCTGGTCGAAGTGCTGGCGCTGGAACAGCGCGTGTATCCGCATCCCTGGACGCATGGCAACTTCGTCGATTCGCTCAAGAGCGGCTACCCTGCCTGGGTCTTGCGCGACGTGGATGGCACCTTGCTCGGCTACTTCTTGCTGATGCTGGTCGTCGATGAAGCGCATTTGCTGAACGTGGCCGTCGAGGGCGCCATCCAGGGCCAGGGGCTGGGGCGTTTCCTGCTGAACCAGTCCTGCGCCTGCGCGCGCCAGCTGGGCATGGAATCGATGCTGCTGGAAGTGCGCCCGTCGAACGTGCGCGCGCTCGATATCTACCAGCGTTATGGATTTGAACAGATAGGCCGCCGCAAGGGATATTATCCGGCGGCCAACTCGCAACGTGAGGACGCCATCGTGATGCGTTATACCTTATGAGCCGCAGCGCCGTTTTCCTCGATGAAATGGGCGTCGGTCCCCTGTGGCGCTTGCGCCAGCGCGCAGCACCCGAGACCGTTGACGTCGTCGCCGAAGCGCCCGTGGAGATGGAAGCGGCCGTGGCGCCACCCGTGGCTGAAGCCGTGATTGAGGTATTCACAGAGGTGGTTGCCGAAGTCGTCGAGGTGGTTGCCGAGGCGAAGGTCGAGGTGCAGGCCGAAGCACCTGTCGCCGTTGCCGCGGCGTCAGTCCCCGCCGCCGAGCCGGACGACACGGCCTGGTTCGACGATGCGCCGCCACCGCCGCCCGCCAGACAGCTGAGCGATGCCGATATCGCCGCCCTCGACTGGGATGGCTTGACGGCGGCCGTGGCCAAGTGCGCGCGCTGCGATTTATGCAAGACGCGCAAGGGTGTCGTCATGGGCCGTGGCGACCGCCAGGGCGCCTGGCTGATGCTGGCCAGCAGCCCCTCGCGCCTGGAAGAACGGGAAGGGCGCGCCTTGCCTGGCGAACAGGGCAAGCTGCTCGACAATATGCTGAAAGCCATCGATATCGACGCGGGCAGCGATGTGTACATCACGCATTTGCTGAAATGCCGTCCGCTCGACGAGGCCGGGCAGGAACGCTTGCCGACAGAAGCCGAGTCCGCTGCCTGCCGCCCGTACTTCGACCGCGAACTGGCCCTGCTGCAGCCGCGCACCATCGTCACTCTCGGATCGATGGCCGCCGCCGGCATCAATCCCGGCGAAAAGCCCGTGCGCGGCAAGGTGCGCCAGCTGGGCAATGCGTCCGTCGTGCCCACCTTCCACCCAGAGCAACTGCTGCAGGACGGGACGGGCAAGGCCAAGGCGCGCGCCTGGGCCGACCTGTGCCTGGCGAAAAGCACGCACGGTGGTTGAGTCGGCCGTCTACAGCTTTCAGGCCCGCTTCGAGCGCCGCTGGGGCCATTTGACGCACCCCCGCGTGCGTGCGCTGGCCTGGCTGCTCGACTCGCCCGACTTGCTGGACCCGGCCAGCCCCCATTGGGGCGGGCGCATCGCCAGCCTCGCACCCGTCACGCCCGCCGTGGCGGCGTGGCTGGGCGCGCTGCAGGATGACCCGTCGCCGCTCGACGCGGCGCTGGGGCCGAAATTCTATTCCCGCCTGGGCCTGTACGCTGAAAAGCTGCTGGCCTTTTATTTTGAACAGCATGGATTGCTGCAAGCGCATGGCTTGCAAGTGCAAGTGAACCGCAACGATACGGTGGGCGAATTCGATTTCCTGCTGCGTGACGGGAGTGAACTGCTGCACTGGGAATTCGCCACCAAGTTCTACCTGCTCGAAGGCGCGCCCGATCCCGGTGTGTTCAACCACTTGATCGGCCCCAACCTGGCCGATACCCTGGGTTTGAAGATGCGCAAGATTCTCGGCAAGCAGTTGGCCTTGTCCCGCCATCCGGCCGCGCAAACCCTGCTGGCGCAGCCCGTGTGCGCGGCGCAGGCGCTGGTCAAGGGCTGGCTGTTCTATGCGGCAGGCGCCACGCCTGCCATGGACGGCATTTCCCAGGAACATGGACACGGCTTCTGGTGCACGCCAACCCAATTGCCGCAGCAGCGCTATGTCGTGCTGCCGCGCTTGCAATGGCTGGCGCCGTTCAAGGGCCGCGACGTGGAAGTGCTCGATGTCGATGCCTTGCAGGCGCAGTTGTTTGATCTGGCGCAACCGGTGCTGGTGGCCACGGTGGACAATGTCGAAGGCTGGGAAGTGGAGCGCACGCGCGGTTTTGTCGTGCCCCATGACTGGACGGAGCAGGCTGCCGCGCGGCGGCTGGCTGGTGCTTTGCCGATTTAAGACTCTCAACCCAAAACGAAATCCGGGGTCAGACCCTCAGGGTCTGACCCCAGCCCTTGCTTGGGTCTAGTGTTTCTGCTCGCCAATCAGCGATAAATTGTCATGCTCAGCCTGGTTCAGCTTGTGCTTGCGCATGATCATGTACATGGTGCCGGCGACGAACAGGCCGAACAGGGTGATGATGATGTTCAGCGGCAGGTGCAAGCGAATCATGATCGAATACACGGCCAGCATGGTCAGAATCGACAGGTTTTCATTGAAGTTCTGCACGGCGATCGAGTGGCCTGCGCTCATCAGCACGTGGCCGCGGTGTTGTAGCAGGGCATTCATTGGCACGACGAAGAAACCGGACAGGGCGCCGATCAGTATCAGCAGCGGGTAGGCGATCCACACGGAGTGCACTTGCGTCATCATCATGACGATCACGCCCATGGCGATGCCGAGCGGAATGACGGTCAGCGATTTGCGCAGTGGAATGAAACGGGCCGACAGCACGGCGCCGGCGGCCACGCCGATGGCGACCACGCCCACCAGGCTGGTTGCCTTGTCGAACGGCATGTTCAGCGATTGTTTGGCCCATTCCAGCACGATCAGCTGCAAGGTGGCGCCTGCGCCCCAGAACAGGGTCGTTACGGCCAGGGTGATCTGGCCCAGCTTGTCTTTCCACAGGATGGAATAGCAATTGGCAAAATCGGTAATCAGTTTGATAGGATTGCGTTCCTGGTGCGCATATACGCAGCCCGTGTCGGGAATCTTCAGGTTGGCCAGGGTTGCCAGCGCATAAATGCCCACTACCACGCACAAGGCCGCTTCTGTCTTGCTGGTGATGCCCGTATTGATCAGGGGAATGTCGATCGACAGCAGCATGTCGGACACGTGACCGCTGACGAGCGCGCCGCCCATGACGGTGCCGAGGATGATGGAGGTGACGGTCAAGCCTTCGATCCAGCCATTCGCCGCCACGAGTTTTTCCGGCGGCAGCAGTTCCGTCAGGATGCCGTACTTGGCGGGCGAGTACACGGCCGCGCCAAAACCGACGACGGCGTAGGCCAGCAACGGATGCACGTGGAAGAAGACGAGGGCGCAGCCGAAGATCTTGACCATGTTGGCAATGAACATGACCTTGCCTTTCGGCAGTGCATCGGCGAAGGCGCCGACAAAAGCGGCCAACAGCACGTAAAACAGCACGAACGACAGTTTGAGCAGCGGCGTGATCCACGCCGGGGATTTCATGGACACCAATAAATCGACGGCGACAAAAAAGAGGGCGTTATCTGCCAGCGAGGAAAAGAACTGCGCCGCCATGATGGTATAAAAACCACGATTCATTCTGGAATGCCTGAAATCATATCTGGCTTGCTTTATACCACGAAAAAACGGCAAACCCCAAGTTTGGAAGGGGCTGCTTTGCATCCTCTTGCCTAAGCGAAGCTTAATTTTTCTGCCGTAGAAAAATACACATACATGTGAGCATTTTGTACATGGTGTCCTGCGCGCCTATCCTGCGCCTGCTAGCGGCGCCTGCTCGCGGCCCATCCGGTAAAATACGGCTTTCCCACTTGCCGTGTGTCACGCTTATGCCCAGGCCCCTCATCGCCACCATTCATCTCGATGCCATGCAACACAATCTGGCGCGCGCCCGTGCCGGTGCCCGCGGCGCCAACGTGTGGGCCGTCGTCAAGGCAAATGCCTATGGCCACGGCCTGGAAAGGGCCATGCGGGGCTTTGCCGACGCCGATGGCCTGGCGCTGGTCGAGGTCGATTACGCCGTGCGCTTGCGCGAACTGGGCTGGACCAAGCCCATCTTGCTGCTCGAAGGTTTTTTCGACGCTGGCGATTTGCCTGTCATGGCGCAATATGGCTTGAACGGCAGCGTGCATTGCGAGGAACAGATCGCCATGCTGGCAGCGGCGCGTTTGCCGCACGCCATCGACGTGCACCTGAAGATGAATACGGGCATGAACCGCCTGGGCTTTACGCCGGGCGCCGTGGCGGGTGCGTATGCGCGTCTGCGCGCCATGCCGCACGTCGGCACGATCACCCTGATGACGCATTTCGCCAATGCCGATGAAGCGGCGCCCACGCGCTTGCCTCTGGCCCAGCAGATGCTGCGTTTTGAAGCGGGCGCGGCCAGCATAGGCGCGCCGCTGCCGCGCAGCCTGTGCAATTCGGCCGGCGTGCTGCTGCACCATCTCGACAGCGACTGGGTGCGGCCCGGCATCATGCTGTACGGCGGCACGCCCAGCGGCGCTCCCGGCGGCACGTGCGCGCAGGCGTTCGGCTTGCTGCCCACCATGACCTTGCGCAGCAAGATTATCGGCATCCAGGATATCGCCGCCGGTGAAGTGGTGGGCTACGGCAGCCGCTACGAGGCGGCCGGCAATATCAAGGTGGGCGTGGTGGCCTGCGGCTATGCGGACGGCTACCCGCGCCACGCGCCCGAAGGCACGCCCGTGCTGGTCGACGGCGTGCACACTGGCCTCATCGGCCGGGTGTCGATGGACATGCTGATGGTCGACCTGACGCAGGTGCCGGGCGCAAAAGTCGGCAGCGCCGTCACCTTGTGGGGCCAGGGCATGCCGATCGACGAAGTGGCGCTGGCCGCCGGCACCATCGGCTACGAGCTGATGTGCGCATTGGCGCCGCGCGTTCCGGTGATCGAGGCGTGACCTCACAGCCTTGTTTGTATATACTGTATATATAGACAGCAGTTTCACCTTACCCGGGCAAAGTACACCATGGCAAAAGTCAAGACCATCTACACCTGCAGCGATTGCGGCGCCATCAGCAACAAATGGATGGGGCAATGCACCTCGTGCAATCAGTGGAATACCATGGTGGAAACCCTGCCCGAGACGGGCGGCAACAACCGCTATTCGAATCCGCAGCACATGTCGCTGGCGCAGACGGCGCCCGTGCTGTCGCTTGACGATATCGATGCCATCGACGTGCCCCGCTTCGGCACGGGCATCGAGGAATTCGACCGGGTGCTGGGCGGCGGCATGGTGGCGGGCGGCGTCGTGCTGATCGGCGGCGACCCCGGCATCGGCAAGTCGACCCTGCTGTTGCAGGCGCTGGCGAACATGTCGCACCACAAGCGCGTGCTGTACGTCAGTGGCGAAGAATCGGGCGCGCAGATCGCCCTGCGCGCCAAGCGTCTCGTCATCGATGCCAAGGAACTCAAATTGCAGGCCGAGATCCAGCTGGAAAAGATCCTGTCCACCTTGCACGATTTGAAGCCGGAAGTGGTGGTGATCGATTCGATCCAGACCGTGTATTCCGACGCGCTCAGCTCGGCTCCCGGTTCCGTGGCGCAAGTGCGCGAATGCGCGGCGCAACTGACGCGCGCGGCCAAGCAGACGGGCGTGACCATCATTCTGGTCGGCCACGTGACGAAAGAGGGCGCGCTGGCCGGCCCCCGCGTGCTCGAGCACATCGTCGACACGGTGCTGTATTTCGAGGGCGACGCCCATTCCAGCTTCCGCCTCGTGCGCGCCATCAAGAACCGTTTCGGCGCCGTCAATGAACTGGGCGTGTTCGCCATGACGGAAAAGGGCTTGAAAGGGGTGTCGAACCCGTCGGCCCTGTTCCTGTCGCAGCACGACAACCAGGTACCCGGTTCCTGCGTGATGGTGACGCAGGAAGGCACGCGCCCCTTGCTGGTGGAAATCCAGGCCCTCGTCGACACGAGCCACTTGCCCAATGCGCGCCGCTTGTCTGTCGGCCTGGAGCAGAACCGCCTGGCCATGCTGCTGGCCGTGGCGCACCGCCACGCGGGCATCGCCGCCTTCGACCAGGACGTGTTCATCAACGCCGTCGGTGGCGTCAAAATTACGGAACCGGCGGCCGACCTGGCCGTGTTGCTGGCGATTAACTCGTCGATGCGCAACAAGCCATTGCCACGGGGATTGGTCGTGTTTGGCGAAGTGGGGCTGGCCGGTGAAATCCGTCCCGCGCCGCGTGGCCAGGAGCGCTTGCGCGAAGCTGCCAAGCTGGGCTTTACCTTGGCCGTGGTGCCCAAGTCCAATCTGCCCAAGCAAGTCATCGAAGGCCTCAAGGTCATCGGCGTCGAGCGCATCGACGAGGCATTCAACAAGTTGCGCGATCTGGAGTAAGAGTTGGTATGGTTTAAATGCCAAGCTTGAGACAAGTCAAACAAAATTTCCGTTTGGAACTATAATATTTGTCCGATGAGTTCGCATGGCGAATTCGTATCGACAATGCATAGAGAGAAGCGGAATACAGTGTCAGTAGAGCAAAGGCAGGGCGCACGCAAGATTCTGCGTGCCAAGGCAATGTTGGTCATCGATGGTGCGGGTCCCGTGGCGGCGCGCACCCTCGACGTGGGGCCCGGTGGCATGGCGGCCGTCATCGCGGAGCCGGTGCCGACCGGCAAGCAGGGCAAGGTGCTGTTCGAGCTGTTTTACGATGGCGCGGCGCACATCATCGAGGCGCGCGTGTCCGTCTCGCACTGCATTTTCAGCAGTGCCGGTTTCAAGGTGGGACTCACTTTCCTGCAGCTGGACATGGCCGTCAGCAGCGCCATTTCAAGATTCATGCGCTGAGGCATGCTAGGAATAAGCGGCAAGTGACATGCGCTAGAATGGTGCATATGGCTTTGCAGTCAGGAAAAACCTGTTCTGTTCGCTGTTTTGATATTCCGGTAATACTGCATAATTATCAACCAGAAGAGGGATGCCGCCGCGCCACGCGCGCCTGCCGTCCGTTTCTAGCGCAGCATGCGGTCAAGACCTGAACCGCGTGTCATGACCTTACACCCGACGGGAACGCCTATCATGTTTAATTCGACCATCAACAGCAGGGCTTACACCAACAACACGCAGCAGACGACGCAGGGTAATATCTCGGCCGATGTGTATGCGAAGGTGGAGCGCCAGATGCAGTCGCAGAACACGGGCGTCGTCAAGCTCAACGCCAGCCTGGCGCGCGACCAGGCCAAGTTCTCGGGCCTGGGCCAGCTGCAATCGGCGCTGGCGAAATTCCAGACCGTGGCCAAGAACATGGCCGGCAGCGGCCTGGCCACGTCGGCCACGTCGAGCGCCAAGGATGTGCTGAGTGCCACCACCACCGACAAGGCCGCCAGCGGCAGCCATGAGCTGAACGTCAAGCAGCTGGCGCAGGGGCAGACCCTGCTCAGCGGCGCGCAGAAATCCTCGAGCGCGGCGATCGGCACGGGCGCGCCCGCCCTGGTCAAGATCGAAGTGGGGACGGCCGATGGCAAGCAATTTACGCCCGGCAACGGCAAGGTCATTTCGCTGACGATAGACAGCAGCAACAATAGCCTCGATGGCATCGCCGCCGCCCTGAAACAGCAGGGCGTGGACGCCAGCGTCGTCAAGGGGCCCGATGGCTACTCGCTGGCCATCAATGGCAAGAGCGGCGCCGACAGCAGCATGCGCATCAGCGTGTCCGGCGACGCTGCCGTCAGCAATCTGCTCAGCTATGCGCCCGGCTCTGGCAAGGGCCTGCAGCAGACGGCCGCCGCGCAGGATGCGCTGCTGACCGTCGATGGCAAGGACATCAAGAGCGCCACGAATACCTTGACGACGGCTGTCGAGGGCGCCACCATCGAATTGAAGAAAAAGGGTGTGACGGACCTCGTCATCGCCAAGGACAGCAGCCAGATCGCGACCAACGTGGCCAGCTTTGTCACGGCCTACAATGAACTCAACAGCAAACTGCAAAGCCTGCAGCAGGGCGACTTGAAGTCCGACACGGCGCTGGGCCAGGTGCGGTCGCAGATGGAGCAGGTGTTGCGCACGGCCAGCACGGGCGTGCCCGCCTCCATCCTGAGCAGCGCCGGCGTGACCCTGGGCAAGAGCGGCGAGCTGGTGCTTGACGATAAAAAGCTCAAGGCCGCCATTGCGGCCGATCCGGATGCCGTCAGCAAGCTGTTTACGAATAACGGCAAGGGCGTGGCCGACCAGTTCTCCAGCAAGATCGGCGAGCTGACGGGCGAAACGAGCATTATCCGCAAGGAAGTGCAGACGGTGGGCAAGGACATCACCACCCTGACCAACAAGAAAGCCGTGCTGGCCAAGGCGCTGACGGCACAGGCGCAGGCGCTGATCAAAGCCTATTCGGCCCAGGAACAGATGGGAACGAACTCGGCCTTGCCGGGTTATACCGGCAAGAATTCTTTATTCGACTTCATGGCTTAAGAGCGCTCGCCCTGGGCAAAGAAGGCCGATGGCGAGCTGCCGAAAGTCTTCTTGAACATGGCGGAAAAGGCCGACTGGCTGGCATAGCCCAGTTCTTCGGCCACTTGCGACAACGGCACGCCGCGCGCGATCAGGGGCGCCGCGTGCGCCAGGCGCACTTGCTGGCGCCACTGGCCAAAACTCATGCCCAATTCCCGTTCGAACAGCCGCGCCAGGGTACGCTCCGACGCGCCGACCAGCTGCGCCCAGTGTTCCAGGGTCTGGTTCAAGCCCGGTTTTTCGATCAGGCTGTCGCACAGGGTTTTCAGGCGCTTGTCGCTGGGCAAGGGGACGCGAATGGGGCGCGTGTCCGAGCGTTTCAATTCATCGAGAATCAGTTCGGCCAGCAGCGCTTCGCGCGCCGGTTCCTGGCCCGGGTCCAATTGCTCCAGCGCCATGATCAGCTGGCGCAGCAGGTTCGACACTTCCAGCACCTTGCAGTCGCGGCCCGTGAATGGCGCGCGCGCGGCATGGATGCACAGGGGGCGCAAACGGGTTTTTTCCAGTATCGTGACGGCATGCTCCACATTGGGCGCGATCCAGATGGCGCGCATGGGCGGCAGTACCCAGCTGCTGTTGTTGGCGGTAATACGCAGCACGCCTTCGAGCGCCATGGTCACCTGGCCCCAGGGATGGCTGTGCGGCAAGAGAAATTCATCGGGTTGCAGGTCGCGCGCGACCATGGTCACGGGGATGGTCGCGCTGGGCGCTTCCCGAGGTGGACACATGCGCGTATGGTGGAGGATAGGTACACCCATCAGCTTGGCCTTAATTCGATAAATTATGTCGTTCTGTCGGAAAACAGACGATGGTATTTTGCATACACTTGAGCTTCACCAGTATAAGACAGGGTATGACATGATAACAACTAACTCGGCATCCGAACTTCCCACCTTGCGCAGCGATGCGCGCGTCATTGCCCTCGTGGGGCTGGCGCATGGCGTGTCGCACTTCTACCACCTGATCCTCGCGGCCCTGTTCGTCTGGCTGAAACCGGCCTTCGACCTGTCGTATGCGGAACTGGGCTTGCTGATGACGGTGTTCTTCATCATCTCGGGCGTGGGGCAGGCGCTGGCGGGCTTTGTCGTCGACCGTTTCGGCGCCCGCGCCGTGCTGTTTTCCGGCATCTTCCTGCTGGGCGTGTCGGCGCTGGCCCTGTCCACCGCGCACAGCTATGCGGCGCTGATGCTGGGCGCCATGCTGGCCGGCATGGGCAACAGCGTGTTCCATCCGGCCGACTACACGATACTCAACCAGCGCGTGTCGGCGGCCCGCGTGGCCTACGGCTTTTCCGTGCATGGCATCAGCGGCAACATCGGCTGGGCCCTGGCACCGCTGTTCATGACCTACGTTGCCACCCATTATGACTGGCGGATCGCGCTGCAGTGCGCGGCCGTACTGCCGTTCGGCGTGCTGCTGATCCTGCTCCTGAACCGCCACGCCATCCGCCCGGAGCCTGTCAAGAAGGCCGCACCGGGCCAGGCGGCAGGCGGCGAGGGCACCTTGGACTTTCTGCGTTTGCCGGCCGTGTGGATGTGCTTTGCCTTCTTCTTCATTACCGCCATCGCCCTGGGCGGCATCCAGAGCTTTGCCAGCGTGGCCCTCGTCAAGCTGTACGGCATGAGCCTGGCGCTGGCCACCAGCGCCTATACGGCCTATATGCTGGCCTCGGCCGTGGGCATGCTGGCCGGCGGCGTGGTGGGCGCGCGCAGCAAGCAGCCGGACCGCAACGTGGCGATCGCCTTTTCCGCTGCCGCGCTGCTGGCCGTGCTGCTGTCCATGGCCGCCGTGCCGGCCTGGGGCGCCGTGGTGCTGATGGGCGCCATCGGCCTGACGTCGGGCGTGGCGGGACCGTCGCGCGACCTGATGATACGCGCGGCGGCGCCGAAGAATGCCACCGGGCGCGTGTATGGCGTCGTGTATTCGGGTCTCGACAGCGGCCTGGCCGTCGGGCCCCTGTTCTTTGGCGCGCTGATGGATGGCGACCATCCGGCCCTGCTGTTCGTGTTCATCGGCCTGTTCCAGGCGCTGGCGATTGCCACGGCCGTGGGCGTGGGCGGCAAAACACGTGCCGCGGCGTTGCAAAAGGCATAGAATCGTTGCCATCAGCCACGAAAGGAATCCCCATGACCTTTGCCACCACCGACCTGTGCGACGACTATGCGGCCATGCTCGACGACGGCACCCTGGCCGTGCTGCCGCCCGTGTACCGCGCTTTCGGCCAGCGCATGCGTTTCAGCGGCCCCGCCACCACATTGCAAGTGTTCGAGGACAACGCGCTCGTGCGCAGCACCCTGGAAACGCCGGGCCAGGGCCACGTGCTGGTGATCGATGGCGGCGGCAGCCTGCGCCGCGCGCTGGTGGGCGGCCAGCTGGGCGTGCTGGCGGAAAGCAACGGCTGGGCCGGCATCGTCGTCGATGGCTGCATCCGCGACAGCGAGGAAATCAATGTCTGCCAGATCGGCGTGCGCGCCCTGGCCACGCATCCTCGCAAGAGCAACAAGACGGGCGCCGGCCAGCGCGACGTGCGCGTGCAGGTCAGCGGCGTGGCCGTGCATCCGGGCGACTGGATCTACGCCGATGCGGATGGCATCCTGGTGGCGCGGCAGGAACTCGATTGAGAGGGTTGCATCAAGGGTCTTGCGCGTAGCCGTCGACCTGCACGACAAAGCGGTCGATCCGCGGCCAGGCGTCGCGCGTCCTGACCAGCGTCTCCCCCGAGCCCATCAGCAGCACATAGCCGTAGCCGGTGCGGCGGTCGCGCCAGGAGTGGGGCGTGCTGTCCCAGGCGCAGCAATAACGCTTGAGCCTGGGCAAGCCATACGCGCGCCGCAGGTACGCTTCCGCCTGTTGCGCATGCTTGCCGTCCACCGCGTAGCGGGCTTCGAACGGCTGGTCCTGGCGTTCCCTGTTTTGCTGGCAACCCTGGTAGACGAGATACGCGGGCTTCTTGCCCAGCTGGGACAGGAAGTCGCCGCAGGCCAGTTCGGCGCCCTGCGCGCCGCCCGCGCCCAGCAGGAATAGCCACGGCAGCAGTGTAGCGGGTTTAGTGACTGGCATCGGCATCTCCGCGCAACGGACACGCGGCCGCTGCCGGCCCCATACGCAGCACCAGTTCGCCGCGCAACTGCGTCAATCCCGCGATGCGCGCATCGATTTCACCCAGCTTGCGCGCCAGCGCCGCACGCAGCAGGTCCGCCGTGGCGGGATCGCCGGCGGCCGCCAGCAGCGGCATGTCGGCCTCGATTTCCGCCAGGGTAAAGCCCAGCTGCTGCGCCGTGCGCAGGTAGCGCAGCCAGTCGGCCGCCTCGGGCGGGTAGTCGCGGTAGCCATTCGCGCCGCGCCGTGCGCGCAGCAAGCCCCGCTTTTCATAAAAGCGCAGGGTATCGCGGCTCAAGCCCGTCGCCTGCGCCATCTCGCCGATCTGCATGGTGATTTTTCTTTCATAAAATGCTTGACCATGGAGTGTACTCCAACCCTGATCATGGACGCTTTCCATAGACAGGAGTTCCCATGTTGTCCGTTTCCGCCTTCCGCCGCGTGGTGCGCGCCAGCGCCATTTATGATGTGCTCATGACAGCCCCGTTTGCCACGCCGTGGACGTTTTTGCTGCTGCGCGAGCACTTGAACGCCGTCAATGTGAGCCTGGGCGGCCTGCCGCTGCCCGTCTTCGGACCGTTTCATCTGCTCATCAGCAGCTTGTTTGGCAGCGTGGTGATGGTCTGGTCCGTGCTGCGCATGCTGGACCCGCAGCCGCGCTTCGGCCGCTTCGATGCGGCGGCCCGCTATCTGTTTTCCACGTGGATGGCGTGGGCGCTGTTCACGACGGGCCAGCCGCTGCTGTGGCTGTTCCTCGTGCCGGAACTGGCCTGGGGCCTTGCGCAAAGCTTGCCATTGCGCCGCAGCGAAGGCGCGCCGGCAGGGCGCGCGCACGAATCGTTGTTGAGATGGCGATAACGAAATGCAATAATGGCCGTGCTTTACAGCAATAAACGACTATTAAGGGATGATTATGCAGCAGGATGCCGCTGGAAAAAACATGGCGTTGCTCGATCCGGTGGTGGCACCGCGCATCGCGGTGACGCGTCTGGTGACGGGCCTGCTGCAAGGTGTGCTGCTGTACTGGCTGTACAGCACGGCGCAAGACAAGGTGTGGCCCGCCACGGAAGCCTATCTGCTGGCGCCGCTGATGCTGATCAGCCTGCTGCTGCCCATTCTGCTGGTGTCCAGCCTGGGCCATATGTCGGTCAAGCGCATCGCCCTGTGGATGGCGGGCGCCGCCGTCGTGATGGCCGTGCTGGCCTGGCATGACGTGGCGCGCGGCGCCGAGCACGTGATCTGGGGCAACTACAAGCCGGGCGCACCGCTGCGCGTCATTTCCGCGCAGCTGTTCGGTTTTTGCGTCGTCGGCTTTTATATCGCCCACGCGCTGGTGCTGGCCAGCGCCCAGGATGGCCAGCGCATCGCCCGCTATCCGACCTACTTTGAAATCGCCTGGAAGCTCGGCATCCAGTTGCTGTTTTCCCTGCTGTTCGTGCTGGGCCTGTGGCTGGTGCTGTGGCTGGGCGGGCAGCTGTTCCTGCTGATCAAGCTCAGTTTCCTGAAAAAACTGCTGGGCCAGGCCTGGTTCGTGATTCCCGTCATCTGCTTCGCGTTTTCATTTGCCATCCACATCACGGACGTGCGCCCGTCCATCGTGCGCGGCATCCGCACCTTGCTGCTGGTGCTGCTGTCGTGGCTGATGCCGATCGCCGCCGTGCTCGTCTCCGGTTTCCTGCTGACCTTGCCCTTCATCGGCTTCGAGCGCCTGTGGGCCACGCGCCATGCGGCGTCCGTGCTGCTGGGCATGGCCGGCGTGCTGGTGGTACTGATCAATGCGGCCTTCCAGAATGGCGAAGTGGGCCATGGCGTGGCGCGCGGCATCCGCCTCGGCACGCGTCTGGCTTGTCTGCTGCTGCCGTGGGTGGTGGGCATCGCCATCTATGCGCTGACCCTGCGCGTGATGTCGCATGGCTGGACGTCCGACCGCCTGATCGCTGCCGCCTGCCTGCTGATCGCCACCTGCTACGCTGCCGGTTACGCATGGGCGGCGAGCAAGTATGGCGACTGGCTGCACCTGATCGCCAACGTCAACGTGGCCACCGCCTTTGTTACCCTGCTGGCGCTGTTCGCGCTGTTCTCTCCGCTGGCCGACCCGGCGCGCATTTCCGTGGCCAGCCAGATGGCGCGCCTGAACAGCGGCAAGATAGGCGTGGACAAGTTCGATTTCGAATACCTGCGCTTCCAGGGCGCACGCTATGGCCAGGCGGCCTTGCAGGAATTGACGAAACGCACGACGGGCCCCGATGCGGCCATCGTGCGGGCCCGCGCCGAGGCCATGCTCAAGCGCCAGAACCGCCTCGACGAGACGGGTGCGCTGAGCGACGTGTCGATCAACCTGACCCTGCGCCCGGCCACGGCGAAACTGCCGGAGAGTTTCCTGCGCCAGGACTGGACGCAGGTTGGCCCGGCGTGGCGCCTTCCCGCCTGTTTGAAGCGGGCTGGGCCGCAGTGCGACGCGTATCTTCTCGATTTCGACGGCGATGGCAAGCAGGACGTGCTGCTGATCAGCAATGACCCGCGTGCCTCGTCGGTGTTGCTGGCGGAAAAGGAAGACGGCAGCTGGACCGCGCGCGGGCAAATCCCCATGGATGCGCTGCGCTGCAAACCGCTGCGCGAGAAACTGCAGGCGGGCGAGTTCCAGCTGGTGCCGCCGAAAGTGCGCGAGCTGGAAATCGATGGCCAGCGCGTACCGATGACCTTATATACGCCAGAGGACGAGGTCAGCTGCCCGGATGAGACGGCGCCGGGCCCGTAAATGGCGGAGAGAGTCTGGCGCGGCTGACCGATGGAATCCGCAGCCAGAAGCGGGCATCTTATGGGAAGGTCATGTCCAAACCGACCATCCTGACAACGACGAAGGTGACGAGTCCCAGGACCATGAGCAATAGCATGAAGCCTGCGACCACCTTGCCGCTCGCGCGCAGCACAGCGCGATTCTGCTTCGCCTTATCCTTGTCCTTCTTGCCTTGATCGTAATGCCACTTGATGGCGAAGAACATGCCCGTGCCGAGCACGAGAGCCTTGAAGGTAACGAAGACTATAGGTGTCCAATCCATCATTTGAGTATTTCCAGTCTATTACTTGACACTATCTATCGTGAGGAGCACTGCCTCAAAACGCTGCTTCAGCAGCTTCCGTTCAAACCATCCCCAGGCATCCTGTTTGACTCTTCCATTATAGCTACCCATGAAATAACAAGGGCATCGGACGCAGCGATGTGCCGAATGCGGATGCGCGAGGAGAAACGTCAGCGACTTCCATACAAGATTGGTGTTGCTGCACGTTATAAGGCATACTACCTTAAAACAATCTCCATACATTGAGACAAAATGTCCCAGTTGAAAGCCATACAAGATGACAATGTGACGATCTGGTTGCCGCGATTGGCCGCGCACGGGGGGCCACGTTTTTTGCAGATTGCCGATGCCTTGCAGGCTGCGGTGGCAGACGGATCCTTGAGACCGGGTGACCGTCTGCCTCCGCAGCGTCACCTGGCAGCGCAGCTGGACGTCGACCTGACGACGATCACACGCGCCTACGATGAAGCCAGACGCCGCAACTTGCTGGAGGGCCGCGGCGCTCGCGGCACGTATGTCGCGGCGCCGAAAGTCGAATTGACCGCTATCCTCGACCTCTCCATGAATACCCCGCCACCGCCCGATGGCGTGGACTTCGACGACATGCTGAAACAAGGTTTGTCTCAGGTATTAATGCGGGCAGATAATGAATTGCTGATGACTTATCACCTGGGCGGGGGAAGCGATTCCGACCGTCAGGCCGGGGCCAAATGGCTGGCACCGATGTTTGGACATCTGGATGCTCGACAGGTCCTTGTCTGTCCCGGTGCGCAAGCGGCGATCGCCGCATTGATCCTTGCGCTGACGGAGCCTGGCGATGTCATCCTGGCAGAGCCGATGAGTTACCCCGGCTTGCGTGCCGCAGCAAGCCAATTCGGCCGGCACGTCATTGCGGTGGACGCGGACAAGGACGGGATGCTGCCCGAGATGCTCGAGCAAGCATGCCGCCAGCACAAGCCCGGGCTGGTCTACCTCAATCCCACATTACAGAACCCGACCGCCATCACCATGCCGGAACGCCGGCGCAAGGAGCTCGCCAGCATCGCGCAGCGCTGCAATGTGCGCATCGTCGAGGACGATCCCTACTGGCTTCTTGCCGAAGCCCCGCCGCCGCCTGTTGCCACGTTTGCCCCGGAACAGGTGATCTACATCTCCACCCTGTCGAAATGCCTGACACCCGGCCTGCGTGTCGCGTTCGTGCTGATACGCGACCCGATTGAGCGCGAACGTTTCCTGGTCGCGCTCAGATCCTTTGCGCTGATGGTCGCGCCTCTGACGGCCGCACTGGCCACGCAGTGGATACTCGACGGTTCGGCTGATGGATTGCTGGCAGGCGTACGCAAGGAGGCGCGCCTGCGCCACCGGATGGCGCGCGATATTCTGGCGGGGCGCTATAGCGGCTTGGGTGACGGCCTGCATGTATGGATCGAGTTGCCGGCGTATTGGAACTCTTCACAGCTTGCGCGTGCAGCCGCCAGCTCCGGCATCGCGGTCACGCCGGCGGAGGCATTCGCCACTGGCAGCGACTCCGTGAATGCCATCCGGATCTCGTTGGGCAGCATCAAGGAGCGTGAACGCTTGCAGGCGGGCCTGCAACGACTGTCTCATCTGCTTGCGCAGCGGCCCGAGTCGTTCAGCGCTGCTGTGGTTTAATTGTCCAGCAAACACTGTGCTGGTTTATTGATATCCTAGAGGAACCATTTTTTCGCCAGCGTGTCGATTTGGTATGCCGTCCACCGTTGCAGGAAGGACGCACCGGTAGCCCATTCCACCCAGTCCACCTTCAACCAGGGAAGCAAGGAAGCGCCATGCACAAACAGATCATTCTCAACCTGCCCGTAAAGGACCTGGACAAATCCAGGGCCTTCTTTGCCGCCCTCGGCTTCACCTTCAATTCCCGCTACAGCGGCGAGAATGCGGCGTTCATGAATATCGTCGAGGGCAACATCGAGGCGATGCTGACGACCGAGCCGTTCTTCCAGTCACTGATCGGCAAACCCGTCGCGAATGCCAAGGAAGCCAATGAAGTCGTCATTTGCCTCAGTTGCGAAAGCCGGGAAGAGGTGGACGGCCTGATCGCCAAGGCCCAGGCCGCCGGTGGCCGCATACCGCATCCGCCCGAAGACCATGGCTTCATGTACGACCAGGGCTTCGAGGATATCGATGGCCACCTGTGGAACCTCGTCTGGACGGCGCCGGAAGCCTGACGCGAACCGCTGGAATCAGTTCTTCGTGCGCACCTGGCGCACGTGGTTTTCCAGTTCGCTGAATGACGGGCGTTCCGTGGCGGAAATGACCTTGCGGCCGAATTCCACGGCCAGGGCCGGGGCGTAGCCGTTCAGGCTGGCCAGTAACGTCACTTTCACGCACTGGTACATCTTCGCCGTTTCATGATGCTTGCGGCGCAGCAAGCTGGCCAGCGGCGCGATGAAGCCGTAGGCCAGCAAGATGCCGATGAAGGTGCCGACGAGCGCCTGCGCGATCAGCACGCCCAGCTCGGCCGGCGGCAGGCCGACGGACGCCATCGTGTGCACGACGCCCATCACGGCGGCCACGATGCCGAAGGCGGGCATGGCGTCGGCCAGCTGCGAAATCGTCTGGATCGGCATTTCCGCATCTTCATGGTGCGTCTCGATCTCGTTATCCATCAGGTTTTCGATCTGGTAAGCGTCCATATTTCCCGACACCATCAGGCGCAAATAATCGGTGATGAATTCCAGGATGTGCTCGTCGCCGAGCGTGTACGGGTATTTCACGAAGATAGGGCTGCGGTACGGGTCGTCGATATCGTCCTCGACCGACATCAAGCCTTCCTTGCGGATCTTGCTGAGGATTTCATACATCAGCCCCATCAGCTCCATATAGCGCGCCTTCGTGTATTGCGAGCTGTGGAACAGGGTGGGCAGGGCGGCGAACGTGGCGCGGATGGCCTTGGCGTCATTGCCGACAAAGAAGGTACCCAGCGCGGCGCCGCCGATCATCAGCAGTTCCAGCGGCTGGAACAGGGCGCCCAGGTGCCCGCCCTGCATGGCGAAACCGCCGAAGACGGAAAACAGCACGACGAGAAATCCGAGTATGACTAGCAAAACCTACTCCTTCATATTATTGCCATATCGCAATATTGTAGTGTAACCCTATTTTCCCGTATTGGCCGAGTCCGGCTGCAACTGCCCGATGAGAAAATTGATAAAAGCGCGCACTTTGGCGGGCAGCTGGTGGCGGCTCGGGTAATAGGCGTACAGGTCGGCCGGCGCCAGCGCGTACTCTTCCAGCACCACGCGCAGGCGGCCGCTGTCGAGGTAGCGGGCCAGGTCCCATTCCGAGCGCAGCAGGATGCCGTGGCCGTCCAGGGCCCAGCCCAGCACCACGTCGCCATCGTTGCTGGCCACCGTGCCGCGCACTTTCACCGTGTGGGTGGCGCGGCCACGGCTCAAGCGCCAGATGCCGTAGGCGTCGTCGTTCTGCCGGTGCACGATGCAGCGGTGCCGCGCCAGGTCGTCCGGTGTCTGCGGCGTGCCGTGCGCCTGCAGGTAGGCGGGCGAAGCGCACAGGAAGCGCCGGTTCGACATGATGCGCCGCGCGGACAAACGCGTGTCGGGCAAGTCGCCGAAGCGGATGCCCAGGTCGTACGCCTGCTCGACCAGGTTGATGGGACTGTCCGTCAGCTGCAGCTGCACTTCCAGCTGCGGGTGGCGCAGGGCGAATTGCGACAGCAGGGGCGCGATCACCGTGCGTCCGAAACCAAGGGTGGCGTTCACGCGCAGCAGACCGCGCGGCTCCGCGCTGCCGCTGGCCAGGGATTCCTCCATGGCGCGGATATCGTCGAGGATGTGCCGCGCCTGCTGCAGATAGCTTTCGCCATCGCCCGTCAGGCTGATGCGCCGCGTGCTGCGGTTCAGCAGGCGCACGCCCAGGCGCTGCTCCATCAGCTGCAGGCGCTTGCTGACGGCGGGCGGCGTGATGCCCAGTTCGCGCGCCGTGGCCGACAGGCTGCCCAGCTTGGCCAGCAGCACAAAGAAGGCCATTTCCGTCGTGGCGTCGCTTTTCATTATTAACTTCAATTGAAGAATGGTTTAAATTGCTATTGATTATACGGCTGTCTATCGCGGTTAAGCTGGCGTCATTGTTTTCACCCACAGGAGACCCGCATGAAAATCGTTGAAATCCGCGAAAAGACCATCCCCATCTCTTCCCCCATCCGCAACGCCTACATCGATTTCAGCAAGATGACCCTGAGCCTGGTAGCCGTCGTCACGGACGTGATGCGCGACGGCAAGCCCGTCGTCGGCTACGGCTTCAATTCGAATGGCCGCTACGGCCAGGGCATGCTGATGCGCGAGCGTTTCATCCCCCGCATCCTCGACGCCGATCCCGCTTCGCTCGTCACGGATGACGGCAGCAACCTCGATCCGCACAAGGTGTGGGATTGCATGTACATGAATGAAAAGCCGGGCGGCCATGGCGAGCGTTCGGTGGCCATCGGCACCATCGACATGGCCATCTGGGATGCCGTGGCGAAGATCGACAACAAGCCATTGTTCCAGCTGCTGGCCGAGCGCCATGGCACGGGCGTGCCCGATAAAAAAGTCTTCGTGTATGCGGCGGGCGGCTATTACTACCCGGGCCAGAGCCTGTCCGCCCTGCAGGACGAGATGCGCAGCTACATCGACCGTGGCTACACGGTGGTCAAGAAAAAGATCGGCGGCGCTTCGCTCGATGACGACTTGCGCCGCATCGACGCCATCATGGAGGTGCTGCAGGATGGGCAAAAGCTGTGCGTGGATGCGAACGGCCGCTTTGACTTGGACACGTCGATCGCCTACGCCAAGGCGCTGCGCCAGTACGACCTGTTCTGGTATGAAGAGGCGGGCGACCCGCTCGACTTCGAGCTGCAGGCCACCCTGCGCAGCTATTACGACAAGCCGATGGCGACGGGCGAAAACCTGTTTTCCATGCAGGATGCGCGCAACCTGATCCGCTATGGCGGCATGCGCGCCGACCGCGACTGGCTGCAATTTGACTGCGCCCTCAGCTACGGCCTCGTGGAATATTTGCGCACGCTGGACATGCTGCACCAGCACGGCTGGTCGCGCAGCCGCTGCATCCCGCACGGCGGCCACCAGATGTCCCTGAATATCGCGGCCGGCCTGGGCCTGGGTGGCAATGAATCGTATCCCGATTTATTCCAGCCCTTCGGCGGTTTTCCCGATGGCGTCAAGGTCGAAAATGGCCACATCACCATGCCGGACCTCGTCGGCATCGGCTTCGAGGGCAAGGCGAACCTGTATGCGGAAATGCGTGCGCTGAGCGGGCAATAGCGTTATTCGCCGCGCTGCCAGAAGCGCAGCCGGTTGCCGAACGGGTCAGCCACTTCCAGGATGCGGCCCCAGTCCTCGTCGCGGATGCCGGGCCGCGCATACGGGTAATCCTTGTCGCGCAATTCCGCATGCAGGGCGGCGACATCGTCGACGGGGATCAGCAGCGCCGCGCCCGGTGTGGCGTCGCCGTGGTGTTCGGACAGGTGCAGCACCAGGTCGCCACGCGTCACCTGCAGGTACAGCGGCGCCGTAGGTTCGAAGCGATGTTCCCAGTCCAGGGTAAAACCGAGAAAATCGAGATAGAACTCGCGCGCTTTGGCTTCGGAAAAACTGCGCAGGATGGGGATGGGGGCATGCATGGCGGCGCTTTCAGCAAAGTGGCAATGCCGGTATTCTAGCTGTGCTGCGATGGATGTGGCCGCATGCCATGGCAGTGAGCCTACTTCGATTCCTTTGCCGGGCCGGCGCTAACGACGATGGGATGGCACGTCCGAAATACTTGCATATCTGCACTTGCCACTATAATCACGGCATGACTTTCTTATCACTGCGTGCCCGCTCCGTGCTGGCCACCCTCGGCAAAATGGCCGTTTCCCTGATTATCCTGTTGACTGCATTGTGGGGTGCGCTGGCGCTGTGGTACCAGCTGTCCGGCGGCACGGCGGCGCAAGGCATCGGCGCGCTGCTGTGGGGCGCGCTGGGCGTGGCCAGCATCGCGCTGTGGTGGATGCGCGGCGACGCGCGCGTGCTATTGCCGTATGCGGCCGGGTTTATCCTGCTGCTCGTGTGGTGGAGCCTGATCGCGCCGAAGCAGCAGCGCGTGTGGGCCGACGACGTGGCGCGCAATGTGACGGGCACGGTCAAGGGCAATCTCGTCACACTGGACAATGTGCGCAATTTCGACTGGCGCAGCGATGACGACTACACGGTCAAGTGGGAGCAGCGCAGCTACGACCTCGACGAACTGCGCACGGTGGACACGGCACTGTCGTACTGGACGGGGCCTTACATCGCGCATACCTTGATTTCCTTCGGCTTTGCCGACGGGCGCTTTTTGACGTTTTCCATCGAGATCCGCAAGGAGAAGGGCGAGAGCTTTTCCGCCATCGGCGGCTTTTTCAAGCATTTCGAGATGAGCTTGATCGCCGCCGACGAGCGCGACATCCTGCGCGTGCGCACGAATGCGCGGGGCGAGGACATGCATCTGTACCGCGTCATGATGCCCAAGGCGGCCATGCGTTCGCTGTTTCTCGCCTATCTGGACGAGGCGCAAGCGCTGAAGAACCAGCCGCAGTTCTACAACACGCTGACGGCCAACTGCACCACCATCGTCTTCGAGATGGTGCGCCGCATCGTGCCGGGCCTGCCGCTCGACTACCGGCTGATGGCCTCTGGCTACCTGGACCGCTATCTGTTCGACGTGCAGGGCTTGGTGCCCGGCCAGACCTTCCAGCAGCTGCGCGATGGGGGCCACGTCACGGCGCGCGCGCGGGCGGCCAACGGCGATGCGGATTTTTCGCACGCGATCCGCCGCGGCATGCCGGGCTACGATGACGCGGGTTATCCGAAGCTGCAAATGCCACGCCAGTAGCTGTCTGCCTTATACTGTCGCCATATCCGACCGGCCGCCTTTCGCGGCCGGTCTCACTTTACGAATAAAGAAGGCCCGCTATGCCATTTTCCTCACTGGGTCTGATTCCCGCCCTGGTCCGCGCCGTTGACAAGGCCGGCTATGCCGCGCCGACGGCCATCCAGGCGGCCGCCATTCCCGCCATCCTGCGCGGCAGCGACGTGCTGGGCGCGGCCCAGACGGGTTCCGGCAAGACGGCCGCCTATGCGCTGCCGCTGCTGCAGGCGCTGATGGCGCCCGTTTCCGGCCCGCGCCAGGTGCGCGCGCTGATCCTCGTGCCCACGCGCGAGCTGGCGGCGCAGGTGGGGCAGACGGTGCACGCGCTGGCCAAGCCGTTGCCGATCAAATTGAAGATTTCCGTGCTGTTCGGCGGCGTGTCGATCAATCCGCAGATGATGGATTTGCGCGGTGGCGCCGATATCGTCGTTGCCACGCCGGGCCGTTTGCTGGACCTGGTGCGCCAGAACGCCGTGAAGCTGGGCGGCGTGTCGCTGTGCGTGCTCGACGAGGCCGACCGCCTGCTCGACATGGGTTTCAGCGAGGAGATCAACGCCATCCTCGCGCTGTTGCCAGCGAAACGGCAAAACCTGTTCTTTTCCGCCACCTTCCCCGACAGCGTGCAGACGCTGGCCGACAGCCTGCTCAAGGAACCCGTGCGCATCGAGGTGGCGTCCGAACCGCAGGACAAGCCCGACATCGTGCAGCGCGCCATCACGGTCGACGTGCCACGCCGCACGCAGCTGCTGCGCTACCTGATCCTGCAGCAGCAGTGGGAGCGCGTGCTGGTGTTCGTCGCCACCAAATACGCGGCCGAACACGTGGCCGACAAGCTGCAGCGCGCGGGCCTGCACGTGGGCGCCTTCCACGGCGAATTCAGCCAAGGCACGCGCAGCCAGCTGCTGGCCGACTTCAAGGCCTGCCGCTTGCAGGTGCTGGTGGCCACCGACGTGGCGGCGCGCGGCATCGACATCGCCGGCCTGCCGGCCGTCGTCAACTATGACTTGCCCCGTTCTGCCGTCGATTACACGCACCGCATCGGCCGTACGGGCCGCGCCGGCGAAAGCGGCACGGCCATCAGTTTCGTGACGGCCGACACGGAAGCGCATTTCCGCCTGATCGAAAACCGCAACGACTTGCGCATCGTGCGCGAAGTGGTGGCCGGTTTCGAGCCGACGGAATTGCCCGCACCGGTGAACCCCGTCACGGACACGGTGAATGGCGGCGTGAAGGGCGCGCGCAAGAGCAAGAAGGACAAATTGCGCGAAGCGGCTGCCAAGGCGGCCGAGGGCAATTAAATCCGCCTTATGTGCGCTAGCCGCTTGAACGGCCAGCCGTCCCGCTTTAAGATGATGTTTCTATAAAGCAAGGGGACGGCAATGCACATGATCATGATCAAACGGATGGCCGCTGCCACCTGCATCGCGGCGCTGGCCGGTTGCGCCGGCATGGGCGGAAACAATGGTTCGGCCGGCATGCAGATGCCGGGCAAGACGCCTGCCGATGCCGCCGTGGCCGCCACCTGGTACAACCCGCCCAGCGAATTTCCCGGCATTTGCCTGACCCAGTTCAAGGATGGCAGCCTGCGTTTCGATGGCGGTTTCGCCTTTTTCAACCCGGGCCGCTGGGCGTACGATGGCGCCGCGTCCGAACTGCGTCTGCAACTGGCGCCGACGCCGTCGCTTGAACTATCGCACGCGCAAATCGTCCAACATATGAACCTGCTGCGCATTGAGGCGGACAGGAGCACGCTGGTGTATGGCGTGAAAGCCGATACCAAGGCCATCGGCCTGGGCGGTTTTGTGTTTTACCGCGACACGCCTTGTCCTGCACAGCGCGGATAAGTGCCGGATAAGTGCCGGATTAGTGTCATACGGGAATATTTAGTCGTATAATTTCAACGCAAGCTGGCTGCCGCGCAAGACTAGCAAGACTGTCACGTGCGGCAGATTCCCCCTCCAGGCAAGCTCCGATTTCGCCATGGCGATGAGAGGATGGTCCGATGGATGTGCACGACGAGCATGGCATGCCGGGTACTGCGGCGCTGGCGGCGGATGCCGGGCAGCAGGCCGTGGCCCCGCCGCGCACCTTGCTGCTGGTCGATGACGAGCCGAATATCCTCGCTTCCCTCAAGCGGCTGCTGCGGCGCGATGGCTACCATATCCTGACGGCCAACAGCGGCCAGGAAGGGCTGGACGTGCTGGCCAGCCATACGGTCGACGTGATCGTGTCGGACCAGCGCATGCCCGGCATGCTGGGCGCCGACTTCCTGCGCAAGGCCAAGCTGCTGTGTCCGCAAACGATACGCATCATGCTGTCGGGCTATACGGAATTGCAAGCCGTCACGGACGCCGTCAACGAGGGCGCCATCTTCAAATTCCTCACCAAGCCCTGGGAAGACCATCAGTTGCGCGAACATATCGCCGAAGCCTTTCGCCTGAAGGGCATCGACGACGACAATGCGCGCCTCAATGCGCAGCTGCGCGACGCCAACCAGGCGCTGGCGGCGGCCAATGCCGCCATGCAGGCGCTGGTGCGCCAGCAGCAGCATCAGATCAGCCGCGACGAAGTCAGCCTCGGCATCGCGCGCGAATTGCTGCAATTTTTGCCGCTGCCCGTGATCGGGCTCGATGAGGATGGCATGATCGCCTTCATCAACGCGGCGGCGGCCAATCTGTTCGAACGGGGCGCGGCCCTGCTGGGCAACGAGGCGGCGATCGTCTTGCCGCAGCTGTTCGACGGGCAGGGCGCACCTCGCCTGGCCGCCATCGATGGCCAGCCGTATGCCGTGGCCGTCCATCCGATGGGCCTGCATTCGCGTTCGCGCGGCAGTCTCGTCACCCTCAGTCGCCATGGAGTGGGTACATGAGTGAAAGCGTGAACGAAAGTGGTCGCGAGATTTCCATGGAACAGGCGCAGGAAGGCATGGTGCTGGCGCAGGCGCTGAGCGATGCCAGCGGCACCGTGCTGCTGGCCCAGGGCGCCACCTTGACGGCGGCGAACCTGACGGCCTTGCGCAGGCGCAATGTGGAGAGCTGCCACGTCGTCATGGACGAGGTGGTCGACCCCGTCGCGCAAGCGCATGCCGAGCAGGAACGGGTGCGCCGCCTGGAACGGCTGGCCGTGCTGTTCCGCGCCACGCCGGCCGATTCCGCCGGGGCCGAACTGCTGGCGCTGCTGCAGCGCTACCGGCAAGGGGGCGCCACATGACACGGCTCAGTTTTGAACACATCATCCGCCAGATCCAGGAACTGCCCTCGCTGCCCGTGGTGGTGCTGGAGCTGCTGTCGAGCATGGACCAGGACGACACGGACGTGCACGTGCTGGCGCAAAAGATCGAGCTGGACCAGGGCCTGGCGGCAAAGACCCTGCGCATCGCCAATTCCTCGTTCTATGGCATGCAATCGAAGGTCACGAGCATCCCGCAAGCCGTTTCCGTGCTGGGCTTTCACAGCATCCGCACCGTTGTCACGGCCTGCGCCCTGACGGGCAGCTTCGCGCCCGTCAGCGGCGGCTTCGATTTCCAGGCATTCTGGCGCCATTCGCTGGCCACGGCCGTCGCCGCGCGCCTGCTGGCGCCGCATTTGCGCGTCAATCCCGAAACGGCGTTCACGGCCGGCCTGCTGCACGACCTGGGCACCCTGGTGCTGGTGACGCGCTTCCCGGCCGAGCATGCGCTCGTGCGCAGCTACCGCCAGGCGCATGACTGTCAGATGGCCGATGCGGAACTGGCCGTCATCGGCATCGATCACGCGCAGGTGGGCAGCGCCCTGGCCGCCTACTGGAAGTTCCCCGAGGCGATACAGCAGGCGGTGGCCGACCACCACGCCATCGACCGGCTGGAGGCGGGCGGCTTGCCGCTGGCCGTGCACCTGGCCAATGCCGTCGCCCTGGCGCTCGACCTGGCCGGCGTCGACGATGCGCTGGTGCCACCGCTGTCGCCTGCGGGCTGGCGCAGCATCGCGCTGGATGAACAGGCCTGGCTGGCGCTGCTGGGACAAACGGAACACACTTTTGATGAAATGTCGCGGATCATGCTGGCATGAACAAAAAAGAGGCCATGGAAACAGACGCAGGGCAGGTGCTGCCCGTCACGCCGGAGCGCCGCCAGGGTGATTCCGTCGCGCTATCGGCGTTTTTCGACGGCCATCCCGTGGCCACTTTCGCCATCGACACGGACCACGTGGTGACGCACTGGAACAGCGCCTGCGAACAGTTGCTGGGCTTTACGGCCGCGGAGATGGTCGGCACGCGCGACCACTGGAAGGCGTTTTATATGCAGCCGCGCGCCTGCCTGGCCGACCTGCTGGTGGCCGATGATATCGCGCTCGGTGAAAATGACCGCTACCTTGGCAAGCTGAAGCGCTCTTCCGTGATCCCCGGCGCCTACGAGGCCGAGGATTTCTTTGCGCATATCGGCCCCGACGGCCACTGGCTGCATTTCACGGCGGCGCCCCTGCGCGACCGTCAGGGGCGTCTGGTGGGCGCCATCGAAACCCTGCGCGACGTGAGCGAGCGGCGCTTTGCGGAACTGGCGCTGCGCAAGGCGCACGACAACCTGGAACACCTGGTGGCCGAGCGCACGGCCCAGCTGGCCGAAATGAACGAGCGCCTGGCCGACGATATCCGCCAGCGCCAGATCGCCGATCTGGAATTGCGCGAGCGTAACCTGGCCCTGACGGAATTGAACAGCAAGCTGTCGCTGGCCCAGCAAAAGCTGCTGCAGTCGGAAAAACTGGCCTCGATCGGCCAGTTGGCCGCCGGCGTGGCGCACGAGATCAACAATCCCATCGGCTATGTGTTTTCCAATTTCGGCACCCTGGAAGGCTATCTGGACGACCTGTTCAGCATGCTCGACGCCTATGAGGAAGCCGAGCCGGCCGTCGCCGACCCCGTGGTGGCGGCGCGCCTGCGGGCGCTGCGTGAACAGATCGACCTCGATTTCCTGCGCACCGACATTCCCATGCTGATGGGCGAGTCGAAGGAGGGCATTTCGCGCGTGCGCCGCATCGTGCAGGACCTGAAGGATTTTTCGCGCACGGATGCGCACCAGGAGTGGGTCTGGGCCGACCTGCGCCAGGGCATCGATACCACGCTCAATATCGTGAATAACGAGGTCAAGTACAAGGCCGACGTGGTGCGCGAGTATGGCGACATTCCCGATATCGAATGCCAGCCTTCCGAGCTGAACCAGGTGATCATGAACCTGGTCGTCAACGCGGCCCATGCCATGAACGAGGAGCGCGGGCGCATCACCCTGCGCACGGGCAGCGACAACGCGACGGAAGTGTGGATCGAGGTCGAGGACACGGGTGGCGGCATCGCGCCCGAACACCTGTCGCGCATCTTCGATCCGTTCTTCACCACCAAGGCCGTAGGCAAGGGTACGGGTCTGGGCCTGTCGCTGGCCTACACCACGGTGCAAAAGCATCACGGCCGCATCGACGTGCGCAGCGTCATCGGCCGCGGCACCACCTTCCGCATCACTTTGCCCGTGCGCCAGGCGCAGGCCGTCGCACCATGACCGAACAGGACAGCATGAGTATGAGCATCAGTACCAGCGCCAGCACCGCGGCCGCGCCGCCCACCATCCTGTGCGTCGACGACGAACCGAATATCCTGTCGTCGCTGCGGCGGCTGTTCCGCCCGCACGGCTACCGCGTGCTGACGGCCGATGGCGGCGCGGCCGGTCTGGCCCTGCTCGAGAGCGAGACGGTGGACCTGGTCATTTCCGACATGCGCATGCCGCACATGGATGGCGCGCAGTTCCTGGCCCAGGTGCGCCAGCGCTGGCCCGGCACCATACGCTTGCTGCTGACCGGCTATGCCGACATCCAGTCCATCCTCGACGCCATCAACCAGGGCGAGATCTACCGCTACGTGACCAAGCCCTGGGACGAGAACGATATCGTGCTGGTGGTGCGCCACGCGCTGGAACGGCGCGCGCTGGAACAGGAAAAACTGCGCCTCGAAGCGCTGACGGCCAGGCAAAACGTGGAGCTGCAGGCGCTCAACGCCAGCCTGGAAGCGAAGGTAGCCACGCGCACGCAGCAGCTGAAACAGTCGCACGACGAGGTGCAGGCGGCCAACGAGCGCCTGAAGGCCACGTTCGTGACGACGATCAAGGTGTTTTCCAACCTGATCGAAATGCGCGGCGGCAAGCTGGTCGGCCATGCGCGCAGGGTGGCGGAGTTGTCGCGCAAGCTGGCGCAGACGCTGGGCCTGGAAGGGCAGGACGCGCGCGACGTGTTCATCGCGGCCTTGCTCAAGGATATCGGCAAGCTCAGCTTGAGCGACGACGTGCTGGAACTGCCGGCCAGCGCCTGGACGGGTGAGCAGCTGGCCGCGTTCCGCAAGCATCCGCTGCGCGCCGAACAATTGCTGATGGCGCTCGACGAGCTGCGCGCCGTTTCCGTGATCCTGCGCTCGCAGCTCGAGCGCTTCGACGGCGGCGGTTTCCCCGATGGCCTCGTGGGCCTGGCCATTCCGATGGGCGCGCGCATCCTGGCGCTGGCGTCGGACTACGACGGCTTGCAGATCGGCGCCATGGTGCAGCGCAGCCTGCGCGCCGAGGAAGCGCGCACCCTGATCTACGACAGCGTCGGCAAGCGCTACGACCCGGCCGTCGTGGCCGCTTTCCGCAGCATCATGGACGAAACGGAGCCGCCGGCGCGCGACCTGACCGTGCTGTCGGGCCAGCTGGAGCCGGGCATGGTGCTGTCGCGCGACCTGATCAGCCGCGACGGCCTGATGCTGCTGGCGGCCGAACACGTGCTGACGGCCCGCGTGATTTCCCAGCTGCTCGATTTCGAAGGCAAGAATGGCGGGCGCCTGAGCATCCGCGTGTACGCGCCCTTGAAGGAATGCTAGGGCGGGAAGGTTAGGGCGCTGGCGGGGCCGCCGGCGGCGTGACGGGCAGGTGCACGGTAAAGCGCGTGCCACGGCCCACTTCCGACGCCACCTCGATGCGTCCGCCGTGCTTGTTGACGATGCCGTACGACAGCGACAGGCCCAGGCCCGTGCCGCTGCCCACGGCCTTGGTGGTGAAGAACGGTTCGAAGATGCGGTTCAGGTGTTCGGGCGCGATGCCGGCGCCCGTGTCGCCGATCTCCACCCACACCCAGTCGCCGGCATGGCCGGTGCGGATGCTGATCACGCCATCGCTGCTGATGGCCTGGCCCGCGTTGACGAGCAGGTTCATGAACACCTGGTTCAGCTGCGAGGCCAGGCACAGTATCTGTGGCAGCTCGCCATAGTGCTTCTCGATGCGCGCCTTGTATTTCAATTCGTTGGCGACGATGTTGAGGGTGCTGTCCAGGCCAGCGTGCAGGCTGGCCACTTGCCAGTCCGTCTCGCCCACATGGGAAAAATCCTTCAGCGACTGCACGATGTCCCGCACGCGTTTGAGACCATCCATCGATTCGCGCACCAGGTCCACCATGTCGTCCTGCAGGAAGGCGAGGTCGGCCTGGTCGCGCACCTGGGCCACGCGCGCGGCCAGGGCCGGGCCGTCGAGCGTCTCGCGCATCGCCGCCTCATACTGGCCGATCACGCCGAACAGGGTGCCGACATAGCCTTGCAGCGAACTCATGTTGGAGTTGACGAAGCCGATCGGGTTATTGATTTCATGCGCGATGCCGGCCGCCAGCTGGCCGATGGAGGCCATTTTTTCCGATTGCAGCAGCTGGTCGTGCGCTTCCTGCAGCTTGCTGATCAGTAGTTGCTGCTCTTCGCCGCGCGCCTGCAGCATCGCTTCCATGCGCTTGCGTTCCGTAATATCGGTCAGCGAGCCGATCACTTCGAACGGCACGCCGTGCTCGTCGCGCACGAGGCGCAGGCTGTCGTGCATCCACAGGTAGCTGCCGTCGCGCACGCGGAAGCGGTATTCATAGGCGCGCGCGCCTTCGACGAAGATCTGCGCCAGGCTGGAAAAAATGCCGGGCGCATCGTCGGGGTGGATGTGGTCGAACCAGAAATTGGGATCGGCAACCATCTCCTCTGGCTGGTAGCCCAGCACATTCAAGGCATTGTTGCTGACAAACGTCATCTTGAAGTCGCCGCTGGGCACGGTGCAATAGATGATGGAGGGTGTATTGTCGAGCAGATATTGCAGGCGCACGGCCGTGGCGGCCGGTGCGTCGGCATCGGGCGCCGTCCCGGCATGCCGGCCGGTATCGGGAGTAGAAAGGTCGAAATCCTCGAACTGCATTGTCACACCTCGCGGCCTGCACGGCATTGATGTCATCCTGGTTCGATTATGCCTGATTCTGCCTGCCTTGGGCCGTCATCGGCGCGCTCAAGGGGCCAGTGGCTGCTCGACGATCGCCATGCGCCGCGCGATGCGCTGCGCCGCTTGCGTATCGCCCGCCTGTTCGGCGCGCAGGCGCTGCACGCCCAGCCATGCCAGCAGCGGACGGCGCCAGCCCTGGTCCGAGGCGGTGGCCACGGCCGTATCGAGCAGCTCCGGCGTGGCGCGGCCCGAGCGCAGCAGCACGCCGGCGGCCACCAGCTGCGACAGCGGGTCCTTGATGGCGGCCACGGCGCTGGCGGCGGCCGTGTCCGAGCTGGCGCTGGCGGCAGCCCGCTGCGCTTCCGGCAGCAGGGCGACATCGGCCGCCAGCGCCTTGCCGGCCAGCCAGGCCGCATAGGCGCGGTCGGCGTCCGTCGCGTCGGCTTGCAGAGCTTCAAAGCCGGCGCAGTCCTCAAAGGCCAGGCTGGCCACGCGCGCGGCGCAGCGCAGCAGTTCGATGCGCGCCACGAGTTCGAGCTTGCCCGTGCCGGCGACCTGGCTGCGGGCACGGCGGAATTCCGTCTGCTCGACCAGGGCGTTGCCGCTCAAATAAGCCGCTTGGAACCGTTCGACGGAACTTTGCGCATTCATTTTCCAGTCCGGCACGGGCGGGCCGCTGGAGCAGGCGGCGAGCGCGGTCAGGGCCAGTGCGGACAAGGTGACGTTGAGTTTTCTCATGGCAGTTTGATCTCCGGATTGCGCTTGAACGGCCATTTGCGGTTGATTTCATTGACCAGCTGCTCGACCTTGCGCAGATTGCTTTCCACGTCGGCGCGCAGCGGGCCCAGGTCGGCTGTGGCCGCCTTGGCGTTGGCGCCCACGGCTTGCGCCTCGACCAGCACGGCGTCGACTTTTTTCAGGCTGTTGCGCGTGTCGGCCAGCAGGGCGTTCAGCTGCACGATGGTCGCCTGCGCATCCGTCATCACGCCCTTGTCGCCGAAGACGCGCGTGTCGGCATTGGCCACCAGGCCATCCGTGCGACGCGCCAGCTGGTCCGCCGTGATCAGCAGGGCGTTGGCCCGTTCGATCAGCAGGCGCGACTGCTTGTCGTCGCCCGTCAGCAAGCCCATGGCGCCACCCGGACCACTGAGCTTGCCCGTCACGGCCTGCACGTTGCGCATGGTACCGTCGAGCGCGGAATCGGTGCCCGTCAGGTTGCCCAGGTTGTTCAGCAAGTCCTTGGCGGCGGCCAGCAGGCGGGGGATTTCCGCCGCCATGTCGCCCACCAGCAAGTCGCGCGTGGCGTCGTCGGGCAGCGGCGGGTCCGTCAGGATGCCGCTGTAGGCGCGCAGCTTGGCGCCGCCCACGATGCCCCGCTCCAGCGTGAAGATGGAGCTGGTGCGCAGCCAGTGCGCGTCTTTGCGCGGCACGTCGATGATGACGCGCGCGCGGCCGTCCGGCGCCAGCTCGATGCGCTGCACGCGGCCGATGGGAAAGCCGGAAAAGGTCAGGTCGGCGCCCACGCCGACGCCGTCCGAATCGTCGGCCGTCAGCACCAGGGTTTGCGTGGCTTCGAAGGCGCCGCGCGCATACATCAGGTAGACGACGGAGCCGACCACCAGCACGAACATGAAGACGAGCAGGATGGCCGCCTTCAGTTCGGCGTGGCGCACGGGCGGCGGGGCGGGCAGCACAGCGTCGGGCGCCGTGACGTCGGTCTGGTCGGGATTTTGAGGTTGGCTCATGGCTTCTGGCTCTGGTATGGGTGGTTCAAGGTTAGCTGGGCGGTGGCGGGCATCAGTAGTAATTGCCCATCAGCGAAGCCACTTCGACCAGCAGGATGACGGAAAACAGGCGCAGCATTTCGGACAGGCCGTGCGCGGCCCACAGGCGGTTGCGCCGGCCGTGCGGTTCTTCCGGATAGTACGACGAGGCCAGCGGGATCAGGGCCACGGCAAAGCTGAAGAAGATCACCTTGAGCATCAGGATCAGCGCCACGGCCGGATTGAAGATCTGTCCCACGACGCGCGTGTAGCCCTGCAGCGCCCACGGCGTAAAACCGTAGATGGTGATGTAGGCGAGGATCAGCGACGTGACGCAGCTGACGATGGCCAGCATCCACACGGCGAAGATGCCGGACATGACGCGCGGAAAGTATTCACGGCGCAGCAGGTCGACGCCCTGGCGCTGCATTTTCTCAAGCATGCCGGACGAGCGCATTTGCGCGAACGCAATGCCGTCGGGCAGGGTCAGGCGCAGCGCGACGAACAGGGCGGCCGTCAGGGGGATCAGTTCCAGCACCAGCACGCGCACCACCATTTCCAGCGCATAGCGCGACAGGCCGTAGCTTTGCGCGCTGACGACGACGATGCGTATCAGCACCAGGCTGACGAGCGCGCAGGCGACGCTGAACCACACGAGATTGGGCGCCGTGTTCGTCACCAGGCGGTGCGCGAGGATGGGGCGGTTGTCGCGGTTATAGCTCGATGGCGACAGGGCCAGCGAAAACACGAGGATGGCGAAATGCAGCATGCGCCACCAGCTGACCAGCCAGGCCATGGTGGCCCGGTGCAGGCGGCGCAGGCTGATGATGAGGGAGACGGATAGGGTCATCATGGCATCTTAACATTGGATGCGTTCGATACAAGCGATTGTGCAGCCGTGCACGGCAGGCCCTTTATTGACCGGCCACGCTGGCAACGCTGTGGATAATCGCGTCGGCCGCCGCCCGCACGCGGGCCGAGCGGTTCAGGTCCGCATGCATGACCAGCCACACGTCATACGCTTCCGCCCGCTCGGGCCAGATGCGCACGAGTTGCGGGTCGATGTCGCCCAGGTGGGTGGCCAGCTCGGCCACGCCCAGGCCCGCGCGCGTGGCTTCCTGCAGCATCGCCGCCGAGTTCACTTCCATGGCGACCCGGGCGTTGGCGACGGATTCGCCGGCGATTTTCTCGCCATGGCGCGGCGTCACGGACTGGTGGTAGATGACGATGTCGTGCCCGGCCAGCGCCGTGCCGCGCACGGGCTCGCCCCGTTCGGCCAGGTAGCTTTTCGACGCATACAGGCCCAGGCTGCGCTTGACGAGATGGCGCGAGATCAGGTCCGGGTCGGTGGGGCGCACGCCGCGTACGGCCAGGTCCGCTTCGCGCCGCGTCAGGCTGGCCAGCGCCGGCGCCACGTTGAGCACGATGCGGATGTCCGGGTGGGCCGCGTGCAGCTGCTGCATGGCGCGGATGACGAAATGGCTGGCCATGGTGTCCGTGGTGGCCACGCGCACCAGGCCGCTTAAACGGTTGTCGACGCCCTGCATCTCGCGCTGCAGCTTGTCGGCCGCCCGCTCCATCGCTTCGGCGGCCGTGAGCGCCAGCTCACCGGCCGGCGTGGGCACGTAGCCCGACGGCGTGCGCAGGAACAGGGTGGCGCCCAGCGAGCTTTCCAGCGCGGCCAGGCGGCGCCCGCAGGTGGCCTGGTCGATGCGCAGCAGGGCCGCTGCCCCGCGCAAGGTGCCGGCACGGCCGATGGCGAGAAAGATGCGTGCGTTATCCCAGTCCATCCGTTTCCTTGTGATTTGTGATGCATTTTTGCATCAAGGCGCCGATTTTATGCCTGTTTACTGCATCATGCAACGCTCGCATAATGGCTGCCCCGCTGTCCCTGCAAGGAATATTATGTTTGCCCCCACACCGCGCCGCGCCAACGGCTTGATCCTGCTGACCCTGGCCTTCGGCTTCGTCATGGCGATGATCGACGTCACGGCCGTCAACGTGGCCCTGTCCGATATCGCGCTGGACCTGGCCATTCCGCTGACGGGCCTGGTCTGGGTGGTCGATGGCTACACCCTGACGTTTGCGGCGCTGCTGCTGGCCGGCGGCGCGCTGGCCGACCGCTACGGGCCGAAAGCCGTGTACCAGGGCGGCCTCGGCGTCTTCCTGCTTGGCTCGATCCTGTGCGGCGCCGCGCCCGATGGTCACTTCCTGACGGCGGCGCGCCTGCTGCAGGGCGCGGGCGCGGCCCTGTTCATGCCCAGTTCGCTCAGCCTGCTGACGCACAGCTTTGACGACGAGCGCGAACGCACGCGCATGCTGGGCGCCTGGTCGGCGCTGGTGGGCGTGGCAGGTGCATCCGGTCCATTGATCGGCGGCATCCTCGTGCACCAGTTCGGCTGGCGCAGCGTGTTCTGGGTCAATGTGCCGCTGGGCGTGCTGGCCATCGTCATGGCGCAATTGCTGCTGGCGGCACCGGTGCGCCAGCCGCGCGATCTGTCGCTGCTCAGCCATGCGCTGGGCGTGGCGGCGCTGGCGGGCCTCAGTTTCGTGCTGATCGAAGGGCCGGCGCTGGGCTGGCTGTCGCCCGGCGTGCTGGCGGCGGTGGCATTGACGGTGCTGTCGGCCGGGCAGTTGCTGCGGCGCGAGCGCAGTGGCAGCCATCCGTTGTTGCCCCGTGCACTGTTTCACAGCAGCAGCTTTGGCGCGGCCAATGGCGTGGGTTTCTTGATCAATTTCTGCGTCTTCGGCCAGCTGTTCCTATTGAGCCTGTTCCTGCAGCAGTCGGGCGGCGCCGATGCCTTGCAGTCGGGCTTGCGCCTGCTGCCCATGATGGCGGCCTATACGGTAGGAAATTTCATGGCAGGAAGTATTGCGGCCCGCCATGGCACGCGCTTGCCCATGCTGGCCGGCTTGCTGGTGGGCGCCGTCATGGCCTTGTTGCTGATGAGCTTGCGTCCGGGCACGCCGTTTGCGCTGCTGGCGCTGGGCACGGCCGTCATGAACGTGGCCATTGGCATCGCCATTCCCGCCATGACGGCTACCGTGATGCGGGTAGCCGGCAAGCAGCATGCGAACAGCGCGGCGGCGGCCCTGAATGCGAACCGGCAAATCGGCGCCCTCGTGGGCGTGGCCCTGATCGGCAGCATCCTGCACATGGCGCAGGACTGGTCGCTGCGCTTGCCGCTGGCCTACGCGACGATTGCCGTCGCGTATGGGCTGGCGGCGGGCCTCGTGTACAAACACGTACATCTGCCGAAGACCGTCGCCGTCTGACAGTTTATTGCTCGCGCGTGCTGCGCCATTCCACCAGTTCTTCGATGGTCAGAATTGGCATGCCGTGCAGTTCGGCGAAGCGTTCGATATCGTCGCCGCGCATCATGGTGCCATCCGGGTTCATCAGCTCGCACAGCACGGCGGCCGGGTTCAGGCCCGCCATGCGCGACAGGTCGACGGAGCCTTCCGTGTGACCACGGCGCTCGAGCACGCCACCGGGCGCGGCACGCAAGGGGAAGACGTGGCCGGGGCGCACCAGGTCGGCAGGCTTGGCGTTCGGCGCGATGGCGGCGCGGATGGTGGTTACCCTGTCGGCGGCCGACACGCCCGTCGTGACGCCGTCGCGCGCCTCGATGGACACGGTGAACGGCGTGCCGTAGCGGCTGCCGTTGTCGGACGACATGGGTGGCAATTCCAGCGCGCTGACGACGTCCGTCGGCAGGCACAGGCAGACGATGCCGCTGCATTCGCGGATCAGCAGGGCCATGGTTTCATTCGTGAGTTTCTCGGCAGACAGGATCAGGTCGGCTTCGTTTTCACGGTCGAAATCGTCGAGCAGGATGACGGGGATGCCGGCGCGCATGGCGGCCAGGGCGGATTGGATGCGACCTTCGAGGTCGTTGGAAAGCAGGGTATAGCTGTTGACTAACATGGTGAAACGCTCCTCGCATAGGCGAAAAACGCTGCAGGGCAAGCGAATAGACGCAGCCGGCCGCATCGACAGGTCGAGCGGACATCGCGTTTACTGCACATCTTCTTTCATCCGGACTATACCGTCGGCTCTAGGTTCACACTAGATCTGCTGACCTTATCAGGCTAAACCTGACAAGCGCTCGCGGGCTTGACCGTTGCCGGTCTTACCGCCGGTGGGGAATCGCACCCCGCCCCGAAGACGTATTGTTGTGCCGGTCCACATGACCGGCGGCAATACTTTAGCACAATTGAAAAAAAGGGGCAGGGCACTGCTGAGTTTGTTATTCGGCAAAGTTGCCTGGGGAAAGCAGTTTTTCCTAAGCTGTTTTTAATGGCGGAAACAGGATTTCAGTGTAAGGTACGCTTACTGAATCTTACCGTTGAGAATACATGAAGCTGAGTAAATTACGCCTGATCTCGGGCGCCGTCTTGCTGGCCTGCACCTGCATGGCCCAGGCGGAAATCCGTTTGAGCGATCCCCTGCCGCTGGCACCAGAAGTTACCGTTGGAAAACTGCCGAATGGCTTGACCTATTACATCAAGAAAAATGCCCGTCCCGCGCAGAAAGTGGAATTGCGCCTGGTGGTGAAAGCCGGTTCCATCCTGGAAGATGACGACCAGCAAGGCCTGGCCCACTTCACGGAACACATGGCCTTCAACGGTTCCACGCATTTCAAGCGCAATGAACTGATTTCATATCTGCAATCGATCGGCGTGAAGTTCGGCGCCGACTTGAACGCCTACACGAGTTTCGATGAAACCGTCTACGTGCTGCCGATTCCGACGAACAAGAAGGAAAACCTGGAAAAGGGTTTTCTCGTGCTGGAAGACTGGGCGCATGGCTTGAAATTCAACACGGCCGACATCAACAGCGAGCGCGGCATCGTGCTGGAAGAGGCGCGCCTGGGCAAGGGTGCCAGCGACCGCATGAACAAGGTGCTGTATCCGAAGCTGCTGAACGGTTCGCGCTACGCGGAACGCATGCCGATCGGCAAGGAATCCGTGCTGAAAACCTTCAAGCCGGAAGCCATCAAGCGTTTCTATAAAGACTGGTACCGTCCCGACCTGATGGCCGTGATGGTGGTCGGTGATGTGGAGCCGAAACAGGCTGAAAAGCTGATCCGGCAGCATTTCGGCAAGCTGAAAAATCCCGCGAAGCCGCGCCCGCGCCTGTATGCGGAAGTGCCGCAGCGCTCGCAAACGGAAGCGCTGGTGATCACGGACAAGGAAGCACCGGACGACAGTGTCTTCATCCGCTATCCGATCCGCGCCGCGCAGGAGCCCGTCACCATCGCCGACTACCGTCGCCAGATGATCGAGAACCTGTATGGCCAAATGCTCAGCGCGCGCATGCAGGAATTGACGCAGCAAGCCAATCCCCCGTTCATTCAGGGCGGCAGCAGCATGGGCAAGCTGGTGCGCGGCTATGAATCGTTCAGCGCGTATGCCTTGCTGGGCAAGGGCGGCGTGCAACCGGCTGTCGATGCGCTGGTGCAGGAAGACGAGCGGGCGCGCCGCTTCGGTTTCAGCCAGGATGAACTGGACCGCGCGCGCAAGGACATGCTGCGCAATTACGAGCGCGCTTACAGCGAACGCGACAAGTCCGATTCGGCCGGTTTCGTCGCCGAGTATTCGCGCAACTTCCTGGAGCAGGAAGCCGTCCCCGGCATCGCCAATGAATTGCTGTACGCGCAGGAACTCTTGCCGCAGGTAACCTTGCAGGAAATCAACGAAACGGTGGCCAAGGTGATTCCCGACCAGCAAAAGAAACTGGTGGTCTTCATGGGCGCCGAGCCGAAACCGGGTGCCAGCGTGCCGACGCAGCAGCAATTGCTCGACGCCGTGGCAAAGGCCGAGCAGCAAAAGGTCGAGCCGCGCACGGAAAAAGTCCTGGCCAGCAAGCTGATGGATGGCCCGCCGGCCGGCGGCAGCATCGTCTCGGAAAAGTTGAACAGTGCCATCGGCGTGACGGAGCTGACCCTGGGCAATGGCGTGCGCGTGCTGCTCAAACCGACGGACTTCAAGAATGACCAGGTGCTGATGGGCTCGACGCGCTTCGGCGGCCAGTCGCTGTTTGGCGACGCCGACATCTACAACGCCCGCTACGCCAGCGCCGTGGTCGGCAGCATGGGCTTGAAGGACCTGGCACCGCTGGACTTGCAAAAAGTGTTGGCCGGCAAGACGGTCAACGTGGGCGCGTCGCTGGGCGAGTTGAGCGAAGGTTTTGGCGGCTCGGCCAGCAGCGCCGACGTGGAAGCCATGCTGCAACTGGTGTATTTGTATTTCAATGACGTGCGCAAGGATGCGGGCCTGTACCAGTCCTTCATCGGCAAGCAGCAGGACCTGGCGAAAAACAGCATGGCGCAGCCGGAAGCCGTGTTTTACGACGCCATCCAGCACGCCATGTTTGGCGACAACCCGCGCGTCGATGGCGTGCCGCGCGCGGCCGACTTCGACAAGGTGGGCCTGGACCGTTCCTTGGACATCTTCCGCCAGCGCTTTTCCAGCGCGCGCGGCATGACCTTCATCTTCGCGGGCAGCTTCGAGCTCGACAAGATCAAGCCGCTGATCGCCAGCTACCTGGGCACCTTGCCCGTGGGCGACGTGCCGCATGCCTACCGCGACGTGGGCATGCGCCCGGTGACCGGGATCGTCAAGAAGGAAATTTACATGGGCAGCGAGCCCAAGAGCACGATTTCCATTACCTTCAATGGCGACGTGGCGTATTCGGACGAGCAAAAGCTGACCTTGCAGGCGCTGGGCGAAGTGCTGAACCTGAAAGTCATCGAAGTGCTGCGTGAAAAGATGAGCATGATCTATGGCGGCGGCTTCGAAACATCGATGGGGCAGCACCCGTATGGCCATTATTCGGTGGCCTTGAACTTGCCGACGGGACCCGAAAACGTGGACAAGGTGATCGCCGCCGCGTTTGCCGAAATCAACAAGATGAAGACGGACGGGCCATCCGCGGCCGACCTGGAAAAGGTCAAGCTGAACTGGATTACGCGCCAGCAAAAGTCGCTGCGCGAAAACCGCTACTGGATGAGTCAGCTGATGGGTTCCGTGACGCAGGGACGCGACCCCGCGCACATCCTGCGCTACGAACAGCGCGTGCGCGCCATCACGCCGCAAGCCGTCAAGCTGGCGGCGCAGCGCTACCTGGACATGCACAATTATGTGCAGGTGGTAATGTATCCGGAACGCAAAAATGTTGCCGCCAAGTAACCGTCGTGTTTGATCTGCATGGGCGGCAGCGTGGCGAAGCTGTTAAACTGCCGCTTATTGATGTGATATCGCAATTTAACAAGCAAGGAAATACGATGGCTAAGAAAGAAGAGCTCGATCCGGAAACCCTGGAGTTGATCAACTGGTGTATCGAGGTCGAAGGCTTCCTCGTGGCTGGCGGCGCCACCGTGGCGCAGGCGCAGGACCACATCGAAGAGCAGGTCGAGTGGTTTACCGACCAATTCTACGACGGCTTGACGCCGGAAGAGGCGGCCAAGGAAGCCTTGGCCTGACCTTCTCAACACGACTTACAGCGGGCGGTGCCTGCCGGGCACAGCCCGGTAGCGCCGCCCGTTTTGCTTTTTTGAAAAGATTTCCATTGGGCAATTAATTCTTCTATTTATTTCCAGGCACCCATGACACTCCGTTCGCGCATTCTCCTCCTGTGTTTCAGCACCTTGCTGGGCATCGTCCTCATCGCTTCATTCTCCCTGTATTCCTTGCGCCAGACCATGATGGCGGAAAGGGTCGAGCAATTGACGGTGCTGGTGGAGCTGGCCAACGCGTCCGTGGAAAAGGCGTATGCGCTGGAACAGTCGGGCAAGCTCACGCGTGAGCAGGCCCAGCAGCAGGCCAAACTGGCCATCGGCAGCTTCGCCAAGGACGAGATGTATTATTTCGTGCGCGATTTCAGCACCGACTTGCTGTACGTGCATCCAAACGCGTCGCGCATCGGCGTGCCGCAAAAGAACATGAAGCAGTCGGGCGACCGCTACCGCGTGGCCCTGGCCGCCAGCCGTATCGGTCTCGTGCAGGCGGACGGCACGCGCCCCGGCGTGAAGGACCCGGTGGCAAAGATGTATGCCGTGGTGAAATTTGCGCCGTGGGACTGGCTGATCGGCACGGGCACGTATATCGATGACATCAACCACAAGTTCTGGGCCCAGGCGGGCGTGCTGCTGGCCATCGGCGGCGCGCTGATGCTGGTGGTGGGCGCCTTGGCGGCCCTGATGCTGCGCCGCATCCTGGCCCAGCTCGGTGGCGAACCCGACTATGCAGCGGCCATCGTGGCGCAAATCGCCCAGGGCGACCTGACCACGCACATCGATACGCGCCCCGGCGACACGTCGAGTTTGCTGATGGCGATCAAGGCCATGCGCGATAACCTGGCCCATCTGGTGAGCCAGGTGCGCACCGATGCGGAATCGATTTCCACGGCGTCGGGCGAGATCGCCTCGGGCAACCACGACCTGTCGGCGCGCACGGAGCAGCAGGCGGGTTCGCTGGAAGAAACGGCGTCGACCATGGAAGAGATGACGTCGACCGTGCGCCAGAATGCGGACAATGCGCGCCAGGCGAACCAGCTGGCCATTTCCGCCTCGCAAGTAGCGAGCCAGGCGGGCGGCGTGGTGAGCCAGGTGGTCGACACCATGGGCGCCATCAATGCCTCGTCGAAAAAGATCGGCGACATCATCGCCGTCATCGACGGCATCGCCTTCCAGACGAATATCCTGGCCCTGAACGCGGCCGTGGAAGCGGCGCGCGCAGGCGAGCAGGGCCGTGGCTTCGCCGTCGTGGCCAGCGAGGTGCGCAACCTGGCGCAGCGTTCGGCCGCGGCCGCCAAGGAGATCAAGCAATTGATCGACAGTTCCGCCGAGCAAGTGGGTGCCGGTGAAAAACTGGTGGCGCTGGCCGGCGAGACGATGGAAAAAGTCGTTTCCAGCGTGCAGCACGTGACCGATATCGTGGCCGAGATTTCCTCGGCCAGCGCCGAGCAAAGCGCCGGCATCGAGCAGATCAACCAGGCCATCGTCGAGATGGACAACATGACGCAGCAAAACTCGGCCCTCGTCGAGCAGGCCTCGGCGGCGGCGCAAGCGATGAACGAACAGGCGGCGGGCCTGGCGCAGATCGTCAGCGTGTTCAAGGTGGGCGCAGTGGCAGGGGCGCCACGCCCGGCGCAGTCGGCCCAGCGCCGGCTGGCCCGCTAAGTTTTCGTCATAACGGGAACTTATCGCCTGACCATCTGTCGAACTCTTCTTGGTCCTTAGCGGACGTACAGTAGAGGTAAGCATGACAGATGGTTTTTCCTATCACGCGGCATTTGCCCGTAACCTGGGCTGGGTCACGCAGGCGGAGCAAAACAGCTTGCGCGGCAAGCGCGTGGCCATTGCCGGCATGGGCGGTGTCGGTGGCGTGCACTTGCTGACCCTGGCGCGGCTGGGCATCGGCGCTTTCCACATCGCCGATTTCGACACCTTCGATATCGCCAACTTCAACCGCCAGGCCGGCGCCATGGTGTCCACCCTGGGCCAGCCCAAGGTGGCCGTGCTGGCGCAGATGGCGCGCGACATCAATCCCGAACTCGACATCAAGCAGTTTCCCGACGGCATACACGACAGCAACCTGGCCGAGTTCTTTGCCGGTGTCGACCTGTACGTGGACGGCCTGGATTTCTTCGCCTTTCCCGCACGTCAGGCCACTTTCGCCACGTGCGCCCGCCTGGGCATTCCCGCCATCACGGCCGCGCCGCTGGGCATGGGCACGGCCGTGCTCAGCTTCATGCCGGGCGGCATGACGTTCGAAGAGTATTTTGGCTGGGGCGACTTGCCCGAAGAAGAAAAAGCGCTGCGCTTTCTCGTCGGGCTGGCGCCGGCCGGCTTGCACGGTCCTTACCTGGTCGACCCGTCCGCCATCAACCTGAAGGAGCGGCGCGGGCCGTCGACCATCATGGGCTGCCAGCTGTGCGCGGGCGCGGCCGCCACGGAAGCCTTGAAAATTTTGTTGAAACGCGGCAAGGTGATGGCGGCGCCGCACGGCGTGCATTTCGACGCCTATCGCAACAAGCTCGTGCATACCTGGCGTCCCGGCGGCAATCGCCATCCGCTGCAGCGCCTGACGATGGCCATCATCAAGCGGCGACGCGCCGCGCAGGGGGCATAAATGGCGCAAGCATTGCTGAACGATCCCGTGCTGGAAAGCATCCTCGACCAGGCGCGCTGGGCGCCCAGCGGCGACAACACGCAGCCGTGGCGCTTTGAAGTCGTGGACCCGCGGCACGTGGTCGTGCATGGCTTCGATACGCGCAGCCACTGCGTGTACGACCTTGACGGCCATCCCAGCCAGCTGTCGCTGGGTGCCTTGCTCGAAAGCATGGCGCTGGCGGCCAGCTGTCACGGCTTGCGCATGGAAGCGCGCCGGCGTTTGTCCATGCCCGATACCCTGCCCACCTTCGATGTGCACCTGATCGATAGTCCCGGCATGCAAGCCGATCCGCTGGCGGCGTTCCTGCCGCAGCGCAGCGTGCAGCGGCGGCGGCTCAGCACGCGCAGCCTGCGTGCCAGCGAAAAGGCGGCGCTGGCGGCCAGCTTGCCGCCGGGCTACGGCGTGCACTGGTTCGAAGGCGGGCGCGCGCGGCTGGCCTGCGCGCGGCTGATGTTCGACAATGCGAAGCTGCGCCTGACCATGCCCGAAGCGCACAAGGTGCACCGCGACGTGATCGAATGGGGGGCGCGCTTCAGCAGCGACCGCATCCCGGAGCAGGCGCTCGGCGTCGACGCGATGACGGCGCGCCTGATGCGCTGGGTCATGCACAGCTGGCGCCGCGTGGATTTTTTCAATACCTGGCTGGGCGGCACCATTGCTCCGCGGTTGCAGATGGATTTGCTGCCGGGCCTGTATTGCGCCGCGCATTTCGTGTTGCTGGCCGATGCGCCGCCGCGCCATATCGACGATTACGTGGCGGCCGGCCGCGCCATGCAGCGCTTCTGGCTCACGGCCACGCAGCTGGGACTGCAATTGCAGCCGGAACTGACGCCGCTGATCTTTGCCCGTTATGTGCGCGAGCGGCGCACCTTTTCGCGCACCGATGGCATGCAGGAAATGGCGCAGGAACTGGCCGTGCAATGCCAGGCCGTGCTGGGTGCCACGGCGGTCGAGCGGGCCGTGTTCCTCGGGCGCATCGGCGCGGGGCCGGTGGCCAGTGCACGCTCCTTGCGCCGTCCGCTGCAAGACTTGCTGGTGGCACCTACAACGGGGCAGTAGTGCGCGTGACGCCGTGCGCGCCACGGCGTCAATTAGCGCCGGCGCCGTGGCGCCAGGCAAGCCAGCGCTGCCAAGCCCGCCGCCAGCAGCGGCAAGGTGCCGGGCAGCGCCACTGGCGTGACGCCTGGCACGTAGGCCAGTTCGGAACTGTTCAGCATGTTCAGCACGAGGGTGTAGTTGCCTGCCACCAGATTGTCCGTGACGGCGCCGTATTGCCCGCCGCACGTCTTGCCGGTGCCCGTGCCTGTGGGCGCGCCGCAGCCGCTGGGGTCGTAGGTAAATACGCTGCCGCTGGTGAGCGGCGTTTGCGCGTAGCCCGTATTGAGGTTGGCGGCGTCGGCCAGTTCCGTGCCGCCCAGGATGCCGGAGCCCAGGCTGCCGTCGGGCGCCCAGTTGAAGACGATCTGGCCATTGTCATCGATGATGCTGAACGTCATCGCCATATTCGTCGTGGCCGTCGAGCCCGTGCCGGCCAGCGCGTCCAGGTACAGCTGCATGAAGGGCAGGGCCTGGAAGCTGAAGGCCAGGGTTGCGCCCGGTTGGCCGACGACGAAATTGATGGCCAGGGCCGTGGTGGAACCGTTGCGTCCCGAGGCGTCGGCGCTGCCGCCGCCCGTCAGGAAGGTTTCCGCCGCATTCACCGTATGCGTGCTGGTCGAGCCCGGCGGGAACGGGGGAATTTGCGAAGTGATGATTTGCGCCTCGCCGCGCGCATACGCGGCGTTGCCCATGCCTTGCTGGGTAAAATCGTTTTGCCCTTTGGTGACGCCGCCGCGTGTCGCTTGCGGCGCGTCGATCTCGTTGCTGCCACCGTTGATGACGCTGCTGCCGTTGAGCGTGGCGGTGGTGCGCGATACGTCGATATTGCTGATCAAGGTGGTGGAACCGGTGGGATTGCTGATGACCAGGCCAAAGACGCTGGTGTAGGAATAACCGTAGGCGGCGGCGCTGGCAGTGCCACTGCCGGCCAGCAACAGCAAGGCCAGCAGGGCCGTTGACAGTCGGATGCATAAAAATGTAGTCATGAAAATCCTCATCTCCTGGTCGGCCGCGTTGTAAGGAAAACCGACAGGCTTGCCGCATAAAAAAAAGGCGAGGAGACTCCCTCGCCTGTGAATCCCCCCTGTTGCCTGGTTCAGACGGCAACTTTGCGGCGGCGGGCGTAGCCCAGACCCGCCAGACCCAGGCCCAGCAAGGCCAAGGTGCCCGGTTCGGGTGTCGCCGCCTGTTTCACCAAGTCCACGCTTTCCACCGCATTCAAGGTCAAGGTGTAGTTACCGGCCGTTAAAGCATTGCTGACGGAGCTGAAATTGCTGCCGCACGCTGTACCCACGCCGGTGCCCGTGGGCGTGCCGCAGCCGGAAGGGTCGTAAGTGAACAGGTTGCCGCGCGTGAGGAAATTGGTTGCCAGACTGGTGTTCAGGTTGGCGCCGTCGGCGTTTTCTGTGCCGCCGAAGATACCCGAGCCGATCACGCCGTCTGGCGTCCAGTTGAATACCGTCGCGCCGGCCGCGTCCGTGATGGTGAAGGTGACGACCAGGTTGGCCGTGGCCGTGGACAGCTGCCCGACCGTGCTTTGCAGGAAGACCTGCATGAAGGGCGACGCCAGGAAGTCGAAGCTCAGGGTTGCCGTGGGCGAGCCGACGACGAAATCGACCGAGAAGCCCGTGGTCGAGCCGTTGCGCCCGGACGCATCGGCCGTGCCGGCAGGCCCGTCAAGGTGGGCTTCGGCCACGTTGACGGCCTGGGTAGAGGTGGAGCCCGGCGGGAACGAAGGGAACTGCGTGCTGACGATTTGGGCATCACCGCGTGAATAGTTGCCTGCTGGGCCTTGTTGCGTGAAGTCGTTTTCGCCCTTGATGACGGGGCCGACGTTGGCGCGCGGGGCATCGAGCGAGCCGGCGCCGCCATTGATGACGCTCACGCCATTCAGGGTGGCCGTGCTGCGCGAGATGGTGGTGCTGTTGGCCACCGTGATCTGGCCCGTCGGCACGGCGATCACCAGGCCGAAGATGTTGTTGTACGAATAGCCGTAAGCGCCCGCCTGTGCGCTACCGGCGGCACACAGCATGGCCAATGCCGCTGCGGCCGGGAGCAGTTTCAGTTTCGAGAGTTTCATTATATTCACCTCATGGTTGAGTGAGTCTGGAAGTCTTGCCTGAGACCTGTCGGCAGGTGCTCATGGCCAGTACCTAGCGACTTCCATGCCAACGCATGAGGTTCTTTTGAAATCAACGACTTGGCGTGCTTTTGTTGACGCGGTGCAGGCTTTGCCGGATGCGCTGTAAGAAAAACCGACGCTGCCCGTCAGGGCTGGCAGCCATGCGGCAACGAGCCCAGCAGGGCGTGCATATGGGGCAGCAAGCGTTGCCCTGGCACATAGTCGCGCATGGCCGTGGCCAGCTGGCGCGCCGCCAGCTTGGCCCTGCCTTCGTCGAGCATGCGCGTGGCGGCATGGCGCAAAGCGGTTTCCTGGAAGCGGTCGGCGCGCAGCAGCAGGCCGGCGCCGGCACCCACGATGCTGTGCATGTTGAGAAATTGGTCGAGGTTGCCGGCGATGCCGATGACGGGCACGCCTGCCGTCAGCGCTTGCTGGCTGGTGGGGCTGCCGCCGTTGCAGATCACCAGGCTGGCGCGCCGGGCGGCCGCGTCGCCTGGTAAAAAAGGCGCGACATAGGCGTTCGGCGGCACGGCATCGACGCGGATGGTGCCGGCCGTGGCCGCCAGTACGGTGACGGGCAGGGGCGCCAGCGCACGCAGCACGCGCGGCAGCAATTGCCCCTGGCCGGAACTGCCCAGGGTGACATAGATGATGGGCCGTCCGCTGCTCAGTTCCGGGCGCTGCCACCAGTCCGGCAAGTCGAGCGGCGGCGCCCAGATGATGGGACCCAGGTAGTCGTGCGTGGACGGCATGCCGTGCGGCGGGAACAGTTGCGGAATATCCGCGTACAAGGTGCGGTCGGCATCCGTATAGATGCGCCGCAGGTCGCTGCCCAGCGATGGCAAGCCATGGCGGCGGCGCACACGGTTCAGGGGCACGGCGTGCGAAGCGAAGGCCAGCGGGCGGATCAGGCGGAACAGGGGATCGGCCAGCCAGATGGGCAGCACGCCCGTCAGGGGCAGGTTGGGCACCGTGTAGTGCTGGCGCACCCAGGGACTCCAGTAGGCGTTGCTGACGGTAATGTAGGGGATGCGCTGCAGGCGCGCGCTGACCGACAGCGACAGGCGGAAGTCGCCGATCACGAGATCGGGCTGGACGGCATTGAGCAGGCGCAAGTCGTCTTCGACATACGCGTGCAAGGTGCTTTCCGTATACACGGGCTTGCCGTGCGCCAGCGCCTGCAGAAATTGCAGCGATGAAATACTGTCGATGCGCCAGCGGCGGAAGGGGACTTGCTTGAAACAAAAGTCATACCCATCGGCGCAGGCAAAATGCACCTCGTATTCTGCCTCGTCCAGCCCTTGGGCCAGGCTCAGGGGGCGGCCAACATGGGCCAGGGTCACTGCCTCGGCCATAAAGAGGATTTTCTTGCGCGCCATAGGGGTCGCTTGCACTCGTGCTGGAGGGGATGCCTGCGAAGTTGGAGTGGCGCCACGCCGTTTAGTTCCCCGCCGCCTGCCAATGGCGGGCGCCAGGATTTGGCTGCATCGGCTACAGTGGGGCAAAGGAGGCCACCATGCAGCCACAATTCCATCTTGCCCCGCTGCGTGCGCACAGCACGCCCGAACCCGATATGCCGCCACCGCCGGAAGGCGATCCCCTCAAGCCGCCGCCGGAACCGCCGCCGCACATCGACCCCGTGCCGGTCGAGGAACCGACGCCGCCACCGCCGCCCGTGAAAATGCATTGAGCGGTTTTCGGACCATGGCACCGCGCCATGGCTTGCGGCGGGCAGGTGCGCGCCATGTTTATTTCCAATCGGAAATGGAAGGCGCGGGCCTCGCCAGAGGCACGCCATTTAAACAACAAAAATGCGCATAAATGTTGCCTTGCGGATACAAATCAAGCTCCAACTGCTGAGTGTCATGCGGCCGTCACGATTCTGTTCTTATAATGAGACATCATAAAAATTCTTGTACAGGAGACCATCGTGGGCAATTCCTTGCATAACAAAATCTACCTGGGCCGGCGGCCCGTGATCACCAGCAAACACCTCGTGGCGCTGGCCCTGGCGGGCGCCGTGGCTGGTTGCGGCCTGGCATGGCTGCTGCTGCGCAGCTACAAATAACGGTCGTCACGCCCGTGTTTCCGTCGCCTGGCCGCATGGCGGGCGGCGGTAGATTCACGTTGCCTGTTGCCGATGCGCAGCGGGGCGCGTACCATGGGGGCCGAACACCTGGCCTTTTATGGAAAAGTAATGAAGAACGAGAAATTAACAACCGATGAATATGACGCGCTGGAGCAAGTTGCACGCGGCATCAAGACCGAGCGCCCCAGTGCTTGCGTTGCCCGCAATGCCAAGCGCCTGTCGGGCCTGAAGCTGCTCAGCTATGCACGCGACGGCCGTCTGTCCATCACCGAGAAAGCACAACAACTGCTGTTCCTGCGCCGCTGCATCATGGGTTTGCGCGCTGTCGCCACCGATCCGCTGACCAAGCTCGATACGGACGTGGCGTATTTCCTGGGCAAGAAAGCCCACATCGTGGCGCGCGCCGAAGGCGAAGGCCACGACATTTCCGACAAGGGCCGCGAATCGCTGGCCGACATCGACACCCTGGGCCTGTAAGGCTCGCAACCGGCCCCTGGGGCCGGTTTTCACATCTTCCCTCACTTTTAATTTCCCCCTTGGAGAACACTTTGGACAGCGCGATGAACTGGTCGGCCCACGAACTGACGATGACGGTCCTGATGACGCCCGATATGGCCAACTTTTCCGGCAACGTGCACGGCGGCACCATCCTGAAATACCTCGACAGCGTCGCCTACGCCTGCGCCAGCCGCTATTCGGGCAGCTATGTGGTGACCTTGTCGGTGGACCAGGTGATGTTCCTGCAGCCTATTCACGTGGGCGAGCTGGTGACGTTCCTCGCCTCGATCAATTACACGGGTACGACGTCGATGGAAGTGGGTATCCGCGTGGTGACGGAAAACATCCAGCAGCGCCTCGTGCGCCACGCCAACAGCTGCTATTTCACGATGGTGGCTGTCGACGCCAACCGCAAGCCGGTGGCCGTGCCGCCGCTGGTGCTCGAGACACCGGAACAGCACGCGCGCTTCGAACAGGCCAAGCTGCGCAAGCTGTCGCGCCAGAAGGTGTCGAAGAAATAGTTGTGTAGCGACATCGATGGCCGCAGCCGCTTATTGGCCACGTGCGTAGCACATTTGCATTTCTGCGCAACGTATGGGACCTGGCAAATGCGTCCAGTCGCCCGGGTTGGGGAATGTGAAGGCGCATATTTGATGAATGGCTTGCGGCGGCAAAAATCCCTGATCTCTTCCCAGTTGTATTGCCCAACAATCTGCGGCCCTTTCGTTGCTGCCTACATATTGATGCGCACATTCATGCGTATAGACATACCATTGTATAAAAGGCGGAAGGTAGAAAAAATCAGGGCGGAATAATAATACACCTGGCCGTGCCATTGCAATATCCGGGATGGCGGCCACATAAGAAACCGCGCCGCCGCATGTCATGGTTTGCCCGGCAATGATGGGGGCTACTCCCATGGGTTGAAGGATGACTTGCGCGACGGCTGGCGGGCCGAGGATGGCGGCCAACACAATAAGCGACAGCGATACTGTTAAGGTTTTCATTTTTCAGTGGCGATGCTTGAATTATATGGCGCGGATAATTTTGGCGCAGTGACTTTGACATCAGCGGTTAGCTTGCATCTTCCAGTTCTTTGGGGAAGGAGCACCTTTTCTTTCTTGACTGGATCTGCTCAAGCTGATTTTTTAGTGTGGAAATTAATCCCAAACGGGGGAGCGGTAGAATTTCCGGGTCTTGCAAGAGCTGAATGAATTGTCCGATCCGTTCGTTCCCGGAATTGCAGTCTCCCATGGCGAATTCGGAAATTGCCCAATCCGCGATAATGTAGGCTCTCGCGCCATTAATGCCGAACGCAGATTCGCCGCGCAGTACATTCAGGGAATCCTGAAAAGCAGCCCGTCCTTCCTGTATTTTTCCGGTCGAAAACATCAGTCGCGCCTTGTATCGTCTCGCTTCCGATTGCATCGAGGGCACCGCATCCTTGATGGCGACGGCCCGTTCAACCAAGGTAGTGGCACTTTTCCAGTCATAAATATTCAACGCTTCCGATATCAACACCAATAGTTGGGGAATTCCCGCATGGTCGCCGAGGCGCGGTAGCAATGCCGTGGCATATTGTATGTTTGCCAGTACCTGTGGAGATACCATGGAATTCATCGCCATCAGCATTTGGGGATTATTTGATTGATATTGAATCTGGATCATGTTCTGGCGCAGATTTGACACGGCATTCACGGATTTGTTGAATTCTTCCATATCCCTGAAAAGTTCATTGCGTGGCTGGCTCCAGAACATGTCAAAAAGAGAAATTGCACTTAAAAGTATGCCAATGAGTAAGGCCAGGAAGCTTGTTCTTTTTTGAATTATTTCAAATCTTCCGTGTTCCGGATTTTCGAGGCGGTTCATTCGAAGATCCATTGCATGTATTTTCGACCCGATCGAGGATTTATCCTCCGGATCGGTGGTGTCGCTTTCCGGTACAGGATTGGAATTCATGGCGGAAATTTCCAGTCTTGGCTGCATTATTGAATCTATCGTTATCTGTATTCCCTGATGTGACTATATTCTGAAAATGTCGGTGAAGTTTGATCTTGAGTAACGTATGTGATTATTCGACGTCTTTATGTTTTTTATCTGAAAGTATTTTCGTTTTTTATGATAGGAAATCTTTCCCGAGAAGGCAGTCAGCCGGTGTGGCTGTCAAATCGACGGGCAAAAAAAAGCCACCAGATCACTCTGGTGGCTTTTTCTCGTGCTGTAATTTGCAGCGGCTAATCGTGATTAACGGTCGCCGTAGCTGCGGCGTGCGCCGTCGGTGCTGCGCGGGTTGGAACCCTTGTAGCCGCCGCCGGTGCTAGGAGCGCCGTCCTTGCGTGGTGCGCCCGGCTTGCTGAACGTGCGTTGGCCTGGCTTCGCGCCGCCACGGTTGTCGCCTGGTTTCCAGCCGCCTGGACGGGCGCTCGAACGTGGTGCCGATGCCGTTTTCTTCGGTTCGAAACCTTCGATGACATTGACCGGGATCAATTGCTTGGTGAAGCGTTCGATACGCTTGACGTTCATGCCTTCAGCGTGGTTCACCAGCGAGATGGCCAGGCCATTGCGGCCAGCGCGGCCGGTACGGCCGATGCGGTGGACGTAGTCTTCAGGGAACTTCGGCAGATCGTAGTTGAACACGTGGGTGATCGTCGGCACGTCGATACCGCGGGCGGCAACGTCGGTGGCAACCAGCACTTTGACCTGGCCGCGGCGCATGCCGTCCAGGGTGCGGTTGCGCGCGCCCTGATGCATGTCGCCGTGCAAGGCGGCAGCCGAGAAACCGGCGATGTTCAGACGGTCGGCGATGGTGTCGGCGTCACGCTTGGTGGCGGTGAACACAACAGCCTGGTCCAGCGATTCGTCGCGCAGCAGGTGGTCCAGCAGGCGATTCTTGTGCGACAGATCGTCGACGAAGTGGACGCGCTGGGTGATGTTTTCATGCTTGTTGCTCGAGCTTGCCACCTGGATGACCAGCGGGTTCTTCGTGATGCGGCGGGCCATGTTGCCCACGACGCCGTCCAGGGTTGCCGAGAACAGCATGGTTTGACGGCCTTCTGGCGTCGCTTCCACGATTTTTTCGATGTCGTCGATGAAACCCATGTCCAGCATGCGGTCGGCTTCGTCCAGCACCAGGATTTCCAGTTGCGAGAAGTCGATCTTGCCCGAGTCCATGTGGTCGATCAGACGGCCAGGGGTGGCGACCAGAATCTCAGGATTCTTGGCCAGCAATTGCATCTGTTTAGGGTAAGGCATACCGCCCAGAATCGACACAGCCTTGATGCGGCGGATGCCGGTGCTGTACTTGTCGGTGTTGGTGGTCACTTGCAGGGCCAGTTCGCGCGTTGGCGTCAGCACCAGCATTTTTGGCTGGGCAGCCTTGAAACGTGGACGCTCGCCGCGGGCGCGCGATGCTTGCATTTCCTGGTTCGGCGTCTTGCCGGCGGCGCTTTGTTCGGCGCTGGCCAGTTTGTGCAGCGACGGCAGCATGAAAGCTGCGGTCTTGCCCGAACCGGTCTGCGACGAGACCAGCAGGTCACGGCCTTCGATCGCGGCTGGAATCGCTTGCGACTGTACCGCGGTTGGCGCGGTGTAGCCCGATTCGGTCAGAGCGGCGATGATGGACGGATGCAGGCCTAAGGATTCAAATGTCATTCTTTTCTTTCGTAAAAATCAGCGTTCTTGCAAAAAGCAGAACGCAAAATAGCAACGCCAACCAAAACGAAATGACTCAACTAGAAAGAAATTTCGGCACAAAAGCTTTGCGCCGGGACGGTGTCAGGTGCGACACACAAGGCGGGAGGGCTTTATAAGCGGCATCCTGTGGATGCGCTAAGGCTTGCGAAGCTGCTAAGTTTGTAGTGCATGACTGCGGTGTTGCCATCGCTTCAAGGGAACATATTGCAGCGCACAACGACACTATACCGTATTTGACGTCGTTTTGCACGGTCTAAATGGGAAGAAACGAAAGTCCTACCACGTTTTGCGCATGTTTCCTATGCGAAATCAGTAGGAATACGTAGTTTTCGCCCGTTCAGTTGAGCATGGCCATGATGTCGGCTGGCAGCGGCGGCGCCTGTCGCGTTTCCCTGGCCAGGTTGATTTGCCGGGTGACCTGCGCCAGTTCGACCAGGCTGCGTTCCAGCTGATACGTTCCCTTTGCGTCCAGCCACGCCAGCACATCGTCCAGGTGCCAGATGGTGGCGCTGCCTTCATGTACGGGGACGGGAAAGCTGTGGCGGTATTTGCTCATCAGCTTGTGCAGGTTTTGCCGGGACAGGCCCAGTACCTGCGCCACGTCGGTCAGGCCCACGGAGTCGGGCGAGGCCTCGACCAGCACGGCCTCGGGCACGATGGCCTTGACGTCGGCCAGGGCGCTGAGCAGCGCCTCCCTGGCATTGCTGGCCTCGCGCGTGAATTCCAGTGCCAGGCGTCCCGCTTGACCGACGCCGACCAGGGCGTCGTCGCAACCGCCGCTGCCCAGGCGCCCGGCCAGCGCGTCGAGGTCGTGTTCGTGGTCGGGCAGGCGGTACTTGAGAGTGAAGATGTAATCCATGATGGTTATCCCCTGGATTTGCGTTGCATGCAGTCGTGCATCAGTTTGTTGAAAGTGCCATTGTCGACCACCCGGCGGATCGCCCGCGCGTGGTTGCCCGGGTTTTTGGCGTGCTCCAGATGCAGGCGATGCAGAATTCGCCGCAGCGGCAGCCGTCGTCATTGTAGGGGCGACATTTTGCCCCAGGCATGGCTGCCGCCCACTTCCACTCGCCAGCCCTGGCTTTCCGCGTGGCGCAGCGCCGCTTCGATTTCTTTCCTGGGGTGCGAGGAGCGCGTCATGCGATGCCTCCAATGTAGGTCACCGCATCACTCTATTTCGGGATTGACGGCCATTACTTGCGAAAAGCCGCCATCGACGTAGGTAATTTCGCCCGTGATGCCCGAGGCCAGGTCGGACAGCAGAAAGGCGGCCGTGTTGCCGACCTCTTCGATGGTGACATTGCGGCGCAGCGGGGCGTGCTCGGCCACAAAACCCAGCAGTTTGCTGAAATCCTTGATGCCGGAAGCGGCCAGGGTCTTGATGGGGCCGGCGGAAATGCCGTTGGCGCGGATGCCGCGCGGACCCAGCGATTCGGCCAGGTAGCGCACGGATGCTTCCAGCGACGCCTTGGCCAGGCCCATGGTGTTGTAGTAGGGCACGGCGCGCACGGCGCCCAGGTAGGTCAGGGTCAGGACCGACGCGCCCGGATGCAGCAGGGGCAGGGCGGCCTTGGCCATGGCGGGAAAGCTGTAGGCGGAAATGTCGTGCGCGATGCGGAAACTGTCGCGCGACAGGCCGTCGAGGAAGTCGCCGGCGATCGCCTCGCGCGGCGCAAAACCGATGGCGTGCACCAGGCCGTCCAACTGATCCCAGTGGTGCGCCAGGTCGCTGAAGACGGCGCTGATCTGTTCATCGCTGGACACGTCGCAGTCGAACACCAGTTCGCTGCCGAATTCCGCCGCAAATTCCGTGATGCGCTCCTTGAAGCGTACACCCACATACGTGAAGGCGAGGATGGCGCCTTCGCGGTGGCAAGCCTTGGCGATGCCATAGGCGATGGAACGGTTCGACAGCAAGCCCGTGATGAGGATTTTTTTGCCTTGCAAGAAAGCCATGACGACTCCTGTCTGGGTAGGTGGGCGGGAAGGCGGATGTGCAACCGGCCGCGACAGCAAAGCTGTGGCGGCCGGTGGGGTGTCTCAATACGGATCAGGCGATCAGTGACGTGCCTTGGCGCGACTGTTGCCACCGCGCTGGATGCGTGGTTTTACCAGGGAAATTGGCGCCGCTTGCACCTTGCCGCCCTTGGTGACGCGGCGCACAGCCTTGGCGACCCGTTCAGGACGGTCCGCTTCCAGCAGCATGGTGGCGCTGTCGGCGATTTCCTGGGTGATGTCGCTGTTCATCGTGGCCGAGGTTTTCGGCACGAGGATGGTGGAGCCGGCGCGCAAACGCGTGCGCTGGGGAATGTTGTTGGCCTGGCGCAGCACGTCGGCCGTGGTGCCGAATTTCGACGCCAGGGTTTCGATGCGTTCGCGCGCATTGGTGATCTTGTGCGTGGTCCAGCTCGACAAGGCATGGCCCCATTGCGCCAAGTTGGTGGTGAACTTGGCGGCGTTTTCCTGTGGCAACAGAATCTTCGTCTTTTCGCCGCCGATGATGACGGGGCGGTTAAATTGCGGATTCAAGGCCTTGAATTCATCCATCGACAGTTCGGCCAGCTGGGCGGCGACGGTGATGTCGATGTCGCTGGTCTTGTCGATGGCCGTGAAATAGGGCTGGTTGTCGACCACGGGCAGGGTCAGGCCGAACTGGGCCGGATTGGCGATGATGTTTTTCACCGCTTGCAGTTTCGGCACGTAGTTGCGCGTTTCGGCCGGCATCAGGTCGGCCAGGCTTTCGAAGTCGGTCGGCTTGCCCATCGCCTGGTTTTTCTTGATGGCGCGCTGCACCGAGCCTTCGCCCCAGTTGTAGGCGGCCAGGGCCAGTTGCCAGTCGCCAAACATGTCATACAGGCGCTGCAGGTAGGTCAGGGCCGCATCGGTCGAGGCCAGCACGCCGCGGCGCTCGTCCTTGAACATGTTTTGCTTGAGGTTGAAATCGCGTCCCGTGGCGGGCACGAATTGCCACATGCCTGCCGCATTGGCGCTCGAGAACGCTTGCGGGTTGAAGGCGGACTCGATGAATGGCAGCAAGGCCAGTTCCGTCGGCATGCCGCGCTTTTCCAGTTCCTGCACCACGTGGAAAATGTAGCGCGAGGCGCGCGCCGTCGTGCGGGCGATGTAGTCGGGGCGGGTGGCGTACCAGTTGACGTGATTCGCTACCAGCTGGTTGTTGATGTCGGGAATCGCATAGCCGCTGCGGATGCGGCCCCAGACGTCGGCTTCGCGCAGCGGATCGGAATTGTCGCTGAGGTTTTTCAGCAGACGGTCGGTCTTTTGCAGGCGGTTGTCGAGGGTGGGGAGTTTCGCCGTGACCTGGGCGGTCATCGGGATCAGGGCGGGCGTGGTGGCGGCGACTGGCGCGTTATCGCTCTCAACACCGGCTTCGTACGCCTGGCTGAGGGCGGGCGCAAGCGCCAGGGCCAACGCCGCCAGGACGGTAGATTTAAAGGAGTTTTCGTGCATAGTGTTCCATTGTTGTCGTCGGAGAAACATCGGACAGACCCATGATTAAGCTGCGAGTGTACGTATATCCACATGCCGGAGTCAAGAATTATGTCAGCATGATGACAGCACATAGGCGTCAATAGCGATGTTTCCAGTCGCTAATAATGCAATTATTACAAATTTAATTTGCCAGATGTGCGATTTGGCCGCTGTTATAGCATACATGGCCACGGTCATGGCGCAAGCCTGGACGGCGCCCGGTATGAGGCTGCGCAAAAGTGCGTACAATTTGGCTTTGGCCGGCCATTCAGCCGCCGGCCGCTTTATTAATAGAGAGTCAAGTATATGAACACCCCGCCGCGCCACGACGACGACAACGCCGTCATCATCGCCAATACCGTTGCCTGGCTGGAAAAGGCCGTGATCGGCCTGAACCTGTGCCCGTTCGCCAAGGCCGTGCACGTCAAGAAGCAGATCCGTTATGTGGTGTGCGAATCGAGCAATCCCGAAGATTTGCTGGCGATGCTGATGGACGAGCTGCAAACCCTGGCCGACACGGATCCCGAGCAGATCGACACGACCCTGCTGATCCACCCGTACACCCTGAACGATTTCCTCGACTACAACGAGTTTCTCGATGTGGCCGACGCGGCCGTGGAAGACATGCACCTGGCCGGCGAACTGCAAGTGGCCAGTTTCCACCCGAACTACCAGTTTGCCGAGACGTTCGAGGACGACATCAGCAACTACACGAACCGCTCGCCGTACCCGACCCTGCACCTGCTGCGCGAAGACAGCATCGAGCGCGCCGTCGAGGCCTTCCCGGAAGCGTCGGACATCTTCGACAAGAATATCGCCACCCTGGAAGCGCTGGGCGCCGAAGGCTGGGAAAAGCTCGGCTTGCCGAAGGTATCCTGATGGCTGACAAGGAATTGCCGCCGCGTCCAGACACGCCCTGCGTGGCCGTGTGCTCGACGACTTTCGATGAAATCTGCCGCGGCTGCGGCCGCACCGTGGTGGAAGTGGCCCACTGGGTATCGATGACGGATGAAGAGAAGGAAGTAGTGTGGGTGAGGATACTGGCGCAGGGGTATCCGCGCCGGAATACCTGATTTAACCCAAATGCAACTGCTGGGGTCAGACCCCCAAGGACGCTAACGCAGAGCTCAGCGTTGGCGGCCGCGAGGGTCTGACCCCGGTACTGTTGACGCTAACGATTAATAGCTGCCAATAAAATCTTTCTTGCCGACTTCGATACCATTGTGGCGCAGGATGTCGTACGCCGTCGTCGCGTGGAAGAAGAAGTGCGGCAGCGCGTAGTGGAACAGATAGGTCTGGCCCGTGAAGTGCTTGGTCTTTTCGCCGCTGCCCGTGGTGATGGCGCGCGTTTCGCTGCCGTCGATGTCCGCTTGCGGCAGGCTGTCCAGGAAGGCGATGGTTTTCACGATGCGCGCTTTCAGCTCAGCAAAGCTCTGTTCGCTGTCTTCATACGGTGGCACGGCCACGCCGGCCAGGCGCGCGCCGCAGCCCTTGGCGAAGTCGGTGGCGATCTGGATCTGGCGCACGAACGGCAGCATGTCCGGGAACAAGCGGAACTGCAGCAGGGCGTTCGGGTCGATTTTCTTGTCTTGCGCGTGCGTTTCCGCCTTGTCCAGGATGGCGGCCAGGCTGCCCAGGATCTGTTTGAAGACGGGGATCGAAGCGGAGTAGATGGAGAAGGTCATGGTGGTTCCTCTAGGTAAAGTGGCGCGATGATAGCAAGCCAAGCGTTTTTCTGCTGGCGCCGGCCTGGCGCGCCGGCCCGCGTGTGGTTTTTCAACCCTGTCTATATGACATGAGGTTGCCGCTGGCGCGTGTTTATTGGTGACTTATCCCGCTTTTTCCATGCATAATTGCTCCTGAAAAAAGTTTCTTCCCGCCTGACCACCCGACTTCCCCTGTAAAGTTCAATGATCGCCCGCCTGATCCCTGTTGCCCTGTTGCCGCATGTTTAACTCACCTTACCAGCGCCTGCGCGCCAGCCTGCGCGTGCTGTACGGCTCGTCGATCTATGGCGCCTTGCTGCTGGTGGTATTTGGCGGCCTTGTCGTGCCCGCCATCTTCGGCAGCTATGTGCTCGTCGGCGTGCATGAGCGCCAGTCGGCGCGCACCAGCCTGAACGAGGCCTTGCAGCGCAATGTCGATATCCTGGCGCTGGGCATGCAGGAGTCGCTGTGGAACATGAATGCGGAATCGGCCCATTCGCTGGTCGAGTCGGTGATGCGCGACCGTTCCGTGCTGCTGGTGAAGGTGCTGGGGCAGGGCGACACGGAATTCATCAGCTTGCAGGCGCCGCAGCGGCCCGTGGGCAATCTGTACCGCGCCGGGCGCGACATCCTCGTGCGCGGCGAACGCATCGGCCACGTCATCGTCGAGATGGACGACGCGCGCAGCCAGCAGGAACTGCGCGAAAAGCAGATGTCCTATATTTTCGTGCTGGGCGCGCAGCTGGCCGTGTCGATGGCGCTGATCGTGCTGTTCCTGAACCGCCGCCTGCTGAAACCCCTGCGCCGCCTGACGCGCTTTTCCGACCGCCTGTCGCACGGCGATTTCGACACGCCGCTGGCATCGCACAGCAATGACGAACTGGGTCGCCTGACGGCCCAGCTCGAGCAAATGCGCGCGGCCATCGGCCAGCTGTTCGAGGATGTGGGTCAGCGCGAAGAGCGTTTCCGCACCATCGTCACGCAGGTGCCGGGCGCCGTCTTCCGCTACCGGCCCGATGGGCCCATCGATTTCGTCAGCGATGCCATCGAAGATATTTCCGGCTATTCGGCGCGCCAGTTCATGCGCGGCACCACGCATGCCTGGGCCGACCTGATCTGCCCGGAAGACCGCCGCGAGCACCGCCGCGCCGTCGGCCAGGCCGTGCTTGACGAACGGCCATATGCGCTGGAATATCGCATCATCGACGCTTTCGGCATCGAGCGCTGGGTGGCCGAGAATGGCCAGCCGCAGGTGGGCGAGCAGGGCGTCATCTGGATCGACGGCATCATCGCCGACATCAGCCAGCGCAAGCACCACGAGATGCGCATCGAAGCGCTGCTGACGGAGCAGAGCGCCATCCTCGACAACGTGATGTTCGGCGTGATGTTCGTACGCCACCGCCGCATCATTTCCGTCAACCGCCGCTGCGAGGAACTGTTTGGCTACGGCCATGCCGAAATGACGGGCAGTTCCACCGCCATCGTGTTTACCAGTTCGTATGACTTCGAAGAGGCGGGCGAGCGCCAGTATCCGGCCCTGGCCGCGGGCGGCGATTTCAGCGAGGAGCGCCAGTACAAGCGCCGCGACGGCAGCCTGTTCTGGGCGCTGGTGAGCGGCTGCGCGCTCGATCCGCTGCGCCCCAACGAAGGCAGCATCTGGGTGTATGCCGATATCACGGCGCGCAAGGAAGCCGAGGAGAAATTGCGTTTGTCGGCCACCGTGCTCGAACATATCGCCGATGGCGTGATGGTGGTCGACGCGGATGGCATCATCGTCACCGTCAATCCCGCCTTCACGCAGATCACCGGTTACGCCGAAGCCGAGGCGCTGGGGCAGCATGCGTCGCTGACGCGTTCCGAGCGCCACGACGCCGCGTTTTACCAGGCCCTGTGGGATGAACTGGCCGTCTCGGGCTTCTGGCGCGGCGAGATCTGGAACCGGCGCAAGAACGGCGAGGTGTACCTGGAATGGCTGACCATCAGCGCCGTGCGTGACACGCGCGCCGTCACCACCCATTACGTGGGCGTGTTCAGCGACATCACCCTGATCAAGCAGTCGCAGGAAAAGCTCGACCACATGGCCCACCACGATCCGCTGACGGCGCTGCCGAACCGCCTGCTGTTCCACGACCGCCTGCAGCACGCGCTGCTGCGCGCCGCGCGCGACCAGGAACAGCTGGCCGTGCTGTTCATCGACCTGGACCGCTTCAAGAACGTCAACGATACCCTGGGCCACCATGTGGGCGACGAATTGCTGCAAAAGGTGGCCGGCCAGCTGGCGGCCCGCCTGCGCGAAGGAGATACCCTGGCGCGCCTGGGCGGCGACGAATTCATCGTCCTGCTCGAACGCATCGACGGCGAGTATGGTGCCACGCAGGTGGCGGAAAAACTGATGACCATGTTCGACCAGCCGTTCACGGTGGCCGGCCACGAACTGTTCGTCACCTGCAGCGTGGGCATCAGCCTGTATCCGGACGATGCGCTGGACTTGAACATGTTGATCCGCAATGCCGACGTGGCCATGTATCAGGCCAAGGCGCGCGGGCGCAATGGCTACCGCTTCTATGCGCCGTCGATGACGGGCGAGGGCGTCGAGCGGCTGCGCCTGGAAACCTTCTTGCGCCGCTCGATCGAGAAGAACGAGATGTTCCTCAATTACCAGCCGCAGGTGGAAATCGACACGGGCCGCCTGGTCGGCGTCGAGGCGCTGGTGCGCTGGAACCATCCGGAACTGGGCCTGGTGCCGCCGGCCCGCTTCATCCCGCTAGCCGAAGACAGCGGTTTCATCAACCAGCTGGGCAAATGGGTGCTCGACGAAGCGTGCCGCCAGATGATGCGCTGGCAGGCGCAGGGCTTGCACGTGCCGAAGATGGCCGTCAACCTGTCCGTAAAACAGTTCGAGCGGGGCAGCATCGCCGGCATGGTGGCCGCCATATTGAAGGAAACGGGCCTCGAGCCGCAGCGCCTGCAGCTGGAAGTGACGGAATCCGTCATCATGAACACGGGGGACGCCCTCGGTTTCATCAACGACTTGCACGCCATCGGCGTGGGCCTGGCCATCGACGATTTCGGCACCGGCTATTCCTCGCTCGCGTATCTGAAACAGCTGCCCGTGCAGACCCTGAAGATCGACCGCTCCTTCATCAAGGATATATCGACAGACGTCAACGACGAGGCGATTGCGATTGCCATCATCCAGCTGGGCAAGAGCATGCATTTGTCCGTGATTGCCGAAGGCGTGGAGACGGAAGAGCAGGCCGCTTTCCTGCTGCGCCATGGCTGCAAGCTGGCGCAAGGTTATTTTTATAGCCGTCCGGTGCTGGCACAGGATATGCTGGAGCGCTGGATCGATCACTCACTACTATAAAGGACAGCCCATGGCCGCACACTCCTCCCCGTCGCGTCGCCGTTTCCTGCTCGGCGGCCTTGGTCTCGGCGTGGCCGGCGTGGGCGCCCTGGTGCTGGGCTGGGGCGTGCTGCCGCCGCGCCAGCGCCTGCATGGCAGTGCGCCGCTGCCGCTTCAGGATGGCGCCGTGGCCCTCAACGGCTGGCTGGCCATCGGCACGGATGGCACGGTGACCCTGGCCATGCCGCGCAGCGAAATGGGGCAGGGCGTGCACACGGCCTTGCCGATGCTGGTGGCCGAGGAGCTCGACGTGCCGCTGGCCAGCGTCAAACTGATACAGGCGCCGAACGATAAAATCTTCGGCAATGTCGCCATGCTCAAGGACAGCCTGCCTTTCCATCCGGACGACCAGGGGCGCTTGAAGGCGCTGGCGCAGTGGACGGTCGCCAAGGCGGCGCGCGAGCTGGGCGTGATCGTCACGGGCGGTTCGTCGAGCGTGAAAGATGGCTGGGGCCCCATGCGCGAGGCGGGGGCGTCGGCGCGCGCCATGCTGGTAGGCGCCGCCGCCGCGTTGTGGCAGGTGCCGGCCGCGCAGTGCCGCACGCAGGACGGTGAAGTGCTGCATCCGGACGGCCGGCGCGCCAGCTACGCCAGCCTGGCGCAGCGCGCCGCCGTTATCGATCCGGGTACGCCCGTGCTGAAGTCGCCCAAGGATTTCAAACTGATCGGCCAGCCAGCGCCGCGCCGCGATACGCCGTCGAAGGTCAATGGCAGCGCGCGTTTCGGCATCGATGCGCGTCCGCCCGGCATGCTGTACGCGGCCCTGCATCTGCCGCCGCGCCTGGGCGATAGCCTGTCCGCGTTCGACGCGGCGCCCATACTCGCCATGCCCGGTGTGAAAAAAGTGCTGGACCTGACGCCGCAGCTGGCGCAGCGCAGCGTCTCGTGCGCGGCCGTGGTGGCGGACACCTGGTGGCGCGCGAAGCAGGCGGCGGCCGCCTTGCCGACGCAGTGGAAGGCTGGCCCGCAAGCGAACTTGTCCAGCGCCGGCGTCTACGCGGAATTTGCCCGCCTGTTGGACACCGAAGCCGGTTATGCCTATCACGCCAGCGGCGAGGTGGAAAGTAAAGCCGTGCAGGGCATGCGGCAGGTCAGCGCCGAGTACCGCGCACCGTTCCTCGCGCATGCCGCCATGGAGCCCGTCAACTGCACCGCGCAGGTGAAAAATGGCAAGGTGATGCTGTGGGCCTCGACGCAGGCGCCCGGCATCGCCGTCGACGTGGCGGCGAAAGTGGCCGGCGTCGATGCGAAAGACGTCAGCATCGAGGTGCTGCTGCTCGGTGGCGGTTTCGGCCGCCGCCTGGAAGTGGACATGGTGGCGCAAGCCGTGGCCATCGCGCTGCAGTGCGATGGCGCGCCCGTGCAGCTGGTGTGGACGCGCGAACAGGACACAAAGCACGATATGTACCGTCCCGCCGCGCTGGCCCGCTTTGCGGCCCGCCTCGACGAGCATGGCCGCATCGCTTCCTGGGACAATAAATCCGTCAGCGGCTCCATCACGCATCAATACCTGCAGCGCAATTTCGGCTTGCCCGGCGCGGGGCCGGACAAGACCACGGCCGAAGGCGAATTCGACATGCCGTATGAAATCGCCAACCAGCGCATCGCCCACGTGATCGCCGACAGTGCCGTGCCGGTCGGCTACTGGCGCTCGGTCGGGCATTCGCACAACGCGTTCTTCAAGGAAAGCTTTATCGACGAGCTGGCGCATGCGGCAGGGCAGGATGGTATCGCCTTCCGCCGCGCCATGCTGGTGCGGCATCCGCGCCATTTGGCCGTGCTCGATGCGGCCGTCGCCAGGGCGGGCAGTCCTCCGCCCGGCCATGCGCATGGCGTGGCCTTGCACCAGTCGTTCGGCAGCATCGTCGCGCAAGTGGCGCAGGTGTCGGTGGAAAACGGAGAAATCCGCGTGCAGCGCGTCGTGTGCGCCATCGATTGCGGCATTGCCGTCAATCCGAACATCATCGCCCAGCAGATGGAGTCGGCCGTGCTGTTCGGCCTGTCGGCGGCGCTGGGCGGCGAGATCACGTTCAAGGAGGGGAGAGTCGAGCAGGGCAACTTCCATGACTATCCCGTGCTGCGCATGGGGCAGACGCCCGAGGTGGAAACCATCATCATCGCCAGCGCCGAGCATCCGGAAGGCGTGGGCGAACCGGGCACGCCGCCGATTGCGCCGGCCGTGGCCAACGCCGTGTTCAGTCTGACGGGGAAAAGGCTGCGCAGCCTGCCGCTGCGCCTGGCTTGATGTGGATCAGGCCAGGGTGGCGGCAAGCATGTGGCGCAGATTGCAGTCGCGCTGCCAGTCGCGCCGTTCCTGCGTGCTGCCGGCCAGCGCGGCCAGTTCCTCGGCGCTGAGCGCCTGCTGCGCCTGCACCATGCGGTGCGCCAGGCCGCCGTCGGGCAGCACGGTGCCGAAGAAGGCGACATTGTCCTCGCGCTGTATCAACAGGGTGGGGAAGTTGTCGATGTCGAGGTCGCCCACCACGTCGGCCTGGTCTTCGATGTCGATCCAGACGAAGACGGTGTCCGGGTGGCGCGCGGCCAGTTCCTCGAACGTGGCGCGGTAGCTGCCGCAGGTGCCGCACCACAGCGCGCACAGGCAGGCCACCGTCCAGCGCGGGCCGGCCAGGGTTGCCGCGACGTCGGCGCGGTTATCGGTCGTGAGGGTCAGGCTGTGCATGGTCGTTTCTATTGGTAGGCGGATGGGCGGGGGCGCCCGATGCGCGTATTCTACCGCGCCCGGCGATGCCAGTCCCGGGAATGCATGGGCTTGTTTAGCCGTGTTTTTTGATGCAATCCACCTTTCTGGTGGATAATGCTGGTAATTGCGCGCTGATTACGCTGGTCCATGCTGTTTCCTGGCCCCGCAGCCTGACCCCTCCAGTCTGTTTTCATGCCCTGCCCGGTGTCAGCGCTCCCGCCTTTATTTATTTTTATTATGGAATTAGCCAGCTTATGTTGAGTTACCGCCACGCCTTTCACGCGGGTAATCACGCCGATGTGTTGAAGCATTATGTGCAGATTCAGTTGTTGCAATATCTGAATCAAAAAGATACCGCCTATAGTTATATCGATACCCACTCCGGCGCAGGGGTGTATGCGCTCGACGGCGGTTATGCCTCGAAAAACGCCGAATACGAAACGGGCATCGCGCCCCTGTGGGACCGCACGGACCTGCCGGCCTCGCTGGCCGAGTACATGAAGCTGATCAAGGAAATGAATCCGAGCGGCAAGATGCGCTACTACCCGGGTTCGCCGTACTGCGCCGACAAGGTCAGCCGCGAGCAAGACCGTCTGCGCCTGTTCGAGCTGCATCCAGCCGATGCCAAGATTCTGGCCGACAATTTCCGCAAGGTCGAGGCGCATGCGCTGGCCCAGGGCGAGCGTCCGACCGTGCGCGGCAAGCGCGTGCTCATCACCAAGGCCGACGGCTTCCAGAGCCTGAAAGCGCTGCTGCCGCCGCCATCGCGCCGCGCGCTGGTGCTGATCGACCCGCCGTATGAAGACAAGATGGATTACCGCAAGGTCAAGGATACCCTGGCCGACGCCCTCGTGCGCTTCCCGTCCGGCATGTATGCCGTCTGGTACCCGGTGCTGCAGCGCATGGAATCGCGCCAGTTCGCCGACAAGCTCAAGCAACTGCCCAGCTCGGACTGGCTGCACGTGACCCTGACGGTCAACACCCCGTCGCCGGACGGCTTCGGCTTGCACAGCAGCGGTATGTTCATCTTGAACCCGCCGTACACCCTGGAGCCGATGTTGCGCGAAGTCATGCCGTACCTGGTGAAGGTGCTGGGCCGCGATGATGGCGCGAAGTTTGTATTGGAAACGGGCAAGGGCGGACAGAAGAACACGGGCACCCGTCGCGTCTGAAGGCACCTGACCAAACCTACTGCGCGTCGGTATAGGCGGCCTGCGATGCTCACCGTACTAGAGTACGGTTGCGCTTCTTAGCCACCTCTCCCTTCCGCTCGCTACGGTTTTGTCAGTTGTCGTGACTATCGTAGTGAAGCAAAGCAAAGCAAACGCCACGGTAAATATTTCCGTGGCGTTTGTCGTTTACTGTCCCAGCAACAGGAACACGGTCGGTTTCTTGTGGAAGTCAGGCGCCTTGCCGGCGGCTAATTGTTTTTTCCACTGGCCGCCATTCCATGTCTGCACGCTTTCCGTGTCCAGGCTCAGGTCGGTGGCGACGCAGATCAGCGTCGATGGCGCGCATTGCGCCACGAGCGCTTCCAGCATGGCGGCGTTGCGGTACGGCGTTTCGATGAACAGCTGGGTCTGCTTTTCATTGCGCGAGCGGCTTTCCAGTTCCTTGATGCGCTTGGCGCGCAGGGCGGCGTCCGTGGGCAGATAGCCGTTGAAGGCGAAGCTCTGGCCGTTCAAGCCGCTGGCCATCACGGCCAGCAGGATCGACGACGGGCCCACCAGCGGGCGCACTTTAATGCCGTGCTGATGCGCCAGGCGCACGAGGTCGGCACCCGGGTCGGCCACGGCGGGCACGCCTGCTTCCGACACGAGGCCCGCGTCGCGTCCCGCCAGCAGCGGCGCCAGCAAGCCGGCCAGCGCTTGCGCCGGGGTATTGACGTTCAGTTCGGAAATCGTGATTTCCTGCAGCGGCTTGGCCAGCGGATGCTGATTGCCGATCAATTTCAAAAAGGCGCGCGCCGTCTTGGCGTTTTCCGCAACGAAATAATCGAGCTGCGACGTGATCTGCCGCACTTGCTCTGGAATGATGTGGCCCAGCGGGTCGCTTGCGCCGTCGGACAGGCCGAGGTGGTTGGGAATCAGGTACAGGGTGCCGGTCATATTGTTAGCTTTGTATTGGCCGGGGTCAGACCCGTCGGGTCTGACCCCAGGGTGATTAAAATGTGAAAAACGCCACACCCGCCTTGCGCAGCATGCCCGTGAGGGCGATCAGCGGCAAGCCAGTCAGGGCGGTCGGGTCGGTGGTGGCTATGCGTTCAAGCAGGGCGATGCCCAGGCCTTCGTTCTTGGCGCTGCCGGCGCAGTCATATGGCTGCTCGATGCGCAGGTAGGCGTCCAGCTCGGCATCGGGCAAGTCGCGTACGGTGACGAGGGTCTGGACGTCTTCCACTTGCGCTACAGGCGGACTCTGGCGGCCGTCGAGCAGGCACAGTGCCGTGTGGAACACGGTCTGGCGCCCGCGCATGGTTTGCAGCTGCAGCAGGGCATTCGCATGGTTGCCGGGCTTGCCGATCTGAGCGCCATCGAGTGTGGCGACCTGGTCGGAGCCGATGACGAGGCTGTCAGGATAGCGGTCGAGCACGGCTTGCGCCTTGGCCTGGGCCAGGCGCAGGGCCGTGGCGCTGGGGCTTTCGCCTGGCAGGGGACTTTCGTCGAGATCGGGCACGGCCACCTCGAAGGGCAGGCGCAGGCGTTGCAGCAATTCCTTGCGGTAGGTCGAACTCGATGCAAGAATCAAGCGCGATGGGGCGGAAGTTGGTATCATTCGGTAGTGGATGGCGGCCGGCATGGCCGCGCTGGTCGATGTCAGTGGAATTTCACGCAAATTCCAGGGCGCAGAGCCCACAACTGAGGCTCCATGCGGCATGACGGTGTTGATGAAATGTCATGTTGATGGCAATAATTGCGTCAAAAAAGATGCTTAGCCTTTGACTCCGTGCTAAAAACCCTGTTATTATCGCAGGTTTTCCGGGGAAATTTTCTACCAATGAATGCTTTTGTGATCGACACCTTTGATTTTTGTCGTATCAGCGGGAGCCGCGAGGGTGTAACTCCTGTCGCTGAAATGACCCGGTTGACCAAGGATTGTGCAGATAGTTCCGGCGAGATCGCCTGGAAAATCGTCGGCGGCACCAGCAAGCTGGGCTACCCACAGCTGACCTTGTCGGTCAACGGCACCGTTCAGCTGGTTTGCCAGCGCTGCCTGACTCCGTATGCTTACGTAATTGATTCGACGACCACTCTGATGCTGGGCAAGGATGACGAGCACGCGGACGAGATCGAAGAAATCATCAACGATGAATCGATCGACGTGATCGTCGGCAGCCGCAACATGGATGCCGCGGCCCTGATCGAAGATGAAGCCTTGCTGGCCCTGCCGCAGGTACCCAAACACGACGTCTGCCCCGATACGGCGCAGCTCGATGCTCTCAAGACTGAAAAGAAGTCGCCGTTTGCGGCCCTGAAAGACTTGAAGCCAGAATAAAGTAGTAAAGGGGTTTTCCCCATCAAAGAACGTGTCAAACGCGTGTTGTAATCGAGTATGGCAAGTGTAGTGAAATGTAGTTGTAATAAACGATGTCGGTCCGGGCTATTTTCGGGTAGTCTTTGCCGCTGGGATACTCGATTCGCATGTATTTGCCAATCGATTGTGCTAAAATTTTAGAACTTATGTATTAGGAGTCATCATGGCAGTTCAACAGAACAAGAAAACCCCTTCCAAGCGCGGCATGCACCGTTCGCACGACTTCCTGGTCGCGCCGCAATTGAGCGTCGAGCCAGTTACCGGCGAAACACACATGCGTCACCATATCAGCCCTAACGGCTTCTATCGTGGCCGTAAAGTGTTGAAGACCAAAAACGACGAGTAATCGACGTTTTTGTTGGGTAAGATGAAAGCGGTGTTGCGTGGTTATTCGGCGTGGCGCCGCTTCTTCTTTTTTATCGGCTGCAATTCATCTTGCACACCCGTCATTTTGAATCACGCTGTCCAGGCCTGTGCATGACATGCTGCACCCTGCATATGCTCCAGTCCGATTCACATCTTGCCGCACGCCCGCAGCGGTATTGAATCAACACAAATGACAATCAAAATTTCTATCGACTGCATGGGCGGAGATCACGGTCCCTCAGTCACTATCCCCGCAGCAATTTCCTTCGTAAAACATGAGCCTGAAGCCGAACTGATCCTTGTTGGATTGGAAGACGTGATCCGTGCCGAACTGAAGAAACATAAAGCCGACACGCATCCGCGCCTGTCGGTATTGCATGCATCCGAACAAGTTACCATGGACGATCCCCTGGAAGTGGCCCTGCGCCGCAAGAAGGATTCCTCCATGCGCGTGGCCATCGAACAGGTCAAGAACGGCGTGGCGCAAGCCTCCGTTTCCGCCGGTAATACGGCAGCCCTGATGGCCGTGTCGCGCTATGTATTGAAAACCATGTCCGGCGTCGATCGCCCGGCCATCTGCAGCATCTTGCCGAATCAAAAGAACGGCCCGACCTACATGCTGGACCTGGGCGCGAACGTCGATTGCGAACCGCATCACTTGCACCAGTTCGCCATCATGGGTTCCGTGCTCGTTTCCGCCATGGAAGGTATCGAGCGCCCGACGATCGGCTTGCTGAACGTGGGCACGGAAGATATCAAGGGCAATGAAGTGGTGAAACTCACCTCGAAGCTGCTGCAGGCCGACCACGAGCGTGGCGCGCTGAACTTCTACGGCAACGTGGAAGGCAATGATATCTTCAAGGGCACGACCGATATCGTCGTCTGCGACGGTTTCGTCGGTAATGTCACCCTGAAAGCCATCGAAGGCCTGGCGCGCTTCATGAAAGACGTGCTCACTTCCGAATTCAAGCGCAATCCGATTACCATGCTGGGCGCACTGATCGCCCGCGGGGCCCTGAAAGCCATCGGCAACCGCTTGAATCCTTCGCGTTACAACGGCGCCAGCCTGCTGGGCTTGCGTGGCCTCGTCTTCAAGAGCCATGGCAGCGCCGATGCCTATTCGTTCGAATGGGCCTTGCGCCGCGCTTTTGATGCGGCAAAAAATGACGTGCAAGCGCACTTGGCCAGCATGATCGCCGAGCTGATGCCCCGCACGCCAGTTCCGGATGAACCTACATCAACAAGCTCTACCATTTAGTGGACGGGTACTTGCATGACTGTTTTTAGCAAAACTTACAGCAAAATTATCGGTACCGGCAGCTACTTGCCGGAGAAGCGCGTCACCAACCAGGACTTGACCGAACAGCTCGCCGCCAAGGGCATCGAGACGTCGGATGAATGGATCGTCTCGCGCAGCGGCATCTCGGCGCGCCATTACGCGGCGCCAACGCAAAATTCCTCGGACCTGGGCGTGGAAGCGGCCAAGAAGGCCCTGGAAATGGCTGGCCTGAACGGCAACGACCTCGACCTGATCATCGTCGCCAGCTCGACTCCCGATTTCTTCGGCAGCTTCCCCAGCACGGCCTGCATCGTGCAAAACAAACTGGGCATCACGAACAACTGCGCCGCCGTCGACGTGCAAGCCGTCTGCAGCGGTTTCGTGTATGCGGTGGCCACGGCCGACAGCTTCATCCAGTCGGGCATGCATAAAAACGTGCTGGTGATCGGCGCCGAAGTGTTTTCGCGCATCCTCAATTTCGACGACCGCGGTACCTGCGTGCTGTTCGGCGACGGCGCCGGCGCCATCGTCATGACGGCGTCAAAAGAGCCGGGCATCCTGGCCACCAAGCTGCACGCGGACGGTCGCCACTCGAACATCCTCAGCGTGCCGGGCAGCCTGGCTGGCGGCGCGCTGGACGGTAGCGCCTTCCTGTACATGGATGGCCCGGCCGTCTTCAAGCTGGCCGTGTCCGTGCTGGAAAAAGTCGCGCATGAAGCCCTGGAGCACGCCAACATGACGTCGGACCAGATCGACTGGCTGATCCCGCACCAGGCGAACATCCGCATCATGAACAGCACGGCCAAGAAACTCGGCTTGCCTCTGGAAAAGATGGTGGTCACCGTCGACCAGCATGGCAACACCTCTGCCGCCTCGATCCCGTTGGCACTCGACATCGCCGTGCGCGACGGCCGGGTCAAGAAGGGCGACAACGTCATGATGGAAGGCGTGGGCGGCGGCTTTACCTGGGGCGCCGTGCTGGCAAGAATGTGATGGCCGAAGGCTGACTTTGGTTCTCTGAGTAAATAGTAAAAAAACGGAGTCGACATGACACAATTTGCATTTGTTTTCCCAGGCCAAGGCTCGCAAGCGATTGCGATGCTCGACGGTTTCGCCGGCAACCCAGTGGTTGCGCAAACCGTCGCTGAAGCGTCGGATGCCCTGCAATTCGACCTGGGCAAGCTGATCGCCGAAGGTCCGAAGGAAGAGCTGGATCTGACCACCAATACGCAGCCGGTGATGTTGACGGCGGCCGTGGCTTTCTACCGGGCCTGGCTGGCGGCCGGCGGCCCCGTGCCGACGGTCGTGGCCGGTCACAGCCTCGGTGAATACTCGGCGCTGGTCGCCGCGGGCGTCATCTCGTTCAAGGATGCCGTGCCGCTCGTGCGTTTCCGCGCGCAAGCCATGCAGGAAGCCGTGCCGGTGGGGCAGGGCACGATGGCTGTCGTGCTGGGCCTGTCGGACGACGACGTGCGCGCCGCCTGTGCGGAAGCGGCGGCGGAAAACCCGGCTCTCGTGGTCGAGCCTGTCAATTTCAATGCGCCAGCGCAAGTCGTCATCGCCGGCCATACGGCTGCCGTCGAGCGCGCCTGCGAACTGGCCAAGGCCAAGGGCGCCAAGCGTGCCATGAAGCTGCCCGTCTCCGCGCCATTCCACTCGTCGCTGCTGAAGCCTGCATCGGACCGCTTGCGCGAATACATGGCCGGCTTGACGTTCTCGGCGCCGCAGATCGCGCTGATCAACAACGTCGACGTGGCCATCGTCAACGACGTTGCCGGCATCAAGGATGCGCTCGTGCGCCAGGCAGCCAGCCCCGTGCGCTGGGTGGAAACCATGCAAAAAGTGGCGGCAGACGGCATCACGCAAGTGATCGAATGCGGTCCGGGCAAGGTCCTGATGGGCCTGGCCAAGCGCATCGATCCCGTGCTCGTGGGTGACGCCATCGTTGACCAGGCATCGCTGGAACGTATTTTGACGCAGCTCAAATAAACATCAGACCGCGGCAGCTTGCCTGCCGCGCTTGCATTTAAGGATACTCATGAATTTAGCAAATCAAATCGTGCTGGTCACGGGCGCCTCGCGCGGCATCGGCCGCGCCATCGCCACCGAACTGGGCAAACAGGGTGCTACCGTGGTCGGCACCGCCACCTCGGAAAGCGGCGCGCAAGCGATCACCGATTACCTGGTCGCCGAAGGCGTGACGGGCAAGGGCCTGGTCCTGAACGTGACCGATGCGGCGCGTTGCGCGGCCGTCGTCGACGAAGTGCAGAAAACCTACGGCAGCTTGTCGATCCTCGTCAACAATGCGGGCATCACGCAAGACCAGCTGGCCATGCGCATGAAGGATGAAGAGTGGGACAGTGTCATTTCCACCAACCTGTCGGCCGTCGGCCGCCTGTCGCGCGCAGTACTGCGTGGCATGATGAAAGCCAAAACTGGGCGTATCATTAATATCACGTCGGTGGTGGCTTCGTCGGGCAATCCGGGGCAAATGAATTACGCGGCGGCCAAGGCCGGCGTGGAAGGCATGAGCCGCGCCCTGGCGCGCGAAATCGGCAGCCGCAACATTACCGTGAATTGCATCGCCCCTGGCTTCATCGATACCGACATGACCAAGGCGCTGAGCGAAGAGCAGCACGCGGCCCTGTTGACGCAAATTCCCCTGTCCCGCCTGGGCAAACCGGAAGACGTGGCGGCGGCGGTAGCCTTTTTGGCCTCGCCGCAAGCGGCATATATCACGGGCACGACCCTGCACGTGAACGGTGGAATGTACATGAATTGATGTGAAAGCTAGACGGGGCGGGCGTTTGTGGCATGATTCAACGGCCGTTTTTGTCTATAATCGCATCTTTTAGCAGCAGCTTCGGTCGAATTAGCAGCAGACACCGAAATTAGTATTCGGACGCGCAAACCTGATAAAATGCGCGCACTTTCCGTAACACACACTTTGGAGCCATAACATGTCGGATATCGAACAACGCGTTAAGAAAATCGTCGCTGAGCAACTGGGCGTTGCAGAAGCAGACATCAAAATCGAATCCTCCTTCGTCGACGATCTCGGCGCCGATTCCCTGGACACCGTGGAACTGGTCATGGCCCTGGAAGACGAATTCGAAATGGAAATCCCTGACGAACAAGCTGAAAAAATCACCACCGTGCAACAGGCGATCGACTACGCCACTGCACACGTCAAGGCCTAAGCCTGTCTGACCGACTTCAGGAGAATCGCTTGAGCCGTTCTAAAAACCGTCGTGTTGTTGTCACCGGCCTGGGCTGCGTTTCACCTGTCGGCAATACTATTGCCGAGGCGTGGGGCGCAATCATTGAAGGTAAATCCGGCATTGCCACGATTACCAAGTTTGATGCACAGCCATTCACCACGCATTTTGCTGGTGAAGTCAAAGGCTTCAATATCGAAGAGTACATCTCCGGTAAGGAAGCCCGCCACATGGATACCTTTATCCATTACGGCATGGCTGCGGGCATCCAGGCGATGCAGGACTCCGGCCTGGAAGTGACCGAAGAAAACGCCGAGCGTATCGGCGTGATCATCGGTTCCGGTATCGGCGGCTTGCCGCTGATCGAGGAAACCAAGTCCGAGTACGAAAAGCGCGGTCCGCGCCGTATCTCGCCATTTTTCGTGCCTGCCTCGATCATTAACATGATCTCTGGCAACCTTTCGATCAAATATGGTTTGAAGGGCCCGAACCTGGCGATCGTTACAGCGTGTACCACCGGTTTGCACAGCATCGGTGCCGCAGCGCGCATGATCGAGTACGGCGATGCCGACGTCATGATCGCCGGCGGTGCTGAATCGACCGTGTCGCCACTGGGCCTGGGCGGTTTCGCTTCGGCGCGTGCCTTGTCGACCCGCAACGACGATCCGGCGACGGCATCGCGTCCGTGGGATACCGACCGCGACGGCTTCGTGCTGGGCGAGGGCGCTGGCGTCATGGTGCTGGAAGAGTACGAGCACGCGGTGGCCCGTGGTGCCAAGATCTATGCCGAAGTACATGGTTTCGGGATGAGCGCAGATGCTTATCACATGACCTCGCCGCTGGAAGATGGTAGCGGCGGCAGCAAATCGGTGATCGCGGCCCTCAACAACGCTGGCTTGAACGCGGATCAGATTCAGTACCTGAACGCGCACGGCACGTCGACCCCGCAAGGCGACGTGGCGGAAGTGATGGGCATCAAACGCACCTTCGGCGAGCACGCCAAGAAGCTGGTTGTCAACTCGACCAAGTCGATGACGGGCCATTTGCTGGGCGGCGCGGGCGGTCTGGAAGCGGTGTTTACGGTCCTGGCATTGCACCATCAGGTGTCGCCACCGACCATCAACATCTTCAACCAGGATCCGGCTTGCGATCTCGATTTCTGTGCCAACACGGCGCGGGATATGAAGATCGATTATGCAGTGAAGAATTCGTTCGGCTTCGGCGGAACGAATGGCACGCTGATTTTCGGTAAAGCGAAATAAGCAGGAACTTTCAAGCGCTCGCTACGGTCAAACTGTAGTGAGCGCTGATTCGGCGCCAACGTTCGTTGGTGCCTGAATTTGCCCGGCATGTTGCCGGCGCGCCTTTTTTTTCCCATGAAGTATGTCAATCGCGGTAGCGGCTGTTATTCGCACGCCTGTCTGTTTGCGTCTGTTGCAAGCGGCGCTGGGACTGTGTGCCTTGCTGGCTGCCTGGCCCTTGAGCGGTGCGTGGCGCGTTGCGGCCGTGTCCGGCCCAGGCCCCGGCCAGATGGTGGGCGCTTATGCGCTGGGCTGGAGCGGTGCACTGTTGAGTGCGGCTGGCGGCGTGTTTTTACTGGCTTTGCTGCGCAGGCGCAGAAAGCCGCACACGCTTGATATTTCGCCGGTTGGCCAGTTGCGGCTGGCGGTATATCTGGAGCATGGCGGAGCGCCAGGGGGGGATGCCAGCAGCGTGGCGGTGCCGCCGGGGCTGCGCCTGTTGCCGGGCTCGACCCTGTGGCCGTCGCTGCTGGTGCTGTGCCTGGCCGATGCCGTGGGGCGGCGCACGCAGGTGCTGGTGCAGCGCGGCGGCAGCTGCGCCGCCTTCCGCCCGCTGGCCGTGGCGTGCCGGGCCATCGCAGCCCGGAATGGGAAAGAATAAAAATGGGTCGAACACTGAACTTCTTGCAGCGGGCCAACTCTATATCCATACAGGCGCCCACGCTGCATGACTACAGGGACATTGGGCGTGAGGACAGAGCGCGAGTATGATCAGTTACTGGTCGAGCGGGTGCAGGCTGGCGACAAACGGGCATTTGATGTGCTGGTATCGAAATACCAGCGCCGCTTGATGCGCCTTGTGTCGCGCCTTGTGCATGACCCGGCGGAGGCCGAAGATGTGGTTCAGGAAACCTTTATCAAGGCATACCGGGCGCTGCGCCATTTTCGCGGCGAGGCCGCCTTTTATACCTGGCTGTACCGCATCGGCATCAATACGGCCAAGAATTATCTTGTCACGCAGGGGCGCCGCGCGGCCACGTCCAGCGATACCGACGCCGAGCAGGCAGAGTCCTTTGATGATGGCAATAAATTGCGGGACAACAATACACCCGAATCGGTGCTGGCCAGCAAGCAGATTGCGGCCACCGTCAATGCGGCCATGGATGTACTGCCCATCGAATTGCGCACGGCCATCGTGCTGCGCGAAATCGAGGGCCTGAGCTATGAAGAAATATCGGAGATCATGGCGTGCCCCATCGGCACCGTGCGCAGCCGGATTTTTCGCGCGCGCGAAGTGATTGCGGAGAAATTGAAACCGTTGCTGGACATGCCAATTGACAAGCGCTGGTAATCTGGGAGTATGAGGTTGGCATGGCTGTGTCCGGTTTCCGCACCGATCCCTTTGAAATGGCAGGACCCATCATGGATACGCATACAAGATTGCACGAGACTATTTCCGCCCTGGCCGATGGCGAGCTGGCGGCGAGCGAACTCGAACTGGCTTTTGCCGCCCTCGACACGGATGAGGGGCGGCAGATCTGGGATGCCTATCGCCATATCGGTGACGTGCTGCGCTCGGAGCAGTGCGGCCATGCACTGAGCGCCCAGTTCGATGCGCGCCTGGCCAGCCGCCTGGCCGCCGAGGCGGCGCCTGAGGGGCTGGCTGCCCATGCTGAGCCGCTGCTGCCCCTGTCCGCCGCCATCGTGCCGCCGGGCACTGCCGAGCCGCTGGAGGCGGGGCCGCTGGCGCAACGCTAAGAACTGTTTGCCATCTTATGCCAGGCTTAACGTTCCTGTCGCCCTCTTGACACTGGAGTTCGGTACGATTGACACTGTGCGCAGGCAATATCTTGCTTTTGCGATATATTGTTGCTGCCATGCGCGCTGCCGGGTGTGTTTGCCCCCGGGATTGCGTCGTGACGGCCAATCATGCACGCAGGCAATAGTCTGATCCGCGGTTTGATCCGTTTCTATATTCGAGAAGATCTTTTCCATGAAAAAAAACATGTGTGCTGCCAGCAAGTCGTTTTCAGTGAAGACGCTTTCCGCCTTATTGTTCGGTACGGCTGGCGTCTTTTTTGCCCCCTCCATGCTGGGCCTGGCGCCACAGGCGCAGGCTGCCGTGCCGGCCGTGAAATTGCCTGATTTCTCGGACCTGGTCGACGCCGTCGGTCCGGCCGTCGTGAATATCCGCACCACCGAGCGCCTGAAAATGAACGGCGCCGGCGTCGGCAGCCAGGATGAACAGGAAATGCAGGAATTCCTGCGCCGCTTCTTTGGCGGCGCCATGCCGACGCCGCGCCAGCAGGCGCCACGCGGCGGCCGCCGCGCCGTGCCGCAGGAGCAGGAAGTGCAGCGCGGCGTCGGTTCCGGCTTTATCATCTCGGCCGATGGCTACGTGCTGAGCAATGCCCACGTCGTCGACGGCGCCGATGAAGTCTACGTGACCCTGACGGACAAGCGCGAATTCAAGGCCAAGGTGATCGGCGCCGATGCGCGCACCGACGTGGCCCTGCTGAAAATCGAGGGTGGGAACCTGCCGCGCCTGACCATCGGCGACTCGAACAAGATACGCGTGGGCGAGTGGGTCATCGCCATCGGCTCGCCGTTCAACCTGGAAAACTCGGTGACGGCCGGTATCATTTCCGCCAAGTCACGCGACACGGGCGACTATTTGCCCTTGATCCAGAGCGACGTGGCCGTCAATCCCGGCAACTCGGGCGGTCCGCTGATCAATATGCGCGGCGAAGTGATCGGCATCAATTCGCAGATCGCTACCTTGTCCGGCGCCTACAATGGCATTTCGTTTGCCGTGCCCATCGATGAAGCCATGCGCGTGGGCGAGCAGCTGAAAAAAACGGGTAAAGTCGTGCGCGGCCGCATCGGCGTGCAGATCGGCGAAGTGAGCAAGGACGTGGCGGAATCGCTGGGCTTGCCGAATGCCAAGGGCGCGCAAGTGTCGATGGTGGAGCCGGGCGGTCCGGCCGACAAGGCGGGCATCAAGCCGGGCGACATCATCCTGAAATTCAACGGCGCTCAGATCGAGCGCTCTTCCGACCTGCCGCGCCTGGTCGGTGGCGCCGCCGTCAACGGCAAGTCCACGCTCACTGTGTGGCGCAAGGGGGCACAGCAGGACATCCCCGTCACCGTCGTCGAGCTGGAAAGCGAGAAAACGGCGAAGAAGAGCGCCAAGGAGCCGGAAGCGCAAGCCGTCAATGCCCTGGGTCTGAAGGTCAGCGACGTGCCGGCCGCGAAGAAGCAGGAACTGAAGATCGACGCGGGCGTGCAGGTCGACGAGGCCGATGGCGTGGCGGCCCTGGCCGGCCTGCAGCCTGGCGATGTGATCTTGCAACTGAATAACGTTGCCGTGAAAGACGCCAGGCAGTTCAATGCCCTGGTCGCCAAGCTCGATCCGAAGAAGACGTCGGCCTTGCTGGTACGCCGTGGCGACGTGGCGCAATTCGTGTCGCTGCGCCCATCGGCGAAGTAAAATGTGATCATCCCGCATTCCGGCTGCGGCCGGGATGCGGTATCCTGCCGCCATGCACTTCACCCTCTATTCCCGCAGTTATTGCCACCTTTGCCAGGACATGCTCGACGCCTTGCTCCTGCTGCAGCCGCCCGGAAAACCGTTCACGGTGGACGTGATCGACATCGATGAGTCGCCTGATGCAAGCTTGCTGACCCGTTTCGACGAGCTGGTGCCAGTGCTGTTTGCCGACCTGGCGCAGCCTGAACTCTGCCATTATTTTCTCGACGAGCAGGCCGTGCGGCGCTGCCTGGTGTAGCTTGATTGTCAATATTGACACTGCATTGCACCATTCTGGTGCTGAAAACAGCTGAAAATCTCGGCTTGCCCCGGTGCCGGCCTCATAAGACGGGCTTTCTACTCTGAAATCCGGTAAAATGGGGAGGTCGAAAAAGCTACTGTCCGAGGCAGCAGCTTCTGTCGCTTCAAAAGCGCTCGCCTGGGCATGCAGATGTCCTGCTCGGAGCGCTTTTTTTATCATGAGCGGGGCGCCGGGTTTGGCCCGGGCATGATCCCCTTGATTCCTGTTAAGCAGTGTCGTCACTCGCACATATATTAGTTAATGAACAACATACGCAATTTCTCCATCATCGCCCATATTGACCACGGTAAATCGACCCTGGCTGACCGCATCATTCAATTGTGCGGCGGCTTGTCCGACCGCGAGATGGAGGCGCAGGTGCTCGATTCGATGGATCTGGAGCGCGAGCGCGGCATTACCATCAAGGCGCAAACGGCGGCCCTGCACTACAAGGCGCGCGATGGCCAGATCTACAACCTGAACCTGATCGATACGCCGGGCCACGTCGACTTCAGCTATGAAGTGTCGCGCTCGCTGTCGGCGTGCGAAGGCGCGCTGCTGGTCGTGGACGCGTCGCAAGGCGTGGAAGCGCAAACGGTGGCCAACTGCTACACGGCGCTGGACCTGGGCGTGGAAGTGGTGCCCGTCCTGAACAAGATCGACTTGCCAAACGCGGACCCGCCGAGCGCCATTGCCGAGATCGAAGACGTGATCGGCATCGACGCGGGCGACGCCGTGCATTGCTCGGCCAAGACGGGCTTCGGCGTGCTGGACGTGCTCGAGCAACTGATCGTCAAGGTACCGCCACCGAAGGGCGACCCGGACGCGCCGCTGCAGGCGCTGATCGTCGACTCCTGGTATGACGCCTATGTGGGCGTGGTCATGCTGGTGCGCGTCATCAACGGTACCCTGAAACCGAAAGACAAGATTCGCCTGATGGCCACCGATTCGGTGCAGCTGGTGGAAGACATCGGCGTGTTTTCGCCACGTTCGCAATCCTTGCCGCAATTGTCGGCAGGCCAGGTGGGCTTCATCATCGCCGGCATCAAGGAATTGAAGGCAGCCAAGGTGGGCGATACCGTCACCCTGGCCAACCGTCCTGCCGCCGCGCCATTGCCCGGCTTCAAGGAAGTGCAGCCGCAAGTGTTCGCCGGCCTGTTCCCCGTGGAAGCAAACCAGTACGACGCGCTGCGCGACTCGCTGGAAAAGCTGAAACTGAACGACGCGGCCCTGATGTACGAGCCGGAAGTGTCGCAGGCGCTGGGCTTCGGCTTCCGCTGCGGCTTCCTGGGCTTGCTGCACATGGAAATCGTGCAGGAGCGCCTCGAGCGCGAATTTGACATGGACCTGATCACCACGGCGCCTACCGTGGTGTACGAAGTGATCCAGCGCGACGGCACCATGATCAACGTCGACAACCCGTCGAAGATGCCCGATCCGTCGCGCATCGAGGAAGTGCGCGAGCCTATCGTCACCGTCAATCTGTACATGCCGCAGGAATATGTGGGCTCCGTGATTACCTTGTGTATCGGCAAGCGCGGTATCCAGATGGACATGAGCTACCACGGCCGCCAGGTCAAGCTCGTGTATGAAATGCCGATGGCCGAGATCGTGCTGGACTTCTTCGACCGCCTGAAATCGACGTCGCGCGGCTATGCCTCGATGGATTACGAGTTCAAGGAATACCGCGCGGCCGACGTGGTCAAGGTCGACATGCTGATCAACAGCGAAAAAGTCGATGCGCTGGCCATCATTGTCCACCGTTCGAACAGCCAGTACCGTGGCCGCCAGGTGGCCGCCAAGATGCGCGAACTGATCCCGCGCCAGATGTTCGACGTGGCGATTCAAGCGACCATCGGCGCGAACATCATTTCGCGCGAGAACGTAAAAGCCTTGCGCAAGAACGTCTTGGCCAAGTGCTATGGCGGCGACATCAGCCGCAAGAAAAAATTGCTGGAAAAACAAAAAGCGGGCAAGAAACGCATGAAGCAAGTGGGTTCCGTGGAGATCCCGCAAGAAGCATTCCTGGCAATTTTACAAGTGGATGGTTAATCAATGAACCTGCAAGTGATTTTAGGAAATTTCGCTTTAATCCTGTTCGTGCTGATGGTGTTGACGGGTCTGGTCTGGTGCCTCGATGTATTTTATCTGTCCAAGCAGCGCCGCAAGGCGGCCGACCGTGCCCTGGCTGAATTTGATGCGCGCCAGTCCAAGCTGGCCGCCGAGGGCATCAAGTCCGATGCGGGCGGCAGCCGCGCGAGCATCGAGGCGGCCCTGTTGCGCCAGCCGACCTGGGTCGAGTATTCGGGCAGCTTCTTCCCCGTCATCGCCCTCGTATTCTGCTTGCGTTCGTTCCTGTACGAGCCATTCAAGATCCCGTCGAGCTCGATGGTGCCGACCTTGCTGGTGGGCGATCTGATCCTGGTGAACAAGTTCACCTATGGTATTCGTTTGCCGATCGTCAACAAGCGCATCATTGAAGTCAACGATCCGCAACGCGGCGACGTGATGGTGTTCAAGTACCCGAAAGATATGTCGCAAGACTATATCAAGCGCGTGATCGGTGTGCCCGGTGATAAAATCACCTATGAAAACAAGCGCTTGACGGTCAACGGCAAGGAAGTGGCGTACACGCCGCTGGACGACTACCTGGACGATGAAAGCACGGTCTACCACAAGCAGCTGGAAGAAAACCTGACGGGCGTCAGCCACCGCATCCTCAACGACGAGCCTGCTCCTACGTTGAACTTGCGCGAAGTGAAGGATTTCCCGTACAAGGATGCGTGCAACTACAACGAAGACGGTTTTACGTGTGTAGTGCCACAAGGCAATTACTTCATGATGGGCGACAACCGCGACAATAGCGCGGACAGCCGCTACTGGGGCTTCGTGCCGAACGAGAACATCGTCGGCAAGGCTTTCCTCGTGTGGATGAACTTCAGCAACCCGAAACGTGTGGGCGGCATACACTAAGCCGGCCTGGTCTGTAATGGACCAACCATGGCTGCCGCGCCGATTCCCCGCGCGGCGGCCAGCCGAATTACTCAGATGACACAGAAACAACAATGAATCTTCAGCTATTGCAAACCCGTTTAGGCTATACGTTCCAGGATGCTGGCCTGTTGCAGCAAGCCTTGACGCATCGTAGCCACAGCAGTTTGCATAACGAGCGGCTGGAATTCCTCGGCGACTCCATCCTCAACTGCGTGGTCGCTTCCATCCTGTACGAACGCTTCAAGTCCATCGACGAGGGCGATCTGTCGCGCCTGCGCGCCAATCTGGTCAAGCAGCAGTCGCTGTATGAAATCGCGCAGAAGCTGGAATTGTCGCAATTTCTGCGCCTGGGTGAAGGCGAACTGAAATCGGGCGGTTTCCGCCGTCCATCGATCCTTGCCGACACCCTGGAAGCCTTGCTGGGCGCCATCTTCCTCGACACGGGCTTCGATGCGGCCAGCACGGTGATCCGCGCGTTCTACATCCCCATCCTCGACTCGGTCGATCCGCAAACCTTGGGCAAGGATGCCAAGACCCTGCTGCAGGAGTTTTTGCAAAGCAAGAAAATTTCGCTGCCACAGTACAACGTGGTGGCTACCCACGGCGCCGCCCACAGCCAGGAATTCGAGATCGAATGCCTGGTGCCGAAATTGAACATCCAGGTTTACGGCCGTGGCGGAAGCCGCCGCGCCGGTGAGCAAGCCGCCGCCAAACTGGCGCTGGACGTGGCCGAGCAGGCGCTGTTGAAGTCGCCTGCCGCCAGCCGCAAGCCCAAACCGCGCGCCGCCCAGCTCAAGCTGGCCGGCATTGCCACCATCCAGAGCGACGACGCGCAAGCCCCGGCTGCACCGGCGATCGCCGCTCACACTAAACAGAATCGACACTAGCATGACAGCCACCAAAATGCCCGACAACTTCCGCTGCGGCTATATCGCCATCGTGGGCCGCCCGAACGTGGGCAAATCGACCCTGATGAACGTGCTGATCGGCGCGAAGGTCAGCATCACTTCGCGCAAGGCGCAAACGACGCGCCACCGCATCACGGGCATCCAGACGGTGCCGGACGCGCAATTCATCTACGTCGACACGCCTGGTTTCCAGACGCGCCATTCGAACGCGCTGAACAAGACGTTGAACAAGACCGTCACGAACACCCTGATTTCCTCGGACGTGATTTTGTACGTGATCGAGGCGGGCACGTTTGGCCCGGCCGACCAGCAAGTGATGGACCTGCTGCCGAAGGAAGTGCCATGCATCCTCGTCATCAATAAATCGGACCGCGTGAAAGACAAGGCCGTGCTGCTGCCGTTCGCGCAAAAGGTCGCCGCCATGCGCGACTTCGCCGCCATCGTGCCCGTCTCGGCCAAGCTGCACTTCCAGCTGGAAGGCTTGCAGAACGAAATCAAACGCTTCCTGCCGGAAAACCAGCCGATCTTTGGCCCGGACGACATCACGGACCGCAGCGAGAAATTCCTCGCTTCGGAAATCGTGCGCGAAAAACTGTTCCGCTTCGTCGGCGACGAACTGCCGTACACGAGCACCGTGCTTATCGAGAAATTCGAGCAGGAAGGCGATCTGCGCCGCGTGTTCGCCGCCATCCTGGTCGAACGCGATACGCACAAGTCCATGATTATCGGCAACAAGGGCGCGCGCCTGAAGGAAGTGTCCACCCAGGCCCGCCTGGATATGGAAAAGCTGTTCGGCGGCCCTGTGTACCTGGAAATCTGGGTCAAGGTCAAGTCGGGCTGGGCCGACAACGAGGCGGGCTTGCGCGCCTACGGCTACGAGTAATCCGCAATCCGGGGGCGACGCCACACGCATGAGCACCACCACGCCAGCGCTGCACGATCCTGCGCCAGCCTCCCTCGTTGTCCCCGCGCCGGCGGCCATTGCGCCGCCGGCCGCAACTCCCGCATCCGCCGCGCCCCGGCGCAGCCGTCCGCCCGCGCGCGACGGGAAGATCACGGGCCAGCCCGCCTTCGTGCTGCACAGCTATCCGCATAAAGAAACCAGCCTCATCGTCGACGTGTTTACACGCGAATATGGCCGCATCGCGCTCGTCGCCAAGGGCGCCAAGCGGCCCCATTCGCAGTTGCGCGGCGTGCTGCAGACCTTCCAGCCGCTGCAGGCGGGCTGGACGGGCAAGTCCGAACTGCGCATCCTCACGGGCGCCGAGTGGGTAGGGGGCATGTTGCCGCTGGAAAAGACCGCCTTGCTGTGCGGCTTTTATCTGAACGAATTGCTGGTGAAACTGCTGGCGCGCGACGACCCGCATCCCGTCCTCTTCGACCACTACGTTGCCACCTTGAATCAACTGGCGCACAATGAGCCGCCGCCCATCGTGCTGCGCAAGTTCGAGCGCGCCCTGCTCAAGGAAACGGGCGTGGCGGCCGACCTGACGCGCTGTACGGGCACGCGCCAGGCCGTCGATGCGGGGCAGGTGTACGTGGTCGACCCGGAACGGGGACCGCGCCCGGCGCGCGCCGCCGACGCCTGGCCCAAGATCACGGGCAAGACCCTGCTCGACATGGAGCGCGAAGATTATCTTGACGTGGCCACGCAGGCGCAAAGCAAGCTGCTGATGCGTTTTTTGCTGGCCCATCAACTGGGTGGCGCCACCTTGAATACGCGCCAGATACTGATCGATTTAATGCAGCTGTAATAGATTTCAGCACTTTACGGACACCATCATATGAGCTTTTTGCAGCCTTCCGGCCCCGTCATCGACCTGGGCGTCAATATCGACCACGTGGCGACCTTGCGCAATGCGCGCGGCACCGCGTATCCGGACCCGATCCGCGCGGCCCTGCTGGCCGAACAGGCGGGCGCCGACGCCATCACCCTGCATTTGCGCGAAGACCGCCGCCACATCAAGGATGCGGACGTCATCGCGATCGCGCCGCAATTGCTCACGCGCATGAACCTGGAAGCGGCCGTGACGCAGGAAATGATTGATTTCGCCTGCCGCATCCGCCCGGCGGATGTCTGCCTGGTACCGGAAAAGCGCACGGAAGTGACGACCGAAGGGGGCCTGGACGTGGTGCGCTACTTCAAGGAAGTGCAGGCGGCCGTGAAACAATTGCAGGGCGAGGGCATACGCGTGAGCCTGTTCATCGATGCGGACGAGCAGCAGATCGCCGCCGCAGCTGAATTGGGCGCACCCGTGATCGAGCTGCACACGGGCCGCTATGCGGACACGCAAGGCACCGAGCAACTGGCCGAGCTGGAGCGCATCAAGGCGGGCGTGCTGTTCGGCGTGGGCCGCGGCTTGAAGGTTAACGCAGGCCACGGCTTGCATTACACCAATGTGCAGGCCATCGCCGCCATTCCCGATATTGCGGAACTGAACATCGGCCACGCCATCGTCGCGCATGCCGTGTTTGTCGGCTGGGAAAACGCCGTGCGCGAAATGAAGGCCATCATGGTGGCAACGCGCCTCGCCGGCAAGGCATAAGCGCGCACAAAGGAGGCAGCATGATCTACGGCATCGGTACCGATATCTGCAAGATCCCCCGCATCGAGGCGGCCCTGGCGCGCCATGGCGAGCGTTTCGCGAAAAAGATACTGGGACCGCAGGAGCTGGAAAAGTTCCGCGCCCGCACCGCCAAGAACGCCGTGCGCGGCGTGCGTTTCCTCGCCACACGCTTCGCGGCCAAGGAGGCGTTTTCCAAGGCCATCGGCCTGGGCTTGCGCATGCCGATGACCTGGCCCGCCGCGCAGATGCTGAACCATCCCAGCGGCAAGCCGATGATCGTCTGCAGCGGCGTGCTGGCGGAGTTCATGGAGAAAAACCGCCTGAGCGCGCAAGTGACGATCAGCGATGAGGAAGAGTATGCGGTCGCGTTCGTGATCGTGGAGCAAGCAGATGCCGGGGTCAGACCCGGCGGGTCTGACCCCAAACCGAGCCAGCAATGACCGAAGCAAGCCCAGAATCTTCCTTGGCGGAGACACCGCCCGACCCGCGCGCGCAGGTGCTGGCCACCGTCGCCAAGCTGCCGAACCTGCCCGGCGTGTACCGCTATTTCGACGCCGCCGACAAGGTGCTGTACGTCGGCAAGGCGCGCGACCTGAAAAAGCGCGTCTCCAGTTATTTCCAGAAAAACCTGGCCAGCCCCCGCATCGCCATGATGGTCGAGCGCATCGCGCGCCTGGAAACGACCGTCACGCACAGCGAGGCGGAAGCCCTAATCCTGGAAAACAACCTGATCAAGGCGCTGCAGCCGCGCTACAACATCCTGTTCCGCGACGACAAGTCGTATCCGTATTTGAAAATCACGAATGGCGATGCGCCGCGCATGGTGTATTACCGGGGTGCGGTGGACAAGAAAAACCAGTATTTCGGGCCGTTTCCCAGTTCCTGGGCCGTCAAGGAATCGATGCAGATCCTGCAAAAGGTATTCCTGATTCGCACCTGCGAGGACAGCGTCTACGCCAACCGCACGCGGCCCTGCCTGCTGCACCAGATCGGCCGCTGCAGCGCGCCGTGCGTGGACCTGATCAGCAAGGAAGATTACAAGAACGACGTGGAAAACGCGGCGCGCTTCCTGCGCGGGCGCCAGAGCGAAGTACTGGCCGACCTGGAAAAGAAGATGCATGCGTTTGCCGCCGAATTGAAATTCGAGCAGGCCGTGGTGGTGCGCAACCAGATCGCTTCGCTGTCGCGCGTGCTGCACCAGCAAAGCATGGAAACGACGGGCGACGCCGATGTCGACATCATCGCCGTGCTGGTGCAGGGCGGGCGCGCCTGCGTCAACCTGGCCATGGTGCGCGGTGGGCGCCACCTGGGCGACCGTGCGTATTTCCCCAGCCAGCTCAGCGATGCGGCGGCGATTGCCGAGGAAGCCATCGAGGTGGAAGTCCTGGCCGCCTTCCTGGCCCAGCACTACACGGAAAAATTCATTCCCGGCACCCTGATTCTGAATATCGAATTCGACCAGCCGGCTTTGATGGTGGCGCTGATGGAGCAGTGCGGCCACCGCATCAACCTGATCTTCCAGCCGCAGGGGCAACGCCGCCAGTGGCTGGAAATGGCACAGAAGGGCGCCGAGATTTCGCTGGCGCGCTTGTTGTCCGAGCAGGGGTCGCAGCAGTCGCGCACGCGCGCGCTGGCCGAAGCGCTGCGCCTGGAAACGGAAGATCTGGACAGCCTGCGCGTCGAGTGCTTCGACATCAGCCACACGCAGGGCGAGGCGACGCAGGCGTCGTGCGTCGTGTTCCATCATCACGCCATGCAGAACGGTGAATACCGGCGCTACAACATCAACGACATCACGCCCGGCGACGATTACGCGGCCATGCGCCAGGTCCTCATGCGCCGCTACGAAAAGGTGGCGAATGGCGACGGCGTGATGCCCGACGTGGTCTTGATCGACGGCGGCAAGGGGCAGATCGAGATGGCGCGCCAGGTGTTTGCCGAGCTGGGACTCGATATCAGCTTGATTGTCGGCGTGGCCAAGGGGGAAGGGCGCAAGGTGGGCCTGGAAACCCTGCTGTTCGTCGATGGCCGCGCGGCGCAGGAACTGGGCAAGGAATCGGCGGCCCTGATGCTGATCGCGCAAATCCGCGACGAGGCGCACCGCTTTGCCATCACCGGCATGCGCGCCAAGCGGGCCAAGACGCGCCAGACGTCGCGCCTGGAAGAGATCGAAGGCATCGGCGCCAAGCGCCGCCAGAAACTGCTGTCGCGCTTTGGCGGCTTGCGCGGCGTGGTCGACGCCAGTGTCGAGGATCTGATGTCGGTGGAGGGGATTTCCACGCAACTGGCGGAAGAGATCTACAAGCAATTACATTGATGGATCAATGGCCTGGTCCGGTGCTGCGGCAAGCGGACTAGGCTAATACCCCGGGGCCATGTAGACTAGTGGCGCTTTCTTCACGCTTTCTTCATGTTCAATTTACCCGTCGGCCGATTGCTCTCTTATGCCTTTTAATATTCCCATCCTTTTGACCTGGCTGCGCGTGGCCCTGATACCGCTCGTTGTCGGCGTGTTTTATTTGCCGCCGTCGATGCTGCTGCATGGCGACCAGAACCTGGTTGCCACCCTGGTCTTCATCGTTGCGGCCGTGACCGACTGGTTCGATGGTTTCCTCGCGCGGCGCTGGAACCAGACCTCGGCCTTCGGTGCCTTCCTCGATCCCGTGGCCGACAAGCTGATGGTGGCGGGCGCCTTGCTGGTGCTGGTGCAGCTGGACCGTGTCAATGCCGTGCTGGCCTTCATCATCATCGGCCGCGAAATCACGATTTCCGCGCTGCGCGAATGGATGGCGCAGATCGGTGCATCGAAATCGGTAGCCGTCAGCTCGATCGGCAAGATCAAGACGGCCGCGCAAATGACGGCCATTCCCTTGCTGCTGTACCACGAAGTGATCTTTGGCGCGATCGATACCCACGTGTGGGGCGAGAAGCTGCTGTGGATCGCCTGCGTGCTGACCGTGTGGTCGATGTTCTATTACTTGCGCCTGGCATGGCCGCTCATCAAGGAAAAGGCCGGTAACCTGCATTAAGGCCGCTCCGCCTAGCTACTGCGCAGCGCACTCTCGCGCCTCCGTTGCTCGCTGTACCTTCGTACAGCTCCGCTACTCAACACGATATTGCGCTTGCTCGCTACGCTATTCGGGGGACCTTAAGACGGTATTGGCTACTTTCTGCGGAATATTTTGCAAAAGACCAGATATTGCCCGTTGACAGCCCCTGTAATCCCTCTATAATGCTGGCCTGTTGTTGATGACGCGGGAGTAGCTCAGTTGGTAGAGCGCAACCTTGCCAAGGTTGAGGTCGAGAGTTCGAGACTCTTCTCCCGCTCCAGTTTTCTGGATCGTGTCATAGGTAAAAACAGCGAATGCAGTAAAAAGTAGTACTGGCGATGTAGTAGAGCTTCTGATACAATGTTGTCCACTGCGGGAGTAGCTCAGTTGGTAGAGCGCAACCTTGCCAAGGTTGAGGTCGAGAGTTCGAGACTCTTCTCCCGCTCCAGTGAACACTGGATCAGCAGTAAAGCAGCACTGGTAAACGGTAGCAAAAAGCAGTAAAATAGCGATTCGTATGCGGGAGTAGCTCAGTTGGTAGAGCGCAACCTTGCCAAGGTTGAGGTCGAGAGTTCGAGACTCTTCTCCCGCTCCAGCGATAGCTGAAGCAGTACAGCAAGATGGCAGTAGCAGAAAATAGAAGCTCCAATGCGGGAGTAGCTCAGTTGGTAGAGCGCAACCTTGCCAAGGTTGAGGTCGAGAGTTCGAGACTCTTCTCCCGCTCCAGAATTCTAAAGGGAAGCTAAGCTGGCTTCCTTTTTTTATCCGCCGCGGTACGCGGCGCGATTAGGCGGTAACCAAGCTCCATGCGGGAGTAGCTCAGTTGGTAGAGCGCAACCTTGCCAAGGTTGAGGTCGAGAGTTCGAGACTCTTCTCCCGCTCCAGTTTTCAAGGTGCGCCGCAAGGCACATCGAAGCAGTTCCTCTGGCGAGGTAGCAAAGAGGTTATGCAGCGGCCTGCAAAGCCGTTTAGACGGGTTCGATTCCCGTCCTCGCCTCCAGATAAGTGCATGTGATACATGCGCAAATAAAAAAGCCCACTTCTGTGGGCTTTTTTTTTGCCTGCGCGGGGCCATCCCGGCGTATCTCGCACCGGCTGAAATCGGCGGTAATTAAATAAATGGTTTATATTTATTTGGTTTCCGGGAAATGACTAACCGACAGTAATCTGTGGATCCCAATAAAAATAACCATACAGGCTTTGCGTCTGGCCATCGTCATTCAGGCTATATACGGCAATATGGACGTAGAAATTTTCCGTGCCCGATTTGGATACCTGCGCCGTGAAATTGGAGAAATTGCGCGATTGCTGTACGGCCGGCAAACCATTCGACGAATCCGTATTCGGCACGGCCGCATTTCTCCGTGTAATGGTATTGGAAACAAAGGTATTGAAGACCTTGTCGCCATTCCAGTAATTGATGCCGTAGACAATGACGGCCGAATCGGCGTTGTCATAGATGGAAGCGCCGGTGAACGAGACGAAGTCGCCCACATTGGCCTTGAAACTCAGATCGGCGGTGCCTTGCCCGCTATTGATGCCGCGCGGGTCGGTGGCAATCATGTACTGGCTGGTATGCGCCAGGCCCACAGGCTTGGTCTGGTCGGGACTCGTCTGACGTGGATGCTGGGCCATGATCAGATCGGTGTCTATTACAACGAGAATGTTGATTGTAATATTACTGGCATATAATTGCGCGTCGGTCATGATTCCTCCTGAGTTTCCCTACTCGTCTGGCTTTTCGGATACGCCCCGTTTTTTAATGTGGTCAACAGTCTCCACCACTGCTGAGTAGAATAGTGGAGAAAATTGAATAGATACTCTCCAATTGAAACGGCGGAGATTATTTAAAATATTCCATTTAAATTGTTTTTATTTTAAAAATAAAACTATTGGAAACATTATTTGCTTGCCAGTATCCGCTCCCGCTGCGCGTCGCCGCGCCGTCCATCGGGCCCTGCTGCATCTTGTATAATGTGTGCAGGCTCGGCCGCGCCGCATGGCGCTGCCGAATCTTCCTCTGTCCGCCAATCCCATGTAGTCACCGACGATTTTCCTCTGCGTGCGACCTCGGCATGGCTTCGTTTTGACGACCGCTGGCATGGCTGCGCCCGATGACTGTGCATCGCGCGCGCATTTCTCTGTTCCGACCCTGGATGTGTATCAATGATCAACGCAACTTTTCGGGACGAGTGGTTCTCGAACATACAAAAAAATGTCCTGGCGGGGTTGACCACCTCATTCGCGCTGGTGCCCGAATGCATCGCCTTTGCCCTCGTGGCGCAACTGAATCCCCTGATGGGCTTGTACGGCGCCTTCATCATTTGCGCATTCACGGCCATCTTTGGCGGGCGCCCCGGCATGATTTCGGGCGCCGCCGGTTCCATGGCCGTCGTCATCGTCGCGCTCGTGGCCCAGCATGGCGTGCAATATCTGCTGGCCACCGTGGTGCTGAGCGGCATCATCATGGCGCTGTTCGGTATCTTGCGCCTTGGTAAATTGATCCGTATGGTGCCATACCCGGTGATGCTGGGCTTCGTGAATGGCCTGGCCATCGTCATCGCCATGGCCCAGCTGGAACACTTTCGTCAGGCCACGCCGCAAGGCGAAACCTGGCTGCAAGGCACCTCCTTGTACGTAATGGGCGCGCTGGTGCTGCTCACCATGGCCATCGTCTACGTGCTGCCGCGCATCACGAAGGCCGTGCCGCCGGCGCTGGTGGCCATCCTCGGTGTGGGTGTGCTCAGCCATTTCTTGCAGCTGCCCACGCGCACACTGGGCGACCTCGCGCATATCGCCGGCGGCCTGCCGGCCCTGCATTGGCCCACGGTGCCGCTGGACATGGCCACCTTGCACGTCATCTTCCCGTACGCGGCGCTGATGGCCATGGTGGGCTTGCTGGAAACCTTGCTCACTTTTAATCTTACCGATGAGATGACTGAAACGCGGGGCCAGCCGAACCGCGAATGCATCGCTCTCGGTGCATCGAACGTCGTTTCGGGCCTGTTTGGCGGCATGGGCGGCTGCGCCATGATCGGGCAGACGATGATCAACCTGAGTTCTGGCGGCCGCTCGCGCCTGTCGGGCGTGACGGCCGGCGTGATGATTTTATTGTTTATCCTGTTCCTGTCGCCGCTGATCGAGCGCATCCCGCTGGCAGCCCTGGTCGGCGTGATGTTCGTCGTGGCGCAGCAGACGTTTGCCTGGGGTTCGCTGCGCGTGCTGGGCAAGGTGCCGTTGCAGGATGCGCTGGTGATCGTCGCCGTGACGGTGATCACCGTGTTGACGGACCTGGCGCTGGCCGTGCTGTGCGGCATCGTGATTGCCGCCTTGAATTTCGCCTGGCAGCATGCGCGCGACATGCGTGCCGACATCGATGACACTGGCGCGGGCGTGCGCGTCTACCTGCCGCACGGCACCCTGTTTTTCGCCTCGACCACGCACTTCCTGGAACTGTTCCAGGCGGCGACCGACCCGGCCCGCGTCATCCTCGACTGCCGGCACCTGCACATGGCCGATCACTCGGCCATCGCCGCCATCGAAGCTTTGTATGAGCGTTATGAAAAGGCGGGCAAGCACCTGCAGGTGACGCATTTGTCTCCCCGCAACCAGGCCTTGCTGCAGCGGGCTGGTGTCGATGTGAGCGTGGCGTAAAATAGGCGATTGTTGAATGTCTGTGGAGTGTGAATGCTGTCGTCCGAACAAGAGCAATTATTGCAGCAAAGCCAAACGGCTTTTGATGCCTACTATGACGCGCTGGGCGCGTCGCTGGTGAATTTCGTCGAGCGCCTGGGCATCCAGCCCGCGCACGAAGTACTGACCAACGCGGCCGAATACCTGCCGTACATCGATGCAGCCATGCGCACCATCGTCATCCGCGACGAAAGCTGGCAGTGGGTGAAAACCATGCTCGGCTACTTTATTGGCGAATACTTCGTGCAAGGGCATGCGGGTTGCTGGTATGTGGAAACGCGGGCGGAGTCGCCGCATTTTTGCCGCACCATGGTGGGCGGCTTCGAGCATGGCTTGCCGGCGGATGCCGCCATTGATCCGGAGGCGCTGGCGCTGGAATTCCTGGGACAATCCGTACCGCGCGAACTGGCGGCACTGATCGCCCAAGCGCAAGCCCGCGCGGCTTGATGCCGCAGGGCTTGCTGAAGAAAATTTAGAACTCTTCCCACTCGCCTTCGGCCGGTGCCGTTGCCTTGCTGCTGGTGCGTGTCACGGGCAGGCGCAGGGCAGGGGCCGAGGCCTTGCGGGCTGGTGCGGCCGCAGTTGTCGGAGTGGCCGGCGCGCTGCGCTGCGCCACCTTGGCGCTGAAACGGTCGGTCGCCGCCGCATTGGCATCGAGGCGGAAGACGCTGACCACCTGCGCCAGTTCGCTCGCCTGTTCCTGCATCGCTTCGGCCGCTGCCGACGCTTCTTCCACCAGCGCCGCATTTTGCTGGGTCACTTGATCCATTTCGGAAATGGCCTGGTTGACTTGCTCGATGCCCGCGCTCTGCTCTTCGCTGGCGTTGCTGATCTCGCTCATGATGGACGTGACGAAGCCGATGCTTTGCACGATTTCTTCCATCGTCTTGCCGGCCTTGTCGACCAGGTCCGTGCCCACGTCGACTTTTTGCACGGAGTCGTCGATCAAGCCCTTGATTTCTTTCGCCGCCGCTGCCGAGCGCTGCGCCAGGTTGCGCACTTCCGTTGCCACGACGGCGAAGCCGCGGCCCTGTTCGCCGGCGCGCGCCGCTTCCACGGCTGCGTTCAAGGCCAGGATGTTGGTCTGGAAGGCGATGCCGTCGATGACGGAAATGATGTCGACGATCTTCTTCGACGAGGTATTGATCTCGCTCATGGTGGCGACCACTTCGGCCACCACGGCGCCGCCACGACTGGCGATGCCGGCCGCGTCGCCGGCCAGTTTATTCGCCTGGCGCGCGTTGTCCGCGTTTTGCTTGACGGTCGAGGTCAGTTCTTCCATCGACGAAGCCGTTTCTTCCAGCGAACTGGCTTGCTGCTCCGTGCGCGACGACAGGTCCTGGTTGCCGGCGGCGATTTCCGCCGATGCCGTGGCGATGGTGTCGGTGCCGCTGCGCACTTGGCCCACGATGCCGACGAGGCTGTCGTTCATGGTTTTCAAAGCATGCATCAGCTGGCCCGTTTCATCGCGGCCTTGCGCCGTGATGGTGCTGGTCAGGTCGCCCGCTGCCACGGTTTCCGCCACTTTCACGGCGGCGCGGATGGGGCCGGTGATCGAGCGCGTGATCCACCACGCGAAGCCGATGCCCATCAGCACGGCCAGCACGCCCATGGTGATCAGGAAGACACGGGTGCCGCTGTAGGCTTCGATGATGCTGTTGCCAACGCCGTCGGCAGCCTTGATCTGCATGGTGGCAAAGCGCTTGACTTCGGCCAGATAGGCCACGGTGATCGGCGCGACTTCCTTGTCGAACACGACTTTGGCACCCGCCATATCGCCGTCGGCCTTCATCTTGAAGGCGCGCGCGCGCGTCGTCACGTAGTCGGTGCGCACCTTGCGCACGACCTTGAATTGCTCGATCACGGCCGGGTTGAGCAGGGAGGCGACGATGTCGTCCTGCAGCTTGCTGGAACGCTCCGCATCGACTTTCAAGTCTTCCTCGATCTTGGCGCGCACGACAGGATCGGTAATCTCGAACGAGGCGACGCCGCGTACGCTGTTGAGTTCAATGATCTTCGACCATTCGGCCACCATGCGCTGGTTCTTGATGCTGGTATTGATGAGGCGGTAAGTCAGGTCGCTGGCCGTTTGCATGCGCACGAGGGCGGTGATGGTCAAGGCGGCAAGCAACAGCAATACGACAGCAAAGCCGACGCCAAGGCGGCTGCCGATGTTCAGGTTTTTCATGTAATTCCTAACAGTTTAATAGTCATGATCGCCGCCGCCAGCAGGGGCGGACAGGCGCCGCAAGGCGCAGGGGATCGGGGTCTTCGGGTGCCGCGTGATGGCTGTGCGGCGCGCCGCGCTGAGCGTGGCGTTGGAGGTGAAGCAAGGGGCATGTCGGTCAGGCTGACCGCTGCCCAGCAAGCCGCAAGTATAGCATTGACGCAGGGAAATAGTTTTTCAAAGCAATTTTAATTATTTTTTGATATTGATTTCCTGTTGTGTTTTTACATCAAGTACCTAGTCCATAAGTACTATCACTTACAGAAGTGCTTACTTTAGGCATGCTTGCCTGATAAAATACTAATGATAATCATTCGTATTAAAACATCGACCAGGGAATTGTATGCAGCAACGTCGCAAGCCAGGATTCAAACCGATCACCATCGCCGTACTGGGCGCCATGACCTTCGGCGCCACGCCATTGGCGGCCTGGGCGCAGGAAAGTTTGCCAGCCGTCACCGTGACGGCATCGAAGGACAAGGATGGCTATGTCGCCGCCACCTCCGCCAGCGGCACCAAGACGGAAATGGCCCTGCGCGACGTGCCGCAGACGATCAACGTGGTGCCGGCCGCCGTCATCCGCGACCAGAATGCCATGTCGATCCAGGACATCATGAAGAACATCCCCGGCGTGGGCTTGTCCACGGGCGACGGCCAGCGCGACCAGATATTCATCCGCGGCTTCACGGCCATTGGCGACCAGTTCGTCGACGGCTTCCGCGATGACGCCCTGTATTTCCGCGACCTGTCGAATGTGGAGCGCCTGGAAGTGATCAAGGGACCGGCCGCCGTGCTGTACGGCCGCGGTTCCTCGGGTGGTCTGGTGAACCGCATCACTAAGAAGCCGGGCGTGGACATCACGGACGTGGCCCTGAGCCTGACCAACACGGCAGGGCGCCGCGGCGAAGTCGACGTGGGCCGTGTCGGCGAGACGGTGGACTGGCGCTTCACGGGCGCGCGCGAATTGTCGGACAGTTACCGCGACCAGCAATTTATCAACCGCACGGCGCTGTCGCCTTCCGTGGCCATCCGCCTCTCCGGCGCCACCAAATTGCTGCTGCAGGGCGATTACCTGGAAGACCGCCGCCTGACGGACTTCGGCATCCCGTCCTACCAGGGCCGTCCCGTCGCCGTCGATGCGCGCACCTATTTTGGCGCCGCGAATGCCCGCGATGCGGACTTCAGCCAGTCGCGCGTCGTGTCCACGGCCGCCACCCTGACGCACAAGTTCAGCGATAGCTTGTCGCTGCGCAATGCCTTCCGCTACTACGATTACCACCTGGACCGCAACAACACGAATATTTCCGGCAACGTCAACGAAGTCAAGGGCACGATGAGCCTCGGTCACGCCAAGCTGAACCGTGACGAAAGCGGCTGGTTCAACCAGACGGAACTGACGCAAAAGCTGGTCACGGGCACCTTGCGCCATGAAGTGCTGTACGGCGCCGAATTCGGCAAGCAAAACAAGGATGCGTCGAGCTGGGCATCGACCGTCGTGGCGACGAATGTGTCGATCTTCCATCCCGTCCTGCCGCAGGTTAACCGCAGCAAGCTGGGCGTGCGCGGCGATACCTTCGGTACCTACGACACGGCCGCCGCCTACGTGCAGGACGCCATCAGCATCAGCGATGAGTGGAAGGCGCTGGCCGGCCTGCGCTACGACCGCTACAAGCAGCAGTCGCGCCTGGCCAATGCGCTTGGTGTGACGACGGCCAATCTGTCGCGCACGGATTCGGCTTACAGCCCCCGCGCCGGCCTCGTCTGGCAACCGGGCGCGACGCAGTCGTACTACGCGTCGTGGAGCCGCTCGTTCCAGCCTAGCGGCGAAAACTTCGCCCTGGCCGCGAATAATGCCGACCTGGCGCCGGAAACCACGCGCAACACGGAAGTGGGCGCCAAGTATGAGCTGTGGGGCGGCCGCGCCAACGCCACCGTGTCGCTGTTCCGCCTGGAACGCAACAATATCAAGACCAGCGACCCGATCACGAACCGCATCGTGCCTGTCGGCACGCAGCGCACCGATGGCCTGGAACTGACCTTCAACGCGGACTTGCACGATGGCTGGAAAATGATGGCCGGCTACGCCTGGCTGGACGCCACCATCACCGACTCCATCGCCGTCGACCGCAGCGTGAATGCGCCGGGCACGACGACGCCGAGCGCCGTCGCCATCAAGGGCAAGCGCGCTACTTTGACGGCGCGCAACATGGCCAACTTGTGGGTGACGAAAGACCTGGGCCACGGCTTCACGGTGGGCGGTGGCGCGAATGCCGTTGGCAGCCGCTTCGCCAATCAGGGCAACACGGTGGTGCTGCCAGGCTACGTGACGGCCGACGTCATGGCCGCGTACCGCACGGGCCGCTATGAAGTGCAGCTGAACGTCAACAATATCGGCGACACGCGCTACATCGTCTCGGGCCACGGTTCCAGCCCGAACCTGAGTCTGCCGGGCGCGCCGCGCAATGTGGCGCTGACTTTGCGCTACAGCCTGTAACTTTTTTCTGTTCCCGAAAACCCGCTTGCGAGCGGGTTTTTTTCATGGGTGGGTAGCGATGTGCAAGCGCGCGGGGCAGGCTGGCATTGTTTAGAGGGAACGTTCGGTACCGTCAAATTAACGTTGACTAAAGGAAACTTTCTCCGGCGAACTGAGCCTTGATCGGGATTGAGGGGTAAAATGATGTCATACGGCACAGGCATGGTGCTTATATCTTGGTGATATGACACGACTACGGCGCCGTATGACTTTTATTTACTCACATCATAGAGGCCTGAATATGGTTCAGATGTCCAGGCGCCAGTTCCTTCGGGTAACTGGCGCGACCATTGCTGGTTCCAGCCTCGCCCTGCTCGGTTTCGCACCGGGCCAGGCGATGGCGGAAGTGCGGCAATACAAGCTGTCTCGCACGACCGAGACACGCAATACCTGTCCCTACTGTTCGGTAGGATGCGGCGTCCTGCTGTATGGACTGGGCGACGGCGCGAAAAATGCCGTCTCCAGCATCATCCACGTGGAAGGCGATGCCGATCACCCGGTGAACCGCGGCACCCTGTGCCCGAAAGGCGCCAGTCTGGTCGACTTCATCCACAGCCCGAACCGCCTGAAAGTGCCCGAGTACCGCGCACCGGGCGGCACGGAATGGCAACCGATCTCCTGGGATGTGGCGCTCGACAAGATCGCGCGCCTGATGAAGGATGACCGTGACGCCAACCTGATCGAAAAGAATGCCGACGGCAAGACCGTCAACCGCTGGCTCTCCACCGGCATGCTTGCCGCGTCCGCCGGCAGCAACGAGGTCGGGTATCTGACCCACAAGACAGTGCGCAGCATGGGGATGCTGACTTTTGATAATCAGGCGCGTGTATGACACGGACCGACGGTGGCAGGTCTTGCCCCGACGTTTGGCCGTGGCGCGATGACGAATCATTGGGTCGATATCAAGAATGCCGACGTGATCCTGGTCATGGGCGGCAATGCAGCAGAAGCACATCCTTGCGGATTCAAATGGGTAACGGAAGCGAAGGCGCATAACAAGGCCAAGCTGATCGTTGTCGATCCGCGTTTTACCCGTACCGCATCCGTGGCAGATTACTATTGCGCCACGCGTACCGGCACGGACATCGTCTTCCTCGGCGCGATCATCAATTATCTGCTGACGAACGACAAGATCCAGCATGAGTACGTGCGCAACTACACGGACATGCCCTTCATCGTGCGCGAAGACTATGCGTTCGAGGACGGCCTGTTCTCGGGTTTCGACAAGGAAAAAGGCAAGTACACCGACAAGGCCACCTGGGATTACGAGATCGGCGAAGACGGCTATGCCAAGGTCGATCCGACCCTGGAACACCCGCGCTGCGTCTACCAGATGATGAAGAAGCACTACGCACGCTACACGACCGAGATGGTCGAACGTACGTGCGGCGTGTCGGCCGACAAGTTCCACAAGGTGGCGGAAGCCCTGGCTTCGACCGCCGTGCCGGGACGCGCCGGTACCATCCTGTACGCGCTGGGCTGGACGCATCACTCGACCGGTGCGCAAACCATCCGCACGGGCGCCATGGTGCAGCTGTTGCTGGGCAATATGGGCATCGCCGGCGGCGGCATGAACGCCTTGCGCGGCCACTCGAACATCCAGGGCTTGACCGATCTGGGCCTGATGTCGAACCTGTTGCCGGGCTACATGACCTTGCCGAACGAGAGCGAGCAGGACTTCGATGGCTATATCGCCGCGCGCGCCACCAAGCCGCTGCGGCCGAACCAGCTCAGCTACTGGAGCAATTACCGCAAATTCCACGTCAGCTTCATGAAGACGTGGTGGGGCGACTTTGCCACGGCGGACAACAACTACGCCTTCGACTACCTGCCAAAGCTCGACAAGCCGTACGACTTGATGCAAGCGATCGAGAACATGCACCAAGGCAAGATGACGGGCTATATCTGCCAGGGCTTCAATGTGCTGGCGTCCGCGCCGAACAAGCAGAAGGTCACGGAAGCGCTGTCCAAGCTGAAGTTCCTCGTCATCATGGATCCGCTGGCCGTGGAAACGGGCGAATTCTGGAAGGCGCACGGGCAGTACCACGAAGTCGATCCGACCAAGATCATGACGGAAGTGTTCCGCCTGCCGACCAGCTGCTTCGCCGAAGAGCGCGGTTCGCTTGTCAGTTCCTCGCGCGTCTTGCAATGGCACTGGCAGGCGGCCGAACCGCCGGGCCAGGCGCGCAGCGACCTCGAGATCATGTCGGGCCTGTTCCTGCGCATGCGCAGCATGTACCAGAAAGAGGGCGGCAAGTTCCCCGATCCTATCGTCAACCTGACGTGGAATTATGCGCAGCCGCATAACCCGCAGCCCGAAGAAATCGCCCGCGAATTCAACGGCAAGGCACTGGCCGACTTGTACGATCCCAAGGATCCGACCAAGCTGCTGGTGAAAAAGGGTGAGCAGCTGGCCTCGTTTGCGCAATTGCGCGACGATGGCACGACCACCAGCGGTTGCTGGATTTTCGCTGGCAGCTGGACGCAGGCGGGCAACCAGATGGGACGGCGCGACAATAGCGACCCGACCGGCATCGGCCAGACCTTGGGCTGGGCCTGGGCGTGGCCGGCGAACCGCCGCGTGCTGTACAACCGCGCTTCGTGCGACTTGAAGGGCAAGCCTTTCGACCCGACCCGCAAGCTGATTGAGTGGAATGGCACCAACTGGAGCGGGGCCGATATTCCCGACTTCAAGGTCGATGAACCGCCGGAAAACGGCATGGGGCCGTTCATCATGCTGGGCGAGGGTGTGGCGCGCTTCTTTGCGCGTGGCGCCATGGCCGAAGGTCCGTTCCCCGAGCATTACGAGCCGTTTGAAAATCCGCTCGGCTACAACCCCATGCATCCGAAAAACCCGCAAGCGACCAGCAATCCTGCCGCGCGCGTGTTTGCCGACGACCGCAAGCTGTTCGGCACGCATGAGGAATATCCGCACGTGGCGACCAGCTACCGTTTGACCGAGCATTTCCATTACTGGACCAAGCATGCACGCCTGAATGCCATCATCCAGCCGGAACAGTTCGTGGAAATCGGCGAGGAACTGGCGGCCAGTATCGGCGTCGTTGCCGGCGGCAAGGTGCGTGTCACGTCCAAGCGCGGCCACATCATCGCCAAGGCCGTCGTCACCAAGCGCATCAAGGCCTTGAAGATCGAAGGCAAGCAGGTGCATACCGTGGGCCTGCCGCTGCACTGGGGCTTTACGGGCGTGGCCAAGCCGGGGTATCTGATTAATTCCCTGACACCGGGCGTGGGGGATGCGAATTCGCAGACACCGGAATTCAAGTCCTTCCTCGTGAAGGTGGAAAAAGCATGATGGGAGATCGATAATGGCACTGCAATCCTTAGATATCCGGCGCCTGTCCGCCACCACGGTGACGCCGCCGCAAGCGCGTACCCCGGTGACGGGCACGGTGGCCAAGCTGATCGATGTGTCGAAGTGCATCGGCTGCAAGGCTTGCCAGACGGCGTGCATGGAATGGAACGACTTGCGTGACGAAGTCGGCGAAAACCATGGCACCTATGACAATCCGACGGACCTGACGCCGCAATCGTGGACGGTGATGCGTTTTGCCGAACACGAAAACAACGACGGCAACCTCGAGTGGCTGATCCGCAAGGACGGCTGCATGCACTGCGAGGATCCGGGCTGTCTGAAAGCCTGTCCGGCTCCGGGCGCCATCGTGCAGTACACGAACGGCATAGTGGACTTCCACCAGGAAAACTGCATCGGCTGTGGCTACTGCGTGGCCGGCTGTCCTTTCGACGTGCCCCGCATTTCGAAAAAGGACGACCGCGCCTACAAGTGCACCTTGTGCTCGGACCGCGTGGCCGTGGGCCAGGAACCGGCCTGCGTGAAAACGTGTCCGACGGGCGCCATCGTGTTCGGCACCAAGGAAGACATGAAGGTGCATGCGGAAGAACGCATCGTTGACCTGAAGTCGCGCGGTTTCGAGAACGCTGGCCTGTACGATCCGCTGGGCGTGGGCGGCACGCACGTGATGTACGTGCTGCACCATGCCGACAAGCCGAAGCTGTATTCGAACTTGCCGGAACGCCCGCGCATCAGCCCGATGGTGGGCTTCTGGAAGGGCTGGTCCAAGCCGCTGGCGGTGGCCGGCATGGCCGCCACGGCCCTGGCAGGGCTGTTCCATTACACGCGTGTCGGTCCGAACGAAGTGAGCAAGGACGAAGAGCACGAAGCGCTGGAAGAGGCCAAGCGCATACGGGAGGAAGACCATGAGCCACAGTGATCTGCATGATGGCAAGCTGCGCGACAAGGATGGCAATCCCTTGATCGAACGCTACAACCCGAACGAGCGCACGAATCACTGGGTGACCGCCATCACCTTCGTCATGCTGGCCCTGTCCGGGCTGGCCATGTTCCATCCGTCGATGGCGTGGCTGGCGAACCTGTTCGGCGGCGGGCAATGGACGCGCATCCTGCATCCGTTCGCCGGCCTGGTGATGTTCGTCTCGTTCGCGATCCTCGTGGTGCGCTTCTGGCACCACAACAAGTTCGAGGACGGCGACAAGCAGTGGCTGAAACAGATGGACGACGTGCTCAACAACCGCGAAGAGAAGCTTCCGAAGATCGGCAAATACAATGCCGGCCAGAAGATCCTGTTCTTCGTGCTGCTGGCCAGCATGATCGGCTTGCTGCTGTCGGGGATCGTGATCTGGCGCGCGTATTTCGCGTTCTATTTCCCGATCGACGTGGTGCGCTTTGCCGCCTTGCTGCATGCCGGTTGCGCGTTTGCCATCATCTGCGCCATCATCGTGCACATCTACGCGGCCCTGTGGGTCAAGGGCTCGATCGGCGCCATGGTGCGCGGCACCGTCACCTACGGCTGGGCGCGCAAGCACCATCCGAAGTGGTTTGAATCGGTGATCCGCAATACGAGAAAGTAGGCAGTTAGGGTACGTTTTGCCCCAAGTGCAAAAGCTGGGGTCAGACCCGTCGGGTCTGACCCCTGTTTTACTTTGCGGCTTGCGATGACTGTATCGATTAAAATACTTTTTACAGCACAGCCAACTCCGCTGGCCATGCTGTGCTTTTTTGATGGGAAAACTCCATTGGTACAACGCATACTCCAGCCAGGCGAAATCGAAGGCCTGGACCACAACGCGATTCCGCGCCTGCTGCTGCCGCAGCCTGGCAGCCTGTTTACGGCGCGCGCCTTGCGCCTGCGCGAACTGGCGCAAGGTAACATCAAGGGCATCCCCGTCGACGCGGGCATGCAGGGCTACCTGGTGTTGATGGCCGCGCTGGCCGATGCGCAGGCGGCCGTGGTGGGAAAACTGGCGCCCGGCGCCGTGCCTGCCGCCGATCCCGACGCGCTGCGCCGCGCCATCCAGCACCGCATGCCGGTGCTGCCCGTCAGCGGCGCCCGCCCACCCGTCTGGCGCGACATTTTCGCCAGCCTGCTCGATGAACTGGCCGCCACGGCGGCAAGCCAGCCGGCATTGTCCGGCGGCCTGACCCAGGTGCTGGCCCAGCTGCGCGCGCTCGATGCACAAGCGCTGGACGCCTGCGCCGATGCCGTGCTCGATGAAAACGGCGACAACCTCAATCCCATGCATGCGCCATTCGTCGCGGCCGCCCTGCAAATCCTGTGGTCGGTGTCGGCCAGCGAATTGCGCGCCGCGCGCGTGCCGGACCTGGAAACGGGCACCCTGTGTCCCGTCTGCGGTTCGCATCCGGTCGCCAGTGTGATCCGCATCGGCGGCCAGTCGCAGGGCTACCGCTACCTGCACTGCGGCATTTGCGAAAGCGAATGGCATATGGTGCGCGTCAAGTGCTCGACTTGCGAACAGAATGGCAAGATCGCCTACCAGGGCCTGGACGCGGCCGACGCCAAGCCGTTCGACCCCGTGACGGCGAAGGACGACAAATTGCCGAACAAGGCGAACGATCCGAAGAAGGTGGCGCGCGCGGAAACCTGCGACGACTGCCACACCTACCGCAAGGTCTTCAACCAGGAACACGATTACAACGTCGAACCGCTGGCCGACGACCTGGCCAGCCTGATGCTCGACCTGCTGGTGGGTGAAGCGGGCTACCAGCGCGCCAGCGGCAATCCGCTGCTGTGGCTGGGCAAAAGCCCGGATCAGCCGTCATGACGACGGGGCAAACCGTGCGCCTGCCGTCGGTAGACCGCATCCTGGGCGACGCGGCTTGCCTGGCCCTGATCGCGCGCTATGGCCGCGTGCAGACCCTGGCCTGCGCGCGCGCCGTGCTGGCCGAACTGCGCACGGCCATGCTGGCGGGCGCAGTGTGCGAGGAGGGCGCATCGATCGCCGCCATCGCCACGCAAATGGATGAGCGGTTGCAAGCGCAAGCGCGCCCGCAGCTGCGCGCCGTCTTCAACCTGACGGGCACCGTGCTGCATACGAATCTGGGCCGCGCCTTGCTGCCCGATACGGCCGTGCAGGCCGTGGTGGAAGCGCTGCAGTGGCCGATGAATCTGGAATTTGACCTGGAAACGGGCAAGCGCGGTGACCGCGACGACCTGGTCGAGGAATTGCTGCGCGAACTGACGGGGGCCGAAGCGGCCACCATCGTCAACAACAATGCGGCCGCCGTGCTGCTGATGCTCAATACCCTGGCGCAGAATAAAGAGGTCGTCGTCTCGCGCGGCGAGCTGGTGGAAATCGGCGGCGCCTTCCGCATCCCCGACGTCATGACGCGCGCGGGCGCCGTGCTGCGCGAAGTGGGCAGCACGAACCGCACGCACCTGGCCGATTACGCGCATGGCGTGAACGAGAACACGGCCCTCTTGATGAAGGTCCATTGCAGCAATTACGCGATTACCGGTTTCACGAAAAGCGTGGAGCTCGATGAACTCGTGCCGTTGGCCGTAAAACACGGCGTGCCGACGGCCGTGGACCTGGGCAGCGGTACCCTGGTCGACCTGGCGCAGTACGGTCTGCCGCATGAAACGACGGTGCGCGAAACCATCGAAGCGGGCGCCGACCTGGTGACCTTCAGCGGCGATAAATTGCTGGGCGGCCCGCAGTGCGGCGTCATCGTCGGGCGCGCCGATCTGATCGCGAAGATCAAGCGCAACCCATTGAAACGTGCACTGCGGGTCGGCAAGCTGACCCTGGCCGCACTGGCTCCCGTGCTGCAGCTGTACCGCGCGCCGGACTTGCTGGCCGAACGGCTGACCACCTTGCGTTTGCTGACGCGTCCCGCCGCCGCCATGCGCGCGCAGGCGGAAACCGTGCTGCCGCTGCTGCAAAGCGTACTCGGTGCCGACTATGTGGCCACCGCCGAAGCCATGAAAAGCCAGATCGGCAGCGGCGCCTTGCCCGTCGACCAGCTGCCCAGTTTTGGTCTGGCCATTCGCAGCGCGCCCGCCTCGCGCCTGAGCAATCCCCTGGGTGTGCTGGAACAGCGTTTGCGCGCCTTGCCGTGCCCCGTGATCGGGCGCATCGGCCAGGACACCCTGTGGCTGGACCTGCGCTGCCTGGAAGCGGCGCACGAGACGGTCTTCATCGCGCAGCTCGCCGAGTTGTCCGCATGATCGTCGGCACCGCAGGCCATATCGACCATGGCAAGACCACCCTCACGCGCGCGCTGACGGGCGTGCACACGGACCGCCTGAAGGAAGAGCAGGCGCGCGGCATTTCGATTGAGCTCGGCTATGCCTACCTGCCGCTGGCGGACGGCACGGTGCTGGGCGTGATCGACGTGCCGGGCCACGAAAAATTCGTCCGCACCATGGCTTCCGGCGTGACGGGCATCGACTTCGCCCTGCTCGTGGTGGCGGCCGACGATGGCGTCATGCCGCAGACGCACGAGCACCTGGCCATCTTGCAGCTGCTCGGTGTGACGCGCGGCGCCGTGGCGCTGACCAAGATCGACCGCGCCGACAGCGCCCGCGTCGCGCAGGTGGAGCTTGACATCGAAGCGCTGCTGGCCGGCACGCCGCTGGCGGGCAGCCCGATCTTTCCCACTGCCGCCAACCGCGACGACGATGCCGGCGTGGCCGCCTTGCTGGCACACCTGACGCAAGTGGCGCGCAGCCTGCCGCAGCGCGACGAGCGGCGTTTGTTCCGCCTGGGCGTGGACCGCGTGTTCACCTTGTCGGGCCAGGGCACCATCGTTACGGGCACGGCGCTGGCGGGCCGCGCGCAGGTGGGCGACATGCTGCAGCTGGCGCCCGGCGGCGCGCAGGCCCGGGTGCGCAGCATCCATGCGCAGAACCGCGCGGCCGAGACGGGCATGGCGGGCCAGCGCCTGGCGCTGAACCTGGCCGGCATCGACCGCGAGCGCATCGAGCGGGGCAACTGGATCGTCGCGCCCGAGCTGGCGCAGTGCTCCGAGCGCCTCGACGTGGAACTGACGCTCTTGCCCGACGCGGGCGTGCAGCTGAAAGCCTGGTCGCCGCTGCACGTGCACCTGGGCGCGGCGCACCAGCTGGCGCGCGCCGTCATGCTCGATGGCGAGACCCTGTCGCCGGGACAGACGGGAAGAGTACAGCTGGTGTTCGACGCCCCCATGCACGGCGTGCCGGGCGACCGCTTCGTCGTGCGCAATGCGCAAGCCACGCAGACGGTGGGCGGCGGCATGGTACTCGATCCGTTTGGTCCCGCGCGCAAGCGGCGCAGTCCGGCCAGGCTGGCCTGGCTTGATGCGCTGGCCGCCTTCATCGCGCACGGCGACTATGCGGCCCTGCTGGCGCAAAGCCCGCTGGGGCTGCGCGAGTCGCTGCTGGTGCGCCTGTCCCTGTTGCCGGCGGACGCGCTGGCGCTGCCGCCCGACACGCGGCGCATCGCCCTGCGCGGCGGCGACGCCTTGCTGGTGGCGCCGCCGGCGTTGCTGGCGCTGCAGGAGCGGGTGCTGGCCGCACTGGAAAACTTCCACGCGCGCGCACCCGACGAGGCGGGGCCGGAACTGTGGCGGCTGAAACGCATCGTCGACGCGGAGATGGAAGACGCCTTGTGGAGCCATCTGGTCGAAGGCTTGCTGGCGCGCGGCGAGATCCTCGCGCGCGGTGCCAGCCTGCACTTGCCGACGCACAGCGTGGAACTGACGCCGCAGGAGCAATCGGTGGCCGAACCCTTGCTGGCCGCGCTGGAGCAGGGGCGAGCCGATCCGCCATGGACGCGCGACCTGGCGCGCAGCTTCGGCCTGGCCGAGGACGAGACGCGCAGGCTGTTGCGCAAACTTGCCAAGGCAGGCCAGATCAGCCAGGTCGTGCACGACCTGTTCTATCACCAGGCGGCGCTGGCCGAGCTGGCGCAACTGGTACGCACCCTGACCGAAAAAGCGGAGCTGGGCGAAGGCCTGTCGCCCGGTGCCGGCGCCGTCGGTGCGGCCACCTTCCGCGACGCCAGCGGCCTGGGCCGCAAGCGGGCGATCCAGGTCTTGGAATTCTTTGACCGCGTCGGTTATACTCGCCGTGTTGGCAATGGGCATCTATTGCGCCCGCAAGCGCTGTGGTCCTATACGGCAGCCTCGCCCAACAGCTAGCTCAGGCACCGCGGAAAGCACACTCATCCGGTGATGTGGCCGGGCTTCAAACCCGGTGGAGGGCGTCAGACGTTCTCCCGTAGGTTCGACTCCTACTGTTTTCCGCCAGTTACTTTTCCTCCCATCCCCGCCCGCATGACGTTCTGCCGGCGTTGGCTTGTTGCCACGTTGCCGAAAATAGTTGATTGAATTGCCCATATGCGGCGATGCCGCTGCGGGCCGATGGTAACATCGGCTTGAATCCCCTGTAGCAGAAGAAAGCAAGCATGAAACAAGCAAGCATGGCACGGCTGCTGGCAGCGGCGCTGCTGATGCCGGCGCTGGCCGCCGCGGCCGGCCTGCGCATCGTCGGCGAGCATTTGCCGCCATCGAGCATGATGGAAGGCAATGTCGTCGTGGGGCGTGAAACGCTCAAGGTGCGCGACATCATGGCGCGCGCCGGTATCGCCTACAGCATCGAATTGCTGCCGTGGAAGCGCGCGTATGCGCAGGCGCTGCGCGAAGCCGACACCTGCATCTTTTCCACCAGCCGCACGCAGGAACGCGAAGCGCAATTTCGCTGGATCGGCCCCCTCAACGAAGCGGAATGGATACTGTATGGCCTGGCCGAGCGGCACCTCACCTTGCGCACGCTGGCCGATGCGCGCGGCCTGGTGATCGGCACGGTGCTTGGCGACGCGCGCGACGATTACCTGCGCCAGCGCGGCATGAACGTGGCGCCCGTGACGCAGGAGTGGCTCAATCCGCAAAAGCTGCTGCTGGGGCGTATCGACCTGTGGGCCGTCGGCATGGCGGTGGGCAGCAAGCCTTTCGTCGGCAAGGAGTGGGAGGGCAAGGTGGTGCCGCTGCTGACCTTCAACCGCGTGCAAACTTACCTCGCCTGCAACAAGCAATTGCCCGAGGCGCAGGTGGCGGCCATGCAGCGCGCAGCGGCCGCCATGCGCCGCGACGGTAGCATGGCGCGCGAGCAGCTGCGCTGATTCAGCTCTCCAGCCATTGGCGCACGCAGTTGCGTCCTTCGCGCTTGGCCTGGTACAGCGCCTGATCCGCATGGCTGTAGGCCGTCTCGAACGGCGTGCCGGCACGGTTCCAGCTCAGGCCCACGCTGACGGTGATGGCGCGCGTGATGGGCGCCGCATGGCGCTGGCGGCCGACCGTCTCGCAGATGCGCTGCGCCACTTGCGCCGCGTCGTCGCGCGAAGAGGTGGGCCAGACGACGGAAAACTCTTCTCCGCCGACCCGGCCGATGGCCGTTTCCTGTCCCAATAGCCCCTTCAGGCAGTCGACCACGGCCTGGATCACGCCGTCGCCGGCCGGGTGGCCGAAGTCGTCGTTGACCTGCTTGAATAAATCGATATCGAGCACGATCAGCGCCATGTCGCCTTGCGCCAGGCAGCGCGACGCGTGGTCGATCACGGCGCCGCGGTTCAGGGCGCCCGTCAGCGGGTCGTGCGTGGCGCGGTATTCGAGCTGGCCGGCCAGGGTCTGCAATTGGCGGTTCAGCAGATGCATGTCGCGCTCGGCGCGGTCGCTGCGGCCGATCAGGCGCCGCGTCTCGCGCATCAGCCGCTCGTAGTGGATGATCAGTTCACCGAGCACGCGCCGCTGTTCCGCGCCCGAGGCATTGGCGTCGGCGTGCATGCGGCGCGCGGCAGCCAGCGCCGCCGCTTCCACGGTGAACAGGTCGGGCTCCAGGCCGGACTCGGAGAGGGCGGCGCGCATGTCCTAGCTGCCCTGCACGGGATGGTCGTGGAAGTCCAGCGCTGTGAAGTCCTGCTGCAGCTCCTCGCCGAATTCCAGGATAGTGTCGTCGTCCTCGTCGTGGTACCAGTTCAGGCGTACCTGGTTGCCATCGACGGCCGCCTGGTTCAGGGTGTCGAACAGGGTAAACAGCATCTTCGTGCTCGAGCTGTTGAAGTAGGCCAGCGAGACGTTGACGGTGATGGCTGCTTCGCGGCAGCCTTCCAGATAGGCGCGCACGGCGGCGATCAGCGGGCCATAGAAGGCGGCCGCGTTTTCCGGATACGACTCGCCCTTGATCGACAGGGTGTGCTGCTCGAAACGGAAGTCGATTTCGGGCGAACTCGGGGTCGCGGCGATGAACAGTGGTGACGGTAATTGCATATGCTTTCCTGAGTCGGCTCTTTCAAATGATGGCTTTGATGCAGAAGATGGTGTGGCCCGGCTCCTGGGGATCCTGGACGAATTCGAATTCCAGCGGCTCGCTGGCGTCGCGCGCCATGGTGAGAAACCCCAGGCCCGCGCCCTTGCTGTCGGCCGGCGCTTCCTCGCGCAGGGCCTTCTTGTAGGCGAGGCGGATTTCTTCCATCGTCATCGTGTGCAGCGGCTCCAGGCGGGCGCGGATCTGCGCCACGTTGTCCGTCGAGACGGGGTTGGCGCACAGCAGAAAAAAGCTGTCGCCGCGCGTGCCGATGCAAAACGAGCCGCGCCGCATCTGCTGGTCCAGCTGCGCATCGGGGGTCAGGCTGTCGGCGGAATAGTGCATGATGTTTTGCGACATCTCGATGAACGAGGAAAAGATGCGTCGCCGCGTGGGTCCTGCCGCGCCGGCCGTGTCGAGGCGCGCCTTGATGGTTTCGGAAATGGCGTTCACCACGTGCTGCGAGAAATAGCCCACGTAAAAAAAGATGATGTTGCGCTTGCGGGCCACATCCCAAAACTCGTTGAATTCTTCGTACAGCACGTCCGTGCTCCTGGCTAGCCGGTGTCCCGGTTTCTTGTTGATAAGGTGGCGCGATGGCGCCAAAACTACAGGCGGAAACAGAAAAAAGTCAGGTCGTCGCGGCGCGGCTGCGCTCCCTGCCACGCGGCGCTATCCTGCAGCAGGGCCGCCGCCACGTCGCCGGCGGGAGCGTCGCGCTGCGCCAGCAGCTGCTCGCGCATGCGCCGCTTGCCGTAGGCGATGTCGCGCGCGCCGCCGATCTGGTCGAGCAAGCCGTCGGTGGTGAGGAACAGCAGGCTGCCGGCGGGTATGGCCAGCGTCTCGTTGTGCCAGCAGTAGCCGGCCGGCGTGTCGACATAGCCCACGCCCATGCGCGCGCCGTCGATGGCGCGCACGGCCTCTTCGCCGGGCGCCACCACGTGCAGCGCCAGTTTCGCCCCCGCGAAACGCAGGCTGGCGCTGGCCGTGTCGTAGCACAGGAAGGCGCAATCCATGCCGTCATTCGAGCCGGCGTGGTGGCCGGTGCTGGCGCCATCCTGGCCCAGCAAGGTCTTGATGGCGCGGCTGACGGCGCCGATCAGGGCGGCCGGGTCGTGCGGTCCCAGTTCGCGCAGGGCCTGGCTCAGGGCCGACGAGGCGATCAGGGTCATGAAGGCGCCCGGCACGCCGTGGCCCGTGCAGTCGGCGATGGCGGCGAACCAGCCGCCCGCATGGCGTTCAAAAAAATAGAAATCGCCGCCGACGACGTCGCGCGGCTGCCATTCCAGGTGCGCGTCGGGCAGGGTGGCGCGCAGTTCTGCATCGGAGGTGCGCAGCAGGGCGCGCTGGATCACGCTGGCGTAATCGATGCTGTGCATGATCTGCCGGTTCTTTTCCGCCTGCATGGTGGCGACCACGTTCATCAGCTGCAAGCCGAAGCCCACGCCGGCCAGCGCGCCATCCTCGGTGATGATGAAGCCGTCGGCCAGCGCCTTCTCGCCCGCTTCCACGGCGCGGAAGGTGAGGTCTTCGATGCTCATGGCGCCGTCGACGATCAGCGGTTCCTTGTCCATGAAGGCGATGCAGCTCTTCTTGCCGTACACCTCGTGATAGAAGGGCTTGGACATTTGCGACATGAAGATGTTACGGCTGATCAAGCCGATGGGTTTGTGCTGTTCCGTGACGGGCAGGCTCATCATGTCGCGCCGTTCCGTGAACAGTTCCAGCACGGCGAAATTGCTGGCGTCGGCCTGCACGGATTCCGTGGCGATGCACAGGTCGGACGCCACGGACGTGCGATAACGGGGAAGATGCAATCGAGAAGCGTTGAACTCCACAGCGGCTACCTTTAGATGACGGTCGGACCCTTGTTGTCGCGAGAGCAAGGCGACTGACAAACAGGCAATATCATCATGGTAGCCTTTGAATATGACGGCTTGATTACCAGCTTGTCAAAACCGTATGCAAGATGGCAGCATGGCAAGCAACCTACAGGCGCCGGGCCAGCGCCTGCGCCTGTTCCAGCCAGCGCGCGCGCTGCGGCTCTGTGGCGTTCAAAATGGGACCGAAGCTGGCCACCTTGACGGGCTTGATGCCGCAAAATTCCAGCGTCGTCTTGCGCAGCTGGTGGATGCCGGGCATGCGGTAGACCCAGCGGAAATACCAGGGCGGCGTGTCCATCGTCACCAGCAGCTGGGCCGTGCGGCCCAACAGCAGCTGCGCCGGGAATGCCTTGCCCGGGCGATACTTGAAGGCGTAGCCGGGCAGGAAGACGCGGTCGACAAAACCCTTCAGCAGGGCCGGCGCGCCGCCCCACCAGATCGGGTAGGCGAACACCAGGTGTTCGGCCCAGCTGATGGCTTCCTGGGCCGCCAGCAAGTCCGCTTCCAGCGGCTGTACCTGGCGGTAGCCTTCGTGCAGGATGGGATCGAAGTCGAGCTGGCCCAGGCGCAGCTCGCGCACGGTGTGGCCTTCGCTGCGGGCCGTGGCGGCGTAGGCATCGGCCAAGGCGGCGCAAAAGCTGTCGCTGGACGGGTGGCCGAGGAGTATCAAAATGCGCTTGGGTGTCGTCTTGGTCATGATGCACGCTGTCCGTTAAAGAAGAGCTTGCATGCTAAAGCCTGCCCCTAGTGGCAGAGTCAAGCGGCCTCTTGCAGACGCTGGCGCGCCAGGCAGTCGCCGATCTCCGTGTCGATGTCGGCCAATTGCGCGTCGAGCTGGCGCAGGCGGGCGATATCCTGCTGCACCTGCGCGCGCTTGGCGGCGATGTGCTGCGACAGGGCGGCCCAGTCGGTATCGTCGCCGGCCAGGACGGGCAGCAGTTCGGCCAGGCGGAAGCCCAGGACCTGCGCCTGGCGTATCAGCTTGACCTGCGCCAGGTCTTGCTGCGTGTAGACGCGATATGCACCCGAGCGGCGCACGTCCCCCAGCAAGCCCAGCGCTTCATAGTGACGCAAGGCCTTGGGCGAGGTGCCCGCCAGGCGGGCGATTTCTCCGATGTACATGCTTGTCCTTTATCGAGCGGCGACGTACGCAGTGTAGCGCAGCTGGCTTGCCAGACGCTACCTTGCGCGCTGCATCAGGAGGGCTTGCGCGGCGGGACTTTCTTCGCCGTGCACTCGGCGCAGGTGCCGTACAGCGACAGCGCGTGCTCGTGCAACACGAAGCCCCGCTCGGCGGCGATTTCGTTCTGGCGCAGTTCGATGCCTTCATCGACGAATTCATCGACCTTGCCGCAACCCGTGCAGACCAGGTGGTCGTGGTGCTGGCCTTCGTTCAGTTCGAAGACGGCGTGGCCCGATTCGAAGTGGCGGCGAAACAGAATGCCCGCTTCGGCAAACTGCATCAGCACGCGGTAGATGGTGGCCAGGCCCACGTCGATCTTTTCGGCCAGCAAGAGTTTGTAGACATCGTCCGCACTCAGGTGCTTGATCGTGCCTTCTTGAAACAGCTGCAGAATCCGCAAGCGGGGGATGGTCACTTTCAAGCCCGATTCACGCAGTTCCCTCAATATATCCATGTCTCCCATTCCTTTTGTAATCGCCTAGCGAGGTCATTCATTATATCGCAAATGATAATCATTACTATTCTCATTTGTATCGTGCGAACTGGAAATATTATGCTGGCTAGCTGACCTGCCAACCAGTGACATCGGCGCAAGTAGTGATTGCGTGGCGGGCAACATATGCCGGCATTGCGCGCCGACATGGAGGCCATGCAAGCGCTCACGCTGCATTGCCGCATTTTCTTGACCTGGGCAAAGGAAAAAATGCCTCTAGTGATGCCATCTAGCACTATTTGATGTGGATCAAAGTTTTTGTTGCACTGCACTCTTAGACTTCGCAGCGTTACTTAACGACAAAAAGAGGGAACTAGAATGAAAAAGTCCGCAACTGCAGCAGCAATCGTCCTGGCCGCCATCGGCGCATTCGCCGGCAACGCAATGGCACAGGAAAGCCCATGGCTGGTCCGTGCGCGCGCCGTGCACCTCGATCCGGCCAACAAATCCACGCCGGTCTTTGGCACTGGTGCATCGGACACGATCCATGTCAGCAGCAAGACGATTCCCGAAATTGATATTTCGTATTTCTTCACCCCGAATATCGCTGCCGAGCTGATCCTGACCTACCCGCAAAAGCATGACGTCACCTTGTCCGGCACGAAGATCGGTACCTTCAAGCATTTGCCGCCGACCCTGTCGCTGCAATACCACTTCATGCCTGAAAAACAGTTCAGCCCTTACGTGGGTGCCGGCATCAACTACACGAATATCTCGGACGTGAAATTGCTGAACGGCGCCGGCCGTCTGGAACATGACAGCTGGGGCTACTCGCTGCAAGCCGGTGTCGACTACAAGCTGGACAAAAACTGGTCCCTGAACTTCGACATCAAGAAAGTGCAGATCCGCAGCGACGTAATGGCCGGTGGCGCCAAGATCAGCGAAGTCAAGGTTGATCCTGTCCTGATCGGTGTCGGCGTCGGCTACCGTTTCTAAGCATTGACCGGCTGCGCCCACGCGGCGTGGACAATAAAAAAACGGCCAGGTGCGAACCTGGCCGTTTTTTTGCGTGCAGTGCTTTGCCTTATTTTTTCAGCGTCTTTTCCAGCGCCAGCTGGTAGTCCGTCTTTTCGTAGCCGGCCAAATACTTGTTCGTCGCGTCGAGGAAGGCGCGCGAGCGGTAGGCCGCTTCCAGGTCCTTGACCCATGGCTTGGCCTTGTCGGCCGTGCGGATGGCCACCAGGTTGATGTAGCTGTCCGAGATCTTTTCCACGGCGAGGGCCGACGTCAGCTTCATGCCGGCGGCCAGGGCGAAGTTGCCGTTGACGAAAGCGTAGTCGGCGTCCGCCAGCGAGCGTGGCAGCTGCGCCGCTTCCAGCGGCACCAGTTTCAGCTTCTTCGGGTTCTCCAGCACGTCGCGCTCTGAAGCGCGCAACGGGTCGACGTTCGGTTTCAGTTTGATCCAGCCCATCTTGGCCAGCATGACCAGCGCGCGCGCCTGGTTGGTCGGGTCGTTCGGCATGGTGATGGTGGCGCCGTTTTTGACTTCCGCCAGGGACTTTTGCTTGCCGCCGTACAGGCCGATCGGCATGGTCGGCACGGTGATCAAGGGGCTCAATGGCAGCTTGTTATCGGTGGCAAACTTGGTCAGATACACGATGTGCTGGAACACGTTGGCGTCCAGCGAACCTTCGGCCAGCGCGTAGTTCGGCTGCACGTAGTCGTTGAATTCCACGATCTTGACCTTGTAGCCCTGTTTTTCCAGGATAGGCTTGATGCCCAGTTTCAGCTGGTCCGAATACGGGCCGGAACTGGTGCCGATGACGAGTTCTTTCGGGTCCTTGGCGTGGGCGGCGGTGGCGAAGGCCAGGCTGGTGGCGGCGACGAGCAGGGTGCGGCGAATATGGTTCATGCTTTTCCTTGTACTGAAATACTGAAATGAATTAACGTTTGTCGAGGCGCTTGGCGATGCGCGTGCCGGCGAACTGGATGGTTTGCACCAGCACGATCAGGATGGCCACGGTGGCGACCATGATGTCCGTCTCGAAGCGGTAGTAGCCGTAGCGGATGGCCAGGTCGCCGATGCCGCCGCCTCCCACCACGCCGGCCACGGCCGAATATGACAGGAAGCTGATCGACAGCACGGTCAGCGCCAGCACGAGGCCGGAGCGCGCTTCCACCAGCAGCACGCGGAAGATGATCTGCATTTCCGACGCGCCCATGGCGTGCGCCGCCTCGATCACGCCGCGCGGCACTTCGCGCAGGTTCTGTTCCACCAGGCGCGCCAGGTAGGGAATGGCGGCGAACGACAGCGGCACGGCAGCTGCCAGCGGGCCGATCGACGTGCCCGCGATGATGCGCGTAAACGGCGTCAGGGCGACGAGCAGGATGATGAACGGGAAGCTGCGCACGGTGTTCACCAGCCAGCCGAGGATCATCGACAGCGGACGGTTTTCCAGCGACTGGCCTTCCGACACGAGGAACAGCAAGATGCCCAGCGGGCCGCCGACCAGGATGGCGGCCGTGAGACCGATGCCCAGCATGGTCATGGTCTGGCCCAGCGCCACCCAGATTTCCGGCAGCAGGTTGATGACGTTATTGATCGATTCTTCAAACATGTGTTGCATCCTTCCATGCGGTGGCTTCAAACGCCTCGGTGCCGTAATAAGCGAGCTCGCGTCCCAGCGCCGTCTTGCGCGGGGTGGCCGTGTCGCTCAGATCGAATTGTTCGGCGATGGCGCCTTTTTCCACGACGGCGACGCGGTTGCAGATGGCGCCCAGCACCGACAGCTCATGGCTGACGATGACGATGGTCACGCCCAGGCGCGCATTGATGTCGCGCAGGGTATCGAGCAGGGCGCGCGTCGTTTCCGCGTCCAGCGCGGACGTCGGCTCGTCGCACAGCAGCACGTCGGGATGGCTGGCCAGGGCGCGGGCAATCGCCACGCGCTGCTTCTGCCCGCCGGACAATTGCGCCGGATAGCTGTGCAGCTTGTCGGACAGGCCGACGAGCGCCAGGCATTCCTCGACTCTGGCGGCGATCTGCTCGCCCTTGGTCGTGCCATGGATTTTCAGGGGGAAGGCGACGTTGTCGAACACGCTGGCGTTTTGCAGCAGATTGAATTGCTGGAAAATCATGCCGATATTCTGGCGCGCGTCGCGCAATTCGCTCTTGCCCAGGCGTGTCAGTTCGCGCCCGGCCACGGTAATGGTGCCGCTGTCAGGACGCTCGAGCAGATTAATCAGGCGCAGCAGGGTCGATTTGCCGGCGCCGCTCTTGCCGATCAGGCCGAAAATATCACCGGGATAGACTTCCAGCGTGACCGATTTGACCGCGTGGAATTGTTCGCCTTTGGGCAGCGCGAAGGTCTTGTTCGCGCCATCGATGCGAATCACCGGCGTACGGTGTGGTGTGGTCATGCAGTGTTTCCTTTTTTATTGGACCGTGACAGGCGCGCTTGCAGGGGCCAAATCGCCCAGCCTGTTACGTCGGTTGCGTAGTATACCTCCGATCGTGTTATTACTCCTACGACAGAATCTTGCTTTGAATATGCAAATAATGTCTATGTGCCTGTTTGCAAGTTAAAAAAGCGGGAAAGTAGCGTTCTTGCCGAATTTAATCACGTGGGCGGGCGCGAAGGGGCCGCATCTTGGTGAAAAGTTCGCCGCGCCCTGCGGACGTATCGCTGTGCTTTTATGTGCAGTTCGGCTCACTTGCCATTTTTTGGATGCGGGAAGGGCGGTTTACTGCCCGCCATTACCCTCTTCGCGGGCAGATTCTGCCCCGGTAGTGGCGGGGCCTTCCGGGCGCCGCAGCAGGTAGACGAGGACGGCGATTTCCATGGCGCCCACCAGTGCGATGACCCACCACGGCGGGTGGCCCAGGCACATGGCGACAAAGCCGATGGCCATGCCCAGGCAAGCCATGGTCTTGCCGCGCCGCGAAACGGCGCGGTGTTCGCGCCACTGGCGCAGCGGCGGACCGAAGCGGGGATGGTGCAGCAGCCAGTGCTCGAGGCGCGGCGAGGCGCGGCTGAAGCAGGCCAGGGCGAGGATCAGGAAAATCGTCGTCGGCATGACGGGCAGCATGGCGCCGATGATCCCCAGCAGCACCATCAGGGCCCCGGCTGCGGTCCAGGCCCAGCGGCGCAGGCGCACGCCGTGCGCTTCGCGCAGTGGCGGCTGGGCGTGCGGCTCCCGCATCAGGCGAGGGCGCCGGCGGTGAGGCCCTGGCTGCGGGGCGGGGAGGCGGTGGGATGGGCGTTCAAGATGCGCATATCGTGGCGGGTGTGGCGGGTGGCCGTCATGTTTTTTCTGTGCTGTGTTCTGCTCTATTATGGATGAATCAAGGCACCGCTGCATGCCCGCCCGGGCCGTGATGATAACCATTGCACAGAATAATAACAAGAATCATTCTCATTTGTTGTCTGGTCTGCGGACCGGATAACGCTGGATATTTTTGGCAATGCAGACAATAATCGGCAGCAGAAGGCGCTGTCATGGACATCATTGCCTTTATTATCGATTTTTTCGATGCTAACTAGGCATATTTTCCGTTTTACATCGATCTTCATGCCATGCATAATCTGTTGCAACTGAAGCCAGACAATCAGCCGCAGCGCTTCCCGCCTGCAGCTGCTTGCGGTTTTGACATCCTCCACTCCTATCAGGAATCCATTATGAAAAAACTGCTCGCTTTTATCGCCGCCGCCGGCTTCTCGCTGTCCGCTTTTGCCGCTCCAGAAGTCTATGTCATCGATGGCAGCCACACTTTCCCCCGTTTCGAGTACACCCACATGGGCTTCTCGACGCAGCAAAGCCGTTTCAATAACACCACCGGCAAGGTCACCTTGGACCGCGCCGCCAAGACGGGCGCCGTCGAAGTACTGATCGACACCAAGTCCGTCGACACGGGTTCGACCCTGTTCAACTCGCACATCCAGGGCGAAGACTTCCTCGACACGGCCAAGTATCCTGTCGCCACCTACAAGTCGACCAAGTTCAATTTCGACGGCGACAAGTTGGCCTCCGTTGAAGGCAACCTGACCCTGAAAGGCGTGACCAAGCCAGTGACCCTGACCGTCACCTCGTTCGCTTGCGCACCGCACCCGATGCTGAAAAAAGACGCTTGCGGCGCCAACGCCACGGCCAAGATCAAGCGCTCGGAATTCAACGCCGGCAAATATGCGCCTGCTGTCAGCGATGATGTGACGTTGACTTTCGCGATCGAAGCCATCAAACAGTAATCGTTGGCTGCATGACGTAAAAATGGCGGCGGACTTCGGTCCACCGCCATTTTTTATACCTATCCCCAAAGCGAGGGCTGGGGTCAGACCCGGCGGGTCTGACCCCGGATTTCACGACAAGTGATGCACCTCCTGCTGCCCATACACGGGCGTGTTCAACCCTTCCATGCGCGCCTTCAGCTGCAGCGACAGGTACTGGGAATAGTGGCGCGACTGGTGCAGGTTACCGCCGTGGAACCACAGCGCCTGCTGCTGCGTGGGTTTCCACATATTGCGCTGTTCGCCCTCCCACGGGCCAGGGTCCTTCGTCGTGGCGGAACCGAGGCCCCACACCTTGCCTACCTTGTTCGCCACCTCGGGCGAGATCAGGTCGGCCGCCCAGCCATTCATGGAACCGTAGCCGGTGGCGTACACCACCAGGTCGGCCGGCAGTTCCGTGCCGTCCGACAGCACGATGGAATGGGCTTTCAGTTCCTGCACGCCGACGCCGCTTTTCAGCTTGATCTTGCCCTCGGCGACCAGCTCCGAGGCGCCCACGTCGATGTAGTAGCCGGAGCCGCGGCGCAGGTATTTCATGAACAGGCCGGAGTCGTCGTCGCCAAAGTCCAGCATGAAGCCCCGTTCTTCCAGGCGCTGGTAAAAATCCGCATCGCGCTCGCGGATGGCCTTGAAGACGGGCTTCTGGAAGTCGGCCAATATCTTGTACGGAATCGAGGCGAACGTCAGGTCGGCCTTGGCCGTCGTCATGCCGGCCGCCAGCGCCCGTTCCGAATACAGGTCGCCCAAGGCCAGGTCCATCAGCGAATCGGACTTGACGATGTGCGTCGACGAGCGCTGCACCATGGTCACGTCCACGCCCGCTTCCCACAGGGCGGCGCAGATATCGTGCGCGGAATTGTTCGCGCCGATGACGACCACTTTCTTGCCCACATAGGCGTCCGGCCCCGGATGCTGCGACGAGTGCTGCTGCTCGCCCTGGAACACGTCCATGCCCTTGAACTTCGGCATGTTCGCCTTGCCCGACATGCCCGTGGCCAGCACCAGCTGCTTCGGTTTCAGGGTGACGGGCTGGCCATCGCGCAGCACCTGCACCGTCCATTCGCCCGTGGTCTCGTCGAAGCTGGCCGATTCGCATGATGTCGAACCCCAGTAATTGAGCTCCATCACCTTGGTGTACATCTCCAGCCAGTCGCCGACCTTGTCCTTCGGTGTGAAGACGGGCCAGTTGTCGGGAAACGGGATGTAGGGCATGTGGTCGTACCAGACGGGGTCGTGCAGGCACAGGGACTTGTAGCGCTTGCGCCAGCTGTCGCCTGGGCGCGCATTTTTCTCGATGATGATGGTGGGGACGTTCAGCTGGCGCAGCCGCGCACCGAGCGCGATGCCGCCCTGGCCGCCGCCGATGATGACGCAGTAGGGCTGGCGCGTATAGCCCAGTTCCTTTGCATCCTGCTCGCGGTTTTCCAGCCAGCTGCTGCGGTTGGTGCGCGCGCCGTGTTCGGCGCCCATGGGCCGCCGGCCGCCTTTGGCTTCTTCAAAACCCTTCAATTCGCTCATGGTGGTGAGCAGGGTCCAGATCTTGCCGTCGCGGATGCGGATGAAGCCCACGCCGCGCGCCGCGTTCGTTTCCACCGTGATCCAGCTTTGCAGCACGCCACCGGCTTCCACCGCATGTTCGCCGTCGGCGATGCGGATGGAGACTGGCTGGACGGCGCCCAGCTGGGCGGCCAGCATGGCGGTGATCTGTTCGCGGCCCTCCAGGGTTTTCAGGTTCCAGGTAAACAGCACCAGGTCGCGCCAGTAGCCATCCTGTTCGAACAGTTGCGCGGCGCCCGTGCTGTCGCTGGCGCGAAGACATCCTTCGAGCTGCTCCAGGATGCCGGCCACGGCCAGGTCGTGCGGGTTGTTATCGGTTTGCATCGTGTCTCCTCCAAGTCTGCTGACTTTATGATGGGATGCGGCTGTGTTGCCGCTGACGATGTTGTAACACTGGCGTTCTTGCGCCGCATTGCGCAGCGCAGCATGGCGGCGATTGAGACGGAAGTCTCAGCGCGTTTATCGTGTCATTGCCGGTGCGGCGCCACGATGTGCAGCTGCTTGAGGCGCCGGTACAGGGTGGCGCGCGAGATGCCCAGCATGGCGGCCGCCTGCAGCGGGCGCCATTTGGCGGCGTTCATGGCGTGGACGATGCGCGTGCGTTCGGCCAGTTCCGGCGCCGTGTAGGCCACCACGTCTTGCGCGACGGTGGCCTCGCGCATGGCGCGCGGACGCGCCTTGGCCTGGCGCAGCGGCGCGCGCACGCGGGCGTGCAGCCAGGTGCTGCCTCCGGCCAGGCGCAGGGACAGCAGACTGCGTCCCGCGCGCGCATCGAACAGCCTCTCGGCGCGTACTTCCAGCACCTCGGCGACGGGACGCGGCAGGCTGTCCAGGCCCGCGATGACGTCGCGCGCGCAGCGGTTGGCGGCGACGATGTCGCCATGTTCGTCGATGGCGAGCAGCATCTCCGGCTGCACTTCCACGAAGTGGCGGTTGCGGTGCGCCAGCAGGATGCAGCAATGGCTGTAGGACTTCAGAAAGAAGCCGTCTTCGATCAGGGTCGCGCCTTGCCGCACCAGCTGCTTGACGAGGCGCTGGCTGTCGCGCGCGTCGGGTGAACGCAGGGCAGACGCATCGAGCACGCCGATCAAGTCGCCGTGCGGCGAAAAAATCGGCGCCGCGCTGCAGGTCAGGCCCGTGAAGGCGGCGCGAAAGTGGTCGGTCTTGTGCACGGTGATGGCTTCGTGGTCGAGCAGCACGGAGGCGATGCCGCACGTGCCTTCCTCTTCTTCCGACCAGCACGAACCCGGATACAGGCCCGCCTTCTTGAAATCCTTGCGCTGGTCCGTGTCAACCACGTAATCGATCGTCACGCCGCGCGCATTGGCGAGGATGACGCAGTAGCCCGCCTCGCGCACCATGGCGTGCAGGCGGGGCAGGCACTGGCCCGTGGAGCGCAGAAAATCCTCCTCGGACTGCTGGATGGCGCGCAGTTCGGCGCCCGTCAGGATGCGCGGCCCCGTGGTGGAAGCGGGGTCGAGCCGGTAGTCGTCGAGCGAGCGCCGGTACGACGACGCCAGCCTGGCCGTATCGGCGCCTGGATTGACGATACGGCCGGCGATCAGGTCGCGCACGCGGTCGATATGGCTGGTCTGGCGGACGTAGGGCATGGCGCTCTCCAGTGTCTCGTGTCTGTTTTTTTATGGTGTTTTCGTTTTTAGCACGAAGCGCGGGGCCGCGCATCCTGCGCTGCAGCATGGCGTGCACGTGAGACGTTCGTCTCAGCGCGTGGCCCGCACAATAGGATGCCGCAGGACAAGATAAAAAGTTTCTCTGTTAGCATGCATCGCATGAAGCGAGCGCCGCCGCGGGCGCCAGCCATGAAAGGAGAAATGCATGACGACACTGCCACCAATCCGCCGCCTGGCTCTGGCCGCAGCCTGCCTGGCGCTGGCCGCCGGCGCCCATGCGGCAGAGACGACGGCGCCGCTGTCGGCCGCCGCCAGCGATCCGGCTGCATTGCAATGGATGGTGGGCGCGCCGCCGCCGGCCGATAAAATCATCCGCTTCGACGATGGCAGCTATTTCAATTTCCCGCAGCTGCGCTGGAGCGTATCGCACTTCCGCCAGCTGATGCCGACGGTGGCAGTGGCGCGCGGCTTGAAGGCGCCCGTGCCCTTGCCGCGCGCGCTGCGCAACGATATCGACAGCCTGCGCTTCACGCCCCTGGGCGCGAAGGACACGATGACGTGGGAGCAGTCGCTGGGCGCCAATTACACGGACGGCATCGTCGTGCTGCACCGGGGCCGCATCGTGTATGAGCGCTATTTCGGCGTATTGAAGGAGGGCGGCCAGCATGGCGCCATGTCGGTGACGAAGTCCGTGATGGGCACCATCGGCGCGGCCCTGGTGGCCGAAGGCAAGCTCGATCCGGCCAGGAAAGTGGCCGAGTACGTGCCGGAACTGGCCAAATCCGCTTTTGGCGACGCCACCGTGCGCCAGGTGCTCGACATGACCACGGGCCTGAAATTCAGCGAAGATTACGCCGACCCGAACGCGGAAGTGTGGCAGCACGCGGCGGCCGGCAACCCGCTGCCCAAGCCCAAGGATTACACGGGACCGCGCAGCTATTTCGAGTACCTGCAAACGGTGCGGCATGAGGGAAAACATGGCGAGGGCTTCGGCTACCGCACGGTCAACTCGGATGTGCTGGGATGGATCATCGCCAGGGTCACGGGGCAGAGCGTCAACGACTACCTGTCCGAGCATGTCTGGCAAAAGCTGGGTGCCGAGCAGGATGGCTACATGTCGGTCGATTCGACGGGCACGCCGTTTGCCGGCGGCGGCTTGAGCGCGGGCTTGCGCGACCTGGCCCGCTTTGGCGAGATGCTGCGCAACGATGGCCGCTACAACGGCCAGCAAATCATTCCGAAGGCGTCCGTCGACGATATCCGCCGTGGCGGCGACAAGCAGCTGTTCGCCAAGGGCGGCTACGATTTGCTCAAGGGCTGGAGCTACCGCGACATGTGGTGGGTCACGCATAACGACCATGGCGCTTACATGGCACGCGGCGTGTACGGCCAGCGCATCTACATCGATCCGAAGGCGGAAATGGTGATCGTGCGTTTCGCCTCCACGCCGACGGCGGCCAATGCGGCCAACGACCCGACCACCACGCCAGCCTTCGAAGCGCTGGGCAAGCTGCTGCTGGCCAGACCGAAGTAGGCTGCCAGGTTGGCCCGTGCCAGCCGTGCGGCGAAACGGGCACAACTGCAATACACTATCCTTTCGTCATCATTTATTGCTTGAATGATATTCAGGCATAGCACGCAAGGGAGCGCACCGTGGAAACCAGCCAGCCGGATCAACCGCGCCAGCCACTCTGGCGGCGCCTGCTGTGGCCGGCCGTCCAGCTGGGCTCCGCCTTCAAACTGACGGGCACGCATCTGCTGCACCACGTGATCGGCGCCAGCCTGATCGCCGCGCTGATGCTGGCGCTGGAAGGTTTTCACGTGCTCGAATGGCTTGATGCGGCCATGCTGCGCGCCAGCGCGGCGCAGGAGCAGTTGCTGGACCGTGGCAAGGACCCGGGCGGCGCCTACCGGCCCGGCATCATCGAAATCGACCAGCCCGCGTTCGAACAGGTCTTCGACGAACGCGAACCGCTGGAGCGCTCGCGCCTGGAGCAATTGATCGCCAGCGCCGCCGCGCGCGGCAGCAAGGTGCTGGCCATCGACCTGGACCTGGCGACGGCCGTGTACGAACAGCACAAGGCGGGCGAGCGGCCCCTGGACCGCCTGCTCGACCGGTTGGCCGCCGATGGCCGGCAGCTGGTGCTGATCCTGCCCGAACAATCGGACCGCAACGCGAACCTGCCGTGGATACGCGCGCGCTGCGCGGCAGGCATCCACTTTGCCAGCCCGCGCATCCGCGAACGCATGGGCGCCGTCACGCGCATCGAGCTGAAAAGCCCCGTACTGGCGGCCGTGGCTTTCGAGCTGGCGCATGGCGCCGACGAGCAGGAGCAGAAGCAGCCCATGCCGGCCGCCCTGTCCGAGCAAAAGGAAGTGCTGGCGCTGGCCGGCCGCGTGTGCCAGCTGGCGCGGCGCACGGACAGCGAAAAGACATTGGCGCGCCGGGCGTTCGAACCCGTCATCCGCGGCGACGCCAAGGCGGCGGCCGAACAGAACGCCGTCACCGCGCCGTTTCACCCGGCCGCCGTGGCGCCGCAATTCCTGAACCCCACGCGCACGCGCGTCAAACTGATCGATGGCCAGGCCGGTGTGGACGCCGGGGCGCCGCGCAAGGACGTCGTGTATATCGGCAGCACGTATGACGTGCGCGACCGCTATACGACGGCCGAAGGCGAGCAAGCCGGCCTGCACCTGCATGCGGCCGCCCACACGTCGCTGGGCATCGGTACGGCCGACGTCAATAAATATGCGGTGTTCGTGGCCGACATCGTCATCGGCGTGCTGCTGGGCTGCCTGTTCGGCGGCCTGTGGACCCTGTACGGCCGCGCCGAGCTGGCCATCGACCGGCGCATGGAAGACCACGATGTCAGCCGCCTGCACCGCGTGGGCACCCTGGCGGAATTCTATGGCATCCGTTTGATGCTGGCGCTCGTATGGGCCTCGCCGTTTGCCATCGGCGCGCTGGCCATCTATTTGTCGCGCGGCTTGCTCGAGCAGGGCTGGTGGGTCAATCCAGGCCCGCTAATCGCCGGCATGTTCCTGCACGCGATGTCGCTGCGCGACGAAGCCCACCATCCGCACGAGGAAGTGCCGGGCTTGTCCGTGTGGGCCCAGCTGCGCCGCACGCATCCGGGCATCGTGCTGGTGCAGGCGCCGCTGGCGGTGCTGCTGTTTATCGTCGCCGTGATCTAGCGCAAACCATGGCGCCGCAGCGGCGCTAAACTGGGCGCCTTTTTCATTTGCAGGAGGATGCCATGCTGAGCGGAGGATGTTTATGCGGCGACGTGCGCTACGAAGCGGGCACGGGCGCCTTCCATGAAACGGCCTGCCATTGTTCTATGTGCCGCCGCGCGTCGGGCGCGCCGTTTGTCGCCTGGTTCAGCGTGCCGAGGGCGAATTTTCGCTGGCTGCAGGGGCAGGCCACACCGTATGCGTCCAGCGAACACTGCACGCGCAGTTTTTGCCCCCGCTGCGGCACGCAGCTGACGTTCGAGGATGAACGCGACCCGGACGAGGTCGGCCTGACCACTGGCAGTCTCGATGAGCCAGGGCGCTTGCCGCCGCACAGCCATATCTATACGGACACGCAAGTGGAATGGGTAAAACTGGCAGATGGTTTACCACGGTATCGCGGGGCGCGTAACGAGTAGGTCGGATTAGCGGCGGCACGCCGCGTAATCCGACAGGTACTGCCGACGATGTTGTCGGATTACGCCCTTCGGGCTAATCCGACCTACGTGATCAATGATGTCAGCCTATCAGCTTCAACCCCGGCGGCAGTGCCTCGCCCAGCATGCGCTTGGTATTCGCTTCGTCGAGCTGCGTCACTTCGCTGACCATCGCCTGCCACAGCTGTGGGGCGCCCACGGCTTTCAGGCGCGCGAGGATGGTGGCGCGCAGCTCGTCGCCGATGTCGCGCGAGCGGTCGCCCGTCATGCGCGCCAGGTGGGTGGCGGCAAACGCCGCCGGTTCCGTCTTTTTCCAGTCCAGCGCCAGCAGCACGTGCAGCCAGTCGGCCACGGTGGCGCTGTCGACCACTTCGTGTGCGCTGCCGTGGAAGGGCTGGCGCGCGCCGACCCTGGCCAACGCCCACAGCGTGTTCGTGTCCGCCGCTTCGCGGCCGGCTTTCTCCAGCCGCTTGATCAGCCACGCGCCCACTTCGGCCTTGTAGGCACCGGGGATGCGCTCCAAGGAGGCGCCCAGGCGCAGCATGTCGTCGTCGCTGCCGTTGACGAGGGTGACGGGGCGGCTGCCGCGCTGGGCCGCGTCGGCTTGCAGGTTGAAGGCGAAGTCGTCGAGCAGGCGCAATTGCTGCTCCGTGCTCAAGCCGCCGGCCACCCGACGCCACAGGGTCCACCATTCGGCGCACACCTGGTTATCCTTGTGATGCTGGACGCCCGTGTCGAACAGGGCCCACAGCTGCTCGATGCGCCATGGATCGAGCGTATCGCCATAGCCGGGGCGCAAACAGTAGCCGGCCAGGTTCAGCCAGACCCGCTCATGCTCGGCGGAGCGGCGCCGGCCACGGGCGCGCAGCATCAGGGCATCGAACAGCTGGCGCAGCAGCGGCGTATCCCAGCTTTCGCGTCCGCCCAGTCCCCGTTCCAGGTGCTGGCGCAGCTGGCGCACTTCCTTGGTGTCGACCTTTTGCGCCTTGCCGCCGAAGATGCGCTCGATCTTCTCGACCGCTTCCTTGATGCGTGGCGAAACGGCTTGAGCCTCGCCATCGCCTTGCTCTTCCTTATCAACGCGCAGCTGGAATTCCAGCAGCCAGCGCTGGCCGGCGTCGGCTTCGGCCACGCAGTGCACTTCCAGTGTGCCCACTTCCGTCATGACGGTTGCCAGCTGCACGGTGATGTCGCGCTTGTCGCCGCTTTCCGCTTGCAGCACGCTGGCCAGCGGTGGCAGGCGCAAGTATTCCCCGGCGTCCAGATCGACGATCTCGCCCAGTTGCGGCGGCGTGCCCGCCTCAAAGAGGGATGTGGCCAGGTGGAAGCGCACGGGCCGGCCCAGGCGCAGCGCGAACAGGCGCTCCGTCAGGCGGATTTCTTCGCCGCTGGCGCTGCCACGGGGCAGGATGCACACGGCGCGGTGGTCCTTGCCCGCCTCGCCCAGCACGAGGAAATAGCTGCGCGGCGAGCCGCCGCCGATGCGCGGTGCCTGGCCGCGTCGCGCCAGCGCGTAGGCGACGGCACCACGGGCCACGGCCACGTCGGGATTATCGTTGTGCAGGATGGTCAGGGGCTGACCCCGCCAGTGCGCCAGGGTTTCTGCCAGGCGGCGCGCCAGCGCGTCGGCGCGGAACACGCCGCCGTTCAGCAGCAGGGTGTCGGGCAATGCCCCCTGATGCTGTTGCAGAAAGCTGGCCAAGTGGCGCGTGATGGCCGCGTCCTGCGCATACGGCAGGCCGAATTCGACGATGCCCGCGCGGCCTTTTTTTGCCGTCTCGGTGAATTCCACCTTCGGTAAGAAACCGTCGACCACCATGGCCGCCACTTCCTCGCGCGTGACGTCGGCGGAACGGCTGCCGCCGATCAAACGCGATCCCCCGCCCAGCAAAGTGACGGTGGCCTTGTTCGGCGCGTCCTGCGACAGCAGCAGTTCCTTGGCCGCGCGGCAGCGTTCCATCAGCTGCGACAAGCGCGCGGCAGACAGCTTCATGCCGCCTTCGCTGCCTGCCGCCATGCGCGTTTCCACCAGGTGGGCCAGCGCCAGGTCCATATTGTCGCCGCCCAGTATCAAATGGTTGCCCACGCTGCTGCGCGTGAGCTGCGGTTCGCCGTCGTCATCGAAGGCCACGTCGATCAGGCTGAAATCCGTGGTGCCGCCGCCCACGTCGCAGACTAAAATGCGGCGCGTGTCGGCCAGGTCGTCGCGCAGGGTGGCGCGCCGGCGGTGAAGGAAATCGTAGAAGGCTGCCTGCGGTTCTTCCACCAGCCGCAGGGTGGGCAAGCCCGCCATGCGGGCCGCTTCCAGGGTGAGTGCGCGCGCACCCTCGTCGAACGAGGCGGGGATGGTCAGTACCAGTTCCTGAGCTTCCAGCGGAGAATCCGGGAAGCGGTGATTCCACGTGGCGCTCACGTAGGCGAGGTAGCTGGCGCTGGCCGCCACGGGCGACACCTTGGCCACGTCGGCATCGGCGCCCCACGGCAGGATGGGGGCCTGGCGGTCCACATTTGCATGCGACAGCCAGCTCTTGGCGCTGGTGACCAGCCGGCCCGGCACCTGGGCGCCCAGCTGGCGCGCCAGGGCGCCCAGCACGGCGTGATCGACGTCTTGCTGTGGCCACGGCAGCTGCAAGTCGCCCGCCGCCAGTTCGCCGGCAGCGGGGTGGTAGCGCAAGGAGGGCAGCAGCGGGCGTGCGCCCACTTCGCCGGGAGCGACCAGCTGCTCGATGGCGAACAAGTTTATTTCTGCCTGCGCATCGTTGGCATCTGCATAGGCCACCACCGTGTTGGTGGTGCCCAGGTCGATGCCGACCAGGAAGGCCGGCTGCACCTTCGCGCTGCGCATGCTTATTGCTGCGGCGTGCCGCGCACGTCGAATTCCACTTTCCAGCGCTCGGCGCCGTCAGGGGACACAGCCAGCAGTTCCAGGGTGCCCGCTTCCGTCACGCGCGCGTGCAGTTTGACCTGCACCACGTCGCCGGCCGACCGGCCTTCGGCGGATAACGTCGCCTGGATTTCGCTCAGTTCCTGCAATTCATCGGGACCCCAGAAATCGAGCAAGTCGCCGATCTGGTCGTTGCGGCGCGTGGACGAGGCGAAGAAGCGGAAGTGCACGGGTTCACCCACGACCAGGCCGAATTGCTGGCCTGGCAGTTCCAGTTCGCTGCCTTCTTCCATGCCGAACGGCGCCACGCACAGGGCCTGGATCGGCGGTTCCATGCCGGGGATGGCCGGCATGGCCGATTCGATGGCGACATAGAAGGAACTGGCCGTGCCGCCGCGGATGCGCACGCCATGGCCGCGCCGCACGTAGCTGTAGTAGGCGGCGCCGCGCGCGACGGCTAGGTCCAGGTCGGCCCCGGCCAGCATGCGCGCCGGTTCCGCGCCTTCCATGTACAGCCAGTCGTTGACAGTGGCCATGATGCGCTGGACCAGCAAGTCGGACTTGAAGACGCCGCCGTTGAACAGCACGGCCGTCGGGTGCAAAAAGCTGGCTTCCGCCGACTGGCGGCCCGCAAAGCCTTCCAGTTCGCTGGTCGCCGCCACTTGCCGGCCCAGGAACGCGGCCAGGTGGCGCGTGATGGCAGCGTCCTGCGCATACGGCAAGCCCAGTTGCGTCAGGCCGGCGCGCGTGCGCACGGCCGGGCGGCTCGACGCTTCCACCTGCGGGAAGAAGCCGTCGAGGATGAAGGTGGACACTTCCGCGCGCGTCAGTTCCGTGCGGATGGAGCCGCCGATCAGTTTCGAGCCGCGGCTCGGCACGACGATCGGTGCCACATCGAGGCCGCTGTCGGCCAGCAGGCTTTCCTTGGCGCTGCGGCAGCCATACGTGAGTGCGCGCATTTGCCAGGCGTCGAGCTGGGTGCCGTTGGCGGCCAGCTTGCGGGCCACCAGGTGGGCCAGCGCCAGGTCCATATTGTCGCCACCGAGCAGGATGTGTTCACCGACCGCCACGCGATGCGGCTCCAGCACGCCGTCGCGCTCGAGCACGGCGATCAGCGAAAAGTCGCTGGTGCCGCCGCCCACGTCGACGACCAGGATGATGTCGCCCGGCTTGACTTCCTTGCGCCAGCGGCCTTCGCTGGTCTGGATCCAGCTGTACAGGGCCGCTTGCGGCTCTTCCAGCAAGGTCAATGAGGTGTAGCCGGCCGCCTGCGCGGCTTCCATCGTCAGCTCGCGCGCGGCCGGGTCGAACGAAGCGGGAATCGTGACCGTGATTTCCTGTTCGGCGAACGGCGCTTGCGGGTGGGCGTTGTCCCAGGCCTGGCGCAAGTGCGTCAGGTAGCGCGTGGCGGCCGTGATGGGCGAGATGCGCGCCACTTCCGCCGGCGCGTCGTTTGGCAGGATGGCCGCGCGGCGGTCCACGCCCGGGTGGCACAGCCAGCTTTTCGCGCTCGACACCAGACGGATCGGCGTGGTGGCGCCGCGGCTGCGGGCCATTTCGCCAACGACGAACGGCGCTTGCGCTTCCTCGGTGACCCAGGGCAGGGCCAGGTCGCCGGCAGCCACTTCATCAGCGTGCGGCAGGTAGACGAACGACGGCAGCAGCGACAGTTCTTCGACGGTGCCCGGCGCAGACAACTGCGGCACTTTCAGCACGCCGTGGCTCGATTGCTCGCCGTCGCTCTCGAGCAGGTTCACATACGACAGGGCGCTGTGGGTGGTGCCCAGGTCGATGCCGATGGCGTAGTGCGGGGTGTTCGGGGTGGCGTTCCTTGTGTCGCTCACAGTTCCACCTCGGCCGGTGCCAGGATGGCGGCGTCGTGCTGCGCGCTCAGTTTTGGCAGGCGCACGCTGGACGCACGCCAGCCGCGGTGGCTGAGGGTACCCGTAAATGGCGCCGAGCCGACGACGTTGCCCGTCAGGCGCACCTGGGCGCTGTCAAAACCTTCCTGCAGGACGATGCGGCTGCCCTCCGCTTCCTGGCGCACGGCGTCGATGGTGAAGTATTCGCGCATGACCTTGGCGCAGCCTTCATGCACGACGCGGGCGGCCGCGCCGATGTCGGCGTCGGCATGGCTGCCCAGGTTTTCCTGCGTAAAATCGATCAATCGCGCTTCGCGTTGCAGCAGGGCCAGCAACTGCAGGGCCGCATCTGGCGTGGTTTCTTTCAAGATGACGGGGGCGGCGGCCGGTGTCGGCACGGGAGCTGGCGCCGGGGCCACTGGCGCGACGGGAGCAGCCTCGGGCAGGGACAGCTTTTCCACGCGGGCCGCATAGGCTGCGTCCGACAGGGTGCTGAAGAAGGCGCCGAAAGCCAGCGGGACACGGCGCCAGAACGATGGGTGGGACGATGAAGTGCTCATAGGGAACTCGTTTCTCTGATCTGTAGGGTGGCGTCGGCGGCGCGCCCGGTGGCGGGGCCGCTTCGCAGGGTAGTGCCTGTGCCGGGCCTGTAGAGCCGGCTGCGTTTGCCCGCATGATACCAGCTACCGGGCCGCCGCCAAAGTCGCCGGCCCCCGCGCAGCTGGCCCGGCGCGTGGATTTTCTTTGTTCCTGCGCAAAGAAACGGTGAATGTTGCGCTGCTTCGACTAAAATCGCGCATTATCTTTTCGCATTGCCTTTATGCCATGTCTACCGACTTTTCCCCCGACTTTTCCATATATCTAGCCAGCAGCACCTACATCGACAGCGACCATCCGGCCGTGCGCGCCAAGGCGGCCGCACTGGCGGCAGGTGCCGTGGGCGACGCGGCCATCGCGGCCCGCTGCTTTGCCTTCGTGCGCGACGAGGTGGCCCACAGCTGGGATTACCAGCGCAATCCCGTCACCTGCCGCGCCTCCGACGTCTTGCAGCATGGCACCGGCTATTGCTATGCGAAGAGCCATCTGCTGGCCGCGCTGCTGCGCGCCAACGGCATTCCTGCCGGCCTGTGCTACCAGCGCCTGGCCGTCGGCGAAATGGGGCCGCCGTTTTGTCTGCATGGCTTGAATGCCGTGTATCTGCAGGATTTTGGCTGGTACCGCATCGATGCGCGCGGCAACAAGCCCGGCGTCGCGGCTGCCTTCACGCCGCCGCGCGAGCAGCTGGCCTTTCCCGTGCTGGCACCCGAGGAACGCGACTTGCCGGAAATCTGGGCGGAGCCGTTGCCGCAGGTGGTGGCGTCGCTGACCGGCCATGCGACCGTGCAGGACGTGGCGGCGCACTTGCCCGATATCGAATTGTTGCCGCTGCAAAAATAATCCACGAAAGAAATCATGAAAAAAGTGTATGTAGGTCTGATCGGCCTGATGTTGCTGGCCGGTTGCGGCGGCAAGGGAGAGAGCGGCGGGCAATCGAGCGCCGCGCGCCTCGAAGGCAAGGAAAAGGGCAGCGAGTTTCTTGCCTATGAACATAATGTCAGCGTCGATACGCACGAGGCGCAAGTGCGGCCCCTGTATGAAAAAGTGGTCGCCGCCTGCAAGGCCGATACGGAAAACGGCTGCTTGCTGCTCGATTCCAGCCTCGACAGCGGGCGCTACCTACACGCGCGCATCAGCATGCGCGCCAAGCCGGCCGGCATCAGGAAGCTCGTCGCGCTGGTCGCGGCTGAAGGCGACGTCACGAGCCAGGGCACCAAGGTGGAAGACCTGGGCCGTCCCGTGCTCGACAGCAAGAAACGCCTGGAGATGCTCAGGCAATACCAGGCGCAATTGCAAGACTTGGAAAAGCGCTCGGGCGCAAATGTCGACGCCCTGATCAAGGTGACCAAGGAACTGGCTACCGTGCAAGTGGAACTGGAGCAGGCGACGGCGGCAGACGCGCTGTTGATGCAGCGCATCGACACGGACTTGCTGAACGTGGCCATCAGCGCCGAAGGCAAGCAATCGTTCTGGACACCGGTCAAGCGCTCGCTGGGCAATTTCACGGACAACCTGTCGGAAGGCGTGGCCAACGCCATCACGGCCATGGCCTACATCCTGCCGTGGCTGATCGCCTTCGTGCTGCTGTTCCCGCTGGGACGCAAGGGCTGGCGCCGCCTGCGTGGCGTGCCGCGCAAGGATTGATGCCGGGATTGTTGCATCCGGCGCACCGTTTTACGGCAATTTAAAACCTGGCTGCACAGTCCTTGTGCAGCCAGGTTTTTTTTCGTGCGGCGGGAGCCGCGTGCACCATGGCGGACACCTGCTGGTGCTGGCATGCATTCTGCTTTAACAACATCGTATGCTCAGCTCGACCCCCACGAACCCATCACAGGAGTCCCCATGTCACGACGCATCATCCTGAAAGCGGCCGCCGCCGGCGCACTGGCCCTGGCCACGTCCACTTACATGCAGGCAGCCTTGGCCGCCGATACGATCAAGGTAGGCATTTTGCACTCGCTGTCGGGCACCATGGCCATTTCCGAAACGTCGCTGAAAGACGTGGCCTTGATGACGATCGCCGAGATCAATGCCAAGGGCGGCGTGCTGGGCAAGAAGCTGGAAGCCGTCGTCGTTGACCCGGCGTCGAACTGGCCCTTGTTCGCGGAAAAAGCGAGACAACTGGTGGCGCAGGACAAGGTTGCCGTTGTGTTCGGCTGCTGGACGTCCGTGTCGCGCAAGTCGGTTTTACCCGTGTTCAAGGAACTCAACAGCCTGCTGTTTTACCCGGTGCAATACGAGGGCGAGGAGCTGGAAAAGAATGTGTTTTACACGGGCGCCGCGCCGAACCAGCAGGCGATTCCCGCCGTCGAATACCTGATGAGCAAGGATGGTGGCGGCGCCAAGCGCTTCGTGCTGCTGGGTACGGATTACGTGTATCCGCGCACCACCAACAAGATCCTGCGCGCCTTCCTGAAAAGCAAGGGCGTCAAGGATAGCGATATCAGCGAGGTCTACACGCCGTTCGGCCACGCCGACTATCAAACCATCGTCGCCAACATCAAGAAGTTTTCCACGGGTGGCAAGACGGCCGTCATTTCCACCATCAATGGCGATTCGAACGTGCCGTTCTACAAGGAGCTGGGCAATGCAGGCTTGAAAGCCACGGACGTGCCCGTCGTCGCGTTTTCCGTCGGCGAGGAAGAGTTGCGCGGCATCGATACCAAGCCATTGCTCGGTCACCTGGCGGCGTGGAATTATTTCGAGTCCGTCAAGAATCCCGTGAATACGGCCTTCATCAAGCAGTGGAAAGCGTATGCCGTGGCGCAAAAACTGCCGAACGCGGGTTCCGTCGTGACGAACGACCCGATGGAAGCGACCTATGTCGGCATCCACATGTGGGCGCAAGCCGTGGAAAAAGCCAAGTCGACCGATACCGACAAGGTGATCGCTGCCATGGCCGGCCAGAGCGTCAAGGCGCCATCGGGCTTCACCCTGACCATGGACGCCACGAACCACCATCTGCAAAAGCCCGTGATGATCGGCGAGATCAAGGCCGATGGGCAATTCAATGTCGTGTGGAAAACCAAGGAACCAATCCGCGCGCAGCCGTGGAGCCCGTTTATCAAGGGGAATGAGGGCAAGCAGAAGTTATGAGTTAGCAGCAGAAAGGCCGGGGTCAGACCCGACGGGTCTGACCCCAGATTTCGCTTGGGCTGAAGTAACGATGAGAGGTCTTTCCGCATGCGTCTGCTACGTCGTATTTTGTTATTACTTTGCCTGTTGCCGCTGTCTGCGCAGGCCGCCATTTCCCCCAACCTGCTCAAACCGCTATCCGGCGACGACCCCGACGCCAGAGTCGCTGCCGTCGCCCAGATCGCCGCCCTGGCCACGCCCGAGGCTGCCAAGGTGCTGCAAGCCTTGCAGGACGACAGCCTGTATGCAGCGCCCGACGGCAAGGTCTACATCGTCGATGGCGAGCAGGCATATGACCCGGCGATCAGCAAGAGCGTGCCGCTGCCGGACGGCATCGATGGCGTGATGGTCAACAACCGCTTGCGCTCGGCCGTGGCGGGTGCTCTGTCGGGACTGAAACTGCTGGCGCCCGAGCGCTCCACACGGCTGGCCGCCGCGCAGGCGCTGCAGCAATCTGTCGATCCGGCGCAGCTGCCCCTGATCCGCAAGGCGCTGGCGCAAGAGAGCGATGCCGAGATCCAGCAGATATTGCAAGTGCTGATCGCCAGCGCCAATCTGCATGCCCCCGATGCGGCTACGCGCAAGCAGGCCGTGCAGGCGCTGGCCGGCAGCAGCGATGCGCGCTTGCTGCCCGTGCTGCAAGCGATGCTCGAGAAGGGCGGCGAGCCCGACGAGGCCGTGCAGCTGGCCGCCATCGAGACCATGCGCCAGATCAAGGGCAGGGTGGCGCGCATGGAATTCGCCGGCAATGTGTTCTACGGCATTTCGCTGGGCAGCGTGCTGCTGCTGGCTGCGCTGGGGCTGGCCATCACGTTCGGCTTGATGGGCATCATCAACATGGCGCATGGCGAATTGCTGATGATAGGCGCTTACACGACCTATTTATGCCAGCTGTTTTTCCGCACCTATCTGCCTGGCCTGCAGGATGCGTATCTGCTGGCCGCGCTGCCTGCCGCTTTTCTCGTCGCGGGACTGGTGGGCGTGGCGCTCGAGCGCACGGTCATCCGCTGGCTGTACGGGCGGCCGCTGGAAACCCTGCTGGCCACCTGGGGCATCAGCCTGATCCTCATGCAGACGGTGCGTACGATCTTCGGGGCGCAAAACGTGGAAGTGGCCAATCCCGCCTGGATGTCGGGCGGCGTGACGGTGCTGGGCGGCCTCGTGCTGCCGTACAACCGCCTGGCCATCATCGTCTTCGCCGTCCTTGTCGTGATGGCCGTGTGGCTGATCCTCAACAAGACACGGCTGGGCCTGTTCGTGCGGGCCGTCACGCAAAACCGCCGCATGGCCGATTGTGTGGGCGTGGCCACGGGCAAGGTCGACATGCTGACTTTCGGCCTCGGTTCCGGCATTGCCGGGCTTGGTGGCGTGGCCCTGTCGCAGCTGGGCAATGTGGGGCCGGACCTGGGCCAAAGCTACATCGTCGATTCCTTCATGGTGGTGGTGCTCGGCGGCGTGGGCCAACTGGCCGGCACCGTCATCGCCGCGCTGGGGCTGGGCGAAGTGAACAAATTCCTCGAACCGGTGGCGGGCGCCGTGCTGGCGAAGATCGCCATTCTCGTGTTCATCATCATTTTCATCCAGCGCCGGCCGCAGGGCCTGTTTGCCATGAAGGGACGCAGCGTCGAATGATTACCTCCTATCAATCCAAGCAGGGCCTGTTCACGCGGCCCGTCTGGCTGGCGATTGCCGCCTGCACGCTGCTGGCGGTGCTGTTGCCGATTTTTAATCTGGTGTTTGCCGAAGGCCATGCGCTGCACGTGTCCGCCTACACGGTGGCGCTGGTGGGCAAGTTCATGTGCTATGCGCTGGCCGCGCTGGCGCTGGACCTCGTCTGGGGCTACACGGGCATCTTGTCGCTGGGCCACGGCGTGTTTTTTGCCTTGGGCGCGTATGCGCACGGCATGTATCTGATGCGAGCCATCGGCGAGCAGGGCCAGTACCACAGCAGCTTGCCCGACTTCATGGTCTTTCTCGACTGGAAAACCTACCCGTGGTACTGGGCCTTCACGGAACATTTCTGGTACTGCATGGCCCTCGTCGTGCTGGTGCCGGGCGTGCTGGCGTTTGTCTTCGGTTACTTTGCCTTTCGCTCGCGCATCAAGGGCGTGTATTTTTCCATCATCACGCAGGCGATGACGTATGCCTTCATGCTCTTGTTCTTCCGCAATGACACCGGCTTTGGCGGCAACAACGGTTTCACGGATTTCAAGACCATCCTCGGGCATGACATCACGGCGCCCGCCACCCGGGCCGTGCTGTTCCTGCTGACCCTGGCCTTCCTGCTGGCGGCCTTGATCGGCGCGCGTGCCATCGTCCGCTCGAAACTGGGCAGGGTGCTGCAGGGCGTGCGCGACAGCGAGGCGCGCTTGATGTTCCTTGGCTACAACCCGCTGTGGTTCAAACTGTTCGTCTGGACCTTGTCGGCCGTGCTGTGCGGCATCGCCGGCGCCCTGTACGTGCCGCAGGTGGGCATCATCAACCCGTCCGAAATGTCGCCGGCGAACTCCATCGAGATGGTCGTGTGGGTGGCGGTAGGCGGACGCGGCACACTGATCGGCCCCATCCTGGGCGCCTTCACCGTCAACGGCTTGAAAAGCTGGTTCACGGCCGCCTTGCCGGAACTGTGGCTGTTCGCGCTGGGCTTGCTGTTCATCGTCGTCACCCTGTTCATGCAGCAAGGCATGCTCGGTGTGTTGAACAAGCTCAAACGCAAGAAAACGGCCGTCGTGGCAGAGGAGGCCGCATGAGCATCCGCATGTTGCCCGGCATGGCCAGCGCGGAAACGGGCGCCAGCTATTCGCGCGTGAAAGGCGAGGGCGTCGATACGACGCATGGTGCGATTTTGTACCTGGAAGAGATCAGCGTGTCATTCGACGGTTTCAAGGCCATCAACAAACTCAGTCTCGATATTTCTGTGGGCGAATTGCGCTGCATCATCGGCCCGAACGGCGCGGGCAAGACGACGATGATGGATGTGATCACGGGCAAGACCCGGCCTACGTCTGGCACGGCCTGGTTTGGCCAGACCATGAATCTGGCCACGATGACGGAAGCGCAGATTGCCCACGCGGGTATCGGCCGCAAGTTCCAGCGCCCCACCGTGTTCGAGCAGCACACGGTGTTCGACAACCTGGAACTGGCGATGAAGATGGACAAGCGCGTGGCGCCCACCCTGTTTGCGCGTTTAAGCTCGGAGCAGGCAGGCAAGATTGAAGCGATTTTGCGCCTGATCCGCCTCAACGGCCAGGAAGCGCGGCCGGCCGGCTTGCTGTCGCACGGGCAAAAGCAGTGGTTGGAAATCGGCATGCTGCTGATGCAGGAGCCGCAGCTGATTTTGCTCGACGAACCGGTGGCCGGCATGTCGGATGCGGAAACGGCGCGCACGGCGGAATTGCTCAATGAATTGCGCGGCAAGCATTCGATCATGGTGGTCGAGCACGACATGGGTTTTGTGACGGAAATTGCCCAGCAAGGCATCGTTACCGTGCTGCATGAGGGTGCCGTGCTGGCGCAGGGCCGCATGGACGAAGTGCAGGCCGACGAGCGCGTCATCGAAGTCTATCTGGGAAGGTGAACACATATGCTGGAAGTCGAGCAATTGAATCAATACTATGGCTCCTCGCACACCTTGCGCGGCATCAACCTGTCGGCACGCAAGGGCGAGTGCCTGGCCTTGCTTGGGCGTAATGGCGTGGGCAAGACGACCTTGCTCAAATGCCTGATGGGCGTGCTGCCCGTGGCGCAGGGCAAGGTGGCGTTCCAGGGACGCGACATCACGAAGCTGACGCCGCATGCGCGGGCCAAGCTGGGCATCGCTTACGTGCCGCAGGGGCGCGATATCTTTGCGCGCCTGACGGTCGAGGAAAACTTGCTGATGGGCATGGCGGTGAAGCGGGGCAAACAAGCGTCGCGCATCGATCCCCACGTGTATGAGCTGTTTCCGGTGCTCAAAGAGATGCTGCAGCGGCGCGGCGGAGATTTATCTGGCGGGCAACAGCAGCAGCTGGCCATCGCCCGTGCCCTGCTGGCCGAGCCGCAGCTGATCATCTTCGACGAGCCGACGGAAGGCATACAGCCCTCCGTCATCAAGGATATCGGCCGCGTGATCAGCCTGTTGAAACAGCGCGGCGACATGGCCATCGTGCTGTGCGAACAGTATTTCGATTTCGCCCGCGAGCTGGCCGATGAATTCATCGTCCTGTCGCGCGGCAGTGTCGTCGCCAGCGGCAAGGCGGAACAGATGGATGGCGAGGACGTGAAGCGGCACCTGGCCGTGTAAGGTCAGACGAGCTGGAACCAGCCCAGCACGGCACCGGCCGCCAGCAGCCACAGCAAATGGATTTTCGTGCGCCAGATGATGAGGCCGGTGACGATGGACAGGCTCCACAGGGGCCAGTCCGTGCGGATATCATGGTTGGCGCCGCCCAAAATCATGCCCGTGGAAATCAGCAGGGCGACGACGATGGGCGCCATGCCTTGCTTGAAGGCGCGCACGGGGCGCAGGTCGCGGTTGCGGTAGCCCCATTGGGCCGCCACGTAGGTGAGGGTGGTGCTGGGCAGCATGATGCCCACCATGGTGATGAACACGCCCAGGTAGGCGGCAGTGTAGCTGCCAGCGTTCATGCCCACGTTCCAGCCCATCAGGGCGACGAACAGCACGTTCGGGCCGGGCGCGGCCTGGGCGATGGCGATTGACTCGTTGAATTGCGCCTGGGTCAGCCAGCCGTGCTGCTCGACGAGGAAACGGTGCATTTCGGAGGTGGTGGAAATGGCGCCGCCGATCGACATCAGCGACAGCATCAGGTAGTGGCCGAACAGGTTCAGCCAGTCGCCCGTGCTCAACACCAGTTGCAAGGGCGGATTCATGGGGACAGCTTTCGATAGGTGAGCAGACAGCCGATGCCGCCCAGGCCCAGCAGGATGTACAGCAGGGGCCAGCGCAAGATCGCCACCATCAGCACACCGAGCACGGTGATGGACAAGGTCAGCCACAGGGGCAGCGGATGCTTGGTCAGCGCGGTCGCCAGTTTCACGCCTGTGGCGGCAATCATGCCGGCCGAGACGGCCGCCATGCCGCGCAGGGCGCCCGCCATTTGCGGGTTGTCGCCGAAGCGCGTGTACAGCACGCCCAGCACGAGCACGATGACAAGGGGCGCGGCCAGCATGCCGGCCAGCGCCGTCAGCGCACCCTTCAAGCCGAAATAGCGCCCGCCCACCATCAGTGACAGGTTGACGACATTCGGCCCGGGCATGATTTGCGCCACGGCCCAGTCTTCGAGGAATTCCTCCTGCGTCAGCCAGCGCTTGCGCTCGACCATTTCGCGCTGGATCACGGCCAGCACGCCGCCAAAGCCCTGCAGGGCCAGCCAGGTGAACGAGAAGAACAGGTCGGCAAGCGAAGCTGGTTGCGGACGGGGCAGGTCGGGCGGAAGCGTGGAAGGTGCGGGCATGGCTGATTATCGCCGTGCCTGCTTAGCCTTGTCCATGCTTATGTCCATACATAATTGCTGGCGTGGCTTATAACATCTAACAAAACCGTAGCGAGCGGAAGTAAGTTGCGGTTGAGAAGCGCAACTGTACGAAGGTACAGTGAGCATCGCAGACCGCAAATTACGACGCGCAGTAGGTTTTGATAGGTGTTCTCAGCCCCCGCCGATGCCGGCGATGACCACGCCCGTGCCGCCGCACATGGGGCAGGGCTGGCCATCTGCCCTGGCGCCCCGTCCCTGGCAATGCGTGCAAACGTTTTCACCGGTGCCGGGGGTGCCGGGAGGGGCGATGTCGCCGGGATTTTTGGCTGGATCGGGTGTTGTATTCATGTCGTGTCTCCTCATCCATGCAGTGTCAACGCCGCGTGATGGCAGCCAGTCCATACTAGGCCGGCGACAGGCGCTGCGTTTGATCTGCCTTAGGCGTGCGGCCTTGTGTATCAGAAAAAAACTGCATCGGAATAACTGCCTGGCATTGACATCGCGCGTTTTTCGGCAATACTTTCGCTGTCACTCTTCCTCGCTGCCATCCCGGCGCCGTTCTCCGCCGCCATGTCCCGCCATGTCTACCTTCCGCAGGAGTCATTCATCATGCTGAGTTCTCAAGAAACCTTGCACATGCCCGTCAAACCCGTGGCGCTGCATGCCCGCGTCGATCAGAAGATGTGCGATATCGTCAATCTGGGCATCGCCGTGCAGGCAGCCTTCAGCACCTTGTGCGCGCTGGAATACCTGAAGTCATACAATGTCTCCCCCGAGCTGATCGAGCGCGTGCTGCTGCATCCGGAGCAGCGCCGCCAGACTGTGCATTGAGTATCCGCATGGCAACTGTGTTGCCGGCAGCGTTAGCCCGGTGTTGTCGGATTGATCATTACGGCTCAGTTATGCACAAATGATGGGTTAACGAAATTGCTGAAATAATTTTCCCGTGATTATGTGTGAGTTTCCAAGTGCTTGATTTTAATGGATTTTATTTTTGCTGTTTGATTGAGCAGTTTATTGAAAGCCGCACGGGCTGTGGCTTTGAGGGCTGTCAATAGGCCCTTATCCACAAAGATATCCACAGTCCGTGTGGATATCTGAAAAAGCGCTTAACAATCCGCCACTTAGGAAATTGGGGCCGCCCGGCACATGCGATGGGCCGGCAAGATGGGCCAAAATGGGGCATGCCACAAGCCTGTATGCCTATCCAGTGCTCTTGTTTTATGACTGAAAGTAGCGGCCGTGTTCAGGGCGTGCCGCCGGCCGGCGCCGCTGGCGTGCTGCCGCACTGGGCCAGGGCTGCGGCCAGTTCGGCGACTTGCTGCTCCGCTTCGCGCAAGGTGGCGTAGGTGCGCAGCGAGGCGATCACGGTGGTAAACAACTTGCGCGTGGTCAGGTCGGTCTTGCACCAGAAATCGTTGATGTCGTAGTCGATGATGATGCGGTGCTCGAGCGCCTGGCCGGGCTGGCCCGTGCGCAGGATGATGCGTACGGCGCTGTTGTGCAGATCTTCGCGGATCTGGCGCGCCACTTGCAGCCCGGCATCCTGAGTTTCCATGATCACATCGAGCAGCACCACGGCGATATCGGATGTGCTGCGCAGCAAAGCCAGCGCCTCGGCGCCCGAATAGGCGTGCAAAAAGCTCAGCCTGCGTCCCTGGAAGCTGGCCTGGCTGAGGGCGAACTTGGTCACCACGTGCACGTCGACATCGTCATCGACGATCAGCACGCGCCATGGCGCCGCGGTGGCAGGCTCCGCCGCCGCGTTTGCCCGTTCCAGCGGTTCATCGACCAGCCAGTCCGGTTCGTCCGCCCCCTTGGCGGCACTATCGCTATCCATGTTCATGCGTTTATCCACCGTTGATCGTGCTTGCTACTCCACACTATGCCAGTCTACGGGGTTTGTCAAAACAATGCTGTTCAAGCAAGACGGCCTGGCGCCAGGATTGCTTATGCACAGCAAAATATATTTTCATGGCGGTGAAGTAACTTTGCTCCAGCGCAAATTCGTGATTGCAAGTCATTGATTTCATTGGGGTAAAAAATTGCCTGTGAAATCAGCAAATTGTTGAAACCCGCATCAATACTGGTGTTGCGGCTTGTCAAGAGGGGCTTATCAACAACTTTATCCACAGTTGCTGTGGATATCTAAAAAAGCCGTGCAAAAACCGGGGCTTAGCGCCCGTTCGTGAGGCAGGGCCGTAGCATTCATGCGGCAAGTCCAAGCCCGCCCAGCTGGGCAAAGGCATGCAGGAAGCGCTGCTTGGCTTCGGCCGGACCCATGGCTTCGATTATACCGGGCAAGGGGGCGATGCCGTCAAGGTAAGCCCAGCGTTCGGCCGAGTGCGGCATCAGGTCGCGCTTTTCCGTGGCCAACGCGATCAGGTCGGCACGCTTGATGGGCGCGTAATCGGAAAAATCCAGCCCATACGTGGCGGCGATGATGGCGCTGACCTTGTCTTCCAGCACGGCAAATTCCGGCAGCAACACTTTCAAGGGTTTCACCATGTCGCCCAGATAGGCTTCGGCCGCGTCGTGCAGCAGGGCGGACAGGCGCAAATGAGGCGGCACCAGTTCGGCGACGATCAGGCTGTGCTGGGCGACCGAGTAAAACACTTGCGTCTGTCCATTGAAGCGGCACTGGTAAGCGAGGCCGTGGGCGATGTCCTCGATGGCGACCTTGTCGATATGCGGGCGCAAGGGATAAAAACGGTTGCCGGAATAAGTAGAAACGTAATCGGTGGTAATCATTGCCATGGCATGGTGCTCGTAACGCTCAAGAGGCTTCATCGTACACCCGATGGCATGGGCTTGCCCCGGCTGCCGTGCGCAAGTCCAAGCTATGCATCTTGGCAAATCCTTTAATTTATTTCATATCATGCAATGCTCTTTCTGAAATACACTGTAGCAATCTTGTTTGTCTGAAACTTTAATTGGGGGCAGGGCAATGACGGCGCAACCTTTGGCAAGACCTTCGTATATCTATCAGGGCGGCTCGGTGATGATGCACTCGCCGCTGCAACTGAAACAGTCGGAAATGTACGGCTATTTCGTCAAGGGCGACCTGGCCAAACTGCAGGCCACGGTGAATACCACCTTGAACCAGGTGGCGGGCAGCAAGATGACCCTGAAAGCCCTGTCGCCGTATGTGATGCTGACTTTTACGCGCGTCAACCATGCGGACTCCGCCAACCCCGTCGACCAGGCCAAGGGCTGGATCACGGAAGTCGATATCGTCACCTGGATCATGGTCGGCCAGATGGATGAGCAGGGCAAGCTCGCGCATATCTATTGGTACCCATGCCATATTTTCGTCGATGACGCGATGGCCCTGATCAACGGGCGCGAGCTGTTCGGCTATCCGAAATATCTGTGCGAATACGAGATTCCCGCCGCCGGCAGCGAGCCGCTGCGCTGTTCCGTCGCCGCCAAGGGTTTCCAGCATTTTTCGCCAGAAACAAAACTGGCGCTGCACCCGTTGCTGGAAGTCAACGCCACCGTGCAGACGGGGCCGCACAAGCCCGTCAACAGTTTCCTGGAACTCATCGAGCAGGCATTCCAGATTTTCCTCTCCATTCCCGATTTCTTCGACATGGACCAGGCTGGCTGGGCCGATATTCTGTCCTTGCTGCGCAACCCGCGCATCGACCAGATTTTCCTCAAGCAATTCCCCGACAGCGCGGGCGTGAAAGCCGTGTACCAGGCACTCGTGGCCGCGCCGGCCGAGATCAACCGCCTGCACAGCGCGCGCCTGCTCGGTTATGAATACGAATGCACCCTGCATGCGTTTGACAGCTTCCCGCTGGACCAGACCCTGGGCTTGCAGCTGGGACCGCAAACGGCGATTTTACCGTTCAATGTGAACTTCGATTTCACGGCCATGCCGGGCGAGGAGCTGGTCGACAATTCCCGCATCGCGCCGGAAAAGATCGCCATCCTCGGCGGCGGCGTGGCGGCCATGACCACCGCGTATTACTTGACGAACCAGCCGGGCTGGCAGAACCAGCACACGATCACCGTCTACCAGCTGGGCTGGCGCCTGGGCGGCAAGGGCGCCAGCGGGCGCAATGCGCAAGCGGGCCAGCGCATCGAGGAACACGGCCTGCACATCTGGTTCGGCTTCTACGCGAACGCTTTCAAGATGATCAAGGAAGCGTATGCGAGCCTGGAGCGTCCGCCCGGCGCGCCGCTGGCCACCTGGCGCGACGCATTCAAACAGCACGATTACGTGGCCCTGTCGGAAGACGTCAAGGGGCAGTGGCGCAACTGGTCCATCGTCTTTCCCACCTTGCCGGGCGAGCCGGGCGAGGGCGGCGAAGACATCACCCTGTGGCAGATGGCCATCGCCATGGTGGGCTGGATCGAGCAGTGGATACGCCAGATCCGGCAAGTGGCGGACGCCGATGCGCGCATCGTGCGCGCCAGCGCATCGCAAGGCGAAGGCGTGTGGCCGGGCTGGCTGCGCCGCCTGGCCGATGAAGTGGTGGGGCAGGCCGATGAACTGGGACTCGACGTGGGCTTGTCCGTCGGCGCGCTGGTGGCGCTGGTGGCCGATCTGGCGCCCGATTCCACGCGCCACGACCAGGCCCGCCACCAGCTGCTGGCCAGCACCCTGAACGGCATCCGCGCGTGGCTGCGCCTGCGCTACCGGGCCCTGATCGATGGCGACGACGAATTGCGCCGCCTGTTCACCTGCCTGGACCTGGGCATCACGGTCATGAAAGGCATGTTCGAGGATGGCGTGTTCAAGAACGGTTTTGACGTCATCAACGACATCGATTTCCGCGCCTGGCTGCGCAAGCATGGCGGCGACGAGCAGTTCAGCATCAATTCGGCGCCCGTGCGCGGCTTTTACGACCTGGTGTTTGCCTACGAGGGCGGCGATTTTTCCAAGCCGAACATCGAGGCGGGGACGCTCTTGCGCTCGATGGCGCGCATCGGTCTGGCCTACAAGGGCGGCATCATGTTCAAGATGCAGGCCGGCATGGGCGACACCATCTTTACGCCGATGTACGAAGTGCTGAAGAAAAGGGGCGTGGAATTCAAATTCTTCCAGCGCGTGGAAGAACTGGTGCCGGGCGCGGGCGACATCGACAGCATCCGCATCACGCAGCAGGTGCAATTGAAGGACCCCGCCGCAGGCTACGCGCCGCTGGTGGACGTCAAAGGCCTCGCCTGCTGGCCCAGCGCGCCCGACTACACGCAGATCGAACCGGCCCAGGCGGCGTTGCTGCAGGCGCAGGAAGTCAACCTGGAATCGTACTGGAGCGCCTGGCCGCAGCAATACCAGCAAGCGTTCGGCCGCGCGCTGCCCGCCACAGTATTGAAGAAGGGCGTCGACTTCGACAAGGTGGTGTTCGGCATTTCCATCGGCTCGCTGCAAGCCCTGTGCCCGCAGCTGCTGGCGCAAAGCCCGGCCCTGCAACTGACGGCCGACAAGGTGAAAACCGTGGCCACGCAGGCTTACCAGGTGTGGCTCAACAAGAACCTGGCGCAGATGGGCTGGACCACGCAGCCGAAAGGCCAGCAGCCGGTGCTGTCGGCATTTACGGAGCCGTACGACACGTGGGCGCCGATGGACCAGCTCCTGGCGCACGAAGACTGGCCGGCGGGACTGGAGCCGAAAAACGTCTCGTACTTTTGCAGCGCCTTCCCCGTCGACAGCTACCCGCCCGTCACCGATACGGACTTTCCCGCCCGCTGCGCGGCCAAGGCGAAGCAGGGCGCCGTGCACCAGCTCGAGCGCGAGATCGGCGCGCTGTGGTCCGAGGCGGGCGCGCCGGGCGCGTTTCCGTGGCAATGGCTGGTCGACGCGAAGGAGAGCGCGGGACCGGCGCGCTTCGACAGCCAGTACTGGCGCGCCAACGTCGACCCGTCCGAGCGCTACGTGATGTCGGTGGTGGACAGCACGCAGTACCGGCTGGCCACCGACCAGTCGGGCTTCAGTAACCTGTTCCTCACGGGCGACTGGATCAGGACGGGCCTCAACGCGGGCTGCGTTGAGGCGGCCGTGATGGCGGGCATGCAAACGTCGCGTGCCATGACGGGCTATCCGGCCGTGATCCAGGGCGAGAAGGATTTCTAGGCATGCGGCGCCTGATGCTGCCGTGCCTGGTCCTGCTCCACCTGCACGCGGGCGCCGCGCCGTCCGGCGCGATTGTGCTGTGGCCGGGCGTGCCGCCCGGTGGCGCGGCACCCGGTCCGCAGCGCGACAGTGCCAAGGGCTCCATCACGCAGGTCGAGCAACCGTATCTGATCGCGCACCGCCCCGCGCAGCCGAACGGTATCGCCATTCTGCTGGTCAGCGGCGGCGGTTATGCGCATATCGAGGCGGGCAAGGAGAGCGGCCCCGCCGCCAGCTGGCTGCAAACGCAGGGTGTCACGGCGTTTGAACTCGTGTACCGCCTGCCGCAGGAAGGCGGCGGGGTGGCCGCGCCATTCCAGGATGGCCAGCGCGCCATGCGCGTGATCCGGGCGCGCGCGGCCGAGTGGGGCATCGACCCGGCGCGCATCGGCATGCTGGGGTTTTCCGCCGGCGCGCACTTGGCCGGCATGACGGCCGTGCAGCCCGATGCCGCCCGCTATGCGCCTGTCGATGCGATGGATGGCGTCTCCGCGCGGCCAGACTTTGCCGTGCTGCTGTACCCGGTGCTGACCATGCAGCGGCCCTTCGACACGACGCATGCGAAAAAAGAGCTGCTGGGCGCCCATCCCGCGCAGGCGGCGCGCGACGCGCTATCGGTGGAATTGCACGTCGATGCGCGCACGCCGCCCACCTTCATCGCGCAGGCGCTCGATGACCGCGTGTCGCCGCCCGAAAACAGTACATTGATGGCTGCCGCCCTACGCCGCGCGGGCGTGCCCGTCGAGCTGCACCAGTTCCAGAGCGGAGGACATGGCTGGGGCCTGGGCAAGCCGGGCAGCGAACCGGTCGCGTGGCCGCAGCTGTTGCTGGTGTGGTTGCAGTTGCGCGGCTGGATGCCTCAAGCGCCCGGCTGATTTTCCAGGTCCCGCCGCGCCACGTCCAGCGCCGTCCGCAGCTGCGGCAAAAACTGTTCCACGTTATCGAGCTGGCCGTTCGAGGCCAGGGTTTCCATCTGGTGGCACAGGCCGTGCAGAGTGGGGCGGCTCAGGTAGCCGGCACTGCCTTTCAGGGCGTGGAAGGCGGCAGCGGCCGCGCTGGCGTTGCCATCGCGCACGGCGTGGCAAGCCAGGTCCAGGCGCCGTGGCGCTTCCGTCAGGAACGCTTGCGCGATGCGCTGCAAGTGCTGCTGCGACAGGCCTGCCAGCGGCAGGATGTGCACGGGTGCCGTCATGGGATCGGCCGGCGCGGGCGGTTCGTCGGCGGCGTCGTCCAGGCCGAACTGGCGCGCCAGGGTATCGTCCTCGGTGGGTACGGCAGGCGGCAGCGCGTGGCCGCGCGCCAGCAGCAAGTCGATGATGGCGTCGATTTTCTCGAACAGCAGCGCTTCGTCGACGGGTTTGCTGAGGAAGTCGTCCATGCCGGACGCCAGGTAGCGCTGCCGGTCATGTTCGCTGGCGTTGGCCGTCAGCGCCAGGATGGGAATCTGCGCGTCGGCAATGGGGAATTGCGCGCTGCCGCCGTCGCGGATCAGGCGCGCGGCCTGTTCGCCATCCATCTCCGGCATGCGGCCATCCATCAGCACGCAATCGTAGGCGCCAGAACCCAGCGCGCGCAGCGCCTGCTCGCCGTTTTCCACGATGGTCACCTCATGCCCCATGCCTTCCAGCAGGGTGCCGATGATGATCTGGTTGGTGCGCACGTCTTCGGCGCACAGGATGCGCAAACGGCAGGCATGGCGCGCGTGACGTGTCGGCCGGCGCGCGTCGGCCGCCGGCGCGCTGCCGTCTTCCAGCGGCAAGGTGAAATGGAAGCGCGAGCCGATGCCGACACGGCTTTCCACGCCGATCGTGCCTTTCATCAGTTCGACCAGCTCCTTGCAGATGGCCAGGCCCAGGCCTGTGCCGCCGTAGCGGCGCGTGGTGGAATGGTCGGCCTGCTCGAATTTCTGGAACAGGCGCGGCAAGGTGTCCGCGTCGATGCCGGGACCCGTATCGCTGATGATGAATTCAATGGCGTTGCGGCCGTCCTGGCGCGGCGGCGTACGGGCGCGCCGCACTTCCAGCAGCACTTCGCCATTGGCCGTGAATTTCAGCGCGTTCCCCAGCAGGTTGATGAGGATTTGCCGCAGCCGCGTGGGGTCGGCGCGCACGTAGCGCGGCAGGTCCAGCGCCAGTTCGCGGCGCAGCAGCAGGCTCTTGGCATCGGCCTGGCCCTGCACGATGCCGGCCGCGTCGCCGATCAGCGCCAGCAGGTCGAAGTCCACGGTTTCCAGGGTCAGCTTGCCCGCGTCGATTTTCGAGAAATCGAGGATGTCGTTGAGGATGGTCAAGAGCGACACGCCGTTGTGCAGGCCGATGCGCAGGTATTCTTGCGTGCGCCCGCGCACGGACTGGTCGCGCAGCGCGAATTTCAGCATGCCGATCACGCCAGCCAGCGGCGTGCGGATGTCGTGGCTCATGGCCGACAGAAAATCGATGCGGTGGCGGCTGACCACTTCCGCGTGCTCCTTGGCCTTCAGCAGGGCGTCGTTGCTGAGGGTGAGCGCCAGGGTGCGTTCCTGCACGCGCTGTTCCAGGTTATTGCGCAGCAATCGGATCTGGTCGGCCAGGGCAAAGGCCAGCAGCAAGCCGTCGAGCGTGCCGCCGAGCAGGGTCACCAGCTGGGCGTTGGCCACCATGGCCGGCATCAGGCCCAGGTTGGCCGGCAGGATCAGAAAGCCGGGCAGCATCAGGGCGACGAAGGCCAGCACGAAGAAGCGCGCCGGCTGGTAGCCGCGGCGCCAGACGACGATGCCGCAGATGAGCGCCAGCAGCATCCAGATGCTGATGGCGATGGTGGCCAGGGTATGCGCATACGACAGGGCGAAGAAGCAGCTCGGCAGCAGCAGCAAGGGCAGCACCAGGTTGACCTTGCTGATGCTGTGCAGCCGGGGCGAGTAGTCGCGCAGGCGCAGGAAATGCATGTAGAACAGCGTGCTGAAGACGGGCAGCAGGAAAAACGGCACGTAATGGAGCTGCAGCTGGTGCCAGTCGAACAGGTCGGCAAAGACGTGGAAAGTCATGGCCCAGGCCAGGCCATAGGTCAGCACGTACAGCGTGTAATAGGCCGAGGCTTTTTCCAGGGTGATGGAAAAAATGAAAAAATTGAACAGTCCCAGCGCCAGCAGGGCGCCGATGGACGCCACCATCAGGAAGTTTTCCTTGCCCACCAGCTTGCGGTAATCGCGCTGCGTCTTCACGCCGAACATCGGCGCGCGCGCGTAATACGGGCTGGAAAAGCGGATCAGGATGTCATACGTGGCACCCGGCGCCAGCTGCACGTTCCCGCCGTAGTGCAACAAATACTCGTGCGGGCGCTGGTAGCCCGTCAGCAAGGTCTGCGGCGCCGTGTGCTGCCCGGGGCCATACACGTGCACGTCCACCAGGTCGATCAGGGTGTCGTTCGGGTCGATGACCCAGGCGGTTTCAGCGCTGTCGTTGCGCACCTGCGCATGCAGCCAGTAGGCGCCACCGAACAGGTCGACCTGGTCGGCCGGACGCTGGCGCGCCAGCCAGGCGGGCAGGGCGGCGGCATCGGCAGGTGCGGCTTCATTGTCGGCGAGAAATAGTTGACCACCTATGCCCAGGTGATGGATGCCTTGCTTGCCCAGGGGTAATGGATCTGCCTGCGCCGCGCCCGCCATGCCCAGCAGGCTGAACAGAAGCAGCCAGCCGCACAGCCAGGCGCTGACGCGGTAGCTGGAAGCGCGGTGGCAGGGAGGGAGCGGGTGGGCTGGCATCGATGGGCTTGGTGATGGTCGCGCGGAAATGGCGGCAACGCCGTTTGCTGTGGAGTGCCCATTTTAATCGACTCTCGGTGACACACGGGCAATTTCATGTCCTGCCCGCCTGGCGCCCGCTCCGGTATCATGGCGCCTTTGCCCGCGAGATATTCATGCTCAGTCCCGACCAGTTCCTGGCCTTCCTGGCCGCCGCCGTCTTGATCACCGCCAGCCCCGGCCCCGACAACCTGATGGTGCTGGGCGTGGGCATGTCGCGCGGACGCCGCCAGGGCATGGCGTTCGGCCTGGGCTGTGCCCTTGGCTGCCTCACGCATACTGTGCTGGCGACCATCGGCGTGTCGGCCCTGCTGGCCGCCTCGCCCACGGCATTTACGGCGTTGAAAGTGGCCGGCGGACTATATCTTGTGTGGCTGGGCATCGGCGCCTTGCGCAGCCGTGGCGGCGCCAGAGCCGATGGCGCGGCGGCCTTGCCCGACGAATCCTTGCTGCGCCTGTTCGGCAAGGGACTGTTTGCCAACAGTATCAATCCGAAAGTCGTGCTGTTTTTCCTGTCGTTTCTGCCGCAGTTCATCGTCGCGGGCCAGGGCAATCCCAGCTGGCAGACGGCGCAGCTGGGCCTGGTGTTCACGGCGCAGGCGTGCGTGCTGTTCGGCCTGCTCGGCTATTTTTCCGGCGCCGTCGGCCTGTGGCTCAACCGCCGCCCGCGCGCCGGCCTGTGGCTGGACCGGATAGCCGGCACCATCTTCATCTGCCTGGGCTTGCGGTTGATCCTGGCCCGCTGAGGTCTTGCCGGGCGGTAATGCGGAACGCCAGTTCCATCTGGTCCTGCACGGCCATGGCGCCGCCCAGGACGGCGAACGGCACGATGCCGAAGTCGCTTTGTTTCAACAGCAGGCTGCCGCTGGCCTGCAGGCGGCGTCCGTCGGCCGCTTGCTCGACCCGCACCGGCAGCTGCACCGTGCGCGTCACGCCATGCAGGGTGATGTCGGCATCAAACACCTGCTTGTCGCCCGTGCGGCGCGCCTTGATGCTGACCCACGGATAGCGTTCCGCCTCGAGCACGCGCACCAGCATGTTGTGGCGCGTGCCGGCGATGGCGTCGGCCGATGGCGTCGTCGTCAAGCCGGCTGCCTGGCGCAAGCCTGCTTCATCCACGCTCATCTCGTCAAGCCGGAAGCGGAACTGCGCGCGCCCCAGCGCGGGCGCCACCACGCCCTGCAGGCTGCGGCTGGCCACCACGTGGTCATGCCCGAGCCGCGCCAGCGCGCCACCACGGCGCACGGTGATGGTCAGCAGGGATTCGTCGGGCGCGATGTGCAGCAGCTGCACGCCTTGCCGCTGCCACGCGGGCGCGGGCATGGCGGCAGGGGTAGCCAGCGCGGAGGCAGGGGCAGTCGCGGGCGGCAAGGGCGTGCAGGACGCCAGCGCGGCGCAGGCAAGCAGGGAAACGGTGCGAAGATTCTGGCTGAACATGGGGCGGAAGGGGCAAGGGCGATGGGGGCATAGTACGCGATCCGCGCGGCGGCGCGCGTGCAATGTTAGAGCTACGTCATAAGGCGGTCATATGACGCTGTTATGATGCTTTTGTTGGCACACAGCATGCGATGCGCAGATCACTACGCTCCGGGAGCGATAGGATGCAGGCATGACTCAACAGCTTAGCCGGTGAGCTCAACCATCGGCACCAGACATGTAAAACTTGTTTTATAGTAATGATTGCAGGGCGGGGCAGGGGAAATACGGGAAACGGGCGGGGATTTAATGAAGTCCTAAGCCTGTTTCAACGAAGGGCTGGCATAGTGGATACATGGCGCACGGAAACCCCGAGCGCAAGGTTGCCGGACACCTCAATGACCGGCACGATTTCCACTTCTTCATGTGTTTTCCCGTTTTATCCCTGCGCTCTGAAACAGCGTTTCAACCGGCTACCGCACTTTGCGAAGCCGGTTTTTTTTGCCTGCGTTTTCATCAGTTCCGGGCGCCGCAGCGCCGGGATGCCAATTACTTAGCCCGCCTGTTTCGCCAGCCACGCATCGACGGCTGGCAGCCGTTCGGCGCGCAGCTTGATGCGGTACTTGATGCCGGCCACCGAGCTGTCGGCGTCGCCGCGCGCGCTGGCCGGCAGGTTCGCTTGCGCGTACGCTTCCAGCTTGGCGATCATGTCAGGCTGCGCCGAGCCGGCGGCCAGGCGCGGGAAATAGCGGCTGCGCGAGCTGGCGTCGATGCGCGCATTGACTTGCTCCAGGTGCGCCAGCGCGAAGTCGAAGGCCAGTTCCGGATGCGAGCGCGACACGCGCGAGATCATGGCCGGGCTGTTCGTCACGCCCGGTTCATCCGTCAGTGCCAGCGCCAATGCGCGCTGCGCCAGTGCGGGATCGTCGGTCGAGGCCAGCAAGTCGTACAGCTGATTCTTGACCAGCGGCGTCTTTTCCTGCTGCGCCTTGGCGTGCAGCTGCTCCCAGGTGGCGGCGTCCGCATGCTGGGCCACCACGCCCAGGATGGTGCGGCGCAGCGGCGCGGGCATGGCGGTGGGATCCTGTTCGCTGGCCGCATAGCGGCGGCGCGCTTCCGCGATCACGCCCGGTTCGCCCATGTCGCCGAGGATGGCGATCAGGCGGCCGCGCAGGGTTGCCACGCTCGACGCCTCGCCCGCGCGCGCTTCCCAGCCCGTCTGCGTCATCATCGGCGCCAGGCGCGCCATGGCGAAGCGGCCGAAAGCCTGCTGGCGAACGGCATCACCGGCATACTGTTCGTACAGGCTGCCCAGTGAGCTGGCCACCTTGCCCAGCACCTGCGGATCGGCCGACAGCGGCGTCGCCTTCACCAGTTCCAGGAAGTCGGCCAGGTTTTGCGTACCGGCCAGGCCCAGCGATTGGCTGTCCGCCAGCAAGCCCAGTTGGTCGATCGGCGCCAGGCGCGCGAAGCTGCCCGCGAGAGCGCGCGTGTTGGCCGGCGCGTACACGGTGCGGTAATAGCCGCTCTGGCCCGCGTTCACGAGCAGGGCGCCGCAACCGGGCACGTTCAGGGTGGCCTTGCCATCCTTGAGTACCACCTTGGCCAGCTTACCGTTGCCGACCGTCGACGCGATGACCGGCACTTTCCACGACAGCGGTTTTTTATGCGGCTGGTCCTTGGAAAATTCCGTCTGCGTCAAGGTCACGCGCGTATTGCCGTTTTTGCACACGGCGTCGCCCACCGTGATCATCGGCACGCCCGGCTGCAGGGTGAAATCATGGGCGATGGCGCTGACAGGCTTGCCCGCGGCCGCATCGACTTCGCGCCACAGGTCGTCGGACACCGTATTGCCATACGCATGCTTGCGCATATAGCTGCGCACGGCCGTGCGCCACGTATCGGCGCCCACATACGCTTCGAGCATGCGGATCACGGCTTCGCCTTTTTGGTAGGTGATGCCGTCGAACGCCTGGCTGGCCTGCTCCACGGTGGCGATGCGCTGCACCACAGGGTGCGTGGTGCGCAGCGCATCCTGGCTCATGGCCGACTCGCGTCCGCCGACGCTGGACAGGGCCGTGTTCCACTCCGGGTGCAAACGCTCCGTGGTGCGGCTTTCCATCCACGAGGCAAAACCTTCGTTGAGCCACAGGTCGTCCCACCAGCGCATGGTGACCAGGTCGCCGAACCACTGGTGTGCCATTTCATGCGACAGCGTGGTGTAGATGTTTTCCTTGTCGGTCTGCGTCGAGATGGTCGGGTCGAGCAGCAGGCCGTATTCGAAGGTGAAAACGGCGCCCCAGTTTTCCATAGCGCCGAAGAACTGGCTGCGGCCCGGTGCGGCGATGTTGTCGAGCTTGGGCAGCGGGTAGCGCACGCCGAAATAATCGTTGTATTCGCGCAGCAGGGCGGCCGACTCGTCGAGCGCGAAGCGGCTTTGCGCCAGCGCGCCCTTCTTCGTGATGACGCCTATCTCGGTGCCGTCGCTCATGGCCGTGGCCCGCTCGAAGTCGCCCAGGCCGAAGAACAGCAAATACGTCGACATGCGCGGCGTGGTGGCGAAGCGCACGTGCTTGGTGCCATTGCCCAGGTCCTCGCTGCTGGCGATCGGCATGTTCCCGACGGCCATCTGGCTGCTCGGGACGGTCACGTCCAGCGCGAAGGTGGCCTTGTAGTCCGGTTCGTCCCACGACGGCAGCATGCTGCGCGCGTCGGAATTTTCGAACTGCGTGTACAGCGCGCGCTGGCGGCCCTGCGGCGTGTCGTAGTCGAGCGAGAACAGGCCCGTGGCCTGCGTGCCGATCTTGCCGCTGTAGTCGATGCGCAACAGGTACTCGCCCTTGGCCAGCGGCTGGGCAAAATGCACGGTGGCCGTCTGCTTGTCCGCATCGAAATCGACCTTGCGCGTCACCTGCTTGCTGCCGCCCGCGCCTTCGATGGTGGCGGCGGCAAACGCCAGGTTCAGGGCATTGAAGGTGATGCTGCTTGTCGGCGCGTCGACGGCGACCTTGATGGCGGCTGCGCCCTTGAAGGTGGAGGCGGCGGCGTCCGGCGTGATCGACAGCGCATAGTGCAAAGGCGTGACGCCGCGCGGCAGCTGCGTGGTGGTCGTGGTGGCGTGGCTGGCCGAGGCGTATCTGGTGGCGGGTGCGGCGTGGCCCGCATGGGCCGCGGTCATGGAAGCCAGTGCTAGGACGGCGGCGGCCAGTTGGCTGCGGCGGAAACGCGGAGTCGGTGTGCGATGCATGGTATGCCCTTCGTTCATGGATAAAACGCCCGCCAGCCGGGTAGGCTGCGGGCGTTGATGGCGGTCGCGGGACATCGCTGGAATTGAAAGCCAGCGTTCCCGTACAGCAATCTAAGGTGAAACGGGGGCAAAGTCAACGCGCCAGGGGCGCCGCACCATGGCGGTGCGCTGGTATGATGGGCGCCTGACTGTACTGCCGCAGGCCAGTCCCGCAGCCGCGCCCACCAACATAACAAGACGAGACCCAAGCACATGAAACTGATTATCAGCCCCCGCACGCCCAATCCGCGCCGCGTCACCATGTTCATCGCCGAGAAGGGCATCACCGGCATCGAGGAAGTGGCGCTCGACCTGATGGCGGGCCATCACCGCGACCCTGCCTTCCTGGCGAAAAACCCGCTGGGCCGCGTGCCCGTGCTGGAACTGGACGACGGGCGCGTGCTGACCGAGACCCGCGCCATCTGCACTTACCTGGAAGGCTTGCAGCCGCAGCCGAACCTGATGGGAGAAGGTTACGAGGAGCGCGCATTCATTGAAATGGCAGACCGCCGCGTGGAACTGCATTTGTTCAGCGCAGCCGCCAACTGGGTGCGCCACGGCCATCCGGCCCTGGTGGCGCTGGAAAACCCGCAGTTTCCCGATTTCGCCACGGCGCAGGCGGGCAAGCTGCGCGAGACGGCGCAATGGCTGGATCAGGTGCTGGCTCACCAGCCCTACATCGCCGGCGACCGGTTTACGATTGCCGACATCACGGCCTTCTGCGCGCTGGAATTTGTGCGCGGCCTGATGAAGTACCGGCCCGGCGCGGAAGGCTTGGCCAACCTGCAGGCCTACCGCGACCGCATCGCGGAACGGCCCAGCGCGCAGGCGAAGTAAGGATATTTTGCCACCGGCCCCTGTCTACAATGTTTGTCGGGTTACGCCCGCTGGGCTAACCCGACCTACGGCCTTGGGACCGATATGCCGGGTAGGTCGGATTAGCGGGGCCGCCGAGGCGCGTGAGCGCGTAATCCGACACCACCACATTACTTCAGCTGCTCCCACAGGAAGGTGTAGGTCAGTGCCCACATCAGCGCCTGCTGGTCGTTATTGGCCGCGCCAGCATGGCCGCCTTCCGTGTTTTCCCAGTACAGCACGTCGTGGCCTTGCTCTTCCATCTTCGCCACCATCTTGCGCGCATGGCCAGGGTGGACCCGGTCGTCGCGCGTCGAGGTGGTAAACAGCACGCGCGGATATTTCTTGTCCTTGAAGACGTTCTGGTACGGCGAGTACTTGCTGATGTACGCCCATTGTTCCGGCACGTCCGGGTCGCCATATTCTCCCATCCACGAGGCGCCCGCCAGCATCTTGTTATAGCGGCGCATGTCGAGCAGCGGCACCTGGCTGACGACGGCGTTGAACAGGTCGGGACGCTGCACCAGTACGGCGCCCGTCAGCAGGCCGCCGTTGCTGCCGCCCATGATGCCCAGGTGGCGCGGGCTGGTGACCTTGCGCTTGATGAGGTCTTGCGCCACCGAGATGAAGTCGTCATACGCGCGCTGGCGGTTTTCCTTCAGCGCCGCCTGGTGCCAGCGGGGACCGAATTCGCCGCCGCCGCGGATATTGGCCAGCACATACACGCCGCCCTTTTCCAGCCACGCCACGCCGGTGGTGCCGCTGTAGCTCGGTTTGAGCGACACTTCAAAGCCGCCGTAGCCATACAGCACGGTGGGGTTGCTGCCGTCGAACTTCGTCTTCTTGCCCATGATGGCGAAATACGGCACCTTGGTACCATCCTTCGACGTCGATTCGAACTGCTCGACCTTGTAAGGCGTGGCATCGTAGTAGGCGGGCAGCGACTTGATTTTCGTGCGCTTGTCGCTTTGCGCCGTGGCCAGGTACAGGGTGGTCGGGTTGAGGAAGTCGGTCACCGTCAGGAAGTACTGGTCCGAGTCGACGGAGTCGAGCGCGCTGACGGCCAGGGTGCCCAGCTTCGGCGCATCGACGGCGCGGCGCTGCCACTTGCCGTTCACGTGGCGCAGTTCCGTCAGGCGGTTCTTGACCTTGTCCAGCGTGGTGACGAGGATGGCGGACTTGGTCGCCGTCACATTGTCCAGCGACGACGTGGTCGTGGGCGCATACAGCACTTCCAGCTCCTGCTTGCCCTGCATGAAGGCCTTGAAATCGGTGGCCAGCAAGGAGCCTTGCAGGTAGGTCTTGCCGTTGACTTTCCAGTCCGAGCGCAAGGTGATGACCAGCTGGTCGCGCACGGTGAAGGCCGTAGCGTCGTCCGGCTTCGGTACCTTCTTCAACTCGGCGCCGTCGCGCAGGAACATTTCACCGCTGTAGAAATCGATTTGCCGCTCGATGAACTGGTGTTCGTAGCCTGGCGTGAAGTCCTTGTAGGCGCCGGCGCTCAGGTCGTCGGGCTTGGCTTCGTACAGCGTTTGCGCCTGCGCCAGCGGCGTGCCGCGCTGCCACTGCTTGATGATGCGCGGGTAGCCCGAGCTGGTCATCGAACCGGGGCCGAAATCGGTGGACACGAACAGGGTATCCTGGTCGATCCAGCTGGCGCTGCCCTTTGCTTCGGGGAGGGTAAAGCCGCCGTCGACGAAGGCGCGCTTGGCCACGTCGTATTCGCGCACCACCTTGGCGTCGCCACCGCCGCGCGACAGGGAAATAAGGCAGCGTTCGCCCTTCGGATACAGGCAGGAGGCGCCGCCCCAGACCCAGTTTTCACTCTCGCCGGCAGCCAGCTGGTCGAGGTCGATCACGGTTTCCCATACGGGTTCGGCCAGCTGGTATTGCGCCAGGGTGGTGCGGCGCCAGATGCCGCGCACGTGCTGGGCGTCGCGCCAGAAATTATAGTAAAACTCGCCTTCCTTGCTGACGTAGGGAATGCGTTCCTTCGAGTTGAGGATGGTTTTCAGGCGCGCCTGCAGGGCGGGGAAGCCGGGCTGGGCTTCCAGTTCCCTGGTGCTGACGGCATTGTGCTGCTTGACCCAGGCCAGCGGCTTGTCGCCGAGGACTTCTTCCAGCCACAAATGGGGATCGGTGTTGGCGGCGGCAGGGGCGGGGGCTTGCGCATGGGCAATGCCCGCTGCGGCCAGGCCGAGCAGCATGCTGCCGGCGAAGGTACGATATGACGACATATAGGGTTCCTGGTTGGTCCGATGGAGGCCGCGTTGCAGGCAAAACGGCGCAGCCATGGTGCCATGGATTGCTGTGAGGAACCAGTGTCTATGGACGGCTACTTAAAAAATAATTACTTTTCCAATATTGTTTGCTGGAATGGAAGCTGGCCGCAGAATCTGCGGCGAGTTGGCTCTTCAGGGGACGCCAGGTCCCATCAGGGAGGTCACGGTGAGCCGCGTCTGTTCGACATCGCCGCCGTCGCAGTGATAAATCCATAAGGCATCGTTGTCGCGGCTGTCGATGAACAGGATGCGCGTGTTTTCCTCGCCGATGGCCAGGCACCCCGCCAGCTCGGCAGGACTGAACGGTGCTGCCTGCTTCGACCCCGTTCCCACCGCTTCTGCCAGCGCCTGTGCAAAGCCAGCCAGTTGCCTGACTGCCAGATAGCTTGTTCCATCCACCTCGACCTCTTTGCACAGCGCGTCCAGGCTGTACAGCGTGAAGGGTTCTTCATCGGTGAAAATCGCCACGTCGGGACGTGGCTTTGCGCTGCGGAGGTGAGCGAGATAGGCCTGGGGCAGGGCCACTTTTTCCCTGGCCAGCAGTTTTTCCAGCTGTTTGCCGCTTTTCTTCGCTGGCCGGGCGGCTTTGGGCGCGACGGCTTCGCACGCCTGCGCTGTCCAGGCGAGTGGATTGAACTGGAACATCCTTGCACATGCGGGGCAGTGCAGGAACATGAAGGTCATTTGTTTGCCGATGGCCGTTTTCAAGAACGCGCCATCCGAGGCATCCATTGCGCTGATGTCGAAGCGGCGTCCGCAGTCGCCATCGTAGGGGCACGTGATGTCAAGCACAGGCGTATTTCTCCATCCGCAAAGCGATCTCCTCTTTTTCTTCCGGAAAAGAGGCTGCGGGATTTTTCTGCCAATAGGCAATGCCTTCGTTCAAGGCCCACAAGGCTTTTTCCTGCTTGCCCGCCATCAGATAAAAATCGCAGGCCCTGGCATGCGATTCTTGCGCTTCGACGAGAGCAAGGGCCGCATTTTCCCAATTGGAAAGGCGCTCAAGCCAGGGGACGGCCAACTCCAGCAGATTGTCCCTCAGGCAGGCCATGACCGTTGCCCGATGGGATGGGTCGACGAGCTGGTGTTCTTTGTCCTGCTTGCCATCGATGACAGGGAATTGCCAGTTTTTGATATTCCAGTCCGCCACGCCGCCAACGATATTGTTGGCAGGTTCACGGCCGTAGCGCGCCGTGTGCCATGTTGCATAGGATCTGGACGAGACTTGATAGTGGCTCCAGAATGCCACGCAGACATCCTCTTCGTTGTGGCGGTTGGCCTGGAAATGGATGGTCTGGATGAATTCGTTCTGCGTGCGCTTGAAGGTCAGCTGGCTAGGCGAGAACTTGAAGCCCGCTGCGGTCAGCGGCTCCAGCAAGTACGCTTCGATATTGGCGATGATCAGCGCTTTTGGTTTCATTCCGTTTCCTGGCATGGGTCGGTTGCGCAATGTTGCCATAGATCAGTGCCAGCGCACCTTGCGGCGGGCAATCGTGCGAGGGAAAGCCTGCTGCCATTTCCCTGCACGCTGGCGGACGCCGTGTTCTAGCCCGGCAGCTTGGCCACCACCTTGATTTCGAACTGGAAGCCGTACAGCCACGTCACGCCAACGGCCGTGACCGTCGGGTGCGGCGCCGGGCCCCAATACTCTGCCTGCACGATATCCCAGATGCGCTGGAAGTTCGATTGCGGATCAACGATAAAAATGGTCACGTCCTGCACGTCGTCGAAGGTGCAGCCGGCGGCTTGCAAGATGGCGTTCAGGTTGTCGAAGGCGCGCCGGACCTGGGCGTCGAGCCCGGGTTCGGGCGAACCGTCTTCGCGGCTGCCGACCTGTCCCGACACGAACAGCAGGCCGTTGGCGCGCACGGCAGGGGAATAGCGGTTCTGTTCATACAAGGCCTGGCGGCCCGGAGGGAATACGACGTCGCGTTTCATCAGCTTTCCTTTGTTGATGCAGCGAAGTTGCTGCCTGGAGAACACTTTATCTGCTGCCTACCTGCGGATAAAGCGGTCAGATCGGACTGGACTATTTGTATAATCCAAACAATCGAATGGCGGAGGTGTGGATGGACAGGTTTGATGCGATGAAGGCGTTCGTGCGGGTGGTCGAGACGGGCAGTTTTACGCGCGCGGCCGCGACCTTGCACATGAGCCGCACCACGGTGACGCAACTGGTGCAGCAGCTCGAGGCGCGCCTGCGCCTGAAATTGCTGAACCGCACCACGCGCAAGGTCAATGTGACGGCCGATGGCGCGGCCTATTACGAGCGCATCGTGCAGGTGCTCGATACCCTCGAAGAAATCGAAACGAGCTTGCCGCATGCCGCCGCCTTGCCGCGTGGCCAGTTGCGGGTGGACGTGCCCAGTCCGCTCGCCGCTTTGCTGCTGGTGCCGGCGCTGCCCACGTTTCATGCGCTGTATCCCGATATTGTGCTCGACATGGGCGCCAGCGACCGCATGGTCGACGTGATCGCCGACAATGTCGATTGCGTGATACGCGGCGGTGACATCACCGACCAGTCGCTGATGGCGCGCAAGCTCGCCGACTTGCCGCTGGGCGTGTATGCGGCACCGGCCTACCTGCAACGGGTGGGCACGCCCTTGCATCCGCTGGACTTGCAGGACAGCGCGCACCGCATCGTGCGCTTTCGCTGGGGACGCGGCGGCAACGGCTTTCCCTACGTGATGCACCGCGAGGGCAAGAGCGTCAAGATCCATGGCCAGTATGTGCTGTCGATCGACGATGGCAACGCCTACCTGGCAGCCGGGGTGGCGGGGCTGGGCGTGCTGTGGCTGCCCGATTATATGGCGCGGCCGCACGTGGACAGGGGCGAGCTGCTGCCGTTGTTCGAAGCATGGACGGTCGATCCCATGCCGCTCTATCTCGCCTATCCGCCGAACCGCCATGTCAGCAAAAAACTGCGCGTCTTTATCGACTGGGTGGCCGAATTGATGGCCCGGCATTCCGCCCGCGCTGCCGCCATCACGGCAGCTGATTGACCCACACGGGCGCCGACCAGACGATGTTGCCGTCATCCTGCGTCAGCCGCGCGTAATAGAAATGGGGGCCGGGCGCGGGCGTGATGGTGAGCTCGGCCTGGTCCGATACTTGTGTGACGGAGCCGTTGCCGCCCGGTACGCCGTGGAAGATGGCGATGGCGGCCGCTTGCCTCCCGGCGCTGTTGCTGAAGCTGGTGGCCAGGCGCAAGGGACCGTGGTTGTCGAAGCGCTCTCCCATCAGCTTGCCATTGGCCGTGAACAGCAGTTGCGCATGCTTGTCCATCGTGGCGTAGACGCGGCGCGCGCGCAGCGCGTCGAGGAAGCTGTCGCGTGAAACGGGCGTGCCGGCGGCCGGGCCAGTCACCAGGACGGCCGTGCGGTTGCCATACGACGCGCCCCAGTTGGCGCAGTGGTTGTCCTGGTTGCTGCTGAAGGCCACGTGGTAGCCGGCCGCCAGAGCCCGGTTGCAGGCCGCCTCGTAATTGCTGCGCCGTGTTTCCGTTTCCGCGTCGTTCGTGGAAAACGCGGACGTATTCATGACTTCGCACAGCACCATGGCCGCGTCGCCGTCCGGCGTGTAGCCGAGCGGTTGCTCATTGACGAGAAACTGGCCCGTTTGGGCAGGGTGATTGAATTGCCCGATCCAGCCCCGTTCGCGCATCAGCTTGTAGAGGCCCGCGTAATCGCCCTTCGGCGTCTCGATATTGGCCAGCAGTTCGCCATGGGCATTTTTTTCCCAGCCCAGCAACTGCTCGCTATTGAAGATGTTCAGGTGGCCACCCTTGTTGATGACGCCCCATTCCATGCCGTACAGGGCCAGGAAACCGGGATGGGCGGCAGTGTAAGCGGCCGCTTCGGCCAGCCCCGTCTGGTACAGGGCGATCGCTTCGGCCGGGGTGGCAGCGGGGTTGGTGCCATCCGAACCATCGTACATATGGTTATGCTCGGATGTCAGCAGCGCGTCGAGCCCGTGTTCTTGCGCATATTTATAGGCATCGATGGGGCCGTAGGGTGCCGTTTGCGGGTCTTGCGCGCCATGGCAGGCGTCGAGCGCCGCACCGCCGTCGCTGTGGCGCGTCTGGCTGTGCAGATTGGCGTAGACGATGCGGTAGCCGGGCTGGCCTTCCAGGCCGGGCAGTTGTTGCAGGCCGGCCTGGAAGGCGCGCACCCTGGGCGCCGTGCTTGCACCGCGCTGCACCTGGATGTGCCATTGTTGTTCCACCTGCGCTTCCCGCGGCGTGCCGGCATCGGCCACGGCCTGCAGGCGCAGTTCGTACAAGCCATCGGGCGCCAGCACTCTCCGTTCGCGCGCATCGGCGTCGGCGCGGCCATCCCAGGGCAAGTTCACGCTCTTGCCGTCAGCCCCCACCTGTTCCGTGCCCGACCAGCGCCGCAGCACGGCGCCTTGCGGGCCGGGGCCCGATAGTGTCAAGGTCCAGCGCACGGCATGGCTGCGGCCTTCGTCGGGATAGGTGAGCCGCACGACAAATGTACGCGCCTGCGTGACCCGCTCACCGCGCGCGGCGTGAAAGGGCGCGACAACGGTGGCATCAAGCTCGCTGTGTTCCTTAGTCTCTTGCGCGGCGGTAGTGTTGCTCCATGCCATCAGCAACAAACCCGCGCACGCACATGCCATCCATGGCGACCAAGGTGGCCGTAGGCGTCGTCGTTGCAGTGTCTTGACCATCGCGGCCTCCCGCTGCTGCTTCAGATGTGGTTTAGACAAGAAATGCCATCTGCTGGTTCCCGCATGCACCAGCAAGTGGCGTGCTTGCACCGTGATTGGCCATGATCTGGCGCAAAGCCAGTGCGAATGAGGCCACTTGCCCGTCAGACAAGCTGGCACGGCGCTTGCTAAACAGAAGGTACGGATCAACGGCGATCCCCTGAATAAACGCACAACGGTCCAACGACGGACCACATGGACAACGGCGTCCGCCCAGGCTGATTTTTCATCGGCGGGGGCGGGCGCCGTTTTGTTTTATCAACGGGATATTTCGGGAACCTATCATGGCCAGCCAAAAAGCAACGCGCATCGCGCTCTTCTCCCTCGCCACGCCGCCCATGCGCGCATTCCACCTGACGTGGATGGCATTTTTCGTGTGTTTCTTCGCCTGGTTCGCTTGCGCTCCCCTGATGCCTGTCATCAAGGGCGAGTTCGGCCTTTCCTTGGCGCAAGTGGCCAACATCAATATCGCGGCCGTCGCCATCACCATCCTCGTGCGCCTGATCGTCGGGCCATTGTGCGACCGCTACGGCCCGCGCAAGACTTACACGGGCTTGTTGCTGCTGGGCGCCATTCCCGTGCTGGGCGTGGCCGCCTCGCAAAGCTATGAAAGCTTTCTGTTCTTCCGTCTGGGCATCGGCGCCGTCGGCGCCAGTTTTGTCATCACGCAATATCACACCTCCGTGATGTTCGCCCCTCGCGTCGTGGGGACGGCGAATGCCGCCGCCGCCGGCTGGGGCAATGCGGGCGGCGGCGCAGCGCAGGCGCTGATGCCGCTGCTGCTGGGCGCCGTGCTGATGCTGGGCGTGTCCGAATCGCTGGGCTGGCGCGTGGCCCTGCTGGTGCCGGGCGTGCTGATGCTGGTGATGGCCGTTCTCTACTGGCGTTATACGCAGGATTGCCCTGAAGGCAATTACTCGGACTTGCGTGCCGCCGGCATCGCCATCGAAGGTGGCAAGAAGGGCGGCTGGGACAGCTTCAAGGCGGCCAGCACCAACTACCGCGTGTGGCTGCTGTTCGTCACTTACGGCGCCTGCTTTGGCATCGAAATTTTCATCCACAACATCGCCGCCGTGTACTACGTCGACCATTTCGGCCTGTCCTTGAAATCAGCCGGCCTGGCCGCCGGCAGCTTCGGCTTGCTGGCCCTGTTTGCCCGCGCTTTGGGCGGCTGGATGTCCGACAAGCTGGCCCTGCGCGGCAACCTGAACAGCCGCGTGACCCTGCTGTTCATGCTGATGATAGGAGAAGGCGTGGGCCTGCTGTGGTTTGCCAAGGTCGACAGCGTCACCTGGGCCGTCATCGCCATGCTGGTCTTCGGCCTGTTCACCCACATGGCTTGTGGCGCGACCTACGCGCTCGTGCCTTTCATCGACAGCAAGGCGCTGGGCGGCGTGGCCGGCATCATTGGCGCGGGCGGCAACGTGGGCGCCGTGGCGGCCGGTTTCCTGATGAAGGGCACGGGCGACATCCGCCAGACCCTGATCATCCTGAGCGCGCTGGTGGTGATCTCGGCCCTGTGTGCCATCGCCGTGCGTTTTACCCGTGCAGCGGCCGAACCGAACATGGCCGCGGCCTGAGGAGAGAGTAATGAACCACCCCTTGAACATCGTCGTCCTTGGCCATGGCATGGTCGGGCATAAATTCCTCGAACGCCTGGCATTGGAAAACGCGCCGCACCTGTCCGTGACGGCCTTGTGCGAAGAGCCGCGCCCCGCCTATGACAGGGTGCACCTGTCCGAATTTTTCAGCGGCAAATCGGCCGACGACCTGTCGCTGGTGGCACCCGGCTTTTTCGACAAGGGCAACGTCGTCCTGAAACTCAATGCGCGCGCCGTGTCCATCGACCGCGTGGCGAAAACCGTCACGGCCAGTACCGGTGACGTGCTGGCCTACGACAAGCTGGTGTTCGCCACCGGTTCGGCGCCGTTCGTGCCGCCGCTGCCGGGCAAGGAGCGCGATGGCTGCTTCGTCTACCGCACCATCGAAGACCTGGAAGCCATGCTGGCCTGGGGCGGAAAGTCAAAGACGGGCGTGGTGATCGGCGGCGGGCTGCTGGGCCTCGAATGCGCGAAGGCCTTGCGCGACCTGAAGCTCGACACCCACGTGGTGGAATTCGCGCCGCGCCTGATGGCCGTGCAGGTCGATGAGGGGGGCGCGCGCGTCCTGCGCCGCAAGATCGAGGAACTGGGCGTGACCGTGCACACGCAAAAAAATACGCTGGCCATCGTCGACGGCGAAGAAGCCACGCACCGCATGCAGTTCGCCGACGGCAGCCACCTGGAAGCGGACATGATCGTCTTCTCGGCCGGCATCCGTCCGCGCGACGAACTGGCGCGCGCCTGCGGCCTGGACGTGGGCCCGCGCGGCGGCATCGCCATCGATGACAGCTGCGTCACCTCTGATCCGGACATCTATGCCATCGGCGAATGCGCGCTGTGGGGCGGCCTGGTCTTCGGTCTGGTGGCGCCAGGCTACGAGATGGCCCGCATCGCGGCGCGCCACCTGTTGCAGGAAGAGGGCGAAGCCTCGTTCAAGGGCGCCGACATGAGCACCAAGCTCAAACTGATGGGCGTGGACGTGGCCAGCCTCGGCGACCCGCACGGCAATGCGCCGGGCAGCCGCTCCTACCAGTTCATGGATGAGCGCAAGCAGATCTACAAGAAAATCGTCGTCTCCGATTGCGGCAAATACCTGCTTGGCGGCGTGATGGTGGGCGACGCCAGCGAGTACGGCACCTTGCTGCAGATGATGCTCAACAAGATCGAGCTGCCGGCATCCCCCGAATTCCTGATCCTGCCGCAGGCCGATGGCCAGCAAAAGGTGGGCCTGGGCGTGGACGCCTTGCCCGAGTCGGCGCAGATCTGTTCGTGCAACGACGTGTCGAAAGGCGCGCTGTGCGCGGCCGTCGCCGAGGGCGCCACCACCATCGGCGCCCTGAAAAGCTGCACCAAGGCGGGCACCGCGTGCGGCGGCTGCGTGCCGCTGGTCACGCAGATCATGAAGGCGGAAATGCAGAAGCAGGGCCTGGCCGTGAACAACCACGTGTGCGAGCACTTTGCGTACTCGCGCCAGGAATTGCACCATCTGGTCCGCGTGGGCAAAATCCGCAGCTTCGGCGCGCTCCTGTCCGCCCATGGCCAGGGCCTCGGCTGCGACGTGTGCAAGCCCGTGGCGGCGAATATCCTCGCCTCGTGCTGGAACGATTTCGTGCTCTCTCCCGTGCATGCCAGCCTGCAGGACAGTAACGATTACTTCCTCGGCAATATCCAGAAGGATGGCACGTACTCGGTGGTGCCGCGCATGCCGGGCGGCGAAGTGACGGCCGATGGCCTGATTGCCGTGGGCATGGTGGCGAAAAAATACGGTCTCTATACGAAAATCACGGGCGGCCAGCGGGTCGACCTGTTCGGCGCGCGCGTCGACCAGTTGCCAGCCATCTGGGAAGAATTGATCGCGGCCGGATTCGAATCGGGCCACGCCTACGGCAAATCCTTGCGTACGGTGAAATCGTGCGTCGGCTCCACCTGGTGCCGCTATGGCGTGGCCGACAGCGTGGGTTTTGCCATCGAGCTGGAAAACCGCTACAAGGGCTTGCGCACGCCGCACAAGATCAAGTTCGGCGTCTCCGGCTGCACGCGCGAATGCGCCGAGGCGCAGGGCAAGGACATCGGCCTGATCGCCACGGAAAAGGGCTGGAATTTGTACGTGTGCGGCAATGGCGGCATGAAGCCGCGCCACGCGGAACTGATCGCTTCCGATCTCGATGAAGCCACCCTGGTGCGCTATGTCGACCGCTTCCTGATGTTTTACGTGCGCACGGCCGACCGCCTGCAGCGCACCAGCGTGTGGCGCGACAACCTGGAAGGGGGGCTCGATTACCTCAAGCGCGTCATCATCGACGACAGCCTGGGCATCGCCCACGAGCTGGAAGCGGACATGCAGCACGTGGTCGACACCTATGCCTGCGAGTGGAAGGAAGCCGTGTCCAACCCCGCCGTGCGCCAGCGCTTCCGCCATTTCGTCAACAGCGAGAAGAGCGATGAAAACGTGGTGTTCGTCGAGGAGCGGGGCCAGATCCGGCCCGCCACTGAAACTGAACGCCGCAGTACCGTGATCCCCATCCTTGCCGTGGAGGCGTGAGCCATGAATGCGATGAATGAACTTTCCGGCGCCACCGCCGACAATTGGGTAGCCATCTGTCCCTTGACCGACATCGTGCCCGACACGGGCGTGTGTGCGCTGCTGGGGGGCCGCCACGTGGCCGTCTTCCGCGTCGGCGATGCCGCGCCGCGTGTGTACGCCATCGACAATATCGATCCGAACGCGGGTGCCTCCGTGCTGTCGCGGGGTCTCGTCGGCAGCATCGGCGAGCGCGTCGTCGTCGCCTCGCCCATCTACAAACAGCATTTCGACCTGGCCAGCGGCGAGTGCATCGAAGCGCCCGAACATTCGGTCGCCGCCTGGCCGGCGCGCGTGTTTGCCGACATGGTGTGGGTGGCCCTGTGAATCCGCCAGCCAAGGCCACTGCGCGTCCCTCGCTCGTGGTGGTCGGCAACGGCATGGCCGGCATGCGCACGGTCGAGGAACTCTTGAAACTCGCGCCGGACCTGTACGACATCACCGTGTTCGGCGCCGAGCCGCACGGCAATTACAACCGCATCCTGCTGTCGCCCGTGCTGGCCGGCGAAAAGTCGGTCGACGACATCATGCTGCACACTCGCGAGTGGTATGCGCAGAATGGCATCACCCTGCACGCGGGCGATCCCGTCGCGCGCATCGACCGCAAGGCGCGCACCGTGCAATCGCTGTCCGGCATCACGGTTGCCTATGACCGCCTGCTGCTGGCCACCGGGTCCACGCCGTTCATCGTGCCCGTGCCCGGGCATGATCTGCCGGGCGTGATCGGTTTTCGCGATATCAGCGATGTCGACACCATGCTGCAGGCGGCGCGCACGCACCGCCACGCGGTGGTCATCGGCGGCGGCTTGCTGGGGCTGGAAGCGGCCAACGGCCTGCAGCGCCAGGGTATGGACGTCACGGTCGTGCACATGAGCGGCGCCCTGATGAACCAGCAGCTGGACGCACCCGCGTCGATGCTGCTGAAATCGGCGCTGGAAGCGCGCGGCCTGCGGTTTTTGATGCACGCGCAGACGGCCGAAATCCTCGGCAGCGATCGGGTGCAAGGCGTGCGTTTTGCTGATGGCAGCAGCATCCCCGCCGACCTGGTGGTGATGACGGCCGGCGTGCGCCCCAACATCGCGCTGGCGCAAGCGGCCGGCCTGCACTGCGAACGGGCCATCGTCGTCGACGACTGCCTGCAAAGCTACGACCCGCGCGTGTACGCCGTGGGCGAATGCGTACAGCACCGGCGCGCCACGTTTGGTCTCGTCGCGCCCATCTGGGAGCAGGCGCGCGTGTGCGGCGCGCACCTGGCTGGCGCAGGGCACCGCCGCTACGTGCAGCAGGCCAGCGCCACCAAATTGAAAGTGACGGGCATCGACCTGTACTCGGCCGGCGACATCATCGGCGGCGAGGGCAGCGAAGACCTGGTGCTGCGCGATCCGCGCCGCGGCGTCTACAAGCGCCTGGTGGTGCAGGGCAGCCGCCTGGCCGGCGCTGTGCTGTATGGCGACGTGCAGGACGGCCCCTGGTATTTCGACCTGATCCAGCAGCGCCGCGACATCAGCAAGCTGCGCGCCCATTTATTGTTTGGCCAGGCGCTGTGCGCCCAGGCCGCCTGACAGCGACCAACAGGACCCCCATGACCACTTGCACGCCCGTGAAAACCACTTGCCCGTATTGCGGCGTCGGCTGCGGCGTGGAAGCGACACGCCTGCCCGACGGCGCCATCCGCATCGCCGGTGATGCCAAACACCCGGCCAATATGGGCAAGCTGTGCGTGAAAGGCTCGGCCCTCGGCGACACCCTGGACCTGGAGAACCGTTTGCTGCAGCCGCAGGTGCGCGTCGATGGCGTGCTGCAGCGCGCTTCCTGGGACGCCGCGCTGGACCAGGTGGCCGGCGGCCTGCGCGCCATCATCGACAAGCACGGCCCCGACGCCGTCGCCCTGTACGTCTCGGGCCAGCTGCTGACGGAAGACTATTACATCGCCAATAAATTCATGAAGGGCTATGTGGGCAGCGCGAATATCGACACCAATTCGCGCCTGTGCATGTCGTCGGCCGTGGCCGGCCACAAGCGCGCGTTCGGCGAGGATATCGTGCCGGGCTGCTATGAAGACCTGGAACTGGCCGACATGGTGGTGCTGGTGGGTTCAAACACGGCCTGGTGCCACCCGATCCTGTTCCAGCGCATCGCCCGCATCCGCGAAAGCCGGCCGGAGATGAAACTGGTGGTGATCGACCCGCGCCGCACGGCCACCTGCGAGCTGGCCGACCTGCACCTCCCCGTGAAACCGGGCACGGACGTGTGGCTGTTCAACGGCTTGCTGTGCTATCTGGCGCGCGAAGGCGTGATCGCCGATGATTTCGTGACGCGGCACAGCAACGGCCTCGATGAAGCGCTGGCAGCCGCCCATGTCGACTGTTCCGATCCTTTGCGTGTGGCGAAAATCTGCAAGGTCGATCCGCAAGCCTTGCTGGCGTTCTACCAGGCGTTTTCCGCCACGCGCAAGGTCGTCACGGCCTTTTCGCAGGGCGTCAACCAGTCCTCGAGCGGCACGGACAAGGTCAACAGCATCATCAACTGCCACCTGGCGACGGGGCGCATCGGCCAGCCCGGCATGGGACCGTTTTCCCTCACGGGCCAGCCGAACGCCATGGGCGGGCGCGAAGTGGGCGGCCTGGCCAACATGCTGGCGGCGCACCTGGATCTCGACAAGCCGGCGCACCGCGCAGCCGTGCAAACCTTCTGGGACTCTCCGCGCATCGCCGACAAGCCTGGCCTGAAGGCGGTGGAGCTGTTCCACGCCATCGAGGCGGGTAAAGTGAAAGCCGTGTGGATCATCGCCACCAACCCGCTGGTCAGCATGCCGGACGCCGACCAGGTGCGCCGCGCGCTGGCCAAGTGCGAACTGGTGGTGGTGTCCGACATCAGCGCGGGGTCGGACACGAATGCCCATGCCGACGTGCTGCTGCCCGCCCTGGGCTGGGGTGAAAAGGATGGCACGGTGACCAATTCCGAGCGCCGCATCTCGCGCCAGCGCGCCTTTCTGCCGGCACCCGGAGAAGCGCGCGCCGACTGGGACGTGCTGTGCGACGTGGCGCGCCGCATGGGCTATGCCGGCTTCGATTTCACGGCGCCGCAAGCCATCTTCGATGAACACGCGCGCCTGTCCGCCTTCCGCAACGAAGGCGAGACGGCGCGGCTGTTCAACCTGGGCCACCTGGCGGGCCTGGACGCGGCGCGCTACGACGCCCTGGCGCCGCAGCAGTGGCCGCAGGGCCAGGCGCGCCTGTTCGGCGACGGCCGCTTCGCGCATGCGGACGGGCGCGCGCGCTTCGTGCCGACGGCGCCGCGTGCGCCGCGCAACCTTCCCGACGAGGACTATCCGCTCATCCTGAATACGGGCCGGGTGCGCGACCAGTGGCATACGATGACGCGCACGGGCAAGGCGGCGAAACTGTCGGGCCATATCGCCGAAGCGTTCATCGACATCCACCCGCAGGATGCGCTGCTGTACAGCGTGCGCGAAGGCGAGCTGGCGCGCATTTCCAGCGCCTGGGGCGCGATGGTGGCGAGGGTCGTGCATGGCGGCGGCATCGCGCGCGGCCAGGTCTTCGTGCCGATCCACTGGAGCGACGCGAATGCGTCGGACGCGCGCGTGGGCGCCGTCGTCAACCCGGTCGTCGACCCCGTCTCGGGCGAGCCCGAATTCAAGCACACGCCCGTGCGCATCGAGCAGTTCCGCGTGCACTGGCATGCGTTCGTGTTGAGCCGCACGCCCTTGAACCTGGACGGCGTGGCGCACTGGACGCGCATCCAGGGCGAGCAGTTCCTGCGCTACGAGCTGGCCGGCCGCCAGCGCATCGACGATCTGGGCGCCTGGGCGCGCGCGCTGCTCGGCGTCACGGACGACAATGCCGACTGGCTCGATTACGCGGATGCCAGCGCCGGCGTGTACCGCGCCGTGCACCTGGACGAGGGACGCATCGCGCAATGCGTGTATGTCTCGCCCCGTCCCGACCTGCCGTCGCGCAGCTGGCTGGCGGGCCTGTTTGCGCATGCGCAGATGGATGCGGCCGACCGCGCCGGCGTGCTGCTGGGCCAGCCCATCGGCAAGGGCGTGGACGCCGGTCCCACCGTGTGCTCGTGCTTTGGCGTGGGGCGCAACACCATTTGCGCGGCCATCGTGGAGCAAAAACTGACGACGACGGCGCAGGTGACGGCCTGCGTCAAGGCTGGCGGCAATTGCGGCTCCTGCGTGCCGGAGATACGACAGTTGCTGCTTGAGGCGCGCAGCGCTGCCTGATAGTCTGTCCTTTCCTGCGCGGCTTTGTTATATTGCCAGCTCTACAGGGGAGAGGCAGTGTGATGACAGCAGGACAACACGACACGGTCTGGCTGACGGGCTTGAGCGGCGCCGGCAAGTCCAGCATCGCCGAGGCGCTGGCGCGCCAGCTCAAGGCGCAGGGCCGCGCCGTGGCGGTGCTCGACGGCGACCAGTTGCGCCATGGCTTGAACCGCGACCTCGGTTTTACGCCAGAAGACCGGCATGAAAACATCCGCCGCGTGGCCGAAGTGGCGCGCCTGATGAACGGTGCGGGCCTGACCGTCATCGCCGCCTTCATTTCTCCGTACCGCGCCGACCGGGCCATGGCTGCAGACATCATCGGCGCTGCGCATTTCATCGAAATCCACGTCAGCACGCCGCTGGCCGTGTGCGAGGCGCGCGATGCCAAGGGCCTGTATGCAAAGGCGCGCGCGGGGCAGCTCGCGCAATTCACGGGCATTTCCGCGCCGTACGAGGCGCCGCTGGCGGCCGCGCTGACCCTGGATACGGGCACCCTGGCGCTGGACGAGTCGGTCGAGCGCCTGTGCCACTACCTTCAGCGGCGTACGTGACGAACTGGCGAAAACAGCTGCGCCGGCGCCTGCCCGCCAGCCTGAAGGCGCGCATGAGCGTGGTCGTCTTCCTGCTCGTGCTGGGCGCGGTCGCCTCGCTGGCGCTGGCCACCCTGGCCGTGGCCGAGCGCGGCATGCGCGACGTGATGGGGCGCCAGCAGTACGTATCGCTGGCCAGCGCCGCCGTCTTCATCGACGAGGAACTCGACGCGAAGCGCAATGTGCTGCGCGCGATCGCGGACAGCCTGGCGGCCAGCGGCGCGCACGACGGCCCCAGCCTGCAGCGCTTCCTGGCCGCGCAAACCGTGCTGAGCAAGGAGTTTTATTCGTCCGGCGTCGTCGATATCGACGGCATCGTCCTGGCCAGCGTGAGTCCCTTCAAGCCGCAGGCGGGGCTGAACGTGAAGGGCCGCCCTTACTTTGAACGGACGCTGGCGACCCGGCGTTCGGTGATTTCCTCGCCGCTCAACGGCAGCATTTCCGGCATGCCCATCGTGGTGGTGACGCAGCCCGTGTTCGATGCGCGCGGCGGCGTGCGCTATGTGCTGGCGGCCAGCGTCAACCTGCGCCAGCCCGATTTCCTCGGCCGTCTGGGCTCCCTCAAGCCTGGCACGGGCGGCTACCTGTACATCATGACCAGCGAAGGCGTCATCGTCGAGCATCCGGACAAGTCGCGCATCATGCAGCATATCGAAGCCCACGGCCCCGTCAGCGTGCCCACGCGGAGCGCCATGCAGGGCTACGAAGGCTGGATGACGGGTACCACCACGCAGGGCGTTGATGCCCTGTTCGCCTACCACCGCATCGCCTCGACGGGCTGGATACTGGCGTCCGTGTATCCGATGAGCGAGGCCTTTGCGCCGCTGCACGCCATCCGCAGCAAGATTCTGCTGGCCGCCGTGCTGCTGGCGGCGCTGGCTGGCCTGGCCGGTTGGCGCATCGTGCTGCGCCTGTTGCAGCCTTTGGAGCGCTTGCGCCGGCAGGTGCACCAGATCCGCCGCCAGCGCCTGGGCATCGAGGCGCTGCAAATCGAGCGGCGCGACGAGATCGGCGACTTGAGCCGCGATTTTTACTCGCTGGTGGCCGAGCGTGAAATCGCCGAGGCGCAGACGCGCGACAGCGAGCGGCGCTTGAAACTGCTGACGGACCATGTGCCCGTAGTGATCGTGTATATCGACCGCGAGCACCGCTACCAGTTCATCAACGCGACGTTTGAACGATGGTTCGGCGTCTCGGCCAGGGAGAGCCTGATGCATTCCATGCGCGAGGTGCTGGGCGAGGAAGCCTACCAGTTGCGCGAGCAGCACCTGCTGCGCGCCTTCGCGGGCGAGGAGGTCGACTATGAATTCACGGTCGACAACGAGGCGGGGGAGCGCACCTTCCATACCAGCTACGTGCCCGATGTGGGCGAGAGCGGCGCGGTGGAAGGCGTGTATGGCCTGATTCACGAAATCACCAAGACCAAGGCGATGCACACGGCGCTGCAGTTCGCCGCCGCCACCGACACGCTGACGGGCATCGCCAACCGGCGCCGCTTCGACGAGCAGCTGGCGCAAAGCATGCAGCGCACGCGGGCCGCGCGCGCGCCGATGGCGCTTGCCTATCTCGATATCGACCGTTTCAAGGCCATCAACGACAGCCTGGGACACAAGGCGGGCGACGAGGTACTGAAGGAATTCGCCTCGCGCCTGGTGCGCAGCGTGCGCGCCAGCGACCTGGTGGCGCGCCTGGCCGGCGATGAATTCGTGATCATTCTCCAAGGCGTGAACGGCGCGGCCGAAGTGCGCCAGGTCGGCGCCAAGATCGTCGACGCCATTCGCCAGCCCTTCGAGCTGGCCAGCGGCCCGCTGCCGGTGACGACCAGCATCGGCATCGCCATCTTCCGCGAAGGCGCGCTGACGCCGGCGCAGCTGCTGGACCTGGCCGACCAGGCCCTGTACGCAGCCAAGGGGCAGGGCCGCGATGGCGTGGCGCTGCTCGAGGCGGCGCCGTAGCGGCTACAGGGTGGCGCTCCAGTGGTCGAGCTGCTGCGTGGTGGCCGTCACGCCGCCGCACACGATGACGAGCACATTGCGGTAGGGCGCCAGTTCCGGCACCTTGCCGTAGACGGCCGCCAGCGCCGCGCCGCAGGCCGGTTCCACCACCAGGCGCTGGTCGGTGATAAACCGCTGGCAGGCGTCGACGGCGTCCCGGTCCGATACCACGACGCTGTGGAGCGGGCGCGTCTGGCTGATGGCGAACGCCTGCGCGCACACCTGGCGCGCGGCCAGCGAGGTGGCGATGCTCGTCACGGCGGGCAGGGCCACGTGTTCGCGAGCGGCCACGGCCGCCGCCAGCGAGGCGGCGCCTTGCGTTTCCACTGCCACGATGGCCACGTCATCCCAGCCGTTGCGCTGCAAGCCTTCGGCCACGCCGGCCAGCAGGCCGCCGCCACCGACCGACAGCACCACGGCGTCCGGTTTCAGGCCGGCGCTGGCCACCTCATCGATCATGCCGGCATGGCCCTGCCACAGCAGCGGGTCGTCGAACGGGTGCAAAAAGGCGTCTTGCGGCGTGAGCATGGATTGCGCCAGCGCGTTCGCTTCCTGCCAGGCGGCGCCGTGCACGATGACTTCGGCGCCTTCCTGGGCGATCAGGGCCTTGGCCCGTTCGCTCGTCGTTTCCGGCACGACGACGATGACGGGAATGCCCAGCTGGCGTCCCGCATAGGCGACGGCGATGCCGGCATTGCCGCCGGAAGAGGAGATGAAACGGCTGGCGCCGCGCCGCGCGTATTCTTCGCAGGCGAGGCCGATGCCGCGGATCTTGAAGGAGCCGGGCGGCTGCAAGGCTTCGAGCTTGAGCCAGATGGCGCGTTCGCTGTGCAGGCTCAGGGCGCGCGAGTTGAGCAAGGGAGTTTCGATGTGCAGGGCCATGCGTGTTCCTGGTAAACAGTCAGGCCAGCATCATAGCCGAAGCGCGCGCGCCGCCGCGTCACCCTTGCCGATGTGAGAATGCGTTCAGTTCAGCGGCGCGCTCTTGAGCTGATGCGTGCGCGCCACTTCCTTCATCGCTTCGAGCAGGTCGTCGCGCAGCTGGCGCGGCAGCTTGCCGAAGAATTCCTCGTCGTTCTGGTCGGCCATCTCGGCCAGCACGGGCACCAGCGCCTCGCCTTCCGTGGTCAGCTCGATCGAATGCTGGCGGCGGTCGGCCAGCAGGATGGACTTGCTGACCATGCCCTTGCTTTCCAGGCGGTCGATCAGTTTCGAGACGGCGCCCTTGCTCATGCCGGACACTTGCGCCAGCACCGTGGGCGAGGTGCAGCCCAGGCGGAACATTTCGCGCAGCACTACCCATTCGGATACCGTCACGCCATTGGCTTCGGCTTTTTTCTGGAAACTGTGGGAAACGTGGTTGGAAACGAAACGCAGCCAGTAACCGAGGTGGGCTTCCAGTTCGCTGACGGGAACGCTGTTGGGATGGGCGGCTTGCGGCATGGCGGCCGATTCAAAATTATGGCTCATTTCTCTTCCTTCACTGGGCGGCGTTGCCGGCATGGTTAAGGCCTTCACGCTTGCTGTCGAGTGGTTTGTTTGGGAACTATCATCGTGCTTGAGGTATTTTTAACACTGTTTTCACAGGAAATCACTCAGCGGCAAAGAGTTTTTTCCTTTTTCCTTACTCTAGATAAATAAAAAGCAATATCAAGCAAATAATCGTATTGCGAGAGAGGAAGATTAAAAAAATAACTCATGTTGCATCAATGGTAACAGCATTTTTGCCGAATTGATAAATATTTCATATCATTCTGTATGCTGGCCCACACAAGACGTATTGCCCACGCGACAGCGCGCAGTTTTACTGCAGAAATGTGACCTCCTCAGGCCGTCACCACCTTCACACCCGCTTCGCGCAGCACTTCGGCAAAGCGGGGCGGCGGTGGCGCATCCGTAAACAAGATGTCGATTTGCGCCAGGTCGGCCAGGCGCACGAGCGCCTTGCGGCCGAATTTGTGCTGGTCGGCCACCAGCCATACTTCGCGCGACTGTTCGATGATCGCTTGCGCCACCTTCACTTCGCGCGCGTCGAAGTCGCGCAGGCTGCCGTCTTCGTCGATGCTGGAAATGCCGATGATGCCGATGTCGACCTTGAACTGGCGGATGAAGTCGATGGTCGCTTCGCCCACGATGCCGCGGTCGCGCCCGCGCACCACGCCGCCGGCCACGATGACTTCGCAGGCCGCGTTGTCGGCCAGGATGGCGGCCACGTTGAGGTTGTTCGTCACCACGTGCAAGCCCGTGTGCCGGCCCAGCGCGCGCGCCACTTCCTCGGTCGTCGTGCCGATATTGATCAGCAGCGAGCAGCCGTGCGGCACTTGCGCGGCGACGGCGGCCGCGATGCGCCGCTTGGCGTCGCTGTTGAACACCTGGCGCTGGCTGTAATCGATGTTTTCCACGGACGAAGGCAAGCCCACGCCGCCGTGGTAGCGGGCCAGCAGGCGCGCTTCTTCCATCTGCTTGACGTCGCGGCGCACGGTTTGCGGCGTCACGTCCAGCTGCTGGGCCAGCTCTTCGACGGACATGGTGACCTTCTGGCGCACCACTTCGAGCAGGCGGCGCTGGCGGGGATTCAAGATCATGGTGTTCTCTTTAAAAATCATAAACGAACAGAAACGAACAAATAATACTAAAAATATGTTGCTATGGGTTCGTATTCTGGCGTAACCTTATTCATATTGCATGCGTATTACGAAATGGTGATCTTAACGACAGTCGCCGGCGATGCCTAGTCTTTCCTCGCCGGCGTGTCCCTGACAGACATGGAGTCCCGATGGCCGCAGCACAGCAGGGTGTGGAGACAGCGATCAAATGCGACGTGCTGGTGGTCGGCGGCGGCATCAATGGCGCAGGCATCGCGCGCGACGCGGCGGGACGGGGCTTGTCGGTGGTGCTGTGCGAAAAGGATGACCTGGCTTCCCACACTTCGTCGGCCTCCACCAAGCTGATACATGGCGGCCTGCGCTACCTCGAATACTATGAATTTGGCCTCGTGCGCAAGGCGCTGATCGAGCGTGAAGTGCTGCTGCGCTCGGCGCCGCACATCATGTGGCCGCTGCGCTTCGTCATGCCGCACGCCAAGGGCCAGCGCCCGGCCTGGCTGATACGCGTCGGCCTGTTCCTCTACGATATGCTGGCGAAGCGGGAAATTCTGCCGGCCTCCAGCAGCATCGATCTGACGCGCCATGCGGCCGGCATACCGTTACAACCCCAGTTCAAGCGCGGCTTCGTGTATTCCGACGGCTGGGTCGACGATGCGCGCCTCGTGGTGCTCAACGCCGTCGACGCGGCAGACAACGGCGCACACGTGCTGACGCGCACGCGCTGCACGGCCCTGCGGCGCGATGGCGATGGTTGGCAGGCTACTCTGCAGCAAGGCGACGGGCGGGAGTTATCCGTGCGCGCGCGCAGCGTCGTCAATGCGGCCGGGCCGTGGACGGCCGAGTTCCTGCAGCAGGCGGCACCGGGCGGGCAGGGCCGGCATTTGCGCCTGATCAAGGGCAGTCATATCGTCGTCAAGCGCCTGTTCGACCATGATCACGCGTATATCTTCCAGCATCCGGACGGGCGCATCGTGTTTGCCATTCCGTATGAGCACGATTTCACCCTGATCGGCACCACCGACCTCGACTATCACGGCGACACTGGCAAGGTGGAAATCGATGACGAGGAAATTCGTTACTTGTGCGAGCTTTCCAGTTACTATTTCAGCAAGCCAATCGTGCCGGCCGACGTGGTCTGGACGTATGCGGGCGTGCGCCCGCTGGTGGAAGACGCGGCGGCCGACGCCAAGGCCGTCACGCGCGATTACCGTTTCGAGCTGGACCGGGAAGGTGCGCCATTGCTCAGTGTTTTCGGCGGCAAGATTACCACCTTCCGCAAGCTGGCCGAGGAAGCGCTCGATCTGCTGGAGCCGTTGCTGGTGCCCGAACCGGGCAAGCGGCGGCGGGCCTGGACGGAGCACGCTTGTCTGCCCGGCGGCGACGTATATGGCGCCGTGCCGCAAAACCGGGCCGTGCGCGAGTTCGGCCAGTTCGTGCAAGCCTTGCAGCGCGAATATGCGTGGCTGCCGGCGGCGCTGGTGGCGCGCTATGCACGCGCCTACGGCACGCGCATCCACGTGCTGCTCGAAGGGCGGGCGGACGTGGCGGCCATGGGCGAGGAAATTGCCGCCGGCCTGTACGCGGCGGAAGTTGATTATGTGCGGCGCCATGAATGGGCCGTCAGCGCGGCCGATATCCTGTGGCGGCGCTCCAAGCTGGGCTTGCACCTGCCGCGCGAGACGGCGGACACGCTCGACGCCTGGCTGTTGCAGCACCCTTTGCCGTAAGCACAAAACGTTGGTGACCGCGCCCCGCAGAGGGTGCGGCGAAGAATAAGATACATCACTGGAGGAGAAGCGCGTGCAACTGGTACTGGACAAGATCAGCAGGAAGCAGGGGGCTGACGACTTTTTATATCCGATGTCGCTGGCCCTGGTGCCGGGCGCCATCAACGTCTTGCTGGGTACCACGCGTGCCGGCAAGACGACCCTGATGCGCGTGATGGCGGGCCTGGACAAGCCCAGCGGGGGTACGGTCACGGCCGATGGCGTCGACGTGACGGGCGTGCCCGTCAGCAAACGCAACCTGGCCATGGTGTACCAGCAATTCATCAACTATCCGGCCTTCACCGTCTACGATAATATCGCCTCGCCCTTGCGCCTGCGCAAGGTACCCGAGGAGCAGATACGCACGAAAGTGCTGGCGCTGGCCGAGCGCCTGCACATCACGCCCTACCTGCAGCGCACACCGGGAGAATTGTCGGGCGGCCAGCAGCAGCGCACGGCGCTGGGGCGCGCGCTGATCAAGGATGCGTCCTTGCTGCTGCTCGACGAGCCGCTGGTCAATCTCGACTACAAGCTGCGCGAGGAATTGCGCCGCGAATTGACGGAACTGTTTTCCAGCGGCAGCACGACGGTCGTGTACGCGACCACGGAACCGCTGGAAGCGTTGCAGCTGGGCGGCCACGTGGCCGTGCTGCACGAGGGACGATTGCTGCAGCAAGGGCCGACCCTGGACGTCTTCAACGCCCCCAATTCCATCGACGTGGCGCGCACCTTCAGCGACCCGCCCATCAACCTGATCCCCGCCCGCGTGGATGCTGCCGGTGTGGCGCAGGCGGCCGATGGCCTGTCGATCTATTTGAGCGGCGCACAGCGCGCCCGCCTGGGTGGCAGCATGGAGGTGATCCTCGGCGTGCGCGCGCACAGCCTGCATCTGTCGCCGCAGTCCGATGGCGACGTGGCCATCGCGGCGCAGGTGGATTTGGCGGAAATCAGCGGCTCGGAAACCTATGTTCATGCGCGCCGTGGCGACCTGGCCCTGGTGGCGCAGCTCGGCGGCGTGCACAACCTGGAGATTGGCAGCGCCTGCACCGTGTATTGCCAGCCGCATGCCTTGCTGATTTTTGCCAGTGATGGCGGCCTGCTGTTTGCTCCTGTGCAAGGAGGGGCGTGACATGGCGCGCATCGAACTGGTCGACCTGGCCCACGCCTACAAACCGAACCCGTCGGCACCCGCCGACTATGCGCTGCGGCCCATGAGCATGGCGTGGCATGACGGCGGCGCCTACGCCTTGCTGGGGCCGTCCGGCTGCGGCAAGACGACTCTGCTCAACATTATCTCCGGCCTGGTCAAGCCGTCGCATGGCAAGGTGCTGTTCGATGGCAAGGACGTGACGCAACTGCCGACCGAGGCGCGCAATATCGCGCAAGTGTTCCAGTTTCCCGTCATCTACGACACCATGACCGTGCACGACAACCTGGCGTTTCCGCTGCGTAATCGCGGCTGGAAAGAGATCGAGGTGAAAAAGCGCGTGCAGCAGGTGGCGCAGATGCTGGAATTGACGGGCGACTTGAAATTGCGCGCAAGCGGCTTGTCCGTGGACGCGAAGCAAAAGATTTCGCTGGGACGCGGTCTCGTGCGTCCCGACGTGGCGGCCGTGCTGTTCGACGAACCGCTGACGGTGATCGACCCGCATCTGAAATGGCTGCTGCGCAGAAAGTTGAAGGAAATCCACCACGAATTGAAATTGTCCCTGATCTATGTCACGCACGACCAGGTGGAAGCGCTGACCTTTGCCGACCAGGTGGTCGTCATGACGCAGGGCGAAGTGGTGCAGACGGGCAGCGCGCAAGCGCTGTTCGAGGAACCCGAGCACACGTTTGTCGGCTATTTCATCGGCAACCCGGGCATGAACTTGCTCGATTGCACGCTGGACGACGGCGGTGTGCGCGTGGCGGGGCAGCTGCTGGCCGTGTCCGCTGCCGCCCGCGCGGCGCTGTCTGGCGCGCAAGGCAAAATCACGGTGGGCGTGCGGCCGGAATTCGTCGAATGCGTGCAGGTGGGCGAGGGCGGCGAAGGTGGCGACCATTGCCTGGACGCGACGGTCACGGCCGTGCGCAATATGGGCACGCATTACCTGGCGGAATTCCAGCTGGGCGGCGCGACGGTGGCGGCCAAGCTGCGCGCCATCGATGCCGTCGCCGGGAATGCTGTGCGGCTGCGCTTTCCGCCGCAACGCACCCTTTACTATGTCAACGATAAGCGGGTGGCCTGATGATACATAACGGTAAAACCGATAACAACCGCCGCGCCTGGCTATTGATCTTGCCCGTGCTGCTGTGCGTGGCCTTTTCCGCCATCCTGCCCCTGATGACGGTGGTCAATTATTCCGTGCAGGATATTCTGAGCCCCACGCAAAAGGTCTTCGTGGGCACCGAGTGGTTCCGCATGGTCATGCTGGACGGCGACTTGCACAGCGCCTTGCTGCGCCAGCTGCTGTTTTCCGGCTCCGTGCTGGCCATCCAGATTCCGCTGGGTATTTTGATTGCCCTGTGCATGCCGGCCGATGGCTGGAAGGCGTCCCTTGCCTTGGTGCTGATCGCGCTGCCCCTCTTGATACCCTGGAACGTGGTGGGCACCATCTGGCAAATCTTTGGCCGCGGCGACATCGGCCTGATGGGCTACACCCTGAATCAGCTGGGCTTTGACTACAACTACAACGGCAATTCGCTCGATGCCTGGCTGACGGTGATGGTGATGGATATCTGGCACTGGACGCCGCTCGTCGTGCTGCTGTGCTATGCGGGCTTGCGCGCCATTCCCGATGCGTATTACCAGGCGGCGCGCATTGACGGCGCCTCGCGCCTGGCCGTGTTCCGCTACATCCAGCTGCCGAAACTGCGCAATGTGCTGATGATCGCCGTCTTGCTGCGCTTCATGGACAGTTTCATGATCTACACGGAACCGTTCGTGCTGACGGGCGGCGGGCCGGGCAATGCCACCACATTCCTGTCGCAGTACCTGACGCAAAAGGCCGTGGGCCAGTTCGACCTGGGGCCAGCGTCCGCGTTTTCCCTGATCTATTTCCTCATCATCCTGCTGTTCTGCTTTGTGCTGTACACGTGGATGCAGCGCGTTGGCACGGGAGACCAGAAATGATGCACAAGAAAATGAGCAGCACCATCCTCGTCGTCTTCTTGCTGGGCTCGCTTTTGCCCATCTACTGGATGCTCAACATGTCGCTCAAGACCAACGAGGAAATCGTCGGGGTCTTGAGCCTGTGGCCCCAGCAATTGACGTTCGCCAACTACCACACGATTTTTACCGACCGGTCCTGGTACAGCGGCTACATCAATTCCATGATTTACGTGGCCTTGAACATGGTGATGTCGGTCACGGTCGCCTTGCCGGCCGCGTATGCGTTTTCGCGCTACAACTTTGTCGGTGACAAGCATTTGTTCTTCTGGCTGCTGACCAACCGCATGACGCCGCCCGCCGTCTTCCTCGTGCCCTTCTTCCAGCTGTATTCGACGGTGGGCCTGATGGATACGCATCTGGCCGTGGCGCTCGCGCACATGGTTTTCAACGTGCCGCTGGCCGTGTGGATACTGGAAGGTTTCATGTCCGGCGTGCCGAAGGAAATCGACGAGACGGCGTATATCGACGGCTACAGCTTCCCGCGTTTCTTCATCCGCATCTTCTTGCCGATGATCAAGTCGGGCGTGGGCGTAACGGCGTTCTTCTGCTTCATGTTCAGCTGGGTGGAATTGCTGCTGGCGCGCACCTTGACTTCTGTCAATGCCAAGCCGATTGCCGCCACCATGACGCGTACCGTGTCGGCCGCCGGCATGGACTGGGGCGTGCTGGCGGCGGCCGGTGTGCTGACCATCGTGCCCGGCGCGCTGGTGATCTGGTTCGTGCGGCATTACATTGCCAAGGGTTTCGCGATGGGGAGGGTGTGACATGGAAAATACCGATAGCACAGCCAGCCTGTTCGGCTGGATGGCGTGGACGCCGGAAGTGGCCATCTTCTTCATTTGTATCGGCTTGATGCTGGCCGGCATGACGGTGTGGCAAATCCGTTCGCCCAGCATCGAACGCAAGGGTTTTTTGCCCATGCCGACGACGCGCGGCGACAGGTTGTTCATCGGCTTGCTCACGGCGGCCTATGTGAATCTGGCGTGGGCGGGGTTTACGGAAATGCAGCAGGCCATCGGGGCTGCCATCAGTTTTGTGTTGTTGTTGATTGTCATGCGTTGGGGATAACCGGCTTGCCGGTGTTGATGGATACCGTACCGCCAGCAGGCGGCCGGTAAAAACTATAAAAGGAGATTCACGATGAAATTGAAGTTCACGGTCTTCGCGGCTGCGGCCATGCTCGTGTCGAATGCGGCCCTGGCCGACGCCAAGCAGGCGCAAACCTGGATCGACAAGGAATTCCAGCCATCCAGCCTGAGCAAGCAGCAGCAGCTTGCTGAAATGAAATGGTTCATCGATGCGGCGGCCAAGCTGAAAGCCAAGGGCATCAAGGAAATTTCCGTGGTCTCGGAAACCATCGACACCCACGTCTACGAATCGAAGACCCTGGCCAAGGCCTTCGAGGAAATCACGGGCATCAAGGTGCGCCACGACATCATCCAGGAAGGCGACGTGGTGGAAAAGCTGCAGACGTCCATGCAGTCCGGCAAAAGCATCTATGACGGCTGGATTTCCGATTCCGACCTGATCGGCACGCACTACCGCTACGGCGCCGTCGAACCGCTGTCCGACTACATGGCCGCCAAGGGCAAGGAATTCACCAATCCTGGCCTGGACCTGAAGGATTTCATCGGCATCAGCTTTACGACGGCGCCGGACGGCAAGGTCTACCAGTTGCCCGACCAGCAATTCGCCAACCTGTACTGGTTCCGTGCAGACTGGTTCGCGCGCAAGGATTTGCAAGCCAAGTTCAAGGCCAAATATGGCTACGAGCTGGGTGTGCCGCAAAACTGGTCCGCGTATGAAGACATCGCCGATTTCTTCACGAATGACGTGAAGGAACTGGACGGCAAGAAGGTGTATGGCCACATGGATTACGGCAAGAAAGATCCATCGCTGGGCTGGCGCTTCACCGATGCGTGGCTGTCGATGGCTGGTGCGGCCGACAAGGGCATTCCGAACGGCATGCCTGTCGACGAGTGGGGCATCAAGGTCGCGGCCGACAAGTGCACGCCCGTGGGCGCCTCGATGTCGCGCGGCGGCGCCACCAATTCGCCGGCGGCCGTGTTTGCGCTGACGAAATACATCGACTGGATGAAGAAATACGCGCCGCCGCAGGCGAACGGCATGAATTTCTCGGAATCGGGCCCCGTGCCGGCGCAGGGCGAAATCGCCCAGCAAATCTTCTGGTACACGGCATTTACGGCCGGCATGACGAAACCGGGCTTGCCAGTGGTGAACAAGGACGGCACGCCGAAATGGCGCATGGCGCCGTCGCCGCACGGCCCGTACTGGAAAGAGGGCATGCAGAATGGCTATCAGGACGTCGGTTCCTGGTTCCTGTTCAAGTCCACGCCGGACGACCGCAAGGCCGCCGCCTGGCTGTACGCGCAATTCGTCACATCGAAAACCGTGTCGTTGAAGAAATCGATCGTCGGCCTGACCTTCATCCGCGATTCCGACATCCGTCACGATTACTTCACGAAACATGCGAACGAATACGGCGGCTTGATCGAGTTTTACCGCAGCCCCGCCCGCGTGGCGTGGACGCCGACCGGCAACAACGTGCCCGACTATCCGAAGCTGGCGCAGCTGTGGTGGAAGAACGTGGCCACGGCCATCACGGCGGAAAAAACGCCGCAAGCCGCCATGGATAACCTGGCCGAGGAAATGGACCAGGTCATGGCGCGTTTGCAGCGGGCCGGCATGAAGGCGTGTGCGCCCAAGCTCAATCCGAAGGTCGATCCGAACCAGTATCTTTCGGACCAGCACGCTCCATGGAAAAAGCTGGCGAATGAAAAACCGAAGGGTGAAACGATTGCCTACGACAAGCTGCTGCAAGCCTGGAAAGAAGGCAAGGTAAGGTAAACTGCCGCCGCAGTGCTGAGGGCACGGAGCTTGATGGCTCCGTGCCTGTTTTTACCCGTTTTTCGCACCACCAGACAATGACCAAATACATACTTGCTTTAGATCAGGGCACCACCAGTTCGCGCGCCATCCTGTTCGACCATGCGGGCCGGCCGCACGCCAGCGCGCAGCGCGAGTTCCGCCAGATTTTCCCCCAGCCGGGCTGGGTCGAGCATGACGCGAACGAAATCTGGACCTCGCAAGAGGGCGTGCTGCAGCAGGTGCTGCGCGACAGCGGCGTGGCCGCTTCCGACGTGGCCGCCATCGGCGTGACCAACCAGCGCGAAACGACGGTGCTGTGGGACCGCGCCACGGGCGAACCCGTCGCCAACGCCATCGTCTGGCAAGACCGCAGAAACGCCGCCTATTGCGAGCAGCTGGTCGAGCAGGGCAAGGCGGACATGATCCAGCAAAAGACGGGTCTCGTGCTGGACGCCTATTTTTCCGCCACCAAACTCAAATGGCTGCTCGACAACGTTCCCGGCGCCCGCGCGCGCGCCGAACGGGGCGAGCTGGCCTTCGGCACCGTCGACAGCTGGCTGATCTACAAGATGAGCGGCGCCCATTTGACGGACACGAGCAACGCGTCGCGCACCATGCTGTTCAACATTCATACTTTGCAATGGGACACGGATTTGCTGGCGCTGCTCGGCATTCCCGCCTCCCTGCTGCCCGACGTCGTGCCCTCGAGCGGCGTGGCCGCGTACACGCACGTTGATCTGCTGGGCATCTCCGTGCCGATCGCCGGCATCGCGGGCGACCAGCAGGCGGCCACCTTCGGCCAGGCCTGTTTGAAGCCGGGCATGGCCAAGAATACCTACGGTACGGGTTGCTTCATGCTGATGAACGTGGGCAAGCGCCCCTTGCCATCGAAAAACCGGCTGTTGACGACCGTGGGCTGGAGCCTGGGCGCGGGCAGCGACAAGACCGATTATTTGCTCGAAGGCAGCGCCTTTATCGCGGGCGCTGCCGTGCAATGGATGCGCGACGGCATCGGCATCATCCGCGACTCGTCCGAAGTGGAAGCGCTGGCCACCAGCGTGCCCGATTCGGGCGGCCTGGTCTTCGTGCCCGCGTTCGCGGGACTCGGCGCACCATACTGGGACCCGTATGCACGCGGTACCCTGATCGGCATCACGCGCGGCACGGGCAAGGCGCACATTGCGCGCGCGGCGCTGGAAGGCGTGGCCTACCAGAACGTCGACGTCCTGTCCGCCATGCAGGACGACGCGGGCATCGCGCTTTCCGAATTGCGCGTCGACGGCGGCGCGGCCCGCAACGACATGCTGATGCAGTTCCAGGCCGACATATTGAATGTGCCCGTGGTGCGTCCCGTCGTGACGGAAACGACGGCCCTGGGCGCCGCCTACCTGGCGGGCCTGGCCGTGGGCTACTGGGAATCGCAGGAAGAAATCGCCGCCCAATGGCAGGTGGGACGCCGTTTCGAACCGGCCATGGCGGCCGATGAGCGCTTGAGCCGGCTGCACAAGTGGCAGCGGGCTGTGGAGCGGTCGCGCGACTGGAGCGAGTGATTTAGGGCATAAGCCAGGATCAATGGCGCATGAAATACACGACATAGCCCACCGTTTCGCGCGGCACGGAATACAGGTCGCGCAGCTCGAAGTAGGGCGCGTGCACGTTGCCGCTGACGCTGATGCCGGCCCGTTGCAACGCCAGGCGGAAGCGGGGCACGTGGAAATATTGCGTGGCGACCATGGCTATCTGCCAGCCGTGCTGGTGCATGAGAAGCGCTGCGTTGCGCGCCGTGGCGTCCGTCGTCCAGCCTTGATTATCTTCAATAATGGCGCCGGCAGGCACGCCGCGCGACTGCAGGTAGCGGGCCATGGACGCGGCCTCGTCGAACCCTTCCTTGCCCGTCGCCCCGCTGACGAGGATGCGCGGCGCCCTGTGTTCCCGGAACTGTTTCACAGCCGCGTCGAGCCGCGCCTGCAGGCGCGGGCTGGGCGTGCCGTCCGGCATGATGGTGTTGCCCGGCACGACGATGACGTCGGCGGGGGCTTCCTTGTCGTTGAGTCCCGCCAGCACCAGGGCGGCGGTGGCCAGGAGGAAAATAGCAAGAGCACTCAAGCTCAGGAGTATGATTTTTCGCATCGTTGATGGTGAAACTTGTCGTGGACGCATCATACGCGCCCACTCCTGCATGTGGCAGTTCTGCAGGCGCGGTGAACGGCCAAGTAAAGTTGCAACTTAGCTCAGCGGGACAATCCTGGCATGCACATCGGCGTGCTCGCGCAACAGGTACAGCAAGGCTGAGCCGTCTATCAGTTCGATCGGCTTATCAGATGAAAAAACATAGGCATCGGGTCCATAGCGGCTGGTCGTAACCAATATGCCTTTGTTCGCACCTTCATTCAGCATGATTCCGTACAAATCGCGAACGGCGCTCACGCCAACCGCATCCTTATATCGTTTGGCCTGGATGACCACCTTGCCACCCAACACAGGACGGATATCAAATGCCACGGCGTCTACACCACCGTCGCGCGAACCGCGGGTGAGTTTGGTTTCGAGTCCCATTTTGCTGAACAAATTGGCGACCAGGTCTTCAAATTGCGATGGGCTTAGTTCGAGCAAGTTGGAGCGGTTTTCCAACTCGTTCAAGGAATTGCCCTGCACAATGAAGCGCTTGTCGACCATGTTGAATTCGATGATAGGTTTGACCGCGAGCAGTTCCTCGGGACGGGGTGAAACATGGGCGCCCAAGGTGCGCAGGCATGCAACGGGATCCGCCCGCTGCAAATTTATGGCAAGAAACGTGTCACGCGCCGTACGCACTGAAATGACGGGCACGCGGATGTCATGGCCCGTTGCGGGGTCATGGGTATCAATGATTCCCGTAAAGGCGAGTACTTTGATTGCCGATGCCTGATCCGCCTCAAACAGTTCATGCATGGTGCGCAGGGCGATTTCAGCGATCAGCTGCCGGTAAATATCCTGAATTTCCGATGGCTTGCGGATCTTTGATTCGATGCTGTCCTTGCTTTTGACGTAGCGAAATTCGCTTGTCGTGGGCACGATGGAAATCAAGGGCAACTCATATTCGACAGCCAGTGTGCCATTCAAAGCGTCATAGGCGACGCGAAATTCCTGGGGGAAGTCGTTCAGTGGGTATTCTGATCTGGATAGCACCATGTCGCAATAGGTGACCACGGCATCGCAGTCGTGCGAGAAATATTCCGCCTTGAACTGATCAATTGCACTGTTCCTTTCGGCTTGGCCGGCATGGAAGGCCGCTTTTCGCGCATCGTATTCGCGACGTTCTTGATCTTTGAAAAATTGTTTGGCGATTTCCTCGATGCTGAAAGCGATTAACTGCCGGTGATAGTTTTCTGTTGAATTTTTTATTTTAAGTTCATGGCGTTTCGCTACATGGGGCATGAATGCTGACCATGAAGGAGGCGGGTGGTGCAGAACTTCCTCCGGAGCGGAGGTGCTGTACAGACGAGGGGATATTTCAAACGGGGCGAATTTTTCTGTTGGCCGAAGACTGTCGAAACTGATCGTATCGTCGACATCAAGGGTGTGGGCCAGCACGCCGCGCAAACCAGCGAGGCAATCCTCAATCTCTTCATTCTTGTCTGCGACCTCCTGTTGCCTCAAATCCAGATAGTCGATCTTTGCCTGCTTTTCTGCCGCCTTTGTATCGCGCATCGATTGCGCAGCAGCCATGCGTTCGTTGCGTTCATGAGCCCGCCGTATCGTGGCTGCGCCTCGTGCTTGTCTTGCTTGCTCTCTCTCGGCAGCTGCGATAGCTCTGCTCGTGGCACGGATGAAACCTTCCAATCCAGAGCGACGGCCCATGTCATATCCCTAGTTCATTGTGGTAATAATAGAATACCGCAAGAAAGTTTCTATCCGGATAAAAAATTGATGTTCCAATGTGCGCATGGAAGTTTGCCAGTACAGAATTCCAAGTGGATGCATTATCGATAGACTATATCGGCAAGCCTGTCTACGCTGGCTCGCGAGCCAGCGCAAACAGCCTGCCTTCCGTGCTAAGCTTGGCGATCAGGCAACCTTGGCCTGCCCACCCTGCATTGGAGGACCCGCATGACAGCCATTTCCAGCCTGTTGATCGCCATGGCCTTTGCCGCACAGTCGGGTCAATATGAAGCTGCGGGCCAGTATGAGCGCCAGGAGCGGGCGCAGCGTGGCGAGGATATCCAGCTCGTGTGTTACGGCGAGGCGGAGAAGACCACGCTGGAAAACCATTCCGGCATGGAATGGGATTACGACAAGCACAAGTACGTGCAGAAATCCACCCTGGAGACAGGCAAGAGTCATTTCGATACGGCCGTCAATGTCAGCGTGCAGGGCAGCGCGGCGCAGATCCGCTTGCCGAAACAACTGGTGCCGCCGATCCACGGCGACAGCAACAATGGCTGGTGGGATCTGATGGATCTGGTCGTCGGCCACGACGAGATACGTGGCCGTTTCCAGCTCAATAGCCTGAACCGTCCCACCGTGGTGATCAACCGCCGCAGCGGCGTGATCACGGTCGACGGCATGATCAAGTTCAGCGGGCGCTGCGACGCCGATGACGGGCACCGGCGCTTTTAGTTACCGCGTCAGACGGACGCAGCCTTGCGCGCGCGCTGGTTAGACAGATAAATGTTGTCGATTTCCAGCGGCTTGCCTTCGCTTACGGCCTTGAGCCAATCCTGCGTGCTGGCGACGGCGGCGAAATTCGAGTGGAACACGGCGCTGAAGACGCGGTGGATTTCCTCGGCGCTGGCCGTGCCGCCCGCATTGGCGTAGGGCAGGGTGCCGGTGGCGTCCTGCAGGAATTCCACCTGCAAGCCATCGTGCGCGGCCTGGTAGATGGTGGCCGCGTCGCAGTTGTGCGTCATGTAGCCGATGACGCTCAGGGTGTCGATGCCGTGGCCTTCCAGCCAGGCGCGCAAGTCCGTGCCCGCAAAGGCGCTGCCCATGGTCTTGTTGATGCGGTGGTCGGCGGCAAAGGCGGCCACTTGCGGATGCAATTGCCAGCCATCGCTGCCCTTGGCGAAGATGGGCGAGGCTTCCGGCGCGTCGTGCTGGACGACGATCACGGGCACACCGGCGGCGCGCGCGGCGGCCATGGCCTGGACGATGTTGGGCAGGGAAATGTCGACGGACGGATATTCGATGGGCATGTCGCCCGTGAAGTATTCATTTTGTACGTCGATGACGAGCAGGGCGCGGCGTGGGGTGCTGGACATGGGTTCTCCTTGAGTGGTTGAAAGAGGAGACAGTTCCTCGATACAGCCATTTTCAAGCTGCGGGGCGTAAATAAAAAGTGGCCCGAAGGCCTATCTAAGATAAAATCGGGCCATGACTACTTCTCTTGCCTTTGCCGCTCCGTTGACGGTGGCCGTGATCGCCTTCGACGGCATGACGCCGTTTCACCTGTCCGTGCCTTGCCTCGTGTTTGGCGCCCAGACCGACGAGGCCGATCTGCCGCCTTTCCACGTGCGCGTGTGCGCCGCCGATCCCACACCGTTGCGCACGGCGGCCGGTTTCGGCATCACGCCCGAGTTCGGCCTGGAAGGACTGGACGGGGCTGATATCGTCATCATGCCGGCCTGGCACGACGATTGCCGCGATGCGGCCGCGCCCCTGGTCGCGGCGCTGCAGGCGGCCAGCCGGCGCGGCGCGCGCATGGTGGGCCTGTGCCTGGGCGCGTTTCCCCTGGCGCAGGCGGGCTTGTTGGATGGAAAGAGCGCGGCCACGCACTGGGGCATGGCGGACCGGCTGGCGGCCCGCTATCCCAAGGTCAAGGTGGACCGGGAAGTGCTGTACGTGGACGATGGCGCCGTGCTGACGTCGGCCGGCGTGGCGGCCGGCCTCGATTGCTGCCTGTATTTGCTGCGCCAGCTGGCGGGCGCCGAAGTGGCGAACCGGGTGGCGCGCCGCCTGCTGGTGGCGCCGCACCGCCAGGGCGGGCAGGCGCAATTCATCGAGCGTCCGCTGCCCGTGTCCGGCAGCGAAGGGCGCTTTGCCGACGTGCTCGCCAGCGTGACGGCGAGCCTGGGCCAGGCGCACAGCATCGACGCGCTGGCTGAACAGGCCGCCATGAGCCGGCGCAATTTCACGCGCCACTTCCGCCAGGCCATGGGCACGTCGTTCAAGCAGTGGCTGCTGAACCAGCGCCTGGCGCATGCGCAGGGTTTGCTGGAAAAGAGCGCGGCCTCGATCGACGTCGTGGCGCAAGAGGCCGGCTTCGGCACGGCCCTGTCGCTGCGCCAGCATTTCCGGGCGAACTTGCAGACGTCGCCATCGGCGTATCGCAAGCTGTTCCGGCAGCAGTTAGGTCAGGTCGCCTGACCATAGCATGGCCGGATCCCGGCTTCCGTGCGGCAGCCCCGCGCTGACGGCGATTTGCCGCGCGATGAAGGCGGCTGGATCGAAGGCGTAGCGTTCCTGGAAAGAGACGGTTTCCGCGCTCATCAGTTCGGTGTAGGTTTGCATCAGGGTCGAGGCGCAAACATGGTTGCCTTGCTCCAGGTAGGTGGCTATGGCGGCCAGCAGCACGCGATAATCCCCATTTTCCTTGCTGCCGCCAAAGTGGAACGACAACTGCCCGCAGGCGCGCCAGATGGGGTCAAGCTCCCCCTCCGGCACCGGTTGCGTGCGCAGCCATTGCAGGGCTTTCAGGGGCGGGCCGCCAAATGACGGCGGGGAGATGATGGCCTGGATGGCCACCCTGACGGCGTCGTCTGTTCTTCCCGCGCGCACGTACTGGCCGTGCAGCAAGGCCAGGGCTTCCGTATATTCGGGAACGATGGCCAGCGCCGCTTCCAGCAAGGCGATGGCCGCCTCCGGATTGCGCTGCGCGATCTGTTCCTTGGCGGCCAGGAAGGCGGCGCGCGGCGAGGCGGGGTCGTCGGCCAGCGATGGCGTGCCGACATACTCGTCTTCCGCTGCTGCGTAGGCTTGCAGAAACGCCGCCAGACTGGAAAAGTGCGGCTGGATGCGCCATTCGTCGTGCCAGGTCTCGACGACGATGGGCTCGCTCGCTTCGCGGCCGATGGGCCAGTACAGGCCGAACGTGTCGCCATTGCCCAGTGCACTTTCTGCAAACGGGGTGAAGCCGAGCGGTGGATACGCTGTCGTGTGTTGCCAGTCTTGTTGCGCCGAGATGTGGGCGAGGCTTGCGGGTAATTGCATGGAAGCACCGGAGGAGAAAACGCCAGTGTAGGGCAAGAGGACGCGGCGGGCGCGCGCATCTGCGCAGCAGCAAGGGATCACTGAACTGATAAAATGAAGACTCCTTCGCCCAGGCGGTCTCGCCATGTCCAGTCCATCACACTCTGCCATCGGCCTCAGCTTTCGCAGCTATGCAGATATCGGCGCGCCGGACCGCCACGATTTCGTGCAGCTGGTGCTGCCCATCAGCGGACAGCTATTGCTGGAAATCGACGGCAGGCAGGGGAAAGTCGATACGCAGCTGGGCGTCGTGATTCCGGCGCACGCCTGGCATGTCCAGCATAGCCAGGTGGCCAATCATTCCATCATTGTCGACGTGGACGCGGCCGCCGTGGCGCACAGCGGCTGGCAACGCCTGCTGGACGGTCCCTGCACGGCGATCGGGCCGGGCGCCCGCAAACTGATGGATTACCTGGGCGTCATGGCGCAGCAGCGGGCGCTGACGCCGGCCATCATCACGGGCTGGACGCCGTTGTTGCTCGATACCTTGTTGCTGGGAGAGCCGCAGCCCCGTTCGCGCCTGGGGGCACTGCTTGCCCGAGTGCAGGCCGAACCGGGCTTGCCGTGGTCGACGGCGTCGATGGCGCACTTTGCGAATCTCAGCGTCAGCCGCCTGCACGCGCTGTTTCGTGAAGAAATGGATGCCAGCCCGCATGCCTGGCTGTTGCAGCAGCGCTTAGTACGCGCCTGCGACTTGCTTGCCGCCGGCGACGCCAGCCTCGCCGAGATCGCGCTGGCGGCCGGCTTTTCCGAACAGAGCGCATTGACGCGCGCCATGCGCGACAGCATGGATATTACGCCTGCCGCCTACCGGCGCGCATGTCGCGATAAATGGGAGAAACGGTCAACAAGGCAGTAGCTGGCGCCAAGAATCGACGCGGCAGACTTGCCACAATCTCCTTTTCAGGAGATTGACCATGCATCAAGAAAACAAGAGCCGGCTGGGCATGCTGGCCGGCATCGCCGCAGGTGCGCTATGGGGGCTGGTATTCCTGGCGCCCGCGCTGGTCCCCGCTTTCCAGCCGCTGGAACTGTCCGTGGGCCGCTACCTGGCGTATGGCCTGATCGCGGCCGTGCTCGTCGCACCGTCGTGGCGGCGCCTGCTGCGCACCTTGAGCTGGCGCGAATGGCGCGGGCTCGTCTGGCTCAGCCTGACAGGCAATATCGTGTATTACGTGCTGCTGGCCAGCGCCGTGCAGACGGGCGGCGTGGCGATGACGTCGATGGTGATCGGCTTGCTGCCGCTGGTCGTCACGCTCGTGGGCAGCCGCGACCGGCATGCCGTGCCGCTGCGGCGCCTGATCCCTTCTTTGCTGCTGAGCGCGGGCGGGCTGGCCTGCATCAGCTGGCAGTCGCTGGCCAGCCCCCGTCATGCGTCCCTGCTGGGGCTGCTGTGCGCGCTGGCGGCGCTGCTGTCGTGGACGATGTATGCGGTCGGCAACAGCCGCTGGCTGGGGCGGCTGCACTCGGTTTCGGCGCAGGAGTGGAATTTGCTCACGGGCGTGGTGACGGGCGCTGCCGCGCTGTTGCTGGCCATTCCCGTCGCGCTTGCCGCACCTGCCGCGCATGGCGGCACGGCCTGGCTGCAGTTTGCGGGTGTCGTCATGGGTGTCGCGCTGCTGTGTTCCGTCGTCGGCAATGGCTTGTGGAACCATGCCAGCCGCGTGTTGCCGCTCACCCTGATGGGGCAGATGATCGTCTTTGAATTCCTGTTTGCCTTGCTGTACGGCTACTTGTGGGAGCAGCGCTGGCCTACGCTGGCCGAGGCAGCTGCCACCATGCTGTTGCTGGCAGGCGTGGCGGCATGCGCCGCGGCGCACCGGCCGCCTACTTGCGCGGCTCGTGTATCCGGAATTTCCTGACGATACCGGCCTGGTCGAACATGACGGCCACTTCGCGCGTGCCTTTTTCGCCGAGCAGGGGGATCAGCCGCGTCACCTTGGGCGCTTGCAGCTGGTTCTTGTAGACCCAGACTTCATAGCCGGGATCGAAGCTGACGACGGTGGCGTTGCCCAGGGCCGCGTCGAGGTCGAGGCGGGTGGTCTTGCCGACCTTGATGTTTTGATAGATGGCGCCATTGTCCGGCGCGCGGTTGACCTTGTATTCACTGGCGGTGCACATGGCCACGGCCAGGCCCGCGAGGCAGGAAGCTGCCAGTTTGATCAATGTGTTCATAGGGACTCCCAGTGTGCATCACTGCTTCCAATCTCAGAGGGGACGGGCGTGATGTCAGGAAAGGAGTGTGCTTGCGAACCGGGCAATGTGCTACAAGATTATACAAAGGTGCACAAAACGATGCCTTTGGTTCCGGCAGACGGTACTTTTACCGGCTCTGCAATACCTCGGTCGATAGCGCCAGGGTTTCCTTGATTTCTTCCATCACCACATAGCTTTTCGATTGCGCGGCGCCGGGCAGCTGCAGCAGCATGTCGCCCAGCAGCTTGCGGTACTCGGCCATTTCATGGATGCGCGCCTTGATCAGGTAATCGAAGTCGCCCGACACCAGGTGGCATTCCTGCACCTCAGGAATCTGCAGCACTTCGCGGCGGAATTGCTCGAAGGCGGACGCGGACTTTTGATTGAGCGTAATCTCTACAAAGACGAGCAGCTTGGCGCCCAGCGCGGCCGGGTTCACCTTGGCATGGTAGCCCGTGATGACGCCGTCGCGCTCCATGCGCTTGACCCGCTCGATGCAGGGCGTGATGGACAGTCCCACCTGTTCACCGAGGTCTTTCATCGAGATGCGGCCATCCTGTTGCAGGATGCGCAGGATGTGGCGATCCAGCTTGTCGAGGCCACGTGCCGATTCTTTAAGGATTCTCATGATTTATTGCTGAATATCTCGATTTATACGTGAACAAATACTGGCTCTTTCCCAATATGATAGCGGTTAATCTGGCGTCAGCCTAAAAAAATATAATGAGGAAACTATGCGTATCGTGATTCTGGGTAGCGGCGTCATCGGCGTCACCAGTGCTTACTATCTGGCCAAGGCAGGACATGAGGTGACCGTCATCGACCGCCAGCCGGGCCCGGCACTGGAAACCAGCTTCGCGAATGCGGGGCAAATCTCGCCCGGCTACGCTTCGCCATGGGCTGCGCCCGGTATTCCCCTGAAAGCCGTGAAGTGGATGATGCAGCGCCACGCGCCCCTGGCCATCTCGCTCGACGGCAGCGCCGCCCAGCTCAAATGGATGTGGCAGATGTTGCGTAATTGCACACCGGACGCGTATGCCGTGAACAAGGAACGCATGGTGCGCCTGGCCGAATACAGCCGCGACTGCTTCAAGGTGCTGCGCGCCGAGGCGGGCATCACCTATGAAGGCCGCCAGCAAGGCACGATGCAATTGTTCCGCACCGAAAAGCAATACAACGATGCCGCCAAGGATATCGAAGTGTTGAAAGACGCGGGTGTGCCGTATGAAGTACTGCAGCGCAACGAACTGTCGCGCGCCGAGCCGGCCCTGGAAGCGGTCAAGGATAAGCTGTTCGGCGGCCTGCGCTTGCCCAACGATGAAACGGGCGATTGCCAACTGTTTACCACGCGCCTGTCCGAGATGGCCGTGGCGCTGGGCGTGAAGTTCCGTTACGGCGTATCGATCGACGCGCTGTTGACGCAGGGTGATGAAATCGCCGGCGTGCAGTGCGGCGCGGAAATCGTCAAGGCCGATTCCTATGTGGTGGCGCTCGGTTCCTATTCGACGGGCTTCATGAAGCCGCTGCTGGACATTCCCGTATATCCATTGAAGGGCTATTCGATCACCGTGCCTATCGTCAACGCGGCCAAGGCGCCCGTGTCGACCATCCTCGATGAAACCTACAAGATCGCCGTGACCCGTTTCGACGACCGCATCCGCGTGGGCGGCATGGCGGAAATCGCCGGCTACAACCTGAACCTGAATCCGCGCCGCCGCGAAACCCTGGAAATGGTCGTCAACGACCTGTTCCCGGGCGGCGGCAATACGGCGGAAGCCACGTTCTGGACGGGCTTGCGTCCGATGACGCCGGACGGCACGCCTATCGTCGGCCGTACGCCGCTGCGCAACCTGTTCCTGAACACGGGCCACGGCACCCTGGGCTGGACCATGTCCTGCGGTTCGGCACAGTTGCTGGCCGACCTGATGTCGTCGAAAAAGCCGGCCATCCTGGCCGACGACCTGTCCGTCAGCCGCTACAGCGGCGCGCAGGGCCATGGCAAACTGCAGCACGCGGCGGCCTGAGATGGGGGCCAGCATGCCTCCGAAGGAACGTAGCGGCGCCATCCTGACGGTGGACCTGGACGCCGTGCGCGCCAACTACCGCTTGCTGCGCGACAAGGCGCACCCGGCCGCCTGCTCGGCCGTCGTCAAATCCGACGCGTATGGCCTGGGCGCCGCAGAAGTGGGCGCGGCCCTGTATGAAGAAGGCTGCCGCCATTTCTTCGTGGCGCACCTGGAAGAGGGTATCAGTCTGCGCCCGCACGTGGGGCCGGACGCCGACATCTTTGTGCTGCACGGCCCGCCCGTCGGCACGGAAGGCGAATTCACGGCCCATGGCCTGATTCCCGTGCTCAACAGCGAGCCGCAGGTGGCTGGCTGGCGCGCGCATGCGAAGGCGCTGGGCCAAACCTTGGAAGCGAATGTGCAGGTCGACACGGGCATGTCGCGCATGGGTTTGTCGCCGCAGGAAATCGACGCCTGGCTGCTGGATCCGCACTTTCTCGACGGCATCAAAGTGCGCTACCTCATGAGCCACCTGGCTTGCGCCGACGAGCGCAGCAACCCGATGAATGGCGAGCAGCTGGCCCGTTTCACGGCCATCCGCGCCCGTTTGCCGCAATACCGCGCCAGCCTGGCCAATTCCTCGGGTATCTTTTTGTCGCCCGATTACCACTTTGACCTGGTGCGCCCGGGCGCGGCCCTGTACGGCATCGGGCCGCAGGGCGGCGAACCGAATCCCCTGCGCTCCGTGGTGCGTCTGCAAGGCAAGGTCTTGCAGACGCGCACGATTGCTGCCGGCGACCACGTGGGCTACAGCCGCCGCTACACGGCCAGCGAGCCGCGCCAGGTGGCCACTGTTTCCGTCGGTTACGCCGATGGCTGGCTGCGCAGCATGAGCAACCAGGGCCTGGCCATCGTCGACGGGGTGAAAGTGCCGCAGATCGGCGCCATCTCGATGGATTCCATCACGCTTGACGTAAGCGCCATCGCCGAAGAACGCGTCGCGCCGGGCAGCCTGGTCGACCTGATCTGCGCCGAACACCCGGTTGACGCCGTGGCGGCCATGGCCAATACCATCGGCTACGAGGTATTGACTAACCTGGGCGGGCGCTACTACCGCGAATACCAGGGATTGGCTGGCGCACGCTAAACAGCGCGAAACCCATGATTGTGTGGCAAGATAGCCCCGGTGTGAACTCCACTAAGGGGCTTCTTTTTAACCATCATCGGGGATATATATGAGCCAATATAACGTTGCTATCATCGTCGGCAGCCTGCGCAAGGATTCCTTCAACCGCAAGCTGGCCGACGCCATCGTCAAGCTGGCGCCGCCCGAATTTTCCTTCAAGCACATCGAAATTGGCGACTTGCCGCTGTACAACCAGGATGACGATGGGGCACAGGCCGAGCAGGTGCTGCGCCTCAAATCCGACATTTCCGCCTCGCAAGCCTTGCTCTTCCTCACTCCCGAATACAACCGCTCGATTCCCGGCGTGCTGAAAAACGCGCTCGACCACGGTTCGCGTCCGTATGGCCAGAGCGTGTGGGGCGGCAAGCCGGGTGCCGTGCTCGGCGTGTCCGTCGGTGCCACCGGCACGGCCCTGGCGCAGCAGCATTTGCGCAATGTGCTGTCCTACCTGGACGTGCCGCTGCTGGGCCAACCCGAGATGTTTATCCAGGCCAAGGATGGCCTGTTTGACGAACATGGTGGCATCGGTCCGGCCAGCCTCGGTTTCTTCCAGGGCTGGATGCAGCGCTACGTGGACTGGGTCCGCAAGCACGCTATCCACGCTTGATGCAGATCAAAGCGGCAGCGTTCTGCGTTGCCGTTTGTACATTTTCTTTGACCATGGATGCCAATATTTCAATATTGGCACGGGCCTCTCGGTATAATGCGCTCTTTCTTTAGCGCAATACTTTCCAATTTCTTGCCGACCCCATGTGGACTAAACCTGTTCTGCGCATGAATCTGCGCCGTTTGATCGTGCTCGTGGCCTTTGCCAGCGCACTCGTGTCTCTGGCCAATACGTTTTATGCCAGCTACAGCGTGCAGCGCCAGCTGCTGATCGATACGACCCTGGAAGCGAACCACGCGTATGCGAGCAAGCTGGCCAGCACGGCCGAGGATTTCCTGCAGTCGGCGCGCCAGCAACTGGCCTACAGCGCCGGCAGCCTGCCATCGCGCATGGGCGACGATGGGTGGCTGACGGATGAGGCGCAGCGCCTGCGTTTGCAAACGAACAGCTTCAATTCCGTGCTCATCGTCGATGCGGACGGCAAGGTGCTGGGCGTGTCGCCGGAAACGCTGGCCCTGAAAAACCGCACGCTCGACTCCGTCGGCGCCGTGCAGGCGCTGCGCGAACGGCGCCCGCTGGTGACGCAGCCCTACGTCTCCTCGGCCGGCAACCTGGTTGTCTTCATTTCGCATCCCATCATTGGCAAGGATGGCCGCTACCTCGGTTATGTGGGCGGCAGCATCTACCTGAAACAGAAAAACATCCTGTACACCATGCTGGGCCAGCATTACTACCGCGACGGCTCCTACCTGTACGTGGTGGACCAGAACCGGCGCCTGCTGTACCACCCGGACCCCGAGCGCCTGGGCGACCTGGCCGGCAAGAATGACGTCATCGACACCATCGTCGCGCAGCAGGGCGGCGGCAACCGGCGCATGAGCAACAGCCTGGGCGTGGACATGCTGGCCGGCTACGCCGTCATGCCGTCGACGGGCTGGGGCATCGTGGCGCAGCGTCCCACGGCCATGACCCTGGCCCCGCTGAACCAGCTGATGGCCAACACGGTATGGCATTCGCTGCCGATCGCCTTGCTGAGCCTGCCATTCATCTGGTGGCTGGCCAGCCTGATTTCACGCCCCCTGATGCAGCTGGCCGACGGCGCGCGGCGCATGGATGCGCCCGGCACGGCCGAGCACATCGCCGGTATCCGTGCCTGGTATGTGGAGGCGGCGCAAATCAAGAAAGCCCTGCTGAAGGGCTTGGCGTTGTTGCAGAACAAGATCGGCAAGTTGAAGACCGACGTGCAGACAGACCCGCTGACGGGCCTGTCGAACCGGCGCGGCATGGCGGCGGCGCTCGACGTCTGGCAGGCGCAGGCGCGGCCGTTTTCCGTCATCGCCATCGACATCGACCATTTCAAGCAAGTCAACGACCAGTGGGGCCATGCCGTGGGCGACGACGTCATCCTGCGCCTGGCACAGCTGATGCGCGCCTGTTCGCGCGATGCCGACGTGCTGTGCCGTACTGGCGGCGATGAATTCATCATGCTGCTGCCCGACGCCGACCTCGACGCGGCCCTGCAGGTGGCCGAGCGTTTGCGCGCCAGGGTGGCCGCCGCCGTGATTCCCGGCGCGGGCGCCATCACGGTCTCGCTGGGCGTCGTGTCGTCGGAACAGGAAGCGGGCAAGGTGGGCGGTGCGGACGCCGTGCTGCTGGCAGCCGATGCCGCGCTGTACGTGGCCAAGGAAAACGGCCGCAATTGCGTGGGCATCACGGAGCCTGCTTGACAGGAAACTGATCCGCTGTTTTCTGTTGCATCTGAGCCTGTCCGCTTTGCCCGCCAGCGCTTACCATGTGGCCCTGATCAGATACAAAGAGGACAACGTATGGCAGGGGTGGATGAATGACGTTTGAACAAGCACCTGGCATCCGCTGCGAAGTCGCTGGACAGCCGCACCCGCTGGCCTTCCTCGGCTGCCGCGGACTCAACTATGGCCAGCACAGCGTGCTGCCGCTGCATCCGTTCCGCCTGAGCGTGCCGGAAGCGGCGCTGGCGCCCCTGCTCGACGAGCCGTTCAACAGTTTTATCCGGACTTGCCGCGAGGACGACCTGCAGGACGAAGAAAGCGACTTGCCCGCGCTCAAGGAAGCGGGCTATCCCGACATCACGGCCATGCTGGCAGGCCACCGGCAGCTGCTGGCCGAAATGCTTTACGACTTCATGATCAGCGATTTAATGGACGCGATCGGGCGAGCCAGCGGCTACCGGAGTCAGGTTCCACGCTACTGGGGCGACGTGGAGGCGGCAGACAACCGCGCGTATTTCATCGTCAATGAAGTGGAGACAGTCTCTTTTGCCGATGGTCAGGTCATATTCGAAGGGCAGGGCTACTACGGCACCTACGTCATCTGGCTGACGCACGGCTATGTCCGTAAATAGGGGCTTGACCTTCCTCATGTGGGAAGGTTTATAGTTGTGCCATGAACCGTGCCTTTTTCCGCTTTCTCGCCCGCTCGCTGCTCTGGCTGCTAGCCGTCACGCTGCCCTTGCAGGGCTTTGCGTCGGCCATGCGCAGCTGCTGCGTGGATGAGCTGGCGGTCACGGTCACGGTCGCCGTCGAGGCAGTGCAGGCGCCCCAGTGCCACGACATGGGCGACATGGCCGGCATGCACATGCAGAACCAGCCGATGAAAATGGCCATGGACGATGGCGGCGCCACGCACCACGGCCATGATTGCAGCAACCATGGCGCTTGCACCGTGGGTGCCACGGCGCCGCCCGGCATGCCTGCCTTGCACGCCTTGACCCTGCGCGCGCCGCCTCCGGCGCTGGCGCCCGACTCCCTGTTCGCCGGGCATATCCCGCCTGGTCCCGAACGTCCCCCGAGAAGCACGCGCTCCGCCTGACCGCCCGTTGAACCTGGCGGTGCGGCCGTCGCACGTCCCAGCATCCTGAGCCTTGCACCGGCCGCGCCAGCGTTCCAGTCGCGCGCCCGCCGCGCCATACCCTGTCATTCAAGGAATACCATGAAACACCTGTTCAGCCTCGCGCTGGCTGTGCTGCCGCTGGCTGCCGCAGCGCAGTCCCAATCCGCCCCGCAAGAGGCGCAAGCATCCGTGCCTGCCACCACCTACCGCTCCGCCTTTGCCGGCTACCGTCCCGCCGCCGAGGAAGAGGCCACGCCCGACCAGACCTGGCGCGCCGTCAACGACAAAGTCGGCAAGGCCGGCGGCCACATGGGCATGATGAAAATGGATGGTCACAAGATGGATGGCCACAAAATGGAAGGGCACAAGATGCCGATGGCTCAGCCCAGCCCCAAGCCCGATGCCAAGCCTGCCCCGCAACATCAGCACCACCAGCATGAAGGACACTGACATGACGCGTTTCAAGAACCCGTATGGCCTCACGCCGCTGGCCCTGGCGGCCGTCCTGCTGCTCAGCGGCTGCGCCAGCTTCAGCCAGGATGGCGGCATGCAGACGGTGTCCGCGCTGACCGACGCCCGTACGGGCGCCCCGGCGGCGCTGGCGGACAAGGGCGGCGAGGAAAAATTGGCTACCCTGCTGGCCCAGCCACTGGACGCCGACAGCGCCGTGCGCATCGCCCTGATGAACAACCACGGCATGAAGGTGGCGCTGGCCGAACTGGGCGCGTCCGAATCGGACCTCGTGCAAGCGGGGCGCTTGCGCAATCCCGGCCTGTCGTTCGGCCGCTCGCACGGTAGCCATGGCAATGAAATCGACCGCGGCGTCAGCTTCGACCTGGCCGGCCTGCTGACCATGCCGATGCGCGTGAACATCGAGCGGGGGCGTTTCGAGCAAGCCAAGTTGCAGGCCGCCAGCAGCGCCGTGCAACTGGCGTCCGACACGCGCCGTGCCTATTTCAACGCCGTGGCCGCCGTGCAGACGGAAGCGTTCATGCAGCGCGCGCTGCTGTCGGCCGAGGCGGGCGCCGAACTGGCCACGCGCTTGCAGCAGGCGGGCAACTGGAGCCGCCTCGACCAGGCGCGCCAGCAAGTGTTTTATGCGGATGCCGTCGGCGACCTGGCCCGCGCCCGCCACCAGGCCACGGCCACGCGCGAGCACCTGACGCGCTTGCTGGGCCTGTGGGGCAAGCAGACCGGCTTTACTTTACCGTCGCGCTTGCCCGACTTGCCGGCCGAGGCGGCGGACGCGGGCAATATCGAGGCGCAGGCGATGGAGCAGCGCCTCGATGTGCAAAGAGCGAAACTCGACGCGCATGCGACGGCCGATGCGCTGGGCTTGTCCAAGGTGACGGGCTTCGTCAATGTGCTCGACGTGGGCTACACCAACAAGAGCAGCAGCGAGGCGCCGCGCGAAAACGGCTATGAAGTGTCGCTGGAATTGCCCCTGTTCGACTGGGGCTCGGCGCGCAATGCGAAGGCGCAAGCGCTGTACGAGCAGTCGCTGCAGCGCACGGCGGGCACGGCTGTCAAAGCCCGCTCGGAAGTGCGCGAAGCGTATTCGAGCTACCGCACGGCTTACGACCTGGCGCGCCACTACCGCGATGAAGTCGTGCCGCTGCGCAAGACGATCTCGCACGAAGTATTGCTGCGCTACAACGGCATGCTGGCCAGCGTCTTCGAGCTGCTGGCCGACGCGCGCGAGCAGGTCGCCAGCGTCAACAGCGCCATCGAAACCCAGCGCGATTTCTGGATCGCGCAAACCGAATTGCAGTCAGCCATCAATGGCAGCGGCCCAGCCAACAAGGAATAATGATGATTACACGTAGAAACTTTTTCATGAATGCGGGCGCCGTCGCCCTGAGTGCCGCAGCGGTGAGCAGAGTCGGTGCGGCATCGTTGCCGGAAGCCGTCAGCATGGCTGGCGCTGACACCAAGGCCCCGCCACCGCCGCCGAACGGGCGTCCGTACAATCCCGTCGTCACCCTCAACGGCTGGTCCTTGCCCTGGCGCATGAACAACAACGTCAAGGAATTTCATCTGGTGGCCGAACCCGTCGTGCGCGAACTGGCGCCCGGCATGCAAGCGAACCTGTGGGGCTACAACGGCCAGTCGCCAGGGCCGACCATCGAAGTGGTGGAGGGCGACCGCGTGCGCATCTTTGTCACCAATAAATTGCCGGAACACACGAGCGTGCACTGGCATGGCCAGCGCTTGCCGAACGGCATGGATGGCGTCACGGGCCTGACCCAGCCGGGCATTGCCCCTGGTAAAACCTTCGTCTATGAATTCGTCGCCAAGCGGCCCGGTACCTTCATGTACCACCCGCATGCCGATGAAATGACGCAGATGGCCATGGGTATGATGGGTTTCTGGGTCACGCACCCGAAAGACCCGAACTTCATGAAGGTGGACCGCGATTTCGTCTTCTTGCTCAGCAACTACGACATCGATCCGGGCAGCTACACGCCGAAGATCATGACCATGACGGATTTCAATTTGTTCACCTTCAACAGCCGGGTCTTCCCCGGTATCGACCCGATGGTCGTGCGCCAGGGCGACAAGGTGCGCGTGCGCGTGGGCAATCTGACCATGACGAACCACCCGATCCACATGCATGGCCACGAATTCGAGGTGACGGGCACGGATGGCGGCTGGACGCGCCCCGAATCGCGCTGGCCCGAAGTGACGACCGATATTGCCGTGGGCCAGATGCGCGCCGTGGAGTTTACCGCCACGGACCTCGGCGACTGGGCTTTCCATTGCCACAAGTCGCACCACACGATGAATGCCATGGGGCATGACGTGCCGACCATGATCGGCGTCGACCACCAGGGCGTGGCGGCGAAGATCAACCAGCTCGTGCCCGGCTACATGGTGATGGGCGAGCGGGGCATGGCCGACATGGGCGAAATGCAGATGCCGATTCCCGACAATACCCTGCCGATGATGGCGGGAGATGGCCCGTTCGGCGCCATCGGCATGGGAGGCATGTTTACCACGGTCAAGGTGCGCAAGGATCAAAAGCCGGGCGACTACCGCGACCCCGGCTGGTACAAGCATCCGGCCGGCAGCGTGGCCCATGAATGGACGGGCGCCGTGCCGGCACCGGTGCGCGGCCAGGGCGCGGGCAAGCCGGCCACAAAAAGCGGCGTGGAGATGACGGTGCGCAAGCCGGGTGGGCACGCAGGCCACTAAATTGGTCAGCTGGCACTGACAATCGCAACGGCTTGCCTAGCATGGCAAGCCGTTTTGCATGTTGCTGCAAATCAATGAATTGTTGGTTAGTGACAATCCGAGCATTTTAGTGACTGTTTTTTCCTTATATTCAAGCCATACGCTTGAATTATTGGCTACCGTCTTGCCTAGGAGGAAACATGTTGAATCAAATGAAAGTGGGGACGCGCCTGCTCGCGGCCTTCTTTTGCGTCGCGCTGATGGGTGTCATCGTGGCCGGTATCGGCATTTTCAACATGGGCAAGATCGATACCATGGCGGGGCAGATGTACAACAATGAGCTGCTGGGGCTGTCATACATCAAGGAAGCCAATATCGCCCTGATCAAGGTGGGCCGCGCGCGCAGTAATTTCTTGCTGGCCACGACCGCCGAGGAGCGCGCCACGCGTCAGGCCGACATCACGAAATTTCTCGAATCCAATAAGGCCTATCTTGCCAAGGCCCAGCCGCTGTTCGTCACGCCGGCGGCCAAGGAGCTGTTTGCCCGCTTCGCCGCCGTTGAAGCCGAGTACGTCGCCACCATGCGGCAGGCGCTGACCTTGGCGGCGGGCGAACCGCTGGCGCAGCGCAGCGCGCAACTGGTCGAACTGCTCAACAAGACGCGCCACCATGCTGACGAGCTCGACGGCGTGCTCGATAAACTGTCGCTGCAGAAGGAAGAGCGCGCCAAGGCCGCTTCCGAGCAGGCGTCCGGCGTGTACCAGGCCAGCCGCAGCTTCATGATAGCGCTCGTGCTGGGCAGCGTGGCGGCCGGCCTGGCGCTGGGGGCGCTGATCACGCGCGGGCTGACGCGTCAACTGGGCGGCGAACCGGCGTATGCCGTCAAGATCGCCGGCGCCATCGCCGAGGGCGACCTCACCGTCGAGATCCGCACGGCCGGCCACGACAGCGCCAGCCTGCTGTTCGCCATGAAAACCATGCGCGACAAGCTCGTGGGCATCGTCAGCCAGGTGCGCTCGGGCACGGACACCATCAACACGGCCTCCGGCGAAATCGCCCAGGGCAACCTCGACTTGTCGTCGCGCACGGAAGAGCAGGCCAGTTCGCTGGAAGAAACGGCGTCGTCGATGGAGCAGCTGACGTCTGCCGTGCGGCAGAACGCGGACAATGCGCGCCAGGCCAATGCGCTGGCCGGCGCCGCATCCGACGTGGCCGGCAAGGGCGGCGCCGTGGTGGGGCGGGTGGTGCAGACGATGGAATCGATCAATGCGTCTTCGCGCAAGATCGTCGACATCATCAGTGTCATCGACAGCATCGCTTTCCAGACGAATATCCTGGCCTTGAACGCGGCCGTGGAAGCGGCCAGGGCGGGCGAGGAGGGGCGCGGTTTCGCCGTCGTCGCGGCCGAAGTGCGCAACCTGGCGCAACGCTCTGCCAGTGCCGCCAAGGAAATCAAGACACTGATCGGCGACTCCGTCGAGCAGGTGGAAATCGGTTCCAGACTCGTGCATGATGCGGGCAAGACGATGGATGAGGTGGTCGCCAGCGTGCGCCAGGTGGCCGACATCATGCAGGAAATCACGGCCGCCAGCGCCGAGCAAAGCGCCGGCATCGAGCAAGTCAACCAGGCCGTGCTGCAGATGGACCAGGTGACGCAGCAAAACGCGGCCCTCGTGGAAGAGGCCGCCGCGGCCGCCGAATCGCTGCAAGACCAGGCGCAGACCTTGACGGAACTGGTGGGCGTATTCCGTCTGCATGCCCAGGCGCAACAGATGGCCGTGCCGGCGGTCAGCAACGTCACACCGCTGCGCCGATCAGCGCCGGCCGCCAGGCAGGACGTGCGGCGCCTGGCCTGACAACGGCGGGCCCGGGCGCAATCGGCGCGGCGGTGGTAGGCTGTCGCTATTGCGCGTTTGCCACTTCCGGATCTTTCATGCCGTCTTCCCGCTTGCTTTGCTTATCCTTGCTGCTGTCCCTGGCGCCGCTGGCGCAGGCGCAGCAGGGCGATCCCGTCCTGCCTTACCGGCCTTCCGTCGCCAGTCCGGCCCAGCTGCCCGTGCCGGGCCAGCTGGAATTCGAGGCCGGCGGCCTGCTGTCGAAAACGGACGACACGCGCCGCGCCAGCCTGCCGTACACGTTCAAACTGGCGTTCACGCCCGAATGGGGCATGCTGCTCGAAGGCGAGGGTGTTGTGCGTGCGCGCGATGACACGGGGCGGCGCGAAACGGGCGTGGGCGACACGACGGTCGTGCTCAAGCGGGCCTTTTTGCTCGACAGCGCCACGGCGCTGGGCCTGGAACTGGGCTGGAAGTTGCCGACGGCCAAGGACAGCATCGGCAGCGGCAAGAGCGACGTGTCGCTGAACGGTATTTTCAGCCGCGACCTGAGCGCCGTGCACGTGGACGCCAACCTGAACGCCACGCGCCTGGGGGCATCGGACCCTGGCGCGGGCAGGGTGCAAACGGGCTGGGCGACTTCCTTTTCCACACCCGTCAGCGAGCACTGGGGCGCCACGGCCGAAGTGTCGGGCATGCGCCTGCGCGGTGCGCCGTCCACGGCGCTGCTGCTGCTGGCCGCCACCTACAGTCCCACGCCACGGCTGGCCATCGACATCGGCATGGCGCGCGGCTTGACGGCGTCGTCGCCGGACTGGTCGTTGTTCAGCGGCTTGGTCGTGCCCTTGGGCAAACTGTGGTGAGATTGCCACGGAGTTCCTTATGTGTCCTTGCGAACAAACAGTTGGTCACACAAGGTCTACAATGACGGCATAACTAAAAGGAGTGTCACCATGAAAACCCTGATTCTTGCTGCCGCCTTGCTGTCGGCAGCTACCGCCGCCGTCGCCCAGGTCGGCGTCTCCGTTACCGTCGGCCAGCCAGGCTTTTACGGACGCCTCGATATCGGCGATTATCCCGCGCCGCAACTGATCTATGCCCAGCCCGTCATCGTGCAGCGCCCGCAATACTATTCGGCCCGTCCGATCTACCTGCGCGTGCCGCCCGGCCATGCCAAGCACTGGTCCAAGCACTGCCGCAAGTATAATGCCTGCAACCAAGAGGTATATTTCGTCCAAGATAGTTGGTATAACAACCAATATGTGCCCCGTTATCGCCAGCAGCATGGCGACCATGGCCGTCCCGATTACGGCGACCGCGGCCGTCACGACTACAAGCATGATGACAAGCGCGACAAGCATGAAGGCAAGCGCGACAAGCATGATGACAAGCCGGGCAAGGGTCATGGCAATGGCAATGGCAATGGCCGCGGCAACGGGCACAAGGATTAACAGGCAGGAGGATATTTGCATAGTAAAATCGTTATCGTAGGGGGAGGTGCGGGCGGCCTGGAGCTGGCCTGCAAACTCAGCCGCAAGCTCGGCCCCGGCCAGGTCACCCTGGTCGACAGCCGCCTGTACCACATCTGGAAGCCGTCGCTGCATGAAGTGGCGGCCGGCACCCTGGACATTCATCAAGAGGGCCTGTCGTACCAGATGCTGGCGCATGACAATGGTTTTACCTATGTCTATGGTCCGCTGATCGCGCTCGACGCCGGCTCGAACAGCCTCACCGTGGGCGCCATCGCCACGGACAAGGACGAGCAGCTCTTGCCGCAGCGCACTGTCAGCTACGACCAGCTGGTGCTGGCCGTGGGCAGCACGTCGAATTACTTCGGCGTGCCTGGCGCCAAGGAAAACACGATTTCCCTCAATGCCACGGAAGACGCCGAACGTTTCCGTTTGACCCTGCTGAAACTGCTGGCCATGGCCGAGCAGCGCCAGGGCGACGCGGGCCATCCCGGTGTCGACATCGTCATCATCGGCGGCGGCGCCACGGGTGTCGAGCTGGCGGCCGAATTGCGCGAAGCGAGCGGCGTGTATGCGGCGTATGGTTTTCAGAATCTCAACGCCATCAAGGATGTGCGCATCACGCTGCTCGAAGGGGCGCCGCGCATCCTCGCGCCGCTGCCCGAGCGCGTGTCGATTGCCGCCTCGAAACTGCTGCACCAGCATGGCATCACCGTGGTGACCGATACGCGCGTCACCACGATCGAAGCCGACAAGGTGACGGTGGCCAGCGGCACCAGCTATGCGGCCGACATCTGCGTGTGGGCCGCCGGCATCCGCGCGCCGGAATTCCTCGCCACCTTGGGCTTGCCGACCAACCGTTCCGGCCAGCTGGAAGTGACGGGCATGCTCAACGTGCAGGGCCATGCAAATATTTTCGCGCTGGGCGACTGCGCTGCCTGTATGGGGCCGGACGGCAAACTGGTGCCGCCGCGTGCCCAGGCTGCCCACCAGCAAGCCGATTACCTGGTCAAAACATTCCTGCTGCAAGCGAAGGGCAGGCCGCCGCAAACCAAGCCCTACGAATACCTGGACTACGGTTCGCTCGTGTCGTTTGGCCGCACCACCTCGGTTGGGACCCTGATGGGTTCGCTGAAGGGCCTGAGCTGGTTCGTCGAAGGCTTTGTCGCGCGCATGATGTATGTGAGCCTGCACCTGATGCACCACAATGCCGTGCTGGGCAGCGTGCGCACGGCCGTCATGGCCATGGGCCGTTTCCTGATCAAGCGCAGCACGCCACAGGTCAAGCTACATTAAGCAAGCTGATATCCGAGCAGAAAGGGGCCGCGAGGCCCTTTTTTATTTGCTGCGCGGAATTGGCGCCGCTTCGCAGCGGCCCCGCGTCATGGGGAAGGCTATGGTGGTGAGTTTGCCCTTCAAGGTGCCGGTAATGCTGGCGTGCAAGATGCGCTCGCTGTCGTGGCGGTAGATGATGCGGCTCGGAAAGTCATTGTCCAGGTTGGCGAAGATGAATTCATTCGGCTTGTCCTGGCGCAGCAGGTTGAAGATCACGGGCGGCTGGCCCGACGGCTGCACGATGTAGGCCAGCTGCCCCGGGTCGGTGAGGCGGATCTGCACGAATTCAAACGCTGTCGTCTTGCCGCCCTTGACGGTGCGGCTGGTGCCGAGAATGGTGCCGCCAGCGGCCGTGCTCCATTGTTCTCCGGAACCTGGCTCGGCGCCGTCGACGTTCCAGCAGCCGGCCAGCCAGGCCAGCTTGTCCACGGTTTCCGGCGGCGGCACGGTATTGTCGGCGGCCTGGGCGGCGCCCATGGCCAGCAGCGCAGCCAGCAGGGTGGGGATCAGTCCTTGCATGCGGTCTCCTGTCGTCGAATCGTTCTGCTGTGCGGGGCGTTCCGGCAGTGTTCTGGCGTGATGCGGCCTGGCAAAGACTATTCTTTCGGGGTAACGCGCGGCAAGACGACGGTCAGGGCCGTGCCGCCTTGCGGATTGGCTGCCAGGCTCAGGCTGCCACCGAGGTAATGCACGCGCTCGCGCACGGAGCGCAGGCCGTGCTTGCTCATTTCGACGGGTTCGCTGGCGGGCAAGCCCACGCCGTCATCCTTGACGGTCATCATCAGCGCTTCGTCATTGTCGTCGATGATGATGTCCACTTCGCTTGCCTGCGCATGCGCGGCGATGTTGCCGAGCGCTTCTTCCAGGGTGCGCAGTAGGGCCACGCCCACGTTGCGCGGGCAAATCAGTTCATCTTCGGGCAGGCTGCAGCGCACGGTGATCTTGTGCTGTTCGGCAAATTGCGTGGCCAGCTCGCCCAGCGCCACATTTACGCCGAGAAACTCGAGCTTGTCGTTCCACAGCTTCATCTGCATCTGGCGGTTGGTCTCGATCACATTGAGCAGCAATTGCTTCATGGTCGCCGCTCGGTCGAGCAGGGCCGCTTCCTGCGGCATTTTTTGCGTCAGCAGCGACAGGTGCATGGTCAGCGCCGTCAGCGACGAGCCGAGGCTGTCGTGCAGCTGGCGCGACAGGGCGCGTCGTTCATTGTCCCAGCTGGTGTTGACATGGCCGAGCAACTCGCTGAGATCGGCGGCGCGTTCCGCATCGGCCTGGGCCGTTTCCTTGTTCGGATCTGTTTGTGCGGACATAGCGCCCCGTGAATGGTGAAAGGTGGACCAAATTCAAGTTGTGGATCATACATGAGGATTTCATCGCGGGGCGCATGGATGGAAAATTTCTGTCTTTTCGGCAATTTTGATCTCCTTCCATCACTTTTATATTGTCGGCAATATTATCGTTTGCGCCAGCAGCTGCCGTTCCTGCCGTTACGTACGGCTGCGCACATACCGGGGCGCCGCACGCTGCCATAGTGGCGTCATGCATTTTCTCCATGCAGCACAGGCCCGCTTACCGAAACGAAAGGATATGCCATGAATATCGATACCATCGTCGACCAGGAATACGCCGACAAAAGCTTCCGCGACATCGTCAATGCGCCCATCAGCGCCCTGCGCGGCGTCAGCCCGAAGGATGCCAAGGCCTTGCAGCAAGCGTTTGGCGTGCACACCGTGCGCGAACTGGCCAATCTCAATTTCGTCAAATGGGCCAGCGCGCTGGCCATCCTGGCCGATGAAGAGGGCATGAGCGGCGAAGAGCGGGCCAAGGAAGAGCTGCTCGACGACGCCGTGGAAATGACCTTCCCCGCCAGCGACCCGATTTCCGTCGATGCCGGCATCACGCGCATCGAAGTGCCGCCGGAAACGGTCGATGCGCAAACGGACCACCAGCACGCAGGCCAGCAAGAAGTGGCCGCTGGCAAGAAATAAGCATCCTGCGCATAAAAAAACCGGCTGGCCATGAAGGCTTGCCGGTTTTTTTTGCGTGCTGTGCGGTAAGAAACTCAGGCGATCGACGGGATGTTGTTTTTTTGCATGTTCACCTGCGTCTGCGCGGCGATCACCTCGTGCGGGATGCAGCAAAAGCGGTTCTTGCCGGCGCGCTTGGCTTCGTACAGGGCCGTGTCGGCCGCGCCCAGCAGCGAGTCGACGGTGCTGGCGTCGTCCGGATAGATGGCGATGCCGATGCTGGTCGACAGGCGCAGGGTCAGGTCGTTGATGAAATACGGCTCGGAAATGACTTCGATCAGCTTGGCGGCCGGTTCGCGCGCGTCGCCCTTGCCGGCCAGGTTGCCCAGCACGATGACGAATTCGTCGCCGCCGATGCGCGCCACCGTGTCTTCCTTGCGCGAGGCGCCCACCAGGCGGGCCGCCACCATTTTCAGGATCTCATCGCCATAGCCGTGGCCGTAGCTGTCGTTGATGGCCTTGAAGCCGTCCAGGTCCAGGTACAGGATGGCCGACTTGCCGCGGCTGCGGGCCGATTGTTGCAAGGTATGCTCGATGCGGTCTTCCAGCAGGCGCCGGTTCGGCAAGCCCGTCAGCGGATCGTGCAGCGCCAGTTCCTGCTGCTGCTTGCTGTATTGCGCCAGTTCCTTGTACAGCAGGCGCACTTCCAGCATGTTGTGGATGCGCTTGTGCACTTCCATCAGGTCGAAGGGCTTGCTGATGAAGTCGCGCGCGCCCGCTTCCAGCGCGGCGATCTTGAAACTTGGTTGTGCCGTCAGGGCCAGCACGGGCAGGTAGCCGCCATGCTCGATTTCCTTCAAGCCTTTCATGACTTGGAAACCATTGAGTTCCGGCATTTGCAGATCCAGCAAGATCAGGTCGTAGCAATGCTCCCGGTGCAGGGGGCAAACCTGGGCCGGACGCATGGTGGCCGTGACATTGGTATAGCCTGCATCGCGCAGGATTTCCAGCATCAGGTCAACATTGTCGGGTGAATCATCGACGACCAAAATTTTGGCTTTCAAAATCTCATCTTGGCTGGGCATGTAAGGTCTCGGTTATACGGTCTATGCAACGCTGGCTTCTACCGCAGCTGATGGGCTGACGGCAGTGGAAAGATAGTAGCGCCTTGCAACAAGATAGGGCGCACAACAGCGCTTGAGTTCGCTTATGCCGTTCTCGCCGGCCAAGGCCGCCGTCTCCAGCCTGCCGTGCAGGTGTGCTTCTGCATTTCAGTGTAGCAAACTTTCGCTTAGTTGCTTGTAGGACAGTGCCGCGTCTGAAAGTAGGAAGGCTAACCCATGAAAATAGTCATTTTGTACTGCACTATGTATTTCTTTGCATCATCTTTTTAGGGCCGTATATTGCGCCCCTGTTCACGGGCGCCGGTGCTGACGCGCGACGCGGCCAGCTGCGCCACGGCCGCCAGCAGCTCTGCCGGGTCGAGCGGTTTCGAGACCCAGGCCTGGAAGCCGCTGGCCAGCGCCCGCTGGCGGTCCTGCGGTTGCGCGAACGCCGTCAGCGCCAGCGCGGGCAGGTTGGCCGCATCGGGGGACGCATGCGCGCGGATTTGCGCCAGCAAGTCGAAACCGTCGGCGTCGGGCATGCCGATGTCGCTGACCAGCACATGCGGGTGCACCTGATCCAGCAGTTGCAGCGCTTGCGCCACGCTGCCGGCGCCATGCACTTCGGCGTGGCTGTCGCGCAGGATGCGCGCCGTCAGTTCGCGCGCATCGGCCTCGTCATCGACCAGCAGCACCGTGACGCCGCGCAAGTCGTGGCTGGCGGACAGCTCGCCGCCCTTTGGGCGCGCCGGTGCGGCCCGCGTCCCCAAGGGCAGGCGCACGGTAAAGCTGGCGCCCTGCATGTCGCCGGCGCTGCTGACCGTGACCGTGCCGCCATGCTGCTCCACCAGGTGCTTGACGATCGCCAGCCCCAGCCCCAGGCCGCCATGGCGGCGCGTGGTGGAAGCGTCGGCCTGGCGGAAGCGGTCGAACACGTGGGGCAGGAAGTCTTTCTTGATGCCGACGCCGTTGTCGGCCACCGTGATGGCCAGGCGGCTCGCCTCGCGGCGCACGCCGATCTCGACCCGTCCCCCTTGCGGCGTGAACTTCAGGGCATTCGACAGCAGGTTCCAGATCACTTGCTGGATACGGCTGGGGTCGCCCGTGATGGTGCCCGCATCGCTGGCGATGTTGCTGTGGATGGCGATGTGCTTGGCGTCGGCCGCCGGGCGCAGGGTTTCGATGGCCGAGGCGATGATGCTGGCGGGCACGATGGTTTGCAGGTCCAGCAGCACCTTGTCGGAGGTGATGCGGCTCATGTCGAGCAAGTCTTCGATCAGTTGCGCCTGCGCGCGCGCATTGCGTTCGATGCTTTGCAGACCCCGGTGCAGGTCGGCCTGGTCGCGCGTGCCGCGCCGCAGCACTTGCGCCCAGCCCAGGATGGCCGACAGCGGCGTGCGCAGCTCGTGCGACAGGGTGGTGAGGAAATCGTCTTTCAGCTGGTTCGTGCGCTCGGCGTCGGCGCGCGCCTCGCGTTCGCTGTCGAGCAGCACCTTGCGCTCTTCGGCGGCGCGCGTGGCGGCCGCGTACAGGCGCGTATTGTCGAGCGCCACGGCGGCCTGGGCCGCGATGGCCGAGACGATGCGTTCGCTGCGCGCGCTGAACATGCCCGCTTGCGGATGGCCGAGCAGCAAGCGCCCCAGCAACAGGCCCGAGCGCGAACTGACGGGCAGGCTCAGGCAGCTGCGCAGCGGCGGCGCGCCGCCGGCGCTGGCGTCGGGCGCGGCCAGCAAGTCGTTCTGGCGCATGGCCGGTCCCTGGCGCAGTTCCGTGGCGATGGCATCGGCCTCGCGCAGGCTGATGCCGTTGACGGCGCGTGCCGATGGCAGGGGGGCGAGGCTGTCGTGGACCTCGCCCGCATCGTCATAGTAAAAGGCGCCGAAGCGCGCGCCGCTGATGCGCGTGGCCGCATCGACGGTTTCCTGCAGCAGGGCAGGCAAATCGAGGGTGCTGGCCAGGGCCGCGCCCGTATTGTTGAGCAACTCGAGCACGCGCGTTTCATCGCGCAAGGCTTCCTGCGCGCGCTTGACCTGGTCGACATCGGTGCTCGTGCCAAACCAGCGCAGCAGCTGGCCGCCCCGGTCGCGCACGGGATTGGCGCGCGTCAGGAACCAGCGGTACTGGCCGTCGGCGCCGCGGATGGGGAACTCCATTTCGAAGGGCGTGCCGTCGCGCAAGGCGGCCTTCCAGGCTTGCAGCATGGGCGGCAGGTGCTGCGCGTCATAGGCGATGCTCCAGCCGTCGCCCGCCATCTGTTCGGCAGTGGTGCCCGTGTAGTCGTGCCAGCGCTGGTTGTACCAGGCAATGGTGCCGTCGAAGCTGGCGATCCAGGCCAGTTGCGGGATGGAATTGGCCAGCGCGCGCAAGTCTTCCTCGCTGTGGCGCAAGCTTTCCTCGGCCGCCTTGCGCTGGCTGATGTCCTGGATATACGTGGTCAGGCCGTCGCTGGAAGGGAAGATGCGCACTTCCAGCCAGCGCCCCAGCGGCGGATACAGCAGCTCGAAACTGCAGCTGTGCTGCTGCGCCATGGCGCGCCGGTACTGCGTTTCCAGTTCCGTGCCATGCAGGTCGGGGCAGGCTTGCCACAGGTTCTTGCCTGTCAGGCTGGCGCCAGGCGTGTGCTGCGGCGCCAGCATGGCCGCGCCGCGCGTATTGAGGTAGCGGATGGTCCAGTCGCGGTCGAGCAGGCAAAAGCCGTCGGTAATACTTTCCAGCAAGTTGGACAGGCGCTCGTCGGAGAGGCTCAGCGGCGCTGATGGGGGTAGCAGATCTTGCTCGCGGTCATGCTTGGCCATCGGAAATCCTGCAACAGTGAGTCTGCCGCACGGGCTCTTGCCCCGCCGGGCCGCCGCCGCTAAGCTCAGTTAAATAGGTCATGATGTTCAATGCCCGCCGTCATGCATCAGGGGAGGCACAAACGCCCCTGTCTGGCTGGTATTGTAGCCCCAAGCGGCGCGCCGCCACCGCACGCTTGCGCGCCGCCTGCAGATAGCACTGGACAGGCTGGGAAGCAGTCCCTATAATCCCGCTTCTTTCGAGACAGCAACTTCTCGATTCGCTGGGCGCCACTGTGAAAGCAGAAGTGTCCACCGATAAAAAGGCGTGCGCTTTTTGGCAGTGAAAAGGTAGTCGATGGAGCGGGGTGGTATTCTGCAAAATCAGCTAAGCGATTGAAAAATCGAACTTTTCAAAGCGAAATGAATACGCTATAATGTTTGCCTGCGCGGCTGTAGCTCAGCTGGATAGAGTACTTGGCTACGAACCAAGGGGTCGTGGGTTCAATTCCTGCCAGCCGCACCAGAATACTGAAAATCAGACTTTGCCTGATTTTGTTGTAACAAGTTTCACCTCCATGTTGTTCGTGGAATGTTGTCGAAGTTTTGCGGCTGTAGCTCAGCTGGATAGAGTACTTGGCTACGAACCAAGGGGTCGTGGGTTCAATTCCTGCCAGCCGCACCAGTATTGCCAAGATGGAGTTCGCTTCGTTTTGATGAAAGTTTCAAGCTTCGCGCCGTACGGCGAAGTGTGTCAGAGTTTGCGGCTGTAGCTCAGCTGGATAGAGTACTTGGCTACGAACCAAGGGGTCGTGGGTTCAATTCCTGCCAGCCGCACCAGTATTAGCAGTAAAGAAAAACCCGGAAAGTTCGCTTTCCGGGTTTTTTGCATTTCCGCCCGCGTCGCGCTTATGGCACGACATTGACCAGGTTGGACAGGCTCAGGATTTTACCCAGTGTCGCGCTATTCGCGCTGTGGCTGGGGTCCCTGTTAAGCGACAGGAATTTCCCTTCGTAATTCGAGATGCTGAGCGCTCCCGACATCATGCCACCCGTCGTCAGCAAGGTTCCCAGCACCGTGGTGTACTTGCCCGCATTGCCCGGCACGCCGCCACCGACGAAGCTGCCTTCGTAAATGCTGCTGCTGATGATGGTATTGCTGTAGGTATTCGATTTCAGGTTGATGCCATATTGCACCTGCTCGAAACGGGGCGCGATGATCGTGTTGTGGCTGAAATGGTCGACATCGATGCCGTTGAGCAGGCTTTCGAAGCCGATGTTGTAGAACTTGTTGCCGTTGAAGTAATCCGTCTGGTTCGGGCCTTTCTCGGCCCGCAAGCCCGTTTCGCCAGCGATGCGGCCACCTGTGAACGTGTTTTCATTGACCCAGTTCTTGCTGCCCGTGCTTTCCGTCGTCAGGTAGATGCCCACCGCGTTCTGGTACAGATAATTGAATTGCACCTTGTTGTACTGGGACCCCTTGGCGCTGCCATCGCCTGTGACCTTGATGCCATTTCTGAATCCCTCGATCCAGCGTGCATTCAGATTGGTATTGCTGGCATTGAGCAGGGTGACGCCCGAGCCGCTGTAGGTGCTGTAATCGGGCGTCGCGCTGGTCCAGCTCAGGCCGACGACTTTTTCCAGGTACACATCGTGCGTGTTTTCAACGATGAGGCCGTCGCCTGGCCCGAAAAACAGGGTGCCCAGCGACGTCAGGCGGATGCGCTTGTTCGCGGGCAGGCGGAGCGCGCCCTGGAATTTGTACTCGCCGGCATCGATCACCAGTTCCTGGCCGGATTTCAGCTTGCCGATGGCGGCGGTGACGGCCGGGGTATTGTTGTTCGATGCTTCCGACAGGCCGAACCATTTCGCGTGCAAGGCGCCGCTGTAGGCGCGCTTGTAGAGTTTGTTGCCGCTGAGAATAGTCGTGGCGCCGTCGGCATCGGTGGCGGAACCGGTGCCGGACAGGTAAAACAGGCCTTCGCGGCCCGTATCCGAGATGAACACCACGGGCGGCGGCGCCGCATCGCCTTGCAAGGCGCTGATGCTCATCATGGTCTGGGCGTGCACGCCTGGCGTCGCAAAGATTGCGGCGAAGGCGCCTGCCGTTGCGAATGTGGAGAAGGTAAAGGTAGGACGCATTATTTCCTCTGCATGGATGGATGGGACGGCTGGAGACTGTATGATTATCTTAAATATAATACTATTTAATAACAGTGTTATATTTAGATGCTTAAAAAATATTTTCCGTATGCCAGCCAGCCGGGGCAAGTCGCGCGCGCTGTCGCGGCGCCTGGGTGGCGCTATCTCAATTGGTATCTCAGTTGTTATATCAATTGTGAAATATCGCGGCGGCGCCCTTTGCCATTCTGCAAAGCCCTGCTATAATCTTGTCTTAGGCGGCTGTAGCTCAGCTGGATAGAGTACTTGGCTACGAACCAAGGGGTCGTGGGTTCAATTCCTGCCAGCCGCACCAGAATATTGGGGGTCAGATTGTAAAATCTGATCCCCTTTTTCGTTTCCGAACGGATTTACGCCAAGTCTTTGGCGCCGCGCCGGTATTGCCGGCGAAACGCGCGCGGCGTGACGTGCTTGGCGGCGCGGAACTGGCGGTTGAAATGCGCGAGGTTGCGGTAGCCCGCCTCTTGCGCGATGACGGCAATGGCGAGATTGCTTTCGATCAGCTGTTGGCAGGCGCGGCCGATGCGCAGCCGCGCCAGGTATTCGCCCGGCGTGCAATGCGCGTGGCGCTTGAAACAGCGGTGAAACGCGCCCAGCGACAGGGCGGCCCGCTGCGCCAAGGTTTCCAGTGCGATCTCTTCCCGGAAATGCGCGTGCATGAAGTCAAACACGATGGCCATGCGCTTTTGCTGCCCATCGGCATGCACCGGCGTCTGTGCTTGCGAGGCCAGCGGCCGCGCGGCGCCATCGCCCGCCAGCGCCAGCAGCACGTCGAGCAGCAGCGGCAGGCGCTGCGGCACGGGCAGGGCGTTCAGTTGCAGCAGTTGATGGGCGCAGCGCGCGCTCGTGTCCGCTGAAAAATGCAGGGCCGGGCCGGCGCGGGCCGCCAGCTGCCGCACGCCGTGCAACTCCGGAAAACAGGCCGCCAGCTGCTCCACCCACTCGAGCGAAAACCACACGACGACGGCCAGCATCGGTTGCGCGCTGTCGATGCGCTCGCTGGCCGACCACGTGTGCGGCAAATTCGGCCCCAGCAGCACCAGGTCGCCCGGTTCGAAGTCGCCCAGATGGTCGCCGATGTAGCGCTGCCCCCGCGCATTCACGGTCAGGGTCAGCTCGAATTGCGGGTGGTAATGCCAGATGAAGGGAATGGCATCGAGTTCGCGCCACAGCAAGCCCCAGGAGTGGCCCGTCGGGATCGTGACTTGTTCGAATAAAGGCGTCATCGTGACGTTTTGAAGGAGTTGATGGTGAGGATAGTATCAGTATTGGCCGCTCAACGCGCATTTTGCCCGGCTCTGCCGGAGCACAATCTGTCTCACACCAACACAGGAGACAGCGATGCAAGACCGATATCAATACGGCGAAGACCGTCCCGGCAACCCGTCCGTGGCCTACACGGAACAAACCCAGTTGCGCGACATCCAGAAACAGCTGCCGCTGCGCGTGCTTTCCGACAGCGACTTCTTGCACTGGCAAACCTATGGCTACGTCATCGTCAAGGATGCCGTGTCGCCCGAGCAGGTGCGCCGCACAACCGATTTCCTGTGGGAATTCCAGGGACTCGACGAGAACGACCCGGCCACCTGGAACCGGGATCAGTTGCGCGACCACGCGATGAAGGAACTCAACGGTTCCGGCATGGTCGAGGCGTATCACAACCAGACCCTGTGGGACAACCGCCAGACCCAGCGCGTCTATGACGCCTTTGTCGACATCTGGGATCGCGAGGACCTGTGGGTAACGATCGACCGCGCCAACCTGAACACGCCGAACAATGGCAAGCGCAAGTTTGGCGGCTTCATCCACTGGGATGCCGATACGACGCTCGACCCGCTGCCCGTCAACGTGCAGGGCGTGCTGGCCCTGTCCGATACGTCGCCCGAGAGCGGCGGTTTTCAATGCTATCCGGAATTGTTCAACAACTTGCTGGCGTGGCGCAAGACCGTGCCGCTTGACCGCAATCCATGGCAGCCGGACCTGGCGACCGTGCCGTACCCGATGGAATTCATCGCCATGAAGAAAGGCGAATTGCTGATCTTTAACAGCCTGCTGGCGCACGGCATCCGCCCGAACACGTCGACGGACCAGGTGCGCCTGGCCCAATACATCTCCTTTACGCCAGCGCAGGAAGACAATCAGTCCCTGCGCGACTGGCGCGTACAAAGCTGGCGCGAGCGCAGCGCGCCGCAGGGCTATGCGTTTCCCGGCGACCCCGAGGAAAAGGAAAAGCTGCGCTATCCTCAAGCGCAGTTGACTGAACTGGGCGAGAAAATCCTCGGCGCGCGCGCCTGGTAAGTGTGGCGGCATTGCCTGCCGGATAGACAATTGCAGGCAAATGCACGATCATGGCTTGACTTGCCATCGACCGAGGAAACGCATGAGTATCATCACCAGCATCGAAGACTTGCGCGTGCTGGCCCAGAAACGGGTGCCGCGCATGTTTTACGACTACGCCGATTCCGGCTCCTGGACGGAATCGACGTACCGCGCCAACAACAGCGATTTCGCCAAGATCAAATTCCGCCAGCGCGTGGCCGTCAACCTGGAAAACCGCAGCCTGGCCTCGACCATGGTGGGCCAGCACGTGTCGATGCCGGTGGCCCTGTCGCCCACGGGCTTGACGGGCATGCAGCATGCCGATGGCGAAATCCTCGCGGCCCAGGCGGCCGAGCGCTTCGGCGTGCCGTTCACCCTGTCGACCATGAGCATCTGCTCGATCGAGGACGTGGCGGCGAACACGACAAAGCCGTTCTGGTTCCAGCTGTACGTGATGAAGGACCGCGAATTCATCAACCGCCTGATCGACCGCGCCAAGGCGGCGAAATGTGGCGCGCTGGTATTGACGCTCGATTTGCAGGTGCTGGGCCAGCGCCACAAGGATTTGCGCAACGGCCTGTCGGCGCCGCCGAAGCTGACGATTCCCAACATCCTCAACATGGCCACCAAGCCGCGCTGGGTGGCAGGCATGCTGGGCACGAAACGCCGGGGTTTTGGCAACATCGTCGGCCACGCCACGTCCGTGTCCGACATGTCGTCGCTGTCGGCATGGACGCAGCAGCAGTTCGACCTGAGCCTGTCGTGGGCGGACGTGGAATGGATCAAGCAGCGCTGGGGCGGCAAACTGATCATCAAGGGCATCATGGACCCCGAAGACGCGCGCCTGGCCGTGGAAAGCGGCGCCGACGCGCTGATCGTCTCGAACCACGGCGGGCGCCAGCTCGATGGCGCGCAATCGTCGATCGAAGCCTTGCCGGCCATCGTCGACGCCGTCGGCAGCCAGATCGAAGTGCATATGGACGGCGGCATCCGCTCGGGCCAGGACGTGATCAAGGCCGTGGCCCTGGGCGCGAAAGGCGTATACATCGGCCGCCCGTTTTTATACGGCCTGGGCGCCATGGGCGGGCCGGGCGTGACCAAATGCCTGGACATCATCCGCAACGAACTGGACCTGACGATGGCCTTTTGCGGCTTGCGCGACTTGCAGCAGGTCGATAAAAAGATCCTGCTGCCGGGCACGTTTTAAGCGGTCACGTGCACGATATGAAAACCTTCGGCCGCTGAAGGCGGCACGAAGTGGCGCGTGATTTCATCAAATTGCGCGTCGCTGGTCGAGAACGGGTGCAGCCCGCTGGCATTGCGCTGGCGCAAGCGCTCCTTGCATTCTTCGTCCGAAACGTCGAGATAATGCAGCACGTGCGGCGTGCCCGCCTGCTGGAGCAGCTCGCGCATCCACGCGCGGCTGGCCGGCGTATTGGCGGGGAAATCAAGCACGACGGACACGCCCGCCCGCAGCATTTGCAGGGCCAAAGGGGCGATGGCCGCGCGCAGCCGCGCAGCGCAGGCCACGTAGTCGGCCAAGCTGGCGATCTGGCCCGGATACAGCTGCGCCAATAAAGTGTCTTCGCTGATGCGCACCGTGTGCGGCGCTTGCGCAAGCCGGCTGGTCAAAGTGGATTTTCCGGAGGCTATCTTGCCGCAGACGAGGTGCAGGGTGGGGGAAGCGTTGGTGCTGGAAGTCGGGGTCATGGTCGCTCGCTAAAAAAGAAATGAAGCCTGCGAGACGGTTTGACCAGTGACTGCACATCAAAGCCGCCCCTCAGGCGGCTTTGGCAATCACACTGCTGCTAAGCCACCATCGTTGGAATGGCGGCAATAATCGATGGCAGGGTAGGGCGTGGCGATTGCATGGCTGAACGATGCCATGCGATGGGCCGCGCTGTCAAGCCTGCCTTATGCGCGGTCATTTTCTTGGCCAATGGATGGAAAAGCTTGTCGCGACATTATGGCTGCGGTTGCGATATGGCCGAGCGCTGGCTCGGGCGCAGCAGGTAGACGCCGTACAGGCACAAGGGCAGCACCGCCAGCAGGGCGACGTATGGCAGGATGGACGCGCCGTCTTCGGCCGGGTTCGGCAAGGTGGCCGTTACCAGCGCGTAATCCCATAGCCCATGCACGAGCACCATCGGCCATATCGAGCGGGTGCGCAGCCGGATGGCCGCATAGCCGACGCCCTGCAAGGTGGCGGCCACGGCTTGCCACAAGGCGCCGCTGACGTCGCCCGTGGCCAGGCCATTGGCCGTATGGGCCAGGCCGAACAGCGCCGAGGAAATCAGGACGGCCGGCCAGACTGCGTAGCGGTCCAGCATGCCCTGCAACAAGATGGCGCGGAACATCAGTTCTTCCGAGATGGCCACCAGCGCCGCATTGCACGCGACGATCAGCAGCACGCGCGGCTGCGGCCAGCCGCCGGCCCAGGCCAGCAACAGCATCAGCAGCGCATACAGCAGGGGCGGCCAGACGAGCCACAGCGTTTTCCACGGCTGCGGCGCGCACAGGCCCGCTTCGCGGCGCTGGTTTGACGCCATCAGCAGCGCCAGCGCGAACAGTGCGGCCAGCGCCCATGACAGGCCGATACGGCCCGTGACGGCCGCGCCCGGCAAGGCATAGCTGGCGGCTTCCAGCCAGCGGCCGCCCATGCTCAAGCCCAGCCAGACGGCCAGTGCGATGAGGGACAGCGGCATGGTGAGAGCGATTCTTTTCCCGGACATAAGCGGCCTCATGCTGCTGGTACGCCGCCGCTGACGCGGTTGCGGCCCGTGTTTTTCGACTGGTACAGCAAGGCGTCGGCCTCGCGTATCAGCTCGCTGCTATCCGTGGGGCGGTCTTGGCCGGGCTGGAGCGTGGCCGCCCCCAGGCTGACGGTCACGACGCCGTTCGCGCTGGCCGCGTGGGGAATCTGCAAGCCTTCCACGGCCGCCCGGATGGCTTGCGCGACTTCCAGGGCGCCCGCCGCGCCCGTGCCGGGCATGATGACGGCGAACTCTTCGCCGCCGTAACGGGCCGCCAGGTCTTCGGCCCGGCCGACGCTGCGCGCCACAGCGCCAGCAACTGCCTGCAGGCACTCGTCGCCCGCCACGTGGCCATACTGGTCGTTGAATTTCTTGAAGAAATCCACGTCGAGCATGATCAGCGATACCGCGTGCCCGCTGCGCTGGGCGCGCTTGAGTTCATGCGCCAAGGTCTCGTCGAAACAGCGGCGGTTGGCCAGCCCCGTCAAGCCATCCTGCGATGCCCGCGCCGCCAGGTCCGCATTCGCGTGCTGCAACTCCGTCGTGGCCACGCGCAGGCTGGCTTCGATACGGTCGCGTACGGCAATCTGCCGCATCAGCTTGCGGAACAGGTAGATCAGCGCCGCGCCTGCCGCCAGCGACGCCAGCACGATTTGCATGCTCAAGCGTTGCCACTCGGCGAAAATATCTTCCTCCGATAGCCCCGCCGCCACGATGACGGGAAAGCGCTGCAGGTGGCGATAGCTGTACAGCCGTTCGATTTCGTCCACCTTCGCCGTCATCATGGCCGTGCCGACAGGCCCTTTTTCGCGGTAGGCGCGCAGGACCGCACCCGACGAAATATCCATGCCGATGACACCGGGCTGGAATGGCCGGCGGTAGATCAAGGTGCCGTCATCGAGCGCAAAGAAGGCCGTGCCCGTATTGCCAAGGTTGAGGCTATCGTAGATGCGTTCGAAGGAGGCGAGCCCCAGGGTGACCAGCACCACGCCCGCAAAGGAGCCGTCCGCCAATTCCACCCGGCGCGACACGGGCAAGACCCATTGCCCGCTGGATTTGCTGCGCACGGGCGCGCTGATGCGGCTGCCCAGCTGCGCATGCATCTTGTGATAAGTAAAATAGTCGCGGTCCGCATTGTTGCCGTCTTGCCCGGCGCCGGACGAGCTGGCCAGCCAGTCTCCGCGGCTGTCAAAAATGAAGACGCCGGCAATTTCCACGATATTTTTCGACAACTGCTGCAGATGCGATTGCAGCCGCTCGCCGGTCGCGTCATTATTGCCTTCGTTGCGGATGTGCTCGACGATATCTTCCAGCATCACATCGGCGACTTCCAGTTCCATGTACGCTTGGGTCGCCAGGGTGCGCGCCATGTGTTCCGTCGTCGCCTTCGCTTCGTGCAAGCGTACTTCGCGCGAAGACCAGACGATCCAGATGGTCATGCCAAGCAGCATGGCGCACATGCAAAAGAAGGCGATGCTGGCCCAGACGATGACCGGCCGCTTGTGCTTGCTCAAGACTTCGGGCTGCGCCGGGACGGCGTCGGTATGTGCTGCTTCTTTTACTGCGGGCATAAGCGGATCATGAAGTTGCATCAATGATATGGTGGAAATATTGCCATACTACATTAAAAGCACCGTCACAAAATTGCCACTTCGTTATAGTTGCATGGAATAATAAGCATTGCCCCTTTGAACCTTTGATTGGAGTCGCATGGCCTACACGAAAACCATCACCACTGAACGCCTGATCCTGCGCAAGCCGCAGCCATCCGATGAGGCGGCCCTGTTCGCCATGCATTCCGACCCTGAAGTGATGCGCTATTTCAGCGAACCGCCCTGGGACGATGCGGGCCGCGCGGCGCGCCAGATCGCCGAGGACGGCGCCGCCTTCGACAACGAAGAATTCTTCCGCTTCGCCATCGAATTGCAGGAGACGGGTGAATACCTGGGCAGCTGCACGCTGTTTTCCGTGCACCGCCAGAACCGCCGCGCCGAGATCGGCTACGCGCTGGCGCGTCCGCACTGGGGTCGTGGCTATATGCACGAAGCCTTGTCGGCGCTGCTGGAATATGCGTTCATCGAGCGCGACCTGAACCGCCTGGAAGCCGATATCGACCCGCTCAATGCGGGCTCGGCCAGCGCCCTCGAGCGCCAGGGTTTCAACAGGGAAGGTTTTTTGCGCGAACGCTGGATCGTCGGTGGCCACGTCAGCGATTCCGCCCTGTACGGCTTGCTGCGGCGCGAGTGGGAAGCGCGGCGCAAGGGCACCGCGTGAGCCAGCAGGAAATCGAAGCGATGGAGCGCTGGCTGGGCCATGCCTTGCCGGCGTACTACCTGCACTTTCTCCGGGACTGGGAGGAGGGCATGCGCGGTGAACAGGTATTGCTGTATGGCGCAGAAAGTTTGGTTGAGCGTAACGAAACATATGACACGCAGCAATCCTGCCCAGGCTACATCACCATCGGCGACGACAGCGGCGGGCGCGCCGTCATGCTGGCCCTCGATGGCGGCGACCGCACCGTGTATCTGGTCGGGCATGGCTCGATGCAACGCGATGATTTTGAGGTGGCCGCCAATGATTTTACATCCTGGCTGGCCGCCGATTGCCCGCTAGCCTGAGGAGGATGCCAAGCAATGAAAGCTGTCGATTTACCCAGTTCGGATCATGCCCTGGTGACGTTGCGCCACCTGGAACGCAGCGACGCGCCCGCCTGGTATGCCTACCTGGCCGATCCTGTTGTCGTGGAACATACGAGCTGGGACTTGCGTTGCGTCGACGATCTGCAGGCCAATTTCGATGACTATGCATCGGCCCAACCAGCGTCGTCCATCCGCCTGGCCATCGTGCTGCGCGAGAGCGGCCAGCTGGTGGGCACCATCGGCTTCAATGCCATTTCCCCGCAGCACCGCACGGCGGAGATTGCCTACGATCTGTCTCCTGCCGTATGGGGGCAGGGCGTGGCCACGTCCATCGCCGCGTCGGTCATGGACTGGGGCTTCCAGCGCCTGGGCTTCCTGCGCATCCAGGCAACTGTGCTGGAGAGCAATGAACGTTCGATCCGCGTACTGGAACGCTGCGGTTTCGAGCGCGAAGGCTATCTGCGCTGCTACCGGCAAATTCGCGGTAGGTCCGGCAACTTCTGGCTGTATGCGCGCATTGCCGGCACTCCATGAATCGCTTGCCCTTGAGCATATTGCTGGTGGAAGACCACCTGGCCATCGCGCGCCAGGTACTCGACTTCCTCGACGGCCTGGGCTGGCAGACCGACCATGCGGGCACGGGGGCGCTGGCCGTGCAATTGGCCACGCGCAACAACTATGACGTGGTGCTGCTGGACCTGAACCTGCCCGACATCGATGGCTTGCAAGTGTGCCGCGCCATCAAGGCGGGCGCTCCCAGCAATGTGCCGATCTTGATGCTGACGGCGCGCGATGCGTATGAAGACAAGGCACGCGGCTTTCGCGACGGCGCCGACGATTACCTGAGCAAACCGTTCGACTTGCGCGAAGTGGCCTTGCGCTGCGAAGCGCTGGCGCGCCGGCACCAGCTGCACGTGCACCAGGAAATGCGCGTGGGCCCCTTCACCTTGCAGACGCGCGAAGGACGCGCCCTGCTCGGTGACGTGGCGCTGCCTTTGACGCAGACGGGTTTCAAGATATTGCTGCTGCTGTGCCGCGAGCATCCGCATGCCGTGTCGCGTTCGGCCTTGCTGCAGCATCTGTGGGGCAGCCAGCCGCCCGACAGCGATGCGCTCAAATCGCACATCTACGCGCTGCGCAAGCAGCTGGAGCTGGCCGGCGGCGCGGGCATGCTGGTGACCATACCGCAGCTGGGCTACCGCCTTGCCTTCGACACTGCGGCGTTTCCATGAGCAAGTCGATCCGGCATCGCCTGTTCGCTGCCCTGGCCGGGTTCACCGTGTTGCTATGTCTGTGCTACACATGCCTGGCGCTGGTGATCGCCTACGTGACGGAAGACATGCTGGTGCAGCGCCTGCTCGAACGCGAAGCGGCGGTGGTCAGCCAGCATTTGCGCCAGCACGGTGAGCTTACGCCGTCTGGTAACGACCTCATCAAGACTTACGTCAACTACCATGATCTGCCTCAAGTGGTGCGCGAGCAAGTGCCGCCGTCAGCCCCGCGCGGGGAAGTGTTTACCACGACGGGCCAGCATTATCACGTGCTGGCGCTGGATCTCGTCGCCGCTGGCAAGCCGCAGCGCAGCTATCTGCTGGCCGACGTGGCGCCCGTGCTGGTGGTGCAGCGCCTGGCGCAAGAGGTGGGTGGTGTCGTGCTGGGCGTGGCGCTGGCGCTGATCTCGCTGGCCTTGCTGCTGGCGTACTGGCTGGCGCGGCGCCTCGTGCTGCCCCTGCAGCGCCTGGCCCAGGAAGCGCGCCAGCTGGCGCCCGGCAGCGCCGTCCATTTCAGCGAGCGTGACCGCCCCGACGAGATCGGTTTCCTGGCGCGCCGCCTGGAAACCACGTTTGCCGAACTGCAGGCGGTGTTGCAGCGCGAACAGGCCTTCGCCCGCGACGTCAGCCATGAACTGCGCACGCCGCTGACCTTGATGCACAACACGCTGGCGCTGGCTGAGGCGCGGCCCCTGGGCAGGCAAGAGCAGGCGCAGCTGCGGCAATCCTCGGACGAGATGCGCGCTACCATCGACGTGCTGTTCGCGCTGGCACGGGCAGAGCAACTGCCCGGCGACATGGTGGAGTTACGCGGCTGCATGGAGCAATGCCTGCTGCGCCTGCTCGACGAATATCGTTGGGATGCCAGCCTGCTGACCCTGGACGTGCCCGAGCGGCTGGACGTGGCCGGCAACGGGCAGCTGGTCATGTTGCTCATCAATAATTGCCTGGCGAATGCGCTGTTTCATGGCGGCCCCGATTGCCGCATCAGCATTGCGTTTGCGCAAGGCCACCTGAACATCATCAATACCGTGCAGGCGGGGCAGTCACGGCGCGTCCACGGTTTCGCGCATGGCCAGAACCTGCTGCTGCGCCTGGCGCAAGCGATGCGCTGGGACATTGCTTTCCACCCCGGCGCGACGCAATACCGTGTCGCGATCGTTCCTGTCCCGGCGCCATAAAGTCAGCGGATTTCACCGCGATTTCACCTGCTCCTGCTTATGCTGGCTGCTCTTTGACTTGAAGGGAAGCCCATGAAAATCGCCATCAGCCTGTTGACCCTGACCTGTTTGTGCACATCCGCGCTGGCCCAGGTGAGCAGCCTCGTCCACAAGGAAGACAAGCGCCGCTACATCGTCTACACACCGCCGTCTTACCAAAGCGCGCCGCAGCAAGCCTTTCCCGTCGTTTTCAATTTCCATGGCGGCGGCATGAGCATGGCGGAACAAATGCTGTACACGCAAATGAACAAGACTGCGGATCGGCACCAGTTCATCGTTGTATATCCGCAAGGCATCAAGCAGGATTGGAACGTGGGCTTCGGCATGGATTACCTGACGGGCACGGATGACGTCGGTTTCACGCAAGCCATGTTGAGCAAACTCAAGCAGGATTACCGCATCGATGACAAACGGATCTATGCGACGGGCCTGTCGCGCGGCGGTTTCTTTGCCCTGCGCCTGGCGGCCGAGCTGCCGCAGCAGTTTGCCGCCGTCGCCTCGGTGGGCGCGCCCATGCCGGAACCCGTGGTGCGGCACCATCAACAGCGCGGCAAGGTCGGCATGTTGTTGATACAGGGAACGGCCGACAAGGTCGTGCTGCACGAAGGCAAGGCCAACGGCTATCTGTCGGCGCAGGGCACCTTTGATTACTGGCGCAAGCACAACGGCATCGAAGGCGCCACGCCGCAGCCGCGCCTGATTCCTGGCCCGGCTGGCGATACGACACAAGTAAGCTGGCTGGAGCAGGGTGCCGGCGGCGCCAGCGTTGCCTTGCTCACCGTCAGGGATGGCGGCCACACGTGGCCGGGCGCCGATGCGTTCAATATCGGCCTGCCCATCGGCAAGACCACGCGCGCCGTCGATGCGAATGACGTCATCTGGGATTTTTTCAGCAAGCACCGGCGTTAATGTGACGGGGACGCGGCTGCCTGTGGCACACTCTTGTCATATTGAATCTTGCACAAGGAAATGATGAACAGCCATCCCGTCACCGTATTTTGCCGCTCCTTGGCGCAGCTTTCCGCCATGCTCGACAAGACCGGCACCGCGCCATCGATGCTGGCGGCGCGTTTGCACCCGGACATGCTGCCGTTTGCCCAGCAAGTGCGCGCGGCCGTGAGTTTTTCCCTGCGCGGCTGCTGCCCGCTGGCGGGCCTGGTCGTGGCCGATTTCAGCGCCGCCGCCAGCCTGCAGGAGCAGATCGCACAGACCATGCGCTACCTCCAGGATATTCCCGCCGAACGTTTTGACGGGCCGCCCGGGCGCATCTGCCGCGACCGCGCCGGCTTTGCCGACATCGCGCTGCCGGCCGACGAATACCTCAATTTGTATATCCTGCCGAATTTCTATTTTCACTTCAGCATGGCGTATGCGATTGCCCGCAGCCAGGGAGCCAGCATCGGCAAGGGCGATTTCGATGGCTATCACGCGTATGCGCCGGGATTTTCCTTTGAGACGCCGGTGGCATCGTAAGAACTACTGTCCCGCTTCCTTCCAGGAGGAAAACCCCAGCCGCTTCAACAGCCTGCCCGACAGCCCGCAGCTCCAGCAGCTGATCTGGATTTGCCGGTGTCTTGCCGGCCCCTGCGCATGCCAGGCTTGCTCGGCGTAATCGAGCAGCGCGTCGCTGAGCGCAGAAGTGTCGGCCACGGGCGGCAGGCGGTTCATCAGTTCGAACACGCCGTGCGGGGCCTCCTTGATCTGCAGCAAACCGTCCAGCAGGGCGCGCAGCACGTCGCTGCCGATGGACCTGCTGGCTTGGGTAAAGCGTTGCTGCCAGCACAGGCTGCGGGCCTGCCACAGGGCCAGCAGTGCGGGCACGTCGGCCACCCGCAGTTGTCCGATCAGCTCGTCCGCTTCATGAAACAGGTCGAGGCGGTCGTATTCCTCGTCATCGCCGCACAGCAGTTCATCGAGTTCGTGCAATACGCTCATGCCACCACGTTTGTCGGTGCACCCCGTTCGAACGCTTCCACGTTGCCGATCAGGATGTCCGCCAGCTTTTGCATGGCTTCGCCACTGGCCCAGGCCGTGTGCGGCGTGAGGATGAAGTTGGGCAAGCGCAAATTCAACAACGGGTTGTCGGGCAGCGGCGGCTCCTTCGATAACACGTCGAAACCGGCGCCGGCGATCACGCCGCTTTTCAATGCTTCAGCCAGCGCCGCTTCATCGACGAGGCCGCCCCGCGCCGTGTTGATCAACAGCGACGTCGGCTGCATGCGCGCCAGTTCTTGCGCGCCGATGATGTTGCGCGTCTTGTCCGTCAAAGGCAGGTGCAGGCTCAGCACGTCGGACGTGGCCAGCAAGTCATCGAAGCTCACTTGCGTCACGCCGTCGTCCTCGATGGGCGAGCGGTTATGCACGATGACTTGCATGCCGAAGGCGCGCCCCAGCTGCGCGACGGACTTGCCCAGCGCGCCGTAGCCGAGCAAACCCAAACGGCTGCCCGCCAGGTCGCGGATCGGGTGGCCGAACAGGCAGAAGCGGTCCGATGCCTGCCACAGGCCCGCTTCCACGTCCGCGCGGTAGGCCACCAGCTGGCGGCGCAGGGCCAGCATCAGTGCCAAGGTGTGTTCGGGCACGGTGGCGCGTGCATAGTCGCGGATATTCGCCACGACGATGCCTCGCTCGCGGCAGGCGAGCAGGTCGATGATATCCGTGCCGGTGGCGGCCACGGCGATCATTTTCAGGTCCGGCAGCTGCGCCAGCTCGGCCGCGCGCAGCGGCACTTTGTTCGTGATGGCGATCGTGGCGCCTTGCAGGCGCGACACCGTCTGTTCGCTGCCCCTGGTGTGCGCATGCTCTTCCCAGCTGTGCGCGAAGGCGGGCGGGCGCACGGTGGCGATCAGGCTGTCGCGGTCGAGGAAGACGATGCGGTGGGGCGATGTGCTTGCTGCGGTCATGGCTGGGCCTCGGTCAGGGTGGCGCGCGGGCTCGGGCTGGCATTCCTGCTCTTGAGCTGCGTGGCCGGGTGGTTGGTAAACATGTCGGCGACCCATTCGACAAACACGCGCACCTTGGCGGACAGATGGCGGTTGGGCGGATAGATCACGTGGATGGGCAGCGGGTCGGATTCCCATTCATTGAGCAATTCCACCATTTTGCCCTGTTCTATCAATGGGGCAAGCATGAAATGCGTCATTTGCACGATGCCCAGGCCCGCCAGGCCCGCGGCCGTGTAGGCGTTCGAGTCGTTCAGGGCGATATGGCTGGGCATGGCGATCTGGATGCGTTCGCCGGCACGCGTGAAATCCCAGTCAAACGTTTTGCCCGTCTTGGCGGAGAAAAAATTCACGCCCCGGTGGCGGGGCAGGTCGTTTGGATGCAGCGGCGTGCCGTGGTGCGCCAGGTAGCCGGGCGAGGCGCACGTCATGAAGTGCAGCACGCCGACCCGGCGCGCGATCAGGTTCAGGTCGCCCAGTTCGCCGCCGCGCACGGCGCAGTCGACGCCTTCTTCGATGAGGTCGACGGGGCGGTCGCTGCAACCGAGTTCCAGCGAGATGTCCGGGTAGCGGGCAAAGAAATCGGGCAGGGCAGGGATGATCAGTTCGCTGGCCAGGGCCGTGGGCGCGTCCACGCGCAGCCGCCCGCTGGGGCTCAATCGCGTGCGCGACAGCGATTCCTCGGCCTCGCGCACGTCCGATAGGATGCGCACGCAGCGTTCGTAATAGGCGGCCCCGTCTGACGTGATGCTGACGTGGCGCGTGGTGCGGTTGAGCAACTTGACCGACAGGCTCGCTTCCAGCGACTGGATCAGGGTGGACACGGTGGCTTTCGGCAGCTGCATGTTTTCCGCCGCGCGCGTAAAGCCGCCCGCATCGACGACTTGGATGAAAACTTCCATTGCTTGCAGCTTGTTCACTTGAATTCCTGTCACTTTAGGCTTGATTATTCAGAATCCTGAACAATCAATTCGTCATTGCACTCTTTATTAGATTGTAGATCAAGTCTATAGTTGTTGTACTGCAGCATAAATGTGATGCCGCAGGAAGTACAACAGGAGAAACATCATGGCTTATCGGAATGGACACTTTGCAGTACCCGCCTTGGTTGCGGTTGCGCTCGCTCTGGCCGCGATGGTATCGACGGATGCGTATTCACTGGCGGCGCAAAGCGAAGCCAGTGCTTATAGCGCCCTGACCCATGAAGTGGGCGGCGTCGCCCTGTTGTGCCTGAACGACACGGTACTTGATGCTGCGGTGCAGCCGGTGGTGGCGCAATGAGCGTTGCCGGCACCGTGGCTGAACTGGCTCCTGGCCAGGCGCTGAAGATACGCGACATCCAGGTCCAGGGCGCGCAGGATGCGCTCGGCGCGCGCGTCTACACGGCCGGCGTGCCGGGCGCCAAGCAGGCCAGCCTGATCGTTTTCTTCCATGGCGGCGGCTTTGTCGACGGCGACCTGGACGATGCGGACGACTTCCTGCGCTGCCTCGTGCTGAGCAATCCCGACCATGTGGTGCTGGCCGCGAACTATACGCTGGCGAAGGTGCGGCCATTCCCCGCCGCCGTGGAAGATGCGCACGCCGTGCTGCTGTGGGCAAAAAAGAACAAGTCCAAGCTGGGCTGGACTGGCAAGCAGATGCTGGTGTCGGGTATCGAGGCGGGCGCCAATCTGGCCGCCGTGTGCGCCATGATGTCGCGCGACCGGGGCGGACCGCCCCTCGCGGGCCAGGTGCTGATCATGCCCATGCTCGATCCCGGCCTGTCGACCTGTTCGATGCGCCACTTGCCGACGTGCCCTGACCTGGCGGAAGTGGCCGATCAATGCGCCGCCGCCTACCGTGGTTACCTGCCGAATGCCGCTGACCGTACCCATCCGTACGCGTCGCCATTGCAATCAAGCCGCCTGAAGAATCTGCCGCCAGCGCTCATCCTCTCCAGCGAAGATGACCCATTGCGCGACGAGGCTGAACAATACGGCAGCAAATTGATTGCCTGCGGCATCAAGACCACCGTGCGGCGCATGGCTGCCGCGCCGCTGCAGGATGCCGGCGCCCGCAATGAGTGCGCCTGCAAGGTGCAGGTATTGAGTGAAATCGCCAGCTTTGTCGCTGGACTGGGGCAGGAGCCCGAGTCATGACGCCGCCATCTGCGGCACCGCAAAATAATTACACTAATCAGTTTACTTTTTAAGTTTCGGTTGCTACACTATGCAGTGTAGTTCCCATCTTGCCTGAGTTGTGCGTTCGCACAGCCAGCTTTGTCGTCCCCGTCCGCTTTTAAGCAGCTGGCGGCCTGTTTACCTTTGATCGAGCGCCGTCGGGCGCCATGGCACCACCATTCACTCTTTTTAGCTGGGTTGCTTCCTGCCGCCCATACCATTAGAAATTTTCATAAAACAGGGAAATAAAATGAAAAACGTTCAACAATTTTCCACTCTGCTCAAGCCCCTGGCTGCCTCGCTCGCGCTGGCAGGACTGGTGGCCGTGAGTCTGGCTGGCTGCGATTCGGCCAATAGCAAGGTGCCCGACGCGCCAGCGGCCGGCGGCCCACCCATCTCGGCCGCCGCCGTCGTTGAAAAACAGATCACGGAAACGCAGGAATTCTCGGGTCGCCTGGAAGCGATCGAGCGCGTGGAAATCCGTTCGAGAGTCGGCGGTTTCATCACGGCCGTCAATTTCAAGCCGGGCAGCGAAGTGAAAAAGGGCGACGTGCTGTTCGTCATCGATCCGCGCCCATTCCAGGCCGAAGTGTCGCGCGCCGAAGGCACTGCCGCCTCGGCCCGCGCCAAGGCGGAACTGGCCAAGCTGGAATTGTCGCGCGCTGAAAAGCTGCTGGCTGAAAAAGCCATCGCCCAGCGCGAATTCGATGAAAAGGCGTCGGGCCTGAAAGAGCTGGACGCGAATGTCCGCTCGGCGCAAGCCGCGTATGAAGCGGCGAAACTGAACCTGTCGTACACGCAGGTGCAGGCACCGATCAGCGGCCGCGTCAGCAAGGCGGAAATCACCGTTGGCAACCTGATCGACGCTTCCGCCATCCTCACCTCTGTGGTGTCGACGGACCGCATCTACGCCAGCTTTGACGGCGATGAAGATACCTACCTGCGCGTGGCCGGCACGGCGCAAAAGGGCACGCCCGTCACCGTCAAGGTCGGCCTGGCCAACGAAACAGGCTTCCCGCATGAAGGCAAGCTGGAATTCGTCGACAACCAGCTTGACCCGGCCACGGGCAGCGTGCGCATGCGCGCCACCTTCGCCAACGCCGAGCGCCAGCTCGTGCCTGGCCTGTTCGCGCGCATCCAGCTTGATGGCGGCAACGGCCCGCAGGCGCAAAGCACGGCGCTGTTGATCAGCGACCGCGCCGTCGGCACGGACCAAAGCCGCAAATACGTCTACGTGGTGGGCGCCGACAACAAGGCCGAATACCGCGCCGTCAAGCTGGGCCCGACTTCGGACGGCTTGCGCGTGGTGCGTGAAGGCTTGAAAGCGGGCGAGAAAATCGTCGTCAACGGTTTGCAGCGCGTGCGCCCGGGCGCCCCGGTGACGCCGCAGATGGTGGCGATGGATTTCGATCCGACCGCGCCTGCCGCTCCCGCAAAACCTGAAGCAAAAGATGCCAAGATCGCCGCGAAAGCAGCATCGACTTCCAAGGAATAAACATGAACTTTTCCCGCTTTTTCATCGACAAGCCGATTTTCGCGGCGGTGCTGTCGATCGTCATATTCGTGGCCGGGCTGCTGTCGATTTTCGGCCTGCCCATCTCCGAATATCCTGACGTCGTGCCGCCATCCGTGGTGGTGCGCGCCCAGTACCCGGGCGCCAATCCGAAAGTAATCGCCGAAACCGTGGCCGCGCCGCTCGAAGAGCAGATCAACGGCGTCGAGAACATGCTCTACATGTCCTCGCAAAACACGTCCGATGGCGCGATGATGCTGACCGTGACCTTCAAGATCGGCACCAACGTCGAGCAGGCCGAAACGCAGGTGCAGAACCGCGTGCAGCGCGCCTTGCCGCGCCTGCCCGAAGAAGTACGCCAGATCGGCGTGACGACCGTCAAGTCCTCGCCCAACCTGACCATGGTGGTGCACCTGGTCTCGCCAAACAAGCGCTATGACGATATGTACCTGCGTAACTACGCGGTACTGAACGTCAAGGATCAACTGGCCCGTTTGCCCGGCATGGGCGACATCCAGATCTTCGGCGCCGGCGACTACGCCATGCGCATCTGGCTCGACCCGCAAAAGGTGGCGGCACGCGGCATGACGGCCAATGACGTCGTCGACGCGATCCGCGAGCAGAACGTGCAGGTGGCTGCAGGCGTGATCGGCGCCTCGCCAGCGAAGAACTCGGACTTCCAGCTGACCGTCAATACCCAGGGCCGTCTGCAGACACCCGAGGAATTCGGCGCCATCATCGTGCGCACGAATGCCGACGGCGCCGTGACGCACCTGAAGGACGTGGCGCGCGTGGAAATGGGCGCCAACAGCTACTCGCTGCGTTCGCTGCTGAACAATAATCCGGCCGTCGGCATGGGTATTTTCGAAGCGCCGAACGCCAACGCGCTGCAACTGTCTTCCGACGTGCGCTCCAAGATGGACGAACTGAAAAAAGACTTCCCGCAAGGCGTGGAATACCGCATCGAGTACGACCCGACGCAGTTCGTGCGTTCGTCCATCGAAGCCGTGATCCATACCCTGCTCGAAGCCATCGCCCTGGTAGTGCTGGTGGTGATCATCTTCCTGCAAACCTGGCGCGCATCGATCATTCCGCTGCTGGCCGTTCCCGTCTCCATCGTCGGCACCTTTGCCGTGATGCTGGGCTTTGGCTTCTCGATCAACACGCTGTCGCTGTTCGGCCTCGTGCTGGCCATCGGTATCGTCGTCGATGACGCCATCGTGGTGGTGGAAAACGTCGAGCGCAATATCGAAGAGGGCTTGTCGCCGCGCGACGCCACCATCCAGGCCATGAAAGAGGTCAGCGGTCCTATCGTCGCCATCGCCCTGGTACTGTGCGCCGTGTTCGTGCCGATCGCCTTCGTGCCTGGTTTGTCGGGCGAGTTCTATCGCCAGTTCGCGCTGACCATCGCCATTTCGACCGTGATCTCCGCTTTCAGCTCGCTGACCCTGGCGCCAGCCCTGTCGGCCGCGCTGCTCAAACCGCACGATGCGCCGAAAGATGCGCTGACGCGCGGCATGGACATGGTCTTCGGCCGCTTCTTCGCCTGGTTCAACCGCTTCTTCGGCCGCGCTTCGCACCGCTATGAAGCGGGCGTAAAAGGCGTGTTGGGCCGCAAGAGCGCTTCACTGGGCGTGTATGCGCTGCTGGTCATTGCCGCCATCTTCACCTTCAAGTCCGTGCCGGCCGGCTTCGTGCCAGCGCAGGACAAGCAATACCTGGTGGGCTTTGCGCAATTGCCTGACGCCGCGTCGCTGGACCGCACGGAAGATGTCGTGCGCCGCATGTCCGACGTCATCAAGTCGGTGCCTGGCGTCGAATCGACCATCGCCTTCCCCGGCCTGTCGATCAACGATTTCACCAATGCGCCGAACGCCGGTATCGTGTTCGCCACCCTGAAACCGTTCGACGAGCGCACCAGCAAGGAATTGTCGGGCGGCGCCATCGCGGCCGAGATCAACAAGCGCCTGGGCGGTATCCAGGACGCCTTCATCATGGTCTTCCCGCCACCGCCGGTCAACGGCCTCGGCACCATCGGCGGCTTCAAGATGATGATCGAAGACCGCGGCAATCTCGGTTACGACGCGCTGTACAACGCCACCCAGTCACTGGCCGCGAAAGCGTACCAGACGCCGGAACTGGCGGGCGTGTTCTCGGGCTACCAGATCAACGTGCCGCAGCTGTTCGCCGACGTCGACCGCGTGAAAGCCAAGCAGATGGGCGTGCAGCTGCAAACGATTTACCAGACCTTGCAGATCAACCTCGGTTCGCTGTACGTCAACGACTTCAACCAGTTTGGCCGCACCTACCAGGTGCGCGTGCAGGCCGATGCGGCGTTCCGTTCGCATGCGCAGGATATCGCGCAGCTGAAGGTACGCAACGACAAGGGCGAGATGATCCCGCTGTCGTCCCTGATGCGCGTCAAGGACAGCTATGGCCCGGACCGCGTGCAGCGCTACAACGCGTATGCAGCAGCCGACTTCAATGGCGGCGCCGCCCCTGGCGTATCGAGCGGCCAGGCGCAAGCCGCGCTGGAACGCATCGCCAAGGAAGTGCTGCCGCAGGGGATTTCGTATGAATGGACGGAGCTGACCTACCAGGACATCTTGTCCGGCAATACGATGATCTATGTGTTCCCGCTGTGCGTGCTGCTGGTGTTCCTGGTGCTGGCCGCCCAGTACGAAAGCTGGACATTGCCGCTGGCCGTGATCCTGATCGTGCCGATGTCGATCCTGTGCGCACTGCTGGGCGTGAAACTGACCGGTGGCGACAACAACGTGTTTACCCAGATCGCGCTGTTCGTGCTGGTGGGGCTGGCGTCGAAGAATGCGATTCTGATCGTGGAATTTGCCCGCGAACTGGAAGAGCATGGCCGCACCGTCGTGCAAGCGGCGCTGGAAGCGTGCCGCCTGCGTCTGCGTCCGATCCTGATGACGTCGATCGCCTTCATCATGGGCGTGGTGCCCCTGGTGTTCTCGAACGGCGCCGGTTCGGAAATGCGCCATGCCATGGGCGTGGCGGTCTTCGCCGGCATGCTGGGCGTGACCTTCTTCGGCCTGTTCCTGACGCCTGTGTTCTATGTATTGCTGCGCACCCTGGCGCAGCGTTTTGAGAAAAAACCAGCCGCCGTTGCCGCCAAGCCTGTCGCCGCGCCAGCGCTGGACCTGGAAGGAGATATATATTGAAAACCAAGGAAATCATCTGGCGCGTCAAGCCCGTGCTGACCGCCATGGCTGCCGCAGTCCTGCTGGCCGCCTGCGCGGCACCCGAGTTCAAGCAGCCGCAGATCGAGACGCCGGCCGCGTTCAAGGAAGCGCAAACCTTGCCCGCCGTGCAGACGGCGGCCGACGGCACGCGCTGGAAGCAGGGCGTGCCTGCCGAGCGCCAGGCGCGCGGCGAGTGGTGGCTGGCGTTCAATGATCCGGCTTTGACTGGCCTGATCAACGAAGCCACGCAAGCGAATGCCAACCTGGCCATCGCCGCCGCCCGCGTCAAGCAGGCGAGGGCGATTGCCGGCATCGCCGAAGCGGACCGCATCCCGCAAGTGGGCGTGAACGTGGGCGGCCAGCGCAACCGCGCTTCCGCCGTGTCGCTCGGCTTGCCGAACGGCGCGCCGGTGGCGGCCACGAATGTCTACCAGGCGAACCTGACGGCCAGCTACGAAGTCGATCTGTTCGGCCGCGTGGCGTCCAACGTCAGCGCCTCGCGCAGCGACGCGCTGGCCGTGGAAGCGACGTACCGCTCGGTGCTGCTGTCCTTGCAGGCCGACGTGGCGCAGACGTACTTCCAGCTGCGCGCCACGGACGCCGAACTGGCGACTCTGGAACAGACGGTGCGCCTGCGCGAAGAAAGCGTGCATGTGAACCAGCGCCGCTATGACCTGGGCGATATCGGCGAGTTCGACCTGTCGCGTGCCCGCACGGAGCTGTCGACCGTGCGTGCCGAAGCCATCGGCCTGCAGCGCCAGCGCGCCACCAGCGAACATGCGCTGGCCGTCCTGCTGGGCAAACCGGCCGCCAGCTTCACGGCGACCGTCAATCCGCTGCAGGATAGCGGCTTCCTGCCCGTGATCCCGGCCGGCATGCCGTCCTCCCTGCTGGAACGCCGTCCCGACATCGCGTCGGCGCAGCGCACCATGGAAGCGTCGAATGCGCGCATCGGCGTGGCGAAATCGGCCATGTTCCCGGCCTTGACCTTGAACGCGTCCGGCGGCGGCGCGTCCGATACCTTCTCGGACATCTTCAAGTGGAGCAGCCGCTCCTGGCTGCTGGGCGCCCTGATGTCGATGCCGATCATCGACGGTGGCCGCAACAAGGCGGCCGTGAGCCGCAGCGAAGCGCAGCTGGAAGAGTCGGTGGCGACGTATCGCCAGAGCGTGCTGGTGGCCTTCGCCGAGGTGGAAGACAACCTGGCCGGCCTGCGCATCCTGTCGGGCCAGACGCAGCAGATCGACGAAGCCGTCGTCTCGGCGCGCCGCTCGGCCGACCTGGCGCAAAAGCTGTACGACGCGGGCCGTTCCAGCTACCTGGACCTGCTGGACGCGCAGCGCAACCTGGCGGCCATCGAGCGCAACGCCGTGCAATTGCGCGGTAACCGCGCCGTTACCACGGTGGCGCTGATCCGCTCCCTGGGCGGCGGCTGGGGCGAGACGGAGCCGCAAGTGGCGGCCAACTAGTTTCCGGTCCGCGGCGATAAGCCTGTCGAAAACGGCGTCGTGCTTTGCACGGCGCCGTTTTTTTTTATGCTTGCGCAGGCCGGCTTGGCATGCAGCGCGGTAGGTCGGCTTAGCGCATAGCGCGTAAGCCGACACCACCCGCGCCTCCAACCCAGGCCAGACCAAAAAAATAAGTTGAATCCAATCCCCGGCCCACCACGTAAATACTCCTGCAATCACGCAAACGCAGTCATCCAGGAGATACCATCATGCGCACCTTCGTTCCCGCAGCACTGTTCATCACTTCCATGCTGGCCGCCAGCGCCCCGTTTGCCGCCGACATGACGATCATGGTCGGTGGCCAGAGCATGTATCCGTCCAAGGACATCGTCGACAACGCCGTCAATTCGGCCGACCACACGACGCTGGTCGCTGCCGTCAAGGCGGCCGGCCTGGTCGACACCCTGAAAGGCAAGGGGCCATTCACCGTGTTCGCGCCGACGAATGCGGCCTTTGGCAAGCTGCCGGCCGGCACCGTCGATACCCTGGTCAAGCCGGAAAACAAGGCGACCCTGACGAAAATCCTCACCTACCACGTGGTACCCGGCAAATACGACTTCAAGGCGCTGGCCAAGGAAATCAAGATGCATGACGGTAAAGCCACCTTGCCCACGGCCAGCGGCGGCAAGCTGATGTTCGCCATGAACGGCATGCACAACATCGTGGTGACGGACGAAGGCGGCAACAGCGCCAACATCAGCACCTATGATGTGTACCAGTCGAATGGCGTGATCAATGTGATCGACTCGGTGCTGATGCCTAAATAAGCGGACGAAAAAGCGGACGAAAAAAAAGACAGGGAAAACCCTGTCTTTTTGCTTGGTGCCGCCGCGATTACTTGGCTGGCGTTGCTGGTACTGCCGGCACTGCTGGTTCCGCAGGCGTTGCCTTGTCGGCTGGCGCGGCTTTCTTTGCCTTGTGATGCTTGGCTTTCTTGTGCTCCGCCGGCTTGACGGCGGCGGCTGGCGTTTCGGCCTTGACTGCCGGTGCCTCGGCCTTGACTGCCGGGGTGGCTGCGACGGCAGGCGTCGCTGGCGTGGCGGCAGGAGTGGCAGGCGCCTGGGCGAAAGCGGCGGTGGCGAACAGGCTGGCGATCAGGGTGGCGATGACTTTTTTCATGATGAGATCCTTGGTATGTGTGGTCAGTAAAGGGTGTCGGAATTACTTGGCTGCTGCTGGTGCCGGTACTGCTGCTGGTGCCGCTTCGGTGGTGGCTGATGCCAGCTTTTCGTCAGCTTTGGCTTTGGTTTTCTTGGCCTTGTGGTGGGCCTTGGCTTTCGTGGTAGCCGCTTCCGCTTTGGCGCTGGCGACTTCCGTTTTTGCGGCGACGACTGCTTTCGCTTCTTTTGCATCCGCTTTGACGACGGCTTGCGCTTCCTTGGCATCGGCTTTCACGACGGCCTTGGTGTGGGCCGCTTCCACTTTGGCAGGAACCGAGGCTGCCGGAGCGGCTGCAGGAGCTGCCGGGGTTTGGGCGAAGGCTGCAGTTGCGAACAGGCCGGCGATCAGGGTAGCAATTACTTTTTTCATGGTGCAGTCCTCAGTGGTGGTTTGTTTGGTATGTCTGTTGGTGCCGGGATGATTCCCGTATCACTGAGCATAAAACGCGCTCCGGATCGCTGCCGTTGACGGTCATTACAAACGCTTACATCTGCGTGCCATCCGCGTGCTGAATGGCTTTCAAGATGTCTTGCGCCGGGGCGGCGCATGGACTGCTTTCGTGGCGAGGGGGCGGTGGCCAGTGTTGCCCAATTACGCCGCCGTGTGGCGGTTTGCCGCGCCTATTTGCTGAAGGTGACATGAAGCTGATGTGCTTCATGGGCAGCCTTGCCGGTTTGCCGCACGCGTGCGCGGCGCTTGCGCAGCCAGATGATCAGTCCCGTCGCGCTCAGCATGGCTACCGCCAGGCCCATGGCGGAAATCAGGATGCGGCCCGGCAGGCCGAGTATGCGGCCGGAATGCAGCGGGAATTGCGCTTGCAGGAAGATGTCGCCCGCGCTGCCCGTGCCGGGTACCACGCCGCCAGCCGGCTTGCCATCGCGGCCATCGAAGTACAGCCATGCATTGCCCAGGCCACCGTCGCCATGGTCATTGTCCGCCTCGAAGAAACCCACGCCATACAGGCCGTAGCTCGACGAGTAAAACACGCCGCCGGCCGGCAGCGTCCAGCCGCGCCTTGCCGCTTCCGTCCTGGCCAGCGCCACCGCCTGTTCGCGCGTCAGCAACGGTTCGATGGGTTGGTCGGGCGGCTGCGGCGAGCGGCTGTCGAAGGCGTTCGGGCTGAGGGTGGACAACTTCGCCACCAGGGGACGCATCACCTGGGTTTGCAAATTCATCGACACGGAAGTGACGGCCAGCACCAGCAGCAGTAACCAGACCCACACGCCGCCCGAGCGGTGCAGGTCGAAGTTCAGTTTGTGGCCGCCTTCGCGCCAGCGGAAGGCCAGCGACTTGCGCCGGCTGCGCCAGTTCGGGAACGACAGGTACAGCGCGATGAAGCAATCGAACAGCCACACGATGCCAATGATGCCCATGAACCAGACGCCCAGTTCGATGCCCCAGCCATCGGGGATGTGCATGGTGTAGTGCAGCTTATACAGGAAAGGCAGCAGGTTTTCGCGCGTCAGCGAGACCACGCCCCACTGACGCGTGCCCTGGATGGCGCCCGTGACGGGATCGATGGCCACCTGGTTGAAGCCCGGTTCAAACGGCTTGCCGGTAGCAGGGTCCAGCCGGCCTTCCACCGAGATCAGCGCCGCGTGGCCGGGTTCGAGCGCCGTGAGCGTGTAGTTGACGCGCAGGCGCGGGTCCTGCGCCTCGAGCTGGCGCGCCAGTTCCAGGACCGGCTTTGCCGGCCCCGCGTCCGCGCCGCTGGCGGCGTGGAACAGCTGCGGATTAAGCCAGGCATCGAGTTCGTGATCCCACGAGATGACGGCGCCCGTCAGGCCGGAGACGAACAGAAAGAGCGCCACCGCCAGGCCGAACCAGCGGTGCAGAACGACCATCGAAGGACGCAGTCGCATGGCCGCCCCCTAGTATTTCCAGCTCAGGGTGGCGCTGCCATTGCGGCCGGGCGCATACAGCGACTGGGTCCAGTACAAGCTGGTCAGGTGCTTCTTGTCCGTCACATTGTTCAGGTTCAGCGCCAGGCTGATATTGCGGCTGATGGCGTAGCTGGCCATCAGTCCCAGTTGTGCATACGCGCCCTGGTGCAGGGTGGTGCTGTCGTCGATCCGGTTGTGGATGGCGTCCTGCCACGTCAGGCTGGCGCCCACTTTCAGCGCCGGCACGGCCGGCACATGGTAGGTGGTGGCCAGGTGGAACTGCTTGCGCGGGATGAAGGTGCGCGCATCCTTGCCGTCGTTGCCCTTGATGCGCAGCTGCGCATAGCCGGCGTTCGCCTGCCAGCCCTTCGCCAGTTCGCCCGAGGCATCGAGCTCGAAGCCCTGCGATTCCGAATCGACGCCCTTGTAGAAGGTCTTCAAGTCGGGCGTGGTGCCAGCCGCTTCCGCCACGTTCTTCTGGCGCGTCTTGAACAGCGCGCCGGACAGGTTCAGGCGGCCGTCGAACCACTCGCTTTTCAGGCCCGCTTCCAGGCTCTTGCCGGTGGCTGCCGCCAGGGTCTGGCCGGTGCTGTCGATGCTGCTTTGCGGGTTGAAAATCTCCGTGTAGCTGCCGTAGGCCGAGACATGGCGGCCGATGTCGTACACGAGCCCGACATACGGCGTGGTGTCGCTTTGCGACTTGGCCTGGCTGACGCCATACGCGCTGCCCGTGCTGTCGGCCTTGACGCTATTCACGCCTGCCAGCAGCTTGGCATTGTCGGCCAGGTTGAAGCGGGCGGCCAGGTAGGCGTTCTTGCGTTCATCCTTGTAGGCGCTGCCGTCGGTCGAGGCGTCAAACGCCGGTTCCGGGTAGGAGCCGTCGAACGCCGTGCCATTTGGCAGGGCCGTGCCGATGCCGCGGCCATAGTAGGACACGTCGTCGAGCGTGGATTTCGACCACGCCAGTCCCATGCTGAGGTCATGCTGGCGCCCCGCGAGCATGAATTTTCCCGTGGCGGCGACATCGAGCAGGCGCTGCTTGTTGGCCGAGCCATAGCGCGAAGGGTAGCTGAACAGGCCGTCGCCCGTGGCCTTGTCCGGCGTACCGTAGACATAGAACAGCTTCGAGTCGGAGGTGGAGCGGTTGTAGGTGGCGGTGGCGGTCACGCGCCAATCAGCATTGAACTGGTGCGCCAGTTCGGCGAAGGTGCTGTTGTTGAGGATGTTCCAGCGCGACCAGTCGGCCGAGGTCGAAGTGGAAATCGGGTAGTTGGTCGGCGTGCCGTCCGTGTAGGCGATGGGCAGGGCGCCCCACATGCCGCCTTTGGCCAGGTTGTTCTGGTAGCTGTGGCCCACGCTCAGGCTGGTGTCCGGCGTGAATTTCGCTTCGACGATGGCGTAGGCGACATCCTTGCGCGGCGAGTAGCGGTCGAGGTGGGAATCGCCTTCTTCATGCGCGACGACGAAGCGCGCGGCCACCTTGCCATCGGCGCTGAGCGGCGTGGAGACGTCCGCATCGAGGCGGCGCGTATTCCAGGAACCGAGGGTGACGCCGGCGGAAGCGGCCAGGCCGGCGCCAGGGCGCTTGCGCACGAAGTTGACGGTGGCCGATGGATTGCCTGTGGAGGAAATCAGGCCGTTCGCGCCGCGCACGATGTCGACGCGTTCGAACAGCGCCGTATCGAGGTCGCCCATCACGTTGCCGAAGACGAAAGGAAGGCCCACGCCGTCGAACTGGAAATTGGTGACGTCGTAGCCGCGCGCCGTGTAATAGGTGCGGTCCGTTTCCACCGCCTCGACCGTCACGCCCGTGGTTTGCGCCAGCACCTTGCTGGCGTTATCGAGCTTGAAATCATCCATCTGTGCGCGCGTGACAACGGAGACGGCTTGCGGCGTATCGCGCAGCGACAGGTCGAACTTGCTGGCCGATGCGCTCTTGCGCGTCGTGTACGCGGTTGCGTCGCTGCTGCCCGTGACCGTAATGGTTTGCATCACCGGCACGTCGTCGGTAGCGCCATCGGCCGCAGAGCTATCGGCGGCATGCGCCATGCCGGCGCCCAGCGCCAGCGAAATAGCCAGGGCCAGCGGGTGCAGCGATAGTGCTGGGCGGGATGATGGAAGGATGCGACCTGACATGAAACGGCTCCTGAAAATATGAATGAGAATGAGAATAATTCGCAATTCTATTTTAGCAGTGGCCAACGTGGCAAATACTTTGTGACTGGAAAGCGTCGTTTTTCCTGTCTTTACATGGATTTACATGGGGGCTGGCAGAGTGCGGGTGATGCTTTCTGGTTGTTTTGTTGTCCCGCAATGAAAAAAAGACAGCCGAAGCTGTCTTTTTCTGGAAACGCGGTGGATTACTTGGCTGGCGTTGCTGGAGCGGCTTCCGCCGCTTTGGCTGCATCCGCTTTTACTTTGGCTTTGTTGGCCTTGTGATGGGCCTTGGCCTTGGTGGCTTTGGCGTCGGCCTTGGCGCTGGCCACGTCGGCTTTTGCATCGGCGACGACGGCCGCTTCTTTCGCATCGGCTTTCACGACGGCCTTGGTTTCCTTGGCTTCAGCCTTGACCACGGCTTTCGTGTGGGCTGCTTCCGCCTTGGCCGGAACCGATGCTGCCGATGCTGCCGGAGCGGCAGGGGCTTGAGCGAAGGCTGCGGTAGCGAACAGGCCGGCGATGAGGGTGGCGATAACTTTTTTCATTGTATTTTCCTGGCGAGTGACAAGCGATGGTGTGGGGGATTACTTGGCTGCTGCTGGTGCCGCTACTGGTGCTGCTTCGGCGGTGGCCGATGCCAGCTTTTCGTCAGCCTTGGCTTTGGTTTTCTTGGCCTTGTGGTGTGCCTTGGCTTTCGTGGTAGCCGCTTCCGCTTTGGCGCTGGCCACTTCCGTTTTTGCGGCGACGACTGCTTTCGCTTCTTTTGCATCCGCTTTGACGACGGCTTGCGCTTCCTTGGCGTCCGCTTTCACGACGGCCTTGGTGTGGGCCGCTTCCACTTTGGCAGGAACCGAGGCTGCCGGAGCGGCTGCAGGTGCTGCCGGGGTTTGGGCGAAGGCTGCGGTTGCGAACAGGCCGGCGATCAGGGTAGCAATTACTTTTTTCATGGTGCAGTCCTCAGTGGTGGTTTGTCTGGTACGTCTGTTGGTACAGGGATGATTCCCGTGTCACTGAGCATAAAACGCGGCCCGGAAGCTTGCCGTTGACCTTGTTTACACTTTCTTACAATCGGGTGAGTTAAGCGAGGTTAATTGAAGAAGACGGTGTAAAAATGCAAAAAGACAGCAGAAGCTGTCTTTTTGTATGGCGCATGAAACGCGCTGTATGGATTATTTGGCTGCTGCTGCGGTCGCTTCAGTTTTGGCTTCGTCAGCTTTGGCCTTGGCTTTTTTCGCTTTGTGATGCGCTTTTTCCTTGGCGACTTTGGCGTCGGCCTTGGCGCTGGCAACATCGGCTTTCGCATCGGCGACGACGGCCGCTTCCTTGGCATCGGCTTTGACTACGGCCTTGGTTTCCTTGGCTTCCGCTTTTGCCACTTCCTTGGTGTGCTTGGCTTCGTCCTTGGCAGGCGCGGCTGGCGTTTGAGCAAAGGCTGCGGTAGCGAACAAGCCGGCGATCAGAGTAGCGGTCAAGTTGAAAATGCGTTTTTTCATGGTGCAGTTCCTCAAGAAGTGGGGTTGTAGTTCAGGAGATCAGCCCCCTGTCACTGAGGCAAAAAACGCGCCGTGCGGCAATACCGTTGACACGTTTTTTTCTAATTACAAACACTTACATTTGCTAGGGCAAGCACTCTGTTAGCTGGCGTACCGCGCCCGAATCTGTCGCAGACTAGACTAGACGACATCATCACCGCATGGGGCCGCCATGAAAGCCGCCTTGAAAACGTATCAAGCCAAACGCAATTTCGCCGTCACGCCCGAGCCTGCAGGGGGCGACGAGGATGCGAACGACGTGCTCACCTTTGTCATCCAGAAGCACTGGGCCAGCCGTTTGCACTATGATTTTCGGCTGGAACTCGATGGCACGATGAAAAGCTGGGCCGTGCCGAAAGGCCCCAGCTACGACCCGCGCGACAAACGCATGGCCGTGCAGGTGGAAGACCATCCGATTGCGTATGCGAGTTTTGAAGGCACGATCCCCGAGAAACAGTATGGCGCGGGCAAGGTCATCATCTGGGATAAAGGGACGTGGCAGCCCCAGCCAGCCACGCCCGATGCGCGCAAGGCGCTGGCGGCCGGCGATCTGAAGTTTACTTTGCACGGCCACAAGATGCATGGAAAGTGGGTGCTGGTGCGCATGAAAGGCAAGGGAGACAAACGCAGCGAAAAGCAGCCTGCCTGGCTGCTGATCAAGGAAAAAGACGACTATGCGCGGCCGGCAGAGGAATTTTCTGTCGTGGACGAGTTCCCCGACAGCGTCAGGAGCAAGGCCATGCCCAAGCGCAAGGTGGCGGCCGCGCCGCCGGCTGCCGGGTTGCCCGCCACCTTGTCGCCACAGCTGGCCACCCTCGTCGATGCACCGCCGCCAGATGCGCAAGACTGGATTTTCGAGGTGAAATTCGACGGCTACCGCATCCTCGCACGTTGCGATGGCGATCATATTGCGTTAATCACGCGCAATGGCAATGACTGGACGGCGAAACTGCCGAAGCTGCGGCAAGCGCTGGAACAGTTGAGCTTGCCGCCAGGCTGGTATGACGGTGAAATCGTCGTCAACGACAGCAGCGGGCACCCGGATTTTGGCGCCTTGCAGCGCGCGTTCGACGCGGAAACGACCAGCGAGATCGTGTATTACCTGTTCGACGTGCCGTACTTCGATGGCCACGATCTGCGAGGCCAGCCCGTCGAGGCGCGCAGGGCGCTGCTGCAAGGGCTGCTGCAGAGCTTGCCCGCATCGCCGCTGGTGCGCTTCAGTGACGCGCTCGATGCCGCACCGCAGCGGCTGCTGGACCACGCCTGCCGCCTGGGGCTGGAAGGGGTGATCGGCAAGCGGCGCGGCTCGCCCTACGTCACGCGCCGCTCGGGCGACTGGATCAAGCTCAAATGCGGGCTGCGCCAGGAATTCGTCATCGGCGGCTATACGGCACCGCAGGGCGCACGCGAAGGGATAGGTTCGCTGTTGCTGGGCGTGCATGATGAGCAGGGCAAGCTGCGCTATGCGGGCAATGTGGGCAGCGGCTTTGACGATGCCAGCCTGCGCGACTTGCGGCGCCGGCTCGATGCGCTGGCTATCGAGACGAGTCCGTTTGAAGGCAAGGCTGGCGGCGTGCGCCAGCCCATCTGGGTCCAGCCGCAATTGGTGGCCGAGGTCGGTTTTGCACAATGGACCAGTGGCGGTGCCGTGCGCCATGCCGTGTTTCACGGCTTGCGCGAAGATAAAAAGCCGGCCGCCATCGTGCGCGAGCGGGCGCGGCGAATCGAGAAGGAGAAGACAATGGAGAGCAAATCCATGCCGGACTGTGCCTTGCCGGCCAGTTTCAAGGTCAGCCATGCGGATCGCGTGATTGACAGCGACAGCGGCGCCAGGAAGATCGACCTGGTGTGCTATTACGCGCTGGTGGGCAAGCTGATGCTCGTACACCTGCGCGGGCGCCCCGTGTCGCTCGTGCGTGCACCCGCTGGCGTCGGAGGCGAGCTATTTTTTCAGAAACATATTGACACTTCGACAATGCCGGGCATCGAACAGCTCGATGCACGGCTGGACCCGGAACACCCGCCCATGCTGGAAGTGGCCAGCCTGCAAGGGCTGTTGTCCGCGGCGCAGTGGAATGTGGTGGAATTTCACACGCAAAACGCGCTGGCCAGCGCCTACGACACGCCGAACCGCCTGGTGTTCGACCTGGACCCGGGCAAGGGCGTGGCCTGGCCCGCCATTCGCGAAGCGGCCATGCTGCTGCGCGCCGTCCTGACGGAACTGGGCTTGCCCGCCTGGCTGAAAACCAGCGGCGGCAAGGGTTTGCACGTGGTCGTGCCGATCCGGCCCAAGCACGACTGGGATACGGTAAAAGCGTTTTCGCAAGCCATCGTGGCGCACATGGCGCAGCACATCCCGGAGAGGTTTGTCGTCAAGAGCGGTCCCGCGAATCGCGTCGGCAAGATTTTCATCGATTATTTGCGCAATGGCCGGGGCGCCACCACCGTGTGCGCGTGGTCGGCCCGCACACGCTCGGGGCTGGGCATTTCCGTGCCGCTGGCCTGGGATGAACTCGACGAGCTGGAGGCGGGCGACCAGTGGAACGTGGGCAATGTGCACAGCCGTCTCGGCGTGGGCAATACCCCGTGGGACGGCTATGCGCGCAGCGCGAAAGGCCTTGACGCAGCCATGAAAAAGCTGGCTTTTACGCCTCCGGCTTGAGCGGCAGGGTGGCGCGCGCCAGTTGCAGGGCTTCCTCGATGGCAGCGTTGAGCTGGGGAATCTCGACGGGTTTGGTCAGGTAGCGGAAAAAGCCCGAGGCCAGACCGTGCCGGATATCGCCCTTCATGGCGTTGGCCGTCAGGGCGATGACGGGGATGTGCGCCGTGCGCGCATCGTTGCGCAGGATGCGCTGCGCCTGGTTTCCATTCATGCCGGGCAGGTTGATATCCATCAGGATGACATCGGGATGGCGTTCCAGCGCCAGCGCGATGCCCTGGCGCGCGTCGGTGGCCGAGATCATGCGCAGGTGGGGCAGGAAGCTGACGATGTCTTCCACCAGGCGCAGGCTGGCCGGGTTGTCTTCCACGTACAGCAGCAGCGCCTGGCCGCCGTCATCGTCCCCTGTGTCGCCGGCGGGCTCGGGCAGATATTCCGGCTGCCGGCTGGCGGGCGGCGCGGCCGTGGTGCCCAGTTCGATCCAGAATACGCTGCCCACGCCAATGCAGCTGTGCACGCCCATGCAGCCGCCCATCAGTTCGACCAGGCGCTTGGTGACGACGAGGCCGATACCCGTGCCTTCCTCGCTGCCCGCCTCCTGTCCCAGGCGGTTAAACGGCTGGAACAGTTCGGCCATCTGCGCCTCGTCCAGTCCCTTGCCCGTGTCGCGGATGGCGATGCGCACGTGCTGCGCATCGGGCTGCGAAATTTCCAGCTCCACCTTGCCGTCCGGGCGGTTGTACTTGATGGCGTTCGACAGCAGATTCAGCAGCACTTGCTTGAGGCGCGTATGGTCGGCCCGGATCGTCAGCGGCTCGCAGGCCGGAAAAATCAGGTGGATATGACGCTGCTGCGCCTGCTCTTCCACCATCACGCGCACTTCCTCGATCAGCGCGGGCAGCGTCACCGCTTCCATCGACAGGCTCAGGCTGCCCGATTCGATCTTGGCCAGGTCGAGGATTTCATTGATCAGGGTGAGCAGGTGGCGCCCCGAGGTGACGATGTTTTGCACGAAGGCGCGCTTTTGCAGCACGGTCGCGGGCAGGGATTCGTTGGCCAGCAGCTGGGCAAAGCCGAGGATGGCGTTCAGCGGCGTGCGCAGTTCGTGCGACATGCTGGTGAGAAAGCGGTCTTTCGCCTGGCTGGCCCGCTCGAGTTCGATTTTCTGTTCGTTGAGCGTGCGTTCGATGCGCTTGCGCTCGGTGATGTCGCGGATGGCCGACGAGACCAGCACGCCTTCGTCCGTTTCCAGCGGCGACAGGCTGATTTCGACGGGAAACTCGGTGCCATCGCGGCGCAAGCCGTACAGTTCTAGGCCCGCGCCCATGGAGCGGGCACGCGGCGCCGTGGAAAATGACTGGCGGTGGCGCGGATGATCGTGCGCATAGCGGGCCGGGATCAGCACTTCCACGTTGCGCCCCAGCAGCTCCGCGCGCGAGTAGCCGAACAGGCGTTCCGTCTGCGAGTTGACGAGCACGATCTCGCCATCGCCGTTGACGATGACGATGGCGTCCGGCGCCGATTCGAGCAGGCCGCGGAACTTCTGCTCGGCCCGGCGGCGGTCGCTGACGTCGCGGATGGCGCTGATGACGAAGGTGCCGATCTCCGTCTGGATCGGCGACAGGCTGATTTCGACGGGGAACTCGATGTTGTCCTTGCGCAAACCCAGCAATTCCAGGTCGGCGCCCATGGTGCGCGTGCGCGGCTGGTCGAAATAGCGCGAGCGGTGCGCCACGTGCGAATGGCGCAGGCGTTGCGGCAGCAGGCTATCGATTTGCCTGCCGTTCAATTCGCCTTCCGCGTAGCCGAACAGGCGCTGTGCCTGCTCGTTGGCCAGCACGATGGCGCCCGTGGCATTGACCATGATGACGCTGTCCGGCGTCGATTCGAACAGCACGCGGTAGCGCACGTCGACGAACTGGGCGTCGCGCGCCGCCTTCAGCAAGGTCGTGTCCTTCATGGTGGAAATCAGGTAGCGGGGGGCATCCACCCCGGCCTGTGCGGTCTGGCATGCGACATCGACGTAGATGAGCTCGCCATCCTTGCGCCGCCGCAGCGATTCGCGGTCGTAGCTGCCGTGCTGGGCCAGCTGCTCGTCGATCAGCGGGGACGCTTCGGCCTGTCCCGGCAGGGAGATCAGCTCCCACAGCGTCTGACCCAGCGCTTCTTCGCTGGCATAGCCGAAAATGCGCTGCGCACCGGGCGTCCAGCGCACGACGACATGATCTTCGTTCGTGATGACAACGCCGCCAGGGGCGCCGCTGAGGATAAGCTGATCTAACTCGGCATCCATTTTTTCCGCACGCGTGACAGGGCTTGCCGGGCGGCACGCCTGTGCATAACGTAGCGAGAAGCCTGATCAAAGTCAATGCATTTGTATTATTGAAGAGTCTCCCGGGCCGCATGGGTGGTTCAGGCCGCCTTATGCCTCGATGGTGCCGGTTTGCGGGCAGTGGACGAGGCCGCGCGCTTGCGGGCCGGCGCGGCGGGCGCTTTCTTGCCCAGGCTTTGCTGCAGCAGGGCGACCAGGTCGATGACGTTGCTGCCTTGCTCTTCTTCCCGTTCGGGCGCGGGCGGTGTGATGGTCTTGGTCTGTCTGGCCTTGATTTTCTTCTTCACCAGCGCCAGCACGTCTTCGCGGTAGCTGTCGTGGTATTGCCCGGGTTCCCACTCGTCGCTCATGCCTTCGACCAGAGACAGGGCCATTTTGAGCTCCTTGTCGGAAATACCTGCCGCCCTCATGGTGTTGGGCGGCAAGTCCAGGTCATCCGTGGGGCGGATTTCATCGGCGTAGCGCAGGGTGTTGAGCACGATGGCGTCACCCACGCACACGAGCGCGCACAAATGCTGCTTGGTGCGCATGACCACGCTGGCGATGGCTACCTTGTTGGCCTTGCGCAAGGTTTCGCGCAGCAGCGCATAGACTTTCTCGCCGCCCTTGGCGGGCAGCAAATAATACGGGTGCTCGTAAAAGGTTAGCGGTACCTCGGCCGCATCGACAAAGGTGTCTATGTCGATGGTTTGCGTGGCCTTCACATTGGCTTGCCTTAAATCTTCCTCGGACAGCACCACGTATTCGTCCGTCTTGTATTCATAGCCCTTGATGATGTCGTCCCACTCGACTTCCTTGCCCGTCTTCTTGTTGTAGCGCTTGTAGCCGATGGGCGCGAAGTCGCGCCGGTCCAGCATGGACAAGTCCAGTTCATGGTCGAGACTGGCGGAAATCATCTCGACGGGGATGTGCACGAGGCCGAAACTGATGGCGCCTTTCCACAGTGCGCGCGCCATCGCTTATTCCCCCACGCTGCCGGTGATGGGCAGGACGATGCCGCTGATGTAGCTGGAACAGGCGGGCGAGGCCAGGAAGACGTAGGCGGGCGACAGTTCTTCCGGCTGGGCCGGGCGGCGCATGTCCGTGTCCTGGCCGAATTTCTGGATGTCTTCGGGCGACTTGTCGGCCGGGTTGAGCGGCGTCCAGACGGGGCCGGGTGCGATGGCGTTGACGCGGATGCCCTTGTCGAGCAAGTTGCCGGCCAGCGCCATGGTGAACGCATGGATAGCGCCCTTGGTGGTGGAATAGTCGAGCAAGTGCTTCGAGCCTTGCAAGCCCGTCACGGAGCCCGTGTTGATGATGGACGCACCCCGCTGCAAATGCGGCAGCACGGCCTTGGCCATGTGAAAGTACCCGTAGACATTGGTTTTCATGGTGAGGTCGAAGCGTTCCTCGCTCAGGTCGAGCAAGGATTCCGCATGTTCCTGGAAGGCAGCGTTGTTCACCAGCACGTCGATGCGCGTGAACTTGGCCATCACCTGGCTGACGGCGTCCTGGCAAAAGCCCTGGTCGCGCACGTCGCCGGGAATCAGGAGGCAGCTCTGGCCTTCCGCTTCCACATAGCGCTTCGTTTCGTGGGCGTCCGCGTGTTCGTTCAGGTAAATGATGGCGACATCGGCCCCTTCGCGCGCGTACAGCACGGCCACGGCGCGGCCGATGCCCGAATCGCCGCCCGTGATGACGGCCACCATGCCGGCCAGCTTGCCGCTGCCGCAGTAGTCGGGCGCCAGGAAGCGCGGTTGCAACTGCATCTCGCCTTCGATGCCAGGCTTGTCCAGGTGCTGGGCGGGCAGGGGCGGGACGGGCTGGCTGCGGTGGCCCGTCTGCACGGGCTGCTTGCTTTCCTGGCCGGATTTGGCGGCATCGTGCTGCTGATCGTGCTGATCCTGCTCCTGTTGGATGCTGCGCTGCAAATTGCCGGCGGACTGGTCCTTGTTCTCGTTCATGCTGGCCTCCTTGTAAACGAAGGTCCAGTATCGGCGCGGCACCCGCATCAAACGGTGCGCTCGCTAACAGAGTGGCGAAAACGGGCGTAAAGTTATATGATGGTTGACATAAATATGGGAGGGCAGCATGAAAGTAAGCAGGGAACAGGCGGCGCTGAACCGCGAGCGCATCGTGGACGTAGCGGCCAGATTGTTCCGCGAAAAGGGTTATGACGGCATCGGCGTGGCCGACCTGATGAAGAACGCGGGCCTCACGCATGGCGGTTTCTACGGCCATTTCGCATCCAAGGAAGACTTGATGATCGAGGCGTGCCAATATGCCCTGGAGAAATCGCTGGAAGGCTGGCGGGCGAAGGTCGCCAGCGACCCGCAGCGGGCACTGCCGGCGATTATCGACAACTACCTGACCACCCGGCACCGCGACCAGCCCGGCGGAGGCTGCCCGGCGGCGGCCATGGGCGTCGATGCGGCGCGCATGTCGCCCGGCGCGCGTCCCGCGTTTACAAAGGCGACGCAGCAGCAGTTCGCCTTGCTGCAGGGCTTGCTACCCGACGGCGCACCGGAAGAACGGCGACAGCAGGCGATCGCCACGTTTTCCGCCATGGTGGGTGCCATGGTGCTGGCGCGCTGCGTCGATGACGAGGTGTTATCGACGGAAATCCTCGATGCCGTGAAGGCGCAATTGCTGCAAGAGTAAGTACATCCCCCTGTCAGCCGGCCTCGTCGCATGATAGGCTTCGGTTTTCAGATTTTGGGATCATCCATGCTGCTCTGGCTCAGGCAATACCGGCGTCCTCTGTTGGCCGGAGACATCACTGCCGGTATCGTTGTCGCCATGATGATGGTGCCGCAAGGCATGGCTTACGCCTTGGTGGCGGGCTTGCCGCCCGTGGTGGGCATCTACGCCAGCATCCTGCCGCCCGTGCTGTACGCCTTGTTCGGCAGCAGCATGACGCAATCGGTGGGCCCGATGGCCATCGTTTCCCTGATGACGGCCGCCGCCCTGGCGCCGCTGGCCGATCCCGGCTCCTCCCTGTATATCGTGCTGGCCGCCCAGCTGGCCTTCATCAGCGGCCTCGTCCTGCTGCTGTGCGGCGTGCTGCGCCTGGGTTTCATGGCCAGTTTCCTGTCGCGCCCCGTGATCAGCGGTTTCAGCAATGGCGCCGCGATCCTGATCATCTGGGGGCAAATCACGCCGCTCCTGGGCGCCACCTGGCCCCATTGGCACACGCCCAGCCTCGTGCTCGGGCTGTCCGGCCTGCTGTTCCTGTGGCTGGCCAAGCGCTATCTGTCGCGCCTGCTGCAGCGCTGCGGCTTGAACAAGGTGGCGGCCGACGTGGGCGCGCGCCTGGCGCCGATGGCGCTGGTGCTGGCCGGCATCGCGCTGGTCGCCTATGGCGGTCTGGAAACGATGGGCGTGCAGACGACGGGCCACGTGCCCAGCGGCTTGCCGGGCCTGAACCTGGCCACCTCGAGCGCCCACTGGCGCACCCTGCTGTCGCCGGCGCTGCTGATCGCCTTCATCATCTTCCTGATGAGCATGTCCGCCGCCCAGACCCTGGCGCAAAAGCGCGGTGAAAAGCTGCACACGAACCGCGAACTGCTGGGCCTGGGCGCGGCCAACGTGGCCAGCGCGCTGTCGGGCGGCTTCCCCGTCACGGGCTCGATTTCGCGCTCGGCCGTCAATTTCCAGGCAGGCGCCAACACGCCGCTGGCCAGCATCATCACGGCGGGACTGCTGGCGCTGGCGCTGGTGGCGCCCACGGGCTGGCTGGCGCTGCTGCCGTTGCCGGTGCTGGCGGCCACCATCATCTTTGCCGTCAGCAGCCTGCTGGACTGGGACACCTTGAAACTGTCGTGGCGCTATGACCGCAGCGATGCCCTGGCCCTGCTGGCGACGACGGCCGGCGTGCTGGTGCTGGGCGTGGAAGCGGGCGTGGTGATCGGCGTGCTGCTGTCGATGGGTACCCTGATCTGGCGCGCCAGCCGCCCGCACATCGCCGTGCTGGGCCGCATCCCGAATAGCGAGCACTTCCGCAACGTGGAGCGCTATGAAGCGCAAACCCTGCCGGACGTCTTGCTGCTGCGCATCGATGCGGGCCTGTTCTTCGGCAACGTCGAAGCCGTCACGGAGCGCGTGGAAGACGAGCTGCGGGGACACCCGACGGCGCGCCACCTGGTGCTGGTGCTGTCGGCCGTTAACCAGATCGACAGCACGGCCTTGCTGGGCTTGATCGAACTCAACAGCACGCTGGCCAAGCGCGGCATCAGCCTGAACCTGGCCGAAGTGAAGGGCCCCGTGATGGACCGCCTGCGCCAGAGCAGCCTGTTAAAGGACCTCAGCGGCAAGCTGTATCTGAGCACAGCCCTGGCCATGGATGACCTGAGCGGAAAAAAAGCATGACGATGGCACTGAATCTGCACGGCGAGCCGCGCGCCGTTGGCACTATCGCTGCGCTGGAACAGGCGCTGCTGGACGCGCGCACGCTGGCCCAGTGCGAACTGTGGCTGACCATGGCCGAAGATGCCGAGCAAGGCCCGGCCCTGTGCATGCTGCGCAATGGCGGCAATGCCTGGCTGATGTATCTGTCGGGACAGGACGACCTGAGTTTTCACTCGCTGGGCGACGAGGAGGAGACGGGGGAATGCAGCTATCTGCTGTCGAATGGCCAGGTGGATGAGTATCCGGAAGCGTGGTGCGTGGATGTGGATTTATGCCAGCGCGCCTTCGTCGCCTTCTTCAAGACAGGCGGCGCGCGGCCGGCTGGCATCGCGTGGGAAGCGGATTGAGATGCTGCAAATATCAATAATCAGAAAGAACGCCTCGGCGCCTGGTACGACGGCTCGTCCATCTGCCTGATCGCGAAACTGCGGCAATGCCTGGCCGAGTCTGAAGCCGCTGCGCCAGACGACTGGCTGTTCAGGCCACCACCAGCTGCTTTTCCATCGCCACGCTGGCCAGGCTGATGCCGCTCGGATGCGCATATGCTTCCTCGCGCAAGGAGATAAATCCTGCGGCCTGGTAAAACGGCACGGCGTTCAGCGACGCGGACAGGTGCAGGCGCGCAATGCCTCGTTCGCGCGCCAGTTGCTCCAGCGCCGCCAGCAGCCGCTTGCCGATACCGAGTCCCGCGCGGGCAGGATCGACAAACACGGCATCGACTTCGTGTTTATCTACGTCCAGCATGGCATAGCCGGCAATGGCCTCGCCCTGCATCGCCACGATGCCGCCACCGGCAGCCAGCATGGCCGCATAAGCTGGCGGCACGGGCGAAGCCGTCCACACAGTAATTTGCTCCGGCGCATAGTGCGTGGCGCAACTGACGCGCACGGCCACCGTGCGCAGGGCCCACAGGGTGTCGATATCAAGGGGCAGGGCGGGGCGCAGGGTGATGGGCATGGAAGCTTCCAGGCAAAAGGCCATGCTAGCGCAATGGCTGGCATGGCGCCAGCATGAGCTTATTCAGCTGTCACTGCGCCGGCTTGTCGGGATCGATATAGTACGAACCCGGCGGCGCACCCGGCACCTTCACCCGGAACTTCAGGCCGGACAACAGCTTGTCCCACAAGGCAATCGCCTCCTCATCGGTCAGCGACGATGCTTCGGCGGCGCCGACCAGGTTGTGGGCGACTTTGGTGTACATGGATGCTTCCAGCACCGATGGATAGGCGATATCGCGCGGCGTACCCACCAGTGTCCATTCAAAATCATGCACGCCATCGGTACGCCGTATCAACGATTCCTCACCATGCCAGTGCTGCACGTCACGCTTGCCTTCGCGTAGCAGCGTGCGAGCGGGATAATTCTTGCCTTGTTGGTCTTTCGCCTGCTGGATGCGGGCAAGTAATGATAATTCTCCACGTACTTTTGCATCATATTCAGCCGGAGGGTAGTCACCGTATGCATTTTTATTCGATGTAATGGAAAAAGTCACGTCTGGAAAGCTGGGGAAATACAGGCCTGCATCCGCCATCTCCTGACTTTCATACTTGTTGTCGCTCATGAAGCCATGTTCGATGCAATAGCCGGGTTCCTTGGGAACTTCATTTTCATCGTGCAGACGTAAGTTATTAGCGCGGACCATTTGATTTCCTATGGAATCTGCTATTGTTTCACCTTTTCTCGTTGATCCATCAAGAATAAATATATGATTTCCTTTTATAATATATGTCTTGAAAATTAAATGACCATCTTCCTTGGCGAATTCTCCATCATAGTATTGAAGTTGCCAGCTATTTTCTATTGGACCTTTTCCATTATATGTAATTTCAGAGGTTGGGTCATTTTTTTTTATTTTTTCAATTTCTTCTGCAATGCGTTCGTTTTTTTCTGTCACTCCGCCTGGTATGGTTTTAATTTCTGAAAGAATTGTTGTTCCTCCTGATATGAGTTGTGCTTCTTGCGGAATCTCTAGGGCATAGCGCCCGAAACATACAATTTTTGTTTTTAAAAATAGTGTTTCCAGGCGTTTGCTGAGTTTGAAATTTTCAGGCATTATGATCTCCTTGGCTGAATTTTTTTTCGCGTAGGCGGATAGGAATCCCATCGTAATAACTGTGATCGTGAGAAAAATTGTTTTCTTTATCTTATTATTCATGGATTAATCCCATTTTGCCGTCTTGGCAATTTGTACGATGGAATACAGCATGGATGCCATAACATTTGTATCGGCATAGCTGTTCTGGTGGTCATAACCATTCGCTTCCGTCATGCCATGTACGAAAAGTGTGCCTGTGATGTGCCGTGCAGAACGGTCTGACGGTACCGTCCCATCACCGCGCGCACTGGCTGGCTGTAGCTTTAATTTTAATTTTTTTCCTCCGGCCTGAACCAGGAGTTGGCCCTTGCTATCATCTTCAAGTAATTTCCATTTTTCAGGTAGCGGCTCAAATTTATTCCACGGATCGTTAGAGCCGCTGTAAAGACCGTCAATTAATTTAAATACGACATCGCCGTAACTTAAAAAATTTCTGGAATCGCAATAGCTTGCATAAGTGTTTGGATGGAATTTTTTCTCTATGGACGATAGAAATTTTGAAGCATATTTTATTCGCTCCATTGTTCTTTCTATACCCCCGCCTTTTTCATAAGGGAGGTCCGCAGGGTTTACCCAGTTTGGATTGATTAGCCTCCACCATGCATTGGCTGGCTGAAGATAAATGCTTTCCAATGCAGTGGCCTTATCGCGAGGCCAGCTCCATAGAATTTTATCCTGTGCATCTACGATTTTCAGCCAATTCTGGCCATATGCCGCACCAGGCATCATTTCCAGTGGCGCCGGTGCATTTGCTAGAATGGCGGTGGCATGCATACCGTTGATGCCTAGAACGCTGGCCTCTATTTCGGCTAGGGAGCCTTCCCTTTCCTGAAAGCCAAAACGCATGCGTTTATACGCCCCTGCGGCACCAATGGTTGGCATCACGTTGTGATAAATGCCCAGAATTTTCACATCTTTATCATCAAGCATCTTCCCATAGCTGGGGTGTATCAATGCACGGGCCAGCAAGCCCCCCATGCTATGCGTGACGATGATAACTTCGTTACATTTGAATCCGCGTTCCTGGTAGCCTTTGACCAGGCCGCGTAGTCGCTCTGCAATAGTGACTGCGGATACCCCATTGCTCTTGATAAAGTTGTAGCCCATCGCATGCACGGGGTACCAGCAAGGAGAAATTTTCTTTAAATCGCTTACGGTAATGGCTTTGCCAGATGACGCGCCAAAATTTGTTGGATCTTGCAAAAGCAGTGTGCCAAGACCATTTGTTTGACGCCAGACCGGATGTGGCTTACCGTCGGAAATCATGTTATTGAGATGTAATTCAGCGGCCCGCAACATTGTTCCGTATGCACCAGCAAATAACACTTCACTCCATCCTCGCCAACGGGCTATTTGTGCTGGGCTTTGATATGAACAGGCTTTACCTTGATTCGGGCTTGTTGTTGTCGCGACCCTGTTAGTTCCCATCAAAGGAGGAATGGGTGTAAAGCTGTCTGGCACATTTTGATGCCGTGCGTCTGCAGCTTTGGTTTCCGCGCCATCCGGATCGAAGCGGCTGTTGCTCTCCGTATAGTGGTAGTACTCGACTTCTGTTTCAGTGGAGTCAAACACCAATTGACGCTGCCGTGGCGACGCATCTTTGAACCAGCCACCCAAGCCATTGCCTGTGAGGACTGCCGTCTTGCCTCCCGCACCCATCATATCGTCTGGTCGCCAGGCCCGATTGTCTGAACGGCGCAATTCTTCCTGGCGAAGCTTGCTCATCCTTAGATTGCTACCCATCACGCCTGGTAAGAAAATGACAGGAATTACTTTGCCTGGTGGTAGGGTGACGTCATGTCGCGCGGTATCTTTTGTTTCCGTCATCAAGACGGTGAGTTCCGCCCAGCCTCCCACGCCTTGACTAAACTTCGCAGGATGATTGCCGCGGTTATTCAAGTCATCACATTTGCTCATGGCAGTTCTCCCTTATAGCGAATAATGTAACTATCCATGCCGGTGGATTTTTGTAGTTGCGTGGAACCGTCTTCCGCGCTTTTGCCGGCCATGTTGCCGTCATCGCGCAGGATTTCAAAAGCAATGCCAACGGCCGGCGTATCGTCGGCATTCACTAGCAAGACCTCCTGATCAAAACTGCTGTGTGGCCGCTCATTAAATTCCTGCGACACGCTCTTCGGCGCCAAGGTTTCCAGGTTGCCGTTGAAGAGCACGGGGGACGAGGTGAAGAACTGCACCTTGTCGCTGATTTCCAGCATGTGGTTGGCGCCGTGCAGACGTACGCCTTTCTTGCCCTTGATGTTGACCCAGTCCGCTTCGCTGATCAGCGACAGGACTTTTTGGGCGAGGATTTCCACCTCGTCGCTGTGGGCCTGGATGGACACCTTGCCGCTGGCGGCAATCAGTTTCATGCCGGCCTTGTGCACGAACAGGCTGAAAGTCTTGGCGATGCTGGCAAACATGCTGTCACCGCTGGCAAGTGAAATATGCTTGCTGCTGGTGAGCGCCACATGCTCGCTGGCGGCCAGGTGGATGGACTGGGCCGTGCTCAGCTCGATGCCGGCCGGACTGGCCAGCAGCAAATGCGGTTCGGACAGCTCCGGGAAATCGCCGCTGGCGCCTTTGATGGCGGCGTTTTGCCGCTGGATGGATTCAGCGACGGCGCCCTGTTGCGCTGCGCTGTCTTGCGCCCCCGCATCAACGGCCATGCCGGCCAAGCCTTCCTGTAGTTGGCGTGCCTGCGCCAGGCGGGCCTGTGTTTCGTCGAGTTGCTTGACGGAGCCGGCGCCTGCCAGCGTTTCGGTGGTGATCAGCATGCCTTTGGCTGCGCGCAGGGCGCCCCAGGCGCTGCTGGCCAATTCAAAGCCCACGCCGCGCGCTTCCCTGCGGCCGGCATTGTCGTCGATGCGGGTGATGCTGCCCAATGAAAGACGGCTATCCTGATGCTCGCTGCGCAGCTGCGCTTGAATCGCGCCCTTGGTATCGTCGAGCACGAGATGGTTGGCGCTGCGGGCGCCCAGTTCGCGGCTGCGCAAGCCGGACAGCGCGCGTTGCTGCGGCAATTGCCAAGGCGGTGGATTGGCGCTGTTGTAGACCACGCCAATGACGATGGGATGGTCGATATTGCCGTCCTGGAATTGCACGACGACTTCCTGACCCACGCGCGGCAAGGCGATTTGTCCCATCTGCGGACCCGCCATCGGCATCATGACCCGTATCCATGGCGAGCTGCGCTCATCGAATTCACCGAGGCGGTCCCAGTGAAATTGCAGGCGGATGCGCCCCAGTGCATCGGTATGGATCTCCTCCCCGGCCGGTCCGACGACCAGCGCCGTCTGTACACCGGCAACGATGCACGGCGTGCTGTTGTAGCTGCGCCCCGGGCGCCAGCGGATGTCCCTGCGCACGCACAGCATATTGTTGACATAGTGGGACGGTGCGTTCGGGCCGACCTGATAATTATTGCTGGCGCTATGCTCGACTGACAGGATCAGGTACTCGCGTTCGGCAATACTGTCCGGGCGTTCCTCGCTAGGCTGATAGCGTTTTTCCTCGGCGCTGAAATGGCCATCGAGCCGGAAGCAAAGACCGGGCTGCGCGCCACGGTGATTGCCGGCCGCCTCGAAATACTGGCGCAAATGGTCGCTTTCCTCCATGCGGCGTTGTGCCAGAGCTTCCCCGGCATCGACATCCTTATAGCCATAGGCGCCCGTGTTTTCGTACAGTTCGTGGGCAAATACATCACCCTGACGATTCAGCGAGTAGCCGCTGGCAAGGCGCGGTTGCGGATTTTTATAGTCGAAACTGGCCAAGGTCAGTTGCCCGGAGCCGATCCGGCGCACGGCTTGCCACTGTTGCAGGCCGTCGTCTTCCATGGAGCCCGACTCTGAGTGAAAACGCATGGCGCCGTCGCCGGCCGCCGTGGCGATCATGTCAGCCAGGATGGTGTTGTCCGCGAGCCATAGCGTATGGCCATCTGCGCGGTGCTCGTACCAGTAATGCCAGCCCAGCGCCTCCCAGCGCCGGTGCAGGTGGTTGTAGTCGGTTTCATTGTGCTGGTTGGCGCAGGTGATCTGCGGATCGTCGCCATGGATGCTGGTTTTCCAGTCGCGCTGCTCGTAGTGCGCAAACGTCGTTTCGGTCAGCTGCATTACGCTTTGGCCATGGAAGGACACATTGTCCTGGCGCAGCCTGGCGAAGGCCAGCCATGGTTGCAGCACCATCCGGTACCACGCAAAGCCGCCATCGGCGCGCAGCAGGCAAAACTCGCCCACATAGCCGTTAAAGTAGCGCAGCGTACCATCGTCGCGCACCATGGAAATGGTCACCATGCAGCCCATCATGGCCTTGAGCGCAATATGCGCGTCATCGGACAGCAATTCGGCCTCGAAACGGAAGTCACGCGATACCTCTTCCCTGGCGGTCAGCGAATTGACCAGCACGATGGCGCCGGCAGGTCCATCTTCATGGGGAAAGTCGATCTTCAGCAGGCGCCGTTCTTGCGCGGCGAAGTCGAAGGCCGACAGTGCCGCCTGGATGTTTGCATGCATGGCCTGCTCCGTTACAGGGATGTGATCAGGTGGGCGCCACAGGCGGTGGCGTCGCCGTCATAGGCGTACGGCTTGCCCATGTGTTTTGCGCCGGCGCCATCGGGCGTGATCGGGAAGTTGCCCTTGCACTTGGGGCAGAAGGTGGTGTCATCGGCCAGCGCCGCCGTCTTTCCCATCACGGTGCTGCCCGATGATGCGCTGGTGACCTTGCCGCCGTGATCGGTTGCGTCTCCGAGCCGGATGACGCCGCGTCCCGCATGTTTCATGCTTGCCTCGCTTTCCAGTGATGGGCTGCTCAGGTCAGTTGCAGCAGATAACGCACTTCGGCGCCGCGTACCTTGCCTGGTGTTGTCTGCAAGAACGTCGTCCAGCCAAGGCGCCGTCTTTCTGATGGGTTGGAGCTCAGGAGCAGGGGGGTAATGCATGGCGGACTCAATATCAGCCGCACTTCATATTGCAGGTCTGGTACGCCAAACAGCGCCAGCACCTTTGCCAGTGCCGCCGCGCCTGTGCTGCGCGGCAGGAAGCGTTGCAGGCCAGCGGGATCCAGCGGGCCGATGTGCAGGCAGACGCGCATGTCCTGACGCCAAAGCCGCAGGCCAAGCGTTGCGCCGCGCCCCAGGGTAAAGTTGACGCTGCCCAGCAGGCTGCGCCGGTTTTTTGCCAGATAATCCCAGCCACCGACAAATTGTTGCACGGTGACGGGTACGCCGCAGTACTCGGCCAGCACGGGGCCAATCGCCTGCGCGGAGACGGGGCGGCAGCGCAGCAGACCCGCATACCAGGCCGCGACATCCTGCGTCACGGCATCAGCTTCGCAGCTCGAGGGCAGCGCACCGTGCCGCACGCCGGCCAGTGCCGTCAGCAAAGGCAGTTGTACATCCCTTGCCTGGGTCTGGAGCGTGGATTCCAGCCGATACTTTTCCCAAGCCTGGTAATACAGTGTGACCATGCGGTGCGAAAAGATATCGAGAAAGGCCGAGACGCCAGCGTCTTTGCTCGACAAGCGGTAGGCGGCGATGCGTTCCGAGTGGTGCAAGGGCAGGGTGCCGCCGACGCCCAGAAAACGCATGAAAGTGGGCATCAAGGTCAGCTGCTCATTGTCGTCGAGCGAGAGCTGTTCGATTTCACTGGCGGGGAAACTCAGCGACAGGCTGTTCTTGAAGCGCAACACCTGGCCAAAAGCTTGCGCATGGGACACGTTCTGCCGACGTAGCCAGCACAGCAGAATACGTACCGCCTGCACGAACTGGTAGCGGTACGGCTCGGCCAGCAAGTGTTGTACTACACCAGATTCTGCAGTCCGCTTCTTGGTTTGCATCGGATCAGCTCCTCTCCGCTTTGCCCTGACAGCACCACCAGTTCGATGAAACTGTTGATTTGCACATACAGCCTAAGAAAGTGATCGATTACCTGCACAAACAGGTGCATGCCGCTGCCGACGAACGCTTCCTCGTCCAGCGTGATGCGCACCTCCACGCCATGCGCCAGCGAGGTGCCGCGCTTGTGCCGCATCCATGTCGTGGTCGGCGAGTGCGCGAGCGCGACGATACCGCCGATCTGGCGTTGCGAGCTTGCCGATTGGGACAGGTCATACAGTGTCAGCATTTCGCGCAGCGCTGGCAGGCCTTCCTGAACCAGCGCGTGATGATTCAGCGTCAGGTGCGAAATCAGCCGCCAGTGCAGGCCCGCGCCCGGTGAAAAGCATCGCGGCTGACTGGGGCGCCGCAGCATGTGCAGTGCGGGTCCGCCGCCGCACGGTTGCAAGTCTCCTTGCGGCTGGCCGTATTTGAGCGACAGCGGAAGGTCGCGGTTACTGCAGGTCAGCGACAGCGACAAGCTGGCTTTTTCGTTGATCAAGGGATTGAAGTCGCTATCGACCAGCGTGATTTTCTTTTCGTAGCCAGGGCTTTTGATGGCCAAAGCCATGTCGTGGCGCACGACCCAGTAATTGCCTTGTTGCCCCGCGCCCTCGCCATGGCGCAGGCTGTACAGCGGGCGAAATTCGGTCAGCGTACTCTCGCCTCCGCGTTGGCGCAGCAAACGCACCGCATCGACAGTGACGACTTCGTAACCATGGGGATGGGTAGCATGGGCCAGCACGGAATAGTCGGTTTTTTGCCGGGTGATGGCGATTGGCACGCCTTCCTGGCGGAAGAGGTTGATCGCCGGACTGCAGCCCAGCCTTAAGTTGTCGCTGGAAATGCTGGACAACATGCGCGCCGCAGCGGAATCGGGTCGCAAACCGGCCATGCACAGATGCAGCGTAAAGCACTGGCAACCAGGCGGCAGGGCAGCACTCAGCGCCGCGATATCGATGTCAAAGAAATTGAATTTTTCCGGATATGCAAAATACTCGCTCAGGATGCGGTAGGCCGGTTGCGAACGAGCACCGAAAGGTATCAAGGCATCCGTGTCGGCGAAGCCGACGGGCGCCAGGGGGACGGTGGGCAGGGCCATCCACTGGGCCGCGTCGATGGACACAAAAGCGCAGATTGCATGCATGAACAGGGCATCGCGCAAGGCGGCGGAAAAAGAAGCTTCGCCATCGATGAAAACGCGCAGTGACGCGGGCGCCGCATCGAGATGCCGGATGCCGATGTTCAGCGAGGAACTGGCTTGTGCTGGCAGGCGTACGCCTGGCGGCGGCTTGATCATCGCATCGAAAACCGCGCTTTCCAATACCGATGCTCCGGTCGTCATGTCGTAGACCGTCTTGAAGCGGCAGCGTACGCCGCGCACCGGCGTCGCGTCCATTTCACTGCCAGCCGGCAGGTGCATTACACCCGCTCCAGCCGCTGGGACAGACTGATGCACGATGGTGGACGATGGAAAGGGGCGCAGATAATGTGGAAACAGGGCTTCGAACAGGGCTTCGGTAAATTGCGGATAGTCGTCATCGAGCCGTTTCGAGATGCGTGCCGCCAGCATGGCCACCGATTCGATCAAGTGTTCGACGTGCGGATCCTCGCAAGACTCGCCGGACATGTGCAATTTGCCGGCGATTTTCGGATAGCGTTCGGAGAACTCACGGCAATGCCGCCTTAGCATCACCAGCTCGCGTTCGAAATACGGCAGCAAGTCCTCCATCTCTCTTTTCCTGTGTCTTCGCGGCGGAATGGTCAGTATCCGAGCGTTTGCTCCAAGGTAAATTGCGTTTGCGCAATAATTGAACAGGGTTGCTGCGCAACATCAAGGACTTCCATACTGGCAACCTCAGACTGGCAAGGCAGCATGATTCCAACGGTCAACATGGAGAACGCCATGACATTGCCATCCAAATTACTGTGGTCCGAGGGGCTGGCCATTGGTCCCCAGCAATTCCAGCAGCTGGACCGCTACCATGAAGCGCGCCTGCAGCGTCTGGCTTCACTCATCAATCCACATTTATGGGGCGTGCACGGCGTCAGCTGGAATGTGGATGCACTGGCCAACAATAGCCTGCGGGCTGACGCCATGTCGCTCGTCTTTCAGGATGGAGAATTCTTTGAGGCGCCGCTCGGCGATGTATTGCCCAGTGCAGTTGACTTGTCCAAGCTGCCTTCCAGCGAACATAGTTTTACTTTTTACGCCGCGCTGCCGGCGCTGCAGGCACACGGCGGCAATGTGAGTTCTGCCGGCGCGCGCTATGTTCAGGCGGATATCGAAACCCCGGATCTGTACAGCGAAGCAGTCAGCATCGATGTGGCTTACCTGAAGAAGCGCGTGTATCTGCTGTCGCAGCTGGACCCTCTGAATGATTATCTTGCCATTCCGGTGATCCGTTTATACCGCGCTGGCAATGGCAGCTTTGAAATCGATGCCTCCTTCATTCCGCCTGGCCTGACCATCAGCGCCGAGTCTTCACTGCAGAAAATGCTTGATTCGCTGATCGACCGCATGGGTGCGAAAATTGAGGCGCTGTACAGCCGCCACCGTCAACCCGGTAACAATACGGTTGAATTTCATGGCGGGGATGTTTCCTCGTTCTGGATGCTCAATACACTGAGCACGGCCAGCGCCACGCTCAGTCATTGCGCCAGTTACCGACGCCACCATCCGGTATATTTGTTTGAAAAATTGATGGCATTGGCCGGCGGCTTGATGACGTTCTCGAAAAAGTACACGCTGAGCGACTTGCCCGCGTATTGTCACGATGACGCGGCTCCCGGTTTCGGCAAGCTCGATGGCATCATTCGCGACTTGATCGATACGGTGCTCCTGTCGCGTTACTTCCCGATTCCACTGTCCAACGACACGCAACAAAACACCCACTATCACGGCTTGCTCGATGCCAAGCGGATTGACCGTCAGACCGAACTCTGCCTTGCTGTCAACGCCGATATGCCGGCGCTGGAACTGGTTGCCACGGTGCCGTTGCAGTTCAAAATATCGTCTCCGGACAATATCGAACTATTGCTTGGCAGGGCACTTCCGGGTGCCGAGTTGCGTCATATGGCCCAGGTTCCTGCTGAAGTGCCAGTGCGGCCCAATACCTATTACTTTTCGATCGATAACAAGGGCAGCATTTATGACGGCATGATCAAGGCCCAGGCGATTGCGATTTATGTGCCGTCTGGCATAAAAGGGCTGAAGCTGGAATTGTTCGGCATCAGCGGCACCGCCGCGTAACGATGGTTGTCTTGTCAAAAGATTGCCCTAAGCAATAGACTTGCCCCGGCAGTTGACGTTATCATGTTTTTGTAAGTGTCGGTCGCTGAGCAGTCAGCGCAATGGTGAAACATGGTGACAGCGAGAGCGAGCATGGGCATGGCGAATGATGCGTGATGTGCCTGGCGGCGGGATGGGCAGGGCAGCGGTGCGCCGCTGCGGCCGCGCATTGCTGCTGGCGTTGTGTGTCTCCGCGGCCCCTGCGGCCATGCCGGCTGCGCCGCCGCATCAGGGGCAGCGCGTGCTGGTCCTCAATGCCTACGATTACGGCCGCGCCGGCGTGGAATCGTACACGCGCACCTATGTGGCCGCCATGGCCGCCGCGGGCCTGGCCAGCGAAGACATCATGGTCGAGCACCTGAACTTGAATACCCAGGGCGACCCGGCGCTGCGCAATGAGATGCGTGATTTGTTGCTTTTAAGATACACCCAGATGATGGGGCGCAAGGCGGATCTGATCATCGCGATGCAGCAGCCGGCGCTCGATTTTTTGCTGTCGGACCTGGCGCCGCTGGCGCGCGGCGTGCCCGTGCTGGCGATTAACACCTCGGGCAAGGCCTTGCCGGTAGGCAGCCCGCTGGCCATCTGGCAGCAAAAGGCGAACGTCGATTTTCCCGGCACCCTGGCGCAAGCGATGGCGCTGTTCCCTGAAACCAAAACCATCGTCATGGCCGTCGGCGCCAGCGAGGCCGACCAGGCCTTGAAGCGCAGCATGCAGCAGGCGGCGCAGGCCTGGCAGGGTATCGTTTTCATGGAGTATCTCGACGGCCTGACCCTGGCGCAGATGCGCGCGAAGGTGGCGCGCCTGCCCGCCGATACGCTGCTGGTGACGGGCAATGTCAACCGCGACGTGGACGGTGCCATCGCCACGCCCGTGCAGTTTGCCGGTGAACTGGCGCGGCTGGCGAACGTGCCCGCCTTCGGCATGTACAACACGAACGTGGGCAAGGGCATCCTCGGCGGCTCCATCCTGCACATCGAAGGGGCCGCGCAGCAGGTGGCGCAGATGTCGCTGGCCGTGTTGGCCGGCAAGGCGCCAGCCGCCCCGGGCGCCTTGCTGCCGCCGGTCCGTCCCGTGCCCATGTATGACTGGGAGCAGCTGCAGCGCTGGGATGCCGACATCAGCCGGCTGCCGCCGAACACCCTGTTCTTCAACCGCCCGCCGCAGCTGTGGCATGAGCACCGCGCGGCCGTGCTGTCGGCTGGCGCCGTGTTTCTCGCCATGGCGTGCATGCTGAGCGCCTTGCTGCTGCAGCGCCGCCGTTTGCGCCGCGCCGAGGGCGATGCGCGCGAAAGCGAGCAGCGCTTCCGCATCCTCGTCGAGCATGCGCCCGAAGCCATCGTCGTGTATGACCTGGATCTGGACCGTTTTATCGACGCCAACAGCAGTGCGCAGCGCATGCTGGGCATGTCGCGCGAGGCGCTGCTGGCGCGCGGGCCGTTCGACCTGTACACGGGCGAGCAGCCCGATGGTCTGCCGCTGGGACTGATGATGGAAGAGCATCTGCGCCGCGCCATGCTCGGTGAACCCATCCTGGTCGAGCGCAATGTGCGGCGCGCCGACGGCAGCATCTTTCCTTGCGAAGTGCGGCTGGTGCGCTTGCCGATGGAAGGGCGGCGCCTGGTGCGCAGCGGTATCGTCGACATTTCCGAGCGCAAGCAAAGCGAGCAGGAACTGCTCGGCTACCGCGACCACCTGGAGGAACTGGTGCAGCAGCGTACGGCCGCCCTGTCGGTGGCCGTCACCGAGGCCGAATCGGCGAACCGCGCGAAAAGCGTCTTCCTGGCCAACATGAGCCACGAATTGCGCACGCCCTTGAATTCCGTGATCGGCTTTTCGCAGATGATGGCCGATTCGAGCAGCATGTTCGAGGAAGAAAAACACAACCTGGCCATCATCAACCGCGCCGGCCACCATTTGCTCACCTTGATCAACGATATCCTGGAATTGTCGAAAATCGAGGCGGGCCGCATGCAGCTGCAGGCGGGGCCCGTGGACTTGAACGGTTTGCTCGACGAAGTGCTTGAGATGGTGCGCATGCGTTCGAGCGACCAGGGCATCGCGCTGCGGCTCGAACGTGCCGGCGTGCCGCCGCTGGTGCGCCTCGATGGCGCCAAGCTGCGCCAGGTGCTGCTCAATTTGCTGTCGAACGCGCTCAAGTTCATCAAGCAGGGCAGCGTGACCCTGTCGCTGGCTTGCCAGGCGGAGGACGATGGGCAAGTGGCGCTGGCCTTTGCCGTGCGCGATACGGGCAGCGGCATCGCGGAAGAGGACCTGGAGCGCATCTTTGAACCGTTCGTGCAGGCCGACAGCGCCGTGGCGCAGGCTGGCACGGGACTGGGGCTGACCATTTCGCGCGAATTCGTGCGCCTGATGGGCGGCGAGCTGCGCGTCGAATCGACCCTGGGGGCTGGCTCCATGTTCCATTTCGACTTGCGCGCGCCCCGCGTACAGTGCCCGGCCGTCGCGCCGCTGGCGCCGGGCCGCGTGGCGCGCCTGCCGGCGGCCCAGCGCGGGCGCACGGTGCTGCTGGTCGACGATGACGACAACTGCCGCAAGCTGCTGACCGGCTTGCTGGAGCCGCTGGGCTTCCAGTTGCAGGAAGCGGCGGGCGGCGTGCAGGCGCAAGCCATGCTGGCGGCGCAGCGCTACGACATCGTGCTCAGCGACTGGCGCATGCCTGACATGGATGGCCTGGCGCTGACGCGCTGGCTGCGCGCGCAGCCGGCGCTGGTGCAGCCGCGCCTGGTGATCATGACCGCTTCCGCCTTCGAGGAAGAAAAGCAGGAAGCGCTGGCGGCCGGCGCCGACGGCTTCCTGCGCAAGCCGATCGAGCAGGAACACCTGTTCGCCATGCTGGAGCAGCAGCTGGGCGTGCGCTTCCAGCGCACCGGCGCCGTGCCGCCGCGCGTGCCGGTCGCGCCATTTGACCTGCAGCAGTCGCTGGGCCAGTTGGGCGCGGACGAGCGCCAGGCGCTGCTCGCATCCGTGCAAGCCCTCGATTTGCGGCGCAGCGCCATCGTGCTGGCCGGCGTGGCAACCAGCCTGCCGCAGCTGGCCGCGCACATCGCCGCCATGCTGGAACAGCATCAATACCAGCCGCTGTGCGCCTTGCTGGCGCAGCTGGCCAGCGAGCCGCAGGGCGAAGACGCATGACGCTTCACCCATCCAAGGGCGCGCGCCTGGGCGGCGTGTCCATCGTGCTGGCCGTCAGCGTGGCGCTGACCTTTGTCGTCACCGCGCTGCTGCTGGTGTTTGCCGTGCTGTTTTACCAGTCCGAACGCGAGCAGCGCTGGCAGCAGCTGCAGCGCAGCCTGTCCGTCAGCGCGGACCAGCTGGCCGTGGCCATCGAACTGCCCTTGTGGAATCTCGATGAAAAGCAGATGCAGGCCATCATGCGCAGCATGCTGGGCAAGCGCGACCTGATGGCCAGCTCGCTGACGCCGGGCATCGGCAAGGAAGCGCTGGTCCTGCGCCGCACCGCGGACGGCGCCATCGGCAGCTTTTCCTCGCTGTCCGCGGAGCCGGACTGGCTGGTGCAGCGGCGTCCCGTGACGATGGGCGGACAAGTCATCGGCAGCGTGGCCGTGTATGCGACGCCTGCCCTGCTGCATGCGCAGCTGCGGCAACGCGCGCTGGGCATCGGCGCCATGATCGTGGCGCTCGACGTGATCCTCGTGGCCAGCATCTGGCTGCTCATGTGGTGTCTGATGCTCAAACCCCTGAAGGCGATCGGCCAGTATGCGGCCGGCATCCAGGCAGGGCAGGGCGAAGCGTTCGGCACGCCGCCGAAAGCGTGGTTCCTGGGCGAGCTGCGCACGCTGTACCGTTCGATCCGCGAGATGGTGGCGCTGCTCGACAGCCGCTACCGCGCCTTGCAGCGCAGCGAGGAGCGCGTGCAGATGGCCACGGGCGCGGCCAGCATCGGCATCTGGGACTGGAACGTCCGCAGCGGCGCCTTGCAGTGGGACGAACAGATGTACGCGCAGTTCAAGGCCGATGCGGACAGCGGCACGGCGCCGGCGGCGATCTGGCGCGCGGCGCTGATGCCCGACGACGTGCCGGCCGCCAAGGAGGCCCTGCGCGCCGCGCTGGGCGCCGGCCAGGCGTTCACGCACGAATACCGCATCCTGTGGCCCGATGGCGCCATCCGCTACATCAAGGCCGACGCGGTGATCTTCCGCGACGGGCAGGGCCAGCCCATGCGCATGGTGGGGTCGAACTACGACATCACGGCGCACCGCGAGGCCGAACTGGAACTGCTGCGCCACCGCCATCACCTGGAAGAACTGGTGGCCGAGCGCACGAGCGCCCTGTCGGTGGCCGTCAGCCAGGCGCAGGCGGCGAACCGCGCCAAGAGCACCTTCCTGGCGAACATGAGCCATGAACTGCGCACGCCCTTGAATTCCGTGATCGGATTTTCGCGCCTGATGGCCGCCTCGCCCAATATGCACGACGATGAAAAGCGCAACCTGGCCATCATCCACCGCTCCGGCAATCACTTGCTTACCCTGATCAATGAAATCCTCGAACTGTCGAAGGGCGAGGCGGGGCGCCTGCAGGCGCAGACGGCCGTGGTGGCGCTGGCGCCCCTGCTGCAGGAAGTGATGGACATGCTGGGCATGCGCGCCGAGCAGCAGGGGCTGGCCTTGCGGCTCGATTGCGCGGGCCTGCCGGCGGCCGTGCTGCTCGACGCGACGCGCTTGCGCCAGGTGCTGCTGAACCTGATGTCGAACGCCGTCAAGTTCGCCGGCGGCGGCGAAGTCACCCTGCGCGTGCGCGGCGAGCGGCGCGATGGCGATCAATGGATGCTGTCGTTCGCCGTCAGCGACACGGGCATCGGCATCGCGCCGGAAGACCAGCAGCGCATTTTCGAGCCCTTCGTGCAGGCCGACAGCGCGGGACCGAAAGATGGCACGGGCCTGGGCCTGGCCATCTCGCGCGAATTCGTGCAGCTGATGGAAGGCGAACTGACGGTGGAATCGACGCCGGGGCAGGGCGCCGTCTTCAGCTTCAGCATTCCCGCGCAGGCGGCCGAGGCGCCGCTGCAGGTACCCGTGCCGCAGCCTGTGGCACCTGTGCCCGAGGCGCGGCCGGCACTGCGGGCGCAAGATTTGCTGCTGTTGACCGGGGAAGAACGCGCCGCCTTGCTGGTGGCGCTGCGCGAATTGAACCTGGCCAGGGTGGCGCAGCTGCTGGCGGCCCTGCCCGCGGTGGCGGCGCCGTTGCTGGCGCCGCTGCAAGCCATGCTCGACCAGCATCAGTACCGCCAGCTGTGCGACTTGCTGGAGAATGAAGGCGTGCTGGCGCACGCTTGAAAGTGTGGGCTGACAACATCGGATTCGCTGAAAAGAACGACTAAGTAGCGCCGATGGATGGTGCTAAATTGCAATAAAGATTATGATGATAGTACGTAGTTCATCGCAAAGAAATGTCTTGTCCAGCGTGGCAACCGACCGCCGCGCCTCATCCAAAGCTGAGAGAACTGCTACATGCACCGCGATTTTTCGGAAGTGAACTCGAAGGGCGAAGTACTGATCGTTGAAGATACGCCGGCTTCGCTGAAGCTGTTGAGCGATTTGCTGGGCGGCGCCGGCTATGCCGTGCGCCAGGCGCCGAACGGTGAACTGGCCCTGTGGACGGCCCAGGCGCGCCCGCCCGAGCTGATCCTGCTCGACGTGCGCATGCCCGGCCTCGACGGCTTTGAAGTGTGCCGCCGCCTGAAGGAGATACCGTCCCTGTGCCAGGTGCCGGTGATCTTCCTGTCGGCCCAGTACGATACGGACGACAAGGTGCGCGGCTTTGCGCTGGGCGCCGTCGATTTCATCGCCAAGCCCTTCCAGGCCGAGGAAATCCTGGCCCGCACCGACGCCCACGTGCGCCTGGCGCGGGCGCAGCTGCAACTGGCGCAGGAACGCGCCAACCTAGAACGGAGGGTGGCCGAACGCACGGCCGAACTCGAGCAGGTGGCCAGCACACTGGCGCGCGAAGTGCAGATCCGCCGCGCCAATGAAGAATTGCTGCGCCTGTCGGGCCAGGTCTTCGAAGCGACCCAGGACGCCATCCTGATTACCGATGCGGCCGGCGTCATCGTCACCGCCAATCCCGCCTTTACGCGCATCACCGGCTACGCGGCGCAGGAAGTGGTGGGCACGGACATCATGCGCCTGCACGCCGAATACACGGGCGAAGCGGTGCTGCTGGCCCTGCGCCAGGGCTTGCGCAGCAGCGGCTGCTGGTCGGGCGAGGTGCAGACGCGGCGCAAGAGCGGCGACACCTATCCCTGCCTGCTCAGCGTCTCCACCGTGCACGGACCCGACGGCGCCGTCGTCAACTATATCGGCGTCTTCCTCGACATCAGCGAACGCAAGGCCGAGCAGCATCTGATCGATTTCCTTTCCTACCACGATGCGCTGACCGGTTTGCCGAACCGCGTGCTGCTGCGCGAGCGCTTCGAACAGGCGCGCGCGAACGCCGTGCGCGACAGCCAGCAGGTGGTGCTGATGTGCCTCGACCTGGACCGCTTCAAGAATATCAACGATTCGCACGGCCAGGCCGTCGGCGACAAGGCGCTGCAAGTGGTGGCGCGTTTCCTGTCCGGCTGCGTGCGCGAAGGCGACACGGTGGTGCGCCAGGGCGGCGACGAATTCCAGATACTGCTGCAGGACGATGCCCTGCTGGGGCGTACCCTGGGGCTGGCGCAAACCATCCTGGCCGGCTTGCGCGAGGAACTCAGCGTCGATGGCGAACGCCTGGCGCTGACGACCAGCATCGGCATCGCCATGTGCCCGGCCGACGGCGACAGCCTCGACGACGTGCTGCGCCACGCCGACACGGCCCTCGTGCGCGCCAAGGAAATGGGGCGCGACCATTACGCCTTCTTCACGGAACGCATGGGCAGCGATATCCGCGCCCGCCTGGCGATGCAGCAGCAGCTGCGCGGCGCCATCTGCCGCGATGAATTCGAAGTGCACTACCAGCCGCAGATGTGCTTGCGCACGGGCGCCTTGCTGGGCGCTGAAGCCCTGCTGCGCTGGGATAACCCGGTGCTGGGCAAGGTGCCGCCCGGCCTGTTCATCGCGCTGGCCGAGGAATACGGCTCGATCACGGCCATCGGCGAATGGGTGCTCGAAAGCGTGTGCGCGCAAATCCGCGCCTGGCACGACGCTGGCCTGGGCAGCATCAAGGTGGCCGTCAACCTGTCCGGCAAACAGTTCGCGCAGGACCGCACGGTGCCGTTCGTCGAGGCGGCCTTGCGCAAATACGGCATCGCGCCCGCCTGCCTCGGCATCGAGATCACGGAAAGCACGGTGATGGGCGACCCGGACAAGGCCGTGGCGGCCCTCACGCGCCTGAAGGATATCGGCGTGGGCATTTCGCTCGACGATTTCGGCACCGGCTATTCCAGCCTCGGCTACCTGAAACGCTTTCCCATCGACGTGCTGAAGATCGACAAATCCTTCGTCGACGACGTCACCACCAGCAGCAGCGACGCGGCCATCGCCCGTTCCGTCATCTCGTTGGCGCACAACCTCGACATGCGCGTCATCGCCGAAGGCGTGGAAACGCGCGAACAGGTCGACTTCCTGACGGAACACGGCTGCGATGAAATGCAGGGCTATTTTTTCAGCCGCCCCCTGGCCGCGGAAGCCTTCACGGCCTTGCTGCGCGAACGGCGCACCCTGGCCGTGACAGTGGCCGTGGCCTAAGCGCCGCGGTGCGGCCGATGCACCATGCCGGTGCGCCCGCCGCAGCGCGGTGCACGATTCTCACTTTTCCTTCCCCTGACGCTGGCACATATCCTGCTTAGGTAATCGCTTATTTACGCGATTGCCCCGCATGCCAGACAGCACCCGACCAGTCACGCCTTTACCAGCCAGCGCGCACGGCGCCTGGCAGGCGCAGCTGCGCCTGGGCTTTGCCTTGCACGATGGCGTCAGCCGCCTCGTCGAGCGCACGCATAGCGGCCCCCTGCGCGTGCAAAAGCCCCTGTACCCGGAAGGCGGCGCCGTCTGCCACGCCATCATCATCCATCCGCCCGGTGGCGTCGTGGGCGGCGACCAGCTGGCAGTCGACGCCACGGTGGGCGAGGGCGCGCACGCCTTGCTCACGTCGCCGGGCGCGGCCAAATGGTACCGCGCCAATGGCCACGTCTCGGGCCAGCACATCGTGCTGCGCGCCGGTAGCGGCGCGGCCATCGAGTGGCTGCCGCAGGAAAGCATTTTCTTCGACCAGGCCTGCGTGCGCCTGCGCCACGAAGTGGAACTGGCGCCGGACGCCAGCTACATCGGCTGCGACATCGTCTGCCTGGGCCGCAGCGCCTCGGGCGAAGTTTTCAACACGGGCAGCATCAGCCAGCAGGTGCAGATCCGCCGTGGCGGCAAGCTGCTGTGGTGGGAGCAGGGCGTGCTGGCGGGTGGCGGCGCGCTGATGGCCAGCCCACTGGGATTGGCGGGCCACACGGTGTGCGCCACCCTGATCGCCGTCGGCATGCCCGTTTCTCCCGACGTGCTGGCGGCCGTGCGCGGGATCGCCGTGCCGGCCGGCGCCGCGTTTGGCGCCACGCACATGAAATCGCTGGTGGTGGTGCGCCTGTTGTGCGGCGACAGCGAGGCGGCGCGGCGCGTCATGCTGGCCGCCTGGCAGCTGCTGCGCCCCGCCATGCTGGGACGCGATGCCGTCGTGCCCCGCATCTGGAACACTTAATCAGGAAAGAACAAGGAAAACTATGGACCTGACTCCCCGCGAAAAAGACAAGCTGCTGATTTTTACGGCCGCGCTGCTGGCCGAACGGCGCCTGGCGCGCGGCTTGAAATTGAATTATCCGGAAGCGGTGGCCCTGATCAGCGCCGCCATCATGGAAGGCGCGCGCGATGGCAAGTCGGTGGCGCAGCTGATGTCGGACGGTACGAAGATACTCTCGCGCGCCGACGTCATGGACGGCATCGCCGAGATGATCCCCGACATCCAGGTGGAAGCGACCTTCCCCGATGGCAGCAAGCTGGTGACCGTGCACCACCCGATACCGTAGTTTTTTGAGAAGGAGCCCATCATGACCCCAGGCGAATACCAATTGGAAGAAGGCGAAATCAGCTTGAATACCGGGCGCGCCACGGCCACCGTGGTGGTGGCCAACCGGGGCGACCGGCCGATACAGGTCGGCTCGCACTTCCATTTTTTTGAAGTCAATCCGGCGCTGGCTTTCGAGCGCTGGCGCGCCTACGGCATGCGCCTGAACATCACGGCCGGCACGGCCGTGCGCTTCGAGCCGGGCCAGCAGCGCACGGTGGAACTGGTGGCGCTGGCGGGCGAGCGCAAGGTCTACGGCTTCAATGGCGAAGTGATGGGCGAACTGCAAGACACACCACCGGGAAAGGATTGAGATGGCCAGCATTCCCCGTAGCGCGTATGCCGAGATGTTCGGCCCCACCAAGGGCGACCGCATCCGCCTGGCCGACACGGAACTGTTCATCGAGATCGAGCATGACTATGCGATCTACGGCGAAGAGGTGAAATTCGGCGGCGGCAAGGTGATCCGCGACGGCATGGGCCAGTCGCAGCGCTGCGCGGCCGAGGTGATGGATACCGTCATCACGAATGCCGTCATCCTCGACCACTGGGGCATCGTCAAAGCCGATATCGGCTTGAAGAACGGCCTGATCTTCGGCATCGGCAAGGCGGGCAACCCGGACATCCAGCCTGGCGTCACTCTGGCCATCGGCGGCGCCACGGAAATCATCGCCGGCGAAGGCATGATCGTCACGGCCGGCGGCGTCGACACGCATATCCACTTCATTTGCCCGCAGCAGATCGAGGAAGCGCTGATGAGCGGCGTGACCACCATGCTGGGCGGCGGCACGGGGCCGGCCGTGGGCACGGCCGCCACCACCTGCACGCCGGGACCGTGGCATTTGCACGCGATGCTGGCGGCCGCCGACGCCTTCCCCATGAACCTGGGCTTCATGGGCAAAGGCAACGTCAGCCTGCCGCTGCCGCTGGAAGAACAGGTGTGCGCGGGCGCCATCGGCCTGAAACTGCACGAAGACTGGGGCAGCACGCCGGCCGCCATCGACAACTGCCTGTCCGTCGCGGACCGCATGGATATCCAGGTGGCGCTGCACAGCGATACCCTCAACGAGGGCGGTTTTCTCGAGCACACGCTGGCCGCCTTCAAGGACCGCACCATCCACACGTTTCACACGGAAGGGGCGGGCGGCGGCCATGCGCCCGACATCATCGCCGCCGTGGGCCAGTCCAACGTGCTGCCCTCGTCGACGAATCCCACTCGCCCGTTTACCGTCAACACGCTCGACGAGCACCTGGACATGCTGATGGTCTGCCACCACCTGGACCCGGCCATTGCCGAAGACGTGGCGTTTGCCGAGTCGCGCATCCGCCGCGAAACCATCGCTGCCGAAGACATCCTGCACGACATCGGCGCCATCTCGATGATGTCGTCCGACTCGCAAGCGATGGGGAGAGTGGGCGAGGTGATCATGCGCACCTGGCAGACGGCGCACAAGATGAAGGTGCAGCGGGGCGCCCTGGCGCCCGACACGGCGCGCAGCGACAATTTCCGCGCCAAGCGCTACATCGCCAAGTACACGATCAATCCAGCCATCACGCACGGGATTGCGCACGTGGTGGGCTCCATCGAGGCGGGCAAGATCGCCGACATCGTGCTGTGGAAGCCGGCCTTTTTTGGCGTCAAGCCGTCGATGATTCTGAAGGGCGGCATGATCGCGGCCGCGCAGATGGGCGACCCGAACGCATCGATCCCCACGCCGCAGCCCGTGCACTACCGCATGATGTTCGGCGCCTTCGGCGGGGGCCTGAAAAAGTCGTTTACGTTTGTCTCGCAGGCGGCCTACGACCTCGATATCGGGCATCAGCTGAAACTGAATAAATCCGTCATCGCCGTGAAGAACATGCGCGGCTTGCGCAAGCACGACATGATCCACAACAGCGCCACGCCGCACATGGAAGTGGACCCGGAAACCTACGCCGTGCGCGCCGACGGCCAACTGCTCGTGTGCGAGGCGGCCGCCGTGCTGCCGATGGCGCAGCGCTATTTTCTATTTTAAGCAGGAGACAAACATGCTGACTTTGCATACCAAGTTGGGATCAGAAGACCAGCGCGCACCGTTTGCGCAACTGGTGCTGCCCTACGACCAGCGCGAAAAATGCCGGCTGCGCGCCGTGCTGTCGAATGGCGACGACGTGGCCGTGTTCACCGTGCGCGGCACGGTGCTGCGCGACGGCGAACGCATGACGGGGCCGGAAGGGCAGGTGGTGCAGATCGTTGCCGCGCGCGAGCCGACCTATCTGGTGCAATGCGCCGATGCGCACACCCTGCTGCGTTGCGCTTTCCACCTGGGCAACCGCCATACGCAGGCGCAGGTGGGCGACGGCTTTTTGCGCATCCGCAAGGACGTCGTGCTGAAGGAGATGCTCGAAGGCTTGCAGGCAATGGTGACGGAAGAAAGCGCACCGTTCGAGCCCGAGGCGGGCGCGTATGGCGGCGGCCATGGCCACCACGACGGCCACGGCCAGCACTTGCTGGCGCCCGTGCCGCTGCGGCAGAAAATCCACCGTCCCGGCGATGTGCCAGGCGCTGCGTGATGCAGGCATCGGCCCTGCTGCATTTGCTGCAGTTCGCCAGCCCGGCCTTGCCGATTGGCGCCTACAGCTATTCGCAGGCGCTGGAAGCGGCGCTCGAATCCGGCCTGGTGCACAACGCGGCCACGGCGCGCGACTGGATCGCCGAGCATCTGGCGCAGGTAGTGGCGCGCTGGGAAGCGCCTTTGTGCTGGCGCTTGATGCAGGCGTTCGAGGCGCAGGATTTGCGCGCCGTGCAGCGCTGGAGCGAGCGTTTCATCGCGTCGCGCGACACGGCGGAATTTCGCGCCGAAACGATCCAGATGGGCTATTCCCTGACCAAATTGCTGGCCGAACTGGGCGTGGCCGACGGCGTCTTGATCGACATGCTGCAGGGCCAGCAGGAGGTGGCCCTGCCCACGGCCTATGCCTGCGCCGTGGCGGCACTGGCCATTCCGCGCGAGCAAGCGCTGCTGGCCATGCTGTTCGCCTGGGCGGAAAACCAGGTGCTCGTCTGCGTGAAATCCGTGCCGCTGGGGCAGGTGGCCGGGCAGCGATTGCTGCTGTCGCTGCGCCCCGACCTGGAAGCGGCGGCGCTCACTGCGCAAACCTTGCAAGACGACGAGATGGGCAACTGGGCGCCCGGCCTGTCGCTGCTGTCGATGCACCACGAAGTGCAGTACAGCCGCCTGTACCGTTCCTGAACATGACAACGAGAGACCATACTATGACTTCGATCACCTCCAATCCGCTGCGCGTGGGCATCGGCGGGCCCGTCGGCTCGGGCAAGACGGCCCTGTGCGAAATGCTGTGCAAGGGCATGCGCGAGCGCTACGACATGGCCGTCATCACGAATGACATCTACACCAAGGAAGACATGGAAATCCTGCTGCGCGCGGACGCCTTGCCGGCCGAGCGCCTGATGGGCGTGGAGACGGGCGGCTGCCCGCACACGGCCATCCGCGAAGACGCTTCCATCAACCTGGAAGCCATCGCGCGCATGCAGGCGGATTTTCCCGAGCTTGACTTGATCCTCGTCGAATCGGGCGGGGATAACCTGGCCGCCACCTTCAGCCCGGAATTGTCGGACCTGACGATTTACGTAATCGACGTGGCGGGCGGCGAAAAAATCCCGCGCAAGGGCGGACCCGGCATCACGCGTTCCGATTTGCTGATCATCAACAAGACGGACCTGGCGCCGTATGTGGGCGCCAATCTGGACATCATGGCGCAAGATGCCAAGCGCATGCGCGGCGCGCGCCCGTTTGTGTTCACCAACCTGCGCAGCGGCGACGGCGTGCAGGTGGTCATCGATTTTATCCGCGAGCAAGGTTTGCTCGATCAACCAGGCAAGGAGCTGCAATGAGCGCAACACTGATGAAGAAAACCACCGCCGTGGCTGCCCTGTGCCTGCTGGCCTTGCCTGCGATGGCCCACCCCGGCCACGGCGAGAGCGTGGGCTTCCTGGCCGGTTTCGCCCATCCGTTCACGGGCATCGACCATTTGCTGGCCATGCTGGGCGTGGGCATCTGGGGCGGCCAGCAGCGCCGCGGCCTGGCCCAGCCCGCCACATTTCTCGGCATGATGCTGCTTGGCGCGCTGGCAGGCATGGCGGGCTTGACGGTACCCGGGCTGGAAACGGGCATCGCCGCCACGGTGGCGCTGGTGGGCCTGGCCATCGCGCTGGCGCTGGCCTTGCCGAACTGGCTGGGCATGGGACTGGTGGGCTTGTTTGCGCTGGCGCATGGCAATGCGCACGGCCAGGAGTTGCCGGCCGCCTCGGCCGCCTGCGGCTTCATGCTGGCCTCGGCCATCTTGCTTGGGACGGGACGTTTCACCGGCCAGGTGCTGGCCGAGCGCATGTTGCGGGTGGCTGGCATGGCCTTGACGGCCGCCGGCGTGGTACTGATGGGAGTTGCTTAGGCGCCGGGACGCTTGTCCGACAGCACGATGGGCGCCGCCTTTTCAGGGTGCAAGCCCTGGTGTCCCGCATACACGGCGGCAATCGCCGCCATGTCGGCGTCCTTGTCGCCTGTCAGATATAAATGGTCGACGACGCCCAGCACCTTGTTCGGGTAGTCGATGTAGACCAGCAGCAACGGTACCTTGGCCGCCACGGCCAGGTGATAAAAGCCGCTTTTCCAGTTCGGGCGGTAGCTGCGCGTCGCTTCCGGCGTGATGGCCAGCCAGTACCAGTCGGCCGCCAGCATGCGTTCGGCCTGGCGCTGTATCGTGCCGCTGGTGGTGCTGCGGTCGACCGGTTCGCCGCCCAGGTAGCGCAGCACCTTGCCCATCGGACCGCGGAACAGCGAATCCTTGGCCAGCCAGCGGAACGGCAGCGACAGCGCCCATTTGCCGAACAGGCCGACGATGAAATCCCAGTTGGACGTGTGCGGGTAGACGACGGCGATGCCGCGCGGCCCCGGCAAGGGGCGAAAGCGCATGCGCCAGCCGAACAGGTGCAGCACGCGCAGCGCGCAGCGCTGGTGCCAGGTCGGCAAGTCGCCCGCTTGTACAAATAAATCGTCCATTGATACCCTTCAGTGACACTATTCTTAATGGGATGGCGCTGGTGGCCATTTTCCTTGAAGCAAAAATTCTGCGCAGGCATTCTATACGGGGCTGGCGGTGGCGACAAGCAGCCGAGGCCGCTATTCATGCGGTGTCGGGGCGATTGCCGCTGCTATTTTAACGATGCTTTGCCACGGTGTCGGGCACTAAATGTGCACAATGTGGTCAAAACTTGATGCAAGGTTGATCCACCCGATAGGGAGCCGTGGCATGAAAAACAATATTGATGATGGACATGGGCAGCAAGTCCGAACGGACAAAGTGATGGCCGAGCTTGTCGAGCGTGGCGTGGCGTTTCATCATGCGCTGGGGCGAACGGTGGCGACGGCCTACTTGCGCGAGCACGCGGTGCCGGCCGAGGTGATACGCCGTGTCTTCAGCAGCGTGCAGGCGCGCCGTCCGGCCCGGCCGGCACGGCGCCGATGGCGCTGAAGCGTAGACAAAAACGGCGGGCGCCGCGATCGTCACGCAGTCCGTTGCGTTCGTATCGTTGCGCCCGCCGCCAGGGGGAGGAGCCGCTAGTTGCTGCTCAGGGCGCCGTTCAGCCGTGGGCCGCCAGCGCCGGGTAGTCCGTGTAGCCGGCCGCGTCCGGCGCGTACAGGGTGGCCGGGTTCAGCGGGTTCAACGGCGCGTCGCTGTGCAGGCGGATGGGCAGGTCGGGGTTGGCGATGAACCACAGGCCAAAGGCGACGGCATCGGCTTCGCCCTTGGCCAGCAGGGCTTCGGCCGCCGCCTTGTCCATTTTTTCGTTGGCGATGTACACGCCGCCGAATTCCTGTTTCAGGTACGGACCCAGGCGGTCGTCGCCAAGCGCTTCGCGCGCGCAGATGAAGGCGATGCCGCGTTTGCCCAGTTCGCGTGCCACGTAGCCGAAGGTGGCGCGCGGGTCGGAGTCGCCCATGTCGTGCGCGTCGCGGCGCGGCGCCATATGCATGCCGACCTTGTCCGCGCCCCATACTTCGATACACGCGTCCGTCACTTCCAGCATCAACCGGGCGCGGTTTTCTATCGACCCGCCATAGTTGTCGGTGCGCAAGTTGGTGCTGTCTTGCAGGAACTGGTCGAGCAAATAGCCATTGGCGCCGTGGATTTCCACGCCGTCGAAGCCCGCTTTTTTCGCATTTTCCGCGCCCAGGCGGTAGGCCGCGACGATGCCGGGAATCTCTTCCACATCGAGCGCGCGCGGCGTGACGAATTCCTGTTGCGGGCGCACCAGGCTCACGTGGCCGGCCGGCTTGACGGCGCTGGGCGCCACGGGCAGGTCGCCGTCGAGGAAGAGTGGTGCGGAAATGCGGCCCACGTGCCACAGTTGCAGCACGATCAGGCCGCCCGCGTCATGCACGGCCTTGGTGATGTGTTTCCAGCCTTCCACCTGTTCCTCGGACCAGATGCCCGGGGTGTCGGCATAGCCCACGCCCTGCGGCGTGACGGCCGTCGCTTCCGAGATGATCATGCCGGCCGAAGCGCGCTGCGTGTAGTACTCGGCCATCAGGGCGTTGGGCACGCGGCCCGGATTGCCGGCGCGCGAACGCGTCAGCGGTGCCATGATGATGCGGTTTTTCAGTTGCAGGCTGCCAATGGTGATGGGATCGAATAAAGTTGCCATGATGGTTGTCTTTCCTGTCGAGAGTGCCGCGTGCGGCGATGTGGATGGGGTTGCTGTTACAAACCTTGCTGCATGTGATCGAGAAAGGCCTGGATGGTGGCTTCATTGCGGCTGAAGAAACTCCATTGGCCCACCTTGGTGGCCGAAATCAGGCCCGCCTTCTGCAAGCTGGCCAGGTGTGCCGACACCGTCGATTGCGACAGGTTCAGGCGCCGGTCGATCAGGCCGGCGCACACGCCCAGGTGCAGCGGGTGATCCTGCTCCTGGAAATACTGTTCCGGCTCCTTCAGCCATTGCAGGATCTGCCGCCGCACGGGATTGGCCAACGCCTTGTGGATGGCGTCGATATCCATATTGTTTCTCCTGAACATACAATTCGCTTTTCAGCGATGTATATATCGTGATTGTTCAATTCTAATATCGCTATTTTACGATATAGGTATCTTACGATATAAATGAAAAGCGTGCTGGCGGCACGCATTTTTGAAGGGTTCAGGCGGGAAGGGGATTGCGCTGCAGTACGGCCGGACCTGTCAGCACGATGCGCACCAGGTCCACCTGGCGCTGGGCGCCGGCCTTGGCGGTGGCGCTCTTGATCTGCGTGCGCGCCGTGTGGATGGAGATGCGCTGGCGCTCGGCGTATTCCTGCAAGGAATAGCCGTTGACGAGCGCTTCCGTCAGGCGCGCCTCGGCCACCGTCATGCCATAGAAATTGCGCAAGGTGGCGGCCAGCGAGGTGATCAGGTCGCTGCTGTCGCTGAGGAAAACGGCGATGGCGCTGGCCGAGCCGAATGGGCTGTGCCAGGAAGGCAGGGGCGTGACGCGCAGGCGCAGCTGTTCGCCCGTCAGTCCGTTCAGATTGAGCACGCCGCCGGGGCCGCCTGCCGCCGTCGTGCCCGTTTGCGCGGCCTCATGCAGCAAGCGCCGCAGCGCGCCGTTGTCCGCTTCGCGCGGGCAATACAGGGGCGCGCCTTCGCGCAGCCGCAGCAGCCGCGTCGAAGCCGTCATGGCCAGCGCGCGCTCGTTGGCGTACAGCAATTGCGACGTGGCGTCGAGCAGCAGCACGCCAAACGGCAGCAATTCCAGTACCTGGGTGGAACTCTGGGACAGCACTTCGAGCCGGCGCAGCTTGCGCTGCAGGGCAAAGGCCGTTTGCAGATGCGGCATCAGCTTGCGCATCAGCGCCAGCTCGCCCGCGTCGTAGGCGCCCGCCTGTTCGCGGCGCACCACGGTGACGTTGGTGGAGCGTTCGGCGCGCAATTCGACGATGGCCGCCGCCGTATAAAAGATGTCTTGCGGGCGCAACCAGTCCGTCCAGTATTCGGTTTTCTTCAGGCAATGGTCGGGAAACAGCATGGAGCCGGTGACGACCGCGCCTTCGCGGTGCAGGGAGGCGTCTTCCAGCCACACGTTGCGCGCACCGTAATAGCTGGCAAAGCTGGCCATGGCGTCCGATGCGAAGCCATAGGTGGCGGCCAGGCCGCTGCCCGGCAGCTGGACATCGACCGAGCGGTTGCTGAAATCATTGGCCCAGATCAGGCCCGCGTGCGACTGCAACTGTTGCGCCAGGGCGGCCAGGAATTGCGACCAGGCACCATGTTGCGTGGCCGCTTCGTAGATCAGGGTAATCAGTGCCTGGCTGGCGACGGCGAGCGATGGCGTCATTGGCGATCCTCATGGCGGCAAGCGGTGGGCAAGACAGACAAGGGCGGCCTTTGCTGCGGCCGCCCGGCTTCCTTAACGCGATTCCAGCCAGCTTTTGCCGCCCGACGTGCACGTGCTGAGGCTGGCGTACTGGCTCACATAGTTATAGCCGCTGCCACAGCCGCCTTCGCCAGATTTGACGGGGCCGTAGCAAGCGCCTTCATAGCTGAGCTTACCATTGACGGTGGTGCTTTTGACACAGAAATTGTAGTTGCTTGCCGTCGTGTTGTTGGGCAAGGTGGTGCCATTGTTTTGCCCGCAGCCGAGTTCCTTGCTCACGCTGCGCGCATAGTCGACCATTTTCTGGTACGTGCCGCTGTAGTAGGCATCGGCCTTGGCTTTTTCCCCCAGCTTGCAGGCGGCGATCACGCTGTCATAGCCGGAATCGGCCTGCGCATAGTTGCCCGATACCTGGATGCCGCAGGCGCTGGCCTGCTTGCGTTCCGCGTCGCTGATCAGATTGCTGTACTGGCAGTTTGCCGAGGTGCCGCTGGTGCCGCCGGCGCTGGTGGAACCGCTGCCCGAGCTGGTGTCGTCGCTGCCGCCGCCACCGCAGGCGGACAGCATGAGGCAGCCGAGTAAAGTGACGGCAAAGGTGGTTGGATGTGCTTGCATGATTTCCCCTGTGGACTGTGACGTGCCACCATGTATCTGGTGGTATCTTTTTTATTGCTACAAGGAATTGTATCGGGCATGTTTTTTGGAAACATCACCCATATGGGGTATGCGCGGGCAGCACGGAGCGGGGGAGGGCGGCCGGCTGGCCGCCCCGGCAGGCATCAGGCGAAGTGGAACAGCAGCAAGGCGATGACGGCAGGCACCGTTTGCAGGTAGAGGATGCGCGTCATGACGGTGGCCGCGCCCCACACGCCGGCCACGGCGATGCACGCCAGGCCGAACACGGTGAATGCATAAGCGATGGCCGCGTCCGGGTGAAAAAAGCCCAGTGCCAGCGCGGCGACGAGAAAGCCGTTGTAGCAGCCCTGGTTCGACATGGCGGGACGCACGATCTCCGCCTTTTCCTTGGACAGGCCAAACACCTTGCGTCCGCGCGCATCGAACAGCACGGTTTCCAGCAGCACGATGTACACGTGCAGCAGCAGGATGAGGGCGGTAAGGATTTGGGCCAGTAGCAGCATCGTTGTTCCCGAAAGTGAATGGATGCGGCAATTATGCTGCCAAGTGCATGTTTTTTGGCAACTTTCGATTAGAGCAGCCGCACTAGCGATAGTGTGCTTGGGGCAAGATTTTTCACCCAATGGTATACTTTTCCCTTTGCTCCTGTGGGGACGACCCCGCTCGATGTGGGGCTGTATGGCGGGGACGACCCTGCCGCCTCGGGAGAAAAGTATGGCATGGATCATTCTGGTATTGGCGGGTTTGCTGGAAATCGGCTGGGCCATCGGCCTCAAATACAGCGCCGGCTTTACGCGCCTCGTGCCTTCCGTGCTGACGGCTGTTTCCATGGTGGGCAGCGTGGTGATGCTGGGCCTGGCCTTGCGCACCTTGCCGCTGGGCACGGCCTACGCCATCTGGACGGGCATCGGCACCGTTGGCACGGCCATCTTTGGCATCATGGTGCTGGGCGAACCGGCCAGTGCCGCGCGCATCGCCTGCATCGCCCTGATCGTGTCCGGCATCCTGGGCTTGAAACTGCTCAGCCCACAATAAAGGACGCCCGCATGAGTCTTGCCATGACCTATTTCTACCTGGCCATCGCCATCATCGCCGAAGTGATCGCCACCAGCGCCTTGAAGGCGTCCGAGGGTTTCAGCCGCTTGTGGCCCAGCGTCATCACCGTGGTCGGCTACAGCATCGCCTTCTGGTGCTTGTCCCTGACCCTGAAGGTCATTCCTACCGGCATCGTGTATGCGATCTGGTCGGGCGTGGGCATCGTGCTCATTTCCGCCGTCGGCTGGTTCTGGTTCAAGCAGAGCCTCGACACGCCGGCCTTGATCGGCCTGGGGCTGATCATTGCCGGCGTGCTCGTGATTAACTTGTTTTCCAAGTCCGTCGGGCACTAGGAGCCTATCCCAGTAGATGAATACATCCCCTGCTGGCGCCCCTCAGAAGCGGGGACTGCGTTGATCGTCGTCGCGTGGCTCGCCACGCGTCCTCCTCACGCCTTGTCCGCGCTCCTGATGAACTACCAGCAGATGACGCTCCCTACTGGAATAGGCTCTAATCAAAAACTGCTGGCAACCCTTGCCAGGTAATACCACTCGGCATTGGCTTGCGCGTTGACGTCCGGGAACAGGATGTAGGCGTCGAACTCGGCCGTCACGGGCGTGCCGTCCGCGCGTACGCCGATCTGCTCGCCCTGTTGCACCTTGTCAAAGCTGGACCAGGTCTTGATGAAGCGGTCGCCCGCATCGAGCTTGTCGTGCACGACGATCATGTTCAGCGCTTCCATGTCTGCATCGGCAATCGGTTCGGGCTGCGGCGCGTCGATGAAGCCGAGGAAGGCGAGCGTGTTCATGATGGCGCGGTAGGCAACGTCCGGCGCGGCCGGGTCCGCGTGCTGGCCGCATTCCAGGGTCAGCGCATAGCCGCCCGTCGAGCGCATGTATTCCGTCGTGCCCACGCCGTAGCGCAAGACCATGCCCACCTGGTCGCTGCTGCCCAGGCGGCGCTGCACGCCGGCGCCATACGTTTGCAGCCAGCCATCAACGAAGCGGCGCACGCCCAGGCGGCGCGCCAGCGCGCGTTCCTTGTCTTCGTGCTTGAACGGTTGCAGCGGGCCATCGTTGTTGCGCGGACCCACCATGACGAAGGGCTGGCTGTCGGCATTGAACGAGTGCAAGTCCAGCAGCACGTCATGCTGGCCCAGCAGCGGGCACAGCCAGTTGGCGATGCGGTCTTCGAAATCCTGGGGATTGTCGTTGGGGAACAGGTTGCGGTTCAGGTTGCGGTCGCCGCTGCGCACGCCCTTGGCGTAAGCAAGCGGGTTGGTGATGGGCACGAACGTGACGCTGCCGGCCACGATGGAGAGGGCGCCGCTGTCGAGTTCAGCCATCACGCGGTGGATGCCCTTGGTGCCGCAGGTTTCATTGCCGTGTACGGCGCCGGTGACGATCAGGCGGGGGCCGCTGCCCTGGCCCGTGTAGTTGATGGACTTGAAGTGGAGTGCGCTGCTCATGCTGGACATATCCTATTGTGTATCAGGGAAGGGAAAGCGGGGTCGGCATATTTTAGCGGGATTCACCACAGGCTCCCGTAAAAATGTGCGCATCGTCGGCCCCGGCATGGCATGATCGGCGCCACCGTTGTTTTCCCTTGCCGATTCCATGCCCAGCACTTCCCATCCTTCCCGCCTGTACGGCCTCGATACCCTGCGTGCGCTGGCCATCGTGCTTGTCTTCATGAACCATTATTTGCTGTTCGTCAGCGAGGGCGGGGCGTTCGGTTTCTGGGGTGAAATCGGCTGGGTGGGCGTGGACCTGTTCTTTGCCCTCAGTGGCTACCTGATCGGCAACCAGATCTTTGCGGCCTTGCGCAGCGAGCACGGCTTTTCCTTGCCGCGTTTCTATGCGCGGCGCTTCCTGCGCACCTTGCCCAGTTTCTACGCCGTGCTGGCCCTGTATTACTTGTGGCCCGCGTTTCGCGGCGATAGTGCGTTATTGCCGCTGTGGAAATTCCTGACCTTTACGCAAAACATCAATTTGACGCCGGGTACGGCGTTTTCCCATGCGTGGTCGCTGTGCGTGGAAGAGCAGTTCTACGTGCTGCTGCCGGCCGTGGCGCTGCTGATCGCCGCTTGTCGCAAGTCCTTGCTGTGGGCCTGGCTGGCCGTGGCCGCCAGCTTTATCGTGGGCATGCTGGTGCGCGCCTATTTGTGGGATGAGTATGTGCAAGTGCCGCGCGGCGGCCTTGGCTATTACAAGTATATCTATTACGCGTCGTGGTGCCGCTTCGACGAGCTGGTGGCGGGCGTGGCGCTGGCGCTGCTGAAGAATTACCATCCGGCCGCCTGGACACGCCTGACATCCCATGGCAACCGCAGCTTGCTCGCGGGAATTGCGGGCACGGCGCTGATGTTTTATGTGTTCCTCAACAATCACTATGGCTACTGGGTGACGGTGTTCGGCTATCCGGCCCTGGCCGCCAGTTTTACTCTGCTGCTGATCGCGGCGCTCAGTCCCGCCAGCGCACTCTATCGACTGCGCGTGCCGGGCGCGGCCAGCCTGGCCCTGTGGTCGTATGCGATTTACTTGCTGCACAAGCAGCTGTGCATCTTATTGCGGCCCTATTTGCAAGACGTTGGCCATGGCGCCGATAGCCTCACAGCGATACTGGCCAGTATTGCTGCCAGCATCGCCACGGGCTGGTTTTTATATGCTTTGGTAGAAACGCCGTTCATGCGCTTGCGGGCGCGCTATGTTCCCGCCAATCACGCCTGATTTACATATCGATGACGTCGAGCCCGCGCGGCGTGCCCACCAGCAATTCCAGGATTGCATGCACGCGCAGGTTCGTGTCTTCGTGTTCCGTGTTGAAGATCAGGGTGCGCAGGCCGGGCACGGCTTCCGTGATGTGGTCGCTGGCGTAGGCGTTGATCAATAACAAGACCAGGTCCGTGGCGCCCGCGCCGGGCTGGCGCCGCAGCCGGTCGTGGATCACGTTCAGCAGCGCGCGCTGCATGCGCGGCGTGGGATTGGTGATGTAGGCGAAGACGCTGGGCGTGTTGGCGATGGCCGCGCAGATGCGCCGCTCGATCTCGTCGGGCTTCACGTCGGAGGCAATATCGAAATACGCGGCGTCCCAGCGCGTGCGCGCGTACGGATGATGGGGCGGGAAGGAGTCGGCCGTTTCAAAACCGCAAATGCGGCTCAGGGTTTTCAGCCAAGTTAGTATGGTGGAATTCATGCCCCGATTCTAGCGGCATTCAAGGCGCCGCGGGCCCCCTCTATATAAAGGAGGCTGACGCCCGGAGAATGATTAAAGTTTCCTGTAAAACAGCCCTTGTCATTCTGGGAAAGCCTCTCTATAATGCTGGTCTTCGGGGCGGTTAGTTCAGCTGGTTAGAATACTTGGTCGACATCCAAGGGGTCGGGGATTCGAATTCCTCACCGCCCACCAGAATTTAGCAGTAGATGGTTTTAAAGACGATTGCTGATGCAGTGATCGATAAAAAAGTTTTACGGGCGGTTAGTTCAGCTGGTTAGAATACTTGGTCGACATCCAAGGGGTCGGGGATTCGAATTCCTCACCGCCCACCAGAATGCAGTTAAAGAGAAAGGGTGAACCGGTTATGACACCGCGAACTACTACCAAGCTTTGGGAGTGACGCTAGTCGAACGGGTTTCCTTTGTCTCAAGAAAGTGAAAAACGCGGCTAGTCCGCGTTTTTTTGCGTCCGCGTTTTCCTTTCAGTTTTTCAGTCCACACCACATTGCAGTTTTACCTGGCGCCAGCGCCGATATGGAGATCAATATGCTTACAATCCGACTTCCCGATGGTTCCGCCCGTCAATTCGACGGCCCGGTCACCGTGGCCCAGGTTGCGGCCAATATTGGTACCGGCCTGGCCAAGGCTGCCCTGGCCGGCAAGGTCGACGGCAAGCTGGTCGATACTTCCTATCTGATCGAGCAAGATGCGGAACTGGCGATCGTGACGGACAAGGATGCCGATGGTCTGGAAGTGATCCGCCACTCGACGGCCCACTTGCTGGCGTATGCCGTCAAGGAATTGTTCCCCGATGCACAAGTGACCATCGGCCCCGTGATCGACAACGGCTTTTACTATGACTTCGCCTACAAGCGTCCGTTCACGCCCGAAGATTTGACGGCGATCGAAAAGAAAATGGCGGAACTGGCCAAGAAGGATGAGCAAGTCACGCGCAAGGTTGTCGCGCGCGACGAAGCCATCGAGTACTTCAAGGGTATCGGCGAAGCGTACAAGGCTGAATTGATCGGTTCGATTCCGGCCGACCAGGAAGTGTCGCTGTATTCCGAAGGCAAGTTCACGGACTTGTGCCGCGGCCCCCACGTGCCATCGACGGGCAAGCTGAAAGTGTTCAAGCTGATGAAGCTGGCCGGCGCCTACTGGCGCGGCGACTCGAAAAACGAGATGCTGCAGCGTATCTATGGCACGGCCTGGGCCAAGAAGGAAGACCAGGAGCTGTATTTGCACAACCTGGAAGAGGCGGAAAAGCGCGATCACCGCAAATTGGGCAAGCAGCTCGATTTCTTCCATTTCCAGGAAGAAGCGCCGGGCCTGATCTTCTGGCATCCGAAAGGCTGGTCGATCTGGCAGCAAGTCGAGCAATACATGCGCAATGTGTACCAGGTCAATGGCTATCAGGAAGTCAAGGCGCCGCAAATTCTGGACCGTGGCTTGTGGGAAAAAACCGGTCACTGGGACAATTACCGTGAAAACATGTTTATCACGGAATCGGAAAACCGCGCCTATGCGCTGAAGCCGATGAATTGCCCTGGCCATATCCAGATTTTCAACAATGGCATGCGCAGCTACCGCGACCTGCCATTGCGTTACGGCGAATTCGGCCAATGCCACCGCAACGAGCCATCGGGCGCCTTGCACGGCATGATGCGCGTGCGCGGCTTTACGCAGGATGATGGCCACATCTTCTGCCTGGAAGAGCAGATCGCCGGCGAAGTGACGGCGTTCCACCAGCAGGCGATGGATGTGTACACGGCTTTCGGCTTCACGAATATCGATGTGAAACTGGCTTTGCGTCCTGATAACCGCATCGGCACGGAAGAGTCGTGGGATTTCGCCGAGGAATCCCTGCGTTCGGCCCTGCGCGCCTGCGGCGTGGAATGGACGGAATTGCCGGGCGAGGGCGCGTTCTACGGTCCGAAGATCGAATACCACCTGAAGGATAGCCTGGGCCGCGCATGGCAAGTGGGCACCGTGCAGATCGATCCGTCGATGCCGGGCCGCCTGGGTGCCGAATACGTGGCCGTGGACAACACGCGCCAGGTGCCGATCATGCTGCACCGCGCGATCGTCGGTTCGCTGGAACGTTTCATCGGCATCCTGATCGAACACTATGCGGGCGCCATGCCGTTGTGGCTGTCGCCGGTGCAGGTGTCGGTGTTGAATATTTCCGACGCTCAAGCTGACTATGTACAGGAAGTTACAACAAAACTGCGCAAAGCGGGGCTGCGCGTACAGGCTGATTTGCGTAACGAGAAGATTACCTATAAAATACGTGAACATTCCGTACAAAAATTGCCTTACATCTTAGTGATTGGCGACAAAGAGCGGGATGCGAATACAGTGGCCGTGCGGGCGCGGGGCAATGTCGATCTGGGCGTGATGTCCATCGATGCCCTGATAGAGCGACTCAAACATGAAGTCGACACCAAGGCCTGACGAGGAAACTCGCTGCACGACCGTCTTACAAGATTTTTAAAGGAAATTACAATAGCTACTGACAAGTCACATCGCATCAATGGCGAAATCACTGCCCCTGAAATGCGTTTAAGCGGGGTCGATAACGAGCCACTCGGTATCGTAAGTTTGGCTGAAGCCTTCCGCCTGGCGGAAGAGGCAAACGTCGATCTGGTGGAAATTGCGCCTACCGCGCAGCCACCGGTGTGCCGTTTGATGGACTACGGCAAATTTAAGTATTCGGAGCAAAAGAAAGCTCACGAAGCCAAATTGAAGCAAAAGATCATCCTCGTGAAGGAAGTCAAATTCCGTCCGGGGACTGATGATGGTGACTACAATATCAAGTTGCGTAATCTCATCAAGTTCCTTGAAGATGGCGATAAAACCAAGATCACCTTGCGTTTCCGCGGTCGTGAGATGGCGCATCAGGATATTGGCTTCCGCATGCTGGAACGTCTGAAAGCCGATCTGGAGCCGTACGGCCAGGTCGAGCAGTTCCCGAAGATGGAAGGCCGCCAAATGATCATGGTTCTTTCGCCTAAGAAGAAGAAGTAAGATACAATAGCGTTTTACTGTGGATCGACGTGGTTTGTGCCTGCATGGGCGCGACACCAGATTCCAGGCAGAATTTGCGCGGCCCGGTCAGCAATGCCCGGGCCGCGTGAACTGTAGTGGACTCGCATCCGCTGCACAACATGTGAAAGCAGGCATCTAAGCGCAGCGTCGTGTTGCCACCTGCAATCCTGTTATAAATGGAGCTGTCCGTAAGAGGACAGATTGCTATGCCTAAAATGAAGACCAAAAGCTCCGCGAAAAAACGTTTTCGCGTGCGTCCAGGTGGAACAGTCAAGTCGGGTCACGCGTTCAAACGCCACATCCTGACCAAGAAAACCACCAAAAACAAACGTCAGTTGCGCGGTACCCGTAACATCAACGCATCGGATGTCACATCCGTCATGCGCATGATGCCGACTGCTTAATCTCACACTCAATTTAAGGAGTTACTATGCCTAGAGTAAAACGTGGGGTTACAGCTCGTGCCCGTCATAAGAAGATTCTTGTTCAAGCTAAAGGCTACCGTGGTCGCCGCAGCCGTGTATACCGTGTTGCCAAGCAAGCAGTTATGCGCGCTGGCCAATACGCTTACCGCGATCGCCGCAACAAGAAGCGCGTTTTCCGCCGCCTGTGGATCGCCCGTATCAACGCTGCTTCCCGTGAGCATGGCGTAACGTACAGCGTATTCATGAACGGCTTGAAAAAAGCAAATATCGAACTGGACCGTAAAGTCCTGGCCGATATGGCTGTGATGGACAAGCCAGCATTCGCTGCGATTGTCAACGCAGTTAAAGCAAAAATCGCTGCGTAAGCATCGGTCATTGCACAACGTCATCCGTAGGGTGACGTCATAAAGAGCGGGGCAGGGGTGTGAACCTTATGCCCCGTTTCCGTTTTTGATTGTTGGACTTTTGATAATCGAGTCCAGAATTGATGTCCAAAACAGGAAATGCCGCATGAACTCCCTAGAAGAACTCGTCGTCTCGGCCCAGGCTGACTTTATCGCCGCCGCAGACGCTGCCGCACTTGAAAACGCCAAAGCCCGCTACTTGGGCAAGACTGGCCAGATTACCGAAATGATGAAGGGCCTGGGCAAGCTGGACCCGGACGCGCGCAAGGCGCAGGGTGCCCTGATCAACGCCGTCAAAGTGCAGATCGAAGACGCGCTGACGGCGCGCCGTGATGCGCTGGCCGATGCCCAGATGCAAGGCCGTCTGAACGCCGAAGCGATCGACGTGACCCTGCCAGGCCGTGGCCGCATGCCAGGCGGCATCCATCCCGTGATGCGCACGTGGGAGCGGGTCGAGGAAATCTTCCGTTCCATCGGTTTCGACGTGGCCGACGGCCCTGAAATCGAAAACGACTGGACCAACTTCACGGCGCTCAACAGCCCGGAAAACCATCCAGCCCGTTCCATGCAAGACACGTTCTACATCGATGGCAACGACACCGATGGCAAGCCTTTGCTGCTGCGCACGCACACGAGCCCGATGCAGGTGCGTTATGCGCGCACGCATACGCCGCCGATCAAGGTCATCGCACCGGGCCGCACCTACCGCGTCGACAGCGATGCCACCCATTCGCCCATGTTCCACCAGGTCGAAGGCCTGTGGATCGCCGAAGACATCAGCTTTGCCGACCTGAAGGGCGTGTACCTGAACTTCGTCAAGGCCTTCTTCGAGACGGACGACCTGCAGGTGCGCTTCCGCCCGTCGTACTTCCCGTTCACGGAACCGTCGGCCGAGATCGACATCGCCTTTGGCTCTGGTCCTTTAAAAGGCCGTTGGCTGGAAGTGTCGGGCGCCGGCCAGGTGCATCCGACCGTGGTGAAGAACTTCGGCCTCGATCCCGAGAAATTCATCGGTTTCGCTTTCGGCTCCGGCCTGGAACGCTTGACGATGCTGCGTTACGGCATCAACGACCTGCGCCTGTTCTATGAAGGCGACTTGCGTTTCTTGAAGCAATTCAACTAAGCGTTGTTCCGTTTGATTCATGGCGCTTGAGCGCCTGTGCGCTCGCGCTGTGAGCTTTGACCCTTTGAAGGCTTGATTATGCAATTTTCCGAAAACTGGCTCCGTACCATGGTCGATCCGAAGATGACTTCGGACGAACTGGCCCATCTGCTGACCATGTCCGGTCTCGAAGTCGAGGACGTCGATCCTGTCGCCCCGCCGTTCTCGAACGTGGTGGTGGGCCTGGTCCTGGAGATGGAAAAACATCCGAACGCGGACCGCCTGAATGTATGCCAGGTCGACGTCGGCACGGGCACCATGCTCAACATCGTCTGCGGCGCGCCGAACGTGCGCCCGGGCTTGAAAGTCGTCTGCGCGATGGCTGGCGCCGTGCTGCCGCCTGGCGCCGATGGCAAGCCGTTTGAAATCAAGGTGGGCCAGCTGCGCGGCGTCGAGTCGCAAGGCATGCTGTGCTCCGCGCGCGAGTTGAAATTGTCGGAAGAAAACGCCGGCTTGATGGAATTGCCGGACGACGCGCCGATCGGCCAGAATTTCCGCGATTACTTTGCGCTCAACGACTTGAAATTCACCATCAAGTTGACGCCGAACAAGGCGGACTGCCTGTCCGTGCTGGGCGTGGCGCGCGAAGTGTCGGCCTTGACGGGTGTGCCCCTGAATGCGCCTCAGTTCCGCACCGTGCCTGTTTCCAGCGATGAAATCCTGCCCGTGAAAGTCAGCGCGCCGGACCTGTGCGGCCGTTTCACGGGCCGCGTCATCCGCGGCTTGAACGCCAAGGCAGCCACGCCGGACTGGATGAAGCAGCGCCTCGAGCGCAGCGGCCAGCGTCCGCTGTCGGCCCTGGTCGATATCTCGAACTATGTCATGCTGGAGCTGGGCCGTCCCAGCCACGTGTTTGACCTGGCCAAGATCCACGGCAGCCTCGACGTGCGTTGGGGCAAGGCGGGCGAATCCGTCAAACTGTTGAACGGCAATACCATTGCCGTCGACGAGTGGATCGGTGTCATTGCTGATGATAAAGAAATCGAATCCTTGGCCGGCATCATGGGCGGCGACGCCAGCTCCGTGTCGGACGATACGGACAGCATCTATCTGGAAGCGGCATTCTGGTGGCCGAACGCCATTCAAGGCCGCGCGCGCCGTTTGAATTTCTCGACCGATGCGGCGCACCGCTTCGAGCGCGGTGTCGATTTCGCCACCACCGTCGAACACATCGAGCGCATCACGGCACTGATCGTGGAAATCTGCGGCACGCCGTCGACGACCGTCGGCCCCGTCGACGACCACGTGGTGAACTTGCCGCAACGCCAGCCCGTATCGATGCGCACGGCGCGCGCGCAAAAAGTCATCGGCGTGCCGCTCAACGATGAGCTGATCGCCGATATCTTCACGCGCCTTGCCCTGCCATACACCCTGACGGACGGCGTGTTTTCCGTGACCTCGCCCAGCTACCGTTTCGACATCGAGATCGAGGAAGACCTGATCGAGGAAGTGGCGCGCGTGTACGGCTTTGAAAACATCCCGACCTTGCCGCCCGTGGCTGCGAACGTGATGCAGATTGCACCGGAAAATACCCGCTCGCTGTTTGCGGTACGTCATGAACTGGCCGACCTGGGCTTCCAGGAAGTGGTTAACATGAGCTTTGTCGATACGGCATGGGAGCGCGATTTCTCGGGCAACACAAACCCGATCAAATTGCAGAATCCGATCGCCAGCCAGATGAGTGTAATGCGCTCCTCGCTGATCGGCAGCCTGATCGCCAATGTGCGCTACAACCTGAACCGCAAGACGAACCGCGTGCGCATCTTCGAAGTGGGCGCCATCTACCAGCGCGACGACAGCGTGGAAAACGGCCCGTTGTCGGTGGCTGGCTACGCCCAGCCCAAGCGCGTGGCCGCCATGGCCTACGGCGCGGTTGCCGACGAGCAGTGGGGCCAGGCCGCGCGCACGGTCGATTTCTTCGACGTGAAGGCGGACCTGGAAGCGCTGTTCGCGCCGCTGGTCTTGCGTTTCACCAAGGCGGAGCATCCGGCACTGCATCCGGGCCGTTCGGCCAACGTGGAGCTCGATGGCAAGGTCATCGGTTTCATCGGCGAATTGCACCCGCGCTGGATGCAAAAGTATGACTTGCCGCTGGCGCCCGTGCTGTTCGAAGTCGACGCCGCTGCCCTGACGCAAAGAGTCGTGCCCGCGTACCAGGAAATCTCGAAATTCCCTGGTGCCAGCCGCGACCTGGCCGTGGTCGTCAAGCAATCGGTGGCCGTGCAGGATCTGCTCGACAGCTTCCACGCGGCAGCGAAGGCGAGCCCGGCAGCGCGTATCGTGCAAGCCATTGTTTTATTTGATGAATATCGTGGAAAAGGTCTGGAAGCGGATGAAAAAAGCCTTGCTTTCCGGATTAGCTTGCAAGATACTCAAAACACCCTGCAAGACGATGTCGTCGATGGCCTGATGGCTGTTCTGATCGATGCGGCCAAGCAGGGCCACGACGCGAAACTGCGTTCGTAATTACCGGACTGGCCGTCGCCTTGCGTGACGGCCTTTCCGTCGTCAATCGTAGACGAGCTTGCCATGTGGCGAGCTCGGGCGCACAGAAAAGGCAGGGCAGGAAAATTAATAACAGCGACGTTGATTCCGCCGTACTGCAATCCGCACTGGCCGCCGATTTGCATCGGGCCATGCTGGTTGCCAAAGTGCGCCAGGAAGCGGAAAAAGATTTACCGACCTTGACCAAGGCGGAACTGGCCGAACTGTTGTTCGAGCAAGTGGGCCTGAACAAGCGCGAAGCGAAGGATATGGTCGAGACCTTTTTCGACGAAATCCGCAACGCGCTCGAGCGTGGCGAGGCCGTCAAGTTGTCCGGTTTCGGCAATTTCCAGTTGCGCGACAAGCCGCAACGGCCGGGCCGCAATCCGAAGACGGGCGAAGAGATCCCCATCACGGCGCGCCGTGTCGTGACCTTCCATGCGAGCCAGAAGCTGAAAAGCATGGTCGAAGAGACCAGTCCGCTGGCACGTGCTGCCTGAGTGAGTGGCGATGAACGAGCGCATCAGTAAAACCGAGTTGATCGCCTTGCCGCCGATTCCGGCGAAACGCTATTTCACGATCGGCGAGGTGAGCGAGTTGTGCGGCGTCAAACCGCACGTATTGCGCTACTGGGAGCAGGAGTTTTCCCAGCTCAAGCCGGTCAAACGACGTGGAAACCGTCGTTATTATCAGCACCATGAGGTGCTGCTGATACGCCGCATCCGCGAATTGCTGTACGAGCAGGGCTTTACCATCAGCGGAGCGCGCAACAAGCTCGACAGCCGTGGCGCTTCGCATGCCATCGCCGACGAGCTGCTGGCCATGCCTGCCGTGCCGCAGGAAGCGCCGCTGGACCGCGTGTGGATACGCAATGAATTAATGGCGATTTTAACCTTGCTAAAATAAGATTTGTACCAATATAGGTGGGGTTGTCCGGTAGCAGTTGACCAAGTTGACTATACTGCATGGGCGCCCCGCCTTGGCGCTCACGCTACCGTACGGCGCGCCATATTTTGAATATAATGTTAATGTTGCGTTTTTGTTAGTGACGCTGAACCGGAGCAGCGTTCAGGTTCCGGTAGTCTTTCCCAGGCCAGGAAAATTTAAGGGGAAACAATGATACGCGTTGCCATTTGTGATGATCACCAAATAGTACGAGCTGGATTCAAACAGATTTTTTCGTCTTCTGACGATTTCAGTGTGGTGGCGGAAGCCGGTACCGGGCGCGAAGCGCTCGATATCGCCCGCCGCGAAATTTGCGATGTATTGCTGCTCGATATAGCCATGCCCGATCAAAGCGGCATCGATACCTTGCGCACGATCCGCCAGGGCCAGCCGGAATTGCCCGTGCTGATACTCAGCGGCTATCCCGCGCAGCAATACGCGCTGAACCTGTTCAAGATGGGCGCGAACGGCTATCTGAACAAGGAATGCGAAGCCGACGAGCTGATGACGGCCGTGCGCACCGTGTTCCAGGGGCGCCGCTATGTCAGCTCCACCGTGGGCGAATTGCTGGCGCAGTCGTTCGACCGCGACACGAATGCGGCCCTGCATACGGAATTGTCGGACCGCGAGTTCCAGGTCTTCCTGCGCCTGGCGCGTGGCGCCACCGTATCCGATATCGGCGTGGCCTTATCGCTGAGCATCAAGACGGTGAGTACCTACCGTACGCGCATCATGGAAAAAATGGGCTTGCAATCTAACAGCGACTTGACCTATTACGCAATGAAAAACAATTTGCTTGACTAGCGCTGCGGTGCGATCATTGAAACATGATCGCTCAGCCAGCTAGCCAGCACGACTTGTGCAGTGCAGCAGTTTGTGGCGAGGACTATAATTGGCCGGCGCCGGCGCTCTTTCCCGCGCCGAACCTTGCTAAGGATGCACATCAGGATGTATTTCACCGCTGAACCGGCCCCGAATCACCGCCTGCCCCTGTACAAGACGATCCTGTGCGTGACGTGCGCCTTGCTGCTTGTGCTTAATGGCTTCAGTCTTTATCACAACCTGCAGTCGCTGAAGGGCACGAACGCCTTGCTCAGCCAGAGCGCCCGTGTGGCCGACCGTCTGCAGTATTTGAATGTGCTCGTGCTCGATGCGGAAAGCAGCTTGCGCGGCTATTTCATTTCCGGCTCCGAAACCTATCTGGGGCCGTCGAAGACCGCCACCACCGAAATCGAAAATGAATTCAACGAGCTGCAAACCTTGCTCGCGGGCAGTCCCACCCAGCTGAAAAACCTGGGCCAGCTGAAAAGCTTGATCCGTCGCAAGATGTCGATGTTGCAACAATCAATCGACGTCTACAAGCAGGGCGGGCTGGCCGAGATCGTCAACATTTCGCGCGTCACCGATGACCGCGCCACCATGGACGAGATCCGTCTGCAGGTGGTGATCATGACGCGCGAGCAGAATGAAGCGCTGTCGACCGGCAGCGCCGCCTTTTATCATGAGTACCAGAAAGCCGTGCTGCTCGGTATCGGCATCAATGCCTTGGCCATCCTTGTGCTGATCATGTTTTACCAGCTGGTGCGGCGCAGCTTCCAGAACCGCGCGGCCGTCGAGTATGCATTGCAAAATGCCAACGACACCCTGGAGTCGACGGTCAGCAAGCGTACCGAGCAGTTATCCGTGCTGTCGCGTCATTTGATCAGCGTCAATGAAGTGGAAAAAGCACGCCTGGCGCGGGAGCTGCACGATGAGCTGGGCGCCAACTTGACGTCGATCAGCATGGACCTGGGCGCCGTCACGCAGCAACTGGCGCACACGCAGCCGGAACTGGCGACGCAATTGCGGCGTGCCAAGGCCACCTTGCTGGAAACGGTGGAGCTCAAGCGCCGCATCGTCGAGGATTTGCGCCCCAGCCTGCTGGACAACCTGGGCCTGTGCGCCGCCATTGAAAGCTATTGCGAGGATTTTGCGCGCATGAGCTCGGTTCGTTGCGAAACGGACGTGGCCATCAATATCGACAACCGCGAAGCCACCCTGACGATTGCCCTGTTCCGTATCGTGCAGGAATCGCTGACGAATATCATGAAATATGCGCGTGCCGGCATGGTCAGCGTGACCTTGAAACGCAATGAACACGGCCTGGTGCTGCGCGTGATCGACGACGGCATCGGCATCACGGAAGCTGCGCTGCAAAAACCGATGTCGCACGGCTTGCTGGGCATGCGCGAACGCGCTTTGCTGCTGGGCGGCACTCTCACCGTGCGCCAGGGACCGGATGGCAAGGGGACCTGCGTGGAAGCCGTGATTCCGCTGCCGCTGACGCCGGAGCCGGAAGACATCGACGCGGATATCGAAGCGTAATTTTCTTTGAGATAAAAAAATGGCCGAGCATGCAGCCCGGCCATTTTTTATTTATCTTGCATGATCAGCAGCGCATCAGCAGCGTGATACGTCGCGCAGCAAGCGGTCGTATTCCGTCTTGGCCACTTTGTAGCATTCGCCCGCATAGCATTCCAGGCCGGCGCGGTCCAGCACCGTGATATTGCCGCGGCGATAGTGGATCAAGCCTTCTTCCTGCAGCTTGCCGGCGGCGGCCGTGATGCTTTCGCGGCGCACGCCCAGCATGATCGAGATCAGCTCTTGCGTCACTTTCAATTCATTCGATGGCGAACGGTCCAGGCGGTCCAGCAGCCAGCGGCACAGCTTTTGTTCGATCGAGCTGTGGCGGCCGCCGACGGCGTTCTGCGCCATTTGCGCAAACAGGGCGTTGGTGTAGCGCATCAGCAGCTGGGGCAGGGCGCCGCCTTGATTGAACGCGTCGCGCAAGCTTTGCGTTTTCAGGCGGTAGCCGTAACCGGCGCTTTGCACGACAGCCGTGCACATGGCGCGCTCGCCTGCCAGCAGCGAGGCACCGGCCACGCCTTCATGGCCGACGACGGCGATTTCCGTCGTGGCGCCATCTTCCATCACATACAGCAGCGAAATGATGGCGGTGGTGGGGAAGTAGCTGTATTCCAAGTTGTTACCGTAGGCATACAATTCCTTGCCGAACGGCAGTTCCACCAGTTCCAGGTCTTCGAACAGCGATTCAAGCGCGGCGCGCGGCAGGGCGGCCAGCAATTCATTCTGTTGGGCACTGCTGAGGCTAACCCGCGACGCAAGCTTGATTTCCCGTCCGGCCGCCGGCATGGCGCGCGGCAGCAACTGGTTCTTCTGGACCGGGGTGCTAAGTTGAGTTTGGTTCATAGTATTCCTCACAGGCTTTTTACATCGGAGTGCGACTGCCGCGTTGCTGGTCAAAGAAGCTGCCGTGCTCATGTGGTAACGGCGTTTTGTTCGACCGCGCGGTGCAGATCGCGATGTAGCTACTTTAAAAGCTTATGTAAGTGGCGAACATAAGATTAGCAGTCGCCACTTTGTAGTCTCATTTGAGGCGGAATTGTAGTCCTTGTCCTACGTGCACACTTTTGACTAGCTAGCCTTGCGCCGTTCCGCGCGATTTTGTGATATGACGCGCGGTTTATTGGCGCTCCACAGACCGGCCGGACGCACGCTGGGCAAGCCGTCGCGCACGGCTGCGGCCGGCGCCTGGCGCGGGTTTGGCGCCTCTTGCTCGCCCAGGCGGAAGCGGCTGACGGCCTGCGTCAGCGCTTCGCCTTCCTGGTGCAGGCGCTGCGAACCGGCGCGGGCCTCGTCGACCAGGCCCGCGTTCTGGCGCGTCATGTCGTCGATTTGCGCCAGCGCCTGGTTGATGCGGGCGATCTCGCCATTCTGCTCGGCGCCGGCGCTGCTGATGCGTCCGATCACCACGGCCACCTGCTGCACGGCGTCGACCACTTGCCGCATGGTGTTGCCGGCCGCATTGACGAGGTCGCCGCCGGCATCCACGGTGGCGACGGAATCGCCGATCAGGCGCTTGATTTCCAGCGCCGCCTCGTTCGAGCGCTGAGCCAGGCTGCGCACTTCGGAGGCGACGACGGCAAAGCCGCGCCCTTGCTCGCCGGCTCTAGCCGCTTCGACGGCCGCGTTCAGGGCCAGGATATTCGTCTGGAAGGCGATGCCGTTGATGACGCCGATGATATCGACGATCTTGTGCGAGCTGGCCTTGATCGAGGCCATGGTGTCGACCACGGCGCCCACGGTCTGGCCGCCGCGAAGGGCCACGTCGGCCGCCGTCGCCACCAAGGTGCGGCCCTGTCCCACGTGCGCCTCGTTGCGGCCCACGGTGGCCGTCAGCTCGCGCATCGAGTCCACGGTGGCGCCCAGTGCATCGGCCTGCGTGGCCGTGTGGCCGGACAGGGCGGCGTTGCCCTGGGCGATATCGGCGCCGGCCGCCGCGATGACGGCCGCGCCGCTGCGGATTTCCTGCACCAGGGTGGCCAGGCCGTGCGTCATGGCACCGAAGTCGCGCACCAGGTCGCCGATCTCGTCGTGCGCCTGCGAAGTGATGCGCTGTGACAGGTCGCCCGCCGCCGCCGCGCCGACGGCCACGCGCAATTGCGTCACGTCGCGCGCGAACGCGGCATAAAAGCCCGCGCACAGGTAGGCGGCGGCCAGCAGCACCAGCAGCATGGCAGCCAGGATCAGGGCGCGGCGCGCCTCGTCGCGGGCGATGCGTTGCGCCAGCAAATCGTCCAGGGCGCCGGCGGAAGCGCCGGACAGCGCCTGCAGGGCGTCGATCGCCTGCATGCCGGCCGCATGGAATTGCGCGCCCGATGTCTGGTCGTAGGAATTCGTCACTTCGTTTTTCGTGCGTTCGAGGAAAGCCAGCGCGGCTGGCACGGCTTTCAGGGCCGGCTGCACGCTGGCGCGCAATTCCGGCCGGGTGGCGAGGATTTCGTCGAAGCGGGCCGGCAGGCGTTCCAGTTCGTGGCGCGCGATCAGCGCGTTGGCGTTGACGAGTTGATCTTCATTCGCCTCGAACAGGCCCGTGTCGATGTAGGCGGCGCCGCGCCCGGCGATGTCGGACAGGCTTTCGGCCAGGTCGGGCAGGGTGGCGGTGAAGACGGCGCTCAGGTGGTTGGCGCCCGCGTCCGGGTCCAGGCTCAGGTGCGAACGGTCGGCCACCAGCTGGCCCAGTTTCGCCGCCTGACGCAGCAGCGCCGTATGTGCCGCGTAGCTGTCGCGCGCCGCGAGACCGGCCTGGCGGCCCAGCAGGGCTTGCCACTGTTTCGTCAGCTCGGCCGCCTGCGGCAAGCCGGCGCCGGCAGGCAGGCGCGCCAGCGCCGCCAGTGCGGCCGTGATGCGCGCGTTCAGGGCCGTGTTGTCCATGCCCGCCTTGCCGCTCAGGCGCAAGTGTTCGAGGCCGCGCCGCTGCTGCAGCAGGCGCGTGCCTTCCTGCAGCTGGCGCACATAGGCCACGCCCCGCTGCGCATCCTGCGCCTGGGCCAGCGATTTGCCCAGCTCCGAGATCAGCAGGGTGGTCGCCAGCACCAGCGGCAGCAGGAAGACCAGGCAGACAAGCATGAATTTGGGCAGCAGGCGCAAGCGCTGCATGAGTCGGATGGCGGGGGTGAGGAGGATTTTCATCGGGTTTCCAGGGTAGGGTGACAACATTTCTGCAGTGCAATGTTGCCTGCGGATTGTGACCCCTTGATGAAGTGCGCCCTGATGCAGTCATTTTTGCCGTTCGCCAGAGTGAAGCAGTTCACACGGAAGGCCGATCCTTCTGTAAAATCGAGGGTTTTTTGCGAGGGCCATATTATGGTCACCAATATGGCCAACGAGAACGACATCACTACCCCCGATTCCAGCGACAACGCGGACATCGCCGCAGCGCCAGCGAGCAGCAAGGCGCCGGCCGTGATCGCGCGCGAAGTGCAGCGCCGCCGCACCTTCGGCATCATTTCCCACCCCGATGCCGGTAAGACCACCCTGACGGAAAAACTGCTGCTGTTCTCGGGCGCGATCCAGATGGCCGGTACCGTCAAGGCGCGCAAATCGGGCCGCCACGCGACCTCGGACTGGATGGAGATCGAAAAGCAGCGCGGCATTTCCGTCGCTTCCTCGGTGATGCAGTTCGAATTCCGCGACCACGTCGTCAATCTGCTCGACACCCCGGGCCACCAGGACTTCTCGGAAGATACCTACCGCGTGCTGACGGCGGTCGACTCGGCGCTGATGGTGATCGATGCGGCCAAGGGCGTGGAAGCGCAGACGATCAAGCTGCTGGCCGTGTGCCGCATGCGCAATACGCCGATCGTCACCTTCATGAACAAGATGGACCGCGAGACGCGCGATCCGCTGGACCTGCTCGACGAACTCGAATCCGTGCTGAAGATCCAGTGCGCGCCCGTCACCTGGCCTATCGGCATGGGCAAGAACTTCCGCGGCGTGTATCACCTGCTGAACGACGAGATCATGCTCTTCAAGGCCGGCGAAGAAAAGGCCGATGGCGCCTTCGAAATCATCAAGGGCATCGACAACCCGCGCCTGCAGGAGATGTTCCCGCTCGAGATGGACCAGCTGCGCATGGAAGTGGAACTGGTGCACGGCGCGTCGAACCCGTTCAATCTGGAAGAATTCCTCTCCGGCGTGCAGACGCCCGTGTTCTTCGGTTCGGCCATCAACAACTTCGGCGTGCGCGAGATCCTGTCCGCGCTGGTCGACTGGGCGCCGGCGCCGCGCGAGCGCGATGCGACCGTGCGTTCGGTGGCTCCGTCCGAACAGCCGTTTACCGGTTTCGTCTTCAAGATCCAGGCGAACATGGACCCGGCCCACCGCGACCGCATCGCCTTCTTGCGCGTGTGCTCGGGACGTTTCGAGCGCGGCATGAAGGTCAAGCATTTGCGCCTGGGGCGCGAGATCAAGGTGTCGAACGTGGTGACCTTCATGGCATCGTCGCGCGAACAGGTGGAAGAAGCGTACGCGGGCGACATCATCGGCTTGCCGAACCATGGCAACATGCAGATCGGCGACAGTTTTTCCGAAGGCGAGATGCTGACCTTTACGGGCATCCCGTACTTTGCGCCGGACTTCTTCCGCTCCGTGCGCATCCGTAATCCGCTGAAGATCAAGCAACTGCACAAGGGCTTGCAGCAGCTGGGCGAAGAGGGCGCGGTGCAAGTCTTCAAGCCGGTGCAGGGCGGCGAACTGGTACTGGGCGCCGTCGGCGTGCTGCAGTTCGAAGTGGTGGCCAGCCGCTTGCTCAACGAGTATGGCGTCGATGCCGTGTTCGAAGGCACGAGCATCAGCAGCGCGCGCTGGGTCAGCTGCGACGACAAGCGCATCCTGCAGGATTTCGAAAATGCGCTGGGCCACAACGTGGCCTACGATGCGGCCGGCAACATGGCCTACCTGGCCACGTCGGGCGTCAACCTGCGCCTGACGGAAGAGCGCTGGCCGAAGCTGAAGTTCCACGCGACGCGCGAGCATTCGGCCAAGCTGGCTTGATGTAGCGTAGTGGTGTCGGGTTACGCGCTTTGCGCTAACCCGACCTACGCCGACCTACCTGTTCATGGCGTAGGTCGGATTAGGCCAACGGCCGTAATCCGACACCATCGTTGGCACCAACTCAAGCCGGCAAAATCGTGCGCGTGCTCCAGTCGCGCCGTTCCAGCAGCAATGCCGTCAGCTGCGCCGCCGTCATCGGGCGCGCGAAGAAAAAGCCCTGCACGTTGTCGCAGCCCGCTGTTCGCAAAAATTCCACCTGCCGCAAGGTTTCCACGCCCTCGGCCACCACTTTCAGATGCAGGCTGTGCGCCATGGCGATGATGGCCGTGACGATGGCTTCGCCCTCGCCGGGCAGGTCGTGCACGAAGCTGCGGTCGATTTTCAATTGGTCGATCGGCAGGCGCTTCAGGTAGGACATCGACGAATAGCCGGTGCCGAAATCGTCGATCGACAGATGGATGCCCGTTTCCTGCAGGCGCCGCATCAATTCCACGTTGGCGTGGATATTGTCCATCAAGACCCCTTCCGTGATTTCCAGCTCCAGCAAGCCATGCGGCAGCTGCGTTTCGTCCAGGATGGCGCGGATGTCGTCCATCAGGCCCGGGTCGCGCGCCTGACAGGCCGACAGGTTGACGGCTACGTGCTCGAGCGAATCGAGCAGGCCCGCCTTGCACCAGACGGCCGCCTGGCGGCAGGCGCTTTGCAGCACCCAGCGTCCCAGGTCGACGATGATGCCGCTTTCCTCTGCCACGGGGATGAATTCGGCGGGACTCAGCTGGCCCATCTCGCGGCAGTTCCAGCGTATCAGCGCTTCCACGCCGACGATGCGCCCGCTGCGCAAGTCGATCTGCGGCTGGTAGTGCAGATACAGTTCCTCGTTTTGCAGCGCGCGGCGCAGGTTCGCTTCCATGCGCAGGCGGCGCTGGGCGCGCAATTCCATTTCGGCCTTGAACACGGCGTAGCGGTTCTTGCCCTGGTGCTTGGCGTGGTACATGGCCGTATCGGCATTGCGCGTCAGGGTGGCCACGTCCTGCGCGTCGAACGGATACAGGCTCACGCCGATGCTCGCGCTGACATACAGCTGGTGGCCTTCGAGGTCGAATGGCGCGGCCAGCACGGCGAGGATCTTGCGCGCCACGCTGGCCATTTCCGAGGCGTCGTCGGCCGGTTCGACGATGACGACGAATTCATCGCCGCCGATGCGGCAGATGATGTCGGTGCCGCGCAGGATGGCCACCAGGCGCTCGGCGACGAGCTTGAGCAACTGGTCGCCGCAGTGGTGGCCCAGCGTATCGTTGACTACCTTGAAGTTGTCCAGGTCCAGCAGCAGCAGGCCTACGCTGCTGTCCTGGCGGTCGGCGCGCGCCAGCGCGTAGGCCAGGGCGTCGTTGAATTCATGGCGGTTCGGCAGTTGCGTGACGGAGTCGACGTGGGCCAGGTAGTGCAGATGGCTTTCCGCATGCTGGGCCGCGGTGCGCGTGCGGCGCACCATCAGGAACGTCAGGCCGAACGCGCACAGGCAGACGAGCACGGTGAAGGCGGCAAATTGCGCCAGGCTCGCATACAGCGGCGCCAGGCTGGCGCGCAGGTAGAGCGCGCCGCCGCCGGGCAGGGTCTTCAATATCGCGCCGCTGCCGTCCAGGTAATCGAGGTGCAGGCCGTTGCGCGGTGCCGTCGGCACGGCGTCGTTGCCGCTGCGCGCGTAGCGGGCAAACGGTGTGCCATAGGGGCTGTAGAGCAGGGCTTGCCGGACATGCGGGGCGGCGGTGAGGGGAGCGAGCAGTTGTTGTGCCGCGAGACGATTGTCCTCGCGCATGGCCTGGGTGGCGGCCGGTGCCAGCATGTCGGCCTGGATGTGCAGGTTGCGCTGGAAGGATTCCTGAAGGGAAAACAATTGAAAGAGGATCAGCAGCAGGCTGGCCGTGGCCAGCATGGCCGCCGCGGCCAGCAAGTTCAGCCGGGCTATCCGGTCGCCGCGCAATTGCACGGACGGCAGTATCAATGGCGTCATCATGACGCTTCTTCCTGCCGGCCCCGCCTGCCGCCGCCCCGTGTGATCACGCCTCGCCCTGCCATACTTTACGTTCCAGTCTGATGAAAACCGAAGTGAGCCGGAACTCTCAACGTGTTGCCAAGTGTTGCTAAGGCCGACATATTGTCATTTTGCAGCGTGAAAGTACAGGGCGTGCGGCAATTTATATCCATGCAGCACGCCGGTGACAGCAGGCAAGGCGACAAGACAGGCGGAAAAAGGAAATCGTGTCTTTCTAATAATAATTCATGCTGAATTTTAATCCTTTTTTTGCCCGCCGTTTTTTTTCTCTTAAAACAATGCTGATGGTAAACAAAATACCAGCAAGAATAACTTCAATGGATCCGGCCATCGCGGTACGGATAAACTTTTTTACGCTATAAGCCATTACAAGTCATTGATTTTAATAAATTTTAATGAAGAATGCGCGAACGCTATGGCCTTGCTCGGCGAGTTCGTCCATAATCCGCTGATGATGGACGTCCTGATGCTGTTTGTTTTGTCTGCCGCGGCCAAGTAAACTGCCGCCAGCAAAACCGGACGCCGCCCTGATGATCAATAGTGAGGATATCTTGGAAAAAAAACCAAAAATTATTTTGTCGTCACAAGACCTGGAACGACTGGAAGCGTTGTTGTATGCCTTGGGTAATAACTTATCGCCGGACAAGGCCGCCTTGCTCGATGAGCTGGGCCGTGCCGAGGTGCTCGAGCCGCAAGAGATTCCACCGACCGTCGTGACGATGAATTCCACCGTGCGCTTCACAGTGGAAAACAAGGAGGAATTCTGCCTGACGCTCGTGTATCCGAAGGACGTGGAAGGCCAGGCCGACCGTATTTCCGTGCTGGCGCCCGTCGGCAGCGCGCTGCTGGGCCTGTCCGTGGGCGACAGTATCGCCTGGCCCATGCCGGGCGGCGTAGTCAAAGTCAAGATCGAGGAAATCGTCTACCAGCCTGAACGGGCCGGCGAATACCACCGATAAGCAGTGACGGCGGACGGCGCCTGCCGTTCGCCTGCCAGGCCGTGCCGTGACTTAACTGTTTCGCTGCACGCGCACCACCAGCCATCCCGCCACGACCGTAAACGTGACGATGATGGCGACGATGATCCAGAAGCCCTGCGGATGCTGGGCCAGCGGAATACCCCCCACGTTCATGCCCAGCATGCCGGCGATGATATTGATCGGCAAGGCCAGCACGGTAACGATGGTCAGCACGAACAGGCTGCGGCTGTTTTCCTCGTTGACGCTGGCGGCGATCTCTTCCTGCAGCAGCTTGATGCGTTCCTGCAGCGAAGACATATCGCTGAGCACCACCGAAAACTCCTCCGTCGACTGGCGCAGTTCCAGGCTGTCGAGTTCCGACACCCACGAAGGCGGGCGTTGCAGCAGGCGGAACAGGGCGGCCGGTTCCGGCGCCAGCAGGCGCTGCAGCCGTACCAGCACGCGCCGCATGGCGCCCAGATCTTCGCGTTTCGGCACCAGGCGCCCGGCCAGCAAGTGGTCTTCTATATCGTCGACCCGCGCCACGGCGTCGCGCACGATGTTGACCAGCACGTCCGCCTGATCGCGCAGCAGATGGATCAGCAATTCCACCGACGAGCGGATCGGCTCGTGATTCTTGATGACGGCCTGGCGCAGGCGTTCGATCGACTGCAGCGGTGCGCGGCGCGCCGTGATGACGAGGTTTTGCGCCACGCTGGCCCACATGGTGGAAATGTCGGACGCTTCGAACGAGAAGTTGTGCACCACATCGTTGACCACGGCGATCAGGGTGTTTTCCGCCTGTTCGATGCGCGTGGAACGGGAACCCTGGTGCAGGGTTTCATAGAATTCGTCGGCCAGCTGCGTGTGCGTCATCAGCCATTTTTCGCTGGCCGCATGCGACAAATTGAAATGCAGCCAGACGAATTCCTGCGCCGGCCGCGCCGCGCCATCGGCCAGCCAGGCCAGCGCCGCCGTCGAGTCGAGCGCCAGCGGCTGCCCGTCGCGCCCAAACAGGAAGCCCCAGACCAGGCCCGAGGTGTCCGAGCCGTAGGTAAAACCGGCAGTTTCCATCGCCATCGTGAATCTTTCTCGTGCAGTGTGATTGATCGTCGCGCGATGTTAATACACGGATGTGTCGGGAAAATGACAAGGCCACCGCGATGGGTGGCCCTGGTGTTCGCGGTTTAGTTGCGATGCGGATTATCGGGGCGGCGGTCGTCGCGGTTTGGGACGCCGTCGCCATCGCGGTCGTGGCGGTTGCCATTGTCGCGGTCATAGCGGTTGGGGATGCCGTCGCGGTCGCGGTCGCCGTTCGGACCGCGCGACCAGCGGCCTTGCTCCATCTGCCAGCGGCCGTCGCGCTGGTTCCAGGCGGGCGGCGCATACACGTAGCCGCGGCGTTCGGCGATCCATACACCTGGCGTCCAGGCGTAGCGCTGGCCGCGCCATTCCCAGTGGCCGGGCGCCCAGACGTAGCCGTGGCGGGCGCGCGGGATGGCTTCGCGGCGCGGTGGCGGCGGTGCGATGCGGATGTCGTCATAGCGCACGGGCTGCACTTGCGCGGCGACCCAGCCGCCACGGTCCAGGCGCCAGCGGTTGTTCTCCTGTATCCAGGCGGCGCGGCGGTAGTGGTTGCCGCCCCGTTCGCGCAGCCATTCGCCGTCGGTCCAGACGTGGCGCTGGCCATCCCAGTTCCAGTAGCCTGGCGCCCAGACATAGCCGGCGCGCGGCGCTGGCGCGCTTTCAAACCGTGGCGGAGGCGGGGCGTCGCCGATGACAATGCTGACGCCGAGCTGATTCTGTGCCATCGCTTGCGCAGGCAGGAAGGCTGCGGTGCTGATGGCAAGCATGGCTGCTGCGTAGAGTGTGATGGGTTTCATGATGTGCTCCATTTCGGTGATTGCTTGAAATGGACTATAGGCGCTTGCAGGCGGGCAGATCGCCTTTGATTCAACTTATTACAATTGACACAATGCTGGGTGTCCGTGTATCCGTGGCAGATACAAATGGCGGCCTGGCGCGGCGGTATTCAAGCGGGCGCCAGGCGGCGTGGTGTCAGCATAGTTGGCTCACAGGGTGCTGGCGGTGGCGTTGCCCAGCAAGGCTTGCCGCTCTTCGATCAGCGAGATTTTCTTTTCCTGTTCCGTCAGGCGCTTGGCGCTGACCACCACGACGGGGATGGCGTTCGCTTGCGCAGTAGCGGCGGTTTGCGCGGCCTGTGGCTGGTTGAAGCTGGCATAGCTGGCGCCGCAGGCGATGGCGACGGCGACGGTAAAGATGGCTTCCATGTTTTTCAGGGTTTTCATGATCGTTCCTTTCGGGTGGCGGGTGGGTATGTATGCACTGTAGCCACGTGCGGGCCGGTGCGCCATGCGCATGCGACCAGCCGTGGTTTTGGCGGGATGGCCTGCAAAAAAACGGCGCTGAAATGCCTGCGCGCGGCGCGGACAGGCGACGGCTTGAATTGAGGCCTAATTAGCCCTGTATCCGCGCATATGAATGCAATTGCCCTATGGCATTATCTGATGCTGCGCACTGCCGTGCCCATGCCGTGCGCGGCAAGTGAGGCCCGGCTATCCTGCTAGAATCGGCATGGCAGCCGTGTTGCGCACACCATTATTCTCATCAGGAGTCACACATGTTCCAATTGTTTGGTTTTGGCGGCGCCCGCTGCCCGCGCTGCGAGCACAAGAACGGCGCCGCCGCCGGCTATTGCGCGCAATGCGGCTTGTCGCTGGGCGCCCCCGACAGCGACGCGGTGCTGCATGCCAATCAATGGCATCTTGCTGATGGGCAACTGGCCCTGTTCTTCGGCGTGCGCGAACTGTCCTCGCTGTTCGGCAGTGCCGCGCGCCGCCTGCGGGTGCCGGCCGAGTCGCGCGCCTGGATCGTGCAATCGGACGCTTTCACCTTGATACCGGCTGGCGATTACGACAGCGCCGCCTTCTTTGCGCGCCTGCCCGCGCTGCTGCCGGCACGCCCGGCCGAAGTGCTGATCACGCGCGCCGACGCCATCAGCCTGGAATTCGACCTGCCGGGCCTGGCCAGCACGGAACTGCTGGACGTCGCCGCATCGCTGCGCGTGGACATCGCGCTGGGCCAGCCCGACGCGTTCGCGCGCCAGTTCATGCGCGCGCCGGGCGCCGTCACGCGCGCCCACCTGCACGCCTTGCTGCTGCCGTCCGTGCGCCAGATCGCGCTGGAATTCATCGGCAGCCGCGCACTGCGCGAGATGGACGCGAATGCCGACTTGCGGCCCGAATTGAACGAGCGCCTGCAATCGGCGCTGACGCAGCGCCTGGCGCCCAGCGGCCTGGCCGTGTCGCGCGTGGAAACGCTGAGCCTGCGGCACGACAAGCGCGCGGGCGACGCAGGCGCCGGCATCGGCACCCTGTGGCTGGGCGGCTTGCCGGCGCAGGAACTCGAGCAGCACAGCCTGGAACGCATGAAACAGCTCGACCAGCTGTATGACGAGGAAGAATGGCAGCGCATCCGCCGCGAGGAACTGGCGGCGCGCCACGCGCACCGCCGCGCCGAGCTGCGGCAGGATGCGACGGTGGAAAAGGCGGAACTGAACCACCAGGAAGCGGAGCGCCTGCAAGCGCTGCGCGGGCGTCAGATCGACCTGTATGGCCGCATCCTGGAAGCGAAATCGCGACGCCAGGCGCTCGACCATGGCGCCGCCCTGGCGCTGGGCGAGCTGGAACAGGAACTGGCGCAGAAGGGCGCGCAACGGGCCGATGAAGCGGCCAACTGGGAACACGTGCGGGCGCTGGCCGCCATCAAGATGCGCAGCGAGCTGGAACTGTCGCAGCTGCACGGGCGCGAGCAGATCCAGCTGGCGCAGCAGCGCTTTACGCATCAGGTGCACCTGCAGTCGATCGCGCAGCAAGTGGAAAGCGCGTTGCTGATCGACGACGAGACGGGCCGCCGCACCCAGCTGGCGCGCCTGCGCCAGGCGGAAGCGGATGCGGCCCAGCGCGAGGCGCAGCTGGAGGCGGAGCAGCACCAGGCCGCGTGGCAGGGACTGATGCTGGCGAATGCGGCGCGCAAGCGCGAAGCGGAGCGGGTGCAGGAGTGGGAAGACCAGATGCAGCTGGCGCGCCAGCGCGAATTGCTGCGCGCCGAAGCGCACAAGGATGAAGCGGCCCAGGTGCAGGCGGCGGAAATCGCGGAAAAAGTGTCGGCGCTGCGGCGCGGCGGCGCGCGCGAAGACGCCATCGCGCAGCAGGAAAAGCTGCTGCGCACCATCGAGGCCGACGGCGTGCACGCGCGCCAGCTGCAGCAGCAAACGCAGCTGGCGCAGCTCGACGCGCTGGCCATCGAGGAACAGCGCCAGCAACTGCGCCAGCTGGAACAGGAAGCGCAATGGCAGCGCGACTTGCTGGCCATGGCGCAGCAGCGCGAAAGCGATTACGCGCGCTGGAAAGGTGAATATGAAGCGCTGCTGGCGCAACAGGCGCATGCGGCCGAACTGGCGCGCATCGACATCGACCGCATCGAGAAAATCGGCTCGCTGAGCGACACGGGCAAGGTGGCCATGGCCGCCGGGCAGAATGCGGCCGTGCTGGCGCAAGTGCTGAAAACGCAGCTGCAGGCGGGCATGAGCGCCGAGCAGATCCACGCGCTGGCCGCGCTGGCGGCGGCCGAGAACAGCGTCGCACCGCTGGATGCCATGCGCATGGCGCAGGACAGCGTGGCGCAGGAGCGCAGCTATCTGGAAGGCCAGGCGGAACGCGAACGGCGCCAGCAGCTCGATTTGATCAACTTGCAGAACGCGGCGCACGCGCATGGCCTGTCGGCCCAGGCGCAGCTGGGCGTGGCCGTGGCGCAGGCGCTGCAGCCGGGCGCCGCCGCAGCAGCAGCGCCGGTCCGCTGCAAGAACGGCCACGCGCAGCGCGCGGGCCATCCGGAAGATAAATTCTGCGCCGCCTGCGGCGTCGCCTTGCAGCCTTGATGGAAGTGTTTCACCCCAGATGATGCAAAAAGCACGAGACAAACTGCGGGAACTGCGCGCCCTCCACGACGACGGGCTGCTCAGCGAGCAGGAATTTGAACGCCGCAAGAACGCCATCCTCGACGCCGAATACGCGCCGCCCGGCGCCGCGCCTGTGCCGGCGCTGCCCGTGCGCCAGGGTACGGAGCTGGGCTTCATGACGGGCCAGGAAATCGGCCCGCAAAACCGCCGCTACCGGCTCGAGCGGCTGATCGGCACGGGCGGCATGGGGCAGGTGTGGCAAGCGACCGACCTGGCCACGCACGCGGAGCTGGGCAGCAGCGAAATGGTGGCGCTGAAGATCTTGCCGCCGCAGCTGACGCAAAGCGCCACGCACGCCAAGCTGCTGATCGAGGAAGCGACGCAGGCGCGCAAACTCGCGCATGAAAACATCGTGCGCGTCTACGAGTGGGCGCAGGACCCGGCCACGGCCAGCTATTTCATCATCATGGAATGCCTCGATGGCGAAGACCTCGAGCACTATCTGGCGCGCGAGGGCGCGCTGCCCCTGTCCACGGTGCAGGAATTGCTGCAGCCGGTGGCCGACGCCCTGTCGTATGCGTGGGAAAAGCACAAGCTCGTGCACCGCGACATCAAGCCGGGCAATGTCTTCCTGACGGCGAAAGGCGACGTCAAGCTGCTCGACTACGGCATCGCATCGCGCGTGCGCAATGCGGACAGCAGCCTGGCGCTGGACATGCCGAATGCGGGCACGCACGGCTACCGGGCGCCCGAGGCCGGCGCCAACCAGCGCCAGCCCAGCCCGCGCCTGGACGTGTATGCGGTGGCCGTGATGATCTATCAGATGCTCGAAGGGCGCATGCCGTTCGACGACGCGCGCAGCGCCAGCCATTTGCCGTCGGCGCCGCAAGCGCTTAACGCGCAGCAGTGGCAAGTGCTGCAGAACGGTTTTTCGCTGACGCCGGAACTGCGCCCGCAATCGGTGCAAGCCTTGCTGGAAAACCTGGAGCGCGCGGCCGGGCCGTCGCCCGAAGAACTGGCGGAACAGGCGCGCCAGCAGCAGGCGCGCGCGGCGCAGCAGGCGCAGCAACAACGGGAAGCGGCGCTGGCGGCCGAACAGGCCCGCGAGGCGGCGGTCAAGGAGGCGCGCGTGCGTCAGGAAGAACTGGACCAGCGCCGCAAGGCGGAAATCCAGGCGGCCGCGCTGGAAAAGCAGCGGCAAGATAAGCTGCGCCGCGAACAGGAGGCGCAGCGCCATTTCGAAGCGGAAGAGGCGCGCAAGCTGCGCAAGGAAGCGCTGCGCGGCCAGTTGCGCGCGCGCCGCGAAGCCGATGCCGCCACCGCCTTGCAGGAACACCAGGAATTGCAGCGCAAGGCCATCGTCGCCAAGGCGGAAGCGGCCTACCGCGCCGAGCAGGAACGCGCGCGCAAGGAACAGGCCAGCCGCGCCGCGGCCGCAGCTGTCCCCGCGCCGGCATCGGCGCCGGAAGCCGAGCACGTGGAACCGGTGCCCAATGCGGAAGGCGTCTTGCGCGACGATTTCCTCGATGGTTCGGGACAGGGGCCGGAACTGGTACTGATTCCCAGCGGCCGCTTCCAGATGGGGGCGCACGAGACGGAACACAAGGCCGCCATCCAGGCCGGCTCGCAGCAGACGTGGCTTGAGCGCGAAATGCCGCAGCACTGGGTCGGCATCGAGCGCCCGTTCGCGCTGGCGCGGCACCCCGTCAGCGTGGGCGAATGGCGCGCCTTCGTCAAGGCGACCGGCTGGGCGGGCGGTTCCGAGACGGACTGGGACAATCCCGGTTTCGTGCAGAACGACCAGCACCCGGTGGTGGGCGTGAGCTGGAATGACGCGCAGCTGTACCTGGCGTGGATGAGCGAGCGCACGGGCCGCCACTACCGCCTGCCCAGCGAAGCGGAATGGGAATACGCATGCCGCGCCGGCACGCGCACGGCCTTCAACGTGGGCGACACGATCAGCACCGAGCAAGCCAACTACGACGGCCTGTACGTGTACAACGGCGGCCCGCGCGGCGTGTACCGGGGCGGCACGACGCCGCTGGGCACTTTCGCGCCGAATTCCTGGGGCCTGTTCGACATGCATGGCAATGTGTGGGAATGGGTGCAGGACGTCGTGCACGACAATTACGAAGGTGCGCCCGTCGATGGCAGCGCGTGGGAAGAGGGCAGCGACAGCAGCCGGCGCATCCTGCGCGGCGGTTCATGGCTGTACCACCCGCGCTATTTGCGCTCGGCCCTGCGCAACGGCTTTTCCACCGTGCTGTCGAACGATATCGTGGGCTTCCGCGTGGCGCGCACACTCGACTAATCCATTGTTATATTGCTCATCTTGACGGATACTTCATGCACCTTAAACGTGCTGGAGTCTCCGTGTTCAAACGCCGCCTGCTGTCCATCGTGTTCGCCTGCCTGCCCATCTCCGTCCTGGCCGGCGATCTGCCTTCCTATCCCTTCATCCACGCGACGGGCACGGCCTACAGTTTCGTCACGCCGGACCTGGGCGAAATCGACTTCGACGTCAGCGCCTTCGACCCGGCGCCCGACGTGGCCACGGCGCTGGTGAAGACGCGCATCACGGAAATCAAGGCGCTGCTGGTGGAGCAGGGTTTGCCGGAAGCGGCGGCCGGCATCGAGGTGCGCGACGTGCGCAAGGAAATCCGCAAGGGCGCGGAACAGGACCCGGCCAATCCGCAGTACCTGATCAAGGCCAGCGTGCATATCAACGTGGCGGATTTATCGAAATGGCCCGCGGTCATGGGGCCGCTGCTGGCCATGCCCAACCTCGATGCGTTTGCCGTCACCTTCGGCGCCACGCAGCGCATCCGCCTGGAAGAGGAACTGATGGGCGAGGCCGTCAAGGATGCGCAGCGCAAGGCCGACGCCATGGCGCGCGGCTTCGGCAAGCGCGTGGGCGCTGTGGCCGGCATCTCGTCGGACCAGCTGAAAAACCTGGGCAATGCGGTGGGCCTGGTGCCGTCCGACCGCTACCAGCGCGCCAACAGCCGCCAGCGGCAAAATCCCGACGACATGCTGATGGTCACCGTCCTCAAGATGGGACAGACGGTTGATGCCGTGTTCCGTATCAAATGACCAGGTAGCAGGGCAGCGGGCTGCGCCAAGCGGCCAAACGGTGTAAATTGTGGCTTTCCAAACGCACCAAGGAACGCCATGACCATCAAAGCCATCCGCGACCAGTCGCAAGCCATGCGCCACATCGTGCACGTGCGCGATCACATCATTTCCGCCGACGCCTCGGTGGAGGAGGGGGGTGGCGACGCCGGCCCTTCGCCGCACGACCTGTACGACGCGGCCCTGTCGGCCTGCAAGGCGCTCACCGTCGTCTGGTACGCCCGGCACAAGGGCATCCCCCTGGAACATGTGGAAGTGTCGACCGAGCGCGATGCCAGCGAAGAGCGCAAGGGCGTGTACCGCCTGGCCGCCACCCTGCACCTGACGGGCGAGCTGACGGACGCGCAGCGCCAGGAATTGCTGGCCGTGGCCGGCAAATGCCCGATCCACAAGCTGATGACGGCCGTCACCACGGAAATCACGACGGTGCTCGCATGAGCGCGGCCATCCTGAAAAGCCACGAAAAGGACCTGGGCGGCGGCTTCGTCGTGCGGCGTCTGTTGCCGTCCGCTGCAAAACAGGCCGTCGGTCCCTTCATTTTCTTCGACCATTTCGGCCCCATCGACGTGGCCCCCGACGCCAACCACGACGTGCGCCCCCATCCGCATATCGGCCTGGCCACCGTCACGTATCTGTTCGAAGGCGCGATCGATCACCGCGACAGCATCGGCTCGTACCAGCGCATCGAACCGGGCGCCATCAACTGGATGACGGCCGGGCGCGGCATCGTGCATTCGGAACGCACGCCGCACGACCTGGCCGGTCAGCCGCACCGCACGCACGGCTTGCAGCTGTGGGCCGCGCTGCCCAAGGCGCACGAGGAAGACGAACCGAGTTTCACGCACACGCCGCAGGCCGACATTCCCGTCGTGCCGCTCGATGGCGCCGTGGTGAAGGTGTTGATCGGCACGGCCTTTGGCCAGACCTCGCCCGTGCGCACCTATATGCAGACGGTGTACCTGGACGTGGCGCTGCAGGCGGGGCGCGAGTTGCGCCTGGAAGGCTTGCCGCCGGAAGCGGCGATTTATCCGATCAGCGGGGACGTGCTGGTCGATGGCGTGGCGCTCGTGCCGCACACCATGGCCTTGCTGGAAGCCGGGGCCGTGCCCGTGGTGACGGCAGGCGGCGGCCCGGTGCAGTTCGTCGTCATCGGCGGCGAACCGCTGGACGGCCACCGCTTCCTGTTCTGGAATTTCGTCTCGTCGAGCAAGGAGCGATTGTCGCAGGCGGCCGACGACTGGACCGCCCAGCGCATGGGGAGCGTGCCGGGCGAGACGGAATTCATTCCGCTGCCGAAGGCGCCATTGCGTCCTCCGGCATAAGCGTTTCGTCTAGAACCGCGCGCGCAAGGTCAGTTGCGCCTTGCGCGGCTCGCCATAGAAATTGCCCCACGCCGGCGCGCCCACCGTCTGGTAATAGCGCTTGTCGAGCAAGTTCGTCACGGACAGCGACGCCGTCCAGTTGCGGTCGATCTGGTAGGCGGCGCGCGCGCTCCACAAGGCATACGCGCCTTGCGCCACCTTCACGTCGCGCGTCGTGCGCGAGCTCTCCGTCTGGAAGTTCATGCCGCCGCCCACGCTCCACTTCTGCAGGGCGCCGGGCAGGCGGTAGTCGCTCCACGCGCGCAGCATGTGGCGCGGCGAGTAGGTGCTGGCGAACATCACGCCCGCGTCCGACGTCTGTTCCAGGTACTTGAAGTTGTTCAAGGTGTAGCCAGCAAACAGCTGCCAGCCCGGCGTCACTTCGCCGCTGATTTCCGCGTCGAGGCCTTCGCTGCGCACCTTGCCCGCCGAGAAATAGCACTCCGTGCCGCTGGAGCAGGTGTTGAGCAGGTCGGCCTCGGCGCGGTTGCGCTGCTCGATGCGGAACAGCGCCAGCGAGGTATTGACCTTGCCGTCGAACAGTTCACCCTTGACCCCCACTTCCAGGTTGCGCCCCTTGAGCGGATCGAGCAGGGCGCCTTCGGCCGTGCGCTGGTTTTGCGGCTGGAAGATGTCGGAAACGCTGGCGTAGCCGGACCAGCGCTTGTCGAACGCGTAAATGACGCCGCCATACGGCGTGACGACGCCGTTTTCGCGGGACGGATCGAGATATACCTCGCCCGTGTCGCGGTACACGCTGGTCGATTTGAAATTCGATACGCGCGCGCCCGCCACCACGGTGAGCGGGTCGCTGACGCTGAATCGGGCCACGCCATAGGCACCCGTCTGTGTCATGGTGGTCAGGCTGTGGCCGCCGCCATATTGTTTCTCGCGTATCCAGGCATCGCTCGGTTCTGCCACGCCGTGATTCGGTTGCAGCGCGCTATTGGGCAGCTTCATCATGGCCAGGCTGTAATCGCTGTCGCTTTCCAGCCGGTTCGTGCTGACGCCGGCGCTGAAGCCGTGGCGGCGGCCGAAGGCGTTGAATTTGCCATCGAGCGACAGGTCGAGTCCCTTGTTGGTGGTACCGTAGTCGAACACGCCCGCGTACATCATCATGCCGGCCATGGTGGCGGGATTGAGCGCGCCCAGGTTGAACATGTATTTCACGTCATGCTGTTCGCGCGTGTAGTTGGCGCTGGCCTTGAGCGACCAGTCTGCATCGAAGCGGTGCTCGAATTCGGCGAAGACGGCCGTCTGGCGGCTGTCCCAGCGGTTCCAGTCCGCGCCCAGGTAGGTCGAGCGGGGCAGTTTCGGGTCGCTGCCATCGAGGTAGCGGGGCATGCCGGAGAAAAACGGCGTCGACTTCAGTTTTTCGTAGCTGGCGCCCGTTGTCAGCTTGCTGCCCGGCGCCAGGTCGAATTCCAGCACGCCGTACAGCACGTCCGTGCGGCTGTCGGCCACGTCATAGAAATAATCGCGCTGCTCGTGCGCGGCGACGGCGCGGCCGCGGATGCTGCCCGATGCGTTCAGCGGACCGGTGACGTCGACTTCGCCGCGCACGTCGTTCCAGCGGCCTGCGCTCAGCGCCAGCTGCACCTGCTTTTCCGCCAGCGGACGCTTGCGCACCATGTTGATGGCGGCGCCCGGCGAGCCCGTGCCCTGCAGCAGGCCCGTGGCGCCGCGCACGATTTCCACGCGGTCCAGCACGGCCGTGTTGCTGGTAAAGCTGTTCGCCTGCGGGTAGTACATGGCGCGGTTGACGCCGTCGAACTGGTAAGTGTCGACCATGAAGCCGCGCGAATACACATAGCGCCCGCCCATGGGGCTGTCGTACATGGTGATGCCGGTGGTGTTGGCCAGCACGGCGTCGATGGTGTTGAGGTTCTGATCGTCCATTTTCTGGCGCGTGACGACGCTGACGGATTGCGGAATTTCGCGCAGGGTTTGCACGCCCTTGCCGACGGTGACGGCGCGCGCCGCATACGAGTTGCTGTGTTCACTGACGGGGTCGCGCTCCATGCTGGCGCTGACCGTCACGGGCGCCATGGTCTTTTCCACGCCGGCCGCCGCTGCGGACGATGGTGCCGCCTGGCGCAGTACGTAGGCGCCGTTCGGCAGTTGCACGGCTTCCAGGCCGCTGCCGGCCAGCACCTGGGCAAAGCCCTGGGCTACGCCAAAGCTGCCGCGTACGCCGGGCGAGCGCAGGCCCCGCGTCTGCGCCGGGTCGGTCGACAGGCTGACGCCGGCGGCGACGGCAAAATCGTTAAGGGCGGTGGCCAGCGGGCCGGCTGGTACGGCAAACGCTTGGGCGGTGGCGGCCTGGCCTTGCGCCAGCGCGGGTGCGGCGATAAAGGCGGCGGCGGGGGCGGCGCAAGCCATGGTGAGGACGGCCAGGCGGATGGCGCGCGCGGCGGGATGGAGGACGGGGGGGGTCAGCTGCATGCTCGGTCTTTCTGCTCTAAGGGATAAGAATTGGCGTGTGAATCGGCTACGTGAATTGGCTACTTATCTAGGAAGCCGAAGCAGCGCAGCGAAACACCAACCCCTGGCGCAAAAAAACTGAAAATAATTATGTGGCCCTGGCCGACACCGTGGCCCAGTAGCGCGTGAAGTACGTCACTTGCAGTCCGTGAGAGACGCACAGGCTTTCCAGCACGGCATCGATATCGTCGAGCCGGTAAGTGCCCGTGACGGGACGCCGCGCCACGCCGGCATCGCACGCGAGGCGCCCGCGCCGGTAACGTGCCAGCTCCTGCACCAGTTGCTGCAGGGGCCAGTCGGCGGCCACCAGCATGCCGCGCAGCCAGCTGTCCTGGTGCGCGGGCATGGCCAGTACGTCCTCCGAGCCGCTTGCGCTGAAACGCAGCTGCTGGCCCGCGTCCAGGCGGCGCACAGCGTCCGGGCGCGCTGCGCAGCGCACTTCCACGGCGTGTTCGTAGACGCTGACGGTGCTGCCCTGCGCATCGCAGCGCACGCCGAAACGCGTACCGAGCGCGCGGATCACGCCGTGCGGCGTGTCGACGAGGAAGGGACGGGCATCGGATGCCGTCGTGATCATGATTTCGCCATGGTGCAGGCGGATGCGGCGGTGCGTGGCGCCGTAAGCGACATCGAGCGCGCTATCCGTGTTCATTTCCATGCGCCCGCCATCGGCCAGGGTCACGTGGCGGCGCTGGCCCGGCACCGTGCGCATGGACGCCGTCCACGCTTGCCATGGGGCGGATTGCAGGCCCGCCTGGCCCAGCGCGATGCCGCCGCCGGCCGCCACCAGCATGGCCAGCACTTTTGCGGCGGCGCGCCGGCGCTGCTGCGCCGCCTGCAGGGCAGGCATCGCCAGCGCTGCCGGTATCGCGCCCAGCTGGCCGTCCATGCGCTGCAGCAGTTCCCAGGCCCGTTCATGCTCGGCGCTGGCATCGCGCCATGCCTGCAGGGCGGCCGGGTCGGCGCCGCCGCACTGGAGTTCCACATGCCAGTGGGCGGCGGCGGCCAGGACCTTGCGGGCGATGGGAGTGGACGAGGATGCGCCGAACATCAGCCGGCCGCCAGCATCAGGCATTCCGTGTAGGCGCGCACCAGGTGCTTTTTCACGGTGGGCAGGGACACGCCGAGGCGCCGGCTGATGTCGACATAGCTGAGCTCCTCGATTTGCGCCAGCAGGAAGATGTCCCGCGTGCGCGTACCCAGGCGGTCGAGCAGGCGGTCGATGGCCAGCAGGGTTTCGATGATGATGGCATGTGTTTCGGCGCTGATCGATATCGGCTCGGCTTGCTGCGCCAGCGCTTCCAGGTAGGCGTGCTCCAGCGCCTGGCGCCGGTAGCGGTCGATCAGCAAGCCGCGCGCGATGGTCGCCAGGTAGCCGCGTGGTTCGCGCAGGGGCGCCAGCGGTGTCACCTCGCGCTTGCCCAGCAGGCGCACGAAAGTGTCCTGCGCCAGGTCGGCCGCCTCGGCGCGGTTGCCCAGCTTGCCGCGCAGCCAGCCATACAGCCAGCCGTGATGCTCGCTGTACAGGGTGCTCAGGTGATTGGCATGGGTGGGACTGACGGTACTCACTGCGTTCTCCAGGCAAGGGATGGGCTGGGCTGACGGAACGCGGAGTGCCGGCTGGCTGGGCTGTTTGAGAATGATACTCATTATCACATTGCCATGCGTCTTGCGTCAATTACTGTTGGTCGCCCAGACGCCAGCGCTCCTGCCACTGTTGCAGATCCGTCCAGGCTTGCTGCAGAGCAGCGCCGGACCAGTGCAGCAAGCCATCAAACGCCAGCGCAGTGCGCTGCCAGTGGATGCCGTCAAAAAAAACGTGGTCGGCCACGATGGTGGCGGCCAGCCAGGCGGCGATGATGACGATGATGTCGTGGCGCCCGCTTTTCCACCAGCGCAGCGAGTGGCGGCGAAAAATCCACGGCACGCCCAGCGGATTGGGCCAGTCGGCCAGCAGATGCATGATGCCGCCGGCAGCAAAGCCGAACAGGGGCGGTGCCCACAGGTGGTGCGGCAATTGCAGATATGTGTAGACGAGCAGGGCGATCCAGGCCAGGCCCCAGTGGGTCCACGTGCGGTGTGTGATCCACAGCTTGTGCGTGCGCGCCCACCAGGCCACTTCCAGCCAGTCCGGCGCCGTGCCGCCCAGCGCTCCCATGACAAAGGCGAGCACGCTCAGCACTTGATAGGGACCACCGGCGCCAGCGTGCGCGACCAGGGCCGCGGCGATCACGCCGGCAGCCCAACCGGTCGCATGATGCGCTTTGTTGGAAGCCATAGAAAATGTAAAACGCCATGCGTGGCGTTGTGTGAAATGCAGGGGGATATTAACTGGATGAATATACAGTATGCAAGGGCGTGGAGGGGTGCTATTTGCAGAATATCTGCTGATAATTTGTTAAATTGTGTGTCGGGATGGTGTGGTCAACGGACGCGGCAACGCATGCCGTCCGGTCAATTGTGTTATGCGGCTGATAATGTAATTGGCGCAGGGCGCGCTATGCTGAAAGCAGTTTGACGTTTTGAGGAGGTGTCGCCATGAAAATCCCGCGCGAATTGCAGATTCCCGCCCTCGTGTTTTCGCTGGAAGCGGTGTTTATTATTGGGCTGTCGCTGATTTTTCTCGTGCTCGTGCCCCGTTAGTGATCGGGGAGGTGCGGGGCGTCGTTGTATCAGACGGTTAGCACGCTGTCGCACAGCGCCGCGCCTTCGGTGCGGATGATCCAGCATTCCGGATACGGTTCGCTGGCGAAGCGGTTGTGGCGCGCGAAGCCGCTGAGCTTGTCGAGCGCGGTGGCGGGGGCCAGCGCGGTTTCCTTGCCGCTGGCCGTGTCCAGGTGCCAGAAACCGCCGTTGCGGTGGAAGAGCACGGGCAGGCCACTGGCTTGCGGCGTGGCAAGGTGGCTTGCCGGCGTGGGCTGGGTATCGGGCAGCAGCAGGTAAAAACACTCGGCGCGGGCGCCGTGGTCGAGGCGGTGCAGGATCACGCCATGCGCGAGGATGGCCGTGACGCCGAGCACGACGATGCCCTTGATGCTGGCAGACAATTCGATGCGCATGCCCAGGCGCAGGGGCACGGGTTTGTGCTTGCCCGGCCACACGCCGTCGAGCAGCAGGCCGTAGCGCGATACGTCTTCGATTTCAAAGCCTTGCTGGCTGCGCCGGATGATGGCGTGGCGGCCTGACAGGCGGCGCGTCAAGCCATTGTTGTCCTGGCCGTCGGGGCTGAAATGACTGAGCAGCACATCGGCTTCCGGGTCCACCAGTTCGAAGCGGCCCAGCATGCATTCTTCCAGCGCGAACAGGCGGATCTGGCGCTGTTCGCCCGCTTCCGGCGCCGCATTGACGAGGCAAGCTGCCTGGCTTGGGTGCGGATGGCAGTGGCTGGCGGCGGGCAGGTCGACTTCGATCAACTCCTCGTCCCAGGCTATCGTGGTAAAACCCATGTCGATCTTGCCCTGCGGCGCTGACAGATCCACGTGGGCGATGCCGGCATTGCGCGCCGTCACGTCGAGGTTGCAGCCATCGCCGCCCGTCACGCGGGCGATCGAGGCGTCGTCGGCCATCACGCGCACGTTCTTGTGCGTGCTGAGGAAGATCTGGTGGATTTCCGTCAGGGTGGCGTCGCGGCGCGGCACGAGGATGACGAACGTGCACACCCATTTCTGCGCCACGGCGCCATCGATATGGCTGTGGACTTCCACTTCGATCTGGTATTGCCCGTGTTCCTTGTTGCGCGAGGAAAACTCGACAAACACGGGACGCCAGTCGCCGCGCGTCGTGCGTACGAAATCATGCTGCACGTGCCCGCGCGGGATCAGGTCCGAGCGCAGGCGCAAGGTCAGCTGCGGCGCGCAGGCGGCGCTCATGCCGCGCAATTCCATTTTCAGGGTTTGCCGTCCGCCTGCCGCGCGCGGATCGAAGCCGCTGATGTGCAGGTGGGCTTGCACGGGCTGGTAAGCTGATGGCGCCGTTGGCGGCGCAACGGGCGCTGGCGTGGACGCCGGGGTGGCGGCAGAGGCCCCCACGGAGCGGGCCACCGTTTGAATGGCGGCATCGCGGATAACGGCATCACGAATAACAGCATCGCGAATATCAGAATCATGTGCAGGGGCGTGCGGATGCGCCGTTGCCGATGGCTCGGAACGGGCGCTGCGCAGTGCGGTCAACAGGTCGTAGCTGCTGGAGGCAGTCGTTGCTTGCGGGTGGTTGCCCGCGCAGACTGTTTCCCCAGGCAAGACCCAGAACGTACAGTGCGGGTGCTCCGGGTTGCTGCATTTTTTCATGACATTCTGACTCGAATCGAGCGGGGACATTCTGCCCTCTGTTATACATGAGAGCTTACGCGCTTTTGCGCCTGCTTGGCAACTTTCGCAGCGTCGGAACGCGCTCTTTTTGCCGAAATTCGTGCCCCTGGTCACACCTTGCCATGCATGCCATGGAAACTATTGCTTAAAAACACATTTTATATCTCTTTTGGCATGTTATTTTGATAGGCTCTGTCATCGGCAAGTAGGGGAATGCCGGAATCTTCCCTTGGCCGTGCTGTCTGACTCTGCATATCAATCACGCAGGGAGCAGATCATGCGGCCAGCCGAATGGATCAGCTTTATCGCGCAGTTTGCTCAGTTGAGCCAGCGCCAGCGCAGGCAGGCATTGCCCTGCTGCGTGGCAGCGCGCCACACGACGCGACCGTCGCGCTGCTGGAAAATGTGGCGCAGCCGCGATTGGCCTGTCCCGCCTGCCACTCGCCTCACTTGCACCGGTATCGTTGACGAAGGCGCAGCTGCATCACTGTTTGTTGCCCGTCATCGACAAGGACGGCTTGTTGGTGACTGATGGCCATCCCGCCTACCGGGCTTTTGCCCGGGAAGCGGGCATCAGTCATCAGGCCGTCAACTTGCGCGCCGGCATCCACGTGCGGGGCGCCGCCCACGTGCAGAACGTCAACGCCTATCACAGCCGCTTGCGGGATTGGCTACGGCCGTTTCATGGCGTGGCCACGCGCTACCTGCCGAACTATCTGGGATGGCGCTGGATACTCGACGCCAGGCGCATCCGCTCACCGGAAACATTATTGAAAGCAACTTTGGGCGCATTCCCACATCTAATGGTGACATAGCCTTTTGATATGTCATAGACTTGCTTGCCCACCCATGCGCGCCTGATGCCGTTTTTTGCATTATGCTGGCGCAACAGTTCCCCACGCGCCGCCTGACGCCGAAAGATGACCATGCCTGTCCAACGCCCGCTCCAGCTTGCCATTGCCTATGGCGCCACCCTGTGCGTGTTCCTGGCCATCGATGCCTTGTGGCTGGCCGTGCTGATGAAGCCCGTGTACGCCGCGGCGCTGGGGCCGCTGCTGGCGGACACGCCACGCTGGGCGCCGGCCGTGCTGTTTTATTTGCTGTATGTGGCGGGGCTCGTGGTGTTTGCCATCTTGCCCGGCTTGCGGGCGCGCCGTGGCCGCACGGCGGCAGCGCTGGGTGCGCTCCTCGGGCTGCTGGCCTACGGCACCTATGATTTGAGCAACTATGCGACCTTGCGCGACTGGCCGCTGGCCTTGACGGCGATCGACATGGCCTGGGGCGGCGTGCTGTCGGCCGTGTCGGCAACGGCCGGCTACCTGGCCGCTAGCCGATCAGGGCGCTGAACTCCGCATCGAAGCGCAGCGCCAGCATGGTAATGTTGTCGCTATGCAAGCCTTTGGGCGGATGCAAGACAAAGTCGTCGAACAGGGCGCTGACGGCCTGCGCCGCAGTCTTGCCGGCGCACAGGGCGGGCCAGCGGGCCGTGAGTGCCAGCGGATCCTCGCACGCCCAGAAGCCGTCGCTGGCCAGCAGATAGTGGGCGCCGGGACGCACGCGCAGCACGCGGCGGTCGCCCAGGTGCGCGAGGAAGGGCGGCAAGGTGGCCGCGTCGAGGCCGATCAAGGGCTTGTCGAGCTGCAAGCTGTCGCTGATGGCGTTGCCTAAAATAAAGGCCTGCGAGATTTGCGGATGGTGTTCGCCATGCACGGCGGCGCGCCAGCGGGTCTCGTCGAGTGCGCCGCGCATGGCGTACACGGTGGCCGGCACGTGGTCGACGGTGAGGATGCCGGCCACCCCGTCGGCAATTTCATACAGGCGCGAATCGCCCACGTGATACAGCAGCGGCGCTTCGCCGGGCGGTACTTCCAGCAAGGTCAGGGTGGTGCCGGGCGGACGCGCCTGGGCTGGCGCGGTCCTGGCGAAGGTGTCCTGCAAGCGCGTGTGCAACTGGTCGAGCCAGCCTGCCAGGCTGGCCGTGTCGAGACAGGCGGGCATGGCCAGCAAGCCTTGCACGGCCGCTTCCGCCGCTTCGCGCCCATGGCCGTGGCCGCCCATGCCGTCGAGCACGGCGGCGCGCACGTGGCCGCGCGGCCAGCCCGGCACCTGGCAGTGGAACGGCGCCTGCCGCGACAGGCACACGGCGTGGCCGCTGGCATCGATCAGCAGGAAGTTATCCTGGTTTTCGCGGCGCGGCATGGGGCCCGCGCCCACGCTGGTGCCGGCGGCGGCATCGAGCCAGGGGCCAAAGTCGAGCCCGTCTTTGATTAAATGCATCGGTTGTGCGGTCCAGGCGGCCAGCAATGTTGATCGTAGGACACAGCTTAGCCGAAATCGTGCGGGGGCGATACCTTGCCTGTCGCGCAAAAAAAACCTGCGGCAGCAAGCTGGCGCAGGTTTTTCATGGTGCAAATGTGGGGCGGTGCTTAACGGCGATGGCCCCAGCCGTGACCGTGGCCGTGACCATGGCCACGGTCATAGTAGTCGCGGCGGCCATAATCACGGTAGTAGCCGCGGCCCGGTTGCACGTAGACCACAGCCGGCGGGCCGTAGTAGCGCGGTGGCGGCGCGTAGTACACGGGCTGCGGCGCCGGGGCGTAGTACACCGGTTGCGGCGCAGGCGCGTAATAGGTTTCGCGGTAGCCGCCGCGATAGCCGCCACGGTCGTAATAACGGTCATTCGTGCTGATGCTGTTGCCGACGGCGGCGCCCAGCACGCCACCGACGATCGCGCCATTGCGCCCGCCGGTGCTGTTGCCAATGGCCGCTCCGACAACGGCGCCTGCAACGGTATTGAAGTCGCGGTCACCGGCGACTGCGGCCGAAGACACAGCCACTGCCGCTACCATTACCGCACCCAGGAGTTTCTTGTTCAACATGGCATTTCCTTCCATTCCGGCGAGATCACAATGATCTGCATGAAGTGGACTATATCTGCTGCCGCAAGCTTGTTCCATGTCTAATACAACTTATTACAATCCCGCCACGGCCGTAACAAGTCAGCGCCGGCGCGCCTGCCATTCGGGACGCAGCAGGCTGTACATTTTGACATCGCGCATCACGCCATTGATGAAGAAGGCCTGGCGTATCAAGCCTTCCTGGGTAAAGCCGTTCTTTTGCGCGATGCGCTCGGAGCCGATGTTCAGTGGATCCATCAGCAGCTCCAGCCGGTGATACGGATAGGCGCTGAACAGGTAATCGACCACCAGGCGCGTCGCTTCGCTCATGTAGCCTTGCCCGTCGCGCTGCCGGTCGAACAGGCGGTAACCGATCTCGCGCGAGGCTGGCGTGCGGCTCTTGAAGTGCGTGATCGTGCCGATGATGTGCTGTGAGTGATCTTCGATGAGGAACAATTCGCTGTCCTCGGTGACAAAGCCCGATTGCAGGAAATCGCGCCGCATGGCCTCGGGCGACTTGAATTGCATGGAGAAAAATTCGCCGCGCGAGGGCAGGTCGTTGACGAGGGAAATATAGGTATTCAGGTCGGCGGCTTGTAAGTGCCGGATGGTGCAGAGGGTTCCCTTGAGCATGTCGGTTTCCGGTAGCGATCACGAATCCTGATGGTAATCGACTCTGGGGGGACAGGCAATCGATCCCGTAAAAGTTGCTGCAATGACAGAACAAATACGCTATCGTAGAAAGCCGCGCCTTGCCCATGGCCAAGGCGTACCCGTTTCGACCTCGTTGACTGGAACTGACATCACATGCCTACCATCCTGACTGGCGCGCCATTGCGCCGTTCCGTTTTATCCATCGCCCTTGGCTGCATCGTCAGCGCCGGGGTCTTTGCCGCCGCGCCAGGCAATACCCCGCAAGCGCTGGCGCAGGTGCGCGACACGGCGCTGCACAGCGACTGGGCCTATGCCCGCCTGGCCGACATGACGGATCTGATCGGCCCGCGCCTGTCCGGTTCCGCCGGTGCCGCCGCCGCCGTGCGGCAGGTGGCCGACGCCATGCGCCAGCTGGGCGCCACCGTCACCTTGCAGCCCGTGAAAGTGCCGCACTGGGTGCGCGGCGTGGAAACGGCGGAAATCGTCGATTATGCGGGCCGTCCGCAGGGCGTGTCGCAGCGCGTGGTGCTGACGGCCCTGGGCGGCTCGGGCGCGACGCCGGCCGCCGGCCTGACGGCGCCCCTCATCATCGTCAAGAGCCTGGAAGAACTCAAGGCGCGCGCGCCGGAAGTGAAGGGCGCCATCGTGCTGATCGACACGCCGTTCGACCAGGAGATGGCCGAGCGGGGCCTGGCCGGCGTCACCTATGGCCAGGGTTCGCGCTCGCGCTTCCTCGGGCCGAAGGCGGCGGCCGACCTGGGCGCGGCCGCTGCGCTGGTGCGCTCGATCGGCGGCGCGAACTTCCGCATCCCGCACGCGGGCGCCACTGGGCTGGACGACAACAAGCGCATTCCGGCCGCAGCCGTCACCGTGGAAGACGCCTTGCTGATCGGCCGCCTGGCCGCGCGCGGGCCCTTGAAAATGCACCTGACCCTGACGCCGCAAAACCTGCCGGAAGCGGACAGCTACAACGTGATCGCCGACTGGCCGGGCACGGACAAGGCCGACGAAGTGGTGGTGGTCTCGGGCCACCTCGATTCCTGGGACCTGGCGACGGGCGCGCATGACGACGGCGCCGGCGTGGTGGCGGCCATGGGCGTGGTGGAAACCCTGAAAAAACTCGACTACCGCCCGCGCCGTACCATCCGCGTGATCGCCTGGATGAACGAGGAGAACGGCGGGCGCGGTGGCCAGGCCTATTTCGAGGCCCACAAGCAGGCGCTCGGCAAACAATATGCGGCCATCGAGATGGACAGCGGCGCCGGCCGCCCGTTCGGCATCCTCGCCAGCGTGGGGCCGAAGTCGGAAAAACTGTTTGCCCCGCTGCGCGCAGCCCTGCAACCGATGGGCGCGCACGCGTTCACGCGCCGCGACGCGCTGGGCACGGGCGACTTGCACCGCCTGGAAACGGGTGGCGTGCCCAGTTTCGAGCCGCTGGTCGACAGCCACAGCTACTTCCACTACCATCACACGCCGGCCGACACCCTGGACAAGGTCGACCCGGATAACCTCAAGCGCAACGTGGCGCTGATGTCGTCGCTGGCCTGGTTCCTGGCCAATATCGACGGCGAGATCGGCCGCGCGCCGGAGCAGGGCGAGTAAGCGCTATAGCGCGGGCCGCTGCCTTGCCGGCGCGGCTGCGCGCATCCCGGCCCCTCAGCTTTTCAGATACCAGCCCTCCGTAAAGACAATTTGCCTGGCTTGGGCGGCAATCATAAGATATGCAGCTGCAAATAATTCTCATTTAGTTGGGAATAGTGTGCAGCACACTCGCCCGGCCCATGGCGGCCGGGGTTTGCCTCTCTTCTGATTGTCAGGAACGCTGGTGCCCCGTCTTCGCTTGCTTTTTCCCCTACTCCTGGCCGGCTGGCTCGCGTCTGCCGGCGCCAGCACGCAGCAGCCGTCGCCGGCGGCCCCGCGCATCGAGCGCTGTACCATCGCCGACGAACAGGGCGACTTCGGCTTGCCCACGCCCTACACCCATGCCAGCGGCGGCATGGGCTATACGCTGACGAGCCTGATTTTCGATACCCTCGTGTGGCGCGATGCCAGCGGCAAGCTGGTGCCGGGGCTGGCCAGCGCGTGGCGCGAAAGCGCCGACCACCGCACCATCGACTTCACCTTGCGGCCCGACGCGCGCTGGCATGACGGCAAGAGCGTGACGGCGGCCGACGTGGTGTTTACGTTTGCGTATTTGCGCCAGCACCCGCATCCGCTGTTCGATCTGGGGGCCATCGATGGCGTGGACGACCTGGGCAAGGGGCGGGTGCGTGTGCGCCTGAAGCGCGTGTATGCGCCGTTCGTGGCGCAGCTGGCCGGTTCGGTGCCCATCCTGCCGCAGCATGTATATGCGCGTCTGGACGACCCCCAGCGCGTGAAACAGGCCGACATCGTCGGCAGCGGCCCCTATCGCCTGGGCGCGTATGACAAGGCGGCGGGCCGCTACCTGTTTACGGCGAACGAAGCGTATTACCTGGGCCCGCCCAGGGTGCGCAGCCTGCTGTTCCTGCGCATGCAGCCTTCGCTTGCCGTGGGCGCGCTCAAGCGGGGGCAGGTGGACATGATCCGCAGCCTGCCGGCGCCGCTGGCCACCGAGGTGGCCCGTTTCGCCACCGTGGTCAGCGCGCCCTCCGGCCATCCCGTGCGGCTGCGTTTCAATCATGCGCGTGCGCCGTTTGACGACAAGCGCCTGCGCCAGGCCATCGCGCGCGGCATCGACCGGCAGGAGCTGCTGCGGGTGGTCGAGAACGGGCAGGGCGAAGTGTCCGCCGGACGTTTCGTGCGGGGCAGCATCTGGCAGAGCGGGGCGCCGTTCGATGCGTATGCCTACGATCCCGCGGCGGCGCGCCGCATGCTGGCGGAGCTGGGCTACCGTGCCGCGCCCGATGGCCGCCTGCGCGACAGCGGCGGCAAGTCCTGGGTGCTGGAACTGGCGGCGTCGCGCAGCCTGTCGCGGCCAGCCAGCCAGCTGGCTGGCCAGCTGGAAAAGCTGGGCATGGAAGTCAACGTGCGCATCATGGACAGCGGCATCCTGGGCGCGCGCATCGCCGCGGCCGATTTCGACCTGGCCCTCGTCAGCCAGGGCAGCAATGGCGATCCGGAAAGCATGCTGCGGCAAACGGCGGGCAACGGCGCCTACAGCGACGCCTTCCGCCGCGCCGATCTGCTCGAGCTGCTGCAGCAGCAGGTCGGCACCGTCGACGTGGCCAAACGGCGCGCGCTGCTCGACCGCGCCCAGGCCATCTATGCCGAGGAGCTGCCGGCGTTCTTCCTGTATTCGCCGCAGTGGATCACGGCGGCCAATGCGCGCCTGCGGCCGTGGTTCACGCCGGGCGGCATCGCCGTCGGCATCTCGCTGCCGCTGAACAAACTGATGTTCGTGCAGTAGACGGGAGCCGACGCTGAGCGCTTTTTCGTTCATGGGCCGGCGCGCCGCGGGCTATGCGCTGGCCTTGCTGGCGCTCGTCAGCCTCGACTTCGCGCTGCCGCTGCTCATGCCCGGCGACCCCGTCACGGCCCTCCTGGGACAGGATGCGCTGATCGAACTCGATGCGGCCGAACGCGGCGCCCTGCTGGCGCGCCATGGCCTGGGCGGCGGGCAGCCGCTGTGGCAGCTGTACCTTGAGCACCTGGCGCAGCTGCTGCGGCTCGACCTTGGCTACTCCATCCGCCACGGCATGCCGGTGGCCGATTTGCTGGCGCAGCACCTGCCGTGGACCGTGCTGCTGGTGGCCTGCGCGCTGGCGCTGGCCCTGCTGCTGGGCGTGGTGCTGGGTATCGAAGCCGCGTTCGCGCAGGGCAGGGCGGCGGACCGCGCGCTGACGGCCGCCACCCTGGCGCTCGACAGCATCCCGCCTTTCGCCCTGGCGATGGGCCTGGTCATGCTGTTCGCCTATGGCTTGCAATGGCTGCCCAGCAATGGCGCCATGGCGCCGTTTTCCACGCAGACGGGGATGGCGGCCTGGCTGGAACGCGCGCAACACCTGGTGCTGCCCGTGTGCGCCATGGCGCTGCCGGCGTCCGCCGGCGTGTTCCTGAGCGCGCGCGCCACGGCCGTCGGCGTACGGCAGCGCACCTTCATGGAGCTGGCCCGCGCGCAGGGCGTGGGGCCGTTCGCCTTGCGCTACCGCCACCTGGCGCCCAACGTGCTGGCCGTCGTGCTGTCGCGCCTGGGCGCCGTGGCCGCGCGCCTGGTGTCGGGCGCCGTGTACGCGGAAACCGTGTTTGCCTATCCGGGCATCAATCTGGTGCTGACGGACGCCATCGTCAAGCACGACTACCCGCTGGTGCGCGGCGCCCTGCTGGCGACGGGGCTGCTGCTGTTCGCCATGAACTTGCTGGCCGACGCGCTGGCCGGCCGCCTGGCGCGGCGCGCGCAGCACGCGCCATGAACGCCTCCGTGCGCGCGGGAGCAACGCTGCTGCTGGTGCTGGCCTTCCTGCTGGCCGGCGCCAGCTGGCTGCAGCCGGCGTCCGGCGGCGCCATGGATGCCGTGCTGGCGCCGCCCGGCGCCACGCACTGGCTGGGCACCGATGACCTGGGCCGCGACGTCTTGCTGCGCCTGGCCGCCGCCGCGCTGCCCACCTTGGGCATCGGCGTGGCCGTGAGCGCCGCCAGCATCGCGCTGGCCGTGCTGCTGGCGCTGTGCGGGCTGGCCTGGCCCGCAGCCGATGCGCTGGTGCTGCGGCTGGCCGATCTGTTCAGCGCCTTGCCATCGACCTTGCTTTTCATCGTCATCGCTTCGGCCATGCAGCCGGGCGTGGCGGCCCTGGTGGCCATGCTGGCGGCATTCGGCTGGGATGCCGAATTTCGCGCGCTGCGCCTGCGCCTGCGCCAGGTGTGGCTCCAGGAAAGCCTGGACGCGGCGCGCCTGGCGGCGGCATCGGGCACGTATCTGCTGCGCCGCCACGTGTGGCCGGCCATGGCGGGACTGCTGGCCGTGCAAGCGGTCGCCCTCGTGCGCCGCGCCGTGTTTCATTACGCGGGCCTGGCCTTCCTCGGGCTGGCCGACCCGCGTACGGCGACCTGGGGCGGCATGCTCAATGAAGCCATGCCCTATCTTGCCCATCCGGATGCGCGCGCCTGGATCCTCGCGGCGTGGCTGTGCCTGGCCATGCTGCTGATCGCGCTGGCGCTGCTGGGCCAGGGCCTCGACGAGCGCGCGCGATGCTAGCGGCGGCCGCCTTCTGCGTCGAGGCCGATGGCCGCCAGCTGCTGCGCCAGTTGCACTTCCGGGCGAGACCCGGCGTGCCGCTGGTGATCATCGGCGAATCGGGCGCCGGCAAGAGCACCCTGGCGCGCGCCTTGCTCGGCATGGCGCCGGGGAGGGTCAGCGGCAGCTTGCGCGCCGGCGCCATGCAGCTGGTGGATGCGGACGACGCGGCGCTGCGGCGCTGGCGCGGCCGCCATGCGGGCCTGGTGCCGCAAGACGTGCACGACGCCCTCAATCCCCAGCACACCGTACTGGCGCAGGTGGCGGCGCCGTTGCGGCGGCATCTGGGCATGCGGCGCGGGCCGGCCGAACAGGCGGCGGGCGACTTGCTGGTCTCGCTGGGTCTGGCCGAAAATCTGCACCTGCGCTATCCGGCCCAATGCAGCGGCGGCCAGCTGCAGCGCGTCCTGCTGGCGGCGGCGCTGGCGCCTTCGCCGGAGCTGCTGGTGCTGGACGAGCCGACGTCCGCGCTCGACCCTGACACCAGCGCGCTGGTGCTCGGGCGCCTGCGCGCCGAAGCGGCGCAGCGCCAGCTGGTGGTGGTGACGCACGACCTGGAACTGGCGCGTGCGCTCGATGGCGACGTGCTGGTGCTGTACGGCGGCAGCGCCGTGGAAACGGGACCGGCCGCATCGGTGCTGGCGTCGCCGCGCCATCCCTACACGCGCGGGCTGCTGCGCGCCTGGCCGCGCGAGAACGGCAAGGACTTGCAGGGCATCGCGGGCACGCATGAAGAGTGCGCGCGCGGCTGCGCCTTCGCCAGCCGCTGCAGCCAGCGCATCGCCCGCTGCGCCGAGGAAGCGCCGGCGCTCGACGCCACGGGCGTGGCCTGCCTGCGCGGCGGCATCGTCACCGTGCTGTCCGCGCGCGGCGTGCACAAGCGCCTGGGCGGGCAAGCGGTGCTGGCGGGCGTGGACCTGGAGGTGCAGTCGGGCGAGACGGTGGTCATCGTCGGCGCGTCCGGCGCGGGCAAGTCGACCCTGGCGCGCATCCTCGTCGGCCTGCAGCAGGCCGATGCGGGCACAGTGGCCACGCCGGCGCGCGAGGAGGGTGGCGCGGCGGCGGGCGTCGCCTACGTGCCGCAGCATGCGGGCGCCTCGGTGGCCAGCCATTTCACGGTCTTCGAGGCGGTGGCCGAGCCGCTCGTCATCGGGGGCCGCGACAGCGGGGACGCCTGCCGCGCGGCGGCGCTGCGGGCGCTGGCCGACGTGCGCCTGCCGGCCACGCAGGCCTTCCTGGCGCGCCCGGCGCGCAGCTTGAGTGGAGGGGAATTGCAGCGCCTGGCCATCGCGCGGGCGCTGATCGCCGATCCGGCCGTGCTGGTGGCCGATGAACCGACGGCCGCGCTGGACGCCTCGGTGCAGGCGAAGGTGCTGCGGCTGCTGCTCGACGTGCAGGAAGCACGCGGCCTGGCCCTGCTGCTGATCACGCACAATCTGCCCGTTGCCCGCCACGTGGCGGACCGCATCGTGCGGCTGGAAGACGGCCGCTGCGCGGCAGAGGCCTCAGGGCCGCCGGCCGGCCCGGAAGGCGCCGCGCCGGCGCTCTGGATGCGCCTGGGCTAAGCCAGAAAATCGCCTACATACACCAGGTGTTCGAATGGCGGTTTTTCGTTCTCCGTGCGTGCCAGCACGGTGTCCAAGGTGGCGCGCAGCACGGCCTGTTTCGCGTCGGCGCCCGCATGCGCGACGATGGCCAGCGGCGTGCTGCCGGGCAGGTGGCGCGCTAGGCGTTCGACCAGCGAGGGCAGGTCGGCGCGCATGGTAAAGAAGACCAGCGTGGAACCGGTGGCGGCCAGCTTGTCCAAGGTATCCGTGCCCGTATAGTCGTCGCGCGTGTCGGCCGAGGCGGCGAGGATGACGGAGCGGCTGTGCTTGCCGCCCGTGACATCGCGGGCCAGCGCCGCATTGGCCGCATTGAAGCAGGAGATGCCGGGGATGACGATGGGATTGAGTTCGCTGAACTCGCTCAGGTAGCCCGATTGCGGCCCGAAGATCATGGCGTCGCCATAGTCGAGTACCGCGACGGTCTTGCCGGCCGCCGCTGCCGCATGGATGATGTCGCGCGTCTGTTTTTCCATGGCGTCGACTTCTTCCTCTGGCGTATCGCGTCGGGCCAGGGGACTGAACAGGCCGTGACCGGCCTTGTGCTGCTCCTTGCCGCTGAGCAGCTCGGCAAATGCTTCGAGCAGGCGCGGGATGCCGAACACGATATCGACGCCGCGCAGGGTTTTCTGGGCCTTGACGGTGATGCTGTCAGGGTCGCCGATGCCGGCGCTGACGAGGTACAGGCCGCAGCGCGTGCCCGCTTGGGTGGTATAGGTCATGGTTCTCTTCTCTTCAAGGATGGTTGATTGGAGGGGGAATCGCTTAAAACTGGTAATTCGCGCTGACGCGCACGTCGCGCCCCGGCTCCGGCAGGATATTGCCGGTGCCGCCGTCGATCGAACTGTGGCTCGTGTAGCGCTTGTCGCCCAGGTTGCGCACGGCCAGCGCCAGGCTCAGGGCACGCAGCGCGGCCGGCTGCCATTGCAGCTGGACGTCGTGCAGCACGTAGCCGGCGCGCTGCACCGCCGCTTTCGGCACGTCGTCCAGGCGCCGCACGGCGTTCAGGGTATAGCCGGCCGTGAGCCCGGGCAGCACCTGCCACTGGCTGTCCCACGTCAGGCGGTCGCCCAGCGCCGTGCCCACGCGGCGCGCCGGGTTCAAGGGCTTGCCGCCCACCGTGGTATCGGCCAGCACCACGCCGACGGACGTGCCGTAGTCGCCCCGCTGCCAGCGCGCCTTCCATTCCCAGCCTTTGGAGCGCAAAGTCTCGGGCATGTTGCGGATATAGGCGGGATACACGACGCCCTGGCCGGCCCATTCGATCAGATTGGCAATGCGCGTGTCGAAGTAGCCGAGGCGTACGGTCAGGTGGTCGCCGTCCTGCAGCGCATTGGCGCCTTCGTACTGCAGGCCCGCTTCGCGCGTGGTGGAGGTTTCCGGCTTGAAGGGCTTGCCGTTGTTGAAATTACTTTTTTTGTCCAGGCTCGTGAGAAAGCCGATGGGGATGATGCCGCTGGCGCGCACGGCTTCGCCATAGCTGGCAAAGGCGCCCACGCCGCCGCCCAGTTCCAGCTCGGCGCCCGCGTTCGGCGACGTCTCGCCGCCCTTGACGGTGCGTGGGCCGAAGGCGGTGTGGTAGTGATCGTGGCGCATGCCCAGCGACAGCTGCAGGGCTTGCCAGCGCATGCGCTCCTGCACGAAGAAGCCCAGGTTGCGCGCCTGCGTGGATTTGCGGCCCGGCCCCAGGATGGCGGCGCCCAGCACGCCGTCGGTGACGCCTTCCTCGTCCATGAAGTCGGCGCCGGCCGTCAGGCGGTGCTGCGTGCCGGCCAGGGACAGCTGCGCCGTGTTGCGCGCGCTGCCGCCCCGTTCCGTCGTCCTGGCGCTGCGCGCCTGCGTCACGTCTTCCAGTTCATTCTTGTTCAGGTACAGATTGAATTTCCAGTCCAGCAGCGCATTGCCGGCCGGCTGGTAGCGGTGTTCCAGGGTATAGGTGTGGCGTTCGCTGCGCTGGGAGGTGGGCACGGCGTTGGCGGGCGCATAGCCGTTGTCGCTGCCGACCCGGCTGAACAGATAGAGTCCCGCGTTGCGGTTGCGCGCCGCGCCCAGCCGCAGGCTGTGGCCGGACAGGTCCAGCAAGCTCAATTTGAGCAGGTAGTCGCGGTCATGCTCGGCCGAATTGGGCACGTCGCCACCGCCGCCGATGCGGTAGTTGTCGCGGTTGACGGCGCTCACGTGGGCCAGCAAGCCCACTGCCTCGCCGAGCATGCCGTACACGCTGACGGCGCCGCGCCGCGCTTCGTCGGCGCTGGCGTACGCGGCGCGCACGGTCGCGCCGGCGCGCTTGCCGGGCGCCAGCAAGTCCTGCGCATCGACGGTGTCGAAGCGGATGCTGCCGCCCAGCGCGCCCGGTCCCGCGTCGGCGCTGGGGCCGGGCTGGATATCGACCTGTTTCAGCAGGTCGGGATCGATGCCGCCCAGGTCGCCCCGGTGCTGGTGCAGGCTGCGGCCCTGGCGCGCGCCGTCGATGCTGAAGTTCAGGTTGGCGCCATCGACGCCGCGCAGATAGATGCGCTGTGCATTGCTGGCGCCGCCGCCGATGCTGACGGCCGGTTCGCTGGCGAAGACGTCGGCCACGTCCATCGCTTGCTGGCGCTGCAGGGTCTCGCGGGAAATGCGCGTGATGCCGGGCATAGGCGCGTCCGGCGCGGATTGGCCGATCAGCTTGACTTCGGGCAGGGTCGCCAGCGGCGCCGCCTGTTCGGCTGGCGTGTCCGCCGTTTGCTGTGCAAAAGAGAGGGGGGCGATGGGCAGCGCGCTGGCGCCAAGCAGGAACAGTGGAACGGCATGTCGCATGGGAAGGTCGTCTTTATCAGAAGGGAAGCCACGGGGAGGGAGGGCGCAGGTGCTGGCCTGCGCAGCGTCAGTCGAATCTGCTACAGCAGCGCTGTCCCGGGACAGGAAGTGGCGCGCCGCGCCCTTCCCGGTCCCTGAAATACCCGGTTGGCTTCATCTCGTCAGCCGCCATTCTGGAAGAGGCGGGCAACCTTGGCTATTTGTATTTCTTGAGCCGCGCCATCAGGAAAGCTGAGGGCTGCGCCTCACAGCCCTGCGCGCTTGGCCACCAGGGTCAGGATGTCGTAGCTGGCCACCAGTTCATCGTTCTGGTTGGTGACCTGCACGTCCCACGACACCACGCCCTGGCCGACGCCCTTGTCGTCGCGCCGCTGGCGGTCGACCTTGCGCTTGCACGTCAGGCGTGCGCGGATGGTGTCGCCGATGCCGACGGGCGCGACGAAGCGCAGATCGTCGAGCCCGTAGTTGGCCAGCACGGGGCCCGGCGCCGGCGACACGAACAGGCCGGCGGCGGCGGCCAGCACGAAATAGCCGTGCGCGATGCGCCGGCCGAACTGCGAATCGCGCGCGGCGATCTCGTCGAAATGCATGTAGAAATAATCGCCCGAGATGCCGCCGAAGGCCACGATGTCCGCTTCGCAGATGGTGCGCCGGTGCGTGAGCAGCGATTCGCCCACTTCCAGCTCGTCGAAATGCTTGCGGAACGGATGCTGCACGCTTTCGCGCACGGCGGCGCCGCGCACGTATTCGCCCGTCACGGCCGTCAGCATGGTGGGCGAGCCTTGCAGCGCCGAGCGTTGCAGATATTGCGAGATGGCGCGCAGGCCGCCCAGCTGCTCGCCGCAGCCGGCGCGGCCAGGGCCGCCGTATTTCAGGTGCGCCGACGCCAGCACGTCCGTGCCCGCCGCCGCCACTTCGCGTTCCAGCACCAGCACGCGCCCGTGCGAGGCGGCCAGGCGCGGCACGACATACGCGGCCAGCTTCGGATCGCGCGTGGCCAGGGTGCTGGCCAGGCTGCCCCTGCCGCGCGCGGCCAGCGCCAGTGCTTCCTCCACGTCCGCATACGGCATCAGCGCGCAGACGGGGCCGAACGCTTCGATTTCATGCACGGCGTCGCTGCGCGCGCCGCCGCGGCACAGCAGCAGGGTGGGCGCGGCAAAGGCGCCATCGCGCACGCCGTCTCCCGCCGGCGCGTAGCCGTCCACCTGGCCGCAGACGATGTCGCTTTCCTCGGCCAGGGCGCGCACGCGGGCGCCCAGTTCGCTGCGCTGTGCCTGCGATGCCAGCGGTCCCATTTGCACGCCAGCCTGGGCCGGGTCGCCGATCACCACGGCCGCCAGGCGTTCGCGCAGGCGCGCCGTCAGCGCTTCGATCTGCCCGTGCGGCACCATCACGCGGCGGATGGCGGCGCCGTCCTGGCCCGCCTTGACCGTCATCGAACGCACGATGGCGTCGACCAGCAGCTCGAATTCCGGCTCGCCGCTGCGCACGTCCGGTCCCAGGATGGCGCAGTTCAGCGACGCCGCGCCCAGGCTGACCTGCACCGAACGCGCCAGCAGGTTGGGGTGGTTGCGCAAGGTCGTGGCAGTGGCGTCCGAACCCGTGAAGCTGACGGCATCGTTGTCCTGCAGGCGGGCCAGCAAAGCGTCGGCCGGGCCGATGGCCAGTTGCAGCGCGCCTTTCGGCAGCACGCCTGACGCGTCGATCAGGCGCACCAGCGCTTCGGCCAAATAGCTGGTGCAGGTGGCCGGCTTGACGATGCAGGGCATGGCGGCCAGGAAGCTGGCGGCGAATTTTTCCAGCAGCGACCAGACGGGCAGGTTGAACGGGTTGATGTGCAGGGCCACCCCGCCGCGCGGCACCATGATGTGCGTGCCCGCCGCGCCGCCGCGCCGGCACAGCGACATGGCGGGCGCTTCGTGCAGCACATTGCCCGAAGGCAGGCCGCTGGCCGCGATGCCGGCATAGGAATTGAGCACGCCGATGCCGGCGCAGATATCCTGCTTGCTGTCGGCGCGCGTGGCGCCGCTCTGGTAGGCGATCGTGTACAGCTCCTCGCGATGCTGCTGGATGTGCGATGCCAGCGCCCGCAGGCAGGCCGCCCGCTGCTGGAAGTCGAGCGCCATCAGGGCCGGCACGCCGGTGCGGCGCGCATAGTCGAGCGCCTGCTGCGCGTCGACCGCCTCGGCATGCGTGTGGTAGATCAGCGAATTGTCGATGGCGCTGTGCAGCGACAGGCCCGCTTCGCTGCCCATCCAGCTTCCGCCTATCCAGCTTTGCAGTGTGCTTACCTTGTTCATGCTTGTTCCTCGTTCGTGTGCGTGAGCGATGCCGCCGTTTCCAGCGCATCGATGAACATGCCCGCCACGTCGAAACCCGTCTGCTGCATGATTTCGCGGAAGCAGGTTGGACTGGTGACATTGATTTCGGTCAGATGGGCGCCGATCACGTCCAGCCCGACCAGCAGCAGGCCGCGCGCCGCCAGCACGGGCGCCAGGGTCTCGGCGATTTCGCGGTCGCGCGCCGTCAGCAAGCGCGCTTCGCCGCGTCCGCCGGCAGCCAGGTTGCCGCGCACTTCCCCCGCCTGCGGTATGCGCGCCAGCGCATGCGGCACCGGCTTGCCGCCGATCAGCAAGATGCGCTTGTCGCCTTCGCTGATGGCGGGAATGTAGCGTTGCGCCATGATGGTGACCGCGCCGTCGCGCGTCAGCATTTCGACGGTGGCGCCCAGGTTCATGCCGTCCTCGCGCACGCGGAAGATGCCGGCGCCGCCCATGCCGTCGAGGGGCTTGAAGATCACGTCGCCGTGCTCGGCATGGAAGGCGCGCAGGCGCGACGGCTCGCGGCTGACGAGGGTCGGCGCGCAGAACGGCGAAAATTCCAGGATCGCCAGTTTCTCGTTGTGGTTGCGCACGGCCGATGGCCGGTTGAAGACGCGCGCACCCTGGCGCTGCGCCATGTCCAGCAGGTGGGTGCTGTACAGGTACTCCATGTCGAACGGCGGATCCTTGCGCACCAGGACGGCGTCGAACTGTGCCAGCGGCAGCGTCGCCGCCGCCTCGCGGCGGAACCACGCGCCGGCGTCGTCGACCAGCTGCACGCGCGCCGCGTGAGCGCTGACCACGCCCCCTTCGCAGTGCAGATGCTGCTGTTCGAACACGTGCAGTGCATGGCCGCGCGCGGCCGCTTCCTGCATCATCGCGTAGGTCGAATCTTTCTTGATGTTCAACAGCTCGAGGCGGTCAGCCAGGATCGCGATTTTCATCGATGCGCCTTTCATTCAATACGTTGGGGTAGAGGAAACCGGTCGGCCGCGCCAGTGTGCGCGGCAGCCGTGGCGCCATGCGCCGGGTCCTTGTTGCTGGAATATTTCTGCAACGATGGTAGCGCAACGAACGCCATTCGGCTCCTCAGATATTTGGACGTCGGCCCTCAGATATTGCGTCTTGTGAGGCACCCTCGATCGGTCTTAGCATCATTGGCGAAATGTCACTACCCAAGCCGGCCTGACCGGATATAACCGCCACATGAGGACACAATGATGCGCCGCTCTTTCAAGACCAATCTCGACATCCGTTACCGCGACACCGACTCGATGGGCCACGTCAGCAGCCCTGTGTACTACGAGTACATGCAGACGGCCTACCTCGAATACATGCACCGCATCCTGGAAATTCCAAAGAGCGAAAAGCTGCCGCACATCATGGTGAAAACCGCGTGCGAATACATCGCCCAGGCCAAGTACGGCGACAAGGTGCTGGTGCTCAGCCATGTCTCCAAGTTCGGCGGCAAGAGCTTTGAAATGGAGCACATCATGCACATTGGCGACGAACAGGGCGTGGTGATGGCCAAGGCCATTTCCGTGCACGTCATGTACGACTATGAAAAGCAGGCCACGCAGCCCGTGCCCGAGTCGTTCAAGCAAACCGTGCTGGCCTACCAGGGCAGCCTCTAAGATGGCGCGCCTGGCATTCCTGCAAGCGCTTGGCGCGTTGGGCCTGCTCGCGGGCGCTGCGGCGTCCGTGGCCGCCAGCGCCGGTGAACCGGTGCGGCGCGTGCTGACGCCGATCGACTGGCCCGCGGCCAGCCAGGCGCGCGCCGGCGCGGCGCAGGCCGACGCGGTGCTGCGCCCGCTGCGCGCCACGGCGCCCGCCGGGCTGGCGCAAGTCAACATCCCGGTACTGCTGCTGCCGGCCGAAGGCGACTGGGGCGCGCCGCGTTTCCATGGCCAGGGCACGGCCTATGCGGCCCTGTATTCGCCGGCCGGTGCGAAGCTGGGGCTGTTCGGCAGCGCCACGCACCTTGTCGCGCCAAGTGACCTGAAGCTTGAACATGCGGGCGGCGCCTTCGAATCGATAGGCGACGGCGCCGACTACAGTTTTACGCGCTTTGGCGCCGCCTACACGCTGCGCATGAGCTGCGACGAGCCGCTGAAGGACAAGCGCTGCACCGATCCGCAATATCTGGCCGACACGGCGCGTGCGCTGCTGCTCGTGGCGGGAGAAAAACCATGATGAAGATGACCGTATTGAATGGCGTGCTGGCCGGCGTGCTCGGTGCGCTGGCGCTGCCGGCATTGGCCGGCAATGATGACCGTTTCCTGCCGCCCGGCGCGCTGCTGCCCGGCAGCGGCAGCGGCGTGGCCAGCACGGCCGTGCTGTATCCGGACATGCGCTTTCCCATCGAGAAGGGCGCGGCCTACGCCAGTTCGCATTTCTATGGCGTGGGCGGCCAGCGCGGCAAGGCAGGCGATTCCTGCGACGACACCAATTATGCCTATCCGTGGCGCGACAATTTTTGCGAGCTGCGCAAGGACAACCTGCCGTTCTGCCTGTCCGGCGGACACCAGGGACAGGACCTGCGCCCGGCCACCTGCCGCGCCAACTATCACTGGGCCGTAGCGGCCGACGATGGCGTCATCGTGCAGATCGCGCGTTTCAGCGTGACCCTGCAGACGGCCGCCGGCACCCTGTACCGCTATGTGCACCTCAATACCAGCGACCTGGCCGTGCGCGAACTGCAGCCGGTGGCGCGCGGCGCGCGCATCGGCAGGATCTCGAACAACTGGATCGACAAGCTGCCGATCCACCTGCATTTCGACGTCAAGGACACCATCAAGGTGGGCCAGCAGACCCTGGTGACCTTCGTGCCGCCGTATGCCAGCCTGGTCGAGTCCTACATCCAGCGCAACAAGATACAAGGAGAGCAGCATGAGTGAAACGATGCAAGGCCGGCGCGGGCGCAAGCGGCCGATCCTGGCGATCTTGCGCCAGGAGGCGTCGACCCCTGGCCGCGCCGGCAAGCTGCTGCGCGACAAGGGCTTTGAACTCGATATCCGCCGCCCCGTGTGCGGCGATCCGCTGCCCGACACCCTCGATGGCCACGCAGGGGTGATCTCGTTCGGCGGCCCGATGAGCGCGAACGACAGCGACGCGCACATCCGCCGCGAGATCGAGTGGCTGTCCGTGCCGCTGGCGGAAAACCGGCCGTACCTGGGCATCTGCCTGGGCGCGCAGATGCTGGCCAAGAATCTCGGCTGCAAGGTGACGGCGGCCGAGGGCGACGTCACGGAGATCGGCTGGTATCCGCTGAAACCGACGGCCGAAGGCCAGCGCATCATGCCCAAGTGGCCGGACATGGTGTACCACTTCCACATGGAGGGTTTCGAGCTGCCCAAGGGCGCCATCCTGCTGGCCGAGGGCGACGCCTACCGCAACCAGGCCTTCCGCTACGGCGAGAAAGCCTGGGGCATCCAGTACCACCCCGAGCTGACCCTGGCCATGCAGCGGCGCTGGGCCGTGAAGGGCGCGCACCGCTTCCACCTGCCGAACGCGCAGCAGGGCGACCAGCACCTGCAGGGACGCGTGTTGCACGACAAGGCGCTGCGGGCATGGTTCAACGGCTTCCTGAACCGCGTGTTTACCGAAGCATGAGCCGCCAGCCCGCTACCCTGCAGGATGGCCTGGCCCTGAGTCTGGACCAGCTGCTGGCGCGCCAGAGTTTCAAGTGGCGCCAGTACCAGCCCGGCGTGCTTGCCGCCTGCGTGGCCGACATGGACCTGGGCACCGCGCCGGCCGTGCAGGCGGCGCTGGCGCAGGTGCTGCAGCGCGTCGATTTCACTTATCCCTTGCGCGATGGACGCAAGGCCGACCGCGCCGTGGCGCACGCGTTTGCCGCGCGCATGCGCCGCCTGTACGGCTGGCAGGCCGAGGCCGACCAGGTGCTGGTCCTGCCCGACCTGGTGCAGGCGACGTTTGCCGCCGTCATGGCGTTTACCGACCCGGGCGACGGCGTGGTCGTGCAAGTGCCGCACTATGCACCGTTCCGCGAAGCGGTCGAGGGCACGGGCCGGCGCCTGATCCCGCTGGAAATGCGCGCCGGCGCCGACGGCTATCAGCTCGATCTGGAGCGCCTGGCGCACGCCATCGATGTCCGCACGCGTGTGCTGATCCTGTGCAATCCGCACAATCCGACGGGGCGCGTGCTCAGCCGCGCGGAACTGGACAGCGTGCTGGCCTTTGCCGAGCGCCATGCCTTGATCGTGGTATCCGACGAAATCCACGCGGACCTGGTCTACCCGGGCGCACGGCACCTGCCATTCGCCGCGCTGTCCGACGCGGCGGCCGCGCGCACCGTGACCCTGAACTCCGCCACCAAGAGCTTCAATATCGCCGGCCTGCGCTGCGCCGTCGCGCATTTCGGCACGCCGGAGCTGCAGCGGCGCTTCCACGCGCGCCTGCCGGCGCGCCTGACGGGCGCCGTCAACAACCTGGGCGTGGACGCCACCGTGGCGGCCTGGAACGAGGGGCAGCCATGGCTCGACGCCGTGCTGGCGCACCTGCTGGCCATGCGCGACTACGCGGCCGACATCCTGCGCCGCGAGCTGCCGGCCATCCGCTTCCACGTGCCGCAGGGGACGTATCTGCTGTGGCTCGATTGCGCGGCGCTGGAGCTGGACCAGCCGGCGGCGGACTTCTTCCTCCAGCATGCGAAGGTGGCGCTCAGCCCCGGCGAAGTCTTCGATGCGCGTGCGCCGCACTGCGCGCGCCTCAATTTCGCCACGTCGCAGCCGCTGCTGGCCGAGATCCTCGACCGCATGGTCATGGCGGTGCGCGCGCACCAGCGCCGCCATCTGCCTGCCCACACTTAACCCGGCACACCCGTGCCACTACCTGGATATGACACCATGGAAACGTCCATCAACAAACACAAGCCGCGCATCCTCATCGGCGTCACGGGATCGCTCGACTCGACCCTGCTGCCGAACTACCTGCGCATCATCAAGGACCACCTCGATTGCGAGCTGAGCGTGCTGATGACGCCGAACGCCACCAACTTCCTCAAGCCGGAATCGATCGCGTTGTACGTCGACCGCGTCATCAGCGGCGAGCGGCCGCAGGATTGGCCGACGGACAAGCCTGGCCGCCTGGCCGCCGAGCATGACCTGCTGCTGGTGCTGCCCGCCACGGCGAATACCCTGGCGGCCGTGGCGAACGGCTTTTCCGGCAATCGCCTGACCACCGTGATCCTGGCCGCCACCTTTCCCGTGCTGCTGTTCCCCGTGATGGGCGGGCCGATGCTGGCCAAGCCGGCCGTGCAGCGTAACCTGGCGCAGCTGCGCGAGGACGGCTACATCATCATCGACCCCGTCTGGCGCGACCATTTCGACCCGCTGCTCGAGCGCATGCACGGCCACCACTCGCTGCCGAGTCCCGAGCAGGTGCTGGCGCTGCTGCGCGAACGCTTCCCCGCCAGCGGCGTGCAGCGCCTGGCGCTGACCGGCGCCGCGGCCTGACCTTCCACGCCAACCAGAGAGAACCGCATGTCCATCATCCTGTACAGCCTGTGCGCCGCCGACCGGCGCCGTCATTATTCGCCCCATGTGTGGAAGATCATCATGGCACTCAAGCACAAGGAGCTGCAGGCCGAAGTGCGGCCCGTGTCCTTCGCCGAAATCGCCGGCATCGAGGATGGCAGCTACAAGAGCGTGCCGGTGCTGAACGACAATGGCCATATCGAGGGCGACAGCTTTGAAATCGCCGTGCACCTGGAACGCGCCTATCCGGATCGGCCCAGCCTGTTCGGCGGCCCGGGCGGCCAGGCCATGGCCCGCTTCGTCGAAAGCTTCAGCCAGACGGTCATCCATCCGCCCGTGTCGGCCATCGCCGCCATGGACATGCATGCGCTGATGTCGCCGGCGGACCAGGCGTATTTCCGCGCGGCGCGCGAGAAGCGCTTCGGCAAGACCCTGGAAGAGGCGTCGGCCACGCGCCACATCGAGCTGGCGGCCCTGCCGGAAAAATTTGCGCCGCTGCGCAGCGTGCTGGCCAAGCAGCCGTGGCTGGGCGGCGCGCAGCCCCTGTTTGCCGACTACATCCTGTTCGGCGTGCTGCAGTGGGCGCGCATCACCGTGCCAACGCCGCTGCTGCCGATCGACGATCCCGTCAGCACCTGGTTCGAGCGCTGCCTCGACCTGCACGGCGCCATCGGGCGCTCCGTCGTTCTGTCGGACTGACGGCCGGCGTGCATTCCAGGGCCGCCCGCGCGGCCCTTTTCCTTTCATTGACCAACAAGGCTAACCATGATGTTTACACCGCAACAGGGCGAGATACGCCAGCGCTATGCCGGCATCGGCAGCGACATTGCCGCCGGCGCCGCCGCGCGCGCCGAAGGATTCGATTTTGACGGCTGGCAGCGCCTGCGCGACGCCGGCCTGTGGCGCATGATCGTGCCCGGCAGCGATCACGCGGCCGGCGACTGGTGGGGTTTTACCGCCGCCCTCGACGGCCTGTCGTCCACCATCGGCGCGCCGGAGCTGCTGCTGTCTGTCATCGCCCAGGCCGGCATGGTGCGGGGCCTGGAGCGGCACGGCACGGAAGCGCAGCGCGACCGCTATTTCGGTGCCATCCTGCGCGGCGACGTCAGCGCCACCGGCATCGCCGAGCCGGGCACGGGCACGGACGTGCGCAGCATCCAGAGCACCTTGCGCGCCACCCCCGAAGGCTATGTGCTCAATGGCGGCAAATACAATATCGCGCACGCGCCCATCATGGATTTCGCCCTGATCGTCTGCCGCCTGGCGGACAAGGAAGAGCACAACATCGCGCTGGCGCTGATCGACCGCGGCACGCCTGGCCTGCGCGCCGGCCAGGTGGATGACAAGCTGGGTAACCGCAACCTGCCTACCGGCGCCCTGCATTTCGACGATGTCGCCGTGCGCCCGTCGCAGCTGCTGGGCGCGCCAGGGCGTGGCCTGGGCACCTTGATCGACACCATTTCGCTGGGACGCCTGTATTACGGCCTGGCGGCGGCCAATCTGATCGCGCCCTACCTGGACGAGGCGATGCGCTACGCGGCCAGCCGCAGCAGCTTCAATAGCAGCATCGACAACCACCAGTACGTGCAGCGGCGCCTGGTCGATATCCGCATCGGCATGGAGCGTTCGCGATGGCTGGCGTTTGGCGCGCTGTCGCAATTGCTGGCAGGCCAGCGGGAAGGGTTGATGAGCTGTTCCATCGCCAAGCTGGTGGGGTCCGAAGACCTGATCAACAGCGCCACCAGCCTGGTCAAGCTGTACGGCAGCCTTGGCTATCACAACGGCCGCGTGGCCGAGCTGATGAAAAATGCCCTGGCGTTCGCCAGCGTGGGCGGCACCGAAGAAATGCACCGCAAAAATATCTTCAATCAGATGCAGCGCCTGGCTGGCCAGGCTTCCCGCGCTGGCTGAAGCACTCGCACCGCATATTGGCGGGTCAAGCCGCCAATATGCCCGATTCGCTCAGCGCATCGTTGATCGCCTCGAACATCGGCTCTCTGGCGCGCGAAGCCAGGTGCGCGAACAGATTGCGCACGGAGGACTGCGCCACGCACAGGATGTCGATTTCACCGAGGCGCTGGGCTTCCAGCGCCGTGTCGCCATGCAGCAGGCCGACGCCGAGGCGCTCGGCCAGCATCGAGCGGGTGACGCTTTCGCGGTCGATGCTGATGATACGGCGCGGACGGAAATTGCGCGTCTTGAACAGGTGCTCGGCTGCCCCGCCGCAGCACAGGCTCGATGGCGCGAAGATCCACGGCAGCTCGGCCAGCGCGTTCCAGTCGAGCGGCTCGGTGATATCGAGCATGCCGGCGGGCGCCGCCACGTAGACGGGGAAGCACGCCACTTCGATCGTCGCCAGGTCGTCGTCGGGCGTGCGCGCCTCGTTGTAGAAACCCGCATCGAGCGTGCCGCTGCGGATGCCGTTCAGGGTACCGGTGGAACTGCCATGTTCCAGCGACACTTCGACTTCCGGATGGTGCTCGGAAAAGCGCCGCACCAGCCGCCCGATGGCTTCGTTGTTGGACTGGCCTCCGACGCCGATGCGCAGCTTGCCGGCCAGGCGGCCCTTGATGTGGTTGGCTTCGTCGAGCAGTTCGCGGTGGATGTTGAGCGTGCGTTCGGCCTTGGCCAGGATGCGCTGGCCGCTGCTGGTCAGGCTCATGCCGCGCGCCGTGCGTTCAAACAGGGTCAGGCCGAGATAATCCTCCATCGCCTTGACATGGGCACTGACTGCGGGCTGGCTCAGGAAGAGCCGTTCGGATGCGCGCGTAATGCTGCCCTCGCGCGCCACCGTGGCGAAGGTTTTCAGGTGATGGATTTCCATGAGGGGCGGGTCCATTAAGTTAAAAGATGGGTGGAATTTCAGATACTCTTATTTGTTTTTCAACTATGCATTATATGTGATTTTATTAAGAGTACGGCATTAACAATGCCTATAAAATGGGTAATTATTTGTGACTTTTTCCTTCTCCCTGTCGCCACCGACATGTGCGGCGGCCCTTGAAATACCGTAAATTGTTACTTTTCGTGAGAAAGTCCGCGCACGTCATTCAACGCGCCGGGGCGCTACAGCAGGCCCAGCACGTGCCACCAGACGAAGTCCAGCGGCGTGAGTATCAGCAGGCTCAGCACGAACAGGCTCAGGCACAGACGCGTGACGGCCGCCACCGGCAGGCTGGCCGCCTGCATGGCGAAAATCAGGGGCGGTGCCTGGTAGGGCAGGCAGACATTGGAAAACGCCAGCACCTGCGTCATCAGCACCGTCATCAGCGGCAGGCCCGTGACGGCCGCCAGGTCCTGCGCCAGCGGCGTCATCGTCGCGGGCACGCCGGCCAGGTTGGTCACCAAGGACACCACGGTCGAGATCAGGGTCAGCACGGCCGCGTTCCACAGCGGCGTGTCGGCGGCAAAGCGCGCATGCCGGCTCAGGCCGTGCACCACGGCTTCGCCCAGGCCGCTTTCCGAAATCACCGCGCCCAGGCCCATCACGCCGGCCACGAACAGCAGCGAGCCATAGTTGATTTCCTGGTTCAGGCATTTTTTCGACGTCAGGTCGGCGGCCGGCCACAGGCAGACGAGGGCGGCGGCCAGGCCGACCCAGGCCGGCGACACATGGTGCAGGCCGTCCGTCATCCACAGGGCCAGGCAGACGCCCAGCACCACGGCCAGGCCCGTCTCCTGCGCCGACATCGGGCCTTGCCGCTGCGCCGGCGCGGCAGCGCGCACGGGATCGGCGGCGGGAAACATCCACAGGATCAGCAGCACCAGCAGCACGGACTTGAGGATGCCCAGCACGGGAAAATGCAGCAGCAGATAATTGACATACGAAATCTGCACGCCATACAAATTGTCCGCCATGCCGGACAGGATCATGTTCGGCGCGTTCGACGGCAGGATGGCGAAGGTCGGCAGGAAGCTGGAAAAGCTGGCCGCCATCAGCATGCCCGTGCGGCCGTTGTGGCCCGCGCCATAGCCGATATGCTCGGCCACGGCCATGGTGATGGGAATGAGCAGCACCACGCGGCCCATGCCCGACGGCATGACGAAGGCCAGCGCCACGCTGAACAGCACGATGCCGGCGATGACGCCCGTGTAGCGCCGCCCCAGCATGCGCGACAGGATGGCCGCAGCGCGCTTGCCCAGGCCCGTGTGGCCGATGGCTGCGCCCATCACGGCGCCGCTGAACAGCAGCCAGAAGGTGGTCGACTGCAGGCCCGAGAACACGGTTTGCGCGGGCGCCATCTTGCACAGCATCGCCACCAGGAAGAAGGCCAGGGCCGGCCAGTATTCGGGCACCAGGGCCGTGGCCCACATGCTGATGCAAAAGACCAGCAGCGCCACCACGCCGGCCATCGAGGCCGGCAGGTAGAGCGAAGCGGCCAGGCCGCTGGCGAAGGTCAGCGCGGCGATGGCGGCCAGCGCGCGCAGGCGCGCAGCGGGCAGGGGAAGGGCGAGGGACACGGACTTCAAGGCAGCACTCCTGGGCGCGCCGGCGCGGCAAGGCGCCGCGCCGTGTGGTGGTCGATACAGAACATGGTTACTGGTAGCGCCGGATGGCGATGGTGCGGAAAGGCGGCTGGGCGGGCGGCGCGGCGCTTGGGACGACTGTGCCAGTGGGAGCGGCCGGCTGTTCCAGCGTGGCCAGCAGCGCCTGCGCGCGCAGTTCGGCCGCGTCGATGCTGGCCAGCTTCACATGGCCGTAGCCGCGGATGGCTTGCGGCAGCTCGGCCAGCGCCACGATGGATGCCAGGTTGCCGGCGTTCAGGCGCGGCAGCAGGGTGTCGAGGCGCGCCGTGTAGTCGCCGATCAGCTGACGCTCGCGGCGCCGTTCGGCGCTGTAGCCAAACACGTCGAACCGCGTGCCGCGCAGTCCCCTGGCCCTGGCCAGCAGCGCCAGCAGCTTGCCCATCCACGGACCGAAGGCGCGCTTGCGCTTGCCCAGCAGCGGTGGCGCCATGTGGAAGGTGAGCGTCACGTCGCCCTCGAACTGCTGCTGCAGCTCGCGCTGGAACTGGCCGTCCGAGAACAGCCGCGCCACCTCGTATTCATCCTTGTAGGCCAGCAGCTTGCTGTAGCCGCGCGCCACGGCCAGGGTCAGCACGGGCGGCGCATCGGCGCCGAAGACGGCGCTTTCGCGCTCGCGCACGCGTGCGACAAACGCCTGGAAGCGTTCCGCCAGCGCCGCGTTCTGGTAGCGCGCCAGCATGGCGCTGCGCTGCTCCACCAGCGCGCCCAGGCTGGCGTCTTCCGCCACCGGCCCCGCGGCCACGTTTTGCAGCAAGGGCGCGCCGCAGGCGGCCAGGCGGCCGGCGGCAAAGGCGGCCTTGTTGGCGTCGACGGCCACGCCATTCAATTCGATGGCCCGTTCCAGCGCCGCCAGCCCGACGGGGATCAGGCCGCGCTGCCAGGCAAAGCCCATCAGTAGTATATTGGCCATGATGGTGTCGCCCATCAGCTGGCGCGCCAGCACCTGGCCGTTGCATTCGGCGATGTGTTCCATGCCGACGGCGTGGCGCAGCTTGTCCATCAGGGCGCCCGCATGCTGTGGCGCGTCCGGATCGCGCACCATGGCGGCGGTGGGAAACTGGTGCGTGTTGGCGACCACGCGCGTGTGGCCGTGGCGCAGTGTCTGCAGCGCGTCGGCGCTGGCGCCGACCACCATGTCGCAGGCCAGCATGGCGTCGGTCTGGCCTACGTCGATGCGCGCCTGGTGCAGATCCTGGCCGGCCAGGGCCAGGCGCACGAAGGACAGCACGGCGCCGCCTTTTTGCGCAAAGCCCATGAAGTCGAGCACCGACGCCTGCTTGCCCTCGAGGTGCGCGGCCATGGAAACGAGTGCGCCCACCGTCACCACGCCCGTGCCGCCCACCCCCGTCACCAGCAGGTTGAACGGGCCGTGCCAGCCATGCGGCGCGGGCAGGGGCAGGGCGGCTGCCGCGCGGCGCAGGGCTTGCGGGTCGATGGCGGCGTCGGCCGCCTTGCGCAAGGCGCCGCCGCGCACGGAGACGAAGCTGGGGCAAAAGCCGTTAGCGCAGGAATAATCCTTGTTGCACGACGACTGGTCGATGGCGCGCTTGCGGCCGTAGCTTGTTTCCACCGGCACGATGGACAGGCAGTTCGACTGCACGCCGCAATCGCCGCAGCCTTCGCACACGGCGCTGTTGATGACCATGCGGCGCGGCGGATCGGCCAATTCCTTTTTCTTGCGGCGCCGGCGCAACTCGGCCGCGCAGGTCTGGTCGTAAATCAGCACGGTGACGCCCTTGACGTCGCGCAGGCGGCGCTGCACCTGGTCGAGCTCCTCGCGCCCATGGAAGGTGGCGGGCGGCGGGAAGCGGCCGTGCAGGCCCGCGTATTTTTCCGGCGCGTCGCTGACCACGGCGATCGCCTTGGCGCCCTCGGCATGCACTTGCCAGGCGATGGCGTCGACGGTCAGGCTGCCGTCGATGGGCTGGCCGCCCGTCATGGCCACCGCATCGTTGTACAGAATCTTGTAGGTGATGTTGGCGCGCCCGGCGATGGCTTGGCGGATGGCCAGGAAGCCCGAGTGGAAATACGTGCCGTCGCCCAGGTTCTGGAACACATGCGGGGTGGCGCTGAACATGGAGTGGGCCACCCAGTCGACGCCTTCGCCGCCCATCTGTATCAGGCCCGTGGTATCGCGGTCCATCCACGAGGCCATGAAATGGCAGCCGATGCCCGCTTGCGCGCGCGAACCCTGCGGCACCTTGGTCGAGCTGTTGTGCGGGCAGCCGGAACAGAAATAGGGCTGGCGCCGCACGCCGTCGGCCGCATTCGCCAGCAGCGCGGCGGGCGCGAAGCCGGGCAGCAGGGCGCGGCGGTCGAGCGCCGGCTTGTGCCGCGCCAGCCAGTGCGCCAGCACGCCGGCGATGCGCGAGGGGCGCAGCTCGCCCTGCGCCGGCAGCAGCGGCGCGCCGTCGGCATCGAGCTTGCCCAGCACCAGCGGGCGGGCGCTGTCCGGCAAGTTGTAGAACAGGGTGCGGATCTGCTGTTCCACCAGCGGCCCCTTTTCTTCGATGACGAGGATTTCCCGCAGGCCCGCCTTGAACTGCGCCAGGCGCTGCGCTTCGAGCGGAAAGCTCAGGCCCACCTTGTACAGGCGCACGCCGGCGCGCTCCAGCACATCGAGGCTGAGGCCCAGGCGGCGCAGCACTTCGAGCACGTCGAGGTGCGCCTTGCCGCAGGTGACGATGCCGATATCGGCTTGCGGGCTGGGGCACAGCAGGCGGTCGATGCTGTTGGCGCGCGCGAACGCGTGCACGGCGGCCAGCTTGTGCGCGTGGCGCGTCTCGATGGGCAGGCCGGGCAGGTCGGGCCAGCGGTAATGCAGGCCGCTGGCCGGCGCGCTGTAGTCGGCGGGCTGGTCGAAGCGCGTGTGCAGGGCGTCCAGGTCGACCGTGGCGCCGCTTTCCACCGTTTCGGAAATGGCCTTGAAGCCCACCCACATGCCGGAAAAGCGCGACAGCGCCCAGCCGTACAAGCCAAATTCCAGGTATTCGGCGATGCTGGCCGGATTGACGATGGGCATGCTCCACGCCTGCATGGCGAAGTCGCTCTGGTGCGGCATCGATGACGAGACGCAGCCGTGGTCGTCGCCAGCCACCACCAGCACGCCGCCGTGCGGCGAGGAACCGTAGACATTGCCATGCTTGAGCGCATCGCCGGCCCGGTCCACGCCCGGACCCTTGCCGTACCACAGCGCAAACACGCCATCGGCCGTGCGCTGCGGGTCGGTCTCGACCTGCTGGCTGCCCAGCACGGCGGTGGCGGCCAGTTCCTCGTTGATGGCGGGCAGGAAGCGGATCTGCTGCGCTTCCAGCATGGGGCGCGCACGCCACAGCGCCTGGTCGTAGCCGCCCAGCGGCGAACCCCGGTAGCCGCTGATGAAGCCGGCCGTGTTCAAGCCCCGCTCGCGGTCCAGCCAGCGCTGCATCAGCGGCAAGCGCACCAGGGCCTGGGTACCGGTCAGAAAAACGCTGCCTTCGCGTGCCCGCAGGTTGTCTTCCAGCGCGTAAGTGCTCAGGCGTACCACGCCAGGGTCGGCCGCGACCATCTTGTCCATCACTTTCACCAGTGTTCTCCCATCGCCTTGTCGGCTTGCTTGTTGGCTTGCATGCCGCATGCACGCATGCATGCGTCCTGAGCACGCGGCCGTGTCGGCGCGCCGGATACGGAAGAAGGGGGCGCTGGCGCTGCAATGCCGGCGCAACCAAACTTTTCCGTCTATTGATATTCGTTTATCAAGATAAGGGCCAGGACGGCACGGCGCAATTCGCAAATCCTGAGTGCAGCACTCACTAACGCTGATGCGAACGCCGGTGCCGGGCGCAGGCCCCGGAAATGCAAACGCCTTGCCCCGGGCATCAGTGTTTCTGATCACCGCACTCAGGATTTGCGAGTTGTGTGGTCCGGGGCTTGGGGCTTATCGTCGGCGTCGAGATGGAAAGCCGAACGATGTTTTTTTGTAAAGGCAGCACAGCTATGAGTTCATTATTGACGCGCCGTATGGCGCTGCTGGCAGGCGCGGACGGACGTGCGCTGCTGGCCCAGGGATTGCGCGGCATCGAACGTGAAGCGCTGCGCGTGGACGGCCGCGGCCACCTGGCCGCCACGGCGCATCCGCTGGCGCTGGGCGCTGCGCTGACCCATCCCACCATCACTACCGACTATGCGGAGGCGCTGATCGAGCTGATCACGCCGCCCGAGCAGGACACGGCCGCCATGCTCGATGGCTACGACGCCTTGCACCGTTTCGTCTTCAGCGGCCTGGGCGACGAAATGCTGTGGAGTCACTCGATGCCGTGCCGGCTGCCCGCCGACCCGGACATCCCGATCGCCTGGTACGGCAGCTCGCACATCGGCATGCTCAAGCATGTCTACCGGCGCGGCCTGGCGTTGCGCTACGGCAAGAGCATGCAGTGCATCGCCGGCATCCACTACAACTACTCGCTGCCGCCCGCATTGTGGGAGCGCTTGCGCGCGGACGAGGGCGATGGCAGCACGGCGATGCAGTTTCAGTCGGAAAGCTATGTCGCGCTGATCCGCAACTTCCGCCGCTACGGCTGGCTGCTGATGTATCTGTTCGGCGCCGCGCCAGCGCTGTCGGCGCATTTCCCGGGACGCGGCGACTTCCCGCTGGAGCAGCTGTCCGCCGATACCGTGTACCTGCCGTACGCCACCAGCCTGCGCATGAGCGACATGGGCTACCAGAACGATGCCCAGGCCGGCCTGACCCCCGACTACAACACGCTCGACAGCTATATCACCAGCCTGGCGGCGGCGATGAACCATCCCTACCTGCCGTATGTCGAGCTGGGCACGCGGCGCGAGGGGCAGTGGGTGCAGATCAATACCAACCGCCTGCAGATCGAAAACGAGTACTACTCGGCGATCCGGCCCAAGCGCGTGGCGCACAGCGGCGAACGCCCGCTGCATGCGCTGGCCCAGCGCGGCGTGCAGTACGTGGAAGTGCGCTGCCTTGATGTCGACCCGTTCGAGCCGCTGGGCATCGGCGCGCCGGCCTGTCACTTCCTCGACGCCTTTCTGCTGTTTTGCGCGCTGCAGGACAGCCCGCTCACCGGCAATGCGGAAAGCCGCGAGAACACCGAGAATTTCGCCCGCACCGTCAAGGAAGGGCGCCGTCCGGGACTGCTGCTGGAGCGCCACGGCGAACATATCACCCTGCAGGCCTGGGCCGGCGAACTGCTCGATCGCATCGCCCCCATGGCCGCGCTGCTGGACCAGGCGCGCGGCGGCGCCGATTGCGCCACGGCGCTGGCGGCGCAGCGCGTCAAGCTGGCGGACGTGGCGCTGACGCCCTCGGCCCGCGTGCTGGCGGCGATCCGCGCCGAGCAGGGCAGTTTCGACGCGTTCGCCCTGCGCCAGAGCGCGGCGCACGCGGCGCATTTTCGCGGCCGTCCCTTGGCGCCGGCGGCACTGGCGCGCTTCACGGCGCAGGCCGATGCCTCGCTGGCCGAGCAGGAGAGGGTGGAACGGGCCGACAGCGGCGACTTCGGCCAGTTCGTCCAGCGCTACCAGGCCGGCGCCCGCTACCTGCCCGTGCCGGACGAACCGCCCATGGAAGCTGTGCTGGCGCAGCAGCGCGTCGCCTGAAGCCTTATTTCAACCTGATTTGAGCCATCACACCATGCGCATATTGCACGCCATGCTGCGCGTCGCCGACCTGGACGCCGCCCTGCATTTTTACCGTGACGCCCTGGGCATGACCCTGCAGCGGCGCCACGATTATCCCGACGCACGCTTTACGCGCGCCATCGTCGCCTATGGCGAGGCGCCCGAGCATGCGGCCATCGAGCTGACGCATAACTGGGACCGGCAAGCCTACACCCACGGCGACGCCTACGGCTACCTGGCCCTGGCGGTCGACGATGCGGCCAGCGTCTGCGCCAAGGTGCGCGCGCATGGCGGCACCGTCACGCGCGAGGCGGGGCCGATGAAGCACGGCAGCAATGTCATCGCCTTCGTGCAGGATCCCGACGGCTACCGCATCGAGCTGATCGAAGCGAGCGCGCACTATGACTGATCCATCGATTTACAACGACTGACACGGCATGGCAGGCGCGCCGACGGCGGCGCCTGCCGGCATTTTTGAAAAGGAAGCCACCGCATGGTGCAAGTAACAACGACAAGCAAGGCCGCGCCGCAGCCAACGCCAGCGCCGCAGCCGCAGCCGCAGAACCGGCAGGCGCTGGTGCAGGCGGCCGTGGCCGCGGCCTGCGCCCTGGCCGTGGCGGTGCCCGCGCCGGCCCAGGCGCCGGAAAAAAAGGCCGCCGCCAAGAGCGAAATCTGCTACGGCGTGGCGAAGGCCGGCCAGAATGAATGCGCCAATACCACCTGCTTCCATTTGTGTTCGGGCATGGCAACCGTCGACCGCGATCCTGGCGAATGGATGACCGTCCCCGCCGGCACGTGCACGGCGCTGGGCGGCAAGGTGGAAGCGGCGCCGCTGGCCTGCCCGGGTGCCGCGCCCGCCAGGACGGGACCGCCGGCCGATGTGGCCGCAGGCGAGGCGCTGTACCACGAGGGCGACGCGGCGCGCGCGCTGCCGGCGTGCGTCGCTTGCCATGGTCCGAAGGGCAATGCCGCCGTCGCCGATTATCCGAAGCTGGCCGGGCAGAACCTGGCCTACCTGGACAGCCAGCTGCGCGCCTTCCGCTCGCATGCGCGCGTCAGCCCCCTGATGAACACGGCCGTCGCGCCCCTGACGGACGGCGATATCGCCAACCTGTCCGCCTATTTGTCCCGGCAAAAGCTGGATGCCGTCGATCCCGCCCTGACCACCCCCGTGGTCGCCGGCAAGTCCTTCAGCGATTGCGACGGCGCGTGCCCGGAGATGGTGCCGCTGCCGGCCGGGCGCTTCCTCATGGGATCGCCGCCCGGCGAGAGCGGGCGCTTCGGCAACGAGGGCCAGCACCCGGTCGAGATCCTGCAGCCGTTTGCCATCGGCCGCTTCAGCCTGACGTTCGCGCAGTTCGACGCCTGCGTGCAGGACGGCGGCTGCGACGGCTACCGGCCGTCGGATGAAGGCTGGGGACGCGGCACGCGCCCGGCCGTCAACGTCAGCTGGAACGATGCGCAAAGCTATCTGCGCTGGCTGTCGAAGAAGAGCGGCGCGCGCTACCGCCTGCCCACCGAGGCCGAGTGGGAATACGCGGCGCGCGCCGGCACCGTCACGGCGCGCTGGTGGGGCGAGGACATCACGCGCGGCGACGCCAAGTACGGTCCCGACGACTGCCCGCAGCAGAAGCATTGCGGCGGCGTCGTTTCCGGTTCGGGCAACTGGCCCACGACGGCGCCCGTCGGCAGCTACGCGCCGAATCCGGCAGGGCTGTACGACGTGCTGGGCAATGTGTGGCAGTGGACGGCCGATTGCTGGCACAGCGATTACGAAGGCGCGCCGAAGGATGGCCGCGTGTGGGAGGAAGCGGGCTGCAAGAAGCGCGTGGCGCGCGGCGCCTCCTGGACCGACACGCCGAACTTCGTGCGCGCGGCCACCCGCCTGGGCCTGGGCGCGGAAGGGCGGCGCGGCTGGATCGGCCTGCGCGTGGTGCGTGAGCTCGATGCGGCGCCCGGCACGGCGGCCAAGGCCGGGGTGGCGCCAGCGGGCGCGCGCGGCTTGCCCTGATGCGCGAGGAGGCGATGGCCGCGCCCCTGGTGGGCATCGGCCTGCGCGGCGCGCATTACCGCGACATGCTGGCGCGGCGCCAGCCCGTGGACTGGCTCGAGGTCCACAGTGAGAATTACCTGGCCGAAGGCGGCTGGGACCTGCATGTGCTCGAGACCTTGCGCGCCGACTATCCCGTCTCGCTGCATGGTGTCGGCATGGGCCTCGGTTCCGTGCATGGCTTTTCGCGCGCGCACGTGGAGCGCATCGCCCGCCTGGCCGCACGCATCGAGCCGATGCTGGTGTCCGAGCACCTGTGCTGGGGCGCCACCGGCGACGCCGTGCTCAACGACTTGCTGCCGCTGCCGCTGAACGGCGCGAGCCTGGAACTGGTCTGCCAGCGCGTGGACCTGGTGCAGGAAGTGCTGCGCCGCCCGATCCTGCTGGAGAACGTCTCTACCTATTTGCGTTTTCCCGGCGACAGCTGGGGCGAGACGGAGTTCCTCGCCTGCGTGGCGCGCCGCACCGGTTGCGGCGTGCTGCTGGACATCAACAACCTGTACGTCAATCAATGCAACCACGGCGAGGATGCGCTGGCCGCAATGGCGTCGCTGGCGCCGGGCCTGGTCGGCGAACTGCACCTGGCTGGCCACTGCGAAGATGGCGGCCTGCTGGTCGACCACCATGGCGCGCCCGTGGCCGGTCCCGTGTGGGAACTGTACCGCGCCGCCTTGCGCCGCTACGGCCCGCTGCCCACCCTGGTCGAATGGGATACCAATCTGCCGCCGCTGGCCATTTTGCTCGACGAAGTGGCCCGTGCGCGGGCGCTGGCTGGCGAAGCGCTTGCGCCGGCGGCACTGGCGGCATGCGATGACGCTTGAGGAACTGGCGCGTCTGCAGGCCGCGTTCGGCGCGCAGATCGGCGCGCGCACGCCCGATGCGGCCGCGCTGGCGCCGTGGCTTGGCGTTGATGCGCGCGGCGCCGGCGCCCTGGCGCGTCACGGCCAGGCGCTGCGCCAGCACCACGCGCGCTCGCTGGAACTTGTGTATCCCGTGCTGCGCGCGCTGGGCGGCGCGTCCTGGTTCCTCGCCATGGCGCATGCCTACGGCGATGCGCATCCGTCGCGCAGCGCGGACCTGGCCCGTTTCGGCGCCAGCCTGCCGGTGTTTCTTGCGACCTGGCCGCCGGCCGCCGCGCATGGCTATTTTGCCGACGTGGCGCGCCTGGAATGGCTGCTGCACCAGGCCCATGGCGCGCCCGACACAGTGGCCCTGACCTTGCGCGACGTGCAGGCGGCCGGGGCAGGCCAGGTCGATGCCTGGCGGCTGGCGCTGCATCCGGCGGCCGTGCTGTACCGCTCGCCCTGGCGCGCGGCGGCGATCTGGCTGGCGCACGACGCCGTGGCGCAGTACGCCATGCCGGCCGACCCCGTGGGCGACACGCTGGCGCTCGTGTACCGCCATGGCTGGACGCCGTGCGTGCGCGAGATCGACGTGGTGGAAGCCGGGGCGCTGGACGTGCTCGCTGGCGGGGCCACCCTGGGCGCTGCGCTGGCGGCGGCGCAGCAGGCGCACTTGCTGGACAAGGCTGCCGCGCCATTCGCGCCGGCCCCCTTGCTGCTGCGCTGGCTGGCCGATGGCGTGCTGGTACAGGTGCCTGAGAGTGGCCGCGCGTGCTGACCTGACGATGTGCTTACAGTGGCCAGCCGCAGGTGCCCCAGCCGGTGGCGTCGAGCGGATAGGCGTCGGCCGGCGCGGATGACGTTTTTTCTTCGCTGTCGTCCTGTTCCTGTTCCTGCTCCTGTTCCGTATTTGGCTGCTGGACCTGCGCCGGGCTGTCGGGCGCAATGAAACTCGCCGCCCACGATAGCAGGCGTTTCAATTGGCGCTCCCTGGCGCCGCTGCGGGGGCGCCTTGGGCCGCGTCGTCAATCTTGCGCCGGGCGCGCACCAGCAGGCCGGAGGTCTCTCCGCTGCCGGTGCGGCCCGCCTTGTCGATGTGGAAGGCCGCGCCCAGCAAGGCCAGTACCCGGTCCAGGCGGTAGAGCAGTTCGGGATGCTGCGGCCCGCCGTGGCCATGCGCGAAGCTGTCCTCGTCGTGCGCCAGTAGCAGGAAAGTGCCGCCGGGCGCCACGGCCCTGGCCGCGCGCGCCAGTATCGGCGTCAGTTCCTGCTGCGGCAGGTGCAAATAGGCCAGCAGCACCAGGTCATGGCGGCCGGCGCCGAGGGCATAGTGGCGCAGGTCGGCCAGCACGAAATCGATGTGCGCCTCGACCTGGCGTGCGCGCGCCAGTTGCCGGCCCTTGTCGAGTCCCGCCGTGGCGTAGTCGACGGCCCGCACTTGCCAGCCTTGCTGCGCCAGCCAGACCGCGTGGCGCCCGGTGCCGCAGGCCAGGTCGAGCGCGCTGCCAGATGCGAGGCCGGCCACTTCGGCGGCCAGTACGGCGCTGGCGTCGGACGCCGCGGCGGCATTATCGCCAGCGTGGCGCCGGTTCCAGTCGGCGCTGTCCATCGGCCGCAGCGGCATGTCTGGCAGCGGAAAACGGGAGCGCGCGACGGGGCCGGCGCCAGGAGCAAGAGTGGCTTGCATGTCGTTGTCGATCGAAGTGGCGATGCGTCCATCGTAGCGCCGCGCCGGGTGCGCCGGAAGGCGTGCGGCGCACAATGTATCCATGCGTCTGGCGCCATGGACCCAATAAATCATGCTAAGGTAAGAAACTATGTCGATACCCGATCTGAACCTGTTAATCACCCTCGATGTCCTGCTTGCGGAAGGCAGCGTCACGCGCGCCGCGCGGCGCTTGCGCCTCAGTCCATCGGCCATGAGCCGCGCCCTGGCGCGGCTGCGCGAGACGACCGGCGATCCGCTGCTCGTGCGCGCCGGGCGTGAACTCGTGCCCACGCCGCGCGCGCTGGAATTGCGCGAACGGGTGGGCCCCCTGGTGGGCGAGGTGCTGGCCGTGCTGGGACCGGCGCAACGGCTCGATCCGCGCCAGCTGGAGCAGACGTTCACGCTGCGTTCGAGCGACGGTTTCGTGGAAAATTTCGGTCCCGCGCTGCTTGCGCATATCGGCGCGCAGGCGCCCGGCGTGCGTCTGCGCTTCGTGCAAAAGGTCGACCGTGAAAGCGTGCAGCTGCGCGAGGGCAGCATCGACCTGGAGACGGGCGTGATCGGCAGTTTCACGAGTCCGGAAGTGCGCACGCGCCGCCTGTTCGGCGACCGTTTCGTGGGCGTGGTGCGCAGCGGCCATGCGCTGGCGCAGGGCGAGATCAGCGCCGAGCGCTATGCGGCTGGCCAGCACGTGCTGGTGGCGCGGCGCGACCAGGATAAGGGACCGATGGATGACGCGCTGGCCGCGCTGGGACTGCAGCGCAGCATCACCAGCATCGTCGGCGGCTTTACGGCCGCGCTGGCGCTGGCCGCCGGCTCCGACCTGATCGCCACCGTGCCGGAGCGGCATACGGGCAATCTGCGCGCCGGCATGTTCAGCTTTGCGCTGCCGCTGCGCATGCCGGACCTGACTGTTTCCCTGATGTGGCATCCGCGCATGGATGCCGACCCCGCCCACCGCTGGCTGCGCGGCTGCGTGGTGGACGCCTGCGCCGGCCAGACAGGCGCCGCCTGACGCTGCCGGCAGCGTTATCCTAGCGCGGCACGGGCCCGTCGAAGCCGCCCGCCATGGCCGTGTAGCCATGGGCCGTGGCGATGGCCACGTCGCGGTGCGCCGTCACCAGCTGCTCCTGCGTGGCCAGCGCGATGCGTTCCGCTTCGAGCACGCCGAGCAGGCTTTCCGCGCCTTCCTGGTAGCGCACCCTGGCCAGGCGCGCGCTTTCCTGCGCCAGCTGGTGCGCCTCGCGCAATTCCGCATGGCGGCTGCGCAGCTGCACCCATTGCGCGATGGCGCTGTCCGTTTCCTCCAGCGCCAGCGCCAGCGCCTTGTCGAAGCCGGCCTGCGCGGCCAGCACTTCGGCGCCGGCCGCGCGGGCGCGGGCGCGGCGCGTGCCGCCATCGAACAGCGGCAGGGTAAAGGCGGCGCCCGCATGCCAGCGCGCCGCATCGCCGCCATTCCAGTCGCCGGCCACGCCGGAGGCGCCGAAGAGCGCGCCAAGGCTGATGCGCGGGAAGCGCTCGGCGATGGCCGCGCCTTCGCGGGCGCTGGCCGCCGCCAGCGCGCGTTCGGCCGCGCGCACGTCGGGCCGGCGCAGCAGCAGGTGGGCCGGTTCATCCGTCAGCAGGGTCTGCGGCAGCGCCAGCGGCATCGGCTGGTCGAGCGCCGCCAGTTCCGGCGCATCGAGGCGCTGCCCCGTGAGGGTCGCCAGGCGGTTGCGCGCCACCCGTTCCTCTGCATTCAGACTGGGCAGGCGGGCGCTGGCCAGGCGCATTTGCGCCTCGGCGCGCATGCGTTCGGCCGGCGCGGCGCGGCCCGCGTCCTCGCGCTCGCGCACCAGCCGCAAGGTGCCGGACTGGTTCGATAATTGCTCCTGCAGGCTGGCGCGCATCTGCTGCGCGCCGCGCAGCACCAGGTAGGCATCCACCACCTGCGCCAGGATCAGGCGCCGCACGTCGTCGCGCACGGCCGCGCGTTCGTCCGCCGTGGCCTCGGCGGCGGCGATGCTGTGGCGCACGCGGCCGAACAGGTCGAGCTCCCAACTGAAGGCGGCGTTCCACTGCACCGGCGAGGCGATATGCGGCTGGCCGTCGCTGCTCTCGATAGCGGCCAGGCGCGCGCGCCCGGCCTGGGCATCGAGATCCACCGTCGGCAGGCGTGCGCCGCGCGCCGCTTGCGTGTATTCGCTGGCGCTGGCCAGGCGCGCGGCGGCGATGCGCACGTCGTAATTGTCTTGCCAGGCGCGTTTCACCAATTGCTCCAGCCTGGCGTCGCCCAGTGCCTGCCACCACAGCGCCGGCGGCGCGCCGGCCTGCAGCTCCGGTGCGCCGGCGGCCGAGGGCAGGGCCGGCAGTTGCGCCGTGTCGAGTGCCCGCGTCGCCGTGGGTGTGCCGACGCTGCAGCCGGCCAGTACCAGCATGGCCGCCGCCAGTAGGGGCGCGGCGCGGCGCGTGTTCACATTGTTCATGCGGTGTGTGCGGCTCATGCGGCTTCTCCCAGCGCGACCGTGCGTGCGGCGGGCGCCGTGCGGCGCCTGCTCAGCAAGGTGAAAAACAACGGTGTAAACAACAGGCCCGACAAGGTCACGCCCAGCATGCCGGCGAAGACGGCCGTGCCCATCGACTGGCGCATTTCCGCGCCTGCGCCGGAAGACATCATCAGCGGTATCGCGCCCAGCAAAAAGGCCAGTGAGGTCATCAGGATGGGCCGCAGGCGCGTGCGGGCGGCGGCGATGGCCGCTTCGCGCGCATCGGCACCGGCCGCCATCGCCTGGCGCGCGAATTCGACGATCAGGATGGCATTCTTGGCCGCCAGGCCGATCAGCACCACGATGCTGATCTGCGTCAGCACGTTGTTGTCCAGGCCGCGCCACGATACGCCGACCAGCGTGGCCAGCACGCAGCTGGGCACGATCAGCACGACGGACAGGGGCAGCAGCCAGCTTTCAAACAGCGCCGCCAGCAGCAGATACACGAGCAGCACGGCCAGGCCCAGCACCATGCCGGTGCTGCCGCCCGCGTGTTTTTCCTGCAGCGCCAGTTCCGTCCATTCGTAGTCGAAGCCGGCCGGCAGGCGCGCCTTGAGCAGCTCTTCCATCGCGGCGATGGTTTGCCCCGTCGAGTAGCCAGGCTTGGTGCTGCCCTGGATTTCGGCGGCCGGATACAGGTTGTAGCGCGGCACGCGGAACGGCGCCGTGCCTTCGCTGAAGGTGGCCACGCTGCCCAGCGGGACCATGTCGCCGTTGGCGGCGCGCGTCTTCAGCGCGGCCAGGTCGGCCACGTTGCGCCGGTAGGGCGCGTCCGCCTGGGCCGTGACGCGCCAGACCCGCCCCATCAGGTTCATGTCGTTGACGAAGACGGGCGCCATGTAGCTTTGCAGGGTTTCGTTCACGCGCAGCAGCGGCACGCCCAGGTATTCGGCCTTGGTGCGGTCCAGTTCAACCTTGATCTGCGGGCTCATGGCGTTGAACGGCGTGAAGGCGCCCATCACCGAAGGCAGCTTGCCCGCTTCCTCGGCGATGCCGCGCGCGGCGGCCTGCAAGGCTTGCGGTCCCAGGCCGCCCGTGTCGCGCAGCATCAGCTTGAAGCCGCCGCCCGTGCCGATGCCGGGCACGGAAGGCGGCGGTATCACCATCACGCGCGCCGCGCTGATGGGCGCCAGCCTGGCGCGCATCGCGCCCAGCATGGCCGGGCCGTCCAGGCCATCGCTGGCGCGCGCGCCGAAGTCCTTGAACATGGTGAAGATGACGGCCGTATTGGGCGCCGACGTAAACGTGGCGCCGTCCGTGCCGACGAAGGCGGCCGTGTGGGCCACGCCGGGATGGCTCATCAGGCGGGCCGTGGCGTCCTGCACCACTTCGCTCGTGCGCGCCAGGGTCGAGCCGGCCGGCAGCTGGATCGAGACGATGGCGTAGCCGCGGTCCAGCTGCGGCACGAAACCGCGCGGCGTCACGTCCAGGCGCCACAGGGTCAGGCCCGCCAGCAGCAGGTACACGGGCAGCATCAGCCAGCGCCGGGAGAGGATGCGCCCTGTCAGCCGCACGTAGCCGCCCGTCAGGCGGGAAAAGCCGCGGTTGAAGATGACCATCCAGCGCGCGCCCAGGCTGTTGGCATCGTGCTGCGGCTTGAGCAGCAGCGCGGCCAGGGCCGGCGACAATGTCAACGAGACCAGCGCCGAGATCACGGTGGAGGCGGCGATGGTGACGGCGAACTGGCGGTAGAACATGCCGGAGATGCCGTCGATGAAGGCCGTCGGCACGAACACGGCCACCAGCACCAGCGCGATGGCGACGAGGGCGAAGCCCACTTCGTTCATGCTGCGCTGCGCCGCGGCGACGGGGCTCATGCCTTCCTCCATGTGGCGCTCGACGTTTTCCACCACCACGATGGCGTCATCGACGACGATGCCGATGGCCAGCACCAGGCCGAACAGCGACAGGGTATTGAGGGTATAGCCCATCGCGGCCAGCACCGTGAAGGTGCCGACCAGGGACACGGGAATGGCCAGGATGGGAATGATGGCGGCGCGCCACGAGCCGAGGAACAGCAGCATGGCCAGGCACACCAGCAGCGCCGCCTCGAAGATGGTGTCGCGCACCTTGTCGATCGAGGAGCGGATGAATTCGGTCGGGTTGTAATAGGCATGGTAGGCCACGTCCTGCGGGAACTCGCCTTCCATCTTGGCCAGCTGGGCCAGCACGCGGTCGCCCGTGGCCAGCGCGTTCGAGCCGGGCAGCAGGCTGATGCCCAGCGCGATGGCCGTGCGGTTGTCGACGAAGCCGCTTTCCGTGTAGTCCTGCGCGCCCATCTCGACGCGCGCCACGTCGCGCAGGCGCACCACGCCGCCGTCCGCATGGGCGGCCACGACGATCGCCTCGAATTCGGCCACGTCGCGCAAACGGCTTTGCGCCTGCACCTGCACCTGGTAGGCGCCGTCGCTGCCGCCCGGCGGCTGGTTCAGCACCCCGGCGGCGACCTGCGAGTTCGCTTGCCGCACGGCCGCGATGACTTCCGGCGCCGTCAGGCCCAGCGAGGCCACGCGCGCCGGGTCGAGCCAGATGCGCATCGAGAAGTCGCGCGCGCCGCGCGTATAGATGTCGCCCACGCCCTCGACGCGGGCCAGCTTGTCCTTGATGGCCGTGCCGATGAAGTTGGAAATGTATTGCTGGTCGCGCGTGCCTTTCGGGGAATCGAACAGCACCACCATCAGCAGGTCGGGCGAGGCCTTCTTGACGGCCAGCCCCAGGCGGCGCACGGCTTCGGGCAGGCGCGCTTCGGCCACCGCCACGCGGTTCTGCACCAGCGACTGGGCCTGCTCGACGTTGGTGCCCGGCTTGAAGACCACGCTGATGGTCAGCTTGCCGTCGCCCACCGATTGCGAGGACATGTAGAGCATGCCGTCGACGCCGTTGATTTCCTGTTCGATCGGCGCGGCGACGGTATCGGCGATTTCCTGCGCCGAGGCGCCCGGGTAGTTGGCCTTCACGGTCACCGTGGGCGGCACGATCTCGGGAAACTCCGAGATCGGCAGGCGCATGGCCGACACCGCGCCCACCAGCGTGATCAGGATCGACAGCACGATGGCAAACACGGGACGGCGGATGAAAAATTGGGAAAAGCGCATGGTCTCTCCTTATGCGCCGTTGGCGCGGGGAGCGGCCACCAGCACCTGGTCGCCGGGGCGCACCTTGGCCGCGCCGGAGACGATGACCCGGTCCTGCGGCGTGAGGCCGGACAGCACGATCTGCTTGTCGCCCTGCAGGCCGCCCAGCTCCAGCTTGCGCGGCGCCACCTTGCCCGCCGCGTCCACGACGAACACCATTTTTTTGTTCTGGTCGCTGAGGATGGCGGCGTCGGGCACCAGCAAGCGCTCCTGCGCCTTGCCGACGGGGATGCGCACGCGCGCAAAACTGCCCGGCATGACGGCGCGGTCGGCGTTGGCCAGGCTGGCGCGCAGGCGCACCGTGCCCGAGCGGGCGCTGATTTCGTTGTCGACAAAATCGACGCTGGCATCCTGGGCGGGGCCGCCGCCGTCGAGCGCCAGCTGCACCTTCGATGGCAGCTTGCTTTGCTGGCGCAGGCGCTGGAAATCCGCTTCCGACAGGTCGACCATGGCGCGCACGGGGCTGTGCGCGACGATGGTGGTCAGCACGCCGCCCTGCGCCGCGCCGCCGGCCACATAGTTGCCGACATCGACGCGGCGGTCCGACACGGTGCCGGCGATCGGCGCGCGCATGGTGGTGAAGGACAGTTCCAGTTCGGCGCTGCGCAATTCCGCCTGGCTCAGCATGACGGCCGCCTGCGCGCCTTCCAGTTCGCCGCGCGCCCGTTCCAGCTCCTCGGTGCTGGCCGCGCCCGTTTGCTGCAGCCGGCTGCTGCGCTCGAACTGGGCCTTGGCCAGCTTGCTGCGCGCATTGGCCTGGGCCAGGCTGGCCTGGGCGCGGTCGCGCGCCGCCGCGAAGGGGCGCGGGTCGATGACGAACAGCGCATCGCCGGCCTTGACCTGCTGGCCGTCGCGAAAGGCGATCTGCTGCAAATAGCCGGACACGCGCGAGCGCACTTCCACGCGCTGCGACGGTTCGATGCGGCCCGTGTAGTCGAGGGTGGCCTGCACCATTGACGTTTCCGGCAGCGCCACGGACACGGTGGGCTTGGGTGGCGGGCCGCCAGGCGCGGCCTGGGAACGGCCGCAGCCGGATAAGGTGGCGCTGCAGGCCAGGGCCAGCAGCAGTAACAGCGGGACGGGCAGGGACGGAATCGGACGGGGGCGCATCATGCGGGGTCTCCAGAAGGCGTAGGGGGCTTGGCCAGGGCGCGGCCGAGCGTGAAAATGGCCAGCGCGGCGAGTATCAGCGCGCTGGCGACGGCAAAGGTGGCGTGCATGCCACGGATCATGGCGGCTGGCTGGGCGCTGGCGAGATCGCTGGCGCTGGCGAAAAAAGCGAAGACGGCGCCCATCACGGAGGCGCCCGTGACGAGGCCCAGATTGCGCGACAGATTGAGCATGCCGGAAATGAGGCCGCGCTGGTCGGGGACGATGTCGCCCATCACGGCCGTATTGTTGGCCGCCTGGAACAGCGCGTAGCTGGCCGTGAGCAGCATGATCGGTGCGACGTAGCCGGGGATGCCCAGGCTGGCGGGCATCAGCGACAGCGCCAGGCAGGCGGCGGCTGCGCCGCACAGGCCCGCGCCGCCCATGCGCTGCGCGCCGTAGCGGTCCACCAGCCAGCCGGACGGCACGCCGCAGAACGCCGCCACCAGCGGTCCGGCCGCCAGCACCATGCCGGTGACAGCCGTGCCCAGACACAGGCCGCGCGCCAGGTAGAACGGGCCAACCACCAGCGTGGACATCATGACCGTCGACACCAGCATGCTGGTCGCCAGGCCGGCGCTGAGCACGGGCGCGCGCAGCATGGCCAGGCGGATCAGCGGCGCCGGCGCCTTCAGTTCCACATACACGAACAGGGCGGCGCCCACGCAGGCGGTCAGCAGCAGCGCCACGTTGCGCATGCCGAAATGGCCGCGCCCCAGGGTCATGGCCAGCGCATAGGCGGCCAGGGTCAGCGCCAGCAGCAGGGTGCCGCGGTGGTCGAACACGGGCCGCTTGGCGTTGGCGCCGCGCTGGTCGGTCGGTAGGAAGCGCCAGGCCATCAGCAGCGCCACGCCGGCCAGCGGCACGTTGACGAGAAAGATAGATTGCCAGCCGAAGCGGGCGATCAGCAGGCCGCCCAGCGCGGGGCCAAGCGTGGTGCCGACGGCCGACATGGTGCCGAGCAGGCCCATGGCGCTGCCCGTCTGCGCCTTGGGCACGATGCTGCCGACGAAGGCCATGGTCAGCGCCATCATGACGGACGCGCCCAGGCCCTGCAGCGCGCGCGCGGCGACCAGCAGCCACAAGGTGGGCGCCAGCGCACACAGGATGGAGGCAACGGCGAACAGGGCGATGCCGGCCAGCAGCAGGCGGCGCCGGCCGATCATGTCGCCGAGGCGGCCCACGCTGACGATCAGCGCGGTGATGGCCAGCAGGTAGGACAGCACGATCCATTGCACATCCTGGAACGGCGCATGCAGGGCCCTGGCCATGTCGGGCAGGCCCACGTTGGCGATGCTGGTGCCCAGCGCGGGCAGCAGCATCGCGAGGGACAGGCTGGCAAGGGCGCCGCGCACGGGTCGCATGGCGGCGCCGGCCGGGGAGGCCTGCTGGCTCGGTGGTACGGGTTTTGACGGCGAATTCATAAGGGGGCTTATCCATCCAATAAGAGTCATTACATGGTACTGAGGGATTTGGCATGGCGGAAGACGCACAAGTTGCACTTTGTTGTTGCGTTTGACGCCATGTATGGTGCGATGGGCAGCGCTACAGCATCTGGTCCATCTCGAAGGCGGGCAGGCTGTCGGCCTGGTGGTAGCGGACGATGCGCCCGGGAATGCCGGCCACGGTGCAATGCGCGGGCACGTCGCGCAGGACCACGCTGCCGGCGGCCACCTTGCTCATGGCGCCGATTTCGATATTGCCGAGGATCTTGGCGCCCGCGCCCAGCATCACACCCGAACGGATCTTCGGATGGCGGTCGCCATGCTCCTTGCCGGTGCCGCCGAGCGTGACGTTTTGCAGGATGGAGACGTTGTCGTCGACCACGGCTGTTTCGCCGATGACGATGCCGCTGCCATGATCGAGCATGATGCCCGCGCCGATGCGCGCGGCCGGATGGATGTCGATACCGAAGACGCTGGCCGCATGGCTGGACAGAGAATACGCCGCCTCGCTGCGGCCCGCCGTCCACAGATGGTGCGCCATGCGGTAGGTCTGCAGCGCATGAAAACCCTTCAGGTTCAGCAGTGCGTGCAGGGCGTCGGGGCAGGCCGGATCACGCTGCGCGATGGCCGCGAGGTCGGCCGCGATGCTGGCCAGGATGGGTGGCTGCGTGCTTAAAATATCCTCGAACAGGGGGCGCAGCACGGCCGGGCGCATGTCGCGCGCGCCCAGGCGCTGCGCCAGGACGGCGGCAAGCAGGCCGGCGGGGCTGTCGTGCGGCAGTATCAGCTCGTCGAGCATGGGGCGCAGCAGCGGCTCGCGCGCGGCGAGCCGTTGCGCCAGCCCGCGCATTTGTTCCCAGGCGCAGTCCCCGCTGGCGGGCTGGCTGGCTGCGGCGGCGTCGATGCGGCGCAGGGGCGGCACGGGCGGCAGGGGGCTGGCGTATGTCAAGTAAGTCATCGTGGCGCCTGTCCAGGCAAAGGAAGGAAAAGTGGAGCGCCTGGCAACAAGGCCGGCGCCGGCTGGCAAGTGCCCAAGGCCCGGAAGGCCGGGCTGCGCGGATTGCGGGTACACGATAAGCCGCCGCAGGGGACGAAGCAAATCGTAAATACTGAGCGCGTGGCTCACGATTCCTGATGCTTGGGGGAGGGGGCGTGCGGCGAACGTGGCGCTACCGGCCTGGCAGCCTGCGGCGCCAGGGGCGGAAGAAGGGAGAGAGGGAGCGGGCCGTGGCCCGCGTGGGAGTTACAGCGCGTTGAGCGGAATCTTCAGGTAGCGCACGCCATTGTCTTCCGGCTCGGGCAGTTTGCCCGCATTGATGTTGACCTGGATGGCGGGCAGGATCAAGGTCGGCATGTCGAGGGTGGCGTCGCGGCTGGTGCGCATGGCCACGAACTGTTCTTCCGTGATGCCGTCGCGCAAATGGATATTGCTGGCCCGCTGTTCGGCCACCGTCACTTCCCAGCGTGCTTCGCGGCCGTTGGGCGGGTAGTCGTGGCACATGAACAGCCGCGTCTGCGGCGGCAGCGACAGCAAGCGCTGCGCGGAGCGGTACAGCAGGGCAGCGGAGCCGCCGGGGAAATCGCAGCGGGCCGAGCCCACGTCCGGCATGAACAGGGTGTCGCCGACGAACACGGCGTCGCCGATCTGGTACGCCAGGTCGGCCGGCGTGTGGCCGGGCACGTGCAGGGCGCGCACTTCCAGCTGGCCGATATGAAAGACCTGGTCGGGCGCGAACAGCTGGTCGAACTGCGAGCCGTCGGCCCTGGCGCCGTCCTGGTGGTAGACGGCAGCGAACGCCTGCTGCACCGTCTGGATGGCGGCGCCGATGGCCACGTCGCCGCCCAGCTGCTGCTGCAAATAGGGCGCGGCGGACAGATGGTCGGCGTGCGCGTGGGTTTCCAGCAGCCAGCGGCACTGCAAGCCATGTTCGCGCACGAAGGCGATCACCTTGTCGGCCGAGGCGGTCGAGGTGCGGCCTGCTTTCGGGTCGTAGTCGAGCACGGAATCGATGATGGCGCAGTCCCGGCCATCGGCCTCGTAGACAACATAGGTGACGGTGGCGGTGGCGGGGTCGAAGAATGCTTGGATTTGTGGAGTCATCACGGCGGCAGGGGGCGGGCAGGGAATAACATTATATCGCCAGATTTCGTTCAAAAAATGTTGAAAATTAACATTTAACATGCGGAAAACAGATAAGCGAGGGGCTATGCGCGCGACTACCGTGCGCACCCTGTGTCTTGCTGCGTGCTAACCTCATTCTTCCAAGGAGGAATTCATGAACGATATCACTGCACGCAGCGAACAATACCGCGGTTTTACGATTTCCGTGACCCCGCAAAAGGATAACGACGACTTATGGGATTTTACCTACCGCCTGCAGCGCGAAGGTCAACCCGAGGCGCAGGCGATCACGCGCAGCCGCACCCTGGGCGGCTATGCGGCGCCCGAGACGGCTTGCACGGCGGGCCTGGAAGTGGCCAGGACGGAAGTGGACAATTTGCTGCGCCCTTGAGCCAGCATAAATCGTTTAGCCCGAAAGTGCGCCTGGCGACGGCTGGCGCGTGAAACACGTCGCTGCCAGTCGCGCTTCATGCTACGATTTCCAGTATTGAGTCAGTCACCAAGGAGGCACCCCATGAATAGCAGTTCTAAAATTCACTATAAAGGCTGGGAAATCGTTCCCCTGGCCGTGCCCACCACCGATGGCAAATGGTCGGCCAGTTGCGACATCGAACGCGCCACGGCGGAAGGCCTGGAAGTGTTCGAAGGCTCGACCATGCAGTTCGTGCGCGACGACGAGGAGGGCGCCATTGCCGCCGCCTGCGAAGAGGCCGTGCGCCAGATCGACAATATCATCGCCAATCCGCTGGTGCGGCTGGCCTAGTTTGCCTTGGTAGTATCAGTTGTATCAGATGTATAAATCAGCCGGCGCCCGCCGGCTGTTTTTTTGCGCATCTTGCCAGCCTGGGCTTTCATCGCCTTGTCTGCGCGTCTGTTTCGTGTTTCAATAAATGTTTCAAAATGAGTTTCGTGAAACAATAGTGAAACATTTTTGCCGCCAAACGTGATATCGCTGTTCCGCTGCGCCACAGCGCATGGTGCGTGGCCTCATGGCCGTTTGCCTGCCTTTTCACTCTGCATTCGACGGTTTCCGTCCAGCCTGAAGGGTCCTGGCACGGCATTTGCAATACTGATGCTCATAGCCACTCCGTGAAACATTCGGGACCATCCGAAACCCATAAGGTGAACACATGACTCAATACTCCGCAGGTGCCGCATTCCGCAAGGCCGTCCAGGAAGAATCCCCGTTGCAAGTCGTCGGCGCCATCAACGCCAACCACGCCTTGCTGGCCAAGCGCGCCGGTTACAAGGCCATCTACCTGTCCGGCGGCGGCGTCGCGGCCGGCTCGCTGGGCTTGCCCGACCTGGGCATTTCCAGCCTGGACGACGTGCTGACCGACATCCGCCGCATCACCGACGTGTGCGACCTGCCGCTGCTGGTCGACGCCGACACGGGTTTCGGTGCATCGGCCTTCAACGTGGCGCGCACGGTGAAATCGATGATCAAGTTCGGCGCGGCCGGCCTGCACATCGAAGACCAGGTGGGCGCCAAGCGCTGCGGCCACCGTCCGGGCAAGGAAATCGTGAGCAAGGAAGAAATGGTCGACCGCATCAAGGCGGCCGTCGATGCGCGCACGGACCCGAACTTCGTCATCATGGCGCGCACCGATGCGCTGGCCGTCGATGGCATGGAAGCGGCACTGGAACGCGCCGTCGCCTGCGTCGAAGCGGGCGCCGACATGATCTTCCCGGAAGCCATCACGGACCTGGACATGTACGCCACCTTCGCCAAGGCCGTCAACGTGCCGATCCTAGCCAACATCACGGAATTCGGTTCCACGCCGCTGTTCACCCTGGACGAACTGCGCAGCGCCCACGTGGGCCTGGCGCTGTACCCGCTGTCCGCCTTCCGCGCCATGAACAAGGCGGCGGAAAACGTCTACCAGGCGCTGCGCCGCGACGGCACGCAAAAGAATGTGCTCGACACCATGCAGACGCGCATGGAGCTGTATGAATCGATCAATTACCACGATTTCGAGCAAAAACTCGATGCGCTGTTCGCCGCGCAAAAGAAATAAACAGAAGCAGGGGCCGCATGCCGGCCCCGCAGTGACGCAACCGAGACTAGTCAATTTTTGGAGAAATCAATGAACGCACCGCAAGCCGCCACTTTCAAGCCTAAAAAATCCGTCGCCCTGTCCGGCGTCACCGCCGGCAACACGGCGCTGTGCTCGGTCGGCAAGACCGGCAACGATTTGCACTATCGCGGCTATGACATCCTGGACGTGGCCGACAGCTGCGAGTTCGAGGAAATCGCCTACCTGCTGGTGCACGGCAAGCTGCCGACGTCCGCCGAACTGAAAGGCTACAAGGCCAAACTGAAATCCTTGCGCGGCTTGCCGTCGGCAGTGAAACTGGCGCTCGAAGCGCTGCCCGCCGCCGCCCACCCGATGGACGTGATGCGCACGGGCGTGTCCGTGCTGGGCTGCACCCTGCCGGAAAAAGACGACCATAACGCACCGGGCGCGCGCGATATCGCCGACCGCCTGATGGCGTCGTTCGGCTCCATGCTGCTGTATTGGTACCACTACAGCCATAACGGCAAGCGCATCGAAGTGGAAACGGACGACGATTCGATCGGCGGCCACTTCCTGCACTTGCTGCATGGCGAAAAACCGTCGGCGTCGTGGGAAAAAGCCATGCACACCTCGCTGATCCTGTACGCGGAACACGAATTCAACGCCTCGACCTTCACCAGCCGCGTGATCGCCGGCACGGGCTCGGACATCCACTCGGCCATCACGGGCGCCATCGGCGCGCTGCGCGGCCCGAAACACGGCGGCGCGAATGAGGTGGCGCTGGAAATCCAGAAACGCTACGATAACCCTGACGAAGCGGAAGCGGATATCCGCGAGCGCGTGGCCAACAAGGAAGTGGTGATCGGCTTCGGCCACCCCGTCTACACGATCTCCGACCCGCGCAACGTGGTCATCAAGGAAGTGGCCCGTTCGCTGTCGCAGGAAGCCGGCTCCACCAAGATGTTCGACATCGCCGAGCGCCTGGAATCGGTCATGTGGGAAATCAAGAACATGTTCCCGAACCTGGACTGGTTCTCGGCCGTGTCCTACCACATGATGGGCGTGCCGACGGCGATGTTCACGCCGCTGTTCGTCATTTCGCGCACCTCGGGCTGGGCCGCCCACATCATCGAGCAGCGAATCGACAACAAGATCATCCGCCCGAGCGCCAACTACGTGGGCCCGGAAGACCTGGAATTCGTGCCGATCAAGGACCGCAAATAATGAGCACCCCCATGAATACCTTGCACCGCAAATCCTTGCCGGGCACCCAGCTAGACTATTTCGACACGCGCGCCGCCGTCGATGCGATCCAGCCAGGCGCCTACGCCACCTTGCCCTACACCTCGCGCGTGCTGGCGGAAAACCTCGTGCGCCGCTGCGACCCGGCCACCCTGGACGCTTCGCTGAGCCAGTTCATCGAACGCCGCCGCGACCTCGATTTTCCGTGGTTCCCCGCCCGCGTCGTCTGCCATGACATCCTGGGTCAGACGGCTCTGGTCGACCTGGCCGGCTTGCGCGACGCCATCGCGGCCCAGGGCGGCGACCCGGCGCTGGTCAACCCGGTGGTGCCCACGCAGTTGGTGGTCGACCACTCGCTGGCCGTCGAATGCGGCGGTTTCGACCCCGACGCCTTCGCCAAGAACCGGGCCATCGAAGACCGCCGCAACGAAGACCGTTTCGATTTCATCGACTGGACCAAGAAGGCGTTTAAAAACGTCGACGTGATCCCGCCGGGGAACGGCATCCTGCACCAGATTAACCTCGAGCGCATGTCGCCCGTGATCCAGGTGCAGGATGGCGTGGCCTATCCCGACACCCTGGTCGGCACGGATTCGCATACGCCGATGGTCGACGCGCTGGGCGTGATTGCCATCGGCGTGGGCGGCCTGGAAGCGGAAAGCGTGATGCTGGGCCGCGCTTCGTGGATGCGCCTGCCCGACATCATCGGCGTCAAGCTGACGGGTAAACCGCAGCCGGGCATCACGGCCACGGACACGGTGCTGGCGCTGACGGAATTTTTGCGCAAGCAGAAGGTCGTCTCGTCCTACCTGGAATTCTTTGGCGAGGGCGCATCGCACCTGACCCTGGGCGACCGCGCCACGATTTCCAACATGGCACCGGAATTCGGCGCCACGGCCGCCATGTTCTACATCGACGCGCAAACCATCAAGTATCTGAAACTGACGGGCCGCGACGACGAACTGGTGAAACTGGTGGAGCTGTACGCGAAAGAGACGGGCTTGTGGGCCGACAGCCTGGTGGATGCGCAGTACGAGCGCGTGCTGACGTTTGACCTGTCGTCCGTCGTGCGCAATATCGCCGGCCCTTCGAATCCGCACAACCGCGTGCCGACGTCGGAACTGGCCGCGCGCGGCATTTCCGGCGTGGTCGAGAACGAACCGGGCAAGATGCCGGACGGCGCCGTCATCATCGCGGCGATTACCAGCTGCACCAACACGAACAACCCGCGCAACATGATCGCCGCCGGCCTGATCGCGCGCAATGCGAACCGCCTGGGCCTCACGCGCAAACCCTGGGTGAAATCGTCGCTGGCGCCAGGCTCGAAAACCGTGGAACTGTATCTGCAGGAAGCGGGCCTGATGCCGGAGCTTGAAACATTGGGATTTGGTGTCGTGGCGTTTGCCTGCACCTCGTGCAACGGCATGTCGGGCGCGCTCGACCCCGTGATCCAGGATGAAGTGGTATCGCGCGACCTGTACGCCACGGCCGTCCTGTCGGGCAACCGCAACTTCGACGGCCGCATCCACCCGTACGCGAAACAGGCTTTCCTCGCCTCGCCGCCGCTGGTGGTGGCCTACGCGATCGCCGGCACCATCCGCTTCGATATCGAGAAGGATGTGCTGGGCCATGACGGGGACGGCAAGGCCATCACGTTGAAAGATATCTGGCCATCGGACGAGGAAATCGACGCCATCGTCGCGTCCAGCGTCAAGCCGGAGCAGTTCCGCAAGGTGTATATCCCGATGTTTGCCGCGCAGGCGGACGACGGCATCAAGGTCAGCCCCCTGTATGACTGGCGTCCGCAGACGACGTATATCCGCCGTCCGCCGTACTGGGAAGGCGCGCTGGCTGGCGCACGCCCGTTGAAAGGCATGCGTCCGCTGGCGGTCCTGGGCGACAACATCACGACCGACCACTTGTCGCCATCGAATGCCATCATGCTCGATAGCGCGGCCGGCGAATACCTGGCGAAGATGGGCTTGCCCGAGGAAGACTTCAATTCCTACGCCACGCACCGGGGCGACCATTTGACGGCGCAGCGCGCCACGTTCGCCAACCCGACCCTGAAAAACGAGATGGTCATCGAGGACGGCAAAGTGAAGGCGGGTTCGCTCACGCGCATCGAGCCGGAAGGCAAAATCTCGCGCATGTGGGAAGCCATCGAAGTGTACATGGAGCGCAAGCAGCCATTGATCATCATCGCCGGCGCCGACTATGGCCAGGGTTCATCGCGCGACTGGGCCGCCAAAGGCGTGCGCCTGGCCGGCGTGGAAGCCATCGTGGCCGAAGGTTTTGAACGCATCCACCGCACCAACCTGGTGGGCATGGGCGTGCTGCCGCTGGAGTTTTTGCCTGGCGTGAACCGCAAGACCCTGGGCCTGGACGGCAGCGAAGCCTATGACGTCGTCGGCGAGCGCACGCCGCGCTCCACCCTGACCCTCGTCATCCACCGCAAGAACGGCGAAACGGTGCAAGTGCCCGTCACCTGCCGCCTCGATACGGCGGAAGAGGTGTCGATCTATGAGGCCGGTGGCGTGCTGCAACGGTTTGCGCAGGATTTCCTGGAGTCGTCGAAGGCAGCGTAGGGGTGATGCGATCGCACAATCCACCCCAAAGGCAAGGTCTGGGGTCGGACCCTCAGGGTCCGACCCCGGCATTTCGCCGTTGGGTTTAATCAGTCATTCAACGCAGGAACTCTAATGACCCACACCCCCCAAATCAAAATTCCCGCCACCTATATGCGCGGCGGCACCAGCAAGGGCGTGTTCTTCCGCCTGCAGGATTTGCCCGCCAGCGCGCAAGTGCCGGGCGCGGCGCGCGATGCCTTGCTGCTGCGCGTGATCGGCAGCCCCGACCCGTACGGCAAGCAGATCGACGGCATGGGCGGCGCCACCTCGAGCACCAGCAAGACGGTGATCCTGGCGAAAAGCAGCAAGCCGGAGCACGACGTCGACTACCTGTTCGGCCAGGTGTCCATCGACAAGCCGTTTGTCGACTGGAGCGGCAACTGCGGCAACCTGTCGGCCGCCGTTGGCTCGTTCGCCATTGCCAGCGGGTTGCTGGACGCCGCCCGCGTGCCGGCAAACGGTATCGCCACGGTGCGCATCTGGCAAGCCAATATCGGCAAGACCATCATCGCCCACGTCCCCATGACGGAGGGCGAAGTACAGGAAACGGGCGACTTCGAGCTCGATGGCGTGACCTTTCCGGCCGCCGAAGTGAAACTGGAATTCCTCGATCCGGCCGCGGAGGAAGAGGGCGGCGGTGGCGCAATGTTCCCCACCGGCAACCTCGTCGATGACCTCGACGTGCCCGGCATCGGCGTCTTGAAAGTCACGATGATCAACGCCGGCATCCCGACGATTTTCATCGACGCGGACGCCATCGGCTACACGGGCACGGAGCTGCAGGACGCCATCAACGGCGATCCGGCCGCGCTGGCCCGCTTCGAGACCATCCGCGCGCATGGCGCCCTGCGCATGGGGTTGATTTCCCACCTCGATGAAGCGGCGAAACGCCAGCACACGCCGAAAGTGGCATTTGTCGCCAGGCCGGCCGGCTATGTCTCGTCCAGCGGGAAGAACGTGGAAGCGGGCGATATCGACCTGCTGGTGCGCGCCCTGTCCATGGGCAAGCTGCACCACGCCATGATGGGCACGGCCGCTGTCGCCATCGGCACGGCGGCAGCCATTCCCGGCACCCTGGTCAACCTGGCGGCCGGCGGCGGTCCCCGCAACTCGGTGCGCTTCGGCCACCCGTCCGGCACCCTGATGGTGGGCGCGGAGGCGGCGCTGGCCGATGGCGCATGGAGCGTCACCAAGGCCATCATGAGCCGCAGTGCGCGCGTGCTGATGGAAGGGGTCGTGCGCATACCCGGCGACGCGTTTTAAGCTGCCAGGCGAAACAGGCGGATGCGCATGCAGATTAGTTGATATTTCTGCTAGCAAAGAAACTGAGCGACAAGGAAAATGGGGGGCGTCAGCCGCGATGCGCGTGAGCGTAGTGCAGGCGCTGGCCGCCTCCCACGCTTCCTGACTGGTGAACAGATGCTATTTAACTCCTACGTCTTCCTGTTTGCCTATCTGCCCATCACGGTGGCGGGATTTTTCATCCTGGGACGACGCAGCCAGTCATGGGCCGCCGCCTGGCTGGCCGGCGCCTCGCTGTTTTTCTATGGCTGGTGGGACTACCGCTACCTGCCGCTGCTGCTCGGCTCCATCGTCTTCAATTACGGTTGCGCCACCTTGCTTGGGCCGGGACGCATCCGCCACCGCAAGGGCCTGTTGATCGCGGCCATCGCCGCCAACCTGGGCATGCTCGCCTATTACAAGTATGCGGGTTTCTTCGTTGCCAGCCTGGCGCAATTGCTGGCGCAACCGATGCCCGTCCTGCACGTGGTGCTGCCGATCGGGATTTCGTTTTTTACGTTTACGCAGATCGCCTTCCTGGTCGATACCTACCAGGGCAAGGCGCGGGAAAGCCGCTTTGTCCACTATCTGCTGTTCGTCACGTATTTTCCGCACCTGATCGCCGGCCCTGTGCTGCACCACAAGGAGATGATGCCGCAGTTCGCCGACAAGCGGATATTCCGGCTCTCGGCCAGGAATGTGGCCATCGGCTCGACGATTTTCATCATCGGGCTGGCGAAAAAAGTACTGGTCGCCGATAACATCGGCCCGTACGCAGCGCCCTTATTCAGCGATCCGGCCGCGCCATCGCTGCTGGCCGCCTGGGGCGGGGTACTGGCGTACGCGTTCCAGCTGTACTTCGATTTCTCCGGCTATTCCGACATGGCCATCGGCTTGTCGAGATTATTTGGCGTGCGCCTGCCGCTCAATTTCGACTCGCCCTACAAAGCGCGCAATATCGCGCAATTCTGGCGCCGCTGGCACATGACCCTGTCCCGCTTCCTGCGCGACTACCTGTATATCCCGCTGGGCGGCAAGCGCTGCGGCCCCACGCGGCGCTATCTGAACCTGATGATCACCATGGTGCTGGGCGGCCTGTGGCATGGCGCCGGGTGGAATTTCATCGTCTGGGGCGCGCTGCATGGCGCTTACCTGGCTATCCACAAGGGCTGGGGCACGGTGGCGCGCACGCTTCACCTGCCGTCCGATACGCGTGCGGGCAATGTCGTGGCGACTTGCCTCACTTTTACCGCCGTTTGCATCGCCTGGGTTTTCTTCCGGGCTCCCGATATGGCCAGTGCCCTGACAATATTAAAAGGCATGGCCGGCGGCTACGGCCTTGCGTTGCCCGATGCGCTGGCTCCCTATCTGCTGCCAGTGCAGCCCGTGTTCGCGTCGATGGGCGTGTCCTTCTATCTGGGCGGCGGCACGGCATTTGTGGAAAGCTGGACGTGGATCGCGATGGCCGCCGTGCTGGTTTTCGCCATGCCCAATACGCAGCACATCATGCGGCGCTTCGAGCCGGCGCTCGATTTCCAGGACGGCCAGGCTGCGGCAGGGGCGGGCGGCTTGGGCGTCTTGCGCTGGCTGACCTGGCGCGCGTCGCCTGCGTGGGCAGCCGCCATCGCCGCACTGGCACTGGCGAGCATGCTGGCCTTGAACCGGCCCGCCGAGTTCCTGTACTTTCAATTTTAGGGGACCGCCATGACACGCTCCCCGTTCAGGTTTTATCTGCTCACCTTGCTGCTCCTGCTGGTGTCGGGGGCCATCGTCGTTTGCGCCTTTGTGCTCATCGTCGACCCGTATGGCGTGTATGGGGTCGTGCGCCGCGATCATTTCAATGCCGTCAAGCCGGGCCTGACCCGCTACCAAAGCCAGATCAAGCAGGAACATGCGCTGCGTCTGCGGCCGCAATTCATCATCCTGGGGAACTCGCGCGCCGAGATCGGCTTCGACCCGCGTGCCAGCGCTCTTGCCGCGCTGGGCGCCGGCTACAACCTGGCGATACCCGGCACGGGGCTGGCCACGTCCGCCAGCCAGTTCGGGCAATTGCGCCAGGCTGGCGTCAAGCCGCGCACGGTCATCGTGGGTATGGAGTTCACCGACTTTCTCAATCCCGCCGTTGCGCCAGCCGTACGCCAGGCACCAGCGGCCGCTGCGCCCGCGCATGGCCGCGCCGACTGGCGCTTCGATGCGCTCTTTTCGCTGGCCTCCGTCAAGGATGCCGTGCACACGCTGCGCATCCAGCATGACGGCGAGGCGGCGACCATGTCGGCCGACGGCTTCAATCCCTTGCTCGACTATGGCGCCCATGCGCGCCGGGACGGCTACCACAAGATGTTCGCGCAACGGGCCCGGGAAAGCGCCGCCAACTTGGGCCGCAAATCGACGCGCGGCCTCGCCACCGAAGACTTCCAATTGTTGCGCACCTTCTTGCTGGCGATGGCGGCCACGCAGGCCGACATCAAGCTGGTGATCTATCCGTATCACGCGCAAATGCTGGCCATGTTCGAGGATGCGGGGCTGTGGCCCTTGTTCGAGGAATGGAAAGCACAGCTGGTGCTGGCAATTGGCGAGGTCAGGGCGCGGTACCCGGACGCGCACATTTCCCTGACTGATTTCAGCGGTTATGGCGCATACAACTGCGAGCCGATACCCGCCGCCAACGAGCGGAGCAAGGCCACGCGCTGGTACTGGGAAGCGGGGCATTTCAAGAAGGCGCTGGGCGACATCGTGCTGCGGCGCGTGATGTCGCCACAGGAAACTGCGCCGGACGATTGGCAGTTCGGCATGCCGCTCGATGCTGCCAGACTGGAGGCAAACCGCGTGCGGATCGCGCAGGAACGCGGCAGCTGCGTGGCGGCGCAGCCGGGATTGTTTGCAAGGCAGCTGCTGGCTGAACAGCATGGCCATGGCGGGGGGGCGCAGATGAACAGATAAGTAAAAAAGCACGAAAAACAACCACCACCGGAGGAGACATGAATTTCGCAAGTTTTTATCAACGCTCGATCAACACGCCTGACGCTTTCTGGCGCGAGGAAGCGGAAAAGATCGACTGGAACACCCCGTTTTCGCAAGTGCTCGATTATTCCCGGCCGCCGTTCGCCAAATGGTTCGTCGGCGGCACGACGAATTTGTGCCACAACGCCGTTGACCGCTGGGTGGCTAGCCAGGGCGATGCCGCCGCGCTGATCGCCATTTCCACCGAAACGAACACGGAGCGGACCTACAGCTTTCGCGAGCTGCAGCGCGAAGTGGAGCGCTGCGCCGCCATGTTGCTGTCGCTGGGCGTGGTCAAGGGCGACCGCGTATTGATCTACATGCCGATGATCGCCGAGGCGGCGTTTGCCATGCTCGCTTGCGCGCGCATCGGCGCCGTGCATTCCGTGGTCTTCGGCGGTTTTGCCGCCAACAGCCTGGCCAGCCGCATCGACGATGCGCAGCCAAAATTGGTGTTTTCCGCCGATGCCGGTTCGCGCAATGGCAAGGCAATCGCCTACAAGCCGCTGCTCGACGAAGCCATCCGCATCGCCGCGCACAAGCCGCAACAGGTGTTGCTGGTCGACCGCCATCTCGTGCCGATGGAACTGACGCCGGGCCGCGACGTCGATTACGCGGCCTTGCGCGAGCGGCATCTGGACGCACGGGTGCCCGTCACCTGGCTCGAATCGAACGAGCCCTCGTATGTGCTCTACACCTCGGGCACGACGGGCAAACCGAAGGGCGTGCAGCGCGACGTGGGCGGCTATGCGGTGGCGCTGGCGTCGTCGATGCAGTACAACTTCTGTGGCAAGCCCGGCGAAACCTTCTTTGCCACCTCGGATATCGGCTGGGTCGTGGGCCATTCCTACATCGTGTATGGCCCGCTGATCGCCGGCATGGCTACCATCCTGTACGAGGGCTTGCCCGTCTGTCCCGATGCGGGTATCTGGTGGAGCATCGTCGAGAAATACCAGGTCACGCGCATGTTCTCGGCGCCGACGGCCATCCGCGTGCTGCGCAAGCACCCGGTGGAACTGATGCGCAAATACGACCTGTCCTCGCTGAAGGCGCTATACCTGGCGGGCGAGCCGCTCGATGAAACCACGTCGCAATGGATCGCCGATGAACTGAAAGTGGACATCATCGACAACTACTGGCAGACGGAGACGGGCTGGCCGATTTTATCCGTGGCGAAAGGCGTGGCCGACACGCCGACGCGCCTGGGCAGCCCGGGCCTGGCCATGTACGGCTACCAGGTCAAGCTGCTCAACGAAGCGACGGGCGAGGAGTGCGGCGCCAACGAGAAGGGCGTGCTGGTGCTGGAAGGCCCGCTGCCACCGGGCTGCATGCAGACCGTGTATGGCGACGATGCGCGCTTCGTCGACACCTACTGGTCCACCTTCAGCGGCCGGCAAGTGTATTCCACGTTTGACTGGGGCGTGCGCGATGCGGACGGCTATTACTTTATTTTGGGCCGTACGGACGACGTGATCAACGTGGCCGGCCACCGCCTGGGCACGCGCGAAATCGAGGAAAGCATCACCAGCCATTCGAACGTGTCGGAAGTGGCCGTCGTGGGCGTGGAAGACAAGCTCAAAGGGCAGGTGGCGATGGCCTTCGTGATCCTGAAGGACCCGCGGGGCTTCGACAGCGCGGAAGCGAAAGCGGTGCTGGAACGCGAAGTGATGGCCGTCGTCGACCGCCAGCTGGGCGCCGTGGCGCGGCCCGCGCGCGTGCTGTTCGTGGCGCAGCTGCCGAAGACGCGCTCGGGCAAGCTGCTGCGCCGCTCGATCCAGGCCATCTGTGAAGGACGCAGCCCGGGCGATCTGACGTCGATGGATGATCCGGCCGCGCTGCAGCAGATCCAGGCAGCGCTGGCATAGCGCCACGATGAAAGCGATGTTTATCAATCGATAAACTTCGCTTTCAGATACGGTCGCTTTCCTTGCGCACGACCCGGCCCACGATCAGGCATTCATTGCCGCGGCACAGCTTGCGGTGGTATTTGCGCTGATCGGGGTTGTCCGACGTCAGCCACCATTCGCCGATATCGCGCGCCATGCGCTTGACCACCGGCTCGCCTTCATAATTGATGGCAAACACGATGCCGTCGGCCGGCCGGTTGTCGGCCGTATTGATGATCACCACGTCGTCCTCGTACAGGGCCGGCTCCATGCTCTCGCCCTTGACCTTGATCGCCACCAGTTTTTCAGGGTGGTAGCCATTGCGCTCGACCCAGCTGCGCGGCACGCTGATGGTGCTGCCGTCGTGCGTTTCCGGCTCGATGGCAAAGCCCGTGATGCCGGCCGACAGCCGCAGTTTCACCTTGCGGATCGGGTAGAAGCGTTCATCCTCGCCATCTTCCACGACCACGGGCTGCGCGCCGGCCAGCGCGCGCGCGGCCATGGCCGCCTGGTCGGGCGCCGCGCCCTGGTCGAAATACATGCTGCCCAGTTGCAGGTCCGCTTCCAGCTTGCGCGCGATCTTTTCGCTGAATGCGCGTCCCTCGCGGTAGGTGGGCGAGAGGATTTGCGAGATGCGCGCCTCGCTCCAGCCGCTGACGTCGGAAATTTTCTTGCGCGTGTTGTCGTAGTGCTCGCGGATCAGGGCCAGCAGGCGGTCGCGTCTGTATTGATACATATTCATCTCCACATTAAACCTGAAATTTACCGTTTGATAAATTACCAAATGCTTGACTTTAACATTAGCGATTGATAAAGTCCACTTGTTGCCTGTCGCAAACGCACTACAGCGTCTGCCGGTTGGCGACACTACGGGAGGTCAGGCAGATGTTGAACAGCAGTCAGTTGGTTGAAAGCAGGGCGGCGCCACGGCAGGGGCGCCAGTTACAGGGACGCAGCAAGAAGTCGCAGCTGCATATCGCCCGCATCGCGCAGTACATCCGCGAGCAGGGCCAGGCCAGCGCGGCGCAGTTGTCCGCCTTGCTGGGACTCGATGCGGGCACCATGAGCCGCTATCTGCGCCACATGTGCGGCATGGGGCAGATCCACCTGGCGCAGCGCCATTGCACGGAGCCGGGACGCCAGCGGCCCGCCCTGTACGCGCTGGGCGAGCAGGACGACGAGGTCGACGGCTGGGCCGAGCTGCCGCCGCAAGTGCGCCGCACGGCCAGCTGGGCACGCGGCACGGCCAGCCGCGATCCGCTGGTGGCGGCGCTGTTTGGCCCGGCACAGAATAACGATTAGTATCAACGAGGAGATATCATGGGATTCGCAGAAAAATTCATCGCATCGCTGTCATCGCAGAACCTGCGCGACGATGCCGTCCACCACGACCTGGACGTGATCGCGGCGGCCGCGCTGGCCGGCGACATGGGCGCCTTGCTGTGCCGCGTCAAATACGCGGACGGCACCATCAGCCGCCTGTTCGAAGGCAATGCGGGCAACCTGGCGCAGCTGCTGCGCGCCTGGACGGCGGCCGTGACGCAGAAAGGCCGCGCGCGGCGCTGGGTCAAGGCGCAGACGGCCTGGGATGCGCAGGCGGCCAATACCTTGTACCGCCGCGTGGCCGAAGCGTCGCTCGCGCATTGGCTCGACAGCAAATGCAAGGTCTGCCACGGCACGGGCGTCGTCGCCGCCATGCAGACCGGCGCGCCTGTCGTTTGCAAGGCGTGCCACGGTGGGGGCGAAGCGGCCATCAGCTGCTCCGGCGGCTTCGAGCTCGAACGCATCAAGGACATGGTCAGCGAGCTGGAAGGCATCTTCCAGTCGCACGGTGCCCGCGCCATGCGCCGCCTCGGTCACTGAAATTTTTTTTGCAATATGCCTGGCACTGAAAAAAACGCCCCTACAATAGAGTCTCGATCACGCAGCAACAGAAACACCGGCAACACAGCAGTACACCACATGCTTCTCCACTCGTAATAGACGCGCTTTCGGCGCGACACCGATAGGGGAAATCAGCGCAGCGAACGGCCTTCATGGCCCCTTCGCACAACATCCATCCGGCATGGCCCCATGCCATCCGGACGCCAGCCCGCCGCCTCACCGCGCGCGGGCTTTTTCGTTTCATCTCCCATTTTTCAGTTTCTCCCACAAGACCGCCCCGGCGGTTTTCATCCCACGAAAGGTATTACTTATGGCACTGACAGCAAACGGCATCGACAGCGTGATCGTTATCAGCAAACAAAGCGCGGAAGGCAGCAAGGCCGCCGCCGGCGGCGGCCAGATTTATCCCCGCGTGACGGCCACCTTCGACACGGAAGCGGACAAATACGCGAGCGCCGAAATCGACGCCAGCCAGCAACAGGGCGATACCCGCCTGGGCAACTTCCGCACCACGGGCGCCATCAAGGCCGAAGCAGCGTGCGGCACGTATGCGCCGCTGATGGCCGCGCTGCTGCGCCGCGACTTCACGGCGGGCGGCGTTGCTGCCGCACAAACGACCATCGCCGCTGCCGCCTCCGGCCTGACGCGCAGCGCCGGTTCCTGGCTGGCCGAAGGCTTCCGCGCCGGCAGCGTCGTGCGCATCACCGGCATGACGGCGCCGGCCGCCGCCAACAACGCGAAGAACTTCTTCGTCACGTCGGTGACGGCCACCAACCTGAATGGCCAGTTCATGGACGGCTCGGCCATGATCGTCAAGGCGGCCGGCGACTCGGTCGGCGTGGCGGCCATCGGCAAGCGCAGCTTCACCCCGTTGACCGGCCATACCACGGACTGGTTCACGGCCGAAGTGCAGGACCCGAACATCGGCGTGCACCGCAGCTTCGTCGACCAATTGGTCAGCAAGATGGACATCGCCGTGCAGCCGAACGGTATCACCAGCCTGGACTTCACCCTGATGGGCAAATCGGAATGCCCGACCACGGCCGTGCCGCATTTCGCCACGCCGCTGGCCGCGCCGGGCACCGGCAAATTCTCGGGCGCCACTGCGATGCTGTCTGTGAACGGCATCCCGTCGCAAATCTGCACCGGCATGTCTGTCTCGCTCGATGGCCAGGTCAAGGTCGACCCGGTGATCGGTTCGAAGTACGCCACGGCCGCCTCGCGCGGCAAGGTGATGGGCTCGGGCCAGTTCACGGTGCTGCTGCAGGACGCCACCTACCTCGACTACTTCAAGTCCGAGACGGAAATCCCGCTGGCCTACGCCATGGCGTCGGGCACGGCGCCGGCCGCCGACGTGCTGGCGCTTGCCATGGGCCGCATCAAGATCACCTCGGCCAAGATCGACGACGGCGAGAAAAACAAGATCGTCACCTGCGCCTTCGACGTCCTGCGCTACAAGGGTACGGACGCGCAGCATGAAGCGACCACCCTGACCATCCAGGACAGCGCGCTGTAAGCAGCTAGCGCCTGCACCGGGGCCGCCGCGATGGCGGCTTTTTTTATATTTTTCTACTTCATCCAGAAAGCATCACACATGAACAACGCGCAAAAAATCCAGGCAGGTTTCGACATCGGCAATATCCACGCGGCTGCCACGCCCGTCACCTTCGACGTGCCCGTCATCTTCGATGCGGACGGCGAAGCGGTGGCCGGCCTGACCATCGTCGGCAAGAACAGCGAACAATACCGCGTCGCCAACAACGCCGTGCGCGCCGAAGGCTACAAGAAATCGGCACGCCGCAAGACGGCCATCGACGCGTCCACCGACGAAGGTGCGGAACTGCTGGTGCAAGCCATCGACGGCAACCAGAAGCGCCTGGCACTGGCCGTGGTCACGGGCTGGTACGGCTTCACCAGCAACGGCGCACCCGTACCGCTCGATCCGGCGCTGTTGGAAGCGGCCTTTGAAAAGTACCCGACCTGGCAGGAAAAAGTGACCACCGCGCTGGAAAACGAGTCGAATTTTTTGAAACTCTGACGGCCAGCCTGCTGCGCTACGCCGGGCACCAGTTCGAGCGCGGCGCACGGGCGGCCGATGGCCATGCCAAGGGCGAGCATATGGATGCCGCCCGGCGCCATCCGCTGTACCGCGCGCCGCCCGAGGAGGCGACGCCGCCGATGCCGTTCGAGCTGGCCCACGTGTGGGAATGGTTCGCACAATTGAACCGCAAGCGGCAGAACGGCATGGCCGCCAACCCCATCGCCAGCACGGAAATCCTCGCCTGGCAGGCGCGCCACGCCATCGCCATCGAGCCGTTCGAGCACCAACTGCTCGACCAGCTCGACGCGCTGTTCCTGTCGCATCAGCATGCGGCGGGCTGACCCGCATTTTCCAACCTGGCCGCCATGCGCGGCCTTTTTTATGGGCCAAACATGCCAGAGATAACTGAGTTAAAGATTGCCGTTAATGCTGCAGAGATAAAGGCGGGGACGCAGGCGGTGAATGACCTGGCTACCGCCAGTAAAAAAACAGGCGATCAAGTCGAGGAAGCCAGTACCAAGTTTCGCAACTTCGAACCACGGGTACGCGCGCAGGCCGAAGCGGCTCGCATGGCGACCGATGTGAACATTGCCATGGGCAAGGGCGGCAGCGATGCCGCGGACGGGCTGCTCAAGGCGCTGGAGGCGGTCGATGGCTTTGCCAAAGCCTCGGCCAAGATTGGCGAAGGCAGCTTGAACGCCGACATTGGACAGATCAAGGATGGCCTGGGCGAGATGGCCAATGCCACCGGCTTGACGGAACTGGCCATGAAGCGCCTGGGAGCGGGGCCGTTGCTGGTGCTGCAGATGGCGGCCGACGTTGCGGCGTTCGTGGCCGAGGCCTTTGTGCAGGGTCAGCTGGAATCGGACAAGTTTTCCCGTGCCCTGGAATTGACCGGGAATGCCGCCGGCATCACTGAAGGCCAGTTCAACACCATGGTGGCGTCGGTTTCTGATGCCAGTCAGGGCGGCCTGGGCGATACCCGCGTGGTCTTGCAGACCCTGGTGGAAACGGGCCAGTTCACCAGCGAAGCGCTCAATTCCGTGGGCGCTGCCGCTGTCACCATGGCGCAAATGAATGGCCAATCTGCTGGCGCCGTGGCAGCCGACTTTGCGACGATGGCCGACGGCGTCACCAACTGGGTCGATACGCACGATAAAAATTACAACATCCTGACGGGCGCCCAGTACGCGCACATCGCCGCCCTGGAAAAGGAAGGCAAGACGCAAGAGGCCATGGTCATGGCGAGTGATTTGATCAATGCAGGCCTGCAAAAACGCGCTGAAAAGCTCAGCATGATCGGTACCTTGCTGCAAGGCAGCAAGAATCTCTGGTCCAGTTTCATGGATGGCATGCGTTCTATCGGACGCGAAGAGACGCCGGAAGACGAGATCGAAAAAATCAAGAAACGCACGGCCGACGTGCGCCGCACTGGCCAGCTGGTTCCCGGTACGCACCCGGCGGCGCGATTGACCGGCGTCCAGATGGAACAGTTTGAGCAGGAGCAGGCCAAGGCGTTGGCAGTGGCGATGAACAAGCAGACGCAGCTGGAAGCAAAGGCGAAGGCCGACCAGGCGGAATCGAAACGCAATGCCGACTCCAAGCAGGCCGTCAAGGAGCTGGGCGAGCTGCAGAAGCGCTATGTCACCAAGGCGGAGCGCGAGGTCGCGGAAATCAAGCAGCTCGAGGAAACCTTGGCCAGCGCCAGAGCCGGCGGTGTTGCTGTCTCTCCTGAAAAGGAGAAAGAGCTGCGTCAGAAAGTGCACGCTTCGTTTGCCGGACCGGCCAGGACTGCCGCACCTGCCAGGGCCGCCGCGACTCCAGCGGCAGGTTCCGACTCCCGCGACGCGGTGCTGGCAGGTCAGTTGCAGGCGATTCAAAGCGCGTTGCGCATCAAGACTGAGGGTTACGACCAGCAGGCCAAGCTCGACGAAGCGCGCCGCAAGGGCGGCGCCTTGAGCGAGGATGAGTTTTTTGCGAACCGCCGCGTGGCGATACGCGCGCGTGGCGCCGCCGAGGTGGCCGCCTACCAGCAGCAAGCCGAGGTATTAAAAGGTTTTCAGGCGAAGACGGCGCAGGGCCAGCAGGAAAGGGACAACAAGATTGCCGAAGCAGGCGCGGCGGAGCTGCGCGTGCAGCAACAGGTCAACGCCGATCTGGCGCAACTGGAGGAAACGGCAGGCCAGGAGAAGAAAGCGGCAGCGAAGAAACGCGAAGAGGAGGCCGCGGCAAAGGAGACCAAGAAGCGTGCCGACAACAAGGCGGCGGACGAAAAAACGTGGAAAGAATCGGTTGATGGCGCCAAGGCCATGGGCGATGCGCTAGAAAAAGCGTTTGGCAAGGCAGGGGCGGCGGTAGGCAAAATGGGCGCGGCTTTTGCAGATTATCAAAAGGCCCAGCGTGATGTTCAACGGACCCTGAGCGAAGGGCTCACGGACGCCAAGGACGACAAGCCCAAACAAGAAGCTGCGCATGCCAAAGCCCGCGAGGATGGCGCGCAGGCGCAGATCAAGGGCTACCGCGACATGGCTGGTGCCGCCAAGGGCTTCTTCAAGGAAAACAGCACGGGTTACAAGCTGATGGAAGGGGCCGAAAAAGCTTTCCGCGCTGTGGAAATGGCCGGCCAATTGCAAAAATTGGCCACCAGCCTGTTTGTATCGAGCTCGTCTGCTGCGGGCGTGCTCGTCGGGCAGGCCACAGAGACGGGGGCAGTGATGGCCGGCCAGACCGCGCAGAATGCGGCCAAGGTACCCGGTGTGTTCATGTCCTTCATGAGCTCCATGGGACCGTGGGGCTATGCGGCAGCGGCAGCGGCGATTGCCGCCGTGCTGGGCGGCGCCTTCAGCGGCGGTGGTGGCGGCGCCGACACGACGGCCAAAGACCGCCAGGCCGCCAACGGCACCGGCACGGTGCTTGGTGATTCATCCGCGAAATCGGCGTCGATCGCAAACAGCCTGGAAATTATGGAGAAAAACTCCGGCCTGGGCCTCGCGTATTCCTCGTCGATGGTGGTCTCGCTCAAGCAGATTGTTTCGGGTATCGGCGGCTTGGGCAGCTTGCTGGTGCGCTCGGACATCCTGACGTCCGCGCTGGGCACCAAAGGCAGTTCCAGCGGCGGCGTCATCGGCAATGTTGTCAGCAGCATCTTTGGCGGCAAGACCACGGTGCAGGATGTGGGGATAGTCACCAACTCATCGAGCCTGGGTGATCTTGATACTACCCGTTTCAAGGTGAATTCGTATGTCGATCTCAAGAAGTCCGGCGGCTGGTTTTCCAGCGACAAGAAGTCCACGAATCTCACGGCCATGGGGACGGAAACGAATGACCAGTTTACGAAAATCGTGCTTGGTCTGCGCACGAGCATCGTCTCTGCGGCCGACTTGCTGGGTGTCGGCGGCGATGCCTTCACCGCCCGTCTGAATTCCTTCGTCGTCAGCCTGGGCAAGATCAGCCTGAAGGACTTGAAAGGCGAGGAAGTGCAAAAGGCCCTGGAAGCGGCCTTTTCGAAGCTGGGCGACGACATGGCGAAGTTCGGCGTGGGAGGGCTGGAAAAATACCAGGCCGTGGGCGAGGGCTACCTCGAAACATTGGCGCGTGTAGCCAACAACTACATGCAGGTGTCGGATGTGCTGGCCGTATTGGGCAAGTCGTTCAACAGCTCTGGCCTTTCTGCCGTGGCGCTGAGCGAAAGCCTGATTCAGGCGGCGGGCGACCTCGATACCCTGACCAGTGGCACCAGCTTCTTTGTGCAAAATTTCCTGACCGAGGCCGAGCAGATGGACCCGGTCACCAAGTCGGTGCGTAGCGCCATGGCGGCGCTGGGACAGTCCGGCGTGACGACGAGCGAGCAATTCAAGGCGCTGGTGCTGGCGCAGGACTTGAACACGGCTGCTGGTCAGAACATGTACGTGCAGCTGCTTGCCATCGCCGAACCGTTCAAGAAGGCGGCCGATTATGCGGCCGACCTCACCGCCGCCACCGGTGAACTGGCCGAAGTGAACAAGACGGCCAGCGACATCGCCAGCGAACGCAAGGACATGCAGCAGCAGTTGAACGAACTGACGAAAACAGAAGCGCAGTTGCTGGCTGCCCAGCGCGCCGGCGTCGCCGATGCCAATCGCGGATTATTCGACCAGATCCAGGCCGTCAAGGCGGTGACCAGCGCGAAGGATGCGCTGGCCAAAGCCTACGAGACGGAATCCGTGGCGGCCAAGTCGGCGCTGGAGAAGTCGAAATCGTGGGTGACGACCTTGAATGGGCTCAATTCCAGCATGGCTTTGGGTGCCCAGTCGACGCTGACGCCGGAGCAGAAGTACGCCGAAGCGCGGGCACAGTTCGAGAAAACCCTGGCGGCTGCGAATGCGGGCGACACGACGGCGCAATCGGGGCTGTCTGCCGCGGAACAGGCATTTTTGACGGCCTCGCAAGTGGTCAATGCTTCCGACGCCCGCTATGCGGCCGACTATGCCCGCGTGGTGGAAGCGAACAAGGAAGCGTTGAAATGGGCAGCCGCGCAGGTCGACGTGCAGCAGGCCAGCCTGGACGCGCTTAACGCCCAGGTGTCGGGCTTGATCACGATTAACGACAGCGTGCTGACGGTGGCGCAAGCCATCGCCGGCCTGCGGGCGGCGATGGGCGGTGCGGCGGAGCTGGGCGTGCAACTCGGTAATCCTCCCGTGGTCGCAGCACTGGCCGCGATGACTTCTCCCGTGACAGCGGCGGTCTTCGACCCCGTGCGCTACTCGTCGGCCGCGAATGTTGGCTCCGACGTGCTGGTGGCTGAAATCCGCGGCCTGCGCGAAGACAACCAGGCCATGCGCGTGGAACTGGAAGGCTTGCGTGCCGACCAGCGGGCGCAAACAGGCGCCACCATCCAGGCCACCTTTGAATCGAACGCCAACGCCGCCAGGACGGTGGTCGATGGCGTGGACAAATCGTCCCGGGCATCCGCCTGGGCCAATGCAGTGAAAGGAGAATACGCATGACCGATGCGCAATTTCAGGAATGGCTGCAAAGCCCGTCGGCCATCCGCATGGTGCTGATCGAGGCGCAGGTGAATGTGGGCGGCAGCGAGGTGACGCGGTATATCGCTTCGCGGCCCTACGTCACCGGGCCGCGCGAGGTGCCGGCCAATACCGCGTACCAGCCGCTAGCCAAGGGCGGCCTCGCCTTCACGGAACAGGTCAGCCTGTCCGGCGAGGCGGGCCTGTCGGGCGGCGATATCGAACTCGATAACGCCGATGGCGCGCTCGATGGCTGGCTGGACGACGTCTGGATGAACCGGCCGGTCAAGGCCTGGGCCGGCGATCCTTCCTGGCCGCGTGCCGACTTCCAGCTGGTCTTCGACGGCATCATCGCCGACGTGGCCAGCGCGGGGCGCGAGTCGGTCAACCTGGTCCTGCGCGACAAGCTGCAGCGTTTGAATACGCCGATCTCCGAAGCCAAGCTGGGAGGCACGACGCCGAACAAGGACGCCATCTTGCCGATTCCGTTCGGCGAATGTCACAACGTGGCGCCCTTGCTGACCAACCCCGCCACCCTGGAATACGGGTTTCTCGGCACGGTCGAATCGACGTTCGAAGTGCGCACCAACGGCAAGCCCATCGCCGTGGCCTTGAATGACCAGGCAGGCCGTTTCAACCTGACGACCGATCCGTTTTCCACCACGATCACGGCCAGCGTGCAGGGCGACAAGGGCGGTGGCTATGCGCCGCGCATCGCGCCGCTGGTGCAGCGCATTGCCACCGCCTACGGCAAGGCGGCCGACCGTTTTACCGCGGCCGATCTGGATCTGGCCAACCTGGCCGCCTTCGATGCATCCCACCCGCAGCCGGTGGGGCTGTACGTTGCGGACCGTACGAACCAGGCGCAGGCCATCCAGCTACTGGCGGCCAGCGTGGGCGCCCAGGCGATCATGTCGCGCACCGGCCAGCTGCGCCTGGTGCAGATCGCTTTGCCTGCGGCCGGCGTGCCGCTGTCGATCGGCCCGGAGCAGATGCGCGAGCGCTCGCTGCGTCCCGCGCAGCGCCTGCCGGTGACGGCCGCCGTGAAGATCGGCTTCGACCGGAACTACACGCTGCAGGCGGGCCTGACGACCAGCATTCCGTCCGCGCATGCGGATTTGTACGCCACGGAATGGCTGACGGAGACGGTGGTCGATGAAGCCGTGCGCGCACGCTATCGCCTGACTGACGACCCGGTGCAGATCGATACCTGCCTCAAGACGCGGGCCGATGCCCGCGCGGAAGCGCAGCGGCGCCTGGCCCTGAACAAGGTGCCGCGCACCATTTACGAATTCGATGGAGAACCCGAGATGATGATGCTGGAACTGGGACAGCCCGTGCAACTGCGCGCTGAACGCTTTGGCTTGCAGGACGGTGTGCCGGGCGTGGTGGTGCTGCTGTCGCGCTTCTGGCTGACGGGCAGAGCGACGGTGGGGGTGCTCGTATGAGCGCGATTGTGGGGGAACGCGACAGGCTGATCATGAATACCGTGCCGCGCTTCGCGCCGGCCAACGACCGCGTGCTGCTGCTCGCTGCCACGGCGCAGGCGTTCAAGGTGGCCGCCACCACGCTTGCCGCGCCGGCAAGCATCGACTTTACGGCAGGTTTGGTGAATATGCAGGGGCAGGTGGCGTTTTCTGCCAGTAACGCCAGCGTGCTGACACGCGTCGGCAACGTGGCCACGCTGGCGTATGCCGGCATGGTGGGCGATAGCGTCACGGTCACGGCCAAGATTGTAGTCGATAGCCTCACTTACACGGCCAGCCAGACGGTCAGCAAGGTTTTTGATGGCGTGACGGGCAATTCTTCGCGCGTCGCCTACAGCAAGACAGGCCTGTCGTCGCTGGGGAGCATGCCGGCGACCATCAGCTCGCAGGGCGATGCGTCCTTTCCGCCAATTAACACCTGGGGGGCCGGCACGGTGTGGGAAGGTTCGCCACAGGCATTCGGTGCCGGAGAATCGCTTTACCGGTCCGATGGTATTTTCAACCCTGCCAGCGGCACTACCAAGTGGGCGGCGCCGTATCTGAATGCACTCAAGGTGGGGCAGCTGAGCGCAATCAGTGCCGACCTTGGCAAGGTCACGGCGGGCGACATTTACAGCGCGACGGTGCACGGCGGTATTGGCTATCCCAGCAGTGCCTATGCATGGCCAAGCAACGGCGGTAGCGGTTTCCACTTGAGCGAGAGCGGATTGCTGTTTGGTAATCCGGGACTGGGAAAGTATATGCAGATCGATGCGGCAGGCAATATCTATGCGCCTGGCTTTTCCATTGTCAATGGCCACGCAGTTTTCAGCGGCAATCTGGACAGTGTCAAGGGTACGTTCTCGGGGGAGCTGATAGCGGCAAAGGGCAGCTTTTCTGGTGTCCTCGATGCAGCCAAAGGAAAATTTTCCGGTGAGTTGGACGCTGTGAAAGGTACATTTTCTGGAGACCTTTCATCTGCGCGTGTATCCGTTGGCACTGCCTCCGCTGCAACGGCATTTTTCGAGCCCGGTTACCCATCGATTTCCCTGCAGTCGTCCGCATCCGGGGTATTTGTTGAGACTTCAACTCTCAGTTCCGCAGCTGTATTTACCAATCTGGAAGTACTGTTCAAACACAACGCTCCAGGGTGGCCTGCCGCGCTCCGCATCCGCTCTGGCAGTGTATTTTTTTCAATCGTTTGTACGGCGGTGGTCGACGACCAACTGAGCATTTGGTATCGCATGAATGGCGGCAACTGGCGCTGGTTGAGCGGAGTCCAGGAGCGGCAGGACGGCGATGCCCCTGCCGCAACGGTCTACGGACTTACCTTGAACATCAACGTGGGTGACACCGTCCAGTTCGGAGTTTCCGGCACCAATGCTGACCTTGGCGCAGCGAATATGGGCAAGCTTTATGTTAAACAATGTCAGGCGATTGTGATCGCAAGGAATTTTTAATGGAAACAATCGTTATCAACAGTGATGGCACTCAGACTAACGAACGCACAGGGAAGACGTTGCCACCCCGGCCTGGCGCGCATCACATCTACGACGCTGGTGCCGACTTGTGGATAGACACCAAAACGTTGGAGGGCACCAGGATATCTACCTGGGCACGCATCAAGCTGGCACGCGAGGCAGCCGAGCTTTCTGATTTTACATGCGCCGGATTGCGGTACCAGGCCGACAAGGCACGCATCACAGGTGCAGCGCACATGGCTTTGTTGGCACAAGTGGCAGGCCTGCCATATAGCATTGATTGGACGTTATCCGATAACACGACGGTGACGCTGGATGCCGCCGGCATGATCGCTGTTGGTGCTGCATTGGTCGCACAGGTCTCGGGCGCGTTCGCCATCGCGCGTGGCTTGCGCGAACTGATCGCGACGGCGGAGACCATCGGACAGCTTGATGCCATTGTTTGGCCAGTGCAGGGGGAGGCATGAGCAACTTGCGCATCATTTACGACAACGCGGCCGACCGCGCGGTCTTGACCGCATCCAGCCAGGCTGGAGCCTTAGGACCGGGCAATCTGCAGCGCGAAGACAAGTCCTCGCTGCTCCGTTCACCTGGCACTCAGTTGAGCATTACGGCGACCTGGCCAACGCCGGAGATCATCGGCGGCGTGGCCCTGCCATTTTGCAACTTGACGCCGACGGCGACGATTCGCGTTCGCGGCTACGTCGAGCCAGGGGATGACGTGTCCGATTTCGATACCGGCACCGTGCCGGCATGCGAGTACGCGCGCCTGGGCATGTGGAACTGGGGTGCGTTGCCGCTGGGGGTCAATGCCTTCAGCTATGGCGGTGCAACCTATGGCCGCTGCTGGTTCCAGATGCGCAGCGTCAAGAAAATGGTGATCGACCTGGTCGATCCGGACAACCCTGCCGGCTACATCGAGGTTGCGCGCCTGGTGGCCGGCGCCTGGTGGAGTCCCGAACAGAACGCATCTTACGGCGCCGGCGTCACGCCAGGCGATACCAGCAACCAATACCGCAATGGCGCCGGAGAGCAGAAGGTCGAGCGCGGTGCGTTGTACCGAAAACTGTCGATTTCGCTTGACCACATGACGCCACTGGACCGGGCCGAGCTGTGGCGCATCGTGCGCGGGAATGGCCTGTCGCACCCGCTACTCGTCAGCCTGTTTCCAGACAGCGACGACGTCGAGCTCGAGCAGACTCATCAGGTGTATGGGCGTCTGGCCAGCCTGGCTGCCATCACCACGCCGTATTACCAAACATATGCCACCACCATTGAAGTCGAGGAGCTGTAATGACTGATGTTTTTAAATATGGCCAACAGGATCTGATCTATCAGCTCAACCAGTTGGCCAAGGCGAAGGATATCGTCGATATCCCGCATAATTCCGCGGCGGCGGCCGCGAGTGCTGCTGCCTCTGCAGCTGCAGCGGCTGCGGCTGCGGAGTCGGACGGCACTGCCGCCACCGCTGCGTCAAAGGCTGCGGCTGCGCTCAAATCGCTCGATGCGCGCTATCTCGGCGCTAAGACGCTGCCGCCGGACGTTGACAATAATGGCGATGCGCTGCTGGCCGGCGCGACCTACTGGGACACGGTGCTGAACAGCGGCTGCCTGCGCGTATTCCAGGCTGGCACCTGGGTAACGATTCCAGCCAACTTGGCGTCGCAGATAAGCAGCACGCCGGCGGGCGGGATCGTTGCGACGGACGTGCAGGCGGCGCTGGCCGAATTGGATGCCAACAAAGCGGCCCGCGCAATGACGCTGGCTGGCTATGGCATTACTGACGCCCTGCCGGGCTCATATGTGCCGACCTGGGGCAGCATTACTGGTAAACCCCAGTTTGCGGCGGTGGCCACGTCAGGCAGCAAGGCCGATGTTGGCCTGGATAGCGTGGACAATACAAGCGACGCGAGTAAGCCAGTCAGCACGGCCACCGCCAGCGCTTTAGCAGGCAAGGCTTCGCTTTCAGGCGCTACATTTACAGGGGCTGTTAACGGCATAACGAAGACGATGGTGGGAATGGGCAGCGTGGACAACACCAGTGATACCGCTAAACCTGTGAGTACCCTGCAACAGGCCGCCCTCAACTCCAAGGTGAACATAGCAAATCCGACCACCACTGGCACTTGGTCCCATACCGGCGGGCCTCTATCGTTGAGTTCAGGCGCCTCTGCCTGGGGGGTATTCAGATCCGACATTGTCGGGAACTCCTACATGGCCTTTATAAAAGGGGGCAGCTCATTGCAAATCGGATATCTCGGCTCAGATGGGGGGGCATTGGTAATTGGCGGCACCGGTGAAAATTTTGTGCTCCGCGGCACGAGCCATTTGATTTTAGCATCGGACGGCGGGGTAGTTCGCCCGCGCGTCGACGACGCACACAATCTTGGCTTATCCAATTATCGTTGGGGGAACTCCTATTTTTCGGTCGCTCCAACTATCACATCAGACGCACGTGAAAAAGATATGTTTCGTGCGCTCGAAGCCGTAGAGATTGCTGCGGCCGCCGACATCGCACGGGCGATTAGAGTATATCGCTGGAAAACCGCAATAGCGACAAAGGGTGGCGGCGCCCGCGAACATATCGGGCCGACCGTCCAGGCCGCGATAAAGATCATGGAATCTCACGGCCTCGACCCGTTCAATTACGGATTCATCTGCTACGACTCGTGGAAGGGGGAAACCATCGAGCATGCAGCCATCGAGGCGACAGACGACAGGGAAATGCAGGCAGCATGGACAGAAACGATTCCCGCCAGCGACCGCTACGCATTTCGCTACGACGAGTTGAATCAGTTTATCGCAGCAGGATTGGAGGCGCGCCAGACCGCGATCGAAGCCCGGCTCGCTGCTCTAGAAAGCGCAGTTCCGTAATTCCACGTCATTGACTTACAGAAATTAAGCCGCCTCCGGGCGGCTTTTTCATTTCCAATCGCTTTCACAAATACTGTCTCACCTTCCCTAGAAATGAGACAGCCATGCTTGGACTGTCGGCATCAGATATTCCTCCGCAGCTACAAACTCACACCCACCACCTGAAAGGCAACCATGGCCCTCGAAACCACCGCCGCCGGCGGCGCATTGATCAAACTGTTTGGCGTGCCCGTGCTGGCCGGCGCAGCTGCCACGTCGCTGGGCTTCATGTTCATGTGGCCCCAATCCACGAAGGAGGCATTTATTCGTTTTTGTTCCAGCATCATCATTTCCACCTTTCTCGGCCCTGTGCTCGTGGCCGCCGTGCTGTCGTGGTGGCCGAGCCTGTTCGACAGCGCGAAGACCGTGGCCGGCTTGTACGGCGGCGACCCGTCCACGGGTTTTTTGTTCATCGCCGCGCCGGTGATGGTGGCCGCCGGCTTGCCTGCCTGGTGGGTGCTGGGCGCTTGCGTGCGCTGGTTCGACAAGCGGCGCGGCAAGGATATCGGCGAATTGGCGGCCGATGCAGCCGCTGCCGTCAAGGATGTGCGGGGCATGCTGTGACAGGCGCCCAATTGATGCAGATCATGCCGCTGGCCGGTCGCCGCGCTACGCTGTTCCTGGCGCCCCTGAATGCGGCGATGGCCGAGTTTAGCATCGATACGCCGCTGCGTCGGGCATCGTTCCTGGCGCAGGTGGGCCACGAATCGGGCCAACTGCGCTATGTGCGCGAGCTGGCCAGCGGCGCGGCGTATGAAGGACGGGCGGACCTGGGCAATGTGATTGCTGGTGATGGCATGCGCTTCAAGGGGCGCGGCTTGCTGCAGGTGACGGGGCGCGCCAACTATGCGGCGTGCGGCGTGGCGCTGGGCCTGGATTTGCTCGCATCGCCGCAACTGCTGGAGCAAACGGTTTTCGCGTGTCGCTCGGCGGGCTGGTTCTGGCAATCGCGCGGCTTGAACCGTCTGGCCGACGCGGGTGACCAGGAACGGGTGACGCGCCGCATCAACGGCGGCGTGAACGGTCTGGCCGAGCGTCTGTCCTTGTATCAGGCTGCGCGCAAGGTGCTGACATGAAGCCGTCGGTGAGTATCGTGGCCATGCTGGTGTTGCTGGGGGCAGCCGTGTTTTGCGCCCAGCGCTGGGGCCGCGAAGCGGGCCGTTCCGCGTGCGCGGCGCAAGTGCAGGAGGTGCAAGCCGTGTTGCAGCGCCAGAACCAGGCGCTGAAGGCAATGCGTGAGGAGGGCGCGCGCCGGTCTGCGAAGGTACGGCAGGCGCTGGCCACGGCGCAGGCCGGACAGGCAGATGCGCAAGCGGCTGCGGCGCGCATCCTGGCGCTGAAGCCCGAAGGTGACGCCTGCCGTGCCGCCGAGGCGCTGATCGCCAGCGAAATGCCATGAGGCCGCCGCGCGAACGTGCTGTAAGGCCTGCAGGCGGCCTCGCCAGCAGGCTAGCCGCTTTTTTGCTGGCGAGCTTGTTGACCGGCTGCGCGGCTTGGGCGCCAGCATCGCAGGTGGACGCTTGGCCCGTGAGCGCGCCGTGCGTAGCCACGCGCCCCGCCGCGCCCGTCTTGCCGGCGGTGCCATCGCACGGCATCTTCGAGCAAGTGCAAGCCTTGCTGGCGCGCGAGCAATTGCGTGCCGCCCATGTACGCCAGTTGGAAGCGCTGCTCGATGCCTGCTCCGGCGGCTAAGAGCCTATTCCAGTAGGGAGCGTCTTCTGTTGGCAGCGCATCAAGAGCGCGGACAAGGCGTGAGGAGGACGCATGGCGAGCCACGCGACGACGATCAACGCAGTCCCCGCTTCTGAAGGGCGCCAGCAGGGGATGTATTCATCTACTGAGATAGGCTCCAAGCACCAGTTACCAGCGGCCTGCCAGCGCTACCGCCTTTGCCGCCTTCTGGTGCAGGCGGGGCGCGGCATGCGAGAAAACGGTGCATCCATCGTCTAATTCGCCGATCTTTGCTGATTTCCGGCACAATTCCTGTATACAATCTATCTGGCACGAAGCGTGCATGGCTACCTTGGTCGTCCCATTCCAAGGAGCTTCGCATGCATCATTTGCCGCCAGTGTGTTCCTGCCGTCCCGTTTCTGTCTTGCTTTTCCCTTTCACCTGCGCCCATCCGGGCCGCGGTAACCCAGGAAATGGAGCGTAAATGGCCTCTCCCCGCTTGAAATCCATCCACCGCAGCGTGCCAGGTACCGCGCCTGCCGCGCCATCGCCCGTCGATGAAATCCTGCCAGCTGGCAAACTGTTTACCTTGGGTTTGCAGCACGTGCTCGTCATGTATGCCGGCGCCATCGCCGTGCCGCTGATCGTCGGCCGTGCTCTCAAGCTGCCGGCCGAGCAGGTGGCGGCGCTGATCAGTGCCGACCTGTTCTGCTGCGGCCTCGTGACCCTGATCCAGTCCCTGGGAATAGGCAGGCATTTCGGCATCCGCCTGCCCGTCATGATGGGCGTCACCTTTGCCGCCGTCAGCCCCATGCTGGCCATGGCGAACAATCCGGCCTTGGGCATCACCGGCATCTTTGGCGCCGTGATCGGCGCCGGTGTCGTCTCGATGCTGATCGCGCCCTTCATCAGCCGCCTGCTGGCCCTGTTCCCGCCCGTGGTCACCGGCAGCATCATCGCCGTGATCGGCGTGTCGCTGATGCGCGTAGGCGTGAACTGGGCCATGGGCGGGCCGCCCGCCATGGCGCAGATCGCCGATCCCGCCTTTCTCAAGATGGCCGCGGCCGCCACGGCGGCCGGCTTGCCCGCGCCAGCCGGCCCAGTGCCCATGATCGCCAACCCCGGCTATGGCGCGCTGGACAACATGGGCATCGCCTTCTTCGTGCTGGCCGTCATCTTGTTGGTGGCCAAGTATGGCCGCGGTTTCCTGTCGAATATCGCCGTATTGATCGGCATCATCGCCGGTACGGCCCTGTCGTTTGCGCTGGGCAAGGCCGATTTCGCCAAGGTGGCCAGCGCCAAGGCTTTTGCCGTCGTCACACCATTCCAGTTCGGCATGCCGACTTTCGACGTGGTGGCCATCGTCACCATGAGCCTGGTGATGATCGTCGTCATGATCGAGTCGCTGGGCATGTTCCTGGCCTTGGGCGAGATGACGGGCAAGCGCATCGAGCAGGCCGACATCAGCCGCGGCTTGCGCGTCGATGGCCTGGGCACCTTGATCGGCGGTATCTTCAATACCTTTCCGTACACCTCGTTCTCGCAAAACGTGGGCCTGGTGGGCGTGACGGGCGTGCGCAGCCGCTGGGTCTGCGTGGCGGCCGGCATCATCCTGCTCGTCATGGGCGTGATCCCGAAGATCGCGCAGACGGCCGAAGCCGTGCCGGCCTTCGTGCTGGGCGGGGCAGGGCTGGTGATGTTCGGCATGGTTGCCGCCACGGGCATTCGCATCCTGGCCGGCGTCGACTACAAGAGCAACCGCAACAACCTGTTCATCGTGGCCCTGGCTATCGGCTTCGGCATGCTGCCGCTGGTGGCCGAGCAATATGCGCAGCACATGCCGAAAGCCCTGTCGCCGCTGCTGCACAGCGGCATCCTGCTGGCCGCCATCGTTGCCGTGCTGCTCAATTTGTTCTTCAATGGATTGGTGTCGCAGGAAAAGGCGCAGGAGCAGGCGCGCGAAAACAGCCACGGCAGCGATTGAGGAGTCGCCCCACGCCGTGAACGCGGATTAGCCGGGCGGCAGAATTCTCAGCACCACGCAATTGCGCCCCGCATCCTTGGCGTAGTACAGCGCGGCATCGGCCAGGCGCAGCAGGGCGTCCGGATCGGCGGCGCCCGGTGCCGACTGGACTGCGATGCCGACGCTGATCGTTACCTGCAGTGCATCCGCGTTCACGTGGGCGATGCCCAGCTCTTCGATGGCGCGCCGTAGCGCTTCGCCGATCTGGCGCGCTTCGTCCGCCCCGGTGTTTGGCAGCACGATCGAAAATTCTTCGCCGCCGTAGCGCGCCGTCAGGTCGCCCGCGCGCCGCATGCCGGCCGCCAGCGCATGCGCGACCCGGATCAGGCATGCGTCGCCGGCCTGGTGGCCGTGACGGTCGTTGAAGCGCTTGAAATAGTCGACGTCGAGCATGACGACGGCAAGCGGCTGGCCGACGCGCGTGGCACGCGCACATTCGGCGCGCAGCACGTCGTCGAAATGGCGCCGGTTCGACAGGCCCGTCAGGCCATCGGTGATGGACAGGGTCGCCAGCTTGCGGTTGGCGTCTTCCAGCTGTTCCGTGCGTTCGGCAACGCGCCGTTCGAGACTGTCATGCAGCCTCGCGCTGGAAATCGAGATCATCGCCTGCGCGCCAAGCATGCGCAGGAACGCCACGCGTTCTTCCGTGAACGAGGCGTCGGCAAGCCGGTTTTCGAAGTACAGGATGCCGCCGATCTGGCCGCCGTGCCGGATCGGCAGGCACATGACGGCGCGCGGCAGGTGCAGCTGCACGTACGGGTCGGCGGCAAAGCGCGAAGCGCCCGTGATGCAGTCTTCGATCACCTCGGCACCTGTGCGCACGACGTAGCGCAGCAGCGATAGCGGGAACTGCGGGTCGCTGGCGGCGCTCAGGTCGAGCTGGCGCGATTGCAAAACGGTGACTCCATCGCCATCGATATTGGCCTCCAGCTGGTAGCTGCCTTCGGACAGCAGCAGCAGGCGCGTCACCTGCGCACCGGCGTTTTCGCATACGATGGCAATGAGGCGCGTCAGCACATTGCGCAGGCCCACTTCGTTCGACAGGATCTGCGACGCTTTCAGCAGCGACACCAGGTCGAGTGCGGAACTGCCGTGCGTGTGGGAGATGGAATGCCATTGCGTGCCGCGGCCGTCCATCCTTGACAGCAGTACGCCGTGGCGCGCCTGCAGCTGCGCCACCTTGCCCTGCGCACCCCACTGGCCGTAGTGCGCGATGGCGTCCTGGATGAAGACGCCGGCCACGCGTGCATGTCCCTGGTCGAACCAGCATTCGCCGCACAGTTCATTGCCCAGCGCCTGCATGTTGACGTAGCCGGCCAGGCCGGCCGCGTCGATCGCCTGCTGGTAATAACGCGTGGCCAGTTGCAGCTCTTCCCGGTAGCGCGCCATCTCGGCCAGCACCAGCAGGTGTTTGGCGTCGCTGTTGTCCGAGCCTAGCCTGGCCCACTCGGCGAGGCTTGCCTGCAGCGTGCCGATCACGGTCAGCACATCGCCCGCATTGGGGCGCGCAGGATCGCGCCGCAAGGCGCGGATCAGGATCAGCGCGGCGTAAAAGCTGCAATCGACGACCTTGGCCTGGCCGCGCATGATCTGGGTGACGTTGCCGAGCTGGCCCGCCAGCAGCTCGGCGTCGGCGCCGTCGAACAGGTAGGTGTTGCGTATCTTCCCCTGCAAGAAGTAGGCGCGGTACAGCTGCGAGCCGCCATACTGATCGAGGAAGCGCGCCTCGCTGAAGGCCGCATCGTCGTAGCTGTCGTGACGGGGCAGGAGGCCCATCAGGCATTTGATCGGCTGGACTGCGGCGGCGACGCAGCAATCGGCCATCGCCTGCTGGCCGTTGGCGCGCATCAGCGCCAGGTCGTGCTCGATGTCGTGCATCAGGTGCGGCAGATAGTCGCCGAGGATGAGTCGGTCGGTAGCGCGCACGGCCGCCACCACGCCGACCTGCACGAAATCGGCGATTTCCAGCGCCCAGCCAAACGCTTCTTCGTACAGGGCGTCGGAGCTGCGCAGCGGCTGCGTCCAGTGGTTGCTGAGCGCGCCGAACATCAGGCCCGTGAGCGTGCGTGTCTGCAGGTTGGCACGGCGCCTGGCCAGCGCCATCGCCATCGCGCCGAAGGCGTAGCCGCGCGCGATGTCGCCGCTGTACAGCGCAACCATCATCGCGTAGCCGACATAGGCGACGGCGCTGAAATCGCTGTTCCCCCGCTGCATGGACAGCCGCGTCATCGACACCACCATCAGCGCACTGAGATCCTGCTGGCCGGCGTAATAGCTGGCCATCCACAGGCCTTGCATCATCTGCATCGCGGCCACCGCGTCCGGCTCGCACATGTCATCTGCCGCCAGCAAGGTGTCGGGCGCATGCGCGCCAGGCTGCCGCCCGATGTCGGCGAGGATATCGGCGAAGCGCGCCTTCATCTGCTGCACATCGTGCGGAATGTCGATGTGCAGCAGCGCCAGGCCGTCGCGCTGTACGGCGATGGCGTCGAGCAGGCGGCCCTGCAATTGATATTGGTGCGCCTGAATGGCAATGCAGCGCACCTGCTGTAAGGGACTCAGGGTACGGGCGCGCACCAGCGGGTAGATCGCCTCGGCCGCATCGAACTGGCCGCACAAATAGGCCGCTTCGGCCGCACCCAACTGCAGGTCAAGCCAGAGGTCGGCGTGCCCGCTCCACGCCTGCGCCGGCAGCAGGTCGAGACCTGTGCGCATGTGCTCCAGGGTGGACTGGAACGCGGCGGAACGCCGTGCCTTGACGCCGGCTTGCAGATTGAGCCCCGCCAGCTGCCCGCGCTCGCCCGCATCGTTGATCAGCGCGCGGCCGGCATTGAGCTGCTCGACGATCTCGAACAGTGTCTCGTCCCGACGCTCCGGCGTCGCATGCCGCAGCAGCAAGCGGCCGATGAGAAGATGGTTGGCCGCGCGCGCATCGTCGTCGGCGACCAGGTAGGCGGCCTGCTGCACCCGGTCGTGCAGGAAGCGGTAACTGACGCCGCTGTTGGCCGCATCGGTGTCGCCATCGATGTATTTATAGCGTTCGTCGAGCGGCTGGATCAAGCCTGCCCTGAGCGCAGGCCACAGATCTTGCTGCGTTTTCCGGGGCGCGCGGTCCACGGTCAGCGCGAGTGTATCGAGCGCGAAGCGGTTGCCGCAGGAAGCGGCCAGTTGCAGCAGATGCTGCGTCACCGCGGGCAGGCGGCGGATTTTTTCCAGCAGCACCTCGACCACGTTGTCGGTATATCCGGCCTGTTCTATCGCGGGCAGGTCCCAGTCCCAGCAATCGTCGGCGGCCCGGTAGCGCAGATGGCCCGCTTCATTGAGCGTAGCGAGAAACTGGTTGAGGAAAAACGGATTGCCGGCCGTCTTGCGGTAGCAAATGCTGGTCAGCGGCGCGCAGTCGGGGGCCGTCACGCGCACGGTGGCCGAGACCATTTGCGCCACCTGCGGCTCGGTCAGTACGCCCAGTGACAGTGTCGACAGGCGTACGTCATGGGCGAGCAGCTTGTCGCGCAGCGCGATCAGCGGATGCGCGGCGCTCACTTCGTTGTCGCGGTACGCGCCGATGACCAGCATGCAGCTCTTGTCGCAGGAGACCATGAGCAGTTCGATCATCCGCAAGGTGGCCGCATCGGCCCATTGCAGGTCGTCGAGGAACAGCACCAGCGGGTGCCCGGCGCAGGCAAATACTTCGACGAAGCGGGGGAAGAGGCGATCCAGGCGCAGCTGGGCCTGTGCCGGCGCCGACGCGGGCATCGGGTCCGTGGGGCCGACGATCAGCGCCAGTTGGGGAATCAGCTCGACCAGCATGCCGATGCCACTGCCCAGCGCCGTGTGCAGTTTGGCGGACCACTGGCGCAGCGTTTCCTCTGGCTGGCCGAGTAGCTGGCGCACCAGCCCCTGGAAGGCCTGGATCAGCGAGGCATACGGCACGTCGCGCTGGAGCTGGTCAAATTTCCCGCTCAGGAAGCACCCGCGCTGCGCGATGATGGGCTTTTGCACTTCGTTGACGACGGCCGACTTGCCGATGCCAGAATGGCCGGCTACCAGCAGCATCTCGCACCTGCCCGCGGCGCTGCGTTCAAACGCCGCCAGCAGCTCGGCGATGGCACCCTCGCGCCCATGCAGCGTTTGCGGCACGAGGAAGCGGCCGTTGTGGTCGGACAGCTTGAGCGCCTGTGCCGGCTTTTGCGCGCGGCATGCTTCGAGGTCGCTGCGCAAGCCCTGCAAGCTCTGGTAGCGCTGATCGGCATTTTTTTCCAGCAGCCGCTGGATGATCGCCAGCAGCTGGCCAGGCAAGCTGGCCAGCGCCGGGTGCGACCAGTCGGGACTGCGCGCAATGTGGCAGTGCACGAGTTCCATCTCGTCGCCCGTCTCGAACGGTGCCTGGCCGGCCAGCAGTTCGTAGAAGGTGGCGCCGAGCGCATAGAAATCGGCGCGCCAATCGACCCGCCGGTTCATGCGCCCCGTCTGTTCTGGCGCCATGTAGCGCAACGTGCCTTCCAGCGTCTGCAGATTGGCGATGCCGTGGCTTTCATACGGCAGTTCACAGGCGATGCCGAAATCGATCAGCTGCAGCAGGCGGCGCTCGCCATTCCACACCAGGTTGGAGGGATTGATGTCCTTGTGGATCACGCCATGCGTATGGACCTCTTCCAGCGCCACGCACAGTTGCAGCGCGATGTCGAAAAAGTCATCCAGTGCCAGTGCGGGCTGCGACGGCGTCCTGCGCGCCGCCACCTGCGCGCGCAACACCTGGTCGAGCGCCTGGCCGCCGGTATCTTCGAGGACCATCGTCCAGCACCCGCCATGCAGCTGCAGCGCCAGCGGATGCGCCACGCCAAGATGGCGGCAGCGGCGCGCGATCGCATACTCGCGCTTGAATTGCGCCACTTGCTGAAAGGAGGGGAACGGCTGATTGGGCTTCTTGACGATCAACGCGGTGCCATCCGCAGCCCTGGCGCGGTAAACCCGTGAGCGGGCACCGCTGTGCAGCTGTTTGATGATCTCATGATCGAAAAGGGAGCGCATGGGCTGGGCTTAGCAGTACACAGACGGTTGCGGGAGCCTGAAGGCGCACATTTCGGAATGTTACTTGATTGTAAGTATTATATCAGCAGGGAACCATGGGGGAGGGAGCGGCCTGATGAGGGGTGTTGTAAAAATGCCAGTGGGAGGCGAGTGCGGGGCCGGGAATTGATCGCGATGGAGGTCGTGGCAAAGGAGTTTTGTAGCAAGCGGAGGAGATCGGATATGTCGGCGTTGCCCCCCAGCCGTAGTGTTCAAATAGAACAGCATTTTGCTGTTCGCTCCCCTCAATTTGATCTGCCACCGGAAGCCTGGCCAAGCTACATGGCGCCGATCATTCGCGCCTGGCACGAGGTGCCCGGTGAGCTGCAAGTTGCGCCGGCATGTTTTGGGATGGTTCCGCATTGGGCCGATATGAAGCTGGTGCGCCAGACCTACAACGCCCACACCGAAACCGTGGCGCAGAAGCCATCCTTCCGCAATGCATGGAAGCGCAAACAGTTCTGCATTATCCCTGCCGATAACTTCTTTGAACCCTGCTACGAAATAGGGAAACCTGTCCGCTGGCGCATCTAGCGCGCCGATGGCATGCCGGCCTCCATCGCCGGGATATGGGAATTCCGGCCGCAAGATTTGTTGCTGTCGTTCTCGATGCTGACGATAAACGCCGATGGCCACCCGCTCATGCAGCGTTTCTACAAGCCGGATGACGAAAAACGGATGCTGCTAATCCTCGACCCGGACCAGTATCACGGCTGACTCGCTGGTTCCCTTGTGACTGAAGAGGATTTGTTCCGGCAGTACCCGGCGGAACGCTTCTTGGCTGTAGCTGATCCGCTGCCTCCGCGTGTGAAAAAATGAATCCGATCCGGTGAGCTTCGGCGTCAAATGCTCATGGCGTTTGATACTTTGTTACCGTTACGTTCTTGTAGTAGCCAGACAGCTTCAGCGACCAGTCATGATACCGCGTACAAATGTTAGGCCTGACCTCAGCGCCAAAGAAGTGTTACTATTTAGAAATTTTAGACATAATACTAACTACATCTATGACAAAAATATCTTTTCTCCACACCGGACTTCCGAAAGAATGTATAGCCGCCAATATCTTCGTAGAGCCGAATTTTGAAGATCATCCATATATTAGAGGGACAGGTTTTTTCGCGAAACGCGGAAGGGATTTGTACTACATTACTGCAAAGCATTGCTTAGAAAAACATAATAAGCTTTCTGTTAGCGAGGCTGCAGCACGGTTGAGGGTGGTAGCGGAATTCAATAAACGTAACATCAGAGCGAACGACTATGTTTTGATTGATGAAATGATACTTTTAAAGAATGAATCTCTGCCAGAGGATGAAAAGATCGCTGACATAGTCGTCTTTCCAATAACTAGCTTCAAGAACGAAAAGCAAAGAAAAATGCTGTTGTCACGAGCAATTAAGCTTCCGCCAACGGGGGATTGGGTCGATGAATTCGTTAAAATTCCTTTGGTTCAAAGTAACATTGCTTCCGAAAATGGTGCTCCATTTACTTGTGTTGGTTATCCAGCGTCAGGAACAGGCACTGATGTACTAGGTTTCAAGGATAACAACGATACGGTTACCCTCCAAGCTGCTAAATTTACTGGGTATCTCACAATTTCCAGTGATGAATACAAATTTAAGTTGAAAAATATATCATGGGCTCATGATTTGGATGGGTTTAGCGGATCACCTGTATTTCTCTGCCATAAAAATGAGCATGGTCAGCACTATGCGTTGGCTGGAATGTTAGTGACAGGGGGGGCTAAGCAAACTCATTTTCTAAAAATAAATGTGATTACACAGGTTTTTAGTAACCACTCCTAAGATTCTTATCGTACTGCTCCAAGTGAAGTTACCCAAGCTTGGCCGCCATATCCTCGGCGCTCTCGTTGTAATAAACCTGAAGCATACGCAAATTCCTGTGGCCGACCATGCGCGCCAGGTCCAGCACGTTTAATTTTTTTGCCAATCGCGTGATGGCCGCATGCCGGCTGTCATGGAAGGTCAGCCCCTCGATGCACGATCGCTCGCGCGCTTTGCGGAATAGGGTATCGAGCGAGGCTGTGGAAATACCGAACAATGGCGCCTCGCCGGAGTCCGGCAGCAGCGCCGGAGTTCCAGCGCGTGCGTCGATACCTACACGTCTCGCCGCACACCGTTTTTATTGATCGAGGCGGGGAGGCGGGCGACGGCGCCGTCAACCCAGGCTGGCATCAGCCCGCAGATTTCTCCGGCCCGCATCGCCGTCTCGATGGCGAAGAGGTAGGCGACCGCCACGGTCTGGCTCTTCGTCGTCACTGGTTCGTCGGCGAAGCCAAGTGTGTTGCACAGGCGCTCGATTTCATCCTCGGTAGGAATGCGCTCACGCGAGGCGGCAGGCTTGGTGCTGCGCACGTCGCTGGTTGGACTGTGCGCAAGCCATTTCCATTCCTTGCGCACAGTCGTAAAAACGGGGAGGGCAGCAAGTTCAGCTCACGATTCACGGTGGCGCCAGTGGCTTTTCTTTGCCCTGTCATGTGCTGATTGCGCCAGGCGCCAAGCCGTTCGGGTGTCACGTTGGCCAGTTTGATATCTTTAATTTTCTGGCCGCCAATGACCATTTCGCCGATGGCGTTGAGGATGACGATTTCTGCCCGCCAACCGCCAACTCGTTTCCTTAGTGAGGCCATGCATCGCTCTCTTTGAGGCGTAATCACCGCGTAAATCTGGCGTAATCGCCACTGGTTTTTTGTCGGGTTTAATCGGGATTAGGGGAATGGCAGGACGTAAAAAAGCCACTAACTCCTTGGGAGTTAATGGCTTTTCTGACGTTTCCAAATCCTGTGCGCTGGTGCCCGGAGCCGGAATCGAACCGGCACGCCCTTACAGGCGGGAGATTTTAAGTCTCCAGTGTCTACCAGTTTCACCATCCGGGCAGCGCGGCGAGATTCTAGCACAGGTGATGCTCACTACGCCATCTTGTGCCTGAGCCATGCTGTCCGGTTTGCGCCGGACAGCGCGGTTTTATCTACCCACCGTCAAAACGTCGCCTTGAACTGCACCCCATACGTGCGCGGTTCGTTGACGATGCCTGTCAGGTTGTCGAAATCGATCGCGCCCAGCGACTGGATCTGGTTGGTGATGTTGCGGCCGTACGCGGAGACTTCATATTTGTCCCATTTGTAGCCGACGCGCAAGCCGCCTTCGAGCAGTTCCTTGGCCTTGTATTCCTTCGCTTCATACAGGAAGAAGTTGTAGCTGGTGCGGTAGGCCCAGTCCGTGTAGGCGTAGAACTCGCCATTGGCGAGGGGAATGCTGTATTTCAAGGTGAAGTTGGTTTGCCATTCCGGTGCGCGCGGCAGCGGGTTGCCGTCGATGTAGGCCGTGCCTTTGAACGGGCCCAGCGGGTCGGTGACGGTGCAGCCGCTGGCCGGGTTGTTTTGCGCGTTGCCGCAGCTTTGCACGAACAGCTTCTTGTCCTGGATTTCCGTGTGGTTGTAGCTGCCGCCCAGGGTCATGCTGAGCGAATCGCTGAGGTTAGCCTGGAAATCGAGTTCCACGCCACGGCCCGTGGCTTTGTCGGCGTTGAGCAGCTGGTTCATGTTGACAGCACCGCTGCCGGCCGTCAGTTGCTTGTCCTTGACCCGGTACTGGAACACGGCCAGGCTCAGGCGCGCGCGCTTGTCGAACAGGTCTTGCTTGATGCCTGCTTCGACGGACAACGCTTTCTCGGCACCCGCAAACGAAGGGCGGTCGGCCAGGCCGTTCAGGCGTCCCTGCATCGATGGCGCGCGGTAGCCGGTGGCGATGCGCGCGTAGGCATTCGTCGCCGGCGTGAGCACATAGGTGCCGCTCAAGTCCCAGCTGATGTTGTGCGACGTGTCGTTCAGGTTGAAGGGGCCGGCCGTGGTCGCTTCCACGCGCTTGGCCGAGAAATCCTTCTTGTCGGTCGTGTAGCGCAGGCCGGCGCGCAGTTTCAGGGCGTCCGACACCGTGTAGTTGAGCGAGCCGAAGGCCGCATACGACTTCGAGCTCTGGTTTTGCGTCGCGTAGTTCGGACTTTGCGGATTGCCGGGCGCCAGGCTGTCAAAGCTGATGCTGTCGATCTGGATATCTTCCTTGAAGTAGAACAGGCCGGCTATCCACTGCAGCGGGCCGCGGGCAGACGACTCGGCGCGGAATTCCTGCGAAATCTGCTTGTGGTTGGGGATCACGTCGGCCGTTTCCACGACGAAGGGGATGAAACCGGGGCCCATCGGCGGCGCATACACGGCGCCATAGCCGCCGTCGACGTCGGCGCGGCTGAAGAAATCGAGTTTTTCGTAGCCGGTGATCGAATGCAAGGTGACGCCGGGCAAGTCCCATTTCAGGCGCATGCTGCCGCCCTTGGTTTTCAGGTGCTGGCGGTTGATGCCGTCGGTCGGGTAGTTATCGTAATCAAAGCCGTCGACCAGGTCGTTGGTGCCCTGTTTCAGGATGTTGGCGCGGAACAAGGTGGCCGTGCCGTCGAGGTTGCGCGCGTGCACGTTGAACAGGGCGCTGAAATCGCGCGTGGGCTTGACCAGCAGCTGCAGGCGGGCGGCGCTGTCTTCATAGCCTTCGAAGTCGCGCGTGCCGGTGGAGCGCGGGTTGTGCACGCGGTCGTCGCGGCGCTGGGTCTGGCCGGAAAAGCGCAGGGCGACCGTGTCGCTGACGGGCACGTTGAAGGCGCCTTCCAGGTTCTTCATGCCATCCTTGCCGAAGCCGCCGCTCAGGTAGCCTTCCGTCTTGAAGACGGGCTTGGCGGAATCGAACTTGATCACGCCGGCCGGCGAGTTGCGGCCGAACAGGGTGCCTTGCGGGCCGCGCAGCACCTCGACCTGGTCGACGTCGAAGACGGGAAAACCTTTCAGCATGGCATTTTCCTGCACCACGTCATCCATCACCAGGCCTACCGGTTGCGAGGCGTTCAGGTCGAAGTCGGTATTGCCCAGGCCGCGAATGTAGAAGCGGGGGAAGGTGCGGCCATAGTCCGATTCGACGGACACGCTGGGTGAGCGGCTGTTGAGGAAGCGGATGTCGGCGCCGCCGGCCGTCAGGGTGTCGAGCTTGTCGCCCTTCAGGGTGGCGATGGACATGGGCACGTCCTTGATGTTTTCCGCGCGCCGCTGCGCCGTCACGATCACCGTTTCCAGCTGGCCAGGACCGGCCTGTGCCGCCGGAGCGGCAGGGGCGTCGGCGGCAGGCGCCGGGACGTTGTCCTGTGCCTGCGCCATCGCCTGCAGGGGAAAGGCGGCAGTGATTGCCAGGGCAATCAGGGTGTGGCGTACTGTGCTGGCATGCGGTGTCATCATGAAACGGCTCCTGTCGGTCAAGGTTGTTGGGGCATGCAGGCTGGCGCTGGCCAGCTGAACGAAAAATCATGCTAGCACGGAAAGTTTTGGTATTCATGCCATTTTCCAGCGACGGCTATTCATATCCGTTTCGACTGAATACATGAATAAAATCGTATTTGTCGTCAATATCTGACGGGTGCATAGTGGAGTGCCGGCAGGCTTGTGCGAGCGCAACAGCGGCTGGGCATGGCGATGCAGTTTCCTGCGGGAGCGCAAAAAGAGCGATGTTTTTTGCCATGCTGCCGGCTTGCGGGCACTGGAAATACAACAGCTGCCGCGGATTTTTTTGGAAAGGGGCTTGTTGTTGCAGCGCGACAGGGGAACGCGCGGCCTGCGGCTATTCCCCTGTGCGTGTGAGGCGGGGCATGCGTGGCCGCATGCCCGATCTGCTCAATTAAAACTCTTCCCAATCGCCGGCCGTCACGGCTTCCGCTTGTACCGAACGGGGTTTTGCCGGTGCGGCCTGGCGCTTGACGCTGCTGCTGGCCTGTGCCGGTACCAGGCGCAGCGGCTTGTGGCTGGCGCGCGCTGGCGCGAAGGTTGGCGCGGGCGCCGCCGCATGGCTGTCGTGCGTCTTGAAGACGCTCACGGTTTCCACCAGGTGGCTGGCCTGGTCGCGCAAGGATTCGGCCGCCGCCGCCGCTTCTTCCACCAGGGCCGCGTTTTGTTGCGTGACACTATCCATCTGGGCGACGGCCTGGTTGATCTGCTCGATGCCGGCGGACTGTTCCTGACTGGCCACCGTGATTTCCGCGATGATGTTGCTGACGCGGGCGACACTGGCGACCACCTCGGACATCGTTGTGCCCGCCTGCGCCGCCAGTCGGGAACCCGCATCGACGCGGCTCACGGAGTCGTCGATCAGCGCCTTGATTTCCTTGGCCGCGCTGGCGCTGCGCTGGGCCAGGCCGCGCACCTCGGTCGCCACGACGGCGAAGCCGCGGCCCTGTTCGCCGGCACGCGCCGCCTCCACTGCCGCATTCAGGGCCAGGATATTGGTCTGGAAGGCGATGCCGTCGATGACGCTGATGATGTCGACAATCTTGCGCGACGATTCGCTGATCAGGTCCATGGTGCCCATCACTTGGCCCACCACGGCGCCGCCCTTGCTGGCGACGTCCGATGCGGTCGTGGCCAGCACATTGGCTTCGCGGGCATTTTCCGCATTCTTGCGCACGGTGCTGGTGAGTTCTTCCATCGAGGAAGCGGTTTCTTCCAGTGAGCTGGCTTGCTGTTCCGTGCGCAGCGACAGGTCGCTATTGCCGGTGGAAATCTCTTCGGCGGCAAGCGAGACCGTGTCGGAATCCTGGCGCACGGAGGACACGACCGTGGTCAGCGACTCCTGCATGCGCTGCAGCGCCGACAGCACGCTGACGCTATCGTTCGGTGCAACACTGAGTTTGCCTGTCAGGTCGCCAGCGGCAAGCAGGCTGACGGCGTCGCACAGCTGTTTCGGTTCGGCGCCCAGTGACTTGAGCAGGCTACGCGTGATGAGCCAGCCCGCCAGGCCAGCCAGCACGATGGACAGCAAGCTGGCGCCGATGAGGATATTCCTGTTGAGGATGTAGTGCTCCTTGTCTTCCTGCAGGATGACGGCGGAGTGCGTGTCCGTCATGGCGAAATATTCATCGCTGGCGGCGACGAGGGCGGCCAGCAGGGGACGGCATTCCTCGTTCATCTTGACGGTGGCTTGTTCGGTTTTCTTTTGCAGCGCCAGATCCACGATGGCCAGGGCCACGGGAGCATAGCGTTTTTCGATGCCGTCGATCTTGCTGATGATGGCGCGCACCTGGTCCGACACCTCGGGCTGCTGCGCCAGTTGCAGCAGGTGCTGCATGTTCTTGACGACGTCGGCGTGCGCCTGCAAGACTTGTTTGCGTTCGGTTTCCAGGTCTTCCGGTTTGGTGACGAGCACCAGGTTCCTGGCTGCCACGGCGCGCATGTCGATCGCGTCACGCACGCGGTGGGCCGCGTTGGTGCGGGCCGTGATGCCGTTGACATACTGCTCAAAGCCCGTGTTGAAGGTGGAAAAACTCCGCACGGACAGGATCGAAATGCCGATGAGGAAAAAGACCAGCAGGCCGAAAGCCAGAGTGAGCTGGGTGCGTACGGTGAATTTATCCATGATGTCTCTCCCAAAATACGTGGTGACGATTAGAAAGGGGGCTTGCGTGGGACCAGTGGCAGGCGCTTGCCTGGCAGCGGGTCGTTCCCTGCGCAGTGCTTTTCTATCCAGAACACGGATTCGTGGTGTGAGGATCGAATTAATTCAAAAAACCGATTTCAATAATTTATTTGTTTTATTTATTAAATTCATTGTTGCACAAAAAATTCAGTAAATCAATGACATTTTGCGTGTCAAAAAACAACTTTTCGACATGGGATACTTGTTCAGACAGGTATCGGCGTACCTTGGTGAAAGGTCATCTGCCAGCGGCCATCGCGCCACTTCCACAGCGAACTGCGCAAGCTGGCGCTGGCGGGCAGGGTGCCGCTGGCGTGGCGCTGCGAGCGGTAGGTAACGAAGGCAACGTCGTCGGCCAGCAAGCGGGCCTGGAAATCGCTGATGCTGCGCGGGCAAAAGTCTTCCGCCGGCAAGTCCGCCAAGGTCGCCGCGCGCGTCCACAGCATGCCCGAGCTACCGAATTCGACGAACTCGTCGGCCAGCAGTGCCGCCAGCCTGGCACCGTCGACGCGCACGGCCTGGCTTTGCAGCGCCGCTTCCAGCGCCTGCAGATGTGCTGCCAGATCCGTGGCGTCCGGCCCCTCCGGCCCCGTCATCAGATGGGAAACGCGCCGGCGCCCGATACATTCAGGCAGGCGACCTTGTCGCTGGAAAAATACTTGATTTGTCCCAGGCCGATGGCGTAGCAGCCGTCGCTGAGTGGGGAAATGGGGCCGGTGAGTTTTTCACCGTTGATCAAGGTCACCACCCACGGCGTGGTGGCTGGTTTGCCTGCGTGGGTCAGGGCGTGTTGTACCAAGTCTGACATGCTGCCTCCAAAGAAATGTGGTTGGGCAGATGATAGCAGTGCGCGGCCGTTTTAAGCGTCGGCCAGCAGATTCTTGGGCAGCGCCACCGACGTGAGTTTCCAGCTCCACAGGCCGTCGCGCGTCAGGGTCAGTTCGCCGATATGGCTTTTGCTGTGGGTGCGCTGCACGACGACGCTGTTCCAGGACGTGTAGCGCAGTTTGTAGTCGGGCTTGGTGTTGCGCTTGCGGCCGCTGATGTCGCTGACCTTGGCGAGTGGCTTTTCGTAGCGGTCATTGAGCTTCATCAAGGCGACGATGCCTTCGGGCATCAGCATGGTGTCGAGCAAGGGATCGATGACGTCGGGACTGATGTCGTCAGCCACTTCCGGCGCCGAGAACAGGGCATGCAGTTGCTGCCCGAGACTGCCGCGCAGCTGTGGCAGGTCGATCTGTGCAGCCAGCGCCTGGCTATCCTCGTCCATGGTGGCCGCGCGGATCTTGTCCATGGTGAAATACGGACTGCCATAGAAGACGCCGGCCAGCGCGACCAGTACCGCTACAGCGAGAAGCATCAATCTTTTCATCTGCGATCTCTCGGATCCCTGGCGACCCGGTGCGCCTGAAGTGTTGGCATTCTACATAATATTTCCCAAAATCAATATGGCGGTTTAGGTAAGTGTTGTTTTAGATCAAGTTTCGTCAGAGTAATTCCGGCGGCAAGGTAATGTCCGCCAGTTTCCAGTCCCAGATGCCATGGCGGCGCAGCAGGAACTGGCTGGCGGCGGTGCCGGCGCCGCTGCGCCGCAGCACCACTTCATTCCACGAGCGGTATGCCATGCCGAAGTCGTGGCGCTTGCCGTCCGCCCCCTGCTTGCCGTGCAGGATCAGCACCGTGATGCCGGGCGGCGAGACGATGGTGTCGAGCATTTCCTTGAAATCGTCTTCATTGGCCGTTTCGCCGGCCGCCCGCAGCTGGCGCGCCACGCTGGCACGCACGGCGGGCAGGTCGGCCTGCTGCGCCAGGGTTTCCAGGCGCACGGATTTTGCCGCGATGCTGATGCGGTACATGGCGATGTAGGGGCTGACCCAGGTGAAGCCGATGGCGGCAACGCCAAAAATGATCGCGGTGGCGTACTTTCTTTTCATGGTCCGTGTTTTTGTATGAGCTGTGCCGCCGTGATTTTACCCGGCCAGCGGTGGCGGATGGTGTAGCATTCGTGCCGGCGCGGACCATCGCGCCGCAATATTGAGGACAACCATGAATATCACTATCAATCAGGTGCTGCAGTCGTATATCGACCCGCTCACCGCCAGCGAGTACGCGGCGCTCGAGCGCAGCCTGCTGGCCGAAGGCTGCCGCGATGCGCTGGTGCTGTGGAACGACGTGCTGATCGACGGGCATAACCGCTACGCCATCTGCCGCCAGCACGGCATCGAATTCAAGACCATCCAGAACACCAGCTTTAGCTCGCTCGACGACGTCATGCTGTGGATGATCGACAATCACCTGGCGCGCCGCAGCGTGTCGGATTTCCAGCGCGGCGTGCTGGCCCTGCGCAAGAAGGAAATCGTCGCCGCGCGCAGCCCGGCACCCGTCAGCGCCCAGGATGCGCCCGATGGCGAAAACGCGCCCAAGCCCCCCATGAGCACCCGCGAAGAAGTCGCCAAGGCGGCCCGCCTGAGCAGCAACCAGATCAGCCAGATCGAGAAGATCCAGAAAGCGGCGTCGCCGGAACTGGTGGAGGCAGTCCGTTCGGGCACGATCTCCATCAATGCGGCGGCCACCGTGGCGTCCCTGCCGCCGGAAGAACAGGTGGCGGCCGTCGCCGGTGGTAAAAAACTGCTGCGCCAAGCGGCCAAGGAAATCCGCGAACAGCGCGCCGCCACGCGCACGCCGCGCGAGCCGAAGGTGCCCCACGTGTCGCAGGATACGCCGGAGACGGGCAACGAGCCATGGGCGGACAACGCGGCCCAGGCGCCTAGTGAGGCGGAGCGCTTGCGCGGCGAGATCGCCAGCCTGAAACAGAAGGTGGCGCAGCTGCAGGCGGAAAATGTGGAACTCAACCAGCGGATTGCAACTCTCATCGACGCATCCTGATTATTGGAGTAGTGAATGCCAGCTCGCCGTGCCTTGTTTGCCGCCATCGCCTGCGGCGCCGTCGCCGCTCCTCCCGTGCTGGCGGCGCCCGCCGTTTCTGTCACGGACATGGCCCGCTGGCAGGCGCAGGCCGCCCATGTCAGCATCGCGCGCGACACCTGGGGCGTGCCCCATGTGACGGGCAAGACGGATGCGGATGCCGTCTTTGGCCTGATGTATGCGCAGGCCGAGGATGATTTCCCGCGCGTGGAACTCAATTACATCAACGCCATGGGGCGCTTGGCGGAAGTGGAGGGCGAGCTGGAGCTGTACCGCGACTTGCGCATGAAGCTCTTCATCGATCCGCTTGAGCTGCAGGTGCAGTACCGCGCCAGCCCGCCGTGGCTGCGCAAGTTGATGGATGCGTTTGCCGATGGCTTGAATTTTTACCTGGCCACGCACCCGCACGTCAAACCCAGGCTGATCGCGCATTTCGAGCCATGGATGGCCCTGAGTTTCAGCGAGGGCAGCATCGGCGGCGATATTGAATCGGTCAACCTGGCGCAGCTCGAAGCGTTCTACGGCCAGCAGGCCAAGCCCGCCACCGTGGCGCTGGCCAGCGTGGAAACTGGATTGGAGCCGGAGCCGAGCGGCTCGAACGGCTTTGCCATCGCGCCCGCGATCACGAAAAATGGCCATGCGCTGCTGATGATCAATCCACACACCTCGTTCTACTTCCGCCCCGAAGTGCAGGTGACCAGCGGCGAAGGCTTGAACGCGTATGGCGCCGTTACCTGGGGCCAGTTCTTCGTTTACCAGGGCTTTAACGACCGTCTCGGCTGGATGCATACCTCGGGCGGCGGCGACGTTATCGACGAATACCTGGAAAGCATCGTCGACAAGGATGGCGCATGGTTCTACCGCTATGACGGCGGCCTGCGCCCCTTGAAAGCCGTACCGATTACCTTGCCATATAAACTCGCGAACGGCGGCATGGGCTCGAAAACCATCACCGTCTACTACAGCCATCACGGCCCCATCGTGCGTGCCCAGGATGGACGCTGGGTGGCCGTGCGCCTGATGAACGAACCGTTGAAGGCGCTGACGCAGTCGTACACGCGCACCAAGGCGCGCGATTACGCGGCGTTCTACAAGACGATGGAATTGCGCACGAATTCGTCGAACAATACCGTGTACGCAGATGGGGATGGCAATATCGCCTACTTTCATGGCAATTTCATCCCCGTGCGCGACCCGCGCTTCAACTGGAAACAGCCCGTCGACGGCAGCGACCCGGCCACGGAATGGAAAGGACTGCACACGGTGGCGCAAACCATCACCCTGTTCAACCCGCAGAATGGCTGGATACAGAACACGAACAACTGGCCGTATTCGGCGGCCGGCGCCCACAGCCCGCGCCAGCAGGATTATCCCGCCTACATGTCCGTGTATGGCGAAAACGCGCGCGGCCTGCATGCCGTCAAGGTTTTCCAGAACAAGAAGGATTTCACGCTCGACAGCCTGATCGCCGCTTCCTACGACAGCGAACTGACGGCTTTCGAATCCTTGCTGCCGCCGCTGTTTGCGGCATACGATGCGCTGCCAGCGGGCGACGCGCAACAGCTGGCGCTGGCCGACAAGGTGGCCTTGCTGCGCGCCTGGGACTGGCGCTATTCGCTGACCTCCACGGCCACTTCCTTGGCCGTGTTCTGGGGCCAGGAGCTGGCCGAACTGGCTGGCAAGCAGGCGCGCGAGCAGGGCGTTCCTGTGGTCGATTTTCTGGCGACGGAGAACGTCACTGCCGCGCAGCGGCTGGCTGCCCTGGCGACGGCGGCGGATAAATTGCAGCGCGATTTCGGCAACTGGCAAACGCCATGGGGCGAGATCAACCGCTTCCAGCGCCTGACGGGCGACGTGGTGCAGCCGTTCGACGATGCGCAAGCCAGCTTGCCCGTACCCTATGCGTCGGGCAACTGGGGCGCGCTGGCCGCGTATGGGCAGAGCAGCAAGAGCACGACCCGCAGGATTTACGGCGAGCGTGGCAACAGCTTCGTCGCGGCCGTGGAATTCGGCCCTCGTATCAGGGCGAAAAGCATCCTCGCCGGTGGCCAGAGCGGTGACCCGACATCACCCCACTTCAAGGACCAGGCGGCCATGTATGCGCGCGGCGAATTCAAGGAGGTGCTGTTTTATCCCGAGGACGTGGCGAAGCACTTGGAGCGCAGGTACCGGCCCGGGGAGTGAAGTTGGTGAAGTGTCGGATTACGCACGGCGTTGCCGTGCTAATCCGACCTACCTGCCACGGCATACCGTAGGTCGGATTAGCGTAGCGTAATCCGACAAGCAACGCATTAAATCGCATCAAGTTCGTAGCCGTAGGTCGGATTAGCGCAGCGTAATCCGACAATCAACCCTCAAATCGCATCCAGCGCCGTGCGCAGATCATGCCGCAAATCCTCGATATCCTCGATCCCTACCGACAGCCGGATCAAGCCATCGCCGATGCCCAGCTTGGCCCGCTGTTCGGCTGGGATGCTGGCGTGCGTCATCAGGGCAGGGTGCTCGATCAGGCTTTCCACGCCGCCCAGGCTTTCGGCCAGGGCGAACACTTCGCAGCGCTCGAGAAAACGGCGCGCGCCGGCCAGGTCCGTATCGAGGTCGATCGAGATGATGCCGCCGAAACCATCCATCTGGCGCTGCGCCAGCGCGTGCTGCGGGTGCGAGGCCAGCCCCGGATAAAACACTTTGCGTACTTCCTTCTGCTGTTCGAGCCACTGCGCCAATACCAGCGCGCTTTCGCAATGGCGCTGCATGCGGATGGCCAGGGTTTTCACGCCGCGCAACGCTAAAAAGCTGTCGAACGGCCCGGCAATCGCGCCCACGGAGTTTTGCAAAAAGCCCAGTTGCTCGCGCCATTCCGCCTGGCGTGCTTCCGCGCCGACGATGGCGATACCGCCGATGATGTCCGAGTGGCCGTTCAAATACTTGGTGGTCGAATGGACGACGATATCGAAGCCATGTTCGAGCGGGCGCTGCACGAGCGGGCTGGCAAACGTGTTGTCGGCCACGGCGATGATGCCCCGTGCGCGGCAGATGTCGGCGATCGCGCGCAAGTCGGCCAGTTTCAGCATCGGGTTCGTGGGCGTTTCTACCCACACCATCTTCGTTTCCGGGCGCAGCGCGGCCAGCAGGTTTTCCGGATTCGTCAGGTCGGCATAGCTAAATTCGTGACCGGCCGAGCGGCGGCGCACTCTTTCAAACAGTCGATAGGTGCCGCCGTACATATCGTCGCCGGCGACGATATGGCTGCCAGAGTCCAGCAATTCCAGCACGGACGAAATGGCGGCCAGGCCCGAGGCAAACGCGAACGCCGCGCTGCCGCCTTCCAGGTCGGCTACGCAGCGTTCGAGCGCCCAGCGCGTGGGATTGTGCGAGCGGCCATAGTCCAGGCCCTTGTGCACGCCGGGGCTGTCCTGCACGAAGGTGGAGGTGGCGTAAATGGGCGGCATGATGGCGCCCGTCGACGGGTCGGGCGACTGGCCGGCGTGGATGACTCGCGTGGCGAGGCGGCTCTTGCGGGTGGTTTCCTGGCTCAAGATAGTGTCCTGCGTAAGTGGTTGAGAAGGTCGAAGCGGGTGATCAGACCATAGAAGGCGGTATCGTCGGCAACGACGGCCGTCAAGCCCCGGTCCAGGGTGGCGCGCAGGGCGGGCAAGCCGCTTGACGGCGCCAGGGTTTCGATCTGCGTCGTCATGGTGGCGCCCACCAGCGACGCGAAATGGACGGCGTCGCCGGAGACGTGCAGCAGCAAGTCCGATTCATCGATGATGCCAACCAGCTTGCCGCCGTCGATGACGGGCAGCTGCGCCAGGTCGCTGGCGCGCATGCGGTTGAAGGCCGTGAGCAGGGTGTCGCCCGGGGCCAGGCTGACGACGTCGCCCTCGTCGTAGCGGCGTCCGATCAGGTCGCGCAAGTCGCCGGACACGGCCCGCTGCAACAGACCCTGGTCGCGCATCCAGCCATCGTTGTAGACCTTCGACAGGTAGCGCGTCCCCGTGTCGCAGACAAAGGTGACGACGCGCTTCGGCGTCGTCTGCTCGCGGCAGTATTTGAGGGCGGCGGCCAGCAGGGTGCCGGTGGAAGACCCGCCGAGGATGCCTTCGGCGCGCAAGAGGGCGCGCGCGGAATCAAAGCTTTCCTGGTCCGTGATGGTGTAGGCCTTCGTGACGCTGTCCATGTCGGCGATAGCCGGGATGAAGTCTTCGCCGATGCCTTCGACGGCCCACGAGCCGCTCGTGCCCGACACCTTGCCCGTGTCGATGTATTCGGTGAGGATGGAGCCTTGCGGGTCGGCCAGCACGAATTCGAGCTTCGGCTGCGCCTTGCGGAAGTAGCGGGTCAGGCCCGTCAGGGTGCCGGACGAACCGACGCCGACGACGATGGCGTCCACGTCATGGCCGCTTTGCTCCCAGATTTCGGGCGCCGTCGTTGTTTCGTGTGCCAGCGGATTGGCGGGATTGTTGAACTGGTCGGCGAAGAAGGCGCCCGGCAGTTCGCGCGCCAGGCGCGCCGCGTAATCCTGGTAGTACTCGGGATGGCCCTTGCCCACGTCCGAGCGCGTGGTGTGCACTTCCGCGCCCAGGGCTTTCAGGTGCAGCACTTTTTCCGTCGACATCTTGTCGGGCACGACGAGAATCACGCGGTAGCCCTTGATGCGGCCCACCAGGGCCAGGCCGATGCCGGTATTGCCGGCCGTCGCCTCGACGATGGTGCCGCCCGGCTGCAGGCGGCCGTCCGCTTCGGCCGCCTCGATGATGGACAGGCCGATGCGGTCCTTGATGGAACCGCCGGGATTTTGCGATTCCAGTTTCAGGAACAGCTGGCACAGGCCCGTGTCGAGCCTGGTCACTTCGACCAGCGGGGTATTGCCGATCAGCTTGTATAGCGCTGGCGGCTGGGATGGGGATGGCATTCGATCATTCATGGTGGCTCCTGTCAGAGAAACAACGGCTCCGGATTGTGTCCCGAGCCGCCTTCCGTGCCGCGCAGTGTAGGCGCGTGGACGAGTGCGGCGAACGAATGTTTATATGCTTGTATATGCGCTCTTCGCATATCGGCGGCAAGGTTCGCTATGCGAGTATGCGCCGTTTTTTGCCCGCTTGCCGCGCCAATGGCACGACTATTAAGCTGCCGCAAGCGCGCCATTGCGATTTATAATCACGGCTCGAAAAGATACTAAATAGTATTGAAATTACTCAGACAGGGCAGGCGGCAGTGGCAAAACTTTATTTCCGGTATTCCGCGATGAACGCGGGCAAGTCGACGGCCTTGTTGCAGGTCGCGCACAACTATGAAGAGCAGGGCCAGCAGGTGCGCCTGTACACGGCCGCCATCGACAGCCGCTACGGCGTTGGCCGGGTCACCTCGCGCCTGGGCCCGCAACGCCAGGTCGACGTCTTCCATGCCGACACGAATTTCCTCGACGATATTCCCCAGGTCGCCTGTTTGCTGGTGGACGAGGCGCAATTTCTCAGCACGGCCCAGGTGCAGCAGCTGCACCAGCTGGCGCAAGTGAAGGGCGTGCCCGTCATCTGCTACGGCTTGCGCACGGATTTCAAGGGCGAACCGTTCCCCGGCTCGGCCTACCTGCTGGCGCTGGCCGACGATATCGAGGAATTGAAGAATATTTGTACGTGCGGCAAGAAGGCCACGATGAACATCCGCGTGGACGAGCAGGGCCGCCGCATCAAGGAAGGCGAGCAGATCAGCATAGGCGGCAACGAAAGTTACCGCCAGGCGTGCGGACGCTGTTTCTATTCCTAATCACTCGACCACCCGCGCTTTCGCCTCGGAGTCATCTGCTAGCAATTAAACACCACGCATATTAAATAAGTAAGATGTTTGGCAGTTTTGCTTCAGCTCAGCTTGACTAGATCAAAATTCGCCTCGGCTTGAGCGAGCTGTCCGGCTGCTTTTTCTAACTCCTCCATTATTCTTGCGCTACGGCTGTTGACGGACAGAACAAAATGATTCATATCCGATAGTTTTTCCAAGATTTTTTTCTCAAGCTGTACTTCGAGAGCCCCATATTTTGAACGAACTACGTTCTTGTCGGCGGTAGAGACAGCTTGGGTTGGATTGAAAACAAAGCGTCGTTCACACCCAGATTTCCAGTCAGTCAGACCCCTTGTTAGGCTTTCTCCGAACCCTTTTACTTGCATAACACGCGACTTCTTGACATCAGCGGCAGTTTCTATCCCAAACGACCGAAGAGTGGCCTTTCTAGCTGGACCTATCCCCGAAATATCGGCGGAATCGATAAAGAACTTTTCCAAAAATTTCTGACGTTGGCGTTGCTCAGCTGTGGATTGGAGATGCAACAGTTCTTTTTTTTCCGCATCAGCAAGGCCTCTATATTCGTCTCTGAGACGGGTAAGTTCATTTTTTCTCGACCTATATCCCTCTGGTCCCGCGACTTGATTAGCTTGACGAACCAAGTCATTAAGCACCTGGTGAGCGCGTGACTTTTCTTGCTTCCGTCGAATATGTTCAGCACGTAGCTCTGTATTATCACCTGGTTTGCCAAAATGCCAGCCTAGCCCAGCCGCAATGATTGATAAGGGAAATAGTTTTGGATTGACCAAAGCCACTATGCTTGCGATCACTATTGCAAGAATACCTACTATATTAATTGTGCTGGTAGTAGGTATATGAGATGGAATCGGTGTGCCCGTCTTAGTCGTTGGGCTAATATGTGGGGTATGAATTGGCCTTGGCGGTTGAACAGCTTCGACCATTGCCCAGATATGGACCAAATCAAATCCGGAGTTTGTTTTGACGAAGGTTATGCCGAGGTCAACGAAATAAACTACTCCTTGTTTTTCAAGCTCGCACCAAGGGCAGCCTTTCATATGCCCAGGGTAAAGGTGCATCTTAGAAGTTGCGCATCGCGTTAACCCTTGTCGCAAATGATCTAATGCACCTACCCATTGCTGCGCCGTCGGTCGTTGCCCTTTTGCTCCGTTTTCGGTAAAAGCAGCATGAAACATGCGCTCAATATTATCCGGTAAAATTGCTAATGGAATAGACTGCGGAGGTGGGGAGATGCCACGTGCCGCTGCGTCCTTTGAATAAGCGTATCGGAAATTTTTGATATCAGTTTCGAGAGCGTCGCCTACGCCGCTCCGCAGAGGCACACCTGAGTAAGGGTGTCGCCCGCCAAACAGGATATGAAAAATAAGAAGCGCTAGGCCGAAGTTGTCATGGGCTGATGAGCGCTTGAGGCCACTAAACGATGAGATTCCTTGAAGCTCCGGTGGAGTAAAGTGAGCCACGCCTACTTCGCAATAATGAAGAGTTCCTTTAGCATTTATTTGGAAAGAATCACTATCGATCAGAACAACCGTACTATCACTGGCAACCATTACGTTACCTTGATTGACATCGCCAAGCACATGCCCATCGTTGTGCAATACTTCGAATGCTGCCGCAACGTTTCTTGCTATATAGATCAGGAAGTCCCATGCGGCTTTGGGATGGTCTTGCCTTCGATGAGCAGGGCTGTATAGCATCTGAACAGGCGAATGCTTTGCCACCTTCGGCATGAGATAGCCGACTACAGGTCCAGCACGCCCATCTGTAATTGTTGCCTGCGGCCAAGCCACGTATTTTACCAATCGCTCTGAGGTGATAGTTGGCATGTAACGTAGCTTATCCTGCTTTTTTTCATTCAATGGCTTGAGGTATACTTTTGCTACGAATGGACAATCTGGCACCAATTCGAAGACTGCGCCTTCTCCACCTCTACCAAGCTCACGACCAAGTTTAATGGTGGCGCCTGACGATGAAAAAAATGTTTTGGTCACGGTTTTATTTTATAAAGACTGCAAGAGCTAAAGTTTTGTCGTCATCAGTTCTGCAATTGACGGCCTCGCTATTCAGAAACTTCAAGAGCGCGGTATGAAGTTCATCTTCTTTTTCAGATCGCGTGCTTTCTAATGTTTTAAAGAAAGGAGAGAAAAAAGGGATGTGCGGCGTGTTATCCGCCATGTTTAGTGCAAGTCGCTGAATTCCGTCAGAAAAAACCGCGACTTTAGAAAGAGGTTCATTTATTACTCGTGTACAGAGAACTTCGACTGCATTCTCATCGGTAACAAAATGAGTCATGTTGGCATATTCTCCAGTCATTGGGACGATTGCAAGTTCGAGATCCTTAGCAGCTTGAAACACAATCCCTCCGTCGCCAATCTGCATCGTAAGGGTTGCATGGGGAAGTGAGACTACACCCAGCAACGTACATGCGAAATCTCTTGGTCGTTTTCCTTCTGCTATGGCCCTCGACTCGATACTCTGACGAATCGCAAGGATGCACTGAACCGCTAACTCGTCATTAACGCCGAACTCACCTTCGCTTATTTTCCCTGCTATAAAGTCAGCTGCAGTTTGCATTGCAATTTCAGCACCATCCCCACCAAATTCTGCACTACCTGCGCCATCGGCGACAAAGACACTTAGGATTGGTTGCTTTCCGTTCATGATGTCGCCTTGAGCCCAGCAGCTGTCCTCGCAAGAGGTGCCATTTTCCACGTGCGAGGTACCAACGGCTGATGCGGCTACCACACGCCAGTTCACACTGAAGCCCATCCGCTCGGCGTAGTTAACGGAACATCTGTGCCAGGGGTCGAGCGCGAAACGGAGCGTAAAGAATTCGAAAGCCAGCTAAACAGTTCGCGGAATTTCAAATCTTTGAGCGACAATGGATCACGTACACTTATTTGCTTAAGTACATCCATGTTTGCCCCCTTTACACCAATAGCGAAGAACGCAAAGGCTTTCGATGCTTCACCTTCGCGTACAGCTGCTGCTGCCTCTTGCCATGCATCCGTCGGACTGCCATCAGTAATTAGAAAGACCCATGGGCGATAAAATGAAATCCCGTTAGATCGGTAATCGTTCTTGCGGTCCCGAACCAAGGATAGCGCTTGTGTGATGGCAGCCCCCATTGGCGTGTCGCCTTGAGCACTTAACGTTGGCGGATAAAAACTGTTGGCCGAGGTAAACGGCATTTCTACCTTTGTCGGTCCGAATGTCACGATGGCGATTTCCACGCGCTGCATCGCCAGCGAATCGGATGATAATTCGCTTTGGAACGATGCCAGTCCGGCGTTAAGCTCTGCTATTGCCATACCGCTCATTGAGCCAGATACGTCAAGCAGAAGTACGCATGGGCAACGTGGCTCAGGGTTGCTGGCAAAATCATTCGTCTCGAAAGAAATCTGTTCACTCATTGTTGGGTTCTCGCTTCAAGGTTGTATTTAGTACAGCCGCAACGGCCAGTGCCTAATGGAAACAGTATAACCTCGAAAATAAACACTTTGCTAACTTCTCCCCGGTTTTGTCATGCTCTAGTTGCACTAAATTAACAAGGTGCCAAGGTATGCAGATGAGCGTGGTATTTTGGGGCGTCAATATGGCCCTAGTTTATATGGCGCAAATTCTCAGCACGGCCCAGGTGCAGCAGCTGCACCAGCTGGCGCAAGTGAAGGGCGTGCCCGTCATCTGCTACGGCTTGCGCACGGATTTCAAGGGCGAACCGTTCCCCGGCTCGGCCTACTTGCTGGCGCTGGCCGACGATATCGAGGAATTGAAGAATATATGTACGTGCGGCAAGAAGGCCACGATGAACATCCGCGTCGACGAGCAGGGCCGCCGCATCAAGGAAGGCGAGCAGATCAGCATAGGCGGCAACGAAAGCTACCGCCAGGCGTGCGGGCGCTGTTTCTACTCGTAAATTAATCAGCGACGGGCGCGCCTACATCGGTATCATCCGACAGCGCCAGGTCGCCCCGCTCGAAGGCGGCGAGGATCTCTTTGGCGCGCGCCACGTCGTGTTCGCGCACCATCACGCGGGCGCCACCGATGGCGGCCGCCAGCAGCATGTCGGCCTGCATGTGCTGGTCGTCCGTCAGCAGCACGTCGATGCCGGCCGCTGCCAGGCAGCCGCGGATGACGTGCGCATCCGTGGGAATCATCAGCCGGGCAATCAAAACATAGTCGTCGTGCATCGCGTCTCCTGGCAAGGTGGTATGCGCCATCTTAGCACCGCGCCCGCTTTTACAGCTTGAACACGCTCACCACCTGGTTCAGCTCCTGCGCCTGCTCCTGCAAGGCGTCGGCGGCCGCGGCCGCTTCTTCCACGAGGGCCGCATTCTGCTGGGTCACCTGGTCCATCTGGGCGATGGCCTGGTTGACTTGCTCGATGCCGCTGCGCTGCTCTTCGCTGGCCTGCGCGATTTCGGCCATGATGGTGCTTACTTGCTGCACGCTGGCCACCACGGTATCCATGGTGGCGCTGGCCTGGCTCACTTGCGCGTGGCCCAGGTCCACCGTGCTGGCCGACGCCTGGATCAGGTCCTTGATGTCTTTCGCCGCTGCCGTCGAACGTTGCGCCAGGGTGCGCACCTCGGTGGCGACGACGGCAAAGCCGCGTCCCTGCTCGCCGGCCCTGGCCGCTTCCACGGCCGCGTTCAAGGCCAGGATATTCGTCTGGAAGGCAATGCCGTCGATGACGCCGATGATGTCGGCGATCTTGCTTGACGAGCTGCGGATGGCGTCCATGGTGCTGGCCACCTGCGCCACGGCCGCGCCGCCTGTCGCTGCCAGGCTGGACGAGTCGTGCGCCAGCCGGCTTGCCTGCTGGGCGTGATCGACGTTCTGGCGCACGGTGGAGCTCAGTTCCTCCATCGAGGCGGCTGTTTCTTCCAGCGAACTGGCTTGCTGTTCCGTGCGGCTCGACAAATCCAGGTTGCCGCTGGCGATTTCACCGGACGCCGTGGCGATTTGCCCGGCGCTGCCGCGCACGTTGCCGACCACTTGCGACAGGTTGTCGCTGATGCGGTTCATGGCCAGCAGCAGGCGGCCGATTTCATCCAGGCTGCTGGTATCGAGGTGCACCGTCAGGTCGCCGGCGGCGATTTGCGCGGCGGCCGTTTCGGCGGCGGCCAACGGGCGCGACACGAGGGTGCGCACGAGCCAGTACAGCAGCAGGGCGAAGACGAGCAGGGCGATGAAGCCGGAAACGGCCAGCTGGTTGCGCATCTGGCGCGCTTCCGCCGTGATCTCGTCCGTGAACGTGCCGCCCGCGATGATCCATTGCCAATCCTTGAATTGACGGTAGTACAGCTGCTTTTCGCGCGCGCTGGCAGCCGTTTCACCGGGCGCCGTCCACGTGTAGCGCATGGCGCCGTCTTTTTGCGCCAGCATGTCCTGGATGAACAATCGGCCGTCGCTGGCCTTGAACTCGAGCGCGCTCTTGCCTTCGCTGTTCGGGTGCAGCACCAGGTGGCCGTAATTGGCGCCGGGGGCCGTGTCGACGATATAGATGTAGCCCGTCTGGCCGATCTTGACCTGGCGAATCTTCTCTTTCAGCATGGCCAGATTCTTGCTGATATCGAGGCCGATGAACAGCACGCCGACCACCTTGCCGCCCGCGTCGCGCACGGGGTCATATTGTGTGATGTATTGCTTGCCAAACAAGGTGGCCATGCCGACAAAGCGCTGGCCCGCGCGCAGCGGCGCATAGCTGGGGTGGTTGTGGTCGAGCTGGGTGCCGATGGCCCGTTCGCCATCCTGCTTTTTCAGCGAGGTGCTGATGCGCACGAATTCATCGCCATTGGCGGCAAAGATGGTGGCGATCACGCCCGTCTGGGCCGTGTAGCGGTCGACCAGGGCCGTGTCGAGGTTGAGCACCTTGCCGCCGTTGGCCAGCGCGGGCGTGGCCTTGCCGGCGACGGCCACCATGGCACCCGCGTCGACCGTGAACGGGCCGGGAAATTCGGCCGCGAACAGGCGCGCGAAGCTGGCGGCCTCGTTGACCATGGCCGTGTGGAACACTTCCGTGGTCGTCATGACGCTATTGAGTTCGCTGGTGACGGCCGCTTCGGCGCGCTGTTCCAGCGCAGTCGAAGTGCGGATGCTGATCAAGGTCGTCAGGCTGGCGAGGATCAGGCTGACGAGGGCAAACGTGAACACGGTAATCTTGCCGCCGACACTCCAGTGGCGGGGGGAGAACGAAATTGTAGGCATAGTTTGAGTCTGGCAAAGGGTAATCAGCTCGGCCATTCCTGGTCATGACATGACACGCGGGGAGGGGATCTGGTGGGGATACTGCTGAAACGGAGGCGCGCCGGCTGTGGGAGCCGCGCACGGGCAAGCTGGATTTCAGGGCGCGATGATAGCATGTTGCTTGCCTTTTGTTACTAAGTGTTTCCCGCAGGAATTAATTTTTCGCGCAAAAACATCATCCACATCAAGGATCGCAAAAACAGTCCATTGACTTTTTTGATTCCAATGAAGCGTTTTGGTCTTCGTCGCTGAGTGGTGATGCAATTTTTGTCACGAATGTTTCACTTTGTAATGAATGAGACGCCATCCTTAATCCGCGTTTAAGCTTCCGGGAAGAAACTGATATTCCTTGGGAGACTGCCAGGCCGTATCCTGTAGAATAATATGCAGACCAGTCGTGTATTCCCCTTACTGTCTTGCTGGCTGGCGCATGAATAGCTGCGCCGCCTGGAATTGATTCAACTAATTTTCGGAGAAGCCGATGAAGAAGCAAATGATGCTGGTCACCCTGGTGCTTGCCCTGTCAGCCAACGCTGGCGCAGCCCAGACGGACAAGAGCGCCGCTCCTCCGCTACCCATGAAGCCGCTGGCCCAGCAAACGCAGGCCGCCTTGTGGGCATCGCGCGTATTGACGCGCGTCCATTACAAGGCCATGCCGCTCGACGACGCCATGTCCGAGAAAATCTTCGACCGCTACTTCAAGTCCCTGGACGCGGAAAAACTGTTTTTCGTGCAGGCCGACATCGACCGTTTCGCCCCGCTGCGCACCAAGCTGGACGACGCCATCATCAATGAAGACCTGACGTCGCCGTTTGCCATCTACAATTTGTACCAGCAGCGTTTCGACGAGCGCATGGCGTATGCGCGTGAATTGCTGAAAACCAAGTTCGACTTTGCCTCCGACGAGAGCTACCAGATCGACCGCGAAAAAGCCGCCTGGCCGAAGAATGACGAGGAAGTGCGCGACCTGTGGCGCAAGCGCGTCAAGAACGACTGGCTGCGTTTGAAACTGGCAGGCAAGGAAGACAAGGCCATCCGCGAAACGCTGGACAAGCGCTATGAAAGCTACACCACCCGTGCGCGCAAGCTCAACAGCGAAGACGTGTTCCAGATTTTCATGAACGCCTACGCCATGTCGATCGAGCCGCATACCAATTACCTGGGCCCGCGCGCTTCCGATAACTTCGACATCGCCATGCGGCTGTCGCTCGAAGGCATCGGCGCCGTGCTGCAGACGCGCGACGAATACACGGTCGTGCGCGAAGTCGTGCCGGGCAGCCCGGCCGGCTTGTCGGGCAAGCTGAAAGTAGGTGACCGCATCGTCGGCGTGGGGCAGGGCGAAAGCGGCCCCATCACCGAAGTGCTGGGCATGCGCATCGATGACGTGGTGCAATTGATCCGCGGCGCCAAGGATTCCGTCGTGCGCCTCGATATCCTGCCGGCCGATGCCGGCCCCGACGCCAAGCACGTGGTCGTGCCGCTGGTGCGCAAGAAAATCAGCATGGAAGAGCAGGCGGCGAAGAAATCGATCATCGAAGTGCGCGACAACGGCGTCAAGCGCCGTATCGGCGTCATTGCCCTGCCGACCTTCTACCAGGACTTCGAAGCGCGCCGCCGTGGCGACAAGGATTTCAAGAGCGCCACGCGCGACGTCAGCCGTTTGCTGGCCGAGTTGAAGAAGGATAAGGTCGACAACGTCCTCATCGACTTGCGCAACAATGGTGGCGGTTCGCTGAACGAAGCCGTCGAACTGACGGGCCTGTTCATCGACAAGGGCCCGGTCGTGATGCAGCGCAATGCCGAAGGCAAGGTCGACGTGGAAAGCGACACCAATACGGGCCTGGCCTGGGATGGCCCGATGGGCGTGCTGATCAACCGCGGCTCGGCCTCGGCGTCCGAAATTTTCGCCGCCGCCGTGCAGGATTACGGCCGTGGCGTCATCATCGGCGAAGGCAGCTTCGGCAAGGGTACCGTACAAACCTTGTTCAACCTCGACCGCTTCGGCGGCAGCGAGAAAGCCCGCTTCGGCGAGCTGAAGATGACCATCGCCCAGTTCTTCCGCATCAATGGCGGTACCACGCAGTTGCGCGGCGTGACTCCCGACATCAAGCTGCCCGCCATGTCGGACACGGAAAACTTCGGCGAATCGAGCTATGACAATGCCCTGCCATGGGTGGCCATCAAGCCGGCGCCGTACATGCCGACGGGCGACCTGAAGGATATCGTGCCGCTGCTGGACAAGAAACATGAAGCGCGCGTGGCCAAGGACAAGGATTTCCAGTACCTGCTCGATGACATCGCCCTCGTCGTCAAGCAACGCAAGGAAAACCAGATTTCGCTCAATGAAACCGTGCGCCGCAAGGAGCGCGATGCCCAGGAAGCGCGCGCCAAGGCCCGTGAAAAACGCCTGATCGCGCAGATTTCGAATCCTGCCGACGACCTGGTGGTAATTCCCGATCCGAAAGACGTGCTGAAGGGCGCGAAAGCGGCCAACAAGACGGCCAAGCAGATCGCGGCCGTGAAGGGCGCCTTGCGCACCGACGACGGCCTGCAGGGCGACGAACGGGCCCTGAGTGCCGAACTGGACGCCGAAACGGCCGCCAAGAGTGCCAAGGACGTGCTGCTGAACGAAGCGGCGCGCATCCTGGCCGACGAAGTGGCGCTGATCAAGGCCGACACCCGTCTGGCATCCAAGGTCTTGCCGTATGCCGCAGATGTGAAGGCGACGCCGGTGGCGGCGACGGCGAAGTAATGAATGCGGGGTCAGACCCGTCGGGGGAATGTGCTCCAATGGAGCACATTCCGATCACGAAGTGATTGACCCCAGCTTTTGCTTTGGGGTAAACAGTAGTTATTCGTTTCGCGTATTTCTATCATTCCAACAATCAATTGGATTGATATGCCGCGATGCAGCATAATTCACTTGTCTCCTCTATTCTCCTCCAAGAAAATAGATTCAGCCCGCTCCTTGTAGCGGGCTTTTTTTTGCCTCAGATATTGTGCGTGGGCAGTTGCACATCGGGGTGGGCCGCCAGCAAAGTCGTCAGCCATCCGGCAAACGCCTGCAGCTTGGGCGTGGCCAGCCGGCCTTGCGGCGTCAGCAGCGACATGGGCATCGGCGTCGGCGGGCAGTCGGGCAGCACTGCCACCAGCGCTCCGCTGTCGAGGTGCTGGCGCACCTGGTACATGGCCGCCTGCGCCACACCCAGCCCTTGCAGCGCGCAATCGACGCTGGCGTCCGCGTCATTGACGGCGATGGGGCCGGCCATCTGCACGCGCACCACTTCCTTGCCTTGTTGGAAATCCCAGTCGAAGGCGCGTCCCGTGCGGCCCGAGTAATGCATGATGCCGCTGTGCGCAGCCAGGTCAGCCAGGGTGTGCGGCGTGCCGTGCCGCGCCAGGTAGGCGGGCGAGGCGCACGTGGCGAAGCGCATCAGGCCGATCTGCTTGCCGATGAAGGCGGAATCTTGCAAGGTGCCCACGCGCAAGGCGCAATCGATGCCTTCCTGCGTCAGGTCGACCAGGCGGTCCGTCAGGCTCAACTGCAATTGCACGTCCGGATACGCGGCATGGAATTGCGCGATATGGGGAATGATCAGGCGCCGGCCCACGGTATTGGGCAGGTTGATGCGCAGTAAGCCGCGCGGTTTTTTCGCGTCCGGGCCGCGAAACGCCAGCTCCGCCGTATCGACGGCTTTCAGGATATCGATGCAGTGGCGAAAGTATTCGGCCCCTTCCGGCGTCAGCGACAGGCGGCGCGTGGTTCGCTGCAGCAATTGCGTGCCCAGGTAGGCTTCCAGCTTTTGCAGCGTGGCCGTCAGCGCGGCGCGCGGTAAATTCAATGTTTCGGCCGCCTTGGAAAAACTGTTGGCCTCGACGATGCGCACGAAGGTTTGCATGGCCTTGATCTTGTCCATGGGATAGCTTTCGTCTAATTGTTCATCTTATGTGAAAAGTGTAGAGGGATTATGCCCTAATTATCTTTGCCCCAGTTTTGCCTAGAATGGCAACATCCCTATCGAACCGAGGAAACAACATGAACAAGGCCTCACCGTCTGCTCCCCACGACATTTCACCCGCCATGGTGCTGCTGCTGGCCATCGCTTCCGGCCTGATCGTCGCCAATCTGTACTACGCGCAAACCCTCGTCGGGCCCATCAGCGCCTCGACGGGCCTGTCGGCCAAGGCGGCCGGGCTGATCGTCACCCTGACGCAAGTCGGCTATACCCTGGGCCTGCTGTTTGTCGTGCCCCTGGGCGACTTGCTGGAAAACCGCCGCCTGATCGTCACTGCCTTGCTGGTGACGGCCACGGCCCTTGTGGTGGCGGCCCTCTCCACGGGCGCCATCGTGTTCCTGGCCGCCGCACTGGCCATCGGCCTCGGTTCCGTGGCGGCGCAAGTGATCGTGCCGTTTGCCGCCCACCTGTCGCAGGAAGCGACGCGGGGCCAGACGGTGGGCAAGGTAGTCAGCGGCTTATTGCTGGGCATCATGCTGGCCCGCCCCGTGGCCTCGCTGGTGGCTGCGCACGCCAGCTGGCACGTGGTGTTTGGCGGTGCCGCCGTGCTGATGGTACTGCTGGCGCTGGTCCTGCGCCGCGCCTTGCCCGTGCGCCAGCCCGTGTCGGGCATGAAATATCCAGCCCTGATGGCTTCGCTGTGGCATTTGCTGCTGGGCACGCCCGTGCTGCGCCGCCGCGCCGCCTATCACGCTGGCCTGTTTGGCGCCTTCAGCCTGTTCTGGACGGTCACGCCGCTGGTGTTGTCCAGCCCCGCGTTCGGCCTGTCGCAAACGGGCATCGCCATCTTTGCCCTGGTGGGCATGGCCGGTGCCGTCGCTTCGCCCATCGCCGGCCGCCTGGCCGATGCGGGCCACACCTTGCCGGCCACGGCCGTTGCGCTGGCGCTGGGCATCGTCGCCTTCGCCTTGCCGATGTTTGCGCCGGAATCGAAACATGTGGCGCTGGGGCTGCTGGTGGTCGCTTCCATCGTGCTCGACATGGGCGTGGCGGCCAACCTCGTGCTGGGCCAGCGTGCCATCTTCAGCCTGGGTGCGGAAGTGCGGGGCCGCCTGAACGGCCTGTATTTCGCGCTGTTCTTCGCCGGTGGCGCGGCGGGCTCGGCCATCGGCGCCTGGGTATATGCAAGCTACGGCTGGCAGGCAACCTTGCTGACTGGCATGGCGTTTCCAGGCCTGGCCTTGCTGGTGTGGCTGGGCGAATTTTTACCGCAGGCCACGCGCCGCACGGCTTGAAACCCTGATGGGGCCTCATTATCACTGATGAGTATTTCTATCATCATAAAGATAAAGTGGCGTGATATGCCGCAATGCCGCAAGATGCACTTGTCTCCTCTATCTCCTCCAAGGAAATAGATTCAGCCCGCTTCCGTAGCGGGCTTTTTTTTGTCTGTTCAGATCAAATCACCACCAGATCGAGCGCGCGCATGAAGTTTGCCGCCTGCGCATGCGTGATGACGGCGCCTTTCAGCAGCGCCGCTTCGCTCAATTTGAAACCGTCGATATCGGCACCGCGCAAGTCCGCGCCTTGGAACTTCGCCAGTTTGATCGTGGCATTGCGCAGGCTGCCGCCTTCGAAGACGGCCTCGCGGAAATCGCAGCCGGCCAGGTAGGCGTCGGAAAAATCCAGCTGTTTTAATGTCGCCTTGCGGAACGAAAAGCCGCGCAAGTCGGCGCCCACCAGCAGGCTGTCTTCGAAGGTGAGGCCCAGGTGGGCCACTTCCTCGAAAGACGCGCCCGTCAGCTTGCAGCCGCGGTAGGTGGCCGAGGCCAGCTTGGCGCGCCGCCATTTCGTGTTGTTCAGGTCGCAGCCTTCGAAACTGGCGTCGACGGCATCGACGGATTCGAAATCGGCGCTGCCCGCGCGGCAGCGGCGCCAGGTGCTGCGTGCCAGTTTGCTGGCGAACAAGTTGGTGTCGGCAAAGGTGCAGCGCTCGAAGGTGCAGCCTTGCAAATCGAGGCGCGACAAGTCTTCGCCGTCGAAGGCGCAATCGATGAAGTGGCGTACCGATTGCGCCAGCTGCTGTTCCATGCTGGCGCGGTCCAGGGTCATGCCATCTACTGCGGTGTCGTGTGTTGCCATCCGTATTCATTCCTCATCAATGCAGGGGAGGGATGGCGCGGCGGGAAAAATGCACGAACCAGAACACCTCCCCGGCTGGTGGTACAGCCAAGGGTCAGCGCCGTGGGTCCGCGTGGGCGGGAGCATGCCGGACTGCGCCGGGCACTTACCGGGTTACCAACCGGTGCGCTCATTTTCGATCAGTACGTATTGTAGCGTGTCCGAATCGGCCTTGCCAGTTTCCGCAAGCTCGGGTTAGTATCACTGCAGGCACACGCATTGTGCCAACGTCGCTCGGACGGATCCGGGCGCTTACGTATAGAGATACCATGACCGACAGCCAAGCTCCGCGCAGCTTTTCGCGCATCAATCGCCTTCCCCCCTACGTTTTCAATATCACCGCCGAGCTCAAGATGGCCGCGCGCCGCCGTGGCGAGGACATCATCGACATGTCGATGGGCAATCCCGATGGCGCCACGCCGGCCCACATCGTGGACAAGCTGGTCGAGACGGTGAAACGCCCCGACACGCACGGTTATTCCGCGTCAAAAGGCATCCCCCGCCTGCGCCGCGCCATTTCACACTGGTACAAGAAGCGCTACGAGGTCGACATCGACCCGGACAGCGAAGCCATCGTCACCATCGGCTCGAAAGAAGGCCTGGCCCACTTGATGCTGGCGACACTCGACCGTGGCGACACGGTGCTGGTGCCGAATCCCAGCTACCCGATCCACATCTGGGGCGCCGTGATCGCGGGCGCCGATATCCGCTCCGTGCGCATGGGGCCGGGCGTGGATTTCTTTGCCGAACTGGAACGGGCCATCCGCGAAAGCTACCCGAAACCGAAGATGATGGTGCTCGGTTTCCCGTCCAACCCCACGGCGCAATGCGTGGAACTGGAATTTTTTGAAAGAGTCGTGGCGCTGGCGAAGCAGCACAATATTCTGGTGGTGCATGACCTCGCGTATGCCGACATTACTTTCGATGGCTGGAAGGCGCCGTCCATCATGCAGGTGCCCGGCGCGCGCGACGTGGCCGTCGAGTTTTTCACCATGTCGAAAAGCTACAACATGGCGGGCTGGCGCATCGGCTTCATGGTGGGCAACGCGGAACTGGTGGCGGCCCTGGCGCGCATCAAGAGCTACCACGACTACGGCAGTTTCACGCCCGTGCAAGTGGCCGCCATAGCCGCGCTGGAAGGCGACCAAAGCTGCGTGACGGACATCTGCGCCCAGTACCAGCGCCGCCGCGACGTGCTGGTGAAAGGCTTGCATGAAGCGGGCTGGATGGTGGAGAAACCGAAGGCGTCGATGTATATCTGGGCACATATCCCGGAAGCGTATCGCCACCTGGGTTCGCTGGAATTTGCCAAGCTGCTGCTGCAAAAGGCCAAGGTCAGCGTGTCGCCCGGCATCGGTTTCGGCGAATATGGCGATGAATACGTGCGCTTTGCCCTGATCGAAAACGAGGCGCGCGTGCGGCAGGCGCTGCGGGGCATCAAGAATATGTTGCGTTCTGGCGACGGGAAAACGGAAGTGGCAGCATAAAAGTTGCCGTGTGGAATGCTTCGTTGCCCCTAATATCACTATCGCGTATTTCTGACATCACGAATATAAAGTGGTTTTATATGCTGCGACGCGGCATCATTCATCTGTCTCCTCTATCTCCTCCAAGGAAATAGATTCAGCCCGCTCCCGCAGCGGGCTTTTTTTTGGTTCATCGCGTTTTGCCGGGAAAGGCATCCTTGATCTTCAAGAAGAAATAGGATGCATCCCGAAATCCGTAGGCCATGCGCTTGATGACCTTGATGCGGTTGTTGACGCCTTCGAGGACCGAAGAGTTCATCGGGTAGATGGACGAAGCGAGGATACCGCGCCGGTATTTGGCGAGGCGTTTGGCAAACTGGACCAGTGGTGCGATCTGGCTTTCCAGAGCAAGGTTGAGCCAGGCTTTCCATCGGCGAGCACCTTCCCGGACCGATGGCGCATACCAGATCTCTTTGAGTTCAGTTTTGAGTAGGTAGACCGTCGCCAAGGGCTGATTGGCAGCGAGCAGTTCCTCAAGCTGGATGGCCTGCTCGGCTTTCAGGTTGTTGCGGTTGCGTAGTAGCAGCCAGCGGCTGCGCTTGATGACCTGGCGCGCCTTCGGCTCGGCACGTAAGGTATTGGCTTGGTCAACGCGTACCCGGTCGACGACTTCGCGGCCAAAGCGGGCCACAACGTGAAACAGGTCGTAGACCACCTCGGCATTCGGACATTGCTGGCGGACCTCAAGATCCATGGCCGTGTTCATATCCATGGCAACGGCTTCGATTCGTTGGCAACCTTCCTCTCCCAGCCTCTCGAAAAATGGCCGGATCGCCTCTCGGCTATTGCCTTCCCCAACCCAAAGGACGCGCATGCGCTCTGCATCCAAGGCCACGGTAGCGTAACGATGCCCCTTGTGCAGAGCAAACTCGTCCATGACTAGACGGCGTACGCCTTCCGCCGAAAAGTCGCCATGCAGGTGCTGCAAACGCCGATGATCAATCTCTTTGATGGTATGCCAGTGCAGGCCAGTGAGGCGGGCTATATGGGCAATGGGGAGCAACTGCGCCAACGCCTCGACCCAGAGGCGTACGCGGTGTGTGATACGCGCGCGTCGATCAAGCCAGGCAATATGCTCGGCGACGCGCGCATCGCAGTGATGACAATCCAATCGCCGTACTGGCACGTCGAGCCAGACACGCTTGTCCAACATGTCGCGGTCGCGTACCTTGCGCCTTCGGCGCTCATGCACCAGCGCGCAGGGCTGGTGGCATGCCCCACATAACGCATCGCTTGCCGGGCAGGCCTGGAGAACGATCAGCAGGGAGCCGTCTTCTTGTTCTTGGACGGAATCGACAATATGGCCTTCCCAAAACGGAAGCGACGACATAACATTGAGCATGGCGGTGGTTTGACAGATTGACTTGTTTGGCGACTATCAATCTACCAACATCAGGCCTCCGCCTCCACATCCCGCTCAGTCGTCAATCCTGTCTTCCCCCATTCTCCGCGAAGAACCTTTTTTTTTGCGTCGCCATCGCCGCTGTCCACCGCCGGCAACACCAGCGACCCGCCGCCAGACCATAGGGCCAGGCCTTGCCCCTGCAAGAAGATCAGGTCGCCGCCAAAGCTGCAAAAATGACATTGTTGAGTGCTAGTATTTCGACTCGCCTGCCGATGCGGGCAGCTCGTCACCACTCTCCAATCATATCGGGAATCATCATGACCTCATTCATCAAGCCATTGTCCATTGCCGCCATCGTGGGCACCTTGTTCGCCAGCGTCGTTCCTGCCAGCCCGGCTTCGGCGGCGGGCGCCGTCAAGCCCACCATCGTCCTGGTCCATGGCGCGTTTGCCGATGCATCGAGCTGGGACGGCGTCGCCGCCATCCTGCAAAAAGACGGCTACACCGTCATCGGCGCGGCCAATCATCTGCGTAGCGTCAAGAGTGATGCCGATTCCGTGGCTCGTGTCGTCAACAGCGTGCCTGGCGCGGTCGTGCTGGTGGGGCACTCCTACGGCGGTTCCGTGATCAGCGCCGCTGCCCAGGCAGGCGGCAACGTCAAGGCGCTGGTCTACGTGGCGGCGTTTGCTCCCGATGCCGGCGAGACGGCAGCTGGCCTGTCCGGTAAATATCCGGGCGGCACCTTGGGTACGGCCTTGGCCAAGCCCGTACCGCTGGCCGATGGCAGCAACGACCTGTTTATCGAGCAGGCCAAGTTCCACGACCAGTTCGCCGCCGATTTGCCAGCGGCCAAGGCGCGCCTGATGGCGGTCGGCCAGCGTCCGATCACGGATGCGGCGCTGAACGAAGCCTCGCCTGCGCCAGGCTGGAAGGGGATCCCGTCCTGGTTTGTCTACGGCAAGGCAGACAAGAATATTCCCGCAGAAGCGCTGGCCTTCATGGCCAAGCGTGCCAATGCGAAGAAAACCGTCGTGATCGACGGCGCCTCGCACGTGGTGATGAGCTCGAATCCGGCGGAAGTGGCCAAGCTGATCGAGGAAGCGGCTGGCAGCGTCAAGTAAGCAACAAGGGCCTCACGCCAAGATATTGATGGGGCTTATCTTGCTCATCACAACACATGATTGGCGTGATATGCCGCAATGCGTCAAAATGCATCTGTCTCCTCTACTTCCTCACAGGAATTAGATTCAGCCCGCTTCCATAGCGGGCTTTTTTTTGCCCGTGCCCGTTTGGATTTCCATGAATATTATTAATGGATTCATGAGATTTTACCATTATTTTTCATGGATAAAAGCCTCTATGATGACTGCATACTTCATCAGGAGGCATGAGCATGACCGTCACGACACACAATTTGGGCTATCCGCGCATCGGCGCCAAACGCGAACTGAAATTCGCCCTGGAAGACTATTGGAAGGGCAACAGCAGCCTGGACGCACTGGAAGGCCAGGGCGCCGCATTACGCCAGCGCCACTGGCAAGACCAGAGCGGGCTGGACCTGGCGCCCGTGGGCGACTTTTCCTTCTACGATCAGGTGCTGGATCTGAGTTTTACCCTGGGTAACTTGCCACAGCGCGTGCGCGGCCTGGAAGGCGCGGCGCTCGATAACTATTTCCGCGTGGCCCGGGGCCGCTCGGCCAGCGACAGCGATTGCAGCTGCGTCCACGCCGGCGAAATGACGAAATGGTTCGACACCAATTATCACTACATCGTGCCGGAATTTTCGGCCGGGACGCAATTCAAGCTCGACAGCAGCCGTTTGTTGCAGCAACTGGCGCAAGCGCACCAGCTGAAAATAACGGCCAAGCCTGTGCTGATCGGCCCCGTTACCTATTTGTGGCTGGGCAAGGCCAAGGATGATTGCGACAAGCTGGCGCTGCTGCAAGGCTTGCTGCCCGTCTACGTGCAACTGCTGCAGGAACTGGCCGCCCAAGGCGTGGAGTGGGTGCAGATCGATGAGCCTATCCTCGTCACGGAACTGGACAGTACCTGGCAGCAGGCGCTCGTCACGGCCTATGATGCCTTGAGCAAGGTCAACAACGTCAAGCTGCTGCTGGCCATGTATTTCGGCAAGCTGCAAGAGAACCTGGCACTGGCGTGCAAGCTGCCCGTGCAAGGCTTGCACCTTGACGCCATCAATGCCCGTGAGGAAGTGGAGCAGGTGATTGCCCAGTTGCCTGCCACCAGCGTGCTGTCGCTGGGTGTCGTGAATGGGCGCAATATATGGAAGACGGATTTGAATGCAGTGCTGGCATGGCTGGAACCCGTGCACGCCAGCCTGCAATCGCGCTTGTGGATCGCCCCGTCGTGCTCCTTGCTGCACGTGCCTGTCGACCTGGACAGCGAACAAAAGCTCGATACGGATATTCAATCCTGGCTGGCCTTTGCCCGTCAAAAGCTCGATGAAGTGCACACGATCGCTGGCGCCCTGAACCAAGGCCGTGCTTCCGTTCAAGCTGCGCTGGATGCCAATCATGCGGCCGTGCAAGCGCGCCGCCAGTCGCCGCGCGTGCATAATCCCGACGTCAAAGCGGCCGTGGCCCGCATCGACGCCAGTCTGGGCCAGCGCGCCAGCGGCTATGCCGAGCGTGCAGCCAAGCAAGCTGCGCTGTTGCAACTGCCCGCGTATCCGACGACAACCATCGGCTCCTTCCCCCAGACGGCGGAAATCCGCCAGGCCCGCAGCCAGTTCCGCAGCGGCCAGCTCGATGAAGCCAGCTATAAAAAGCTGATGCAGGAGGAAATCGCCCATTGCGTCCAGGAACAGGAAACCCTGGGTCTGGACGTCTTCGTGCACGGCGAAGCGGAACGCAACGACATGGTGGAATATTTCGGCGAACAGCTCGACGGCTACGCCTTCAGCCAGTTCGGCTGGGTGCAATCGTACGGTTCGCGCTGCGTGAAACCGCCCATTTTGTTCGGCGACATCAGCCGGCCGCGCGCCATGACGGTCGAGTGGAGCACCTATGCCCAGTCGCTGACGGACAAGCCGATGAAAGGCATGCTGACGGGCCCCGTCACGATCCTGAACTGGTCCTTCGTGCGCGACGACCAGCCCCGTTCCGTGTCGTGCTACCAGCTGGCGCTGGCCATCCGCGCCGAAGTACAGGACCTGGAACAGGCCGGCATCCGCGTGATCCAGATCGACGAGGCGGCGCTGCGCGAAGGCTTGCCGCTGCGCAAATCCCAGTGGGCCGAGTACCTGCGTTGGGCCGTGGAATCGTTCCGCCTCACGGCCAATGGGGTGGCCGACGAAACGCAGATCCACACGCATATGTGCTATTCGGAATTCAACGACATCATCGCGCAGATCGCCGGCATGGATGCGGACGTCATCACGATCGAAACCTCACGTTCCGACATGGAATTGCTGGACGCCTTCGATGATTTCAACTATCCGAACGACATCGGCCCTGGCGTCTACGACATCCACTCGCCGAATATTCCTGGCCAGGAGCAAATGGTCAAGCTGATGCGCAAGGCGGCCGAACGCATCCCCGCGCAGCGCCTGTGGGTCAACCCCGATTGCGGCCTGAAGACGCGTGGCTGGAAAGAAGTCATTCCCGCGCTGGCCAACATGGTGGCGGCAGCCAAAACTTTGCGCGGCGACACCGTGGCGTAACGATGGCGGCGGCAGGGGAGGCCGCTATGGCTGAAACGTGGCTGAGATATAGAACAATCGTATTTCTGTCATCACAACATGCAATTGGATAGATATGCTGCGATGCGGCATCATGCATTTGTCTCCTCTACTTCCTCACAGGAATTAGATTCAGCCCGCTTCCATAGCGGGCTTTTTTTTGCCTGCTTCCATGGCCTTATCGCTTAAGATAAACTTGTTTAAACATAAACATGCAAGGAGACAAGTTGATGATGCCTTTGTTTCGCGCCGCCGGCACGCTGGCGCTGATGGCGCTCGGTGCCTGTTCGGCGGAGAAGCACCCGTTTGACCGCCATTTGGCCCAATTGCGTCCGGTCACGGTCGCAGCACTGCCCGATATGGGGTGGCCGGCCGGCACGATGCTGTGCCCGATGGGAATTTATCAGAGCGAGCTGAGCGACTCGGAGCCGCATGCAGACCGCGTTAACGCATTCCTGAAGCAAAAGAAATTTCTGGGTGATGAAGGCCTTTGGTCGCTGATCGTCGTCACACCGATGTCCGAAGGGGGCGCCGGTATCGAGCAATTGCTTTTCAAACGCGGCGATTATGACGTGATCAATGATCCGCAACTCTTCGCGCGCGATGCGGAAACGGTGCCAGCGGGGTTTGCGCCGCACGATTGCGTGACCGTAGAGCAGGCCCGCGTACTGTTGACGCGTGAACAAAGATCGCATCGAAAGCTCGTCATTTTTGGAACGAGCTAGGCCCGCTTCCATCGCGGTTTTGCCTGCACCATGCGTGATGCGCTACAGCACATTCGCCGCCACGGCCGAACTGTAGTTGCGCGCCAGCGCCGCGATGATGGCGGCCATCGCCTGCGGGTTGTCCGTGCCGCCGAAATGCGCGGCATACAGGCGCTTTGCCGCCTCGACTTGCGCATTCGTCAGTTTCACGGCATACGCCATGCGCACGGTTTCAGGATTGTTCAGCGTCATTTTTCACCTCGAAGACAGATTTCGCTTGGCTCGCGTCACTTGTACGCGCAAAGGATTGCAACTACAATCGTTGCATTTGCAATCGTATAGGCAATGTCTGCCTTGCGCAAGCATTGTTGCGACAGGAGCTTTCATGCATTCTTCCCCTTTATTTCCTCCACCGCCATTGGACGTGGCGCGCGACGCCGTCCAAGCCTGTCTGGCCGTGCTGGCGGCACCGCCGGCGTTGCCGTTGCGGCAGGTGTCGCCGCGCCGCGCGCTGGGCGCCATGGCGGGCAGCTTGCAGACGGGGCCGGGCGCGGCGAATGCCATCCGCGTCGTGCGCGCGGAAGTGACGCAGCGGCCTGACGATGCCTGGAATGTGACGGCGTCCGCCAGTGCCTGGCCGCTGCGCTATGGCGCCGACAAACCGCTGCTGTATCTGTGCCGCCCCGCCTCGCTCCAGGCATTGAATGGCGTGCTGGTCGATGCGCGCGAGCGTGGCATCGTCTGCAGCGATGCGGAAACGCAATCTTCTCTCTGGCCGAAAGGCGTGCAGCCCGCGCTGCCCGCCTGGCTCGCCACGCAGCACAATTGCACGCCGTTCGACCCGGCCACGGGCGAGGAAGTGCGCGCCATCCTGCGCTCGGCACTGGAAACGCTGTATGTGGAACAGCAGACAGGCTATTACTATCTGGCCATACATGACGAAGATGCGGACGAAGATGCGGACGAAGGTGCGGATGAAAATGCGGGCGAAGATGCGGTGGCGATGCCCTTGTCGGACGCCGATGCGGCAGCGGCCAGCCTGGGCATGTACCGTGTTTCGCCGCCGGATCCGGCGCCATGCCGGTTGCGCCTGTGCGGTGCGGGAACGATGCTGGCCGTCGTTGCCGATGCGGCCCGCTTGCTGAAGGACGACTGGGATATCGCCGCGCAAGTGTGGAGTTGCCCCAGCTACACGCGCCTGGCGCGCGATGCGCAGGCGGCGGAGCAGTGGAACCTGCGTCATCCGCGCGCCGTCCCAAGGTTGGCCCATGTGCGGCAGTGCCTCGATGACAGTGCCGCGCCCGTCATTGCCGTCACCGGCTATGGACAGCACATCGCGGGCCAGATCGGCGGCTACGTGCGCGGGCGTTTCATCGCCGTCGGCGCTGACGCCATGATGGAGGTCAGTGCGCCATGGCTGGCCGTCACCGCCTTGAAAGCCCTGGCCGACGATGGCACGCTGCCCCTGCAGTTCGTCGAGTACGCGCTGCGGCGTTACGCCTTGCTGTGAGCGGCATTGCGTGCCGCCTCGGCGGCGCGCGCGAGGGCGGCGCTGAAGTCCTGCTGCTCGCCGCTGCCAAATTGCGCCAGGAACAGGTCGGCCACCGTGGCCTGGTAGACGGCCCACATCTTCTTGCGCAGGATTTTCCCGTCTTGCGTGATGGAAACGAAGGCGGCGCGCCCGTCTTCCATCGAACGCGTGCGCGTCACCAGCCGGTCCGTTTCCAGTTTGTCCACCAGGCGCGTCAGGTTGTAGCGCTCGATGGCCAGAGCGTCGGCCAGTTCATGCATGCGGCGCGAACCGTCCTGTCCGCTTTCGAGTCCCCACAGCACGTCATACCACGCATACACGGGCAGGCCGGCGGCGGCGAGGCGGCGTTCGATTTCGCGGATCATCAAACGGTGCGTGCGCACGAACGCGAACCACAGGTCGGGCGCAGGGGCCGAGCCAATTTCAGGGGCAGTTTCAGACATCGGTATTCCTCCAGATCGATCACAGTTGCAAATGCAATTATAGCGCTATACAATGGCCGCCGTAACAATTGCAAATGCAATGATTGCATCAGCAATTATTCGCGTATTGAATTCCCAACCCAGGAGACCGCCATGACCACATCCCTTGCTGTGCCCGATATCGACCCGCAGGAAACCAAAGAATGGCTGGAGGCGATGCAAGCCGTCGTCGCGGTGGAAGGACGCCCGCGCGCCCATTATTTGCTTGACCAGCTCGTCGATTCCGATTCCGCGCAGCACGGCGGCATGCATGGCCGCGTCACCACCGCCTATACCAACAGCATCGCCACGGAACGCCAGGGCGCGTATCCGGGCGACCTGGCCATCGAGCGCCGCCTGAACGCGTATATCCGCTGGAATGCGATGGTGATGGTCTTGCGCGCGGCCAAGCATTCGAACGTGGGCGGCCACATCGCCACCTACCAGTCGGCGGCCGTACTGTACGACGTGGGTTTCGACCACTTCTTCCGTGGCCGCACGGACCAGTTCGCCGGCGACCTGGTCTACATCCAGGGCCATTCCGCGCCCGGCATCTATGGCCGCGCCTATCTGGAAGGCCGCATCACGGAAGCGCAGCTGGACAATTACCGCCGCGAAGCGGGGCGCGAGGGCTTGTCCTCGTATCCGCATCCCCGGCTGATGCCCGACTTCTGGCAATTTCCCACCGTCTCCATGGGCCTGGGCCCGCTGACGGCCGCCTACCAGGCCCGTTTCATGCGCTACCTCGAGTACCGTGGCTTGAAGGAACACCAGGGCCGCAAGGTATGGGCCTTCCTCGGCGATGGCGAGATGGACCAGCCCGAATCCCTGGCCGCCATTTCCCTGGGCGGACGCGAGCGCCTCGATAACCTGATCTTTGTCGTCAACTGCAACCTGCAGCGCCTCGACGGCCCGGTGCGCGGCAACAGCAAGGTCATCCAGGAGCTGGAGGGTACGTTCCGCGCGGCCGGCTGGCATGTGATCAAGGTCATCTGGGGCAGTGGCTGGGATGCCTTGCTGGCGCGCGATACGAGCGGCTTGTTGCGCCAGCGCATGATGGAATGCGTGGACGGTGATTACCAGACCTTCAAATCGCAGAATGGCGCCTACGTGCGCGAGCATTTCTTTGGCAAGTATCCGGAACTGCTGGCGCTGGTGGCGCACATGTCGGACGACGACATCTGGAAGCTCACGCGCGGCGGCCACGACCCGGAAAAAGTGCACGCCGCGTATGCCGAGGCCATGCGCACGCCGGGCCGTCCCACCGTGATCCTGGCCAAGACCGTCAAGGGCTTCGGCATGGGCGAGGCGGGCGAAGGGCAGAACATCAACCATCAGCTGAAAAAGATGAGCGCCGACGCCGTGCGCGCGTTTCGCGACCGCTTCGCGTTGCCCGTCAGCGATGCCCAGCTGGAAGAAATGCCTTACTTGAAACCGGCGCCGGACAGCGAGGAAGGCCGCTACTTCGCCGCGTGCCGGACGCAGCTGGGCGGCCATATTCCGGCCCGCATCAGCAAGGTGGCGCCTTTGCCCATACCGCCGCTGTCCACGTTCGCCACCCAGCTCAAGGATAGCGGCGAGCGGGGCGCGTCCACCACCATGGCCTTCGTGCGCATCCTCGGCACCTTGCTGAAAGATCCCGCCTTGAGCAAGATCATCGTGCCTATCGTGCCCGACGAATCGCGCACGTTTGGCATGGAAGGCCTGTTCCGCCAGATCGGCATCCATTCCTACCTGGGCCAGCTGTACACGCCGCAGGATGCCGGGCAGCTCAGCTATTACAAGGAAGCCAAGGATGGGCAGATCTTGCAGGAAGGGATCAACGAATCGGGCGCTATTTCTTCCTGGATCGCGGCCGGCACGTCGTACAGCAACCATGGCCTGGCTACCATCCCGTTCTACATCTTTTATTCGATGTTTGGCTTGCAGCGCGTGGGCGACCTGGCGTGGGCGGCAGCCGATGCCCGCACGCGCGGTTTTTTGCTGGGCGCCACGTCGGGACGCACGACATTGATGGGGGAAGGCCTGCAGCACGACGATGGCCACAGCCACGTGCTGTCGTCCGTGATTCCCAATTGCATCTCGTACGACCCCACGTTCGCGTATGAGTTGGCCGTGATCATTCACGACGGCATGCGCCGCATGTTTGCCGAGCAAGAGGATATTTTCTATTACATCACCTTGCTCAACGAAAACTACCCGCACCCGGCCATGCCAGCAGGAGCCGAGGCGGGCATCTTGCGGGGCCTGTATCTGCTGCAGGAAAGCCCGGAAGCTCTTACGGCAAGCACGCCGCGCGTGCAGCTGATGGGCAGCGGTTCCATCCTGCGCGAGGTGCTGGCCGCCAGCGTGCTGCTGCAGCAGGATTTCGGCGTCGCGGCCGACGTGTGGAGCGCCACCAGCCTGACGCAAGTGCGGCGCGACGGCCTGGCCGTGGAGCGCTGGAACATGCTGCATCCGGGCAGCGAACCGCGCGTGCCGTATATCGCGCAATGCCTGGCTGGCCGGCAAGGCCCGGTGGTGGTGGCCACCGACTACATGAAAATCGTCGGCGACCAGGTGCGCCCCTTCGTGCATGACCGGCGCTTTGTCACCCTGGGCACGGATGGCTTCGGCCGCTCCGATACGCGCGAATCGCTGCGCACTTTCTTTGAAGTGGACCGCCATTTCATCGTGCTGGCCGCGCTGACGGCGCTGGCCGATGGGGGGCAGCTGCCGCGCAGCAAGATTGGCGTAGCCATCGCCAAATACGGCATCGACGTGGACAAGCTCGATCCCGCGTCCGTGTAACTTTTTTCAAGGAGGGCATCATGAAACTGTATTACGCAACGGGAACGTGTTCCTTGTCGCCGCACATCGTGGCCATCGAGGCGGGCATTTCGCTGGAACTGGAACGTGTCGATATCCGGAAGATCCCGCGCATCACGGAAACGGGTGCCGATTATGCGCGCATCAATCCGAATCTGTACGTGCCGGCGCTGGCGCTGGACGACGGTACGATCTTGCTGGAGGGCACGGCCATCGTGCAGTACCTGGCCGACCTGGCGCCGGCCAGCGAACTGGCGCCGCCGGCAGGCACCATGGCGCGCGTGCAGCTGCAATCGTGGCTGGGTTTTATTGCCACCGAGTTGCACAAGGTGTTCAGCCCCTGGCTGTTCCATCCGGAATACGGTGCGCAGGCACAGGACGTGGCCCGCTCGCGCCTGGCCGCCCGCCTCGACTATGTGGAGCGGCAACTGGCGGCCGGCGGGCCGTATCTGCTGGGAGAGCGCTATTCCATTGCGGATGCCTATCTGTACACCATCCTCGGCTGGTCTGCGCACACAAAGGTGGACTTGTCGGCCTTTCCGCAAGTGAGGCGTTTGATCGAGCGCGTCGGCGAGCGTCCCGCCGTGCGTCAGGCATTGCGCGAGGAGGAGGGCAGATATTGATAAAACATATTTCTATCATCACAACATAGAATTGGATGAATATGCTGCGATGCGGCATCATGCATCTGTCTCCTCTACTTCCTCACAGGAATTAGATTCAGCCCGCTCCCGCAGCGGGCTTTTTTTTGCCCGTTTTATGGCATAAAGCTGCGCACGCTTGCTTGTCATCATCGCTATCGTGTTGCTTTTGTGCATGCTAAACTGGGCCTTCCCCAGACCAAGGTTGTTCGATGCTTCCATTATTTCGCCACACGCTGGAGTCCACGCCCATCCTTGCCCTGTTCCTCGTCATCGGCGCCGGTTATGCGCTGGGACGCATCAGCGTGTTCGGCTTTTCGCTGGGCGTGGGCGGCGTGCTGTTCGCGGGGCTGGCGCTGGGCGCCTTTGCTCCCGGTTCCGTGCCGCCGCCGATGGTCGGCTCCATCGGCTTGCTGCTGTTCCTGTATGGCATCGGTGTGCAGTACGGTGTGCAGTTTTTCGCCGGCTTGCGCGGCGCGGGGCAGAAACATAACCTGATCGCCTTCGTCGCCGTCATGGGCGGCCTGGCCGTATCGATCTGGGGCGGGCAGTGGATCGATATCTCGCTGCGCATGGCCAGCGGCGTGTTTGCCGGCGCCATGACCAGCACTGCCGCCCTGCAGGCGGCGCTGGAAGCGTCGCACGGCAATGGCGACGCGGCCGTCGGCTATGCCGTCGCGTATCCGTTCGGCGTCGTCGGCCCCATGCTGGGCCTGTACCTGGCCGGGCGCATCTTGAAACCCGTGCTGACGCCGCCGCCGGCGCCCATCGTCGTCTCCGAAATCACCATCGATGCAGCCAAACTGGCGGGCGCGGCCCTGTCCGAACTGGCCGACGGTCCCCTGGCTGGCGTGCAAGTGATCGGCGTGCGCCAGGGCCACCAGAACCGCTTGCCTGATCCGGGCCTCGTGCTTGGCGTGGGCGACGCGCTGATGGTGTCGGGCACGGTGGCGGGCGTGGAAGCGGCGCGCACGGCGCTGGGCCACCTGGACCCGGGCCGCTTGATGAAGGACCGCAGCGATTTCGACGGCACGGAAGTGTTCGTGTCGGACGCGGAAATCGTCGGCGTGCCCTTGGGCGAGCTGAATCTGGCCAAGGATTTCCCGCTGCAGATCGCCTTCATCCGCCGTGGCGACGCCATGATTTTGCCCCATCCCTTCCTGACCCTGGAATTTGGCGATCGCGTGATGGCCATTGCGCCGGCCAAACATGCGGCCGAGGTGCGCAAGCTGTTCGGCAATTCCATCACGGCCACGGCCGAGTTCAGCTATGTCTCGCTGGGCATGGGTATGGTGCTGGGCGTGCTGCTGGGGCTGGTGCCGATTCCCTTGCCGTGGATAGGTTCGTTCAGCCTGGGTCTGGCTGGCGGGCCGCTAGTGATGGCGCTGATTTTGGGCCGCCTGGGCCGAGTGGGCAAGATCAGCTGGCGCTTGCCGCTGTCAGCGAACCTGGTCATGCGCAACTATGGCTTGACGATTTTCCTCGCCTCCGTCGGCATGGCGTCCGGCTTGCCCTTCGTGCAGCAAGTGGGCGCCGACGGCTTGCCCATGCTGGCGCTCGGTGCCGTGACGGTGTTGGTGGTGGTGGCGCTCGTCGTGATCCTGGGCAAGGTCTTCCTGCGCCTGCCGTTTCCTGAACTGCTGGGCATCGCGGCCGGCGCCACGGGCAACCCGGCCGTGCTGGTGTTTGCCAACCGCCTGGCCAAGTCGGACCGCCCGAACCTCGGTTATGCGATGATTTTCCCCAGCATGACCATCGTCAAGATCGTGGCCGTGCAGGTGTTGCTGCACTTGTATGGCTGATGGCGGACACCGTCAATCCCTTGCAGCGCCAGGCTGCTTGTTTGCATCAATAAAGCTGATGCCAAACGACAGCAGCAAGGCGGCAGCGGCAAATCCTGCGGCAAGCCACAGGTTGGCGGAGAGGCCCAGCCTGTCCACGGCTTGGCCACCGGTCCACGCCCCGAGCGCAATGCCGATATTGAAGACGCCCACATACAGCGCGGCGACGATCTCCACGGCCCCGGGCGCCGCCTTCATCATCAAGGTCATCAGGCCGACCGATACGCCGCCGTAGGCCAGTCCCCAGGCCAGCAATACCACGCCGCCGCCGATGCCGGAGTCGCCGACAGCCAGGAACAGCAGTGGCGTGAGCAGCAGGCCGCACGAGATGGCGATGATGGTGGTCGCCGTGCGCCGCGCCGCGACGACACCGGCCAAGAAGTTTCCAATGATGCCGGCGAAGCCATAGGCAAACAGCAGTGCGCCCAGCCATTGCGTATCGAACCCCGACACGGACAGCAGTAGCGGGCGCACGAAGGTAAAGGCCATGAAATGGCTGGTCACCAGCAACAGGGTCAGAAGTAGCCCCGCTTGCAACTGCCTGTTGCGCAGCTGTAGGCCGAATTGGCGCAAGGTCGTCGAGCCGGCAGCGGGCAGGGCGGGAATGACGGCCAGGTGCAGCGCCAGTACCAGGCCGCTGAACAGCGCCATGACGCCGAAGGCCCAGCGCCATCCTGCAAGGTCGCCGATGTGTGCGCCAAGCGGCACGCCCAGCACGGAAGCGGCCGCCACGCCGCCGAAGATGACCGACGTTGCCAGGCCAACCGAACGGGCAGGAACCAGCCGGGAAGCGAGGCCGCCTGCGATGGCCCAGATGCCGCCCATGCAGAAACCGACGAGTACACGCGCCGCCAGCATCCACGCCATGTTCTGCGCCAAGGCCGAGGCAATGTTCGCGATCACCAGGAGCGTCAGCAAACCACAGAGAATGTTGCGCCTGTCCAGGCTTCCCGATGCGAGCACGACCAGCGGCGCGAACAAGGCCGCCAGCAATGCCGGCAGCGAGATCATCAGGCCGGCCGTTCCCGTGGAGGTGCCCAGGGTGTCGGCAATCGGCGTCAGCAGGCCGACCGGCAGCATTTCCGTCGTCACGACGGAAAAGGTGGCCATGCCGACAGCGGTGACCGCCAGCCACGGGTGGCGGACGGAAGTTTCTGCGGCAGCGCAGGAAGACGTACTCATGGTGCATATCCTTCATGTGATCAGGCGATAAACGGGTGTGCCCCGCTTGCAACGGAAACACGTCGCAGCGATAATACATACATCGCGTATGAATAAAGTATATATACATACGCAGTGAATGTAAACAATCATACGCTACGTATGTAAGGAGAAAGCAATGGTTCGCCGCACCCGTGTGGAAATGGAAGAAACCCGCGCTTCACTGCTGGCCACCGCCCGCAAAGTGTTCAGCGAGCGCGGTTATGCCGACACTTCCATGGACGACCTCACCGCGCAGGCAGGGCTGACGCGTGGTGCGTTGTATCATCACTTCGGCGACAAGAAGGGTTTGCTGCTGGCGGTGGTGGAGCAGATCGATGCGGAAATGGATGGCCGCCTGCAGACCATCTCCGACAGCGCTGCAGACTTGTGGGATGGCTTTCGCCATCGCTGCCGTGCCTATCTGGAGATGGCCCTGGAACCGGAAATTCAGCGCATCGTCTTGCGCGACGCGAGGGCGGTCCTGGGCGGCGCTTCACCGGACTCGCAGCGCCATTGCCTCGAGTCGATGCAGGGGCTTATCCAGCAGTTGATACACCAAGGCATCGTGGCCGACGCTTGCCCGCAGGCACTGGCTTCGCTGATCTACGGCTGCCTGGCGGAAGCGGCGTTCTGGATCGCCGACGGCGACGAAGGCAATGCGCGCCTGGTAAAAGCAGTTGCGGCATTGGAATTGCTGCTACGGGGGCTGCTGCTTCAACGGTAATGGCGAAAAGTGGCATGGCTTCGCGATGAACCTTGAGCCTGTGTAAAACCGCTGGTGCTGCTCCCAATCTGTTGTACAATCCTTGAGAACGGTCGTGCTTTTTTGTGCGCTGAGCTTCCTTGCGTGCAGTTATCACGGCAACCGACAAGAACAAGGAGACAGACATGGACCTGCATTACACGGCCGAGGAGATGGCCTTCCGCGACACAGTGCGCGCCTTCCTCGACACCCATTTGCCGGCGGATTTGCAGCGCAAGGTGCGCCAGCATCTGCGCCTGAACCGCGACGACTACGTGCGCTGGCACAAGATTGTCGCGCAGCAGGGCTGGGCCGCGCCGGCCTGGCCCGTCGAATATGGCGGCACGGGCTGGACGTCCGTGCAGCGCCACATATGGGAAGACGAGTGCGCGCGCGCCGCCACGCCGCCCATCTTGCCGTTCGGCGTGAACATGGTGGCGCCAGTCATCATGGCCTTCGCCAGCGCCGAACAAAAAGCATACTACTTGCCGCGCATTTTGAATTGCGACGATTGGTGGTGCCAAGGCTATTCCGAGCCGGGCGCCGGTTCCGACCTGGCCTCGCTGAAAACCACGGCCGAGCGCGACTGCGACCATTACATCGTGAACGGCCAAAAAACCTGGACGACCCTGGGCCAGCACGCGGACATGATCTTTTGCCTGGTGCGCACGGACAGCACGGTGCGCAAGCAGGAAGGCATCAGTTTCTTGCTGATCGACATGAAAACGCCGGGCATCACCGTGCGCCCCATCATCATGCTCGATGAAGAACATGAAGTGAACGAAGTCTTCTTCGACAATGTGCGCGTGCCCGTCAGCAATCTGGTCGGCCAGGAAAACAAGGGCTGGACCTACGCCAAGTATCTGCTGGGCCATGAGCGCACGGGCATCGCCGCCGTCGGCCGCTCGAAGCGCGAGCTGACCTTCCTCAAGCAGCTGGCCATGCAGCAGACCAAGCGCGGCGGGCCGCTGCTGCACGATCCCGCGTTTGCGGCCAAGGTGGCCCATCTGGAAATCGAATTGATGGCGCTGGAAATGACGGTCTTGCGCGTCATCAGCGAAGAAGGCAAGGGACCAGGGCCGCAGGCGTCGATGCTGAAGGTGCGCGGTTCGGAACTGCAGCAGCAGCTGACGGAACTGATGGTCGAAGCCATCGGCCCGCAAGCCTTGCCGTTCGACCCTGACTTCCTCGACGGCAGCGCGCCGCACGGCGCTGGCGGCGACGACCTGGCCGCACCGCTGGCCGCGTATTACTTCAATTACCGCAAGACATCGATCTATGGCGGCTCGAATGAAATCCAGAAAAACATCATCACGCAGATGATCCTGGGCCTGTAAGCCAGAAGGAGACGACATGGACTTTCAATTTAATCAGGAACAGCAGCAATTCGCCGATGCGCTCAGGCGCTGGGTCGACAAGGATTACCCGTTTGAAACGCGCACAGAGATCGTCCACTCGGCCACGGGTACGTCTGACGCGGCCTGGGCCACCCTGGCCGAACTGGGCATGACGGCCTTGCCGCTGCCGGCCGGCGCGGGCGGCTTCGACGGCACGGCCGTCGATATGCTGCTGGTGATGCAGGAACTGGGCCGGGGTTTGGTGGTCGAGCCTTATTTCGCCACCGTGCTGGGCGCGCGCTTCTTGAGCCTGGCCGGAGGCCACGATGCTGTGCTGGAACAGGTCGCCAGCGGCAGCCTGAAGCTCGCGTGTGCGCTGGGCGAGCGGCAGTCGCGCCACGATATGCACGATATCGCCACCACGGCCAAGGCCAGCGGCGACGGTTTCGTGCTCGACGGCGAGAAAACCGTCGTCATCCACGGCGCGCAGGCGGGCGCCTTGATCGTCTCGGCGCGCAGCAGCGGCGGCCAGATGGATACGGATGGCATCTCGCTGTTCCTCGTGCCCGCCGACGCGCCCGGTGTCAGCGTGCGCGACTACCGCACCATCGACGGCCAGCGCGCCGCCACCGTGACCCTCGTGCAAGTGGTGCTGGGGCAAGACGCCCTGAGCGGGCAGGCGGGGCAGGGCTGGCCCGTGCTCGACGCGGCCGTGGATTACGGCGCCGCCTTGCTGTGCGCGGAAGCCGTGGGCGCCATGGACGCCATCTTTGCCGCCACCCTCGAGTACCTGAAGACGCGCCAGCAGTTCGGCGCACCGATCGGCAAGTTCCAGGCCTTGCAGCACCGCATGGCCGACATGTTCATCCACCTGGAGCAGGCGCGCTCGATGGCCATGCTGGCCGCCGCCAAGGCCGATAGCGACGATGTGGCTGAGCGCCGCCGCACGGTGTCCGCCGCCAAGGCGAGGGTGGGACTGGCCGCCACTTTTGTCGGCCAGCAAGCCGTGCAATTGCATGGCGGCATGGGCGTCACGGACGAATTGCCTGCCGCCCACCATTTCAAGCGCCTCTCCATGATCGCCCTGACCTTGGGCGACGTGGACCATCATATCGAGCGCTTTATCGCCCAGCCGGGCTTCTTGCCGACGGAGACCGCATGACCGCATCGCCTGCCACCACCCCGAAACACTGGTATTTCGAAGACTTTACGCAAGGCCTGGAAATCGACCTGGGCCAGCGCCATGTGACGGAAAAGGAAATCATCGCCTTCGCCACGGATTTCGATCCGCAGCCATTCCACGTCGACCATGACGCCGCCGAAAAGACCATTTTCAAGGGCGTCATCGCCAGCGGCTGGCATACCTGCGGCATGATGATGCGCCTGGTGGTCGATAACCTGCTCAAGCATTCGTCCAGCATGGGTTCGCCCGGCCTGGACAGCATCCGCTGGCTCAAACCCGTGCGCGCTGGCGACACCTTGCAGCTGACCTACCAGGTCAAGGAAGTGCGCCCGTCCACGTCGAAACCGGACCGCGGCATCGTCATTTCCGTGTGGAGCGTGCGCAACCAGCACGGCGAAGTGGTGACAACGGTGGAAGGCATGGGCATGTTCGGCCGCCGTCCTGCCGGAGAGCAGCATGCGTGATATCGCCGGCATCGCCGGTTTTCAGGCCTTGGCGGGACAGCACGTGGCCGTCTCCGACTGGCTGACCATCACCCAGCAGCGCATCGACACCTTTGCCGACGCCACGGACGACCATCAGTGGATCCACGTCGATACGGAACGTTGTGCGCGCGAGTCGCCGTACGGCTGCACCGTGGCGCATGGCTTCCTGACATTGTCGCTGCTGCCGGCCATGTTGCAGGGCGCCTTGCACATGGCCGGCATCCGCATGGCCATCAACTACGGTTTAAACAAGGTGCGCTTTCCCGCACCCGTACCCGTCGGCAGCCGCCTGCGCGCGCGGCTCGACATCCTGTCCGTCGACGACCTGCCGGAAGGCGCGCAAGTGAACTGGGCCGTCACCATGGAGCGCGAAGGCGACACGAAACCCGTGTGCGTGGCGGAGTTTTTGATGCGCTGCTATCCCTGAGCGATAAGCCAGGCTCGCCGCGCAGGTTGGCGTAAGCCGACACAGACAGGCAGCAGACAGGCAGGCAGCACGCGCGCCTTCCCCCTCACTCCCCCTCCGACGCGCAATACCTGTCCCGCCCCGTATGCTTGGCGCGGTACAGCAGGGCGTCGGCGGCGCGGATCAGGGCGCTCGGGTCCATGCCTTCCGTGGGCATGACGCTGGCCATGCCCAGGCTGACGGTGACGTGCGGGCCGACGCTCGATCTGGCGTGGGGAATATGCAGCGCGCGCACTTCGTCGAGGATGCGCTGGGCAACGACTTCGGCGCCGTCGCGCGTTTCCTGCGGTAGCAGGATGATGAATTCTTCGCCGCCGTAGCGCGCCAGCAGGTCGGGCGGGCGCACGGCGCAGCGGCGCAGGGCGGCGCTCACCTGCTGCAGGCACAGGTCGCCCGCCTGGTGGCCATACGTGTCGTTGTAATCCTTGAAATGGTCGATATCGGCCATGATGAGGGCCATCGGCATGCCGTCGCGTGCGCAGCGCCGCCATTCGCTGTCCATCGTGTCGTTGAAGCTGCGCCGGTTGGCCACGCCCGTCAGCGAGTCCGTCAGCGACAGTTCGCGCATGGCGTCGGCCTGCCGCTTGATGGTCAGCTGGCTGCGCACGCGGGCCCGCACGACGGCCGCGTTGAACGGTTTCGTGATGAAATCGACGGCGCCCGCTTCCAGCGCCCGCGTTTCGTCTTCGGGCTGGTTCAGGGCCGTGACGAAGATGACGGGAATGGCGCTGAGGATGGCCGACTCGCGCAGCGCATTGCACACGGCATAGCCATCCATGCCGGGCATGACGGCGTCGAGCAGGATCAGGTCCGGCAGTTGATTATGCGCAATTTCCAGCGCCTTCTCTCCGCTCAGGGCGAACAGCACGTCGTGTTCCTCGCGCAGCAGCTGGTGCAGGATCTGGATGTTTTCCATGGCGTCATCGACGATGAGGATGCGCCCGTTCATGGCAAGGTTGGTCCAGCTCACTTGTTTTCCTCTCGTTTCAGCTGATCGAGCACGAGTTTTTCCGCTTCGGAAAAATTCAGCGTTTCAATCGCGTTGGCCAGCGCCAGGGCCGCTTCCCGGTCCGACTGTTGCAGGGCGGGGTGCAGGATGTGGAACTGGGCCAGCGCCTTCAGGTTATTGTTGCGGATCAGCACGAGCAGCTCGGCCAGGCCGGCGCGCAGGTCGACCGGTGCGCCGCCGGGCGCGGCCTGGGCCGGCTGCCCGCGCCGTGGTGGCGAGGGCAGGGTGCGCGCCGCATCGATGACTTCGGCCATCGCCCGTTCCAGCTGTTCCAGCAGGGCGGCCGTAGCGTGTGATTGCCCTGTTTTCAGCGTTTTCTCCGTCTCGGCGGCCAGGCTGGCGACATGGACCGCGCCCAGGTTGGCCGCCACGCCGCACACGCGGTGCAGCAGTTGCGCCGCCTGCCGTGTCTGGCCATCGGCCAGCAGGCGCCGGGTTTCTTCGACGGCGTCGCCCTGCGAATTTTCAAAGCGCTTGAGCAGCGCCAGGAAGGCGCCGTAGTCGCCGCCGAAGCGGTGCAGGGCGGCAGCCAGGTCGATGCCGGGTATCGAGGCCGGCATTTCCAGCACCTCCGTGGCGCCGCCACTTGGCTGCGCGGCGCTGCTGCCGCCACTGTGGGGCGCCGGCACCAGGCGGGTCAGTGTCTCGATCATGTCGTCGACGTCGATGGGCTTGGCCACGTGCGCATTCATGCCGCTGGAAATCGCGCGCAGGCGGTCCTCGTCCATGGCATTGGCCGTCATGGCGACGATGGGCAAGTCCGGCAAGCCCAGCGCGCGGATGGCCAGGGTGGCGTCGTAGCCATTCATGACGGGCATCTGCAAATCCATCAGCACCACGTCCCACGCTTGCGGGCTGTGCGCCAGCATGTCGACGGCCAGCCTGCCGTTGGTGGCCACGGCCACGCGCGCGCCCGAGTGCAGCAGGATGTACTGCGCCACTTCCTGGTTGATTTCATTGTCTTCCACCAGCAGGACGCGCATCCCTTCCAGCAAGCCCGACAGGGGCGTGGACACGGGCAGCATGGATGGCGCGCTGCGGCCATGGCGTCCATCCCGCACGGCGGTGACGGCCGCCAGCAGGCGCGCTGGCGTGGCCGGTTTCGAGACGATGCCGGCCAGCATCAGGCTGTCGGCCAGGCGTTCGAGGTTTTCGCTGTCCTGATCGGCCACCAGCATGATCACGGGCGGCAGCACCAGGTGTTCGTCGGTGCGTGCCTCGGTGAGCATGGAAATGCCATCCATGCCCGGCATGGCCGCGTCCAGCAGCACGAGATCGGCCGCCGGTTCGCCGCTGGCATGGTCGCGCAGCAGGGCCAGGCCGGCCGCGCCGCTGTCGGCGCTGCGGCTGCGCCAGCCCTGCGCCGCGCACCAGTCTTCCAGCATGGCGCGCACGCTGGCGTTGTCGTCGATGATCAGCAGCGACAGCGCCCTGGACGCACCCTTGCCGTGCGGCTCGGGCGGCGGCGCCACCTTGTCGAAGCGGCAGCGGAAGCGGAAGTCGGACCCCTGGCCCAGCGTGCTTTTCACGCTGAGCTGGCCGCCCATCAATTCCACCATGCGCCGGCAGATGGCCAGCCCCAGTCCCGTGCCGCCGTATTTGCGGCTGGTGCCGCTGTCGCCCTGGGAAAACGCGTCGAAGATGTGTTCCTGCTCGGCCGCGCCGATGCCGATGCCCGTGTCGCGCACGGAAAACTCGAGGGTGGCGCTGGCCGCATCCTCGGCCACCATGGTGATGGCCAGCACCACTTCGCCATGCGAGGTGAACTTGACTGCGTTGCCCATCAGGTTGATCAGGATCTGTTCCACGCGCAGGGCGTCGCCGATCAGTTCGTCCGGCACGCCCGGATCGAGCACGAACACGGGCTCCACGCCGCGCGCCCAGGCGCTGCTGGCCAGCAGCACGCCGACGCTGCCCAGCATGCGTTCGAGCTGGAAGCGGCGCTGTTCCAGCACCATTTGTCCCGCCTCGATCTTGGAAAAATCGAGCACGTCGTTGACGATATGGAGCAACGACTGCGTGGCCATCTGGATCTTGCCGACATAGCTGCGCTCGCGCCGCTCCAGCGGCGACTCTTCCAGCAGGCGCGCCAGGCCGATGATGGCGTTCATCGGCGTGCGGATTTCATGGCTCATGTTGGCGACGAATTCGCTCTTCGCCGTGCTGGCCGCCTCGGCCTTGTCGCGCGCGCGCACCATTTGCTCGTTCAGTTCGTGCAGGCGCAATTCCGTGCGCTTGAGTTCGGATACGTCCGAGGCCAGCACGAAAAAGCCGCGCACGCCGCCGCCGTCGTCGAGGTCGGGAATGTAATTGGTCCACGTGTGGCACACCTGGCCCGTGGGGTCGAGCAGGTCGCGCTCGAAGCTTTGCGGCCGGCCCGCCAGCACGCCCTCGACGTGGGGCGCGTACACGTCGAACAGTTCCTGTCCCAGCAATTCGCTCATGTGGATGCCGGCCAGCTCGGCGCTGCTGCGGCCAAACCATTCATTGTAGAAATTATTGGCGAAGCGGCAACGCAGATCGGCGCCCCAGTACGACACCATGCCGGGCAGGTTGTCCGTGACGGTGCGGATGAAGCGCTCGCTCTGTTCCAGGCGCAAGGTAGTGGCGTGCAGCACCTCGGTGGCGCGCTTGCGTTCCGTGATATCGATCGATACCCCCAGCACGTGGCTGGCGCGCCCCGCATCGTCGCGCAACACCACCTTGCGCGTGGTGAAGTGGCGCGTCGTGCCGTCGGCAGTGTTGATCGCCTCCTGTTCGATTTCCACCATTTGCCCCGTGGCCAGCAGCTTGCGGTCGGCGCTGACGAAGGCGGACGCCTGCTGCGGCGGGAAGAAATCGTGGTCGGTCTTGCCCAGCAATTGCTCGCGCGAGCGTCCCAGGGTCAATTCCGCGTGGCGGTTGATCATTTCAAAGCTCAGCTTGTCGGCGCGCTTGACGAAGACCATGGCCGGGATGTTTTCGATGATGGTGCCGAACAGGTGTTTCGAGCGGCGGAACTCCGCTTCGCTGCGTTTGCGCTCGCTAATGTCCAGCCACAGGCCCGATACGCCCAGCAATTTCTGTTCGGGGCCGAAGATCGGGTGATACGAGACGATCCAGTGGCTGAGCTGTTCGCGCTGTCGCCCGCCATGGCCTTGCAATTCGAGGTCGACGATGGGCGTTCCTGTTTCAATCACCTGGCGCACGCAGCGCTCCACCTCCATGCGCACGGCGTCGTCGAACTGCATGGCGCCCACGGGCTGGCCCAGATGCTGCGCCACGCTGGCGCCGCTGATGGCGGCCAGGTAGTGGTTGATCATGACGATGCGCAAGTCCAGGCCCACGAACAGCATGCCGATGGGCGCCGTCGCGTACACGGTTTCCAGCAGGCGCGTGGATTTTTCCAGGGCCAGCGTGCGTTCGGCCACCAGGCTTTCGAGCTGCGTACGGTGGCGCCGCAAATCGCGCTCCAGCGCGCCCAGGGCACCTGCCATGTCGGCCGATTCGCGGTCCGCGTGGCGGTGCGAGAGCAGCGGTTTGCCCTGCGCCAGCGCGTGGATCTGCTGCGTCAGTTCCTGCAAGGTGCGCGCCAGGCGGCCGCCCACGCGCCAGGCCAGGGCAAAGCCGGCACCGAGCAGCAGGGCCAGGATGAGGGAACCGGTGACCACCGAGCCCAGCAGGGCTTCGGCCACCGTGCTGGTGCGCATGGTGACGGCCACCGTCCAGGCGTCGTCTGGCGCGCGGCGAAAGCCCGTATACACGTCGAGGCCTTCCAGGGTGGTATGGCGCAGCACGCCTTCGCGCGCCTGGCGTATCTGCTCGAGCAGGGGCGCCGCGGTGCGCCGGCCCACATAGCGCTGCGGCGCCAGGGTGCGCGCCACATTGATGCCGTCGGCATTGACGATGGCCGCGCCCAGGTAGGCGGGCAGGTGCAGCTCGCGCAGCAGCAGGGGCAGGTAGTCGGACGGGTACAGCGCCGTCAGCACATAGGCGGGACCCTTGTCACGCGGCAAAGGTTGGTTCAGGGCCAGCCGCGGCACCTCGTCCGGCGCGATGAGCAAACTGGTCAGCCGTGCCTTGCCGTGCTCGCGCGTGCGCTCCATGCTGGCGGCCCATTTTTGCGGCAAGGGGGGCGGCGCCTGGCCGGCGGGCAGGGCTGTATTGACCAGCTGGCGTCCCTTCGCGTCGGAGATGATGAAGGCGCTGACGGCCAGGCTCGGCTGCAGCAGGGTGCCGGCCAAGGCACGCAGGGCGCCGATGTCGTCGGCTTGCAGGGCGGGCGAGGCGGCCAGGATGTGCGCGGCCAACTGGGCGCCGCTCAAGTCGCGTTCGACGGCGGCCGTGACGGCCCGCGCCGCCTGCGCCGTTTCGCTGACGACATGGTCGCGTTCGCGCGTGTAGCTTTGCGCCACGAGCAGGAGAAACACGAGGGCCGTCGGAATGACCCAGGCAAGCACCAGCCATGAAATTCTTGAGCGTATCGAAGGCAAATCTTGCACCCGGAAAGCTCCCAGAATGGATGAGTCGACAGGCAGGCTCACGCTGGCGCTGGCTGACCTTGAATGAAAAGATGCTAGACGAAATTGATTGTTCTGACAAGCCTAGTTTCTGGAATGGAAAAAAGGTTGCGCAAGGCATACAGAAGAGGGTGACGCCCATCCCGCCATGGCGGCGGGATGGCCAGGCAGCTTACGGGACCACGGTCAGCACGTCGACATCGATTTCCGGGCTTTCCATGAAATCTTTTTCCACTTCGCCACGGATTTCCACGCGAGTCTTGGCGTCGATCTTGCGGTTCATGAAGACCTTGTCGTCGATGTCCACGCGGATTTCCGCCGTGCCGTCTGAGAAGGTATATTTCTCGTTGCCCACTTTGCGCAGCAGGTTGCCGCGCAGCACGACGGCCTGGTCGTCAACGGGATTTTTCAGAATGGCGGCCACATTGGCGGGCGCGGCCGGGCCGGTCGTCGGTCCCACATATTGGGCTTGCGCGCTGCCGGCCAGCGCGGCGCAGGCGGCCAGGGAGACGATGAGTGTGCGGTGCATTGGCATGGTATTCCTTCGATAGTGACTGGTGGCTCAGAAAAATACGGCGGTGCGGGGAATGATAGCACCGGCATTGCCATAGGGCATGTTCGCCCGGACGCTGCCCGTGCTGGCCACGCCATCGTCGAGTTTGCTGTCGATCTGCTCGGCGTAGCTCTCGGGCAGGTTGTCGAAACGGATGCCGTTGCCGGCCCGGCCGCCCACTTCGTCGTTGTACAGGTAGACGGCGCCGCCCTGGGCGCTGGTCATGAATTGCGAGGTGCCGTTGAACGAGCCGGTGATGAAGCCGCCCAGCGCCAGGTGCTGCGGCGCCAAGGTGAATTCACGCGGCTGGCCGTCGCCGATCTGGCCATCGCCATTGCCGTTGCCGGCCGAATTGGGCACGTGCACGGTGCCCTGGATATCGTCGCCGGGCAGGGCGCGGAACTTGTCCTGGTAGGCGTTGACGGCGGCCGTCAGCGCATTCGACTGCTGGATGATGTTTTTCACCTTGGCGCTGTCGATCAAGCCTTGTCCCTTGAGCACGCCACCGAGCAGCAAGCCGATGATGACCAGGACGATGGCGATTTCTACGAGCGTAAAGCCGTGCTGGCGGCGTGGGAGCATGGGATTTCCTTGGAAAAAGTGCTGGTACTGGGTATGGCAGCTTCAGGATCGCAGTTTACTGCAATAGCGCTGCGCGCGCAGGGCATTTCGGACGGCGGTTCATGGCGCCGTCTTTTTCTTTTTGGCCAGTTCCTCGAGCTTGCGCGCGAGGAAAGCGAGCTCGTGCGGGTCGCTGATCTGGCCGCTGGCGATCAGCCCGCCGATCACCAGGCGGGCGCTGTCGAGCTGGTCCATGTCTTCCAGGATGAACGCTTCCATTTCGCGTACCCACGGCGGCACGTGCGGCCCCGTCGCCAGCTGGCGCAAGGCGCGCGCATAGCCGAGCGCCAGCGGCAGGTCGTGCAGCTGGTTTTTCGCCACCAGCACCGCCTGCGCCATGGCGGGCCAGCGCTGCTGCGGGTCGGCCGCGAAACTGGCGGCGACAAAGGCCAGCATGCGCCGCGCGCGCTGCGGGTCGGCCACGCCCGCGTAGACTTCGCTGGCGGCCACCAACGCGTAGCGGCTGCGCGGATCGAGCGTCTGCGCCGTCTCCAGCCAGCCGGCCAGGCGGTCATAGTCGAGCGCGCGCCACGGCAGGCTGACGCCGGGCTGGTCTTCGAACGACTGCAGGTACAGCAGCATGGCCTTCGACATGGCCAGCGGTTCGCCCAGGCTGGCCAGGCGCGCCACGCTTGCCGGCGGCGCGGCGGGCAGGGGCCGCGCCTGTGCCGGTGAGTACTGCTGCGCCAGGCGCCAGCCCAGCTGCAGCAGCAGGCAGGCCGCCAGCAGCCAGCACAGGGGGCGCGGCACGCTGCTCCAAGGACGCTGGGCGGCGGCCATCAGATGTTCCTGCGGTAAAAGTCGCACAGCGCGCAGCTGGCCAGCAAGGCCACATAGATGGCCGTTTGCGCCGCCACGCCGGCCAAGGCTCGCCAGTCGCCGGTCGCGTACAGCAGCCACTCCGTGCGCGTAAATGCGTCGAGGCGGGGCAGCAGCAGGGCCAGCACGTCGATGGCGCCGGCCGTGGCCCGCTGCGGCCATGACTCGCCCGCTTGGGGGCCGTGCGCCAGCAGTTGCAGGCTGCCCAGCATGCGCGCCAGCACATAGAAGCCGCCCGTGGCGGCCAGCGCCGGCAGGGCCTGCTGCAGGCTGGCCGCGCACAGCAGGCTGAAGGCGGCGACGATCCACAGTTCGCCCAGCAGGGACAGCGCCCACAGCGCGCTTTGCGCGGGCGCGGCGAACAGCGCCATCAACAGGCCGAACAGCATGGCGGGCACGGCCGCCAGCGCTGCGTAGCCCAGCAGTTTTCCCAGCAGGTAGGCCGCACGCGGCATGGGCAGAGCCAGCAGCAACTCGAGGCCCCGGTCGGCCGCTTCGCGCGCCATGCTGGTGATGATGAACGTGGCCAGCAGGAAGACACTGGCCAGGCGCAAGGCGGCCGCCAGCAGGGACGTTTGCACGGCGCCGCTTTCCGTCAGCGCCAGTTGCTGCAGGAAGCCGGCCAGGCCGGCGCAAGCGCAGGCCACCAGCACGAACAGCCACGGCAGGCGGCTGCGCAGCGCTTCGAGCAGCGTGTAGCGGGCGATGGTGAACGAGGGCAAGAGCATGCGCATCAGCGGGGCAGCCTTTGCGCCGCCACCATGCGGTTGAACAGGATGTTGGGCGACAGCCAGACGATGATATCGTCGAACTCGCCGCCCGGCTGCTGCGGGCCGCTGGCGGCGCGGCTGATGAAGGTGGTGGCGTTCGATGCATTGTTGCGCTCGTCGACATTGTTGCCGAAAGGCACGGCCTGGCGCTGGCCCTGCACGCCCGTGGCGCCAAAGCCGTTTTTCCCATGCGACATGATCATGGCGGGGATGTCCCGCAAGGCCGTCGCCTGCAGCAGCGCGCCGCCATTGCGCGTGACGATGCTGATGTCGCGCGGCGTGCCCAGGTTGAACTGCTGCTCGCTGTCGCTGAAGGCCGGCGTGACGCTGTAGCGGAACAGATTGTTCCAGCTGTCGCCCTGGCGCAGCCCCAGGGTGGCCCAGGGCAGGAAGCCGGCGCGTTTTTCGCCCGTGCAGCGTGTGCCGCGCCGGTCTTCCAAGCCATTGCCGGCGGAAATGGCGGGACAGGGCAGATAGCCGTAGCGCAGCGCGTAGCCCGTCAGCGCTTCCTTCGCTTCATTGAGCGCCTGCTGCGTCTCGGCCACCTTGCGCTGTTCCAGTTGCACCGTCAACGGCGTGACCAGGCCGCCTATCATCAGGCCGACGATGACAAGCACGATGGCGATCTCGATCAGGGAAAAGCCGCCCTGGCGGCGCGGATGGCGGGCGCTCATGGCAGGTTGCGCGCGGCGCGCATGCGTTGATACAGGGTAGGCAAGGTAATCCAGGTCAGCATGTCGTCAAAGGCGCCGCCGGGCATCGTGGCAAGTCCGGTGGCGGGGCGGGTGATGAAGCTGCGGCTGGCGCTGTCGTTGGCCGCTTCATCGATATTGCCGCGCGCCGTATTGATCTGCGGCACGCCGCTGGCGGCCGTACCATAGTGATCCTTGCCTTGCGACAACAGCACGACGGGCAGGCACTGGGCGCTGACGTCGCACTGGTCCTGTCCCGCCACGAAGGAGATGGCGCCGCGGCCGTCGCGCGTGACAACGACTCTGTTGGCGACGGCGGAAAACGAGACGATGGGCGCGCGCGCCATTTCCGGCGTGACGCTGTAGCGCAGCAGCTTGCCCCAGGCATCCACGCCATCCACGCCCAGCGCGACCCACGGCAAAAAGCCGCTGCACTCGGTATCGTCGGCGCAGTCGGTGGCCCGTTCGCGCCCGTCGAGGGCGGAGGCGGCCGGACGGGGCAGGCGGCCATTGGTCGCCGCAAAGCCCAGCAAGGCGTCGCGCGCCTGCGCCAGGGTGGCCAAGGTGCGCTGCTGGCGTTCGGCTTCGCCCGTGTTGCGCCCGAAGGCGCTGATCAGCAGGCTGGCCGTGCCCAGGCCCAGCACGGCCACCAGCAGCAACAGGGCGGCGCCGCGCTGGCGACGAAGTTGGTGATGCGCTTGGCACGGCGTCATGGCGGCGCCTCGGTCACGGTGCCGCTGGCCGGATCGTAGCGCTGGCCGGGTTTGAGCAGCAGCACCTGGCCGTTCGACAGGCGCAAGGTCAGGGTGCCGGGCGTGCCCGACTTGTCGCGCGCGAGGTGGTTGTGCGGTTCGTTCTGTGCTTCCTGGTTCAGCCAGACGGTGGTGCGGCCGCTGCTGCGCTGTACCACGCCATTCAATTCCACGGGCGGAGCGGGCGGCGGTGGCTGCGGCGGGGACAGTGGCGCCGCCAGGGCCGGATCGGGCGCCGGCGGGCCGTAGCGCTGCGCGTCGAGCTGGGCGCGCTGCTCGGGCGACAGGAACAACCGCCCCAGCTGCGGTGGCTGCGCCTGCGCCGCGAGCGCGGCGCCAGCCAGCAGCACGCTGAGGACGAGGGGGCGCTTCATGGCCGCCCCGGCACGGGCGTGCTGCCCAGGGTCAGCCACAGCAGCTCGCATTCGGCGCCCAGGGCGGGCGCCATGGCGCCCGTAGCGATTGCGTTGCCTGTGCCTGGACTCGCGCCGGCCGTGGCATGCCGCTTGAGCGTGCAATCCTGCACGGCGAAATAGCCGGCCTGGCGCAAATCGTCCAGCAGGTTCAGCAAATCCATCTCGTGCAGCAAATCCATCTGCAGGCGCATGCGGCTGCCGCGCAGCTGATATTGTCCCATCACCATGGGCAATGGCACTTGCAGCCCTTGCTGCGGGCTGATGTCATAGCTGATCGGCAGCAGTTTGCGCTGTTCCTGGCTGCGGCGGATGGCGTCGATCCAGGCGAGGCGGTTTTCCTCGCCGATCAGGCCGCGCTGGCGCAAGGCGAGGAATCGCGGTTCATAGGCGCGGATTTCCTGCTTCTCCGCCTCCACGTGGTTGAACAGCATGGCGGCCGCCGAACGCGTGCGCTGGGCCAGGTCCAGCTGCTGCGCCTCGCGCTCGCGGTAGGCGATGCTCAGGCTCAGCAGCACCAGACCGGCCAGCATGGTCAGCGTAAAGCACAGCAGGGCGCGGCGTATCAGGTGCAGTTCGCCCAGCCAGGCGGGCAGGGCGCGCGCGGGCGTGCCGGTCCGTTGCATGCCGGGCAGGGGCGGCTGTTTGACGGGGCCGCTCATGGCTGCCACGCAAGCAAGAGGGTGAAGCGGGCCTGGCTGGCTGGCGCCGGCACGGCGCTCTTGCCGGACAGGGCCGCGCTGGGGCGCAGGTCCAGCGGGGTTTCCTCGATCGTCACCTGCAAGCCCGGCTGGCGCGCCAGGGTTTGCGCGAAGGCCGTGATGGCGGCCAGGGCCGCGCGGTAATCGTTGTTCGGCATTGCCACGTCCGCTTCCAGGCGCAGCGCCTGTGGCGGCGCGACGGGAATGCCGGCCATGGCGCTGCCGGTCGGCCCGCCCGTACCTTGTTGCTGCTGTTGCGGCGGCTGATTGCCGGCTACGCGCGCGGGCGCCTGGCCCGCATGCCAGTGCAGCTGGCCGAGCGCCACCTGCGGCGCCTGGTCCAGTGCGGCGCTCAGCATGCCCAGCAGCCGCCCCGGCTCCGGTGCCTGGCTGGCGATCATGTGACCGAGGGTCACGGCCACTTTCATGTTCTGCGTCTTGGCCGGCGCCGGCGGCTGGGTCGACATGACGCTGCGGTAGCGCTCCTGGTAGGTCGCCGTTTCCTGCGTCAGGCGTTCGATGGCGGCCCCGTCGGCTATGCCGCCAAGCAAGTTAATCGAGCACCACAGGGCTGCCGACGCGCCGATCAGCGTGCTGGCGCCATACAGCGTCTTGCGCGCGCGCTGAAAGTGGTAATAGCGGGCCAGCGCGCCGGGTGGATAGTGGCTGGGCGGCGGATGCTTGCCCAGCAAGGTCAGCAGCAATTCATCGGCCAGTGCCGGCGTCCGGCGCAAGCCCACCCGTTCGCCGGCCAGCTGCAGGTCGATGAAGTGATACGCCACTTCGACGCCGTTATCGCACAGCAGTTCGAGCTTGGCGATCTGCGCGGCCGGCGCCAGGATGACGGTATTCAAGACGTCGCCGCGCGCCAGCATGCGCGTGCTGGTCAGAAATTGCCGCGTCTTTTCCGTTTCCAGCGCAATATTCACGGCCACGCCGTCGAGCGCGATGGTGGCCGTCTGGCGCGAAAAGCGCAGCTGGCCCTTTTCATAGTAACTTTGCCGCAAGCCGCCCGACTGCTGCGTCACGAGCAGCAAGTGTTCATGCGCGATCGACAGTTTTTTGACCAGCGCGATACTGAGCAGGCTGGTCGAATAAATGCCGGCCACGGGCACGCGCAAGTGCTCGAGCGCCTCCGTCCACGGCTGCAGCAAGGACGGGTTGGTCAGCGCGAAAAACAGCACCTGGTCGTCGTGGCGGCCCGTGCTTTCACGGCCCAGCAAGGTGCTGCCCCGGTACGGCGTGTCGCGGTGCAATTGTTGCTTGCGCCGCTCCAGCAGCGCTCGGCCCGCCTTGCCGCGCACGTGGGGCAGCAGCTGGCGCTGGAAATCTTCCTCGATCAAGTCCGTCAGCAGGTAGGCGGGCACGTCGAGGCGGTGCGCCTGCGGGTCTTCCAGCCACGCGGCGAAACCGTCCAGCCCGGCCGCGCTGGCGGGAAAGGCCTGGCCCGGGCCCAGCACGCCATGGTCCCAGTCGTAGGCGCACAGGGCGTCGCTGGTGATGTAGAGTAATTGTTTGCGGAACACGGCGGTCTCAGGTCTCGGGTCTCAAGTTTTAATCGTGCTGATGGTGTCGTAGATCGGCCCCAGCACCGACAACATGATCCAGCCCAGCAGCAGGCCCAGGATGACCGTCATGGTCGGCTCGATCATGGCTTGCACTTTTTCAATCAATTCCTTCACTTCGCGGTTGTAAAAGTAACTGACATTGCGCAAGGCCGTGTCCAGCGATCCCGTGGCCTCGCCCACCTTCAGCATGCGGATCACGAGCGGCGGGAAGATGCCCGTGTGCTGGAAGGCGGCCGTCACGCCGTAGCCCTCGCTGATCAGCTGCGCGGCGCGGCGCAGGCCCGCCGCCACCACCTGGTTGCCGGCGATGCCTTCGGACAGGCGGATGCATTCGAGTATCGTGATGCCGGAAGCATACATCAGGGCGAAAAACGTGGCGAAGCGGGCCAGGATGATCTTGTGCAGCACGGGTCCGACCAGCCACAGCCGCAGCTTCAAGCCATCCCAGGCATAGCGGGCCGCCTCGCTGCGGCGGATGAGCGCGCGCAGCCCGAAGAACAGCAGCACGGGCAAGGCCAGCAGCACATACCAGTATGCGATGAAGACATTCGACACGAAAATGAGCACGCGCGTGTGCAGCGGCAGCTCGCCGCCCATGTTGCGAATAAACGCCGTCAGCTGGGGCACCAGATAGATCATCAGGAAAAACGTCACGGCCGCCACGACGATGGCGACGATGATCGGATACATGATGATCTTGCGCGTCTGCGAGGCCAGCTCGTCCTGCCATTTCAGACTTTCCGACAGGTTCTTGAAGACTTCGGCGATCTTGCCGCTCTGTTCACCCGCCAGTATCAGGCTCGTGAACGTGGCGTCGAAGATGTCGCCATGCTGGGCCAGCGCGCCCGACAGGGGCAGGCCGCCTTCGATGCTTTCGATCAGGTCCGTGACGACTTCGCGCAGGCGCGGGTGGTCCGTGCTTTCGCGCAAGTCGTTCAAACCGTCCAGGATGGGCACGCCCGCGCCCGTCAATTGTTCCATGTGGAAGCAGAAATTGATCAGGTCGCGGCGGTGGATGACCCGCTTGCCCAGCAGCACCAGATACTGGCCCGTGATCTTGCAGTCGATCAAGTCGAGCTGCATGCGGTGCAGGCGCGCTTCCAGGTCCGGCACGTTGGCCGCCTCCATGCTGCCGGGAATCAATGTGCCGGCTGCATCCATGGCGCGGTAGACATATTGCGCCATCAGGCCAGCCTTTCCGTCAGGTCGACCACGCGGCCCACTTCTTCCAGCGTGGTGACGCCTTCCATCACGCGGCGCATGCCGTCGTCGACGAGGCCCTTGAAGCCGCCCGCGCGCGCCGCGTTCTTCAATTCGCGCGAACTGGCGCGGCGCGCGGTCAATTCATCGAGTTCGGCCGTCATCTTGAGGATTTCCATGATGGCCAGGCGGCCCTTGTAGCCCTGGTGCGCACAACGCTCGCAGCCGACGGCGCGGCAGATGGACACGGGCGCATCGTCTATTGCCAGGCCCAGCAGGCGGCGCTCGACGTCGTCGGCGATCGCGGTTTCCTTGCAATGCGGACACAAACGGCGCACGAGACGCTGCGCCACGATGCCGATGATGTTGCCGGCCATGATGTCGGGCAGGATGCCGATATCGAGCAGGCGCGAGATGGAGCCGATGGACGAGTTCGTGTGCAAGGTGGAATACACCTGATGGCCCGTCATGGCGGCGGCAAAGGCCATTTCCGCCGTTTCGCGGTCGCGGATCTCGCCAACTAAAATGATGTCCGGGTCTTGCCGCATCATCGAGCGGATGCCGTCGGCAAAGCCCAGCTTGACGGATTCGTTGACGGAGGTCTGGCGTATCATGTTCATCGGATACTCGACCGGGTCCTCCAAGGTCATGATGTTGACGCTTTCCGTATTGATGTGATTGATGATCGAATACAGGGTGGTGGTCTTGCCGCTGCCCGTCGGGCCCGTCACGAGGATCACGCCGTCGGGCCGCGCGATCATCAGTTTCAGCAAGTTCAGTTCCGCCTCGGCCAGGCCCAGGGCGGCCAGCGGCACGATGCCTTTCTGGCGGTCCAGCACGCGCAGCACGAAGTTTTCGCCATGCGTGGTGGGCTGCGCCGACGCGCGGAAGTCGATTTGCCGCCCGGAAAACTTGATGCTGATGCGCCCATCCTGCGGCGCGCGCGCCTCGGCGATATTCATGTTCGACATCACCTTCAGGCGCACGGCCATGGCCGGCCAGTACGATTTGTGCAGGCTGCGGATTTGCCGCAGGATGCCGTCGATACGGTAGCGGATGCGCAGGAATGACTGTTCCGGCTCGAAATGGATGTCCGAGGCGCCGTTTTGCACGGCATCGGCCAGCAGCGCATCGATCAGGCGCACCATGGGCTGGCTGTACTCGTCCGACGGCGACGCCATGCTCTGGTAGCTGACTTCGCCCGTTTCGATTTCGTGCAGGATGCCGTCGATCGACAATTCAAAGCCATAGTACTGGTCGATGGCGCGCGAAATATCGGACTCGTTGACGAGCACGGTGGAAATCGTGATGCCCTTGACCAGCATGGCGCTGATCTGGTCGAGCGCGACGATGTTGCTGGTGTCGGCCATGGCCAGGATCAAATTGTCCGCCTGCCGCTCATACACGATGGGGAAGACGCGGTAGCGCTTGGCCACGTCCTTCGGGATCAGTTTCAGGGCGATGGCGTCGACCACCAGGCTCGACAGATCCGCGCTGACCTGTTTCAGGTTTTCGCTGAGCGCTTCGCGCACGGTGGCTTCCGTAACGAAACCCAGGGTGATCAGCAGCTTGCCCAGCGGTTCGCTGCTGCGCCGCTGCTCGATCAGGGCGATGCGCAGCTGGTCTTCGCTGATCACGCCTTTCTGGATCAGCAATTTGCCCAGCGGAAGTTTTGCCTGTTCTGCCATGTAATGCTTATTCCTGACGGGGTGTGATGGTGGCCGGCTCAGCCGCGGGTGCTGCCGCCGGCGCGGGGGCCGCCAGTTCGCGCAGGCGCGTTTGCACGACGGCCTGGTCGAACGCGGCCGGCGTGGTTTGCGCCAGGCTCAAGGCGCGCTGGTAATAGGTGGCGGCCAGTTTTGGCTGGTTCAGCCGGTCCAGTCCCACGGCCAGGTTGAAGGCGTAATCGGGATTGCCGGGCGCGGCGCTGTAGGCGCGGAAAAATTGCTGCTGCGCTTCATTCCAGCGGCGCTGCTTGGCGTACACATTGCCCAGTGCAAACAGCACGGGGCCGCTGTCGGGGGTACGCGCCAGGATGGCCTTCAGTTTTGCCTCGCTCTGCACGACGTCGCCCTGGCGCAGGCCGATCAGGCCGGCCAGCGCTACGCCATCATCGGGATTGATTTCCAGCAAACGCACGTACAGCGACGCCGCTTGCGCGCCCTGGTTCTCGCGCTGGGCCACGGCCGCCAGGCCCAGCAGCGCATCGCGGTTGTTGGCATCCTGCTGCAGCACGCTTTCATATTGCTGGCGCGCCGCGCCCAGCTGGCCCCCGTTGAAGGCCTGGTAGGCTTGCTGCACGCCGGGGTTGATCTGCGGCGCCGTATCGTTGCGTACTACCTGGATCTGGCTGTTGTCGGGCGCGGCCACCGGTGGCAGGCTGGGCGGCGCAGGCGGCTGCAGTTGCGCCAGCTGGGCGGCCACGGCCGCTTGCGCGGCGGCCTGTATCATCGCCTGCTGTTCCGCCGCGCCGGCGGGCTGGCGCTGTTCGCGCGGCATGTCTTGCGGCAACGGTGCGGGCGCGTCCGGCAGGGCGCCGCCGGCCCCTGGCAAGACCACGATGGGACCGGCAACGCCGGCCGTGCCCGGGGCGTCCGTCAGCGGCATGGGCACGCCGGGCAGGTTGGCGCCCGCGCCGGGGCTGCTGCTGGCGCGCCAGTACCAGTAGGCCATGGAGCCTGCCACCAGCAGCAGGATCGCCAGCAGCACGGCCAGGCGCACGGTGGCCGGGTCGACGCTGATGGGGCCGGTGGGACCTTTCGGCGGCGGATTGCTGCGGCTGGCGCGCGGCTTGGCGGGTGGCGGTTCCGGACGGGCGCGCGGTGGCTCGGGGGGCGGGCCCGCTTGCGGAGCGGGCTGGGCGCTGCTCGGCTCGGGCCGCGGCGCGGGAGCGTCCGTCAGCGGTTCCAGGCGCAAGGTGCTTGCCGGCTGCACGGGCGGTGGCGCAACCGGCGCGGGACGGGGCGGCAGGGCGTCGGCCGGCGCCAGTTCCAGCACCTGGTCGTAGGCTTCGGACGGCTTTTCCAGTTCCTCGTCGGAAAGGCTGTTCTGCTTGGCGCGCTCGGCTTTCTTGAGCGCCTGCATCAGCAAGCTCATGGGACGTCTCCCTGCAGGCGTGCCTGCGGCTGGACGGCGGGCGCCGGCGGGCCATCCGTGTACGGCTGGCTGTTGAGCGGCGCCTGGCCAGGCAGCAGATAACGGTAGTCGCGGTAATCGCCCTCGACGCTGGCATCCTTGACCACGACGGGGCGCATGAAGATCACCAGTTCCGTCTTGCTGCTTGCCTCGTTACGATAGGTAAACAAATTGCCGACCAAGGGCAGGCTGGACAGGCCGGGCACGCCATCCTTGGCATTGTCGACGGAGTCCTGCATCAGGCCGCCCATCACGGCGATCTGGCCATTGCCCACTTTCATGATCGATTCCAGCTCGCGCGCCTGGATCACGGGCACGCGGCTGATCACGGTTGCCAGGGCCGGATTCGGGTCTTGCACGTAGCCGACGATGCGCGTAATGGTGGGGCGCACATTCAAGGTCACTTCATCGCTCTCGGAAATCTGCGGCGTGACGCTCATGACGAAGCCGACGGGCACCGTTTCCAGTTTCGACTCGTACGTTGCCGGCGTGGTGATGGTGCCCGTGGAGCTGATCACGGCGGGCGTCACCTTGATGGTAAAGAAGACATTGTTGTCGACCACCTTCAGCATGGCCGTCTGATTGTTGAGCACGCTGATCTTCGGACTGGACAGCACTTTCACCTTGCCGAACGATTCGAGCAGCTGGATGGTCGTGCTGAAACTGTCCTTCAGGTAATTGAGCACGAAGATGCCAGGCGTGGCGCCGGGCGTGACGCCGCTGCTGAGCGCCTGGGTGCCCACTTGCCTCTGCGTCAGGCTCAGGCTGCCCGTCAGGCGCGACCAGTTGATGCCTTGCTGGTACTCATTGCTCAGCCGCACTTCGATGATGGTCGCTTCGATCAGCACCTGGCGCTTGGCGCTGTGCAATACCGCGTCGAGGAATTCGGCGATTTTTTCATGCTGGCGGCCCGTGGCCCGCACGGCGATCAAGCCGCCTTCCACGTTGACGACGACGGACGAGGGAGTGCCCTTGTTGGCCAGTTTCAGCAGCGGCATGCCGTTCGCGTCGAGCGGCTGGGACGGGGTCGCGTTGCTGTTGCCCTGCTGCTGGCCTGGCGCATACTGGCCGCCAGTCTGCATCGGCGCCTGGCTGCCATATTGATTGCCGGCCTGATTCTGCTGCTGGCCAGGCTGGCCTTGTTGTCCCTGCTGCCCTTGTTGTCCTTGTTGCCCTTGCTGTCCTTGTTGACCGGGCATGCTCGTCAATTGCTGGTTCAGCTGCGCCAGCGGGTCCACCTGCACGTCGTTGAGCGTGGTCTCGCGCAGCAGGTCGCGGATATTCTTTTCCAGGCTGTACCAGAAGTTATTTTCCGAACGATTGACGACCAGAGTGGTCGAGTTGTTATTGCCGCCGCTGCCGTTGCCGCTGCCTTGCGTGCCGCCGACGGGGTTGCTGGCGCTGTTCGATCCTCCGCCCGCCGTGGAAATTTGCGTGGCGATATTCACGCTGCTGTTGGTGCTGCGCGCCATGTTGACGTAATCGACCTTGTAATTGCGCCATACGGGCGCATCGGGCAGCACCGTCAGGTTCTTGCCATCGATTTCGTAGCGCATATCGACTTGCTTGCCGATACGCGTCAGCAATTGCGGCAGGGTCTGGTTCAGCGCATTCAGGGTGACGCTGCCTTCGATCTGCGGGTGGATGTCGACATTCATGCCCGCGTCGCGCGCCAGCGCAAACAGCAGCGACTGCACGGGCACCTTGTGCACGGTGACGCTGTAGGTTTCCACTTTGGGCGCAGGCAGGGGCGCGGCCAGCGCGCTGCTTTGCTGCACCGGTTCGGGAATGGCGCCGGCTGGGCGGGGCGGGGTATTGATGTGGGCAGGCGACAGCGGCGTTTGATGCGTGGCGCAGCCGGACAGCACGGTGCTGCAGGCGAGGGCGACCCAGGAGGCCAGCACAGGAATAGGGTGTTGATTCATGAAAAGTTCGCCCTTTGAGTCGTGTTGTGCTTTTGTAATTTTACCCAGCATGATCGCCTAAAAGCAATCGGGTGTGCGGGCCCCGGAGGCAATATACCGAAATAAAGTCAGGGGGCGCCACGCCCCGTTTGTGCCGGTGTCGTGGCTTTCATTTCCGCACGGATACTATCTATGTCGTACAGCAATATTTTCTGTGGCGACGCAGGGGCCAGCCTGGCCCAGACGGCCTCGGCGCTGGTTCGGTCGGCGAAGCTGCCGTAGACGATGTCCAGGCGCCCGGCGGCGCTCGCGGACGCCGCGCCGGGCAGGCGAAACACGTGCAGGTCGCGCAGGCCGATGGCTTGCTGCGCCTGCTGCAGGAAAGCTTCCGCTGCGGCCGTTTCGGTGGCGGGCAGGCTGGCGATGTGCAGCACCAGTTGCTGCGGTCCTTGCCGTGCCAGCCAGCCGCGCGATTCGGCCAGCTTGCTGTCGAGCAGCGTCGAGGGTGCTGGCAGTGCAGGCAGCGGCGCGCGCGGGACCGCGGCCGGGGCCGGGATCGCCGCTGTCGTTCCCGGCGCCAGCCATTGCCACAGCAGCGCAGCGGCCAGCAGCAGCATCAGCGCGCTCAAGGCGCCCGCCACCAGCTTGCCCGCATGCCAGGGCGGCCGGTGAAACGGGCTGTCGGCAATGGCCAGGCGCATGTGGCGTGCGCTGATTTGCTGCGCATCGTCCGCAAACGCGGCCAGCAAGGCCTTGTCGGCCAGGATATTGACCCTGCGTACGATGCCTTGCGCCGCGCGCGCCAGCCGGCGCAGGGCGGCCGGTGTAAACACGAGCGGCGCCGTGCGGCCGGCGGCGCTCAGGCGGCATGTCAGATAATCGTTCAGCAAGGCTTGCGGCAGGCGCGGCACGGTAAAACTGTGGGTGATGCGCTCCTTCAATTGGCGGAACTGGGGCAAGTCCAGCGTGTGCTGCAATTCCGGCTGGCCAAACAGGACGATCTGCAGCAGCTTGTGGCTGGCCGTTTCCAGGTTCGTCAGCAGGCGCAGCGCTTCCAGGGTGGCGCCCGGCATGGCTTGCGCTTCTTCGGCCAGCAGCACTACCTGGCGCCCCGTCGCATGCCGGGCGATCAGTTCGCCATGCAGGGCGCGCAGCACGGCATCGGCGCGGCAGTCGTCCAGTTTCAGGCCCAGTTCGGCGGCGATGGCGTGCAGGACTTCGTCCGGCTCCAGGCGGGGATTGAGCAAATACAGCACGTCGACCTGGGGCGGCAGGCGCTCGGCCAGCATACGGCACAGCATGGTCTTGCCGCTGCCCACTTCGCCCGTCAGCTTGATGATGCCTTCGCCTTGCGTGACGGCATACAGCAGCGCGTCGAGCAGTTCGCCCCGTGTATTGCCCGTATAAAAAAAGGCCGGGTCCGGCGTGATGCCGAACGGCGCCGTGCGCAAGCCGAAATGGCGCAGATACATGCCGTGCGGCGAGGGCGCGTAGTGGCTGGAAACCTGCGTGTCGGCGTTCATGTCGCGATGCAATTGAGGAAAGCCTGTTCCAGGCTGGCGTCTTCCTCGCCGCCATGGCGGGCGCGGCATTCGGCGGGCGTGCCTGTAAACACGATGCGGCCCGCATGCAGGATGGCCATGCGGTCGCACAATTCTTCCACGTCGGCCAGCGCATGCGAAGTGAGCAGGGCGCCGCGGCCCTGCGCCCGCGCTTGCCGCAGCACTTGCTTGAACTGCGCGCGCGCTTTCGGGTCGAGTCCGCTCATCGGTTCATCGAGCACCAGTTGCCGCTTGCCCGACAGCAGGCAGGCGGCCAGTCCCAGTTTCTGCATCATGCCTTTCGAATATGCGCGCGCGGGGCGCAGCAGGACGTCCCGCGCCAGGTCCAGCGCATCCAGGGCTTGCAGCACGGCTTGCGCATCGGGGCGCACATCGTGCAGGCGCGACAGGTAGCGCAGGAAGTCGCCGCCCGTCAGGTAATACGGTGCCTGGAAACGTTCCGGCAGAAACGACAGCGGCTGGCGCGCCGCGCCGTGTCGGTGCGGCTGGCCGAAGATGGCGATGTCGCCACGCTCCGGTGTGCAAAAGTCCAGCAGGCATTTGAGCAGGCTCGTCTTTCCCGCGCCATTCACGCCGACCAGGCCGAACAGTTCACCCGCGCGCACCTGCAGGTCGACGCCGCGCAGCACGGCGCTGCCCGCCAGTTGCAGATGCACGTTGTGGAACTCGATGGCACAGGCATTCATAGGGGCAATGATCGGCAGGGAAGACGGGGAAGGACCTCCATTATTGCCATGGGCGCAGGTGGGCGGCAAGCGTTTCCTTGCAGTGTGTTGAAATGCGCAAAAATCAAACGTTGGAATGTATTTTCTTTAAGAAACAACAGGTTCTGGAATAAAATACCCCCGCGCGCCGCTGGCGTGTATCGTCTGTGGAATTTGTTTGTCGAGGAGCATGCAATGGCAAGGCCAGAGAAAGTCCGGCTCGGTGAAATTTTGGTGCAGCAGAAATTGCTGACGGAAGAACAGTTGGGCCAGGCCTTGACGGAACAGAAGCGTTCGGGACGCAAGCTGGGCCGCGTTTTTGTCGAGCACGGCTTCGTCACGGAGGAGCAGATTTCGGGCGCGCTGGCGCGCCAGCTCGACATTCCCTACATCAATCTGAAGTTTTTCAACATCAATCCCGAACTGGTGCGGCTGCTGCCGGAAACCCAGGCGCGGCGTTTTCGCGCGCTGGTGCTGGAAGACCGCCGCGAAGGCTTGCTGGTCGGCATGTCCGATCCGACCGACCTGTTCGCGTACGATGAAATTTCGCGCCTGGTCAAGCGCCAGATCGAACTGGCTGTCGTCAATGAAACGGAAGTGCTGGCCGCCATCGACCGCATCTACCGCCGCACGGAAGATATTTCGACCCTGACGCGCGAGCTGGAGCAGGACCTGGGCGACGTGTCCGTCGACTTCGGCGCGCTGGCCGCCAATCCGGGCCTGGAAGAGGCGCCCATCGTCAAGCTGCTGCAATCGGTGTTCGAGGATGCCACGCAGGTGCGCGCTTCGGACATCCACATCGAGCCGCAGGAAGGCCGGCTGCAAATCCGTTTCCGCATCGACGGCGTGCTGCACCTGCAGACGGAAGCGGACAGCAAGATCGCCAGTTCGCTGGCGCTGCGCTTGAAACTGATGTCGGACCTCGATATTTCCGAGAAGCGCTTGCCGCAGGATGGCCGTTTCGCCATCCGCGTGAAAAACCAGCGTATCGACGTGCGTATCTCCACCATGCCGACGCAGTACGGCGAATCCGTCGTGATGCGCTTGCTGAACCAGGGCGGCACGACCTTGCGCCTGGACGCCATCGGCATGCCGCCCAAGCTGGTGGCGCAGTTCCGCGCCATCGTCAGCCGCCCGAACGGTCTCGTGCTGGTGACGGGCCCGACCGGCAGCGGCAAGACGACGACCTTGTATTGCGCCTTGTCCGAACTCAATTCCGTGGAAAAAAAGCTCATCACGGTAGAAGACCCTGTCGAGTACCGCTTGCCCGGCATTAACCAGGTGCAAGTGAACGAGAAGATCGAGCTGAACTTTGCCAGGGTGCTGCGCTCGGCCTTGCGGCAAGATCCCGACATCGTGCTCGTCGGCGAGATGCGCGACCAGGAAACGGCGCAGATCGGTCTGCGCGCCGCCATGACGGGTCACTTGGTGCTGTCGACCCTGCATACGAACGATGCCATCAGCACGCCGCTGCGCCTGATGGACATGGGCGTGCCCCGCTACATGGTGGGCAGCTCGCTGCAAGCCGTGCTGGCGCAGCGCCTGGTGCGCGTGATCTGCGAAAGCTGCAGCACGCCATACCAGCCCACGCCGAACGAATACGAATGGCTGCGCCTGGAACTGGGCGAGCTGGTCGAGCGCAACCAGTATTTCCACGGCAAGGGCTGTTCGCATTGCAACGGCATGGGTTACCGTGGCCGTACGGGCGTGTATGAATTGCTGGAAATCACGCGCGCCGTGGCCGACGCCGCCAACCATGCCGACCCATCGCACTTCATGAAGGTGGCGACGGCGCAGATGGCGGGCGAAACTTTGCGCCGCCACGCCGTGCAACTGGTGGTACAGGGCCGTACGACGGTGATGGAAGCGATGCGCATCAGCAACCAGAGCGAGGATTGAGGTGCCGTTTTTCTCCTACAAGGCACGTAGCGCCAGCGGCGAACTGCTGACCGGCGTGATGGAAGGCGCCGACAGCGGCGCCGTGGCCGACCAGCTGATGGCGGGCGGCAGCACGCCCGTCGATATCAGCGCGACGAAACAGACGGTGACGAAGGCCGGCGCCAACCAGCTGGGCTGGTGGGCCCGGCTGACCGAGAAAAAAGTCACGCCCATGGACGTGCAGCTGTTCAGCCGCCAGCTGTACACCCTGCTCAAGGCGGGCGTGCCCATCATGCGCGGCCTGGCCGGCTTGCAGGAGTCCGCCATCAGCCCAGCGTTCGGGCGCATCATCAAGGATGTGCGCGAATCGCTCGACGCGGGGCGCGAACTGTCGGCCGCCATGGCGCGCCACCCCACGATCTTCACGCCGTTTTACTTGTCGATGGTGCGCGTGGGTGAAATGACGGGGCGCCTCGACGAAGTGTTTTTGCGCCTGTTCAACCACCTGGAATTCGACCGCGACATGCGCGCGCGCGTGAAAACGGCGACGCGCTACCCGACCTTCGTCGTCTTTGCCATGCTCGCCGCCATGATCGTTGTGAATATTTTCGTCATTCCCCAGTTCGAGAAAGTGTTCGCCAGCTTCCACGCGGAACTGCCGCTGATGACGCGCATCCTGATCGGCACGTCGCGCTTCACGGTGACGTACTGGCCCATCCTGCTGATGCTGGGCGTGGGCGGCTTTTTCGGCTGGCGCGCCTGGCTGCGCACGAAAGATGGCTTATACAAATGGGACCGCGCCAAGCTGCGCCTGCCGATCGCCGGCAAGATCATCCTGAAGGGCACGATGGCCCGCTTTGCGCGCAGCTTCGCCTTGTCGAGCACGAGCGGCGTGCCCATCGTGCAGGCACTGACGGTGGTGTCGCAAACGGTCGACAATACTTATCTGAGCGCGCGCGTGGAACAGATGCGCGACGGCGTTGAGCGGGGCGAAAGCATCTTGCGCACCTCGGTCGCGGCCGGCGTGTTTACGCCCGTGGTGCTGCAGATGATCGCCGTGGGCGAGGAATCCGGTTCGCTCGACGACCTGATGGACGAGATCGCGGACATGTACGAACGCGAAGTCGACTATGAATTGAAGACCCTCTCGGCGCAGATCGAGCCGATCTTGATCGTCTTCCTCGGCGCCATGGTGCTGGTGCTGGCGCTGGGCATCTTCCTGCCGATCTGGGACCTGGGCCGGGCGGCCCTGCACTGATGGCAAGGCCGCTCCGCCAGCGCGGTTTCACCCTGTTCGAGCTGGCGGTGGTGGCGGGCGTGTTCGCCATCCTGGTGGCGGTATTGTTGAACCGGGTCGGCTATTACCAGCAGCAGGCGCAGCAGGTGGCCGTGGCCCAGATGCTCGGCATCTTGCGCACGAGCTTGCGGGTGCAGGTGCTGCAGCTGTACCTGGCGGACCAGCGCGACAGAATGCCGGCGCTGGCGCGGCAAAACCCGTTCGACTGGCTGGCCGACAAGCCAGCCAACTATCTGGGCGAGTTCGCGCAGCCGGACCTTGCAAAATTACCAGCGGGGAATTGGTTGTACGACAAAAAAGAACAAAAAATTATCTATTTGTTTAGTAATGGCAATATTTTTCCGACTACAAGGGTTGATTCAGTGAAATTTAATGTAACCTTGCCGGGTGCAGACGCCGATCTTGGCAAGCTCGCCCGGGAGCCCGATATCGTGGTGTGGAAATCGCCGGACTCGGCAGCAAACTGACGCACTTCCTGGTCCGGTGCAGCGACAGTTTCATGGCGTTGGTTTTGATGTTTTTATTTGATTTTGGAGAGCAAGAATGAACAAGTCTTTACGTAGTATGAAAAGCGGCGCCCAGGCAGGTTTTACCCTGATCGAACTGATCGTCGTTATCGTGATCCTCGGCATCCTGGCAGCGACGGCGATTCCTAAATTTATCGACATGTCGACTGATGCGCGCGTGGCCAAGATGCACGCGGCCGCAGGCGCCATCAAGGCTGGCGCGGCCCTGTACCATGCGCAGTGGCTGGTCAATGCTGACCCGACCAAGGCTGTCACGATGGAAGGCCAGACGGTTACCGGGGCCAATGGTTATCCTACTGCCGATGCCGCCGGGATTGGCTTGGCCGCAGGCATCGCCAAACCGGACTATGAGATCTCCGATACCGGTTTCGTCGTGACCCCTGATGCAGTGGCATCGCGCTCGGGTTGCTCGGTTACCTATACCGCGGCTACAGCTACTGCCCCGGCAGGCACCGTCGATCTGGCAACGACCACCACGTGTAAGTAATCTTTGAGTACTCTGCAAGGAAAGTCTGGCCACGCCCGGCCTTCCTTGCGCACCACCAGCCCAACCCCAGGCGCCAGCCCGTTGGGCTTTTTTACGGGCCACCCATTGCAGCAGCCACCGACAGTCTTTCCGCATCTTCACGCAGGGCCACCAGGTCAGCTGCGACACACGGCTGCGCACGGCTTCACCTTGATCGAGCTGGTCGCGGTGCTCGTGATCGCCGGCCTGCTGGCCACCTTTGCCGTCAACCGGTTTTTCCAGCGCGACACGTTCGACGCGCGCGGTTTTGCCGATCAGGTGACGAATATCGTGCGCTACGGGCAAAAGCTGGCGGTGGCGCAAAACCGTGCCGTGTTTGTCAGCATCGATACCAACAAGGTGGCCCTGTGCTTCGACGCCGGCTGCAGCAATGCGCAGAAGGTGGTGCCGCCGACGGGCAGCAACAGCGGCAGCAAGGAGACGCTACAGTATTGCCTGGGTAGCAATTGGCTGTGCGAAGGCCGTCCTTCCGGCGTTACCATGTCGACCGATCCCGTCAAGTCGGCAAGTTTTTATTTCGACGCGCTGGGCCAGCCATATGCGCTGGCCAATGTGTTTCCTGACGCATCGACCTTCCCGGGCCCGCTGCAAATCAGCATCCAGAGCAACGGCCTGACGCGTACCGTCACGGTTGAAGGGGAGACAGGCTATGTCCATTAGCCAGCGTCGCCAGCGTGAACGTGGCGTGACCCTCATCGAACTGGTGCTGTTCATCGTCATCGTCGGCCTGGCTTCGGCCGCCATCCTGGGCGTGATGAGCCTGACGACGCAACACAGCGCCGACCCGCAGCTGCGCAAGCAGGCGCTGGCGATTGCCGAAAGCATGCTGGAAGAAATCCAGCTGGCGCGATTTACGTTTTGCGATCCGCAAGACCCTGCCGCGGAAACGGCCGCCAACCCCGCCGGCTGCGCCATCCCGGAAGTGGCCGGACAAGAGGCGGGCGGCGCGGGGCGTCCTTTTGACAATGTCAACGATTACGTGGGCGCGTATGGCGCGGCCACCGCTTACACGACGGATGCGCAGGGCGCCGTCTGGGCTGCCGGCTCCCCCCAGGCATATGTTGCATCGGTAACGATCACTCCCGTAGCCCTGAATGGCTTGCCTGCCACGGAAGGCCTGCGTATTCAGGTGGTCGTGCCGTATGCCGACCAGCAGGTCGTGCTCGACGGCTATCGCGTGCGCTATGCGCCGAACAGTATTCCATGAAAAATTTCCTTGACACCCGGCGCCGCCCGCGCGGCTTTACCCTCGTCGAGATGGTCATCGTGATCGTCATCACGGGCATCATCGGCGTCATGGTCGCCGTCTTCATCCGCGTGCCCGTGCAAGGCTATATCGACACCACCGCGCGCGCGGCACTGGCCGACACGGCCGATACGGCGGCGCGCCGCCTGACGCGCGACGTGCGCCTCGCCTTGCCGAACAGCGTGCGCGTGACGGGCGGCGGCCAGTTCCTGGAATTGCTGCTGACCAAGACGGGCGGGCGCTACCTGAGCGACAGCGATCCGGCCGGTCTGGGCACTGTACTGAGTTTCGAGACCCCTCCCGCCGCCGGCGTTCCGGCGAGCTTCACCGTCGTCGGCGCCATGCCCGCCAATGCGCTGGGTGCGCGCCAGGCGATCAGCGTGGGCGACCAGATCGTCGTCTACAACCTGGGTGGAGCTTTCGCGCCGAACAATGCGTATGCGTGCAGCGCGGCAAACGGCTGCAACCGTGCGCCCGTCACGGGCGTGGCCGGCCGTGTCGTCACCTTGGGTAGCTATCCTTTCACGACGGCGCCCGCGCCGCTGCCGTCGCCGTCGAACCGTTTCCAGGTGGTGTCGACGCCCGTCACCTATGCCTGCAATCTGGCGACCGGGACCCTGACCCGTTACGACGGTTATGTGATCCAGGCCGCCCAGCCGGCTGTGGAAGGCACCGCGCCGCTGGTGGCGGCGAATGGCGCCCTGCTGGCGCGCCAGGTGACGGCGTGCGCTTTCAGCTATACGGTGCTGGCCAATGTGCAGCGGGGCCTGGTGAATATCAGCCTGAGCCTGGGCGCGGCGAACAGCAATACGGGCGTGCTGCGCCTGGTGCAACAGGTGCAGGCGAGGAATACGCCATGACGCACTTGCTGCGCCACCGCGCGCGCCGCATGCGCGGTTTCAGCCTCGTCACGGCCATTTTCCTGCTCGTGGTGCTGGCCGCGCTGGCGGCCGTGATGGTGAATATGTCCACCTTCCAGCAGACGGAATCGGCGTTGGACGTGCAGGGCGTGCGCGCCGAGCAGGCCGCCCGCGCCGGCCTTGAATGGGGTTTGCAGCGGCAGATCAGCGCCGGCCTGACCGCCGGTGCGGCGTGCATCGGCGCCACCACGTTCAGTTTGCCACCTGGCACGACCCTGTCGGCGTTCAGCGTCAGCGTGCAATGCGGCACGGCCACGGGGCCCGGCACCTTGACCAGTTGGACCATCACGGCCACCGCTTGCAACCAGCCTGGGCCTACCGGCTGCCCGAACGCGGGCAATAACCCCGATTACGTCCAGCGCCGCCTGCAAGCCGTGTTGTCGCAGTAAGGTCAACTGCGTGAAAAAAAGATCGCTAATTTATTGTTTTTACACAATAAAGTTGGCTTCATGAATTAAAATTGGCTGGATGCATTAACTGCGCGACAAGATCGGGCAGGCACTTACACTGGATAGTTCGCATGGGTTTATTCGCAAGAGCAAAGAAGTACGATGGCTGGCTGGCCACGGCGTTTGGCCGCGAGGGCGTCAGCGCTGTCGTGGTCGAACGTCCCGCCGGCGGCATGCCGCGCGTGCTGCGTGCCAGCTACCAGGCGGCCGCACGGCCGGCGCCGGCCGAGGTGCTGGAAAAACTGGGCAAGGAGCTGCAGGCCCCATCGCGCCACTGCACCAGCGTGCTGGCTGGCGGCGAATACCAGCTGCTGTCCCTGGAAGCGCCGGCCGTGCCGCGCGAGGAGTTGAAGACGGCCGTGGGCTGGCGCCTGAAGGACATGCTGGACTTTCCCCTGGCCGACGCCACCATCGACGTATTCGACATTCCCGGCGATCCGAACGGCACCCAGCGGGGCAGCAGCGTGTTTGCCGTCGCCGCGCGCAACAGCGCCGTGTCGCGGCGCCAGGCGCAGTACGCCGAATGCAAGATTGGCCTGTCCGTAATCGATATCCCCGAAATGGCGCAGCGTAATATCGCCACCTTGCTGGAAACGCCGGGACGCGGCATCGCCGTGCTGTTTTTCGATGGCGACGGCGGCTTGCTGACCATGAGTTTCAATGGCGAGCTGTACCAGGCGCGCCGCATCGACGTGACCCTGACGCAATTGCAGTCGCCCGACGCCAGCCAGTACTACGACCGCGTCACCCTGGAACTGCAGCGCTCGTTCGACCACTTCGACCGCCAGTTCCATTTCATTTCGCTGGCCCGGTTGATGCTGATGACGGGCGCCAGCGATGGCTTGCACGCCTATCTGGCCGACAATCTCTACATGCCCGTCGAGCAGCTGGACCTGGCCACCGTGCTGGACTTGTCGCAGGCCGCCGAATTGCGCGCCCCCGCCATGCAGGCGCGCTACTTCCTGGCCATCGGCGCGGCCTTGCGCGAGCTTGGCCCGCACCCGGGCAAGCATGAAGGGAAGGGCGCATGAGCCAGCAGATCAATCTGTTCAATTCCCAGTTTGAACTGAAAAAACACCATATGTCGGCGAGCTCGGCCAGCCTGGGCCTGAGCGCGCTGGCGCTCGTCTTGCTGGTCCTGGGCGTGCTGGCCCGGCAGGCAATGGCCGGCCTGGAACAGCGCGAAGCGGGCGTCAAGGCGGCACTGGCGCAAGTCGAGGCGAAGCGCGACCAGATTTTGCGCGATTACCCGCCACGCAAGAAAGAGCCGGCCCTGGCGCAGGAACTGGCGGCCGTCGAGGCGCAGCGCCAGTTGCTGCAAGACGCGGCTAGCATGCTGGACAGCGGCAAGCTGGGCAATACCCTCGGCTATGCCGGCTATTTCCGCGCGCTGGCGCAGGCCAGGGTCGAAGGCGTATGGCTGACGGGCGTGGACATCGCCGGCGCCGGCAATGACTTCGGCTTGCAGGGCCGCGCCTTGCACGCGTCGCTGCTGCCCGCGTACATCACGCGCCTGGGCCAGCAGGAAATACTCAAAGGCAAGAGCTTTGCCAGCCTCGACATCAGCCAGTCCGAGCAGCCGGCCGTGGCCGAGGGCAAGGCGGCCAGCCTGCCTTACGTCGCGTTCAGCCTGCAGTCGGCTGAGCGTGCTGTCACGCCGCCCAAACCTGTTGCGGGAGGAACACGCTGATGCTGCCTTTGCTGAAGAAATGGGCCACCGCCTTCGACGCCCTCAGCCTGCGCGAGCGGCTGATGGTGTTTGGCGCCGGTGCGGCCGCCATCCTGTTCGTGTTTTATTTCATGAGCCTCAATCCCTTGCTGGCGAAGCACGCAGCGCTGGAAGCGAGCATTGCGCAAAAGCAAAGCCTGTTGACCGCGACGAACAAGGAAATCGAGCTGACCATGCTTGCCCATGCCACCGATCCCGACAAGGAAGCGCGTGCGCGTCTGCTGGCCCTGCAGGCGGAAACGGCATCCCTGGCGCAGGCGCTGCGCGAGAAGCAGCATGGCCTGGTGGCGCCCGAGCGCATGGTTACCCTGCTTGAGCACCTGCTGCGCCGGCATGCGGGATTGCGCCTGGTGTCGCTGAAAACCTTGCCCGGCAGCGCAGTCGGCGCACATCAGGCTGAAACCGCGAACGGCGATGCGGCAGCCAAGGCGGATGCCGCCAAGGCGCCGGCCCCGGCGCCGTTGCTGCACCAGCATGGCGTGGAAGTGGTGCTGCAAGGCAGCTATGCGGACATGCTGCAATACATGCAGGCGCTGCAAGCGATGCCGACGCGGGTCTTCTGGGGCGCCGCCCACCTCGATGCGGCCACTTACCCAAGCGCCACTTTGACCCTGACCTTACATACCCTCAGCATGGACGACACATGGATCGCACTCTGACCTTTGGTCCCGCGCTGCTGGCGCCTTTTCTTGCGTTGAGCCTGGCATGGCCGGGCGCGCAGGCGCAGGCGCTCGATGATCCGACGCGTCCGCCCGCGGCCCTGTGGGCACCCGCCAGCGCCGCGCCCGTCGTTGCGGCCCGGCCTCAGCTGCAATCGGTGCTCATTTCCACCCAGCCGGGCGGACGCCGCCTGGCCGTCATCGATGGCCAGACGGTCAAGGTCGGCAGCAAGGTGGGCGACGCCGTGGTGACGGAAATCCACGATACGGCTGTGCTGTTGCGGCGTGGCAAATCACTGGAAACCTTCAAGCTGTACCCGAGCAGCAAGACCGATAACAAGGCCGATCGCAAGACCGATAGCAAGACCGGCAGCAAGCAGGAGTAGAAGAAGTGGCCAAGCAACTCAATCAACACAAGGCGAGCATGTTCAAGATCAGTACGATGGCGGCTGTCATCAGCGTCAGCCTGGGCCTGGGCGGCTGCAATGTCGCGCCCGTCAAGCGCGACACCTACAATGCGATCTCCGATGCCGTCAAGGGCGCGGCGGCCACCACGGCGCCAGCGGCCCAGCCCGATGCCGTGGAAGCGGCGCTGCTGCCGCCCGTGGCGGCCCTGGCCCAGCAATTGCCGAAGGCCCGCGCCGCGCTCGACGAACGCTTCAACGTGGCGTTCAACAATGTGCCGGCGCGCCAGTTCTTCACTTCCATCGTGGCCGGTACGCGCTACAACATGCTGGTCCATCCCGACATCGGCGGCACGATTTCCGCCAACCTGAAGGACGTGACCCTGTTCCAGGCGCTCGACGCCGTGCGCGAACTGTATGGCTACGATTACAAGGTCGAGGGCACGCAGATCTACATCAAGCCCCTGACCATGCAGACGCGTTTGTTCCACGTCAATTACCTGACGGGCGCGCGCCGCGGCAGTTCCAACCTGCGCGTCTCGTCGACGTCCGTGGGTTCGGTGGGCTCGACCAACTCGGGCGGCTCGGGCAGCAATAACAGCCAGGGCAATAACCAGGGCAACAACCAGAATAACGAGCAGAACCAGCAAACCAATGGCGGCCAGGGCGGCCGCACCCTGGACAGCAGCAACCTGACCACCTCGTCCACGGCAGATTTCTGGCCGGAATTGAGAGCGGCGCTGGAAGCCATCGTCGGCAGCACCGAAGGCGGGCGGCAAGTGGTGCTGAGCCCGCAGTCGGGCGTGATCGTCATCCGCGCCATGCCGGAAGAGTTGCGCAATGTCGACATGTACCTGAAGGCCACGCAATTGTCCGTCGACCGCCAGGTCATCCTGGAAGCGAAAATCCTCGAAGTCGAGCTCAACGACAACACGCAGACGGGCATCAACTGGGCCTCGTTCGCCTCGATCAAGAGCGGTCACACGAACCGCATCTCGACGGGCTTCATCCAGCCGGGCGGCACCCTGGCGCCGCTGCCGTTCAACGGCGGCCAGCCGCCCAACATGACCACCGGCAATGGCTTGACGGCCAGCAGCGGCTTTGGCCTCAGTTCGGCGGCCAACGCGGCCGGTTCCATGTTCGGCCTGGCTTTCCAGACGGCCAATTTTGCCGCCATGATTTCCTTCCTGGAATCGCAAGGTTCCGTGCACGTGCTGTCGAGCCCGCGCATCGCCACCATGAACAACCAGAAGGCCGTGCTGAAGATCGGCACGGACGAGTTTTACGTGACGGGCGTGTCGACCACGACGAACACGACCGCCAGCGGCGCGACGACCAGCCCCAACGTGACCTTGCAGCCCTTCTTTTCCGGCGTGGTGCTGGACGTGACGCCGCAGATCGATGCGGATGGCAACATCATCCTGCACGTGCATCCATCCGTCAGCCAGGTGTCGACCATCAGCAAGGAAATCGACCTGGGCAGCGCCGGTTCGCTGAAACTGCCGCTGGCCGCATCGAGCACGTCCGAGATGGACAGCATGGTGCGCAGCCAGGATGGCCGCATCGTCGCCATCGGCGGCTTGATGCGCCAGGCCACCACGGCGGACCGCTCGCAAGTGCCGGGCGCGGGCGATCTTCCCGTGCTGGGCGCGCTGTTCCGCAACACGGGGCAGGTGATCCAGAAGCGCGAGCTGGTGGTGCTGATCAAGCCGACCATCGTTGATGGCGCCAATAGCTGGAACGAGGACTTGCTCGATTCGGGCAAGCGCATCGAGGCGCTCGATCCGCGCCGGCCGTCGGAGCGGCGCTAAATGTACCAGGCCCATTTCGGCTTGCGCGAGGCGCCGTTCGGCCTCACGCCCGATACCAGTTTCTTCTTCAACGGCCCGCAGTCGCAAAAGGCGCTCAACACCCTGCTGGTGGCGGCGCGCAATGGCGAGGGCTTCATCAAGATCACTGGCGAAGTGGGGACTGGTAAAACCTTTTTGTGCCGCAAGTTCATGCAATCGTTGGGGCCGGATTTCGTCACGGCCTACATCCCGAATCCGAACTTGCCGCCCCGTTCGCTGATCCTGGCGCTGGCGGACGACCTCGATGTATTGCTGGAGAAAGATGCTGATCAGCATCAGTTGCTCAAGTCCCTGAATTTGCGCCTGCTCAACCTGGCGGCGCAGGGCAAGCGCGTGCTGCTGTGTCTGGACGAAGCGCAGGCGATTCCCGTCGACAGCCTCGAAGCGCTGCGCCTGCTGACGAATCTGGAAACGGAAAAGCGCAAGCTGCTGCAAATCGTGCTGTTCGGCCAGCCGGAACTCGACGTCAAGCTGGCCCTGCCGGAAATCCGCCAGCTGGCGCAGCGCATCACCTTTCACTACCACCTGGGTCCCTTGTCGCGCGACGACGTGGATTTCTATGTGGCGCACCGCCTGCGCGTGGCCGGTTTCGATGGCGCGCGCCTGTTCAGCCGTGGCGGCGTGGGCAAACTGTACCAAGCTTCCGGCGGCATCCCGCGCCTGATCAACATCATGGCGCACAAGGCGCTGATGGTGGCGTATGGCGAAGGGCGGCAGCAGGTGAGCGGGCGCCACGTGGCGCTGGCCGCCAGCGATACCCTGGCCAGCAAGCCGCGCTTCTGGCAGAAGCCCTGGCCATGGCTGGCCGGTGCCGGAGTGCTGGCCGCCGCCTGCGGCGTGAGCTGGACTTTATTGAACCGATGACGAAGATGAGCCTGTAGATGAGCCTGATTAACAAGATGTTGCAAGACCTCGACGCGCGCGGCACCCCCGATGGACGCGGCGACGCGGCCGGCATCCGCTCCGTGCCCGAACGCGAGCGGGGCCTGCCGCGCGCGCTCGTCTTCGGCGGCGCTGCGGGCCTGACGGCCGCCGCCATCGCCTTGGGCTGGGTCTACCTGAAGCGTCCGGCCGTGCCGCCCATGCTGGTCAATGTGGCCAGTACGCCTGTTCTGACTCCCGTACCAGTGCCGGTGCCTGTCGTTGCACCGGCTCCCGTGGTGGCGGCACCAGTTGCGCCCATCGCGGCGGTGGAACCCGAGCCCGTGTTCCAGGCCGAGGAAGTTGCCCCCGCGCCCGCCAAGGCGCGGCCCGCCGAATTGCGCCGCATCACGGAAAAAGCGGCCAAGCCTGCCGCTGCGCCCGTGGTAAAAACACCAGCACCGGCCGCCAGCGAGCGCATCATCGACGGCAAGCAAGTCACTGCCCAGCAGCGCGTGGAGAACGAATACCGGCGCGCGCTGGCCCAGTTGCAGGATGGCCGCGTCTCCGACGCCATGCTGGCCTTGCAGCAGACCCTGCAGCTGGACCCGCGCCACCAGGGCGCGCGCGAAACCCTGGTGCGCCTGCTGCTTGAAGCCCAGCGATCCGACGAGGCGGCCCGCCAGTTGCAGCTGAGCCTGGCATTGGACCCGAAACAGCCGGCGCAAGCGATGATGCTGGCCCGTCTGCAGCTGGACAAGACCAACGGCGGCGCAGCGGCCCTCGAGACCCTCACGCGCAGCTTGCCGTACGCGACCGACAACGGCGAATACCACGCCTTCCTGGCCGGCGTGCTGCAGCGCGAACAGCGCTACCGCGAAGCATCGGAACATTATCAGCAGGCCCTGCAGACGGCGCCCGACAACAGCGTCTGGTGGATGGGCCTGGGCATCGCCTTGCAAGCGGACAACCACCCAGCCCAGGCGCGCCAGGCATTCGAACGGGCCAAGGGCTTGCAAACCCTGTCGCCGCAATTGCAGGCGTTTGTCGAGCGCAAATTGGTGCAGCTGACGGCGGCTGTGTCGAAGTAACTTTTACCTCAATGAAAGACTCCAGCTTGAAACCTCGCAATCTGCTCATCGTCCTGTGCTGCCTGGCCAGCAGCACCCTGGCCAACAGCGTCCTGGCCGCACCCGCCAACCCGCCAGCCAGCTACGTGCTGGAAAATACGGAAGTGCGCGACATCCGTGCGCAAGCTTTGAAGCGCGATTACCAAGTCTATGTCGCCTTGCCCGATTCCTATCGGCAGGGCAACAAGCGCTATCCGGTGCTGTTCGTCGTGGACGCCAATTACTCGTTCGCCATCGTGCGCAATATCGCGCAGCGCCTGAACAAGCATGCGGGGATGGAAGAAGTCGTGGTGGTCGGCTTGTCGTACGCCAACGGCGATGGCGGGGTGTACAGCCGCCGCCGTGACTACACGCCCACCACGCCGCGCAAGCACGATTACCGCTCGGACATGCCGGGGCGGCAACCGGCGTTTGGTGAAGCGAAGGCGTATGGCCAGTTCATCTCGGGCGAGGTGTTCCCCTTTATCGCCAGTAACTATCGCGTCAACATGCAGCGCAAGGTCTTCATCGGCCATTCCTACGGCAGCCTGCTGGGTCTGCAATTTTTGCTGACGGAACCACGCACCTTCGAGCACTACATCCTCGGCAGCCCGTCGCTGTGGTACGACGCCGGCGTCATGTTCGACCGCGAGCAGGCGTATGCCGCCAGCCACAAGGACTTGCCTGCATCCGTGTTCTTCGGCATCGGCGGCTTGGAAAAGCTGGCGGCAGGCAAGAAGCGTTCGCGTTTGGAGGAAGAGGCTGACATGCTGGCCGACTTGCGCGAGTTCGATGGCAAGCTGAAATCGCACAAGTACCCGGGCCTGAAGACGCGCTTGCGCGTGTTCGAGGATGAAGACCATGCGAGCGTGTTTCCCTTTATTTTGACGCATGGCTTGCGCGCGTATTTGAAGTCTTCAAACTGACGGCTTTGGTGCTGACCGTTTGAATTCGCAGCCACACAGGGGGCGAGGGTATAATTTTCTCAGTTGAAGTTCTTAAACCAAACGACAATATCCCCATGAAAACTTCTGATGCTGACAAAAAATCGACTTCGCCACTGAAAATGTTGGCGATTTCATTTCTATTGACAAGCGCTGTATTCGCCAATGCCCATGCTGAAGGTGATTCACCTGCGGACAAGTCAGGTGACTACGCTGCTCAAATTGACAGCTTGATCAAGGAAACCAGTCCAAGAAGTTTTAATGGGGTGATTCTCATCACGCAACATGGGAAAACAATATACTCAAAAGCCTATGGCTATGCGGATTTTGAAAATAAGGTGCCGTTGAAACTGGACGATAACTTCAGGATCATGTCGAATAGCAAGCAGATTACGGCAGCGCTGATTTTGCGGGAAGTTGAAAAAGGCAGGATAGACTTGCATAGTCCCGTTAGAAAAGGCTCTGTCATCGGCAAGTAGGGGAAATGCCGGAATCTTCCCTTGGATGTCTTGTCTGACTCTGCATACTTACCCTGCAGGAGCAGATCATGCGGTCAGCCGAATGGATCACCTTGATTGCGCAGTTTGCTCGTTTGAGCAGACGCCAGCGGCAGGCAGGCATTGCCCTGCTGCATGGCAACGCGCCACACGACGCGACCGTCGCGCTGCTGGAAAGTGTCGCGCAGCCGCGATTGGCCTGTCCCGCCTGCGGCTCGGCGCACCTGCACCGGCATGGTCATGCGCACGGACTGCAGCGCTACCGTTGCGTGCCCTGCGGCCGCACCTTCAATGCACTCACCGGCACGCCGCTGGCGCACCTGCGCCACAAGACCTTGTGGCTCGATTACGCCGATTGTCTGCTGGCATCGGATTCCGTGCGCAAGGCGGCGTTACAGCTGGGCGTACACCGCAATACCACGTTTCGCTGGCGCCACCGTTTTTTGTCGTTGGCAAAGACGGACCGGCCGCATGGCCTGCACGGCATCGCCGAGGCAGACGAGTTATATCTGCTGGAATCGGAAAAGGGATCCAGAAACATGACGCGTCCGCCCCGCCGCCGGGGCGGCCATGCCCATAAACGCGGCATATCGAACGAACAGGTCTGCATCCTGGTGGCGCGCGACCGTACGGGACAGACCCTCGATTTCGTCACGGGAAAAGGAGGGCTAACCAAGGCGCAGTTGCATCACTGTTTGTTGCCCGTCATCGACAAGGATGTGCTGCTGGTCACCGATGGTCATGCAGCCTATCGGGCCTTCGCCAGGGAAGCGGGGATCAGCCACCAGGCCGTCAACCTGCGCGCCGGCATCCGCGTGCAGGGCGCCGCCCACGTGCAGAACGTCAACGCCTATCACAGCCGTTTGCGACAATGGATGGGGCCGTTTCACGGCGTGGCGACGCGCTACCTGCCGAACTATCTGGGATGGCGTTGGATACTCGACGCCAGGCGTATCCGTTCACCGGAAACGCTGTTGAAAGCAACGCTGGGTGCATTTCCACATCTAACGGTGACATAGCCTTAGAAAATACTTGCCTGATTTGCCGCAGGCGTGGGCCGATAAGGTGACCGTGCATCAGCTGCTCAACTTTTCGGCAGGAATCACCGAGATTGACGCACCGCTGAGCTTCAAGCCCGGAACGGACTTTTTATACGGCGTGACGACGTACGCCATGCTGGGGCATATTTTTGAAAAAACAAGCGGGAAAAAGTATATCGAAGCGGCAAATGACTTGTTCAAAGAGCTGGCAATGGACAATAGTTTTTGCTATGAGGAAGGCAAGAAGAATAACGTTATCAATGGCTATGTCAATTCGAAAAATGTATTTGCATTGAAAGTGCATCCGGTTCAGGGGAAAGACTGGGTTGACTTTATCCCAGCTGGAGGCATTGTTTCAAATGCAAGGGACTTGAATATCTGGGATGAAAAGCTTCATAAGGGGAAAATTTTAAAGCCGGAAACCTACAGGCTGATGACGAGCTATGACATATCCAGCCAGCACGTCGCTTTCGGCGCTGAAAAAAATGGCTATGGTTATGGTGTCTATGTGAGCGACAAGACACCGATGAAGTTCATCGGCCACTCAGGAAAAGGCTTGGGCTTTGCATCAATCAAAATGTATTTCCCTGAAAAAGATGTCGACGTTGTTGTCCTGGAAAATCAGTTCAGCGAAGACAGCGCCCTTCATTACTATTTTGAAATAAAAATAAGAGAAATAGTGATGAATAGCAATCTTGTAAAATAGCAAGCAGCAATTTCCGCAGTGCCCTCGCGCTTCCCGACTGCCGCGAGCGGTACCGATAAGCATGGGAGCCGGCGCTTGCCCTGCTCAGACAAAGGGCCGACGGCTGGCTTTGCATGCCGCGATCGCCAGCATGGCCAGTCAAGCCGGCGAAATGGCGTTTCAATCCCCCGATCCAGCAGTTTGTCTCAATGGCATGTGCCGGAAAATGGCAAGGGGATAGCATGCGGTGGCTTCTCACGATCGGCTGCCCGCAAGCGAGTATTCGATGCTGACGGTAGCACCGTCATCAACGGATGCTTCTCAATGACCTTGACCAGGATGAAATACGCATGAAATTATCCCTTTCACCTATTCTTTCCACCTGCCTGCTTGGCGCCTTGGGCGCGATGGGTGGCGCGCAGGCGGCTCCCGCCGATGCCGAACTGCTGGCCCTGGCGCAGCGCCATGCGCAGGCCCAGAGCAGCTTCGATCAAGCCACATTGAAAGCCATTACGGCCGAGAATTATGTGGAAATATCGCCGGTCGGCGAGGTGGACGGACGTGAAAAAATGCTCTCCTTCTATGCGCCAGAGCAGAAGCGGCCGAGCCCTCAAGTTCAGGTCGATGAGCCGGTGGTGCGTATTTTTGGCGATACGGCGCTCATCTCGGCACGGCTGTCCTACCGCGTCAACCAGGAAGGAGCTGCCCGGACCTTCGCCATGCGCGCCGGGTATGTCGCCCGGCTTCTTGACAAGCAATGGCTGCTGGTCAGCGCACAGTACACGGGCATCCGTCCGCCGAAACCGTGAAATGACATTTTGCGGCGCTGGCCGCTGGCCGCTGGCGTTGCCCAGCCTGACTACAGCCGCGCCTCATCCCCCCACACATGCCGCATGCTGAAGCGCACGCCCGCATCATCTTCGTGCAGCGACGAAACGATGGCGAACTGGCTGTCGGCCGTGTCGCGCGGCGTCATCTGCGATAGCTGGGCGGCGGCCAGCGGCGCGCCCAGCGGGTCGCTGAGAGGGTGGACTTGGCCGGCGCCCCGTTGCGTGACGACACCCAGTTCGCCGCTGCGCAGGCGCACCAGGGTGCCCGGTGGATATTTGCCCAGCAGGTTGACGAACCGCTCGCCCAGCAGCGGATCGATGGGCACGCCCTGATCGAGGAAGATGTGCTGCAGCGCCTGGTCGGGCACGATGGAGCGCCGGTAGTTGCGCGCCGAGACGCGGGCGCAATAGCGGTCGGCCAGACCGATCAGCTTGGCATTTTGCAGGATTTCATCAGCCGTGCGCCCCTGCGGATAGCCGCTGCCGTCGTCGTTTTCATGGTGCAAGAGCACACAACTGAGCCATTCCTCGTCGTCGACGCCGGCGCAACGCAACAGTTCCGTGCTTTCCTGCGGATGCTGGCGCACGATGCGCATTTCTTCGTCATTCAGGGGGCCGCGCCGGTCCTGGAAGCTGTCGTGGTGGCGCAGCATGCCCACGTTCATCGTCAGCGCGGCCGCACCGATCAACAGCAATTCGTCGTGGGACTTGTGCATGCTGCGTCCCACCAGCATGGCCAGCAAGGCCGTTTCGATGCAGTGGCGCACGGCGTAGCTGCCGGCGATCTGGTTGAGCAGGATGCTGGCCAGGGCGATGTCGGCATCGTGTTCGAGCGCGCGCAGCAGTTCGCGGGCGATGTCGCGCACGTCGCGCTCGGCATTGTTTTCGCTGCGCAAGGCCAGCAGCAAGCGTTCCAGGCGCTGGGCCGCTTCGTTGAGCAGGCGCAAGACGGACGGCTGGTCCGGCGCGCCCACGTACAGGCCCAGCTGCATTAGCCGCCCCAGCTGCGCGCCGTCCGTGATGATCTGTCCCTTGCGCAGTTGCGGGCCCGCGCTGTGGTCGGCCAGAAACAGATCCCAGGGCAGGGGTTCGCCGGGAACCAGGTCGGCCGGGCCGATGCGACGCTGTACCATGCTTGTCATCCTTTGCCCCGCCGCAGCGAAGCCATGTTCAGTGCTCGGTTATATGCTGCGCAGGCGCTCAAGCGCCAGGCGCAAGGTCTCGTCTTTCTTGGCAAAGCAGAAGCGCACGATGCCCGACTCCTTGCCCTGCGTATAAAACGCGGACACGGGAATGGCGGCCACCTTGATTTGCGTCGTCAGCCATTCGGCGAACTGTGCTTCGGTCTCTTGCGAAATGGCATCGTAGCGCACGCACTGGAAATATGTGCCGTCGGCCGGCAGCAGGGTAAAACGGCTGCCCGCCAGGCCGTCGCGGAACAAATCGCGCTTGCGCTGGTAAAACGCGGGCAAGTCCAGGTAGGGCTGCGGGTCGGCCATGTAGCCGGCCAGGCCGTGCTGCATCGGCGTGTTGACGGTAAAGACGTTGTACTGGTGTACCTTGCGAAACTCCGCCGTCAGTGCCGCTGGGGCGGCTACATAGCCGACTTTCCAGCCCGTCACGTGATACGTCTTGCCGAAGCTGGACACGATGAAGCTGCGCGCCGCCAGTTCCGGGTTGCGCGCGAGCGACTCATGGCGCACGCCGTCGTACACCATGTGTTCGTAGACTTCGTCGGACAAGATCAAAATTTGCGTGCCGCGCACGATGTCGGCCAGCGCGGCCACATCGGCGGGGCGCAAAATCGTGCCCGTCGGGTTGTGCGGGGTATTGATGATGATCAGGCGCGTCTTGCTGCTGACGGCAGCGGCCAGCTTGTCCCACGGCACGCTGTAGCCGTGTTCACCCACCTCCATGGAGACGAGCACGGGCACGCCGCCGGCCAGCGCGATGGCGGGCAGATAGCTGTCGTAGGCCGGTTCGATGACGATGACTTCGTCGCCCGGGTGCACGCAGCAGAGGATGGCCGTGGTGAGCGCCTGCGTGGCGCCGGCCGTGACGGTAATTTCCGTGCCGGCATCATAGCTGTGGCCGTACAGGCTGGCGACCTTGGCGGCGATGGCCTCGCGCAGGGGCGCGGCGCCCGTCATCATCGGATACTGGTTGTGGCCGGCGCGCATGGCGTTGCTGACGAGGTCGACCAGTTCAGGCGCGCAATCGAAGTCGGGAAAGCCCTGGCCCAGGTTGACGGCGCCATGCTGGGCCGCCATGCTGGACATGCGGGTAAACACGGTGGTGCCCACGAGAGGCAAGCGGGTGGTCAGGGCGGGAGTCGTGTAGGGCAGGGACGGGCTGTTCATGAACGGTAGGGGCGCGGTGCGGAAAGTGGAGTCGTGTCCCATTCTAGCGCAGCGCGCCCCGTTGCGTGCGGGGCTTTAAAGGCTCAGCCTGGCAATGCCCAGCCTTCCGGCACCATGATCTTGAACATGCCGGCCTTGGCCGTCTTGCGGGCCAGTTTCAGCAGCGCCTTGTCCTTGGTGATGAGGATGTCGGCGTTGGCGTCGCGCGCCAGTTCGAGGAATTTCTGGTCATCCTTGTCCGTGCAGACGGGCAGGCGCACGCCGGAGACGGGCGGCGCCACGACCGTGATGTGGGCGTCGAAGCGCGCGGCGGCAACGGCACGGCTCGCTTCATCGAGCGGCAGATGCTTGTAGTGCAGCACGACCAGATATTCCGCGCGGCAATCTTCGCGCGTGATGGCGTGCACGGCGCCGCTTTCCATGGCCGCCAGCAGCCCCGCCCAGCGCGGGTCGTTGAAGACGAACAGGTCGAGGCAAACGTTGGTGTCGAGGACGAGTTTTTGTGGAGCAGGTATCATGTCGGCAATTCTATTCTGTAGTGATAATTTATGTTGATCGTGCTTTCGCCCGCCAAGAGTCTCGACCTGGAGACGCCGCCAACAACCTCGTTGCACAGCACTCCCGATTTTCTTGACCATTCCGCCCAGCTCATCGCCCGCATGCGCCAGTTTTCGCCCGCCGAAGTGGGCAGCCTGATGGGCATTTCCGACGCCTTGTCCGCCCTCAACGTGGCCCGCTACGCGTCCTGGACACCCCAGCTTGATGACGCGCGCCAGGCCATCATGGCCTTCAATGGCGACGTGTATGCCGGTTTCGAGGCGCGCAGCCTGCAGCCGGCCCAGCTCGACTATGCCCAGTCGCGCGTGCGCATCCTGTCGGGCCTGTACGGCTTGCTGCGCCCGCTGGACCTGATCCACCCGCACCGCCTGGAAATGGGCACGCGTCTGTCGACCTCGCGCGGCAAGGATTTGTATGCGTTCTGGGGCGACACCATCACCAACGGCCTGAACCGCACGGCCAAGGAGCAGGGCGCGAAAGTGCTGGTCAACCTGGCTTCCGAAGAATATTTCAAATCCGTCAAGCCGCGCCAGCTGGACGTGCCCGTCATCGCGCCCGTGTTCGAGGACTGGAAGAATGGCAAATATAAAATCATCTCGTTCTACGCCAAGCGCGCGCGCGGCATGCTGGCCCGCTATGCGGCCGTCAACCAGATCCGCGATCCCGAGCAGCTGAAGCAGTTCGACGTCGATGGTTATGCGTATGTGCCGGAAGCATCGAACGATACGAGCTGGGTGTTTCGGCGCAAGGTCGGAGAATAACCCTAAAGCAAATGCTGGGGTCGTACCCTCAGGGTACGACCCCGGATTTTGCCGTTGGGCTAAGAAAAAACCGGGCTAGCCCGGTTTTTTCTTATCTTACTGCCAGAATTTCCACCACTTGCGTTCCTTGTTCACCCCTTCCGGGCTGAGGAATGCCGTGTTCGGGTAGTTCTTGGTCAGCACGCGCAAGGCATCGTCGCGCAGATCGGTCAGGCCCAGCTTGTCATACGAGCGGTACATGATGAACAGCGCTTCTTCGATGGCCGGCGAGGCGGAAAAGTCGCTGATCGTCGTTTGCGCGCGGTTGGCGGCGGCCAGGTAGGCGCCGCGGCGGTAGTAATAGCGCGCCACGTGTACTTCGTATTTCGCCATGGCGTCGATCAGATAGTTCATGCGGGCCAGCGAATCGGGCGCATATTTGCTATTCGGGAACTTGTCGACCAGTTGCTTGAAGGCGGCAAACGCTTCGCGCGTGGCTTTCGGATCGCGCTCGGTCGGGTCTTGCTCGTACAGGAAGTTCAGGAAGCTGATCTGGTCATTAAAGCTGATCAGGCCACGCAAGTAGTACATATAGTCCACATTGGCGTGGTTCGGATGCAACTTGATGAAGCGTTCGACGGCAGCCAGTGCCTGCGCCTGGTCTCCCGACTTATAATACGCGTAAGCGATCTCCATCTGCGCTTGCAGAGCATAGTTGCCGAAAGGATAGTTAGCCTCCAGCTTCTGGAACAGGCCGATTGCAGCTTCATAGTGCTGCCCGGCCATTTCTTCACGCGCCTCCGAGTATAATTTCGTAACGGACCAGTTTTTGGTCTCATCCACTTTTTCAGGCAACAAGCTGCAAGCGGACATGCCGAGCAGAACGACTGAAGCGACTACCAACGATAATTTTTTTTGCATGACGTTTTGCAAGAAGGTTTTAACCAAGATTTTACAATAGGCTGATTATAGCCGATGGGAATGCTGTGATATTAACTCCGAAGCCTAATTTGGCTGACCCCGCGTTTGACTCCCTTTCTGACCATGCTGCCGAAGAGGCGTTTGACGGCGATTTTGCCGCCGACGACGTCTTCGAGGAAATGGCCCCGATTACATTGGAACTGACGCCGGACGCCTGCGGCCACCGCCTCGATAAAGTCATCTCCAAGCTGGTGCCGCAATACTCGCGCAGCCGCTTGCAATTGTGGCTGGAAGCCGGTTTCGTGACCGTCGATGGAAAAGTTGCCAAACGCAACATGACCGCCTATGGCGACGAAAAGATCGTCATTCTGCCGCAAAGCGCGCCGGAAGACGAGGCTTTTAAGCCGGAAGCGATGGAATTGAACATCGTGCACGAAGATGAGCATATCATCGTCATCAACAAACCGGCCGGACTGGTCGTGCATCCGGGCCCCGGCAACTGGTCGGGCACCTTGCTCAACGGCTTGCTGCACCACTGTCCGCAGCTGGCTGGCGTGCCGCGCGCGGGCATCGTGCACCGCCTGGACAAGGATACGAGCGGCCTGATGGTCGTCGGCAAGACCCTTGCTTCGCAAACGGACCTCGTGCGCCAGTTGCAGGCACGCACCGTCAAGCGCGAATATTTCGCGCTCGTGTGGGGCACGCCGAAAATGGCGGGCACCATCGATGCGTCCATCGCGCGCCACCCGCGCGACCGGGTCAAGATGGCCGTCTCGGAAAATTTCACGGCCAAGCCTGCCATCACGCACTATGAATTGATCGGCAGCGGCGAACTCGACCGCCGTCCCGTGAGCCTGATGCAATGCCGCTTGGAAACAGGCCGCACGCACCAGATCCGCGTGCACATGCAGCATCTGGGCTTTGCGCTGGTCGGCGACTACGTGTACGGCAAGCAGCATCTGGTGTCGGTCTTCTCGCGCCAGGCGCTGCAGGCGCGCCGCCTGGGTCTCGTGCATCCGGGCACCCTGGAAGCGTGCGAATGGATCGTGCCGCTGGCCGATGATTTCGCAGAGCTGATCGCCACCGCCGGCATTCCCGAGCCGGAACAGGTCTGATGACGCCGCCGTTGCCTTGCCTTATACCCGCTTGGCCCGGCTTGCCCGCGAACGTGGGCGCGCTGGCGACCGTGCGGGCGGGCGGCGTGAGCCAGGGGCCGTATGGTGACGGGCAGGGCGGCGGCGGCTTGAACCTGGGCACGCACGTGGGCGATGAGCCCGCGCACGTGGCCACCAACCGCGCGCGGCTGGCGGCCATCTTGCCTGCCGAGCCGGCCTGGCTGTCGCAGGTGCATGGCGTGGTTGTGGCCGATGCTGGCAAGCTGGACGGCCACGTGCCGGACGCCGACGCCAGTATCGCCGCCTTGCCTGGCGCCGTGTGCGTGGTGATGACGGCCGATTGCCTGCCGGTACTGTTCTGTTCGACGGATGGCCTCGTCGTCGGTGCGGCCCACGCGGGCTGGCGCGGCCTGGCCAACGGCGTCTTGCAGCGTACGGTAGACAGCATGCGGGCGCAGGGCGCGACGGACATCCTTGCCTGGCTGGGGCCGGCCATTGGTCCGCAGCAATTCGAAGTGGGTCAGGACGTGCTGCAAGCATTCCGCGACGGCGCGCGTGATGATGTCGAGCGGCAAGTATTGAGCGCCGCCTTCGTCGCCATCACTGGCAAGCCGGGCAAATACCTGGCCGACATCTATGCGCTGGCGCGCACCATGCTGCTGCGCGATGGCGTGGCGCAAGTGGCGGGAGGGGAATACTGCACCGTCAGCGATGCGGCGCAGTTTTACTCGTACCGGCGCGATGCCGTTACGGGAAGACAGGCCAGCTTGATCTGGCGCAAATAATCTGCACGGCAGACACTTATGTGTCTGCCGTTTTTGTTTTATCGTCTGCTGAGGCTTGGGCGCGCGCCTTCTGTTCCGCGATGCGCACGGCCTTGCGTTTGCGTCGCCGCGAGCCCGTCAGATAGAATAGGATGGACAGCGGGATGACGCAGTACAGCACGAAGGTCATCACCCCGGCGACGATGGACGGTTCCGTCAGCGCCATGAGGCCAACGACATAGATCCAGGCAACAGCGGTCATGAGCATCATTGGTATTGCCAGTCAGTAAAAGTTTGCATGCAGGTGGCCCGGAAGTAATTATTTATTAATTCTTGAATGGACTTACATATACCTATGAATATGCCCGATCCTCAAATGATGACCAAAGAATGGATGGCGCAGATCAGCAATCCTGAGCAGTGGAAGACGTGGTTCAACATGGTACCGCAGCCCCAGGGCAATCCGATTGCCGGCATTTTGCAGGATGCGGGCGCCAGCATCAAGCCGGAAGCGATCGAGCAACTGAAAAACGCCTACGTGGCCAAGCTGACGGGCTTGTGGGCCGACTTTATGGCCGGCAAGGTGCCGGAACTGAAAGACCGCCGCTTCGCCGCGCCCGCCTGGCACGCCAGCCCTTTGTCGGCCTTCAATGCGGCGGCCTATCTGCTCAATGCGGAGTTTCTCAGCGCCATGGCCGATGCCGTGGAAGCGACGCCGCACCAGAAGCAAAAGATTGCGTTTGCCGTGCAGCAAATCGTCGATGCCATGTCGCCGGCCAACTTTCTCGCCACCAATCCCGACGCCCAGCAAACCCTGATCGAGACCAAGGGCGAAAGCCTGACCAAAGGCTTGAGCAATATGCTGGCCGATATGCAGAAGGGCCGCATTTCGCAGTCCGACGAGTCGGCTTTCGAAGTGGGCCGCAACGTGGCCACCACGCCGGGCACGGTGGTATTTGAAAATGCCTTGTTCCAGCTGATCCAGTACACGCCGACGACGGCCACAGTACACCAGCGGCCGCTGTTGATGGTGCCGCCGTGCATCAATAAATTCTATATCCTTGACTTGCAGCCGGAAAACTCGCTCGTGCGCTACGCGGTGGAGCAGGGCAATACCGTGTTCCTGATGTCCTGGCGCAACCCGGACATGAGCATGCAGCACCTGACGTGGGACGATTACGTCGAGCAAGGCGTGATCGAAGCCATTAAAGTGACGCAGGAAATCTCGGGCCAGGACAAGCTCAATATGTTCGGCTTTTGCGTGGGCGGCACCATCGTCTCGACGGCGCTGGCCGTGCTTAAGGCGCGTGGCGAGAACCCGGCCGCCAGCCTGACTCTGTTGACCACTTTCCTCGACTTTTGCGACACGGGCGCGCTCGACGTCTTTATCGACGAGCCGCAAGTGGCGCTGCGCGAGCAGACCCTGGCCAAGGGCGGCCTGATGACGGGCCGGGACCTGGGCAGCACTTTCTCAAGCCTGCGGCCGAATGACCTCGTGTGGAACTACGTGCAGTCGAACTACCTGAAGGGCAAGGAGCCGCCCGCGTTCGACTTGCTGTACTGGAACGGCGACGGCACGGGCTTGCCGGGCCCCATGTTCTGCTGGTATCTGCGCAACACGTACCTGGAAAACAGCCTGAAAGTGCCGGGCAAGCTGACGGTGGCGGGGGAAAAGGTCGACCTGAGCAGCATCGACGCGCCCGCTTTCATCTACGGTTCGCGCGAAGACCATATCGTGCCCTGGGGCGCGGCCTACGCCAGCACGGCCTTGCTGAATCCGAAAAAACCGAAAGCCAACCGTTTTATCCTCGGCGCTTCGGGCCATATCGCCGGCGTGATCAATCCTGCCTCGAAGAAAAAGCGCAGCTACTGGAGCAATGACAAGCCACGTACGGCGAAAGCCAAGCCTTTGACTGCCGAGCAATGGATGGAAGGCGCGACCGAGCACGTGGGCAGCTGGTGGCCCGAATGGGCGGCCTTCCTTGCCGAACACGGCGGCGTCCAGGTGAAGGCGCCAGGCAAGCCGGGCAACAAGCGCCACGTGGCAATCGAGCCGGCGCCAGGGCAGTATGTTAAAGTCAGGGCGGACTAGTTTGCAAAAGCTTCTCGCCTGACAAGAACGGCGTAATCTCCGGTCTTGTCAGGAATCTACTTTTAGTTGCGTTGCAATAAATGCGGGAATCTACTACCCTGATGTGCAATGGAGCCGTTTTCCACTCTATAATGGAAAGCGTAGGCAGGTGCGAAAGCGGACCCTCGTTCGCTTTTTTTTCGGATTAACTCAGTATGCGCTGCGGCGCAATAAGTGGAACTTGTGATGAGTAGTGCAAAAAAAAGTATAGACCGCCTGATTAAAAAATATCCCAACCGCCGTCTGTATGACACGCAAACCAGTTCCTACATCACCTTGACGGACGTCAAGCAGCTGGTGTTGGACAATGAGGTGTTTACCGTCGTCGATGCCAAATCCAATGAAGATTTGACGCGCAGCATCTTGCTGCAAATCATTCTGGAAGAGGAAGCGAACGGCGCGCCCATGTTCTCGAGCAGCGTGTTGTCGCAGATCATCCGCTACTATGGCCACGCCATGCAGGGCATGATGGGATCCTACCTGGAAAAGAACGTGCAAGCGTTCACCGATATCCAGCACAAATTCACGGGCACGTCGGCCGGCAGCTTCGAAGGCAAGCCATTCAGCCCTGAAATGTGGACCCAGTTCATGAACGTCCAGGGCCCGATGATGCAAGGCATGATGAACAACTACATCGACCAGAGCAAGAGCCTGTTCGTGCAAATGCAGGAGCAGATGCAAAGCCAGAGCAAGAATCTGTTCGGCACGTTCCCGTTTGTTCCCCCGGTTCCGCCAACCGACAAAAAGTAAGCCGCAGCCCATGCGGTCCACGCAACGGCACAGGAACTCCTGTGCCGTTGTGCTTTGCGGGTGCCACGCCGGCGGCTGCCGATGGCGAGTGCGGAAGCGCCTATCGTTTCAGTTGTTGCAGCGTGGAGAGCAGATCCTGGTTTGAATGCTCGAGCTTCCATTTCCTGGCATTGTCCATGGAGCTGTAAATGCTGACGTTACCCTTGAAATCTTCCTGGATGCTGAGAGCGAGGCCGGAGGGGAAAATCAATGGGGTGTGGCGCAGTGTGTATGGCGCATACGGCCCCCAGGTTTTACCTTCGTCGCTGCTGACCAGCAGTGCGCCCTCGTTATACATGCCGGCCTCCATCAACAATCTGCCGTCATTGAGGGGCGCCACGGGCGACATCAGGACCTTGAATGGCGACACGATAGGCGTCCAGTCCTGGCCGCGATTCCGTGAAACATAGGCGTCCGGAAACCGTCCTCCCAGACCAGCCGCTACCAGAACGCTTTGCGTGCCATTGGCTTGATGGATAAACTCTGTCAAGCTTTTCTTGTGCGGGCTGAAGCGCTCGGTCAACTTGCCCGTGCTGTAGTCGAATTCGCCGATCACGCCCTTTTCCAGCGCATAGCCGATGTGGCCCGCGTCTTGCCAGGTCCACAACAAGCCTGGGCCATGCAGCCACGACCCAGGCAAGGCGGAATGGTGCACGGATCGCCAGTCGCCAGCCTCCAGTTGATTCGCATGGAAAATGTTCAATGCGTTCCCCTTGCGATGCATCACGTACCAGCCATCCTTGGGGTTGCCACCGATGCGCAGCAGGTTGCCGGGCGGCAGGTTGCCTGTATCGACAGGGAACAGCTTGTCACTGTCGCGCGCCTTGCGTAGCAGGGAGCCGGATTCGCCTACCGCGATCAACTCGGCATTGGGCAGGTCTATGGGAAACACGCAAGACAGCGACTCCACCGATGGGGCATTGATGATCTTCCATAGCCCTTGCGTCGAGCGCATCAGGACGGCGCCCATGCGGCTGGCGGCAGCCACCCGGCCATCGGGCATTTCGGTGACGCACTCGGCTCCGGCCGGGTGGGCGCGGGCAAATTGCTCGACATTGTCCTGTGCGTGGTGTGGGGTGCTCCAGCCCAGGCTGGCAGCGGCGCCGAATAGCTTGCTGTAGTCGGGGGCAAAGCGCTGGATCAATTCCACATTGGATACCGCCTGCGCGCTGCGACCGTATTGCACGCCGAAATCGCCGCGTGTCACAATCAGCCGCCCCAGATCCGCCGATTTTCCTGCTTCGATTTTGAAGCTTCCCACGATGGTCGAGTACACATGCAAGAGCTTGTTGGCCCGGGTGTCGATCAGTTCGACAAACTCATATTCGCCAGGCGGTAGGGCGCCAATAAACAGGGACGTATCGCCTGTCATCGCGCTCTCGACCTTTTTCATCACCAGGTTTGCGGAGACCAGCTTGAAATCACTGCGCTGCTCGCCCGCTACCACCCGGCGTAACTTGATCGTATTGAACCCGTAAATATCTTTGGTGTTCGACGTGATGCTGACCACCACAGGGGTCTCACCCGATTGTGCGCTCATTTTCAGTGGGTCAACGACCGACGTGTTGACGACGCAGCCGCTCAGCAGCAGTACAGACACGCCGCAAGCCGCGACAGCCAGACGTCGCGCTTTCAGATTGGTAAAGGAAAAAGACATGGAATTGATTTAGTTTTTTAAAAAACAATTATATGTCAGGCTATTAATTTCCCTAAGGCATTATTTTTAATTTCTTGATACCGGTGATGCATGGTGGGACCCTGTTCGGCCACTGCTTCGATGGCAGCGGCCGGAACAAAACGGCAGTTGCAGCGTTGCAGATGCGCCAGCAAAAGAAGCCGGCCCTGACAGCAAGGGGCGGCTCGGGGTACAATAGCCGATTCGCCTCACCATTTTACTAGCTGCCAACTATGTCTGAAATTCACCGTATTCCTGTTCCTTCCGCCCAGCCCGAGGCCATGCTGGCCATGCCAGGTGCGGCGCCGAAAGTGGGCTTTGTCTCGCTCGGCTGCCCGAAAGCGCTGGTCGACTCCGAACAAATCCTGACCCAACTGCGCGCCGAAGGCTACGAAACGGCGAAATCCTACGCTGGCGCCGATCTGGTGATCGTCAATACCTGCGGTTTTATCGATGCCGCCGTGCAAGAGTCGCTGGACGCCATCGGCGAAGCGCTGGCTGAAAACGGTAAAGTGATCGTGACCGGTTGCCTGGGCGCCAAGAAAGATGCTGCCGGCGACGACATCATCATGAAGGTACACCCGAAAGTGCTGTCCGTCACGGGCCCGCACGCCTTGGCCGAAGTGATGGATTCCGTCCACTTGCACCTGCCGAAACCGCATGCGCCATTCCTCGACCTGGTGCCGCCGCAAGGCGTCAAGCTGACGCCGAAGCACTATGCCTACCTGAAAATTTCTGAAGGCTGCAACCACCGCTGCAGCTTCTGCATCATCCCGTCCATGCGCGGCGACCTCGTCTCGCGCCCAATCGGCGAACTGATGATCGAAGCGGAAAACCTGTTCAAGTCCGGCGTCAAGGAATTGCTGGTCATTTCGCAAGACACCTCGGCGTATGGCGTGGACGTGAAATTCCGTTCCGGCTTCTGGAATGGCCGTCCCGTGAAAACCCACATGACGCAGCTGACGGAAGCGCTGGGCGAGCTGGCCAAGTCCTACGGCGCCTGGGTGCGCCTGCACTATGTGTATCCGTATCCGCACGTGGACCAGATCATCCCGATGATGAGCGGCGGCCACATCCTGCCATACCTCGACATCCCGATGCAGCATGCGCATCCTGACGTCCTGAAGCGCATGAAGCGTCCGGCCAGCGGCGAGAAAAACCTCGACCGCATCCAGGCCTGGCGCGCGATCAACCCGGACCTGACCATCCGCTCGACCTTCATCGCCGGTTTCCCAGGTGAAACGGAAGCGGAATTCGAGTATCTGCTGGACTTCCTCAAGGAAGCGCAGATCGACCGCCTCGGCTGCTTCGCCTATTCGCCTGTCGAAGGCGCGACGGCCAACGCCATCGCCAACCCCGTGCCGGAAGAGCTGCGCGAAGAGCGCCGCGGCCGCGTCATGCTGCTGCAGGAAGAAATTTCCAAGAAACGCCTGCAAGCGAAGGTCGGCAAGACCGTGCGCGTGCTGATCGATGAAGTCACCCGCTCGGGCGGCGTGGGCCGGTCGTCCGCCGACGCGCCGGAAATCGATGGCGTCGTGTATGTGAAGCCGCCATTCGAACCGCACCGCAAGCTGGCGGTCGGCCAATTTGTTGACGTGACGATCACCTCAGCGGACGCGCATGACCTGTGGGGCGCTGCCGAGTAAGCAGGTGTAACAGTCGTACGGCGTGCAGGGCGTAAAGCCCTTACAATCAAGGCGGACCAGCAATTGCTGATCCGCCTTTTTTTATTTCCCGACGCCATGACCACACCCAAATCTCCGCAAACCGCGCTGATCCACAGCGATTACCAGGCGCCGCAAGGCTTTGCCGCGTTCCCGAACGCCATACACCATGCGTCCACCGTACTGTTCAAGGACGTGGCGGCCATGCGTTCGGGCGACTGGAAAGACAAGAACGCCTACACCTACGGCTTGCACGGCACGCCGACTACCTTCACCCTGGAAGCGCGGCTGGCCGAGATTGAAGGGGGACAATACTGCCTGCTGGCGCCGTCGGGCCTGGCGGCCATCGCCATGGCGGACTTTGCGCTGCTGAAAACGGGTGACGACGTTTTATTGCCGGAAAATATATACAACCCGAACCGCGAGCTGGGGCGCTGGCTGTCGCAGGACTTCGGCATCACGGCCCGCTATTACGATCCGCTCATCGGCGCCGGCATCGCCGCCCTGATCCAGCCAAACACCAAACTGATCTGGACGGAAGCGCCCGGTTCCGTGACGATGGAAGTGCCGGACTTGCCCGCCATCTGCGCGGCCGCCCATGCGCGCGGCGTGCTCGTCGCTCTGGACAACACCTGGTCGGCGGGCCTGGCCCTGCGCGGCTTCGACCTGGGCGTGGACATCATCATGCAGGCGCTGACGAAATACCAGTCGGGCGGCTCGGACGTGCTGATGGGTGCGCTCATTACGCGCGAGCGGGCGCTGCACGACCGCCTGGCGCAGGCGCACATGCGTCTGGGCATGGGCGTGGGGGCGGATGACGCCTATCTGGTGCTGCGCGGCTTGCCCACCATGAAGCTGCGTTTCGACGCGCACGACGTGGGCGCGCGCACGGTGGCCGCCTGGCTCAAGGGAAGAAGCGAGATCGCCACGGTGCTGCATCCGGCCTTCGCCGATTGCCCGGGCCACGCCATCTGGCAGCGTGATTTCACGGGTGCGGGCGGCCTGTTTTCCGTGCTGTTCGATGCCCGCTACACGGAGGCGCAGACGGACCGTTTCGTCGATGCCTTGCAGTTGTTCAAGATTGGCTACAGCTGGGGTGGCGCGAACAGCCTGGTGATGCCGTACCGCATCGCCGCCATGCGCAAGGGATGGCAGTTGCCTGGCCAGCTGGTGCGCCTGAACGTGGGACTGGAAGATCCGCAGGACTTGATCGCCGATATCGAACGGGCGTTCGCTGCGATGTAGGCGGCGGCAAGCCGTTGGCTTGCCGCGAAGCACCTGTTACATGGGTACGGGCTTGTTGTTGTTCAGGTCGAGGAAGCCGCGCAGCAGGCGGTACGCTTTCCACAGCCAGGCCACGCCCCAGACGATGATGGCCAGCGGAATGCCGATCAGCGTGACCCACAGGATGGCGCCGACGACGACCCAGGCCACATACCACCAGAAGGAACGGATCATCCAGCTGTGATGGCTGTGCACGAAGGTCCCGGCAGCCTCGTCCCGCTTCACGTAATTGATGATGAGCGGAATGAAGGAAAACGCGCCCAGCGAAAACACGAAGCTGGCGCCATGTATCAGGTACAACCACCAGGCCAGGTTTTTGGTCTGCTGGAGTTGGGTATCCAAAATAATATCTTGTGACATGAAAGCTCCCGTCGTTGCTCAATTTTTAATTGTAACAAGCAAAGCGGCGCAGGAGCGCAGTCCATGGAAAAAGGCAGAATACATTGTTGAAACGAGATCGATATCCTACCCTGGCCGCGCGCGCCAGGTCGTGGCTGCAGCGCGCCGTGCCAGCCTTGCTGCTGTGCTGTGCCACCGTGGCTCATGCGGCCGGCCCCACCCTGGAGGCGGAGTTTGCCGCCGGCTTGAAGGACGAGGGTCTGGCGGGCGCCGTCTGGAGTGAAGTCTTGCCTGACGGAACAGTCAAAGTCGGCGCGTCCGGCTTGCGCGATGCCGCCAAGAACATACCCATGCAGACGGACACGCGCATGCAGGTGGGCTCCGTGGGCAAGGTGGCGCTGGCGCTGGGCGTCTTGCGCCTGGTCAGCGAAGACAAGCTCACGCTCGACACGCCCCTGCAGCAGGTGCTGCCGGAACTGGCACTGAAAAACCCGTGGCAGGCCAGCGACCCCGTGCGCATCCGCCACCTGCTCGCGCATACGTCGGGCCTCGATAACGTGCGCTTCTGGCAGGCGTTCAGCCTGAACCCGGCGCCGGGCACATCGCTGGCCGAGGCGTTTGACGGCGGGCGCAATCTGCTGCGCGTGCGCGCGCGGCCCGGCAGCCGCTATGCGTACTCGAACATGGGATATGGCTTGCTGGGCATGGTGATCGAGAAGGTCACAGGCCAGCCGTATGAACGCTATCTCGACGCGCAGCTGCTGCAGCCGCTGGGCATGGCGGACAGCACGTTTGCCTATGTTACGCAAATGCGTACGCAAATGAGCACCCAGGCGGGATCGCATGCGGACCCGCGCCTGGCCATGGGCCACTTCGAGCATGGCGTGGCGCAGCCGGCCGTGCCCCAGTATCTGCGTCCGGCCGCGCAATTTACCACCACGGCGGCCGACATGGGCAAGCTGGCGCAGTTCCTGATGGGCGATGGCAAGCTGCAGGGCGCGCAGTTCATCGACCTGGCGCTGATGGGCGCCTTGTCCGAACCGGCCGGCACGGATGCGGCGCAGGCGGGCCTGGCAACGGGCCACGGCCTGGCGCTGGCCGTGCGCGACCGCCATAACGTGGTGGGTGCCTGCCATCCCGGCACGACTGTCGGTTTTCGCGCCATGCTGTGCATCTACCCGGAGCAGGACAGCGCCTTCTTCGTGGCCTTCAATACGGATGCGGAGCAGGCCGACTATGAACGCTTCAACCGCCTGCTGCTGCGCGACCTGGAACTGCCGCTGCGCGCGCCGGCCCCGCGCGGCACGCCCGCGCCCACGGTGGAAAACTGGCAGGGCGTCTACGTGCCGTCGCCCAGCCCCATGGCCAGCATGGCCTGGGTCGACGCCGTCTTCGGCTTTACGCGTGTGAAATGGGATGGCGAGTCGCTGTTCCTGATCCCGTTCCAGGGCGAGCCGAAGGAACTGGAACCGGTGGGCGGCCTGCTGTTTCGCGCCAGCGACCGCAGCACGCCATCGCACGTGCTGATGCAGGAGGATGGCAAGCATGTGCTCAGCGACGGCTTGCGCAGCTATGAGCGCGCGTCGATGCTGCGCATGCTGGTGCTGTGGGGCAGCTTGGCCCTGGGTGCGGCCGGCTTGCTGTATGTGCTGCTGGTGGGCGTGTGGCGGGCCGCGCGGCGCAGCCTGGAACGGGGCGACCATCTGTTCGCGCCTTTGCTTGCCATGCTGGCGTTGCTCTTGCCGCTGCCGTTTTTCTATTTCCAGTCCTACCTGCGCCTGGGTGACGTCACCATCGCCAGCGTGCTGCTGGCATTGACGACGGGCGCGCTGCCGCTGGCGACGGCGTTCGGCCTGGCCCGCTGCTGGCGCAGCCGCGGCACGGCGGCCGAGGCGGGCTTGCTGGCGAAATGGGATTGGGTGGCCTTGCTGGCGGCCCTGCAACTGCTGCTGGTGCTGGCCTGGTGGGGCTTGCTGCCGCTGCGTATGTGGCAGCTGTAGCGGGCGCTTAGCGCCACACTTGCAGCAGCTTGCGCCACCAGCGTTGCGCCGGCCTGGGTTGGCCACTGCGCGCCGCCCGCTTGGCGCGGTAGCTGGCTGCTGCCATCTGCAGGCCGATGCGGTCCATTGCCGCCATCGCCTCCGCTTCCTGCGGCGACAAGCCATGCAGCAAGGCTTGCGCGCGGGGATCGAGCAGGAAGGCGGCACGCAAGGCGTCGTCCGTGTACAGCCTTGCCAGGTACGTTTCCAGTGCGGGAGAACTCATGCGGCTCGTCCCGCGCGCAAGGCCGCGCGCGCCAATTCCAGCTGGCCCAGCACATGCTCGAACGACGGATAATTGCCGTCGCGTTCGACGATCACCGTCAACGGTTGCCGTGCATGGCGCGCCAGCACGGTCAACAGATCGAAGACTTCGGGCGGCACGTCGTGCAGATGGTCGTCCAGCAAGCGCTGGCCGCCGCCCGGCGCAGCGATCCAGTGGCCGCCGCTCAGGTGCACGGCGCCGACCCTGTCCAGCGGCAGGCGCAGCAGCAGTTCCTGCGGTGACTCGCCGGCATTGACGGCATTCGCATACAGGTTGTGCAGGTCGAGCAGCAGCGGCACTTGTGCGCCGTGGATAATCTGCGCCACCCATGCCGCTTCGTCCATGGTGCTGGCCGGCGGCTGGACCAGGGTGGCGATGTTTTCCATCAGCGGCGCGCTGCCGACGATGCGCGTGGCCAGCGCGATATTGGCGATCGCGCCGGCGGCGCTGTGCTGCGTGCGCGGCGGCGCCGCCAGGTGGCCGATCTCGACGCCGCCGGCGCGCACGAAACTCAGGTGCTCGGACCACGATTCCGCCTGCACCGCTTGCATCAGGCGCGCCATCGCATGCAGGCGGCGCGGTTCGGCGGGAATCGTCGAGGCCAGGCCCATGCCGACGCCATGCAGGCTGACCGGCACCTGGCGCGCCAGGCTGCGCAAGGCCGAAATGCCGGCGCGCGAGGCGCCGTAATAATCGTCGGCGATCACTTCCAGCACATCGATCCGCGCCAGGTTGGACAGGATGCCGGCGGCCAGTTCGCCGCGCCAGCCCAGGCCGACGCGGTCGCGCGTGGCGTCCTTGCTAACTGCCACAGCCGCCGCCACCGCCGCAACCGCCACAGCCGCTGCCGCCGCCGTCACCGCCGCCCGATGACGAGTCGCCCGAGTCGCCCGTGCTGCTGGACGAAGAGTCGCTGCCGCCATTTTGCCGCGGCACCGGGTACAGCTCGGCGACATAGGCGTACACGGACAAGGGCAGGGCGCCGATGCCGAAGATGGCGGCCAGCAGGGCCATGTCGGCGCTGCTGCTGCCCGCCTGCAGGCGCGCCGAGCGCATGTTCAGCCGGCCGAACAGCATGCGCAGGTCGGTCAGCAGCCGCTGCGCGCTCCAGCTGGTCGCCTGGGTGCGCAAGCCGCGCAGCATGAGGAGAAAAATCGCCAGCAGGACCGCCAGGAACAGCAGATTGTAGTGCTGGCGGCTGATGGCGATGACAGCCTTGACGCCGGCCACCGTCAGCAGCAGCCAGTGCGCGGCCCAGGTGATGCGTTCGCGCCGGCGCAGCAGCGGCGGGCCGACCAGCAATTCCTGCCGCGTCAACGTCTCCTGGTAGGCGCGGCACGATGGCAGCATGTCGGCCTGCACGGCCAGTTCCTTGCTGTGGCCCTGGCGGCCCAGGTACAGCCGCAGCACGTCGCGTTCGATGTCGTGGCTGGCAAAGCGCAGGCTGTCGGCGCTGGCCGTTTCCAGCAGCGGGCCGTCGGCGCGCAGCAAGCCGCGGTCGACCAGCACGATGGCGGCGATTTTCACGGCTTCGAGGGCGCCGCCGCGCAAAAAAGCAATGCGGTAGGGATCATCGGCCAGCGACAGCTGGGCGTGCGGATTGCGCAATTCCATGCGGATCAGCAGCTCGCGCACGCCGTAGTACACGAGCGTGCCGAAGATCAGGTAGGCCAGCAGGAACGATGGCCCGCTCCAGTCAAACGGATTGTAGCCGTTCACCGCATCTGCTCCGCGTGTTCACGCAGGCGTTCGGTAATCGTCATCAAACCCGTAAAGGCGGGCAGGGCTTGCCCCGGTGCCAGGCGCGCCGTTTCGCGGGCGGCCGACATGGTGTGCAAAGCCGCGTGCAGGGCCGGGTCGCCCAGCTGGTCGACAAACGCTTCGAGCGCCTGCTTGCCGGACTGCGCAGACTTGCCCTCGAGCTGCGCCAGCGAGACCGCCGCCGAACGCAGCGGCCCGGCTGCATCGGCGATGGCGCCGGCCAGCTGTTCTTCAGTCAGGCTTAGGAGCATATAGCGTTCGCGCATGCGCAGCTGCTGGTTCAGAAGCACTTGCCGCAGGCGGCGCAGCACGGCGTCGCGGCTCGTGTGCAGGCTGGCGAATGGGTCAACGCCATGCAGCACCCGGTGGCGCGCGATGATGTCGGCGAACTTGACGGCGAAGGCGTCGGCGGCCTGGGGCAATTCGCTTTCAAGCAGGAACATCACCTGCAAATCGATGGCGGCGTGCGCCAGGCGCAAGGGGCCGCGCAGTGCATCGGCCGATGCGGGCGTAAAGCGCTTGAGCAGCAACAGCAGGTTGACGTCGGAGGTGGCGCGCAGCTGGCCATCGGCGGCCGAGCCAAACAGCACGGCGGCGGCCAGGTCGGCGCCGAAGGCCGTTTGCGCGGCGGCGACGAATATATCGAGGTGGCGTTGTATTTCTTCTGGCAGCGGTGGCGGCATGCGGTGTTCTTTCACGATGGGCTGGCGGGGGTGATCACAAGTTTGCAATATAGCAAACTTGTGCCGCCGTGCGCGCACCGCCCGCCAGATAGCGCCAAGCTGGCGCCGGCTCAGCTCAAGACGTTGAGCAAGCCATCGAGTCCGACAAAGTTCAGCGCCACGTCGGCCTGCGAGCGCACCACGGGCTTGGCGCGGAAAGCGACGGACAGGCCGGCGATGCCCATCATTTTCAAGTCGTTGGCGCCGTCGCCCATGACGATGGCCTGCGATGGCGTAATGCCCATCTCTGCGCACACTCGCTCCACCGTGCGCTGTTTTTCTTCGGCGTCGACGATACCGCCCAGGACTTTGCCCGTCAGCTTGCCGTCGATGATTTCCAGTGCGTTCGCATGCGTGAAGTCGAGGCCCAGGCGTTCCTTCAGGCGTTCGGTGAAGAAGGTGAAACCGCCCGACACCAGCAGGGTTTTCAGGCCGGCCTTTTTCACGGCCGCCAGCATGGCTTCCGCGCCCGGCGACAGTTTCAAACGCTCGTCGTAGACGCGTTGCAGGGCCGACGCATCGAGGCCTTCGAGCAGGGCCACGCGCTGCTTCAGGCTGGCGGCAAAATCGAGTTCGCCGCGCATGGCCGCTTCCGTGATGGCCGCCACTTGCGGTTTCAAGCCTTGCATGTCGGCGATTTCATCAATGCACTCGATGGTGATCAGGGTCGAATCCATGTCCATCGCCACGAGCTTGAATTCGGCGAGTTCGCGCTGGCCCATCATGTAGGTGGCGTCCAGCTGCGCCGCCTGCGCCGCCACTTCGATCGTGGGGCGCAGCGCGGGCGAGTAGGCGATCTGTTCGCAGCGCACGGCGTTCGGACCGAGGCGCGTGACGGACGTCGGCGCGGCCAGCGCGGCGATGCGTTCGAGGCGGGCGCTATCGCCGTCCAGGCCCTGCAGGATCAGATTCATGGTGATGGTCTTGGTATTGGTCATGGGGCAGTCCTGCATAAATGGTCGAAATGGTCGAAATGGTCTACACCGTCAATTGCTTGATGGTGGTCTTGATCTGCGTCACGCGCGCGGCCAGGTCCGGCATGGCGGCCGTGATTTTCAGCTTGTCCTGGCCATGCAGCTTGATATGGCGGTTTTTCTGGATCAGGTCGATGATGCGCATCGGGTCGATCGGTGGCTTGGCCATGAATTGCAGGGTGGCCGCCTCGCCATGCACGTCGATCTTGACGATGCCCACGGTTTTCGCCGCGATGCGCAAGCGGTGCGTCTCGACCAGCGCCTTGACGGCGTCGGGCAGCTTGCCGAAGCGGTCGATCAGCTCCTCCTGGATATCGTCGATCTTCTCTTGCGTGGCGCAATTGGCCAGGCGCTTGTAGATCGACAGGCGCTCGTGCACGTCGCCGCAGAAATCGGCCGGCAGCAGGGCCGGCACGTGCAGGTTGATCTCCGTGGTCGACGCCAGCGGCGCGGCCAGGTCCGGCTCCTTGCCCGCTTTCAGCGAGCGCACGGCTTCGTTGAGCATGTCCGAATATAGCTGGAAGCCGATTTCCGTCATCTCGCCCGACTGGCTCTCGCCCAGCACCTCGCCGGCGCCGCGGATTTCCAGGTCGTGCATGGCCAGGTAAAAGCCGCTGCCCAGTTCTTCCATCTGCTGGATGGCGTCCAGGCGGCGCTGCGCCAGCTTGGTGAGGCCTTGCACGTCGTGCACCAGCAGGTAGGCGTAGGCCTGGTGATGCGAGCGGCCTACACGGCCGCGCAGCTGGTGCAGCTGCGCCAGGCCGAACTTGTCGGCGCGGTGCATGATGATGGTGTTCGCCGTCGGCACGTCGATGCCGGTCTCGATGATCGTCGTGCACAGCAGAATATTGAAACGCTGGGCGACGAAGTCGCGCATGACTTTTTCCAGGTCGCGCTCGTGCATCTGGCCGTGCGCCACGGCGATGCGCGCCTCGGGCAGCAATTCCGTCAGCATGGCCAGGCGGTTCTGGATGGTTTCCACCTCGTTGTGCAGGAAGTAGATCTGGCCGCCCCGTTTGAGTTCGCGCAGACACGCTTCGCGGATGATGGCTTCGCCTTCGCTGCGCACGAACGTCTTGATGGCCAGGCGCTTTTGCGGCGCCGTGGCGATGATGGAAAAGTCGCGCAAGCCTTCCAGTGCCATGCCCAGGGTGCGCGGGATCGGCGTGGCCGTCAGGGTCAGCACGTCCACTTCCGCGCGCAGTGCTTTCAGCGCTTCCTTCTGGCGCACGCCAAATCGGTGTTCCTCGTCGATGATGACGAGGCCCAGGCGCGTGAACTTCACGTCGTCGGACAGCAGCTTGTGCGTGCCGATGACGATGTCGATGGTGCCGTCGGCCATGCCCTTGAACGCCTGCGTGATTTCCTTTCCGCTGCGGAAGCGCGACAATTCCGCGATGCGCACGGGCCAGTCGGCGAAGCGGTCGGCAAAGGTCTGCGCATGCTGCTCGGCCAGCAGGGTGGTGGGCGCCAGGATGGCCACCTGCTTGCCGCCCATGACGGCGATGAACGCGGCGCGCAGCGCCACTTCCGTCTTGCCGAAGCCGACGTCGCCGCACACGAGGCGGTCCATCGGTTTGCCCGAGGTCATGTCCTTGATGACGTTGTGGATGGCCTCGGCCTGGTCCGGCGTCTCGTCGAAGCCGAAGCTGTCGGCGAAGCGCTGGTAGTCGTGCGACGAGAATTCGAACGAATGGCCCTGGCGCAGCGCGCGGCGCGCATACAGGTTGAGCAGCTCGGCGGCCGTATCGCGCACCTGTTCGGCCGCGCGCTTCTTCGCTTTTTCCCACTGGCCCGAACCGAGCGAGTGCAGCGGCGCGTCTTCCGGCGACGCGCCCGAATAGCGGGAAATGACGTGCAGCTGCGATACAGGCACGTACAGTTTGGTGTCCTTCGCGTATTCGAGATGCAGGAACTCCGTCTCGCCTTCGCCCAGGTCCATGCTGGTCAGGCCCATGTAGCGCCCGATGCCGTGGTTGATGTGCACGACGGGGTCGCCGATTTTCAGCTCCGACAGGTCGCGCACCATCGACTCGACCTGCGTCACGCCTTCCTGTTTCTTGGTGCCGACCCGGCGGCCGGAACCGGCGTACAACTCCGTCTCCGTGATGAAAGATAAATTTCCGTCCGGCGTGAACAGCTCGAAGCCCGCGTGCAGCGGCGCCACGCCCAGCATCAGCTTGGCGTCGGATTGCAGGAAACCATCGCTGCCTTCCACCGGCGTCAGGTGCAGATCGTATTCGGTGAAGTACTGCTGCAAGGTTTCGCGGCGGCCGTTCGATTCGGCGCAGATCATCACGCGGCGTCCCGATTGCAGCAAATAGCTGCGCAGGTTGGCCAGCGGATCGTCGGCGCGGCGGTTGACGGCGATGTTCGGCACGGGCGCCGACAGTTCGGATGCCAGCGCATCGTTCGACTTGGCGATCGCCAGGCGCGCATACGGCTTGGCCAGGCCGAAGAACTGCTCGTCGGACAGGAACAGCGATTCGGGCGGCAGGATGGGTCGCTCGCGGTCCGCCTTCAGGAAGCGGTAGCGCGACTGGGTATCGGTCCAGAAGCGCCCGATGGCAGCGTCAATCTCGCCCACCAGGGCCAGCGAGGCGTCGGGCGGCAGGTAGTCGAACAGGGTGGCCGTCTGCTCGAAGAACAGGGGCAGGTAGTATTCGATGCCGGCCGAGGCGATGCCGCTGCTGATGTCCTTGTACACGACCGAGCGCGATGGATCGCCTTCGAACTGTTCGCGCCAGCGGTTGCGGAAGGTGGTGCGCGCCGCTTCGTCCATGGGGAATTCGCGGCCCGGCAGCAGCCGCACTTCATGCACGGGATACAGCGAGCGCTGGGTGTCGGCGTCAAACGTGCGGATGGTCTCGATGGTGTCGCCGAACAGGTCCAGGCGATAGGGCAGGGCCGAACCCATGGGGAACAGGTCGAGCAAGCCGCCGCGCACCGAGTATTCGCCCGGCGACATCACTTGCGAGACATGGCTGTAGCCGGCCAGGGTCAGCTGCGACTTCAGGCGCGCTTCGTCGAGCTTTTCGCCCTTCTTGAAGAAGAAGGTGTAGGCGGCCAGGAATGATGGCGGCGCCAGGCGCACGAGCGCCGTGGTGGCCGGCACGATCAGGACGTCGCATTGGCGCGTCTGGATTTCGTGCAAGGTGGCCAGGCGCTCGGAGACCAGGTCCTGGTGCGGCGAAAACGCGTCGTAGGGCAGGGTTTCCCAGTCCGGCAGCAGATGGCAGCGCAGGTCCTTGCCGCCAAACCACGGGATTTCATCGAGCAGGCGCTGGCCGTCGCTGGCCTGCGCCACCACCACGGCCAGCATCTGGCCCCGCGCTTTCAAGGCCGAAGCGGCCAGCGCCAGGGCATAGGCGTCGGATGAACCATACAGGGTGGGCAGCGCATAGCGGTTGCCGGGCTTGGGGAGGGCTTTTGTTAAGTCTAAGGACATGCAGGCGATGACACTAGTGGCAGAGGCAGTTGAATGGGACAGCTGTGGTGCGCGCCGCGCCGCCAGTGACGGCGCTGACAGGCAGGATTATAGACCATCGCCCGCGCGCATATTTGCAATGCCGAAGGGAACATGCACCATGGGTATCGTTCCCCCCGCCGATTTGAGGTGGCTCAACTGGTCGTCGAAGAAGATATGCGGCTTGAACACGGCCAGTACGCGCGACTTGTCCATGCCGCCGAGGAAAAACGTCTCGTCGGCCGCTACGCCCCAGCTTTTCAGGGTCGTCACTACTCTCTCGTGCGAAGGCGCGTTGCGCGCCGTGATGATGGCGATGCGCAGGATCTTTTTATAGCCGGGGTCGCGCCGCTGGGCTCTTTCTTCCAGGCGCTGCATGGTGGCCAGCTTCTGGAACAGGCCGGCCAGCGGTCCGGGGCGGTGCGGCGTGCCCACGTTCAGGGTTTCATGGGCGTGGAATTCGTCGACGTCGTTGTTGCGCTTGAAGACGGTTTCCGCTTCGTCGTCGGCGATCACGCCGTCGAAATCGAAGGCCACGCGCAATTCCTCGTCGTCCTCGTCGTCTTCCGTGCGCGACGGCAGCACCAGGCCGGCCGGGTAGTCGCAGGCCAGGGCGCTGCGCACGTCGCCTTCATTCGCGCTGAGGAACAGCGACGCGTTGAAGGCGGGCAGGTAGGGGTAGGGCGACTTGCCCGTCATGAAGGCGGCGCGTGAAATGTCCAGGCCGTAGTGGGCGATCGAATGCATGACGCGCAAGCCCGTTTCCGGCGAATTGCGCGAAAACAGCACCACTTCCACGGGCGACTGGCGCGGATAGTGCTTGTTGATGTTCAGGAAACGGCGGATGAAGGGGAAGGCCACGCCGCGCGGCAGGACCGTGTCGATATGCGTTTCCTGGTACTTGCGGTACTCCTCGGGGCCATTGTCGAGGTAGACCTGGTGCGATTCGGCCAGGTCGAACAGGGCGCTGGAAGCGACCCCGATCACCAGTTTGTGTTCGATAGGATAAGCCATGGTCTGCCTGTTGTTTGCTTGTTGCTCATCTTATACGACTATCAACTGCGTAGCCAATAGTGAAGCACGGTCACTTTTTGCACCAAAGCGTGGCGCCATGTCAATTTTTTTGACCGCTGTGCAATACGCACCACAGTAAAGAAATAAATATTGTCTTGTATCAAGTATATGGCAGCCAGCGCGCTCTTTTTCCACTATGCTTCCACTTATGAAATCTCGCCAATTGTAACGAAGCGTACGCCCTATCCCCGCCACCTTTATACAAGTGTCAGCTGTTTTACTCGAACATGCCAGCCCCGACTTCGCCAGCAGTCTTCGTGACTTTATAAAGGACCTAGCCATGTTTAAGAATTTACTGATCAAATGGAAGCTGGCGACGCTTGTCGCCGTGATGATGGCGGCATTGCTGGTGGTAGGCGTCAGCGGCTATTCGGGCATCGCCACCGTCGGGCGCGCCGTCAATGAAATCGGCGTGGTGCGCCTGCCGTCGATCCAGGGCCTGATGATGATGAGCGAAGGCCAGACGGCCGTCGCCGCCGCCACCCTGACGGCCGCCATGTATGAAAACAATTACCAGGCACAGGACAAGTTCGCGGAAGTGCTGCAGCTGCGCACCAAGGCATGGACGAATATCGAGGCGGGCCGCAAGCTGTACGAGCCGCTGCCGCAAACCCCCGAGGAAGCCGTGCTGTGGCAGCGCTTCCAGGGCGAGTGGGCGGCCTGGAAGGCGGACGACGACAAGGTGCGCGCCATCTTGCGCCAGCTGGCCGACAACCGCGACGAGCCGCGGCAGAAAGAGTTGTTCGTGGTGTTCTACAAGCAGTACCAGGACTCGCGCGCGCTGTTCGGCAAGGCCGAAGGCACGCTCAACGAGATCATCAAGCTCAATAACGGCGTGGCCGATGCCAGCGTCAAAGATGGCAGCGCGGCCGTGATCCGCTCGGAAAGCCTGATGGTCATCCTCGGCTTGCTGGCCTCCGCGCTGGGCATCGGCTGCGCCGCCTACATCACGCGCGCCATCACCCAGCCGATCAATGCGGCCGTGAAAGTGGCGCAGACGGTGGCTTCGGGCGACCTGACGAGCCAGATCGAAGTGCACACGACGGAAGAAACGGGCCAGCTGCTGCGGGCGCTGAAAGACATGAATTCCAGCCTGGTCAGTATCGTCGGCCAGGTGCGCAGCGGCACGGAGACCATCGCCACGGCGTCGTCGGAAATTGCCAGCGGCAACCTGGACCTGTCCTCGCGCACGGAAGAGCAAGCCAGTTCGCTGGAAGAGACGGCGTCGTCGATGGAAGAACTGACGTCGACCGTGCGGCAGAACGCCGACAACGCCCAGCAGGCGAACCAGCTGGCGCTGAACGCCTCGGGCGTGGCGGTCAAGGGTGGCGCCGTGGTGGGCAAGGTGGTCGAGACCATGGACGCCATCAACGACTCGTCGCGCAAGATCGTCGACATCATTTCCGTCATCGACGGCATCGCCTTCCAGACGAATATCCTGGCGCTCAACGCCGCCGTGGAAGCGGCGCGCGCGGGCGAGCAGGGACGCGGTTTCGCCGTGGTGGCCACCGAGGTACGCAACCTGGCACAACGCTCGGCAGCCGCCGCCAAGGAAATCAAGACCCTGATCGGCGACTCCGTCGTGGCCGTCGACACGGGCAGCAAGCTGGTGGCCGAGGCGGGCAGCACGATGGCTGAAATCGTCGCCAGCGTGCAGCGTGTGACGGACATCATGGCGGAAATCAGCCTGGCCACGCAGGAGCAAAGCTCGGGCATCGACCAGATCAACCAGGCCATCGGCCAGATGGACCAGGTGACGCAGCAAAACGCGGCCCTCGTGGAAGAGGCGGCCGCCGCGGCCGAATCGCTGCAGGAGCAATCGGGCCAGCTGGCCCAGGTGGTCAGCGTCTTCAAACTCGATGGCGCGCAGGCGCAGGTGCCCGCAAAGCCGGCCGCGCCGCGCACCGTGGCCGCCAGCACCGCGCTGAAGCGTCCGGTACCGGGACAAGCTTCGCGCCCCGTATCACACCCCAATTCGGGCCGCCCGGCCCTGCACGCCGTGACGACCCAGCGCCAGAGCGCGCCGCGCGACGACGAGTGGGAAGTGTTTTGATCGATTGACGGCGCCCGCATGCGCTACCGGACGGCCGCCTTGTGCGGCCGTTTTTACAGGCGTGCACAGATGCGCACTGCGGTTACTACTTACTAAAAAAACAGCGTTACAAAAATAGCTGTTTTGTCATCTAAGCAAATCTTTTCAAAACTTAACGCGACATTGCCTGTGAGATAACTCACACTGCCAGCCGTACCACCCTTGTTCCCGCCTCGGCCACATCCCGGCTGACCCTTCCGCCTGCTGCGTCCGGCCATACCTGGCAGGCGGCAGCCATTGCCGTCAGCCTTGCATGCGAGCCCGGCGCGATGACCGATGCACCACACTGAAGGATGCGAATAAAGATGGCAAATATGAAAATCGGCACACGCCTGCGCTGCGCCTTTGCGTTGTTGACCTTGCTGCTGCTGGCGACCGCCGTGCTGGGCATGCTGCGCCTGTCCAGCCTGGAACTGCGCATGCGCGACGTGATCGATGACAAATATCCGAAAACCGTGCTGGCCAACGACATCATCAAAAATGTCAACATCATCGCGCGCTCCTCGCGCAACCTGCTCCTGATGACGGAACCGCAGCAGCTGGCGCAGGAACGCGCCACCATCGCCAGGGCGGGCGGCGAAACGGAAAAAAGGCTGGCGCAGCTGGAAAAGGCGGTGCAGTCGCCGCAGGGCCGCGAGCTGATGGCGGCCGTGACGCAGGCGCGCGCCGCGTTCAACGGCGGGCGCGACAAAGTACTGGCCCTGCTGGAAGAGGGCGCGCGCGATGAAGCGACCAGCTTGCTGCTCGGCACGGTGCGCGGCGAGCAGCTGCGCTACATGGCGGCGCTGGAAAGCCTGATCGCGTACCAGCATGAGCTGATGGAGGAGGCGGGCGCCCAGGTGCATCAAGAGTACGCGACGGCGCGCAACATGATGCTGGCGCTGAGCGCGCTGGCCGTGCTCTTTTCGCTCGTCACGGCCTGGCTGGTCACGCGCAGCATCGTCGATCCGCTGCGCCATGCCTTGAGCGTGGCGCAGACCGTGGCCGCCGGCGACCTGACGTCGACCTTCGGCCGCCATGGCGGCGATGAAACGGGCAAGCTGCTCGACGCGCTGTGCATCATGAACGGCAACCTGCTCGACATCGTGCAGCGCGTGCGCAGCGGCACTGACACCATCGCCACGGCTTCGTCGCAGATCGCGGCCGGCAATATCGACCTGTCCTCGCGCACGGAGGAGCAGGCCAGCTCGCTCGAACAGACCGCGTCGGCCATGGAGGAACTGAGCTCCACGGTGCAGCAGAACGCGGACAATGCACGCCATGCCAGCGTGCTGGCCGTAGAGGCGGCGAACATCGCCGGCGCCGGCGGACAAGCCGTGGGCCAGGTGATCCACACGATGGACGCCATCAGCGCCTCGTCTGCGCAGATCGCCGACATCATCGGCGTGATCGACATGCTGGCCTTCCAGACGAATATCCTGGCCCTGAACGCGGCCGTGGAAGCGGCGCGCGCGGGAGAGCAGGGGCGCGGCTTTGCCGTCGTGGCAACGGAAGTGCGCAACCTGGCGCAGCGCAGCGCGGCGGCGGCGCGCGATATCCGCGCCCTGATCGCCACCTCGACGCAGCAGGTGGACGCAGGCGCGGCGCTGGTTGCGCAAGCCGGCGCCACGATGCAGGAAGTGGTGGCGGCCGTGGGGCGCGTGAGCCAGATGGTGGCCGACATCACGGCGGCCAGCGCCGAGCAAAGCACGGGCATCGGCCAGGTCAGCCAGGCGGTCGTGCAGATGGACGAAGTGACGCAGCAGAACGCGGCCCTGGTGGAGGAAGCTGCGGCCGCTTCGCAATCGCTGGAAGGCGAGGCGGCGAATCTGCTGCAGGTGGTCAGCGTGTTTCGCCTGCGCCAGGGGCCGGCGGTTCTGGCGGGCCGCCCTGCGCCTGCCGTGCCGCGCCTGCTGGCCTAGTGGCGCGCCTGGCAAGGTTCTGGCACGGCGCGCTGGCGCTGCTGTGCCGGGCGCCGGCGCGCAGCCGGGAGTTGCAGGGGCGCCTGGACAGGGCCATCGTCGATGGCGAATTCTGCTTTCACTACCAGGGCAAGTTCGATACGGCGCAGCTGCGCCTGGTCGGCCTGGAAGCGCTGCTGCGCTGGAACCATCCGCGCCACGGCCTCGTCTACCCGAACGAATTCATCGGCCTGGCCGAGCGGACGAACGCCATCGCCGCGCTGGGCAACTGGGGCATCGACGCGGCCTGCCGCCAGTTGGCGCAGTGGCGCGCGCAGGGCCTGCCGGTGGTGCCTGTCGCGGTGAATGTCTCGGCGCGCCAGCTGTGCCAGCCGCAGTTGCCCGATTTTGTGCTGGGCTGCCTGCGGCGCCACGCCATTCCCCCCGGCCTGCTGGAGCTGGAAGTGACGGAAAGCTGCTGCATCGACGACATGGCGCAGGCGACGCAGGGATTGCGCCGGCTGCGCGCGCTGGGCCTGTCCATTTCGCTCGACGATTACGGCACCGGCCATTCGGGCCTGAGCCATGTCAGGCTGCTGCCGATTCACACCATCAAGATCGACCGCTCCTTCATCCGCGACCTGGGCAGCGGTGGCAGCGCAGATTGTGACACTGTCATCGTCGCCTCGACCATTGCGCTGGCGCGCGGTCTCGGCTTGCAGGCGCTGGCCGAGGGCGTGGAAAACGGTGAACAGCTGGCGCAGCTGCGGCGGCTGGGCTGCCCGCAGGTACAAGGCTTTTATCTGCACCGCCCGGCGCCCGCGGCCGATGTGGCCGCGCTGCTGGCCCCGGGCGCGCCGGCCGGCCTGGTACGGCCTGGCGCGGATGCTCAGTAGAATATGGCCACTGCAAGCCGCGTGCTTTAACACCTACTCCCCCACGCAAGAATGATAAACAGTCCTGCCCCGGCCTATGTCTTCGGCCCGTTTCGCCTTTTGCCGCTGGAGCGCCTGCTGTTCGAGGGCGAACGCGCGCTGCGCCTGGGCAGCAGGGCCATGGACTTGCTGCTGGCCCTGCTGGAGCGCGCCGGCGACATCGTCGACAAGCATGAACTGGTGGCCATCGTCTGGCCCAATGCCGTGGTCGACGACGCGACCTTGCGCGTGCATCTGGCGGCGCTGCGCAAGGCGCTCGGCGATGGCCGCGATGGCCAGCGCTACATCACCACCATTCCCGGGCGCGGCTACGGCTTCCTGGCGCCGCTCGCGCATACGGGCCGGCCGGCGCCCGGTGCGGCTGGCGCCGAGCCGCGGCACAATCTGCCCGTCATGCTGACGCGCATGCTGGGGCGCGCCGAGGTGCTGCAGACGATGGCCAACCAGCTGTTGCAATTGCGGCTGCTGTGCATTGCCGGCCCGGGCGGCATCGGCAAGACCACCCTGGCCGTCGTCCTGGCCACGCGCGTGCTGCGCCGCTATGCCGACGGCGTGTGTTTCGTCGACCTGTCGCCGCTGGAAGAGGGGCGCCTGGTGCCGCTGGCGCTGGCCACGGCGCTGGGCGTGGCCGTGGCGGCCGGCGACGCCATGCCGGTGCTGCTGGCCTACCTGCGCCCGCGCCACATGCTGATCGTGCTCGATAACTGCGAGCACGTGATCGGCGCGGCCGCCGCGCTGGCCGACGCCTTGCTCAAGGGTGCGCCGCTGCTGCACGTGCTGGCCACCAGCCGCGAGCCGCTGCGCATCACCAGCGAGCAGTTGCAGCGCCTGCCCGCGCTGGAATTGCCGCCGGCCGATGCCGTGCCCGATGCGGCGGCAGTGCGCCATTTCGCCGCGGTGCAGCTGTTTTGCGAACGCTGCGCGGCCGTCGACGATGCTTTCGTGCTGGCCGACGCCGACGTGCCTGTGGTGGTGGACATTTGCCGGCGGCTCGATGGCATCCCGCTGGCGCTGGAGCTGGCGGCCGGGCGCATCGGCCATTTCGGCCTGCACGAATTGCGCCGCCAGCTCGACGACCGTTTTCGTTTGCTCACGCGGGGCGCGCGCAACATGCCCTTGCGCCACCAGACACTGCGCGCCACCCTGGACTGGAGCTACGGCCTGCTCGACGCGCAAGAGCGCCAGGTGCTGCAGGCGCTGAGCGTGTTCAGGAGCCGCTTCCGCCTCGAGTCGGCCAGCGCCGTGGCCGGCTGCGACGTGTTCGACACCTTGGCCGACCTGGCTGCCAAATCCCTCGTCAGCATCGAATTTTGCCGCCAGTACGTGTATTACCGGCTGCTCGACACCACGCGCGCCTATGCCGGCGCGCTGCTGTCGGCGGGCGGGGATGCGGGCGCCGTGCAGCTGCGCCACGCGCGCCATTGCCTGGGCCTGGCCCAACGCATCGCGGCCGACTGGGGCAGCATGCCGCCGGCCAGCTGGAGCGCGCGCTACGGCCGCCATGTCGACGACCTGCGCGCCGCCATCGACTGGGCTTTCGGCGAGGAGGGCGACGTGGCGCTGGGCGTGTCCCTGACCCTGGCCGCGCAAACCTTGTTCTATCAGCTGTCGCTGATGGACGAATACCGCGTGCGCGTCGGGCGGGCGCTCGAGCGCATGGCCGCGCATGCGCTGGACGACCCGGACAGCGAGATGCGGCTGCATGCCTCGCAGGCCCACCTGCTGCTGCATACGCAGGGCATTACCGGCACCATGCTGCGTTCGTTCCAGCATGGCTATGCGCTGGCCATGCGCACGGACGATGGCAGCCGCCGCTGTGAGGCGATTTGCGGCATGTGGATCTGCTGCCTGAAGCTGGCCGATTTCCAGCGCGCCGACAGTTACGCCACCGAGCTTGCCGTGCTGTGCGACGCGCGCGGCGACACGCCGATGCGGCTGGTGCTGGCGCGCATGCGCTCCGTGGGCGAGTATGTGCAGGGACGCTACGCGCAGTCGGCGGCGCTGGCGCGCATGGTGCTCGCCCATCCCGAGGGCGCGCGGCAGCTCGGCTTCAATCATGCCTTGCTGGCCGATCAGCAGGTTTGCCTGCGCGGCACGCTGGCGCGCTGCCTGTGGATGCAGGGCCGTCCCGACGACGCCCTGGCGCTGGTGCGCGAGGCGGTGGCGGTGGGCTTCGAGCACAATGGCGTCACGCTGTGCGTGGCGCTGGCCGTCAATGCCATTCCCGTCGCCCTGTGGTGCGGGCAGCGGGAACTGGCGCATGCGTGGACTTGCCTGCTGTGCGAGCATGCGGCCCGCTATGGCTTGCTGTACTGGAGCGCCTGGGGCGCCGCCTACCTGCGCCTGCTCGATGGGGGCGAGGCGCTGGCGCAGTTCCCCTGGCCTGCGGTGCGCAGCTGGCCGATACAGGTCGATTTGATGGCCACCCTGCACGACGCGGCCGCCGATAGCCAGGCGCTGCGGCGTGCGCGCATGGGCATGGCGCCGTGGAGTGCGCCGGAAGTGCTGCGCCGCGACGCGCACCACCGCTGGCGGGCGCTGGCGCAAGACGATGCTGCCGGCCTGGAAGCGGTGCGGGTGCAGCTGGAAGAAGCGCTGCGGCTGGCCAGGGGCCAGCAGGCGCCTGGCTGGGAACTGCGCTGCGCCACCAGCCTGGCGGCCGTGCTGCAGGCGCAGGGCCGCCGCGCCGCCGCGCATGCCGTGCTGGCCCCCGTCCATGCGGGCTACCGGCAGGGGCGTGACACGACGGACGTGATGGCGGCCGCCGCTTTGCTGGCGCAGCTGGCTTGAACGCTATTCGTAGGCGCCCAGCCGGCGCTGTTCGTCCGGGGTAAAGCTGGCGTCGCGCAGCTGCTGCAGGGCTGCCGCATCCTGCGCGCCGCCGGGCAGGCTGGCCTTCTGTGCTTTGAGCGCTTGATAGGCGATGATGCGCTGCTGCCACTGCGATTCTTCGCGGTCCAGTTCCGCCAGGCGCGCGGCCGCCGCTGGCGTAAAGGTGCTGGCACGCAGGCGGTACACTTCATTCTCGCCGCCGCCCTGTGCCCGCAAGGTCCTGACGGAGGCGTCCAGCTGCGCCACCTGCAGCGGCGCGTCGCGCGCGGCGCGCTGGGCGGGCGTCATTTTTTGATCGAGCGCCGCCAGTTGCGCCTGGCGCTGCGCTTCATCGAGCGACGTGTCGCCGAGGATGGCCATGCGCGCCACGGCATCGTCGTCGTACGCGTCGCTGGCGCCGAACAGGCCCGCGCTTTCCTCGGGCGTAAAGTAATTGCCGCGCAAGGTCCGCATGGCTTGCAGGCGCGCGCGCGCCGCCAGGGCCGCATCGGCTTGCGCCGGCAAAGCCTGTTCCGCGCCGGCCAGCGCCTCCTTGTAGGCCAGGTATGCGCCCAGCAGGCGCCTGGCTTCGCGGGCGGGGACGGGCGCCAGGCGCCGGTCCAGTTCCGCCTCGATCTGGCTGCGGATGGCGGCCAGCGGCTTTTCACCGAGGCCCGCCAGGTAGTAGTCGAACAGGTGCGCCAGTTCCGCGTCGACCACCAGCTTGTCGCCGGTGGCCACCGTCACGTTGCCGTCGGGCCGCGTGCCTTCCATCGAGCGCACGAACGCGAACAGGTCCGGTTCCGCCTTTTCCGGCGGCGGGGCCGGTGCTTCGCCAGAGCGCAGCGCCAGGTACAAGGCCAGGGCCGCCAGACTGCCGCCGATGATCGATTTCGCGTGCATGCGCTTCTCCTTACAGTCCCAGGCCTTGCAGGCGGTTGGCCTGCTGGCGGAAGACGGTGACGGGGTTCGTTTCGAACAGGTTGACGATGCCGACGAACTGGTTGACTTCATCGAGATGGTTCATGGCGTAGTCGTCGCGGATCACTTTGCCCAGGTGGCTGGAGCAGCTGCTGACCAGACCATCGTTCTTGGCACCACCGAAGGCCAGGCTGATGGCGGCCAGCAGCGGGTCGCCCACGTCGAGCACGTTCGTGTACGGCTGCGCGCCGCTCCAGGAAAAATAGTGCACGCCCTGCACCTGGTAGGCGCCTTCGCCGCAGGCGGAGGTGGGCACGCCTTGCGGATGGCGGCTGTTGAAGGCGAGCGAACCGGCCGTGGACAGCGACGCCAGCGAGGCGCCCGCGTTCTGCGGCAAGCCCTTGTTACCCGACAAAATGCCGATCAGCGAGGCCAGCGCATTGCCCAGCGCGTTGCTGGTGTTGGGAATGGCGCCGCTGAGGATATCGGCAACCTTGGAGCCTTTGTTCACGCCGGCCACGCTGGTGACGGACGCCACCAGATCGGGGCGCACGGAAGCGACATAGCGGGCCGTGGGGCCGCCGTGGCTATGGCCGATCAAATTGACCTTGGCCGCCCCCGTGGCGGCGAGGATTTGCCGCACCTGCGACAGCAGCTGCTCGCCGCGCACTTCCGTGCTGTTGGCGGCCGATACGGTGGTCACATACACTTGCGCGCCGCCGCTGCGCAGGGCGTCGGAGACGCCATAAAAATAATCGACGGGACCGAGCTTGTCGAAGCCGAACAGGCCGTGCACGAGCACGATCGGGTACTTCGTTTGCGTGTAGCCGGCGGCGCTGGCGCTGCCGGGCAGGATGGCGAGGGTGAACAGCAGGGTGGATAGCAGTTGCCAAAAGCGAGTCTTCATTTTGTCTCCGTTATTTGAATAATATGGAAATGTCGATGCTGTAGCGGTGAACCGTGCGCTCCTTTACATTCTCGATGCATTAAAAATAGCGAGCGCTCGGTTTTTTAAATGTAGCACCGCTCGATGTAAATTGCATTTGAATTGCATGATGCAGCGCAATAACTGTGGGTATTTGGCGTGGCTTATGCGCCCATTGCATAGTTGAAAAGTAAAATAGTTGTTTTCCTGAGCTATAATCGGCCCCGCATCAGCCGTCCCGCCGTCTTGCAGTGCCTTGCCCAGGCATTGCATGGATATCGCTCTTACACCGTTATTTGGGAATGCACTTGTCGACCCATTTTAATTTTGAACAGTTTCAGCAGATGACGCCTTTAAATGGCGAAAACATCTGGGAATATATTCTTGACCGCCACGCGGAACGTATCGGCGTCAAGCGCCGCAAGCCGGCGCTGGAAAATCTTGAACGCATCTTCGTCGCCACCTTTCGCCTGGCCAATGACGTGGGCTTCCGCGCCATGAGCTTGCGCGACCTGTGCCGCGAGACGGGGCTGTCGATGGGCGGCCTGTATGGCTACATCACCAGCAAGGATCAACTGGCCGAAATGATCGAGGACGTGGTGCGCCACGCCACGCAAGCCTTGCCGCTGCTGTTCGTCGACGTGAAGTCGCCGCTGGACCGCCTCGAAGCGATGATACGCTCGTCGATCTACCTGTCCGAAGTGCTGCAGCCGTGGTTTTATTTTGTCTTCATGGATTCGCGCGTGCTGCAGGTCGAGCAGCGCAGCATGGCGAAGAATTCGGAACTGTATGTGCAGACCCTGATCGCCGCCACCATCGCCGAAATCGAACCGAAGCCGCAGGGCGATCCCACCTTGCTTGCCGCGCACTGCCTGGCCCTGTTCCAGGACTGGTACGTGAAACGCTGGAAGTACCGCGCGGCGAAGGTCAATGTCGACGATTTCGCCGACAGCGTCGTCAGTACGGCGCGCGGGTATTTGAGCATGGTCAAGGCGCCGGAAGTAGGTCGGATTAGCGAAGCGTAATCCGACGAAAACCAGCTGCGGCTTGTCGGGTTACGTCGTTCCTCCTGACCCGACCTACGGTTCCATTAGTTCGTGGTTTCCACCGGCAGCGTCTCCGGCACGGCTGCCGGATCCGTCGGCGTCTCCGCGTCCATATCCAGCGTCTTGATCCCGTTCATGTCGATGAATTCATCGTACAGCCACTCGCCGTCGACCTGGCTCAGGCCCTCCGGCACGGCGCGCGTGACTTGCGGGCGCGTCGACAGGGCCGTGCGCATGTAGTCGATCCAGATCGGCATGGCCAGAGTGGCGCCGAATTCGCGTCCGCCCAGAGACTTGGGCTCGTCATAACCCATCCACGCCACGGCCACGATGCCGCCGCTGTAGCCGGCGAACCAGCCGTCGACGGCGTCGCTGGTGGTGCCCGTCTTGCCGGCGATGTCAGTCCGGCCCAGTTTTTTCGTTGCCGCCGCGCCCGTGCCCGTGCGCGCCACTTCGCGCAGCATGCTGTCCATCACGAAGGCGTTGCGCGGGTCCAGCGCCAGGGTCTTGTCGTCGTTCGGCGCGGGCGGCTTGGTTTGCATCAGGATGGCGCCCTTGGCATCGACGATGCGGTCGATCAGGTACGGTTCCACTTGGTGGCCGCCATTGGCGAACAGGGCGTAGGCGCCCGCCATCTGCACGGGCGTGACGGAACCCGTGCCCAGCGCCATGGTCAGATTGTTCGGCTGGCGGGCCGGGTCGAAGCCGAATTTTTCCATGAAGTCGTGCGTGTACGACACGCCCAGCGCGCGCAGGATGCGCACTGAGGCCACGTTCTTCGATTGCGCCAGCGCATAGCGCATGGTGATGGGGCCGTCGAACTTGAAGTCGTCGTTCTGCGGTGCCCACACCTTGCCGCCCGCCTGCATTTCCAAAGGCACGTCGTTGATCAGGGTGGCCGGCGAAAAGCCTTTTTCCAGCGCCGCCGAATACACGAACGGCTTCATGGCCGAACCGGGCTGGCGCCAGGCCTGCGTGACGTGGTTGAACTTTTGCAGGTTGTAATCGAAGCCGCCCACCATGGCGTGGTAGGCGCCCGTGTCCGCGTCGAGCGAAACAAAGGCGGCGGCCACCAGCGGCACTTGCGTGATGGCCCAGTTGTCCTTGCCATCTTTGGTGATGCGGATTACGGCGCCCGGACGCAGCTTGATGCCGGCGCTCGCTTTGGCGGACAGCGCAGGGGCGGCGAAGCGCAAGCCGTCGCCCGTGATGGTCTTGGCGTCGCCGTCGCCCGTATCGGCCACCACCTTGCCGCTGGCCACGTCCGTGACGACGGCGGCGATCAGGCCATCGCTGTCCGGGCGTTTTTGCAGCGCCGCGTCGATGGCGTCGTCGCGCTGCTCCGGGTCGGCTGGCATATCGATGAAGGTTTCCGGGCCGCGGTAGCCGTGGCGCTGGTCGTAGGCGATGACGTTGCGGCGCGTCGACGCATAGGCCGCATCCTGATCCGCTTTCAGGATCGTCGTGTAGACGCTGATGCCCTTGGTGTAGCTGTCTTCCTTGAACTGCGCGTAGACGGCCTGGCGCGCCAGTTCTGCCACGTATTCGGCGTGCGTGTCGAAGCCCTGCTTGCCGCGGCTATTGATATGCAGCGGCTGCGCCAGCGCCTGCTGATACTGGCCTTCGCTGATGTAATCGAGTTCGCGCATGCGTTTCAAGACCAGCCGCTGGCGCGCGTGCGCTTTTTTCGGATTGCTGATCGGGTTGTGGCGCGACGGGTTTTGCGGCAGGCCCGCCAGCATGGCCATTTCCGCGATCGACAGTTCATTGAGCGGTTTGCCGAAGTAGGTCTGCGCCGCGCTGCCGAAGCCGAACGAGCGCTGGCCCAGGTACATCTGGTTCATGTACAGCTCGAGAATCTGGTCTTTCGACAGGGCCGACTCGATTTTCAGGGCCAGCATGATTTCATTGAGCTTGCGCGAGGCGACTTTTTCGCGCGTCAGGAAGAAATTGCGCGCCACCTGCATGGTGATGGTGGAGCCGCCGCCGTGGCCGAAGCCGTGGCGCAGGTTCGACAGCACGGCGCCGCCGGCGCGCACGAAGTCGATGCCGTGGTGCTCGTAGAAGCGGCCATCCTCGATGGCCAGCAAGGCCTTCTTCATCATTTCCGGCACTTGCGCAATCGGCACGAAGTCGCGGTGCTCTTCGCCGAATTCGCCGATCAGCACATTGTCGGCCGTGTACACGCGCAGCGGTATCTTCGGCTGGTAGTCAGTGATGACGCCCAGTTCGGGCAGGCGGGGGCGCACGTACAGGAACAGGTAGGCGGCCAGCAGCAGGCCAGCGGCCAGGGCGGCGCAGCCGGCGATGATTATAGCGCGCACGGTGGCGCGGCGGGAAGGCCAGGGGAATCCGGTTCGTTTGGCAGTCAAGGCAGTCTCACGTGAGCGTGCAAGGCACGGTGGCAGCGATTATAGACCAATGCGCCAGCCGTTCCGGCGCGGGCGGGGCGGCGGAGCAAGGCGCAAAAAACCTTTTCATCGAAACGCGGCTGTGCGATAGTCTCGGCTTCAAGCAAATAGCCCGGGCATCGATCCGGGCTGTTTATTTTAAAAGATTAAGGATTGATTTATGGCAAAAGATGCAATGCCGAGCGCCGTGAAGCCGTATATTCCGGCCGATGCGAAACTGCCCGAGATGACCTTCCGCGCGCTGTTCATGGGTGTCATCCTGGGGATGGTCTTTGGCGCCTCCTCGCTCTACCTGGTGCTGAAAGTGGGCCTGACCGTCAGCGCCTCGATTCCCGTCGCCGTGATCGCCATTACCCTGTTCGGCCTGGCCAAGAAGGTGGGCGGCAAGGATTCGTCGATCCTGGAAAACAGCATCACGCAAACGGCCGGTTCGGCCGGCGAATCGCTGGCCTTCGGTCTGGGCGTGACCATGCCCGCCATTTTGATCCTCGGCTTCGACCTGGAAATCTCGCGGGTCATGCTGGTCGGTGTCCTCGGCGGCTTGCTGGGCATTTTGATGATGATCCCGATGCGCCGCACCATGATCGTCGACCAGCACAAGGAACTCAAATTCCCCGAAGGCACGGCGTGCGCCGAAGTGCTCAAGGCGGCCGCCACGGAAGAATCGCGCATCGCCGCCGGCGAAAGCATCGAGAAGGATTCGGCTGCCGCGCTGGACGCCAAGCGCCGCGCCAAGATTATCTTCGGCGGTTTTGCCGTCGGCTTGCTGTACAAGGTATTCAATATCTCGTTCAAGGGCTGGAAGGATACGCCGGGCGTGGAATTTGCCGCACCGCTCAAGGGCGGCTCCATCGGCGCCGAGATTTCCCCTGAATTGCTGGGCGTGGGTTACATCATCGGCCCGCGCATCGCCGCCACCATGGCGGCCGGCGGCGTGCTGTCCTACCTGCTGCTGATCCCGATGATCAAGTTCTTCGGCGACAGCCTGACCACCGTGCTGTCTCCTGGCACCAAGTTGATCAGCGAAATGGGCGCGGACGACGTGCGCAGCGCCTATGTGCTGTACATCGGCGCGGGCGCCGTGGCCGCCGGCGGCCTGATTTCGCTCGTGCGCGCCATGCCCATGATCTGGCGCAGCCTGTCGGCCGGCCTGAAAGGCATCGGCAAGGGCGTCAAGAGCAATTCGACCTTGCGCACGGACCAGGATATCCCCCTGAAATGGGTCGTCATCGGCTGCCTGTCCATCATCGCCGTGATCACCTTCGCCACGCCGCTGCACATGAACTTCCTCGGCGCGCTGCTGATCCTCGTCTTCGGCTTCCTGTTCGCCACCGTGTCGTCGCGCCTGACGGGCGAAATCGGCTCGTCGTCGAACCCGATCTCCGGCATGGCCGTGGCCACCTTGCTGTTTACCTGCCTGATCTTCCTGATCATGGGCTGGACGGGCGGGCGTTACTATGTGACGGCCCTGTCGGTGGGCGCCATCGTCTGCATCGCCGCCAGCAATGCGGGCACCACGTCGCAAGACTTGAAAACCGGCTATCTGGTGGGCGCCACGCCGCGCCTGCAGCAGTATGCGATTTTGGCGGGCGCGCTGTCGTCCGCGCTGATCCTCGGCCCGATTCTGCTGAAACTGAACGAAGCGAGCACCGTCTACGTGCCGGCCGCGCAAGTGGCGCCCGGCCTGACGGTCGACGCGTCGAAGCTGACGGTGACGGGCGCGCTGCATGGCCCGCAAGCCGATACCGACCACAATACGTATAAAGTCTGGCAAAAGACGGATACCGTCGGCGGCCCGGCCGGCAAGTATTTTGTGAAGGAAGACGGCCAGCTGGCCTACTTGGTCGATCCGGGCATCAATGGCCATTACAGCAAGCGTCCGGACGGTTCGGAAGTGAAAAAATACGATGCGCCGAAGGCCGTGCTGATGTCCTACATCATCAAGGGCATTCTCGACCAGCAACTGCCGTGGACCCTGGTGCTGTTCGGCGTGATGATCGCCGTGGTGCTGGAAATGGCCGGCATCCCGTCGCTGGCGTTTTCCGTGGGCGTGTACCTGCCGCTGTCATCGACCTTGCCGATCTTCGTCGGCGGTCTGGTGCGCTGGCTGGCGGACCGCCGCAACAACAAGCTGGAACACAATGCGAAACTGAACGAGGAAGAGCGCCAGCTGGCGGGCGACCGCAGCTCGGGCGTGCTGCTGGCATCCGGCTACATCGCCGGCGGCGCGCTGGCCGGCATCATCATCGCCATCACGGCCGGCGTGCTCACGCACTTCGACCAGATGATGGCCGACTGGGCCGAGCACGGCAACCCGTTCTACGCTGGCCTGCACTCGGATGCGCTGTCGCTGCTGCCGTATGCCGTCATCATCGTGCTGCTGTATATCGTGGCAAGAGAGAAGAAGGCGGATCGCCCGCAGGCTTGATGTCCCAGCCTACCCAATGAGAGCCGCCCGGTGTCATGACGATCCGGGCGGTTTTTCTATGCGTGCCCGATGGGCCGTGCCGCCAGCTGCGCCGCTGTGGCGTAGATCGTCACGTCGTCGGACGCGAGCCGGCCCAGGTGCGCATAAAATGCCTGCGCCGGTATGCACCACGACGCCGCGTCGCCCACTTGGCCGTTGACGCGCAGGCCGGCCGCGTCGAATTCACGGTGAAAGTAGTCGCGCAGGTCGGCGCGGCCGGGATGGTCGATGCGGCGCTGGGCGACTGCCGGATCGAACGGGCGCACGGGCACTTCCCAGCGCCGGCCCGCATGGTCCAGGCAGGCCAGCAGCTGTGTATCGTCTTCCCATACGGGCACGGGAAAGGCGTCGCCCATGGCGTCTTCCAGCGCGTGATAGAACGTCACCGGTCCCATGGAAATGCCGAGACCCAGCACCTTCGCCTGATCGCAGCCGATGAAACGCTGCCACGGCGAGTCCATGCCGAAGATCGAGGGCGCGTGGTGATGCGCCTCGGTAAGGTGAGCGGCATGGCGGCCCCACGCGGACACGGAGTGAGTCGGGTGGATGCTGCGCCGGACATTGGCGCTGGCAAGGAAGGCTTCGGGCAGGCGCCCCATGTGCGTGCCATGGCGGCACGGGTCGAACACATAGTCGGGCATGGCGCAGGTGGCGCGCACCGTGCCGCCGGGCAGATAGTAGGTGGGCAGCAGCAAGGTGCCTTGCGGGCCGACGGCGTCCTGCAGCGCATGTACGACGGCCGGCGCGCCGCCTTCCACGTAGCCGAGGCTTTTCAGCGATGAATGGATGAACAGCGTATCTCCGTGCGCAATGCCCAGCCGCGTCAGATCGGCGGCCAATCCGGCGCGCGTCACATGGGGCGCGTTCTGGCGCACGTGCCGCGCGCTGGCGGTGCGGCGCCATGCTTCCAGCGCGGCCCTGGCGGCGCGTTTGGCCTCGTCAAGCATCTCCGATGCCCATTTCCAGCAGGTTGGCATCGATGCAGAACTTGGCGGCCCAGTTCAGGTAGGCCCAGGTGCCGTAGTCGCCATCGACGGGAAACGAGCCCTTGACGCCGCCGCGCGCGTGCGCGGGACCGTCGATGCTGACCGCGCGCCGCACGAAACTGTTCAAGCGGCGCCCCGCGTCGAGGTAGCGCCGCTCGCCCGTGAGCTGGTACAGCAGGAACAGACAATGGGCGTTTTGCGCGGAACCCGTGAGGCAGGCGTAGCCGACCCCCGGCTGGAAGTCCGGGCCGAGGCGACCCGCCAGGTAGCCGTCGTCCCCCACGGCCTTGGCGACGCTCGTGCCGGTGCGCGCGGCGGCGTCCAGCAGGCCGGTGCGCGCGGAAAAGCGGTGCGCTTCGAGCAGGCCGCGCAAGGCGTAGCCGATGGTGTGAGTCAGGGGCAGCAGCGGGTTGTCCAGGCAGTTCGAAGCGAACCAGCCATTGGCGCGCTGTTTCGTCAGCGCCCAGTCGACCTGGCGCAGGCCGGCCGCGCCATAGCCGTGGCCCGGTGCGACGCGATCCGCTTCGAACAGACCCCACGCCACATGCGTTTCATAGGCCTTGTCTCCGGCGCTGGCGAACGGCGTAGGATGGCGGCGCCAGCAGCCGTCGGCATCCTGGCTGTCGCGCAGCCAGCTTGCCGCGCGGTGCATGGCGTCCTCGTAGGCTTCGCCGTACGCTGCCACGCCGGCGGCCAGGCCCAGCAAAATCTGGCCCGTGTTGAAGGTGACGGGCACGCGCGGCGTGGAATCGATCTTCCCGCCCTGAAAACCGCCTTCGGGGAACTGGATGGCCACGCACCAATCGAGCATGCGGCGCGCGCGCTCGTGCAGCGCCTCGTCACCCGTGCGCTGCGCCAGGGCGATGACGGTGGGGATGATGTAGCCGGTGGTCTCCGGGTAGGAACTCGACCAGCCTGTCAGCAGACTGTAGTCGCGCGCGACGCCGCCGTCGTGTGAGCTGGAATGGTCCTGCGCCGCGCACAGCCAGGCCGTGCAGGCCTTGACGACGGCTTGCGGCCCGAGGTCAAGGTCGGGCAGGCCACGCCGGTCCGACAGCCGCTCCATGCGCGCCGCGGCCGGCAGGCTTGCCTGCGGCGCCAGTGTGTTCCGTATCTTCGTGAGCAAGGTGCGCATGGCAGTGATGGCGTAGTGGTGGACTCCGGCTACTGTAGCGCCGGCAGCCGGCACGGCTATTGACTTGCCGCAAGGATCAGCCGCCGCATCGCCGCCGCCGGAATTGACGCATAATGGATGTCTCACCACCGTTGACGAGGCCCGCCATGAACAATGTCACCCTTGAGTATTCGGTCGTCACCAATCCCGACTCCTTCGTCGGCTTCAAGTATTACGTCAAGGCGGGGCAGGCATTCGATGCCGATGATTTCGCCTATTCCTACAAGCTGAAACGCTCCGATCTGGACCCGGACAGCGTGCTGGCCACGCGCGAGGCGGCGGCGAATCTGCAGCCGGGCGAGTGGCTGACGGTGTCGCATTCGGTTGCGGCGTAACCGAATGCGCATTGTTTCTCAGGCTAGATGCCGAACACTTTCAAGATCGTGTCCGTCAATCCCTCGAACCAGCTGCCCACCTTACCCGGATGCTTGCCGTGGCGCGGGGTTTCTTCGTACAGGTAGATGCCGTTGCCGCCATCGAAGCGGTCGTTGAGCAGCGCTTGCTGGCCGCGCAGGTAGGGGATGAAGGTTTCGCTGCGCAGAGTCGAGTACAGCACGTCGGTGCTGAAACCCAGAGTGGCGGACTGGCTGATGGAGCGTCCCTGGCCGGCCCGTTCCAGGCGCACGCCACGGCAGCCGCGCACGATCAGGGTGACGGGGCCGCGAAAGACGATGAAGCGCAGCTGCAGGGTGAGCCAGGCGTGCAGGCTGCCCAGGCGCCAGTGGCTGCTGATCGCCAAAGGCTGGCCCGCATCGGCAATCAATCCGACCAGTCCCCGCGGCTGGAACACGAGGGCGCTGCCGGCTGGCAGGTGGACGATGGCCACTTCCAGCAGCGGATCGTCGCTGGCGGATATCGTCACGGATGCCGGCTCGCTGCTTTCCAGCCGGGTCAGCGCCACCATGCCGGCGGCCAAGCTGGTGAACGGGAAGCGCCAGTCCAGCAGCCATTGCGTGCGCTTGGTGCTGCTGACGGGCGACGATTGCAGGTATTCGGGATGGATCAGCATCCGCTGCCCGGGCTGCAGCAGCAAGCCCTGCGAGACGGCGGAAATGCGTGATTCGCCATGCGGCGGCAAGGGGAGGGAGCTGCCCGGCAACTGTAGTTCGCGCGCGATCGACAGCGGCGGCAAACGCGCAGCAATGGGCGCCAGCACGAAGTAAAAGAAGGCCTTGATCGCCACGGGCAGCAAAATGGCCGACAGCACCAGCAGGGCGGCTGTGGGCGCCACGTCCATGACGGGCGCGCGCCAGCGGGCGATCCAGTTGCGCGCCAGCTGCGTTTCGCCGGCCGCGATGGCTTTTTGCACGGGCGCCAGCGCACCGGCCAAGGCTTGCGTGTCGATGGCGAATGCGGCGGGGCGGGCAGCGTTCGTGGCGCTGGTGCGCGCGCGCTGCGCTGCCCAGGCCTGGTACGCTTGCAGGTTGATCTCGCGCAAGCGCTGGCCTTGCGCTTCGAGCTGCGACAGCTGCGCGTAGACGTCGCTGCCGGGCAGGCGGGCCGCCAGCGGGTGCTGCGCTTCCAGTTCCCGGCGCTGGCGCAGGTTGTGCTGCAACGCGGCATACGCGCGCACATGTTCCGCGTGCAGGCGCGCCAGGGTCTGCCGCGCATCTTCGCCACTGATCGCCGCTTGCAGGGCCGTCAGATAGCGGGCTTCCTGCGCCAGCACTTCGATCTCCACGCGGCGCGTGGCTTCTTCCTGCGCGTGCAGGGCCAGGGTGGTCGTGTCGGGCAGAGGGAGGGTGAACAGCGACGGATGCTGCCGCGCGCGCAAGGTGGTCAATTGCACCTGCACCTGCACTTGCGCCAGGCGCGTGGCGATCGCCGCTTGCGAGGCCTTTTGCAAGGCGTTGACCCGTGCCGTGGCGGCAGCGGCCAGGCCGGCGCCATGATGATCGGCGCCATCGGCGGCCAGCCTCAGTGCACCCACGGCCTCGCTGCCGGCGCTGTAGGCGCGCCATTCGGCCAGCAGCAGGCGTCCGGCCAGCAGGATGACGATGAACAGCGCGAACTGCAGCGCGTGGCGCAGCAGGAAGCGCAGGATGGCCGTCAGCAGCTGGCGCAAGGAGATACCGTCTTAGGCGGCCGCGCTATCGGCGTCGGCACAGCATTTCTTGTATTTCTTGCCGCTGCCGCAGTGGCACGGGTCGTTGCGGCCCGTCTTCGGCAGTTCGCGCAGCACGGTGGCGCCGGGCTGGCTTTGTTTCAGGTGGCGCTGGCGCGCCCAGGCCGCGTTGATGGCGATGACGGCGGGAATCACGCCATCCATGGCTGTTTCGGCTGCATCGTCATCGAGTTCGCTGGCCGTGGCCAGGTGCTGGAATGGCGCCAGGTACTCAGGGTGGCTGACGGCCAGGGCCGCCCACTGGGGCTTGTCCAGGCTCGTTCCCAGGATAAAGCCGGCGCACCAGGCGGGCACGCTCCATTCGGGGCCGCAGACGTAGATGGGCTCGAAGCTGTCCGGGTCCTTCGCCAGCCATTCGACCATGTAGGCGTGGTGGCGCTGCGCCAGGCTGGCCGCCCGTTCGCTGGCCTCGTCCTGCGCTGGCAAGGCGCTGCCGGCCGCCTTGTCCCACACCCATGGCAGCCACTGTTCCGGCGCAATCTGTTTCGGGCTCAGGGCGACGGCCGTGAGAAAACCTTCCAGCATCGACACGTCCATGGCGCGGCTTTCCAGCGCAGGTGCGGCCAGCAGGGTGTCAAGTTCGGCGTATTCGTCGTCGGAGAGGGGCGTGGTGGTGGAGATGCTGGACATAATATTCTTTGGTGATGTGAGTGGAGTGGCCGGCGGCCCTGGCCGTATTGTACCGCCCGGCCGGGAAAAAACCGGCGCTGGAATGAAAAACGGCGGCCCGCAGGCCGCCGTTGTCAGCTAAGGCAGAAGCTTACTTCACGCCGTGCATCAGTTTGTTGATCAGCGGTGCGATCAGGAACAGCACGACACCGGCGCCCAGCAGGGACCAGAAGCCGAAGGTGTAGCCGGACAGGGCCGACTGCACCGACATGCCGCTGGTGCCGCTGACGTGGCTGGCGAAGATGCCCGACAGGTTGTTGCCGATACCGGTCGACAGGAACCAGCCGCCCATGCCCAGGCCGACCAGGCGCACTGGCGCCAGCTTGGTGACCATCGACAGGCCGATAGGCGACAGGCAAAGCTCGCCGATCGATTGCAGCACGTAGACGGTGGTCAGGGTCCAGAACGGGATCTTGTTATCGGCGCCAACCAGGCTCGACAGAGCGAAGATCAGCAGGCCGAAGGCCAGCGCATTGCCCAGCAAGCCCAGGCCAAATTTGCGCGGGATCGAAGGATTGACGTTGTGGCGCGCCAGGAAAACCCAGATGGCGGCGATGATCGGTGCGAAGACGATGATGGCGACCGAATTGACGGTCTGGAAGTAGGCGGTCGGGAAGATCCAGAAGCCCAGGTCGCGGTTGACGATCTTGTCGGCCAGGAAGGTAAACGAGCTGCCTGCCTGTTCGAAGAACATCCAGAACAGGATGTTGAAGACAAAGATCAGCAGCATGGCGATGACGCGGTCACGCGCAACTTTACCGTTGCGTATGCCTTCGATCATCAGCATCACGGCCAGGCCGACAAACAGCACGGTCAGGACGATTTGCAGCTTTTCAGCGCCGACGGTCAGCAGGAAGTACATCAGCGGGATCACGCACAGGGAACCGACGGCCACCCAGACGACGCGCATCGGGTTGCCGGAACCGGCTTCAGGAGCGCCGATGCCTTTCAGGGCGCGGCGGCCGATGGCGAACCATACCAGGCTGATCAGCATGCCGAAACCGGATGCCATGAAGACCATCTTGTACGATGGCATGGCGCTGGTGCCGAAGATCGACTCGGCCAGCCACTGGGTGAAGACAGGGGCAACCATGGCGCCCATGTTGATACCCATGTAGAAGATCGTGAAGCCGCTGTCGCGGCGCGGATCGGCTGTCGTGTACAGCTTGCCGACCATGGTCGAAATGTTCGGTTTGAACATGCCGTTGCCGACGATCATGGTGGCCAGGCCCAGGTTGAAGATGTCCTGGTTCGGTACCGAGATGCAGAACAGGCCTGCAGCCATGAAGACGGCGCCCAGCAGGATCGAGCGCTGGTAACCGATGACACGGTCGGCGATGTAGCCGCCGAACAGGGCGCCGGCGTACACCAGCGCGAGGAAGGAACCGTAGGTAAGGTTGGCCGCTGCCTGTCCCGAACCGTCGCCGCCGTGGAACTGGGCCACGATGTACAGGACCAGCGCCCAGCGAACTCCGTAGAACGCGAAGCGTTCCCAGAATTCAGTCATGAACAACATCCACAATGGGCTTGGATGGCCCATAATCTGCTTGAACTCGGGAATAACGGCTTCCTTGTTGGGCGTAGTCGCACCGCTCATGCGGTTCCTCCTGAAAAATTATTATAGTCAATCGATACAACGAACTTATGGAAGCCTGCGGGCGGCGGGGACTCTCATGAAGAACCTCACGCACGGGAATTCCAATAGGCTGGCATTCTAATCTACAAATTGCGCTGAGCGAAGGTTTCGATTCGCATTAGCAAGAATGACTGTTTCATATTAGTCAAACCGGTTTGCAGGCAAGGGCGGGCCCGGCGATTTTGCGGCGGCACAGCACAACTTGCCTGACTTGTCGTATATTAAGGCTGCAAGACCTTCGAGCATCGATTTTTAAAGGGATTTTTCGCATTATGGAACACGACGTTATCGATACTCTGGTTTCACCGGAAGGCCGCCTGGACGTGCTCTCCAAGACTGAAGTCAACAAACTGCTCGACACCAGCCAGGGCGGCCTGTACAACACCTTCCGCCGCTGCGCGCTGGCGGTCTTGAATTGCGGCAGCACCATCGACGATGGCCGCGCCCTGCTGGAGCGCTACCAGTCGTTTGAAATCTCGATCATCCAGCGCGAGCGCGGCATCAAGCTCGACATCAAGGGCGCGCCGGCCATCGCCTTTGTCGACGGCAAGATGATCAAGGGCATCCACGAGCACCTGTTTGCCGTGCTGCGCGACATTATCTTCGTCAGCGATGAAGTGACGGGCAACCCGAAATTCGACTTGCAGAGCACGGAAGGCGTGACGGACGCCGTCTTCCACATCCTGCGCAACGCGAACGTGCTGCAAACCCAGCTCAACCCGAACCTGGTCGTGTGCTGGGGCGGGCACTCGATCAACCGCGCCGAATACAATTATTCGAAGGAAGTGGGCTACCAGCTGGGCTTGCGCGGCCTCGACATCTGCACCGGCTGCGGCCCCGGTGCCATGAAAGGCCCCATGAAGGGCGCCACCATCGGCCACGCCAAGCAGCGCCTGCACAATGGCCGCTACCTGGGCATCACGGAGCCGGGCATCATCGCGGCCGAGTCGCCGAACCCCATCGTCAATGACCTCGTCATCATGCCGGACATCGAAAAACGCCTGGAAGCGTTCGTGCGCGCCGGCCACGGCATCGTGGTCTTCCCTGGCGGCGCGGGCACGGCCGAAGAGATTTTGTACATCCTCGGCATCCTGCTGCACCCGGACAACGCCGAGATTCCCTTCCCGCTGATCTTCACGGGCCCGGAAACGTCGCGCGAATACTTCGTGCAGATCAACCAGTTTATCCACGACACCCTGGGCCCGGAAGCGCAGCAGCGCTACAAGATCATCATCGATGACCCGGAACTGGTGGCGCGCGAAATGCTCGAAGGCATACGCCAGGTGCGCGAATTCCGCAAGGCGCACAGCGACGCGTATTACTTCAATTGGCTGTTGAAGATCGACCACGAATTCCAGAAGCCGTTCCAGCCCACGCATGAAAACATGCGCAACCTGAGCCTGCACAAGAACCAGCCCACGCACTTGCTGGCGGCCCAGCTGCGCCGCGCGTTTTCGGGCGTGGTGGCGGGCAACGTCAAGGATGACGGCATCCGTTCGATCGAAAAGTACGGCAACTTCGAGATCCACGGCGACAAATCCATCGCCGGCCCCATGGATGCGCTGCTCGCGTCATTCGTGGCGCAGCACCGCATGAAACTGGCGGGTACGGCATACGTGCCGTGCTATACCGTCGTCCAGTAATTTTTTAGTCAGCGCCGCCCGTCCTCTGCGTTTGCCGGGGGAGGGTGGCGCTTTTCCATTGATGCACCCATCGTGTTCCTTCGCCGCCACAGGCAATCAAATCGCTTGCGTCAACGATTCGTGGGTGCTATCTTTGGAACCGGTTCCAAAATAAAAATATGCAGGTCAACAGGTAGTGGAGAACAAGCTTGGATTCAGTACGCGGCAGTAAAAAAACAGTTTCCGGCGAGCCGGCACGGCCCGTGACCATCGCCCAGGTGGCGCGCGAGGCAGGCGTGTCGAAGACGAGCGTGTCGCGCTTTCTCGGCGGCGAACTCGATGCCCTGTCCGAGAATATCCGCCAGCAGATCACCAGCACCATCGCGCGCCTCGGCTACCAGCCGAACCAGATGGCGCGCGGCCTCAAGCGGGGACGCACGCGCCTGATCGGCATGGTCGTGGCGGACATGCTCAATCCCTACACGGTGGCCGTGCTGCAAGGCGTGGAAGCGGCTTGCCAGCAGCATGGCTATACCCTGATTCTGTGTAACACAGGCAATGACGAACAGCGCGAACGCCAGTCGCTGGCCGCGCTGCGCTCGTATAGCGTGGAAGGGCTGATCGTCAACACGCAGGGGCGCAACATCGAGTCGTCCGACTTGCAGCAGGCGGGCATGCCCATCGTGCTGGTCGATCGCCGCATCGAGGGCGCCGATTTCGACCTCGTGGGCCTGGACAATGTGCAGGCGGGCCGGCTGGCCACCGCGCATCTGATCGAACAGGGTTTCGACGCCATCGCCTTCGTTGCGCCGCCCTTGACGGGCGTCAGTTCGCGCCTGATGCGCGCCGACGGTTTCCAGTCCGTGATGGCCGAGCATCCGGGCTGCGTGGGCGAAGTGCTGGCGGTGGACCTGGACGACCGGCCCGCCATCGACGCGCAGGTGCGGCTATGCCTGGCGCAATGGCGCGGCCGCCGCGTGGCGCTGCTGGCCTCGAACGGCATGGTGGCGCTGGAACTGGCACTGATGCTGCAGCGCCTCGCATTGCGCATGCCGCAGGACGTGGGCTTGCTGGGCTTTGACGAATTGCCATGGTCGCCGCTGGCCGGCTTGAGCACGATCGAGCAGCAGACGTACGAGATCGGCTTTTCCGCGATGACCTGCATGCTGTCGCGCCTGCAGGGCGAGCAATGCCCGCCGCGCGAGGTGCTGTTGCCTGGCAAGCTGATTGTGCGCAACTCCACCCGGGGCGGCGACTGACGGGGAAGAGGGCCTTGCCTTTTTTTTGGAAAGGTTATGGAACCGGTTTCATAGATTGTATGCAGCCAGGAAAGGGGCGTGGATAGACAGGCAGGGCAATGGTTGGCAAGAGCTTGAAAATAAGTTGAAACGACACGGCAAGAGACGAAATAAATCGTCCATTTGACAATATTCCCGGAAGTGCCTCGACGAGGCCGGCACCGGGATCACAGGAGACTGAGCATGAAGATGACGACACTGTTTTACGCGAAGATCGTGGCCTGCGCACTGGCAGCAACGTGCGCCCTCGGTGCGGCGGCCGACGCCGGCGCCCAGACGCTTGGCGACTTGATCAAGAAGGGCAAGCTGACCATCGGCGTGGTCAGCGGCACGCCGCCGTTTGGCAGCATCGACGCCAAGGGCGCGCCCGTCGGCTATGACGTCGATGTGGCCAACCTGATCGGCAAATACCTGAACCTGCCCGTGGAAATCGTCCCGCTGACGGCGCCGTCGCGCGTGCCGTCGCTGGAAGCGGGCAAGGTCGACTTCCTCGTGGCCACCCTGGCGCCCACGCCGGAACGGGCCAAGACCTTGATGTTCACGATGCCCTACAGCGCCTTCGAGCTGGCCATCGTCGCGCCGGTCGGCGGCAAATTCAAGGCCCTGGCCGACTTGAAGGGCAAGAAGGTGGGCGTGACGCGCGGCACCACGAATGACACGGCGCTGAGCCGCATGGCGCCGGCCGGCACCAGCATCGTGCGTTTCGAGGACGACGCCACCGTCACCCAGGCCTTGCTCAGCAAGCAGGTCGACGCCGTCTCGATTCCCAGCACGATGGCGCTCGACATCATCAAGACGCGCGGCGCCGGCAAGATCGAGGTCCGCTTCTCCTACTCGCTGCAACCGAACTCGATGGCCGTGCGCCGCGGCGACTTCGAGCTGCACCAGTGGCTCAACAACTTCATCTACTACGTCAAGCTGAACGGCGAACTCGATGCCATCGCTCGCAAGTGGAGCGGCGCGCCGCTGCCGGCGCTGCCGACCTTCTGATACCGCCACCCGCACAGCGATAGTGCTCGTCCGCACGGCGCGCCGCCACGGTGGCGCGACCGGGGACGCACACGTAGAAAGGAGTTGAGTATGCCGTATGAATTTCATTTCGAACTCGTCATGCAATCGCTGGACCGCCTGTTGTGGGGCGCGGCGCTGACGATACGCCTGAGCGCACTGTCCATGGTGCTGGGGCTGGCGGTGGGCGTGTGCGCCGCCGTCATCCTGAAGAACGGTCCCGCCTATGCCCGCGCGGTGGTGCGCGCCTATGTCGAGATCATCCGCAGCACGCCGTTCCTGGTGCAGCTGTTCATCATCTACTTCGGCTTGCCGTCGCTGGGCTTGCAGCTCGATGCGAACGGCGCCGCGCTCGTCGCCATGACGGTCAACCTGGGCGCCTATGCGACCGAGATCGTGCGCGCCGGCATCGGCGCCGTGCATCCGTCGCAGCTCGAGGCGGCGCAGGCGCTGGGCATGACGCGCTGGCAGGTGATGCGCCACGTGGTGCTGCTGCCGGCGCTGGAAAAAGTCTATCCGGCGCTGGCCAGCCAGTTCACCTTGATGATGCTGGCCTCGAGCGTCGTGTCGGCCATTTCCGCCGAAGAGCTGACTGCCGCCGCGCACCTGCTCGACTCGGAAACCTTCCGCAGCTTCGAGATCTACATCGTCGTGATGGTGCTGTACATCGTGCTGGCCCTGTTGTTCCGCTTCAGTTTCTGGGTATTGGGCCAGATCGTTTTCAAACGCCGCCGCCGTCTGGGCGCGGTGCGCATGGGAGCATGACATGATCAGTGACTTTTCCTGGGATAACCTGCAGTTCCTGCTCGAGGCCACGCGCTGGACCATCGGCCTGTCGCTGATCGTCTTCATCACGGGCGGCATCGCCGGCTTCGCGGTGGCGCTGCTGCGCACGGCGCGCAGCCCCTTCCTGCGTTTCATCAGCGCCCTGTACATCCAGCTGGTCCAGGGCACGCCCGTGCTGATCGTGCTGTTCCTGACCTATTACGGCCTGGCCCTGTTCGGCTACAAGCTGTCGCCGGTCATCGCGGCCGGCGCGGCGATGACGATCTTTGCCAGCGCCTACCTGGGCGAGATCTGGCGCGGCTGCATCGAAGGCGTGCAGCGGCAGCAGTGGGAAGCGTCGGCCGCGCTGGCGCTGAACCGCTACCAGCAGCTGCGCTACGTCATCCTGCCGCAGGCGCTGCGCCATTCGCTGCCGCCGACCGTGGGCTTCATGGTGCAGATCATCAAGAACACTTCGATCACCTCGATCATCGGCGTGGTGGAACTGACGCGGGCAGGGCAACTGGTCAGCAATGCGACCTTCCTGCCGTTCATCGTCTTCCCCATCGTCGCCCTGATCTACTTCGCGATGTGCTATCCGCTGTCGCGCTACAGCCATTCACTGGAAAGGAAATTCCATGCCCATCGTTGAAATCGACAATATCAGCAAGAGCTTCGGCGCCAATCACGTGCTCAAGGGCGTGTCGTTCGCCGTCGAGCGGGGCCAGGTGATCGCCGTGATCGGCCGCAGCGGCTCCGGCAAGAGCACCATGCTGCGCTGTATCAACGGCCTGGAAACCATCGACAGCGGCAGCATCGTCGTGGCCGGCCACACGCTGACGGCACGCCAGGAACACCTGCTCGACTTGCGCAAGGATGTCGGCATGGTCTTCCAGAGCTACAACCTGTTCCCCCATCTGACCGTGGAAGAAAACGTCATGCTGGCGCCGCGCATCGTCAAGAAGGTGCCCGACGCCCAAGGCCGCGCCACGGCGCTGCGCGTGCTCAAGCAGGTGGGTCTGGACCACAAGCGCGAGTCCTATCCCGAGCAGCTGTCGGGCGGCCAGCAGCAGCGCGTGGCGATCGCCCGTTCGCTGGCGATGGAGCCACAAGTGATGCTGTTCGACGAAGTGACGTCGGCGCTGGACCCGGAACTGACGCAGGAAGTGCTGAAGGTGATGGAAGAGCTGGCGCAGGCTGGCATGACGATGCTGCTGGTGACGCACGAGATGGAGTTCGCGCGGCGCATGGCCGACGTCACCGTCTTCATGCACCAGGGATTGGTGTGGGAAAGCGGGCCGTCGGAAGCCTTTTTCAGCAATCCGCAAACACCCGAAGCGCGCCAGTTCGTTGGCGCGGGAGCGATCAAGTGAGCCCCGTCCTGGTGGCGGCGTCGGCCTACGGCGCAAGCAGGGTGAGGCAGCTGGGGCAAAGCCATTTCATCGACGTGGTGGCCGATGCGGGCGGTGCCGGCATCGAGATCCGCCGCGAATTGTTCACCTCCGACTTGCCGGACCTGGCGCGCATGGGCGCGGCGGTGGCCGCGCGCGGCCTGTACTGCGTGTATTCCACGCCCATCGAATTGTGGGGCGAGGACGGATTGCTGCAGCACGAGCTGCTGCGGCAGATGCTGGACGAGGCGGCGCGCCTGGGCGCGCGCTACCTGAAGGTGTCGCTGGGCCACTACCCGGCCGCTCCGGAGCTGCCGGCCTTGAAGGCGCAGCTGGAGGCCGCGTCCGTGGCGCTGCTGGTGGAAAACGACCAGACGGCCCATGGCGGCAAACTGGCGACGATGGCGCGCTTCCTGGCGGCGGCGCACGAGCTCGGGTTGCCCGTGGGGCTGACCTTCGATATCGGCAACTGGCGCTGGGTGGGCGAGGACGCGCAGCAGGCGGCGCGCCTGCTGGCGCCGTATGTGCGCTATGTCCACTGCAAGGCGGTTCTTGACGACGGAGGGCGGCTGTCCGCCTGCGCCGTTTCCGAAGCCGATCCCACTTGGCGCGCAGCCTTCGCGCATTTTGCGCCGGGCGTGCAGCGGGCCATCGAATTCCCGCTCGAGGGCGCCGACCTGGTGGCCGAAACGGGCCGCTACATTCAGATACTGGAGGCCGCATGATGAAGCTCGACGTTGTTACCTACGGCGAGGCGATGGCGATGTTCGTTGCCGAGCAAACGGGCGACCTTGCAACCGTGGCGCACTTTACGCGCCGCCTGGCCGGCGCCGAGACGAATGTCGCCATCGGCCTGGCGCGCCTGGGCTTGAGAGTCGGCTGGCTGAGCCGCGTGGGCGACGACTCGTTCGGCCGCTTCATCCGCGCCAGCGTGCAGGCCGAGGGCGTCGATTGCAGCCGCGTCGTTGCCGTCGCCGGCCAGTCCAGCGGTTTCCTGCTCAAGGAGAAGGCCGAGAACGGCGCCGATCCGCTGGTCGAATACTTCCGCAAGGGTTCCGCCGCCAGCCGGCTGGCGCCCGAACACTTCGACCCCGCCTATTTCCTGTCCGCGCGCCACTTGCACGCCACGGGCGTGGCCGCGGCGCTGTCCGAGACCAGCCTGGCGTTCGCCAGCCAGGCGCTCGATTTCATGCGCGCCAACGGCCGCAGCGTATCGTTCGACCCGAACCTGCGGCCCTCGCTGTGGCCGTCGCAAGCCGTCATGGTGGAACAGATCAACCGTCTTGCCGCCAAGGCGGACTGGGTGCTGCCCGGCCTGGGGGAGGGAAAAATCCTCACCGGCCACGACTTGCCGCACGACGTCGCCGGCTTTTATCTGCAGCAGGGCGCGCGCCTGGTGGTCATCAAGCTGGGCGCCGAGGGCGCCTATTACCGCACGGCCGATGGCGACAGCGGCATGGTGGCGGGCGAGCGCGTGGCCAACGTGGTCGACACGGTGGGCGCCGGCGACGGCTTCGCGGCCGGCCTGGTCAGCGCCTTGCTGGAAGGCTTGCCGCTGGCGCAGGCGGTAGGGCGCGGTAACCGGGTCGGCGCCTTCGCCATCCAGGTGGCCGGCGACATGGAAGGCTTGCCGACCCGCGCCCAGCTCGACGCGCTGGTCCCATCTTGAAACGTACAGGGGAAACACTCGTGAAAAAACATGTGGTTGTCTATAAAAAGCTGGCCGAACCGCTGCTGGCGCGCCTGCGCGCCGAATGCGAGGTGACGTATTTCGAGGCGATCGACGCGGGCAACCGCGCCGCGTTCGCCGCCGCCATCCGCGGCGCGCACGGTTTGCTGGGCGCCAGCGTGCGCCTGGACCGCGAACTGCTGGACCCGGCCCTTGACCTGCGCATCATTTCCACCATTTCCGTGGGTGTCGACCAGTTCGACGTCGATTACCTGCGCGAACGTGGCATCTTGCTGGCCAATACGCCGGACGTGCTGACGGAAACGACGGCCGACACGATCTTCGCGCTGATCCTCGCCAGCGCGCGGCGCGTCGTCGAACTGGCCGAATTCGTCAAGGCCGGGCGCTGGACGCGCAGCGTGGGCGAGAGCCAGTACGGCGTCAACGTGCACGGCAAGACCATCGGCATGCTGGGCATGGGCCGCATCGGCCGCGCCGTCGCCCGCCGCGCCGCGCTGGGCTTCGGCATGCAGGTGCTGTACGTGAATGGCGAGGCGGTGCCCGAGGTGGAGGCGGCGCTGGGCGCGCGCCAGGTGGCGCTCGACGACCTGCTGGCCGGCTCCGATTTCGTCTGCGTGGTGCTGCCGCTGACGGCGCAGACGGAACGCATTATGGGCCGGCGCGAGTTCGCGCTGATGCGCCCCGGCGCCATCTTCATCAACGGTTCGCGCGGGCGCATCGTCGACGAGGCGGCGCTGATCGAGGCGCTGCAGCAGGGCGTCATCCACGGCGCAGGTCTCGACGTGTTCGAGCGCGAACCGCTGGCGCCGGACAATCCGCTGCCGCACATGGCCAACGTGGTGGCGCTGCCGCATATCGGCTCGGCCACGCATGAAACGCGCTACGCCATGGCGCAGCAAGCCGTGGACAACCTGCTGGCCGGCCTGCGCGGCGAGCGTCCGCGCCACCTGGTCGGCCAAGAACAGTATCCACAGACAGGGAAAAAATGAAGAATAAGGTAGCAAGAGCAATCATCATCGGCGCGGGCGCTTGCGGCGGCCTGTGTAGCGCGCAGTCGAACGTGACCATGTACGGCATCGCGGACCTGGGCGTGGTATCCGAGAACGGCGGCCCCGGCGGCAGGGTGCTCAAGCTGACGAGCGGCATCGCCAACGGTTCGCGGATCGGCTTCAAGGGCAGCGAAGACCTGGGCGGCGGCACGACGGCGATATTTACCTTCGATGCGGGCATCCTGGCCGACACGGGCGCTTCGGCCCAGGGCGGCCTGCTGTTCGGGCGCCAGGCCTTCGTCGGCCTCGCCGGCCCGGCGGGCACACTGCGGCTGGGCCGCCAGTACACGTTCATCGACAGCAGCCTCGGGGCGCTGGATCCGTTTTACCTGGGTTTTGCGGGCAGGATAAGCAACGTCTTCACGGCCGGCTACATCAGCCGGGTCGACAACAGCATCACCTACAGCTCGCCCGTGCGCGGCGGCCTTTCCGGCGAACTGGCGTACGGCTTCGGCGAAGTGCCCGGCGATGCGTCGGCCAAACGCTACGCGGGCGCGGCGGCCACCTATGCCAGCGGGCCGCTGTATTTGCGCATGGCGCACCAGGACGCCAATACGCTGTCGACCGCGCAGGTGGCGGGCAGGGCGCGCAACACGGTGCTGGGCGCCACCTGGGACTTCGGCATCGTCAAGGCGCATGGCGCCGTTGCCGTCAGCAAGAGCACGGCGGGCGCCGCCACCACGGTCGACAGCGCGGACCTGATGCTGGGCGCCACGGTGCCGGTGGGCCCGCACAGAGTCCTGTTCTCGTACGTGCGGCGCGACGACCGGCGCGCCGCCAACGGCGACGCTACCCAGATCGGCATCGGCTACACCTACGCGCTGTCGAAACGCAGCACCTTGTATGCGGCCTACGCGCACATCGACAACCGTAACGGCGCCGCCTATGTGGTGGGCAACGCTACCGACAACGGCACCGGCAACCAGGCCTGGAACCTCGGCCTGCGCCACCCTTTTTAAGGGAGAATCGAATGAAGAAAATCGGATGGATACTGGTTGGCGCCAGCACCGTGGCGCGCGAATGGATGGTCGACGCAATCGACCAGCAGGGCGATGCCGAAGTGCTGGCCGTGGTCAGCCGCGATGCCGCGCGCGGCGCCGCCTTTGCCGAACAATTCGGCATCGCCGCCAGCTACACGGACCTCGATGCGGCGCTCGCGCATCCGGGCGCGGACGCCGTGTATATCAGCACCACCAACGAGTTGCACATGGCGCAGACCTTGCAGGCGGCGCGCGCCGGCAAGCACGTGCTGTGCGAGAAGCCGCTGGCGCTGAACCTGGACGATGCCCGCCGCATGGTCGACAGCTGCGCCGAAGCGGGCGTGGTGCTGGGAATTAACCACCACCTGCGCAACGCGGCCAGTCACGGCAAGGTGCGCGAGCTGATACGCGCGGGCGAGATTGGCCAGCCCCTGTATGGCCGCGTGCTGCACGCGAACAACCTGCCGCAGCACCTGCGCGGCTGGCGCCTGGACGCGCCGGGGTCGGGCGGCGTCACGCTCGACATGTTCGTGCACGATGTCGATACCTTGCGCTTCCTGCTCGACTCTGAACCGCGCCACGTCACCGCTTGCGCCACCAGCGGCGGCATGACGGTGGCCGGGCTGGAAGAGGGCCTGATGGCCGTCATCGAGTTCGACAACGGCGCCCTGGTGCAGGTGCACGATGCGTTCAATGCGCCGTATTCGCTGTCCGGCGTGGAAATCATCGGCACCAAGGGCACCATCTTCGCCACCGGCGTGATGACGCAGCGCCCCGTCGGCACCATCAGTCTGACGCGCGATGGCGGCAGCATCGATATCCCCGTCGAGCATGAAAACCTGTACGTGCGCTCGGTGCGCGCCTTCCAGCGCGCCATGCGCGGCGAAGGGCAGCCGGCCGCCACGGGCGACGACGGCATGCGTGCGCTGGCCACGGCATTGGCGGCGCAGCAGGCCAGCCGCAGCCACCAGCGCGTGACCCTGGCCGGCTGATAGCAGGCCGCATCAGTAAAAAAAGCCGCCTGATTAAAAAATCAGGCGGCTTCTTGTCGGCTTGCGTCCGTGATTACTCTTCGCGGCGTAAATGCGGGAACAGCAGCACGTCGCGGATGTTCGGCGAATCCGTGATGATCATCATCAGGCGGTCGATGCCGATGCCGCAGCCGCCGGCTGGCGGCATGCCGTATTCCAGCGCGCGGATGTAGTCGGCGTCGTAGAACATCGCCTCTTCATCGCCGGCGTCCTTGGCGGCCACTTGCGCCAGGAAGCGGGCCGACTGGTCTTCCGCGTCGTTCAGCTCGGAGAAGCCGTTGGCGATCTCGCGGCCCACCATGAACAATTCAAAACGTTCGGTGATGCCGGCCACCGTGTCGGAAGCGCGTGCCAGTGGCGACACTTCGACCGGGTAGTCGATGATGTAGGTCGGTTCCCACAGCTGCGCTTCAGCCGTCTCTTCGAACAGCGCCAGTTGCAGCGCGCCCAGGCCGGCCGTGGCGAACGGCTTGACGCCGAATTTCTTCAGCTCTTCCTTGATGAAGTCCGCATCGTTCAGCTGCTCCGGCTTGTAGCCCGGCGCGTACTTGTTGATCGCTTCGACGATGGTCAGGCGGTGGAATGGTTTTGCCAGGTCCAGCTCGCGGCCGCCGTAGGTCAGGGTGGCGGTGCCGTGCGCATCGATGGCGGCCTGGCGGATGACGGCTTCCGTGAAGTCCATCAGCCATTTGTAGTCGGTGTAGGCCGCGTAGAATTCCATCATCGTGAATTCAGGATTGTGACGGATCGACACGCCTTCGTTGCGGAAGTTGCGGTTGATCTCGAACACGCGGTCGAAGCCGCCGACGACCAGGCGCTTCAGGTACAGCTCGGGCGCGATACGCAGGAACATCTGCATGTCCAGCGCATTGTGGTGCGTGATGAACGGCTTGGCCGCCGCGCCGCCAGGGATCGTGTGCAGCATCGGCGTTTCCACTTCCATGAACTCGTTCTTTTCCATGAAGCGGCGGATCGACGAGATGGCGGCGGTACGCGCCTTGAAGGTGCGGCGCGTTTCCGCATTCATGATCAGATCGACGTAGCGCTGGCGGTACTTCGTTTCCTGATCGGCCAGGCCGTGGAATTTGTTTGGCAACGGGCGCAGCGACTTGGTGATCAGGCGCAGTTCCGACACCTTGATGGTCAGTTCGTCCGTCTTGGTCTTGAACAGCGTGCCCGTCACGCCCAGGATATCGCCCAGGTCATAGTGGTGCAGGGCGGCCATGGCCGCTTCGCCGGTCAGGTCCAAGGTGGCGTAGATCTGGATGCGGCCGTCGGCTTTCGGGCCGGAAGCGTCCTGCAGGGTGGCGAAAGCGGCTTTCTTGCCCGCTTCGCGCTTGAACATCATGCGGCCGGCCAGCACCACGGTGACAGGTTCGGCTTCCAGCTCTTCGCGCGTCTTGATGCCGTATTGTGCGTGCAGATCGGCCGCCTTGTGCTCGGGGCGGAAATCGTTCGGGAAGGCGACGCCTTGTTCGCGCAGTGCTGCCAGCTTGACGCGGCGCTCGGCGATGATCTTGTTTTCATCGGGTGCGGCGGCTTGTTCTTGGATATCCGTAGTCATGGTGTTCTTCGTTGGTGATTATTGATGATGTGGTGCCAGCGCTGGCGCCACGCTGGCAAACAGTGCGTCGACGTCGAGTGCGGAGAAATCCGGCACGATGGCAATGACGTTGTCGAAGGCGGCAAATGCTTCGGCCGGCAGGGTGGTGGTGAGCACCACGACGCGCATGCCGGCACGGCGCGCCGCTTCCACGCCCAGGGGCGCGTCTTCAAAGACGATGCAGTTGTGCGGCAGCGCGCCGGCCAGCAGCGCGCCTTTCAGGAAAACGTCCGGGTGCGGCTTGCCCCGTTCCACGTCGGCGGCGCCGACGATGGCGTCGAAGCGGTGGCGCAGGTCCAGGCCGTCGAGCGTGAACGCGATGTTTTCGGCCGGCGCGGCCGTGCCGACCACCAGCCCGACGCCAGCCTGACGCGCGCTGGCGATCAGCCGGTCGAAACCGGCGACTGTCGCCAGGTGCGGGCCATACAGTTCGCGGTAGACGACTTCCTTTTCAGCCAGCAGGGTGACGTGGTCGGCTTCCTCGCCCAGGTATTTGGCGATGATTTCATGCCCCTGCCGTCCTGCCGTGTCGCGGAAAAAGGCGTCCGCATCCAGCGCATGGCCGTGGCGTTCAAAGAACGCCAGCCACGACGTCGTGTGGAAGGCCATGTTGTCGACGATCGTGCCATCCATGTCGAACAGAAAGGCGCGCTGCGCTGGAGCGGATGTATTCATCCTTATACGCCTTGCTTGAGCGAGGCGGAGATGAAGTCGTCGATGTCGCCATCGAGCACGCCCTTGGTATTGCCCGTCTCGAAACCGGTGCGCAAGTCCTTGATGCGGGACTGGTCCAGCACGTAGGAGCGGATCTGGTGACCCCAGCCCACGTCCGTCTTCGAGTCTTCCAGCTTTTGCTGTTCGCTCATGCGCTTGCGCAGTTCATGCTCGTACAGCTTCGCTTTCAGCATTTCCATCGCTTCGGCGCGGTTGCGGTGCTGCGAACGGTCGTTCTGGCACTGCACCACGATGCCGGTCGGCGCGTGGGTCATGCGTACGGCGGAGTCGGTCTTGTTGATGTGCTGACCGCCGGCGCCCGACGCGCGGTAGGTATCGACGCGGATGTCGGCCGGGTTGACGTCGATCTCGATCGAATCGTCGACTTCCGGATACACGAACAGCGACGTAAACGAGGTGTGGCGGCCGTTGGCCGAGTCGAATGGCGACTTGCGCACCAGGCGGTGCACGCCCGTTTCCGTGCGCAGGAAGCCGTAGGCGTGATCGCCCTCGACCTTCAGGGTGGCCGTCTTGATGCCGGCGACCTCGCCGTCGGACTGCTCGAGGATTTCGACCTTGAAGCCCTTGCGTTCGCAATAGCGCAGGTACTGGCGCAGCAGCATCGAAGCCCAGTCCTGGGCTTCCGTGCCGCCGGCACCGGCCTGGATGTCGATGAAGCAGTTGTTCGGGTCCATCGGATTATTGAACATCCGGCGGAATTCCATGCTTTCGATGACCTTGCGGATTTCCTGCACGTCCTGCTCGATCGCTTCGAGCGTGTCGTCGTCGCCTTCTTCGCGGGCCATGTCGAACAGGTCGCGGGTGTCGCGCAGGTCGGCATCGGCCTTGGCCAGGGTGAAGACGATGGCTTCCAGCGCCTTCTTCTCTTTACCGAGGTCCTGGGCGCGTTTGGGATCGTTCCAGACGGTAGGATCTTCCAGCTCTTCGTTGACTTGCTCTAGTTTCTCCGACTTGACAGTGAAGTCAAAGATACCTCCGAAGTTCGGCTTCGCGGACCGTCAGGTCGTTGAGCAGGGCGGAGATGATATTGATGCGTTCGGCTTCCATAATGTTCTGGTCTTCTATGGTGAAATCAAACCCTGAATTATACGCGAGCGCGGCGCGTTTCTGATGCCGGCGGCGCGGAATCGATGCCGCACGGGGCAATAAAATCGTCATTTCGCTGTATTTGCGACAATATTTTTGCCTTGATAGGGGCTGCCGTGCTGCGTATGATGCTGGCGATATTGTCTTTCCAGAGGAATACATCATGCTTCAATCTCCCCGTCTCGCCCTGTTGCCGCTGCTGCTGGCCGGCTGCGGCGCCTTGCCGCCCGCCGCCACCGGTCCAGTCCAGCCATCGGCCGCGCTGGCCGGCAGCAGCGCCGTCCTGGCCCTGCTGGAGACGACGGACTTGCACGCGAATGTGCTCAGTTATGATTACTACAAGCTGCAGGCGGAGCCGTCGATCGGCCTGGAACGCACGGCGGCCCTGATCGCCCAGGCGCGCGCGCAGTTCCCGAACAACCTTTTGCTCGACAACGGCGACACCATCCAGGGTACGGCGCTGGCCGACTACCAGGCCCTCGTGAAACCGCTGGCCTGCGACCAGACCCTGGCCATCTACAAGGCCATGAATGTGCTGAAAGTGGACGGCGGCGGCATCGGCAACCACGAATTCAACTACGGCCTGGCGTTCCTGAGCCAGGTGACGGGCAACCGCTTCGACGTCGACAGTGTCGACGCCAGCAAACCGCGCTGCGCCGGCCCCACGTTCCCGCAAGTGCTGGCCAACGTCTACAGCGTGAAGAGCGGCAAGCCGCTGTTCGCGCCGTATCACATCATCGACAAGCAGATCACGGCCACCGGCCCCGATGGCAAGGCCATCACCAGCACTGTGAAGGTCGGCATCATCAGCTTTGCGCCGCCCACCATCATGGCGTGGGACAAGCGCTGGCTCGAAGGCCGCGTCTACACGCAGGGCGTGCGCGAGACGGCGGAAAAATTCATCCCCGAGATGCGCGCCAAGGGCGCCGAACTGGTGGTGGCCATCTCGCACGGCGGCCTCGATGACAGCCCATATTCGCCGACCATGGAAAACGGCAATTACTACCTGTCGCAAGTGCCGGGCGTGGACGCCATGCTGATCGGCCACTCGCACCAGCTGTTCCCGAACGCGGCCAGCACGGTGCCGCAGTTTAATTTGCCCGGCGTCGACAAGGCCCGTGGCCTGGTCAATGGCGTGCCCACCGTGATGGCCAATTTGTGGGGCAAGCACCTGGGCGTGATCGGCCTGCGCCTGCGCCACGACGGCAAGCAGTGGGTCATCGACAAGAGCGCCACGACGGTGGAAGCGCGCGGCATCCAGAACGCGGACAAGAGTTACGTCCAGCCCGATCCTGCCATCGCCAGACTGGTGGCCGAGGAGCACGCGGCGACGATTGCCTACGTGCAGACGCCCGTGGGCGTGACGGACTTCCGCATGTCGACGTATTTCGCCGACGTGGGCGACGTGAGCGCCATCGAGGTGGTGAACCAGGCGCAGGCGGGCTATCTGGCCGCATATGTGAAGGCGAACCTGCCGCAGTTTGCGCACTTGCCCGTGCTGTCGATGTCGTCGCCGTTCAAGAGCGGTTCGGCCGGCGTGTCCGACTACACGGACGTCAAGGCGGGCAATGTGGCGCTCAATAACGCGGCCGATCTGTATTTGTATCCGAACGCGCTGTACGGCGTGAAGATGACTGGCGCGGACCTGAAAGCCTGGCTGGAACAGTCGGCGCAGCGTTTCAATACCATCGACCCGAACAAGCTGGAAGCGCAGGAACTGGTCAACACGGCCCACCCGAGCTACAACTTCGATGCGATCACCAGCGCCGACGTGCGCTACCAGATCGACGTCACGCAAAAGCCCGGCCAGCGCATCAAGGGCCTCACGTACAAGGGCAAACCGGTGGACGCCAGCCAGGAATTTTTGATCGGGACGAATAACTACCGCGCCAGCGGCGGTGGCAACTTCCCGGGCCTCGACGGCAGCAAGACGGTGGTGGCTTCGCCCGACAACAACCGCGAACTGCTGATCGCCTATGTCACGCAGCAGAAAAACCTGACGCGGGCGAAAAACGGTTCGGCGCGCAGTTGGCGCTTCGCCAAGGTTGCCACCAAGGGCCCCGTGGTGTTCCATTCGGCGCCGAACGTGATCGAGCTGGCGCAAGCGGCCGGCATCGACAACGTCACGCAGTTGAAGCTGGATGATGGCGCGGGCAAGGGCTTTGCGCTGTACCAGCTCGACCTGTCGAAATGATGCTGGCCAACTTGCTGCTGGCCGCCGCGCTGGCTTTGCCCGTGGTGGCCGCGCCCGATGTCACGGCCCAGGCCAAGGTCCTGATGCGCGCGGGAGAAGCGACCCAGCCGCAGGCACGCGTCCTGTTCGAGCAGGCTGCGGGGCAGGGCAGCGGTCCTGCCGCATACTACCTGGGCCTGATGCACAAGAACGGCATGGGCGGGCCGCAGGACAAGGCCGCCGCCATGCGCTGGCTGGAGCAGGCCGCGCAACGCGGCGTGGCGCCCGCCATGTTCATCCTGGCGAACATGCTGCTCGATAGCGACGAAGCCAGGGCGCGTTACTGGCTTGACGCCGCCTGCGACCTCGAATACCCGGAAGCGCTGCAGCAGAAATCCCTAGCGCTGGCCGAGGGGCAGATGGGCTATGCGCACAACGAGGAGCAGTCGTTTCTGTTCCTGAAGATGGCCACGCACGCGATGGGGCACCGGGCGCCCGAGCCCTGAGTTACGCTGGCGCGTCCTTCTTCGGCTTGGCCCGCAGGCTGGCTGCCGCCTCGCCGATGGCGAACGGGTCGCGCGACAGGATGGCGGCGCCCAGGTCGACCAGCCTGGCCGCCGCACCGATGGCGGCTTTCACGTCGGCGATACGCTTGAGCTGCAGCTTGCCCTTGGCGATGGCGCCCTCGATATCGCCGCGCGCCTGTTCCGCGCCTTCGGCTGTCAGGTAAATGCCATACGCGCGAAACAGGGACACCATCTGGTCCAGGTGGTCTTCATATTGCTCCAGCAGCGCGCGCTCGTCCGGCGCCAGCGCCTCGCGTTCGCGGATGCGCAATTCCAGCACCAGGCTCGATGCCTGCGCCAGACTGTCGGCGATGGCGTAGCTTTGGTCTTTTGTCAGTTCGGTCAGTTGGGCCATGGGATACTCCTGTGTGCGCGCCGCTTACCAGCGGGCGGGGCCATAGAAAACAGCCTGTTTTTGCAGCGTTTCGACCTGGCGTGAAAACTGCGCCAGCTGCTGTTCCAGTTCGGGCGCCTGCAGGCGGTCGAGATTGGCGCGCAGCGCGGCCACGCTCGCTTGCAGCGCGTCGACGGCGGCGACGTACGCGGCGACGATCTTTTCCCTTTCCTGCAATTGCCGGCCTTCCAGGTGCAAGCGCGTGCGGATGTAGTTGGCGGCCAGCGGCTCGCGCGGCGCGGCCTTGTCGACGGCGCCACGCAGCAGGTCCAGGTCGCGCAACTCATCCTGCAAGCCGGCGCGGTAGCTGCGCTGCGCATACTCCTTGAGCGCATTGCTGACGATGTCGACGGCTTCCTGCTCGTCGAGCAATTCGCGCAGGGCCGATTTCTGCAGGCGCTGCGTGGCCAGGCGGCTCAGGTGCTCGCTCAATTTGACGACCTTCGACAGCTTGCCCGCATCGAGCAGGGGCGCGCCGCCACCCGGCTGCGCCAGGCCGCCCAGCGCATCGCCGAGTCCTGCAAACTCTTCCTTGTAGACAGGCAGCTTGTCATCGGCCAGCGCCGCCAGGGTACGGGCATAGCGCAGCAGGAGGTCGTTCAGGCTGGCGATCGAGGCGCTGGCCTGCGCGATGGCGGCGCAATCGGCGCGCGCCGCCTGTTCGCTCGCTTGCGCATCGAAACGCTCGGCCAGGATCAGTCGCTTGCGCATGGCCTTGTCCATGCAGCTGTGGACGCCGCCAGCCAGCATGGGTTCGAAGTGGACCGACATCTTTTGCGTCTGTTCGGCAAACGTGCGCACGGGCGCCAGGTTGGTGGCGCAGCCGCCCAGCAGCAGGCTGGCGATGGCGCCAAGTAGCAGGGGAGAAATGGACGAGTTCGACGGGCGCTGCATATCGCCTCCATGCGGTGGGAGTGGCTGATCGGACCTGCGCGTACGCGCTGGCAAGGGCGACGTTAGCATGCTGGACAGTGCCAGTATTGCGCCAGATCAGCGTCCTGATGAATCGCCGAGCTCGCCTTTGCCTGTCGCGTTTTGCCACAGCAGTGTTGCCCGATGGCGCAAGGTGCGCCAATTTGCGTCATATTTTCCTTACAAAAGGCTGACATCGGGCCAGCAATTGGTGCTTTTCTGCATGTTGCGACGCGTCATATGTAGTTGTTGCTGGAGCATGTTTACTCACCTACAATGATTTATCGATGGGGCGGTTATCCAGCGTACGACAATAAAAATAAGTGGCATTAAAAACGTTGTAACAGAGGAGATGACAATGAATTTGAAACAGAAATTGCTTGTAGCAAGTTTGGTTTTGGGTTTCTCGCAGGCGGCAGTCGCAGCCGACCCCATCAAGATCGGCGTGTCCGGTCCGTTCACGGGCGGTTCCGCGCCGATGGGCGTGTCGATGCGCGACGGCGTCAAGCTGGCCGTCGCCGAAATCAATGCCAAGGGTGGCGTACTGGGCCGTTCGCTGCTGCTGATCGAGCGCGATGACGAAGCGAAGAATGAACGCGGCGTGCAGATCGCCCAAGAGCTCATCAACAAGGAAAAGGTCGCCGCCACCGTCGGCTACATCAACACGGGCGTGGCTCTGGCCTCGCAGCGCTTCTACCAGGAAGCGAAAATTCCCGTCATGAACAATGTGGCGACGGGTTCCATCGTCACCAAGCAATTCGCCGACCAGCCGGAAAACTACGTCTTCCGCAATGCGGCCAATGACACCATCCAGTCCGGCATGATCGTGCATGAGGCGATCGAGAACCGCAAGTTCAAGAAAGTGGCGATCCTGGCCGACTCCACCAACTACGGCCAGCTGGGCCGGGAAGACCTGGAAAAGGCGCTCGACAAGAAGGGCATCAAGCCCGTCGTCGTGGAAAAATACAACATCAAGGACGTCGACATGACGGCCCAGCTGCTGAAAGCCAAGCAGGCGGGCGCGGAAGTCGTGCTGACCTACGGCATCGGCCCGGAACTGGCGCAGATCGCCAACGGCATGGAAAAACTGGGCTGGAAAGTGCCGCTGATCGGCAGCTGGACCCTGGCCATGGGTAACTTCATCGACAACGCGGGCAAGAACGGCAATGGCACGCGCATGCCGCAAACCTTCATCCAGGATGCCAGCACGCCGAAACGCAAGGCCTTCATCGACGCCTACGTGGCCGCCTACAAGCCATCGGGCGGACGCATGCCATCGGCCGTCTCGGCCGCGCAAGGCTACGATTCCATCTACCTGCTGGCAGCCGCCTTCAAGCAGGCAGGCGGCACGGACGGCCCGAAAGTGCGCGCCGCGCTGGAAAACCTGAATGAGAAGGTGGAAGGCGCCGTCACCACCTACAACAAACCGTTCAGCAAGACCAACCATGAAGCGATCACGGCCGAGCTGACAGTCTTCGGTGAAGTCAAGGACGGCAAAGTCGTCCTCGCGAAATAAGCCTGGCGGACATTCGCCGCGCAGTGGCCAGCCTTGAGGAATCAGGACTGGCCATTTTTTCATCGTTCGTCTTCCGGGGAATACCATGGAAATCTTCCTGCAGCTCGTCTTCAGCGGCATCGCGCTGGGCATGATCTATGCCGTCATCGCCTTCGGCTACCAGCTGACCTTTGCCACTTCCGGCACCCTCAATTTCGGCCAGGGCGAATCCCTGATGCTGGGCGCGCTCGTGGGCCTTTCCCTGGTGGGCACCATCCACGGCGGCCCGTACATGAGCTATCTGTTGATGATCCCCATCGTCATCGTCTTCGGCGCCTTGCAGGGCGTGTTCGTCGAATGGATAGGCGTGCGGCCCGCCATCAAGATCAAGTCCGAATTCGGCTGGATCATGTCGACCATCGCGCTGGCCATCATTTTCAAGAACGTGGCGGAAAACATCTGGGGCAAGGATGACCTGATGTTCCCGTCGCCGTTGTCGGCCGCGCCGTTCCAGGTGTTTGGCGCCAACGTGCAGCAGATGCAGGTGGCCGTCATCGTCGGCGCGCTGGCCATCATGCTGGCCGTCGAAGTGTTCAACCGCAAATCGATCTACGGCAAGGCCGTGGTGGCGACAGCCAACGACCGCGACGCGGCCGGCCTGATGGGCATCAACACGGGCATGGTCATCACGTTTTCCTATGCGCTGTCGTCGGCCACGGCCGCCTTTGCGGGCGTGCTGGTGGCGCCGCTGACCTTGACGGGAGCCACCATGGGCGCCTCGCTGGGCTTGAAAGCGTTTGCCGTGGCCATCATCGGCGGCCTGACCTCGGGCGTGGGCGCCATCGTCGGCGGCCTGATCCTGGGCATCGCGGAAACGACCACCGGCTACTACATCTCCACCGGCTACAAGGAAGTGCCAGGCCTGCTGCTGTTGCTGCTGGTGCTGGCCGTCAAGCCGTCCGGCCTGTTCGGCAAAGCCGCGATCAAGAAAGTCTGAGGACGACATGAACAAGAAAATCACCATGCTGGCACTGAGTGCGGCGGGACTGGCCGCGCTCGCACTGTTCCCCATCGTCATCCCGAACCCGTATTACATCCACCTGGCCGAGACCATCCTGATCTACGCCATCCTGCTGTTCGGCCTCGATATCGTCGTCGGCTACACGGGGCAGGTGTCGCTGGGCCACGCGGGCCTGTTCGGCATCGGCTCGTACGTCACGGGCGTGCTGGTGTTCAAGCTGGGCGTGTCGTTCTGGCTGGCCATCCCCGCCAGCATCCTGGGCGCGGCCGTGTTTGGCGCCATCCTGGCCTTGCCGGCCCTGCGCGTGACGGGCCCGTACCTGGCGATGGTGACCCTGGCCTTCGGCACCATCGTGCAAATCCTGATCAATGAAATGAGCTTCCTGACGGAAGGGCCGATGGGCATCAAGATCCACAAGCCCGTGCTGTTCGGCCACAAACTGACGGAAGTGGAGTACTACTACATGGTCGCCGCGCTGCTGGTGATCTCGTTGGTGGTGGTGCACCGCATCTTGAAATCGAACCTGGGCCGGGCGTTCGAAGCCTTGCGCGACAGCCCCATCGCCTCGGACTGCATGGGCGTGTCCGTGTACCGCTACAAGGTGTACGCCTTCGTCATCAGCGCCGGTTTCGCGGGCCTGGCCGGCAGCCTGTATGCGTATTCGGAAGAGTACATCTCGCCCAATACCTACAACTTCGAGCTGACGATATTGTTCCTGCTGGCCGTCATCATGGGCGGGCGCAAGACCCGTTCGGGCGCGCTGATCGGTGCCCTGATCGTCGTCATGCTGCCCAGCCTCTTGTCGGACATCGAATTGTTCCGCAAGATCGCCGTCGGCGCCGCCGTGCTGGGCGTGATCGGTTCCGCCTTCATGCTGGCGAAAAAGCGCTCCACCTTGCGCGGCGTGATCGTGCCCCTGGTGGCCACCATCGGCCTGGCCGCGTTTTCCTACAAGCTGGAAAACATGGTCGACTGGCGCCTGACCATCTTCGGTTTGATGACGCTGTTCGTCGTGTACTACCTGCAGGACGGTATCGTCGGCTTTTTGATGAGCTTTATCGGCAAGGGCCGGCGCCACGTGCAGGCCGTCGCTTCCCATGGCGTAGCGCCGTTCGACCACGCGCAGGGCGGCCAGCAGGGCGCGACCTTGCTGCGCGTGGACCAGGCCCTGATGCAGTTCGGCGGCCTGAAAGCGCTTAACCAGGTGGATCTGAACGTCACGCAAGGCTCCGTGCACGGCTTGATCGGGCCGAACGGCTCGGGCAAGAGCACGATGATGAACGTGCTCACGGGGATCTACAAGCCGACGGCGGGCAAGGTGGAATTTGCCGGCGCCGTGATCTCCGGCCGCACGCCGTCCGAGATCGCGCTGGGCGGCGTGGCGCGCACCTTCCAGAACGTGCAGCTGTTCGGCGAGATGACGGCCACCGAGAACGTGCTGGTGGGCTTGCACAACACCTTCAAGTCGAACGTGCTGGACGTGATGCTGCATACGCCGCGCTACAAGCGCGAAGAGACGGCCGCGCGCGAGCGGGCCGCCAGCATCCTCGAGTTTGTGGGCCTGGCCGACCTGGCCAACGAAGAGGCGCGCAATCTGCCGTATGGCAAGCAGCGGCTGCTGGAAATCGGCCGCGCGCTGGGTCTCAACCCGCGTTTGCTGCTGCTCGATGAACCGGCGGCCGGCCTGACGGCACCCGACATCAAGGAGCTGATGGCCATCATCCGCAAGATCCGCGAGCACGGCATCACCATCATCCTGATCGAGCACCACATGGACGTGGTGATGGCCCTGTCGGACGTGGTGACGGTGCTGGATTTCGGCCAGAAGATTGCCGAAGGCGTGCCTGCTGCCGTGCAGAGCGATCCGAAAGTGATCGAAGCCTATCTGGGCGGCAGCGCCGAAACCCTGGCGCCAGCGGCGCACTGAGAGGAAGACCATGCTGACCATTCAAAATTTGCACGCCGCCTACGGCAAAGTCGAAGTCCTGCACGGTATTTCGCTCGACGTCCCGAAGGGCAAGCTGGTGACCCTGATCGGCTCGAACGGGGCCGGCAAGACCACCACCATGCGCGCCATTTCCGGCATGCTGAAACCGAAGTCAGGCACCGTCACTCTGGGCGGCAAGGATGTCACGGGCCTCGATTCGCACAAGATCGCGCGCGCGGGACTGGCCCATTCGCCGGAAGGCCGGAGGGTGTTCGCCTCGATGTCGGTGACGGACAACCTGCTGCTGGGCGCCTTCCCCCGCTTCACGCGGGCGCGCCCGAAAGGCGACATCAAGGGCGACCTGGACAAGGCCCTGGAGTTGTTCCCCCGTCTGAAGGAGCGGCGCGACCAGCTGGCCGGGACGCTCTCGGGCGGCGAGCAGCAGATGCTGGCGATGGCCCGCGCCGTGATGCTGAACCCGGAAGTGATCCTGCTGGACGAACCGTCGATGGGCCTGGCGCCGATTCTGGTGGAAGAAGTCTTCCGCATCATCACGCGCTTGAAGGCCGAAGGCGTGACCATGCTGCTGGTCGAACAATTCGCCGCCGCCGCTCTGAACGTGGCCGATTACGGCTACGTGCTGGAAAACGGCAGCATCTCCGTGCACGGCCCGGCGGAAAGCCTGAAAACCGATCCGAAGGTGATCGCGGCGTATCTGGGGGGAGGGCATTAATGATGGCCTGACAATGCGCTTGCTGCGCATTGTCAAATCCTATACAGCCGTGTGCCTGGCAGGACTTGCCGGCTACGAATTGAGCAGGCGACGGCGAATCAATGCTTCCAGGTCACGGCTGGTATGGGCAATCATATGAACATAGACGATATCGTTATGTCCGTACTCGATGATGATACGATTCTGGCCGGCCAACAGTTGGCGGTGAGTCGTCAAGTGAAGGTCTTCAAGTTCAGGAACAAAGCTACCTTTAATGTTCCAATCTTTGAGAGAACTGACTTCAGCCAGAATCTCTTGCGTCACCTTCCTGGCAAAAGCAAGGGATTCGCTCTGCTTCAGATAGAAGCGAATGTCCTGTAAATCGTTCAGGGCGTATTGAGTCCAAATGATTTTCATTTGCGTAATCAGTTGTCGTCGTCTTCAGCTTCCAGAAGGGCCACAACGTCATCATGACCGATGACTTTACCTTGCTCAATCTGCTTGCGGCCGAGAGCAAGGATGCGGAGCATGGCAAGCTGATCTTGGATCTTTTGATAGCTAACGGGGTCTAGCACAACTGCCTGAACTCTGCCATTTACCGTGATGGCTACCGGGTCATGAGTCTCCAGTACCTGTTTGACCACGTCGCTGGTGTTGGTCTTCAAGTAACTAATTGGCTGAATGTTTAGAAAATTCATATTCCCCTCCATAAGTTGGCAGGCCGATGATAGCACCGGATGACCAAATTAAGTACCGAATTTAGTTGGTTGCACATTTTCCTTGTTTCTGGCGCAGCCTGTCAGCATCAGTGTTTGGTCGGCTTCTCCTGCTGCACCAGAATGAACGGGCTGACGACGACGGCCCACAGGGACGCGTCGGCGGCCTGCCAGTCCAGCGCCTGCTGGTCCGAGACTTTGGCTACTTTGCCATCGGCCATCCATTGCGTGATGGTCGCCTTGTCGTCGTGCGATATGCGCACGGCCACTTCGACCAAGTCCAGCTCGTTGGCGACCCAGACGACGTTGCCTTGGGCGAAGTGCTTTTCCAGTTCGCTCCAGGCCAGGCGGGCCGTTTCGCTGTTGACTTTGAGGCGCAGTTCGGTGTCTTTTTCAGGATTGGTTTGCATGTGAGATCAGGTTGCGGTGAGTCGGTGCCGATGCGCGCGGTTTATTTGCCCGGGAGGGCTTCCACGCGCGGCGTCGGCGTACCCTGCCATGTTAACCGATAGGCGGTGCCTTTGCGAACATTGCCGACCAGGGCAGGTCGGAAGCAGGCCAGGTTGGTGCCGCCCGCCAGCCGGGTGCTGGGGAAGATGATGCCCATGGAACCGGCCTCGAGCAGGATGGCGGCCAGGTCTTGCGAGGCGATGTAGCTGGCCGGGTCCAGGCAGGCCGCATAGCGCTCCTGGCCGCGCAAGTCGTGGAAGCTGGCGGAAAAATCGGCCAGCAGCGACTGGTAGTTGACGCTGTCGGCGAAATAGTCGATTTCCTGGTATTCCACGGTCTTGTGGAAAATGATCTCGGCCAGCGCCGTTTTCATGTCGAAGGCGCAATACCAGGCGCCCCGTTCGCCATCGTTGAAACGCGCCCCTTCCGGCCGGGCATAGGTGTAGGCGGCGTTGATGATGCGAAAGTGCGGCACGCCAAAAACCAGTTCGTCCACGCCAATTCCTGGCGCGCCGCCGTACTCGGCCACCAGGCGGGCGTTGGTGGCGTTATCGAGTTCGAACAGCTCGCGCAGGTGATCGTCATCCTCGGCCAGCGGCGCCAGCACGGAGTCTTCCATGTCCGCGAAGCGCGATGGAATCAACCGGCAAGTGTCGATCTGGCGCAGCGCGGCCAGCGGCGGCAGGTGGGTATTCGGGGCTGCAGGCACGATTACAGTCCTCCGCGGCGCGCGTCGAGCAGCTTGCGCACCGTCTGCATGGCCAGCAAGCCGCCGGCCAGCATCTGCGACAGGGGCGTGCGGCCGCCAAACACGGGATTCTTGTTGGGCAAACTGACCCATTCGTCGGCCAGCTTGTCGCCATACAGGATGTGCAGGGCTTTATAAATGCCCAGCAAGTAGGAAATGCGCGTGATGCGGTCCACTTCCAGCACGCGGTCCGGGTGCTTTTTCCACTCGTAATAGGCGCTGCTGGACAGGCCGCCCAGCAATTCGCGCGCATCGTCGTCGCGCAGTTTCCAGGCGGCGGCCAGCTTGAAAAAGCCTTTCAAGGCCGCTTGCGACAATCGCTCGCGTTCGGCTTTGGCGTTCAGGTCGACGAGCACGGCCGGTTCGAAGCGGCTCTTGGGGTAGGCGTAGGCAAGATTCATGATGAACTCCTTTTATGGAATAATATTACTCCTTTTCGGGAATTTGTGCTGTCCTCGTCCAAATGTGCGCGTCTATACCCTTAGCCGTCAAAGAATTGCATGCCAGCATAGGGCGCCGCCCGGCAGGCTGCCAACCGCTGCGCCAGACTGCCAGCATGGGCTTCCAGCCGGTGGCCGTCCGGATCGAGAAAATATAGGGAATCGCCGGCGCTGCGGTTTTGCTGCCATTCGGGCACGTCGGCGGCGCGCAGGCGGGCGGCAAACGGGGCGAAGTCGGCGGACGCGATGGAAAACGCGTAATGCGTGTAGCCGGGGCTGGCCAGCACAGGCGTGTCTTGCCCGTCAAGCGACAGGCACAGCCACAAGTCCCCGGCCGACAGATACGCGCCCCTGTCCCAGCGTGCATGCAGGCACAGGCCCAAGGTGTCGCGGTAAAAGATGATGCTGCGCGCCAGGTCGCGCACGGACAGGGTGAGGTGGTTCAGGCCGGTCAGCATGGATTGGGAGGTGTCGGGAAGGCGATCAATAGGTTTGGGCCGGTGTCATCAGATAGGCTCGGCGTGCTCTACCATGAGTTGTACCTTGGTCGTGCCATTGTATTCATTCGCATCCAGTCTGAACGCGACCCTCGTGCGTTCGCCCAAGGCATCCGTATGCCCGAACCAGATGGCGTCGAAGCGCACGCCGTTCTTTTCCAGCAGCAGTTTCAGATGGCGCTCTTTGAGGATGCGCTGGCTGACGACGCGGAACTCGTCGCAGAAGACGGGCGGGGCGAAGCCCTGGCCCCATACCTGGCCATCCATCAGCTCGATGAAGGCCGTCGTGTAATAGGCGTCCTCCAGCGGGCCGTCCGTTTCCACGACCCGCTCCAGCTGTTGCTGGCTGAGCCAGGCCTGGCCCACGGCTTCGAAGGCCTTGGAAAACGCATCGAAGGCGTCGGCGCGGATGGTCAAGCCTGCCGCCATGGCGTGGCCGCCGAACTTGTCGATCAGGCTCGGCGCCCGTTTCGACACGAGGTCGAGCGCGTCGCGCAAGTGGAAGCCGGGAATCGAGCGTCCGGAGCCCTTGATCCAGCCGTCCGCGCCCGGCGCAAACGTGATGGTCGGGCGGTAGAATTTTTCCTTCAGGCGCGAGGCCACGATGCCGATCACGCCCTGGTGCCACGATTCATCGAAGACGCTGATGGTGCTGCTGTTGGCCGGCTCGAACGTGTCCAGGTGCAGCAGGGCTGTGTCCTGCATTTCCGCTTCGATCTCGCGGCGCTTCAGATTGATGTCGTTCAATTGCTGCGCCAGCGCCCAGGCGCGGCCTTCGTCGTCCGTGACCAGACATTCGATGCCCAGCGACATGTCTTGCAAGCGGCCGGCCGCATTCAGGCGCGGTCCCAAGGCAAAGCCCAGGTCGAACGGCGTGGCGCTGCGCGCTTCGCGGCCCGCCACGCGGAACAGGGCCGCCACACCCGCGTGCATATTGCCCTTGCGCATGCGTTTGAGACCTTGCGCGACGAGGATGCGGTTGTTCGTATCGAGGCGCACGACGTCGGCCACCGTGCCCAAGGCCACCAGGTCGAGCAGGTTGTCGAGCTTGGGTTGCGTTTGCGCATCAAAGAGGCCGCGCCGGCGCATTTCCGCGCGTAGGGCCAGCAAGACGTAGAACACGACGCCCACGCCCGCCAGATGTTTACTGGGAAAACCGCAGGCGGGCTGGTTCGGGTTGACGATGACGGCCGCGTCGGGCAGGGTGTCGGCCGGCAAATGGTGGTCGGTGACGACCACCTGGATGCCGCGCCGGTTCGCTTCGGCCACGCCGTCGATGCTGGCGATGCCGTTGTCGACGGTGATGATGATGTCGGGCGACTTTTCGCGCGCCGTCAGTTCGACGATTTCCGGCGTCAGGCCGTAGCCGTATTCGAAGCGGTTGGGCACGATGAAATCGACGTCGGCGCCCATGGCGCGCAAGCCGCGTATGGCCACGGCGCAGGCGGTGGCGCCGTCGCAATCGTAGTCGGCCACGATGACCATGCGCTTCTTGGCGGCAATCGCGTCGGCCAGGAAGACGCCGGCCGCGCCGATGTGCAGCAAGCCCGATGGTGGTATCAAGTCTTTCGGCTCGATCGAGAGTTCTTTCGCGTCGGACAGGCCGCGCGACGCGTACAAACGGGCCAGCACGGGGTGGATACCGCCCTGGCGCAGCAATTCGGATTCGCGGTAGGGGCAGGGACGGGTGGCGATGCGGGTACGGGTCATGATGCTTTCAACTTGTTCAGGGTAATCGCGCGCCAGAATTTGCGCTGCGCGTTCTTGCTGGTGGTGCAGTCCAGCCAGGCGTCGCGGTGGCTCAGCACCAGGCGCAACTGGCCCAGGCGGCCATCCTTGAGGGCCACCAGCAGGGGCGCGAACCAGTTGGCTTCCAGCGCTTGCAACTGCTGCAGCCACATGCCCCATTCCTGCGCCTGCGCCGCTTCGGTCAGGCCGCCGAGCACGACGATCGCGTCCTGTGTGCTGGCCAGCACACTGTTTGGACTGGCATCGCGCTGCGCCGGTTCCGCCAGCGCGGCCAGCCAACCCGGTGCTCCCTGCGTATGCAGGCTGGCCGCGCAGCGCCCGGCTTGCGCCGTAGCCAGGCTGCCGCCCCAGATCCAGAAGGAATTGATGGCTTTCAAGCCCCGCTCCTCGCGCGCTGCATTGACGGGATGTTCATGCCACAGCATCTGCACTTCGTTTTGCAGGCGGCGCGCGGCGCGCGCATGCTCGCCTTCGGGCATCCACACGGACAAATCTTGCGTGGTGGCGGCGTCCGGCGTGGCGCACTGCAAGTCGGACCAGGCGTCGGCGCGCATGAACCAGGTGCCCGCGTCGCCATACGCGAGGGGCTGGCCGATCTCGTCGAAATACGGGGCCGCAATGTCGAACAGGGCGCGGCCATCGGCCTCGCTCAGTTTGAGCTGGCGCAGGTCTTCCAGGCTGATATGGCTGCGGGCGATGGCCAGGTGGGCCGGATGCAGCAGGAAGTAGCGCGCGCCCGGTTCCGGCACGAGGCCGTAGCCGCGCATGGCCTGGGCCGCGAAGGCCGCCTGCGCCGCCTCGCCGTTGGGCGCGGGCGACAGGGTCAAGGCGTGCGCCAGCCACGCTTCGTGCGGCAGCAGGCGGTTGGTATTGTCAAAAATTTCCAAATTGCAAGTGGATGTGCGCGACAGCAGCGCCGCCAGCGCGGGCGCCTGCAAGACCTTGAGCAGGTCGGCAGCCAGTTCGGCAGTGGGCAAGGCGAAGGGCAGGACGAGGGTAAGTTGATTCATCCCGAGATTGTAGGCGATTGTGGTGGGGGCCGAGAAGGTGCATCTATTTTCAGGCCCCGGATGGCAACACCGCGCGTGCTGGGTATGCGCAAAAAATTATAAAAATTTTATTGATATTTTTGGAAATTAATTTGCTTTTGAAAATATTATGGATATAATTGCGACAACTTAAATACTAGAAAGACAATCACCCCCTGCTGCGTGGTTGCGTCGTCTGGCTCCTGTGTCCCTCGAAACTGTATACAAGATCTGCCGGCTTCATTTTTTTAAACAAGTCCCTTCTTGGAAGCCCACCTATGTATACATTCGCCGCTTTGCGCGGCCAGGCTGATTGCGCCCTGGCCCTCCGTATTTCCGCTCCTGCAGCCGCCGTGGCATGCCGTCAGGAGGCCGCATGACTACCTACAACCTGTCGACCACGGTCCACGTCTGTGAAGACATCAACAAGAATTTCGATATCCGCGACCTGCTGATCCAGGCCGGCTACTCGGTGCAAGGTGAACTGAATATCAAGAATTTCACGGTTTTGTTGCCGGACGATACGGAATCGACGGAGAACACGCCGCTGTTCGGCATGCTCGACGCGGACACCGTGTACGTGCGTCCCGGCGACTGGGCCGCCAACTACAATGGCAGTTTCTCGACCATCCAGGTGACGATCGACAAGGGCAATGGAGACATCGTCCAGCTGAGCTTGCAAGTCATCATCGATCCCGTCAATGATGCGCCCGATGCGGCCGACAAGACCTTCACTCTGGTCGACGGTTCCAGCGTGGTGCTGAGCGAAAGCGATTTCGGCTTCCACGACGACGTCGAGCACGACGGCTTCAAGTCCATCGTCATCACCAATACCACCACGGCGGGCCAGGTCTTGCTCAACGGCGTGGCCGTGGCGGTGGGCACGGAAGTCTCCATCGACGATATCCGGGCAGGCCACCTGGTCTTCGTGCCCAGCCAGACCGTGGCCGGCGACTTCGACCTCGGTTTCAAGGTGCGCGATGACGGCGGCACGGAAGGCTGCAATGCGCAAGACCTGAGCCTGGCGCCCCATTACCTGACCTTCAAGGTGCCGATGGCCCACCTTGGCGACTTCGTGTGGGAAGACAAGAACGCCAACGGCGTGCAGGACGCGGGCGAGGCAGGCATCGCCAATGTTGTCGTGCAATTGAAGGATACGGCCGGCAATGTGGTGGCCTCCACTACGACGGACGCCAGCGGCGGCTACCACTTCGATGTCAATCCGGGCACCTATTCGGTGACCGTGGTGGCGCCCGCCGGCTACGTGCCGACGGCAGCGAACCAGGGCGGCGACACGGCCAAGGACAGCAATATCGATGCGGCCGGCAAGATGGCGCCCGTCACCCTGGCGCCGGGCGAAACTAACTTGACCCTTGATGCGGGCCTGTACCGCACGGCCGAGCTGGGCGACCGCGTCTGGTTCGACACGAACAAGAATGGCGTGCAGGATGCCGGTGAAGCGGGCGCCGCAGGCGTCAAAGTGACCTTGCTCGATGCGTCGGGCAACGCCGTCGGCAGCCCGCTGCTGACGGATGCGAACGGCAACTACCTGTTCACCAACCTGAAACCGGGCGCCTACAGCGTGCAGTTCGATAAAACGACGTTGCCAGCCGGCTACGCCTTCACGGGCCAGGACCAGGGCGGCGACGACCAGCGCGACTCGGACGCGAATGCCGACGGCCGCACGGCGCAAGTGCTGCTGGCCTCGGGCGACAGCAACCACAGCGTGGACGCCGGCATCGTCGCCTTGCCAGCCACTCTGGGCGACCGGGTCTGGCATGACAGCAATATGAATGGCGTGCAGGATGCGGGCGAAGCGGGCATGGTCGGCGTCACCGTGCAGCTGAAAAACGCGGCTGGCAGCGTGATCGGCTCGACCTTGACGGACGCCGCCGGCTATTACAACTTCAATGTCGATCCCGGCACGTATTCGATCACCGTCGTCGCCCCAGCCGGCTATCTGACGACGGTCAAGGATGCGGGCGGCAACGATGCGCTCGACAGCGACATCAATACGCTGGGCAACAGCGGCCAGGTGACGGTGGCTGCCGGCCAGAACTACAGGGATCTCGATGCCGGCCTCTACAAGACGGCCTCCATCGGCGACCGTGTGTGGCTCGATGCGAACGGCAACGGCACGCAGGATGCGGGCGAGGCGGGCGTCTGTGGCGTGAAAGTCAACCTGTACAACGCGCAAGGCGCCGTCGTGGCCAGCGCCACCACGGATGCCAGCGGCAATTATCTGTTCAGCAACCTGGTGCCAGGCAATTACTATCTGGGCTTCGTGCCGCCGGCCGGCTACGGCTTCACCAAGGCCGACATCGGCGGTTACGCCACCGATTCGGACGTCAATCCGGCCACGGGCTTCACCACCACGTGGACCACCCTGAAGTCGGGCGACGTGCAGCTGGACTGGGATGCGGGCCTGGTGAAACTGAACACGGCGTCCATCGGCGACCGCGTGTGGGAAGACAAGAACTACAACGGCGTGCAGGAGGCGGGCGAACTGGGCGTGGCGGGCGTGAAAGTCAATCTGCTCAATGCGTACAACCAGGTCATCGCCACGACGACGACGAATGCCAGCGGCAATTACCTGTTCAGCGAACTGGCGGCCGGCGGCTACAAGGTGGAAGTCATCCGTCCATCGGGCTTTTACTACACCAAGGCCAATCTGGGCGTTGACACGGCCGATTCCGACGTCGATGTCAGCACGGGGCGCTCGGGCCTGATCAACCTGGCCGCGGGCCAGAACGACATGAGCTGGGATGCGGGCATTTACCGCAAAGCCAGCCTGGGCGACAAGGTGTGGCGCGACGCCGACCATGATGGCGTACAGGACTACAACGAGGCCGGCATCGCCAACATCAAGGTGCAACTGTACTCGGGCAGCGGCGTGCTGCTGGCCACCACGTACACGAATGCCTACGGCAACTATTTGTTCAGCAACCTCGATCCGGGCAGCTATTCGCTCAAGTTCGACAAGTCGGGCGTGTACCACGCGGGCTACGCCATGGATGCGTGGCGCTGGGGCGCGAAGAACGTGGGCACGAACGACAACATCGATTCGGACGTCAACAGCAATGGCACGACGGGCAACGTGGTCTACACGGACATATTGAAACTGGCGTCGGGCCAGAACGACATGAGCTGGGATGCGGCCATCACGCCCATCGTCATCGACCTCAACGGTGACGGCGTGCACACGATCGCCCGCGCCGACTTCCACGGCAGCTTCGACTTGCTGGGCACGGGCAGCGCCATCCAGACGGGCTGGGTCTCGGCCCAGGACGGCTTGCTGGCCATCGACAGCAATGGCAATGGCAAGATCGACAACATCTCCGAACTGTTCGGCGGCAACGAGAAGGGCACGGGCTTTGCCAAGCTGTCCGGCCATGACTCGAACGGCGACGGCGTGGTCGATGCGCACGATGACAAGTTTGCGGAATTGCGCATCTGGCGCGACGCCAACAGCAACGGCGTGACGGACGATGGCGAGCTGATGTCCTTGCACGACGCCGGCGTGGCCAGCCTGACAGTCAGCTACACGGAACTGCCTTTCCTCGACGCCAACAGCAATTTGCACCTCGAGCGCAGCAGCGCCACCCTGGCCGACGGCAAGACGGTCGACATGACGGACGTGTATTTCAACGTCGACGCCAAGGATGCGGCCGCCGCCGGCGTGACCTTGCCCAGCATGGCCGATCTGCTGCGCGACGACAGCACGCTCGACGTGGTACTGGGCCAGGATGGCACGGTCAACACGGTCGCTGCCGCCCAGGCTGCCCCGGCTGCCGAAGCCCAGGCCCAGTGCGAGATGGCCGACCTCTTGCGCCGCGCCATGGCCCACGCGAATGTCCAGCCCCAGGAAATGGCTGCCTGATGTCCCTTGCCGGCCCGTAATCCTGCCCGGCAATGCCGCACCGGCGCACCCGTCACGGGGCGCCGGCGCTTTCCACGCTTTTTCCACACTTGATAATAGAAATAGGGAAACCAATGAAACAATCCATGCACCTGTTCGTCCGCGGCGCCATCGCCGCCGCCACGTTCGTCCTTGCCAGCGGCAGCGCCCTGGCCGCCTCCAACCTGCAAGTCGTCGATTCGCACAGCGTCAGCCTGTTTACGGCTGCCGGTGGCGCCTTCGGCTCGGGCAGTGCCATCTCGCCGACCTTGTGGGAAGTCAAGTACGACAGCAATACGTTCCTGGCGTTTTGCCTCGATCCCCATGTTGCACTGAGCAATAGTTCGAACAGCTACAGCAGCGGCGTCTTCGCCGCCAGCGATTCCGTCAAGCGCCTGTATGAAGGCTATTACGCCTCGTCCGTCGCGAATGTGTCGACCAGCGCCAACAGCGCCGCCGCCTTCCAGCTGGCCCTGTGGGAATTGAATAACGACAATACGAACCTGCTGACGGGCGATTTGCGCTTCAAAAGCCTGAGCAATGCCGTCGTCAGCGAGGCCAACACCATGCTGGGCGTGGCCACGGGCAATGGCGCCATCCAGAACCTGTACAACTACACGAGCTTGAGCAGCGTCAACCCGGCTTCGCAAACCCTGCTGGCCGTGTCGCCAGTGCCGGAAGCGCAAACCTGGGCCATGCTGGTCGCGGGCCTGGGCCTGCTGGGCTTCATGGCGCGCCGCCGCAAGGGCGCTTCCGCGCTGACTTGATTATTACTCGTTAATCATTACTCATCGCTCATCGCGCAAGCGATAGCGTTCCCGCTGCGGCGCGCCCGACCGGTGCGCCGCAGCGTTTTATTGTGAATCCAACATGACCCCACCCCCCGACACTTCCACCGCTTCCGCCGGCGCGTCCACCGATGCCATTGCCGACGCCATCGTCTTCCTCGCGCGCTTTTTCGGCGTGGCCGTGCAGGCCGAGCGCCTGCGCGCCAGCGTGACCGCGCATGGTGACCCGGCCGCCACCGGCTTTCTTGAACAGGCGCTGGCGCAAGCCACCCTGGCCGGTACCGCGTTGCCGGCAGACAAGCCGCACCGCGCTACGGAAATGCCGGCCTTGCTGTACAACGGGGAAGGGCAGGCGCTGGTGGTGCTGACCATTGCCGACGGCAAATACGAATGCCACGTGCCCGGCATCGACGGCAGCGCATGGCTTGACGCGGCCGCGCTTGCGCAGGAAGTGCCCGACGGACGCTGGGTGGCCGTGCGGCCCGTACTGTTTTTCGACCAGCGCAGCCTGCTCTACAGCATGCCGGTGGCGGGGCGCTGGTTCTGGGATGTCTTCAACCGCAACCGCTGGGTCTTCCGCTGGGCCTTGCTGGGCACCCTGGTGCTCAATATCATCGGCGCGCTGGTGCCGTTCTATGCGATGGCCGTGTACGACCGCGTGATCCCGAACAATGCCACCTCCAGCCTGTGGGTGCTGACGATCGCCGTCGTGGTGCTGACGGGCTTCGAGCTGGCCCTGCGCCTGCTGCGCGGCGAACTGGTGGAAACGGCGTCGCGCCGCATGGACGTGGCGCTGTCGTCGAACATCTTTGCCCAGTGCCTGCGCCTGCGCGCGGCCAGCCGGCCCGCTTCCGGCGGCACCCTGGCCAATACGGTGCGCGATTTCGAATCCGTGCGCGAATTCTTTGCATCGACGACCTTGACGACCCTGGGCGACTTGCCGTTCCTGCTGCTGTTCCTGCTGGTGATCGCCCTGGTGGGCGGCTGGCTGGTGCTCGTGCCCCTGGCCGTCATCCCGATTTTGCTGCTGGTGGCCTTTGCCTCGCGCGCGGCCCTGGCGCGCCACGTGGCCGCCTCGATGCAGGAAAGCGCGCAGCGCACGGCGCACCTGTTTGAAACCATGAATGGCCTCGACACGATCAAGGCGCTGGGCGCCGAAGCGTGGAGCCGGCGCAAATGGGAAAGCCTGACGGTGGCCATTGCCGCCAATAGCGTCGAGACGCGCGAAATCGTCAGCCGCGTCAATTACATCAACACGGCCGTGCTGGCCCTGTCCGGCGTGGCCGTGGTGGCCACGGGCGCCTTGCTGATGGGCGAACACTTGCTGACCCTGGGCCAGATCATCGCCGTGAGCATGCTGACGGGCCGCGCCCTGGCGCCCGTGAGCCAGATCGCGGGCCTGATCATGCGCTGGGAGCAAACCAAATTGTCCTACCACGCCCTGAATAAAATCATGGAAGCGCCGACCGATGACGACGCGGCCAGCCTGCAGGCGCCGCCGCTGTCCGGGCGCATCGAGTTTCGCGACGTGGGCTTTGCCTACCCGAACTCGCCGCCGCTGCTCGATAAACTTAATTTGCACATCCGCCCCGGCGAACGGGTCGGCGTGATCGGCAAGCTCGGTTCCGGCAAGAGCACCTTGCTGCGCTTGCTGCTGAACCAGTACGGCCCGCAAAGCGGCAGCGTGCTGTTCGACGACCTGGCCAGCACCCAGCTCGAACCCTTGAGCCTGCGCCGCCAGATCGGCTACGTACCGCAGGACGTGACCCTGTTCCACGGCACCCTGCGCGAAAACATCGAACTGGGACGCAGCCAGCCCGATGACGCCAGCCTGCTCGATGCCATTCGCCTGGCCTGCCTCGACGACATCATTACCCAGCTGCCCAACGGCGTGGCGACGGAAGTGGGCGAGCGGGGCGAGCGCCTGTCCGGCGGCCAGCGGCAAGCCGTGGCCATGGCCCGCGCCTTGCTCGCGAAACCGACCATGCTGCTGCTCGATGAACCGAGCAGCATGTTCGACCCGGCCACCGAGCAGCGCCTGATCGGCCGGCTGCGGACATTGAAAGACACGACCATCGTGCTCGTCACCCACCGCATGGCCATGCTGGCGCTGGTGGACCGCCTGATCGTCTTCGACAAGGGGCGCATCGTGGCCGATGGCCCGCGCGATGAGGTCATGCGCGTGCTCAATAACCAGACGGCCAGGCCTGCGGCGGAACAGGGAGTAGCGGCATGAGCGCCCTGAACGCCCGCCCGCTGCCAGCGGCCCACCCGGACCCGGAACGCGAACCGCAGCGCATTGTTCTTTGCATGCTGGCCCTGATCGCCGTGCTGCTGGTGTTGATCCTGGCCTGGGCCACCTTCGCCCAGCTCGACGTGTCCGTGAATGGCCGTGGCGCCATCACGCCGCCGTCGCATCTGCAGGAAGTGCAAAGCCTGGAAGGGGGCATCGTGCGCGAAATGCTCGTGAAACCGGGCCAGCGCGTGCGGCGCGGCGACTTGCTGCTGCGCCTGGACACGGCACAGTACGAGGCCAACCTGGGCGCCAGCGTGCAAAACCGCCTGGCCGCGCTGGCGGGCAGGGCGCGCCTCGACGCGCTGCTGTCCGGGGGCACGCCCCGGTTTGCGCCGGAATGGCAGCAGGAGGCGCCCGAGCTGATCGCCAAGGAAACGCAGTTGTGGCGCGACGGCCAGCGCGAATTCGCGTCGGCCACGGCGGCCGCGCGCGAAGGCGTGACGCGCCGGCGCGGCGAGCTGGCCGAGGCGCACAGCCGCATCGCGCAACTCGACACGGGTTTGAGAATCGCGCTGGAAAGCCTCTCGATCGAGGAGAGGCTTTTTAAAGAGGGCGCCGGTTCGCGCGGCGACTACCTGAATGCGCAGCAGCGCGTACAGCAGCAGCGCACGGAACTCGACAGCCTGCGTGCCTCCGTGCCACGCCTGGCGGCTACCCTGGCCGAGGCGCAGGCGCAGGCGGGCGAAGTGGAAGCGCGCATGCGCGGCCAGTGGGGCGCGCAGCGCAGCGAATACGAAACCAAGGCCGGCGCCCTGGCCAGTACGGTCAAGGGCCAGCAAGACCAGGTGAGCCGGCGCGACGTGACGGCGCCCGTCGACGGCGTCGTCAACCGCGTGCTGGTGGCGACTGTCGGCGGCGTGGCGCAGCCGGGTAAACCTATCCTGGAAATCGTGCCCGCCGATTCGGAAATGCTGATCTCCGTGCGCGTCAAGCCGTCGGACATCGGTTTTATCCACGTGGGACAGCGCGCCTCGGCCAATGTGCTGGCGTATGAGGCCACCACCTATGGCCGCATGCAGGCGCAGGTGGTGCGCGTGGGCGCCGACGCGATTCCCGATGAACGCAACGAGCCGTATTTCGAGGTGCAGCTGAGTACCGACCGCAGCCAGCTGACGGCGCACGGCAAGGTGCTGCCGATTACGCCCGGCATGCCCGTTGACGTGGGCATTCTGACGGGACGCCGCTCGGTGCTGCAATATGTGTTCAAGCCAGTGTTACGCGGCTTGCAGTCTTCCCTGCAGGAGCGGTGATGCGTGCTTTTTTACTTTGCATGGCATTCGCCTGCGCAAACGCGGCGGCCCAACCGGTGTCACCGGCCACTTTCCAGGCGCAGTCCACGCGCGGCTTGCCCGCCTTGCTGGCGCGCGCCGTGCCGCGCGATCCGCAGGTGGTGGCGGCGCAGGCGGCGCTGGCCACCGCCGAAGCGCGCTACAAGCAGGCCCGCTCGCGTTTGTTCCCGACGGCGGCGCTGCAGGCCACGCGGGGGCGCAGCAATGACCTCGATGGCACCCTGGACGTGGAACGCCGCACGCACCAGGTGGAGGCGAGCGTGCGCTGGAATGTGTACAACGGCGGCGCCGACCGCGCCGAACTCGATGCGGCCGAGCGCGAGATGGCGGGCGCCGCCTTCGACGTGGAACGGGCACGCGCTGACAGCGCGGAAAAGCTGGCCGAAGCATATTTCGACATGCAGCGCCTGGAGCGCAGCCTGCTGCAGTCGCAGGAACGCCTGCGCGACGTGACGCTGCTGGTGCGGCAGGTGACGCGCCAGGCGGAACTGGGCAAGGCGTCGGAAGTGGACCGCGAACTGGCGCAAAGTTCGCAGCTGGACGCGGAACTGGTGCACGACGGCTTGCTGACGGACCAGCAGGCGGCGCGCATCAAGCTCGAAGCGCTGGCCTTCGAACCGGTGGCGCAGTTTGCCGATTTCGCCTTTGCGCCGCTGCCGGCGCAGGCTTTGGAGAATGCTGATACGCAGCACGCGCAGTTGCGCGCCGCGCGCGAGCGGGCGGCAGCTGCCCAGCTGCGCGTGCGTGGTTTGGCGGCCACCCTGGCCCCTAAAATCGATCTGAATGTCAGCCACCTCCTGAATAACAAGACGACGCCGCCGCCGTCGACCATCCAGCAGCGGGGCTGGTCGGTGGGTGTTGCCTGGGAATTCCCGCTCGGCGGGGGCAGCCTGGCGCAGCGCGACGAGAGCATCAGCCGCGCCCAGGCGGCCGAGGCGGACGTGGCGCGCGCCGAGCAGGGCACCCGCGCCGACCTGGCCAGCATGCTGCCGCGCATCGCCAATGCGCAGCGTACCCTGGCCCTGCTCGACGAACAGGAAAAGAAGATGGCCTTCGTCGTGCGCGGCGGGACCATCCAGTACGAAGCGGGCCGGCGCAACCTGCAGCAGGTCATCCAGACGCGCGACAGCTACTTCACGATACAGCAGCGGCGCAGCGACCAGCTGCACCGTCTGACCCTGGCACAGATGCGGCAATATGCGCTGGCGGGGCGGTTGCTGGACGCGTTCGGCCTGGCGCAGGAGGCAAAATAGGGCCGGCGTGCGCGGTTTCACACATGGATCACGCAGACTTGATGCATGAAATGCCCATTATGTGGCACACTGCGCGCTCGCATATCATCGTTGTCGCGGGAGCGCATGAGCATCATCAAACAATTTCCCTTCGAGTGGCAGGTCGGCGTGCGCTATACGCGCGCCGGGAAACGCAGTGGCCGCAACAGCTTCATTTCCTTCATCTCCCTCATTTCCGTGGCCGGCATCGGCCTGGGCGTGGCCGCCCTGATCGTCGTGCTGTCCGTCATGAACGGCTTCCAGAAGGAAGTCACGGACCGGCTCATGTCGGTGCTGGCCCACGTCGAGGTGTTCGACACCAGCGGCTCCATGCCGAACTGGCAGGCGCAGGAACGCGCCGCCTACGCCAACCCGCAAGTGAAAGCCGTGTCGCCATTCGTGGAAACCCAGGGCATGCTGCTCAACGACGAAACCATGCGCCCGTCCGTCGTGCGCGGCGTGCTGCCGCAGCAGGAAGCCACCGTCTCCAGTGTGGCGAGCCAGATGAAGCAGGGCAGTTTCAACGATCTGACGCCAGGTTCGTACAACATCGTGCTGGGCATCGACCTGGCCAAGGCGCTCGACGTGAAAGTGGGGCAGAACGTCACCCTGATGCTGGAACGCGAGCCGAGGGCGGGCGATCCGGCCAATGGCATTGTCATGCCGCGCATGCGCGCGCTCAAGGTCGCCGGCATCTTCGAGGCGGGCCACAATGAACTCGATGGCAGCCTGGCCTTCGTCAACATGCAGGACGCGGAACAGCTATTGCAGCTCGACGGCCCGTCCGGCCTGCGTTTGCGCCTGCATGACATGAACAAGGCGCCGCAGGTGGCGCGCGAACTCAAGGCGTCGATGCCGGGCCAGCTGTGGATGCGCGACTGGTCGCGCGCCAGCGCCAGCTGGTATGCGCTGGTGCAAAGCCAGAAGAACATGATGTTCATCATCCTCAGCATGATCATCGCCGTGGCCGCGTTCAACCTCGTTTCGACCCTGGTGATGTCGGTGACCGACAAGCAGGCCGATATCGCGATCCTGCGCACCTTGGGCGCCTCGCCATTCTCCATCATGAAGATTTTCATGATCCAGGGTGCGCTGGTCGGCTTGCTGGGCAGTGCGCTGGGCGTGATCGGCGGCGTCGTGCTGGCGCTGAACGTGGGCGTCATCGTGCCCTTCATCGAAGGCATCTTCGGCCTGCACTTCATCTCGAAGGAAATCTACCAGATCAGCGCCGTGCCGTCGGACGTGCATTGGCTGGACGTGGCGCAGATCGGCCTGATCGCCTTTGGCCTGGCGCTGGTGGCGACCATCTACCCGAGCTGGCGCGCCGCGCGTGTCAAGCCGGCCGAGGCGCTGCGGTATGAGTAATTGGCTGATCAACAAACTGCCGGGGTCAGACCCGGCGGGTCAGACCCCTGAGAATTAACGAATCAATGAGCATGTTAAAAAATCTTCCTTTCGAATGGCTGGTCGGCCTGCGCTACACGCGGGCTGGCAAGCGCAGTGGCCGCAACAGTTTTATCTCCTTTATCTCGCTCATTTCCATGGCCGGCATCGGCCTGGGCGTGGCGGCGCTGATCGTCGTGCTGTCCGTGATGAACGGCTTCCAGAAGGAAGTGACGGACCGCATGCTGTCCGTGCTGGCCCACGTGGAAGTGTTCGACAACAGCGGCAGCATGCCTGACTGGCGCGCGGAAGCTGCGCAAGCGTTCAAGAATCCGTCCGTGAAGGGCGCCGCGCCGTTCGTGGAAACGCAAGGCATGCTGCTGCGCGACGATGCGCTGCGGCCCGCCATCGTGCGCGGCGTGCTGCCCGAGGAAGAACCGAATGTCTCGGACGTGGCCGGCCAGACGCGCATGGGCAGCTTCAAGGCGCTGCAGCCGGGCACCTTCAATATCGTGCTGGGCATCGAGCTGGCGCGGGCCTTGCGCGTCAACCTCGGCGAAAAGGTCACCTTGATGCTGGCGCAGGGCCAGGTCACGCCGGCCGGCGTGCTGCCACGCATGCGCAGCTTTACCGTCAGCGGCATCTTCCAGGCGGGCCACAATGAATTCGACGCGGGCCTGGCCTTCATCAATATCGAAGACGGCCAGCGATTGCTGCGCCTTGACGGCCCGTCGGGCCTGCGTTTGCGCCTGGCCGACATGAACCAGGCGCCGCAAGTGGCGGCGGAATTGAAAAAATCCATGCCGGGCGACCTGTGGCTGCGCGACTGGTCGAAGCTGAACGCCAACTGGTTCGCCGCCGTGCAGACGGAAAAACGCATGATGTTCATCATCCTGACCCTGATCATCGCAGTGGCCGCCTTCAACCTCGTCTCGACCCTGGTGATGACGGTGACGGACAAGCAGGCCGATATCGCGATTTTGCGCACACTGGGTGCTTCGCCGCGTTCCATCATGAAGATATTCATGATCCAGGGCGCGCTGGTGGGCATCCTGGGCACGATCCTCGGCGTGGGCGGCGGCGTGCTGGTGGCCATGAACATTGACGTCATCGTGCCCTTCATCGAGCATTTGCTGGGCGTGCAGTTCCTCTCGAAGGACATCTATTTCATCAGCACCGTGCCGTCCGACCTGCGCTGGCCCGACGTCACCAAGATCGGCGTGCTGGCCGTGATCCTCGCCTTTTTGGCGACCCTGTACCCAAGCTGGTGGGCTGCCCGCGTGAAACCTGCGGAAGCCCTGCGCTATGAATAAACCACTGACTACGACCATGACCGATCTGAACAAACCTGCTTCCAATGGCGGCGCTGCCGTCCTTTCCTGCCGCGGCCTGGGCAAGACTTTCACGCAGGGCAGCTACAAGGTGCAGGTGCTGGCCGGCATCGACATCGACATCCACCGCGGCGAGCGGGTCGCCATCGTCGGCGCCTCCGGCTCCGGCAAATCGACCCTGCTGCATCTGCTGGGTGGCCTCGATACCCCGACCAGCGGCAGCGTGACCTTGCTGGGCAAGGATTTCGCCACCCTCAGCGAAAAGGCGCGCGGCGATTTGCGCAATGCCTCGCTGGGCTTCGTCTACCAGTTCCACCACCTGCTGCCCGAGTTTTCCGCGCTCGACAACGTCGCCATGCCCTTGATGATACGGCGCATGAAGCGCGCGCCGGCCACCGAACTGGCGCAGCAAATCCTCACGCGCGTGAACCTGGCCAAGCGGGTCACGCACACGCCGGGCGAGTTGTCGGGTGGCGAGCGCCAGCGCGTGGCCCTGGCCCGCGCCCTCGTCACGCAGCCGGCCTGCGTGCTGGCCGATGAACCGACGGGCAATCTCGATCACGCCACGGCCGAACAGATTTTCGACCTGATGCTGGAACTGTCGCGCACCCTGGGCACGGCCTTCGTCATCGTCACGCACGATATCGAACTGGCCAAGCGCTGCGACCGCGTGCTGCGCCTGACGGACGAAGGGCTGCAACCGTACCAATATTAAGGAACCGCCATGCTGTGGATCGACACGCACTGCCACCTCGACGCGCATGAATTTGGCAGCGAATCGCTGCAGGTGGCGGCGCGCGCGCAGCAGCAGGGCGTGGGCATGATTGTCATCCCCGCCGTCGAACGGGCCAATTTCGCCATCGTGCGTGACCTGGCGGCAGCGGCGCCCAACGCCTGTTATGCGCTGGGCATCCATCCGATCTACGTGCCGCACGCCACGGATGATGATTTGATCGCCCTGCGCGAGGCCGTGGCGCTGGCCATGAATGACCCGCGTTTTGTCGCCATCGGCGAGATCGGCCTCGATTTCTTCATCCCCATGCTGTGCGAACCGGCCATGCGCATCAAGCAGGAGCATTTTCTGCGCGAGCAGCTGAGAATCGCCCGCGACTTCGACCTGCCCGTACTCACCCATGTGCGCCGCTCGCAGGACATCGTCCTCAAGCACGCGCGCCAGATCCGCCCGAACGGCGGCATCGCCCATGCGTTCAATGGCAGCTTCCAGCAGGCGCAAGGCTATATCGACCTCGGTTTCAAGCTGGGGTTTGGCGGCGCCATGACCTTTACCCGCGCGCTGCAGATACGCCGCATGGCCACGGAATTGCCCCTGGACACCATCGTGCTGGAGACGGACGCGCCCGATATTTCCCCGGCCTGGGTGCACCCTGGCCGCAACAGCCCCGAAGAATTGCCGCGCATCGGCGCCGTGCTGGCCGAGCTGCGCGGCCTGGCATTGGCCGACGTGGCCGTTGCCACCAGCGCCAACGCGCGCGCCGTGATGCCCCGATTACCTTTGATGGAATGAGATCACAATGAACAACAAGATAATCCTGGCCGCCTGCCTGTCCGGTGCGTTCGCTCCCGCGATGGCTGCGACCAGCGCCCAGTGCGACGGCATGCCCCGTCTCGACGTCGCCACGCCGGCCGGCTTTTGCGTGGCCGTGCTGGCCGAGGGCCTGAAATTCCCCCGTGGCGTGCTGCCGCTGACGAATGGCGACATCCTCGTCACGGACATGACGGGATGGGCGCCGAAGCAGGGCAAATTGTGGCTGTTGCAGGCCAAGGCGGCCGGCGCCGGCTACGAGCGCAAGCTGCTGCTCGACAAGCTCGATCGCCCGAACGGCATCGTGCAGGGCCCGGACGGCATGGTTTACGTGGGCGAAGTAGGGCGCATCTTCCGCTTCGACTTGCGCGACACCACCCGCAAGCTCACCGACGTGATCGGTGGCACGGCCAAGACGCCGCGCCTGCCGGGCCTCGGCTTGCACCTGCTGACGAATATGCGCTTCAGCCCCAAGGGCGACCTGTATGTGAACGTGGGCTCGAGCACCGACCATTGCGAGAACGACGGCAAGGCGCCCGATCCGGCCAAGGCATGCCCTTCGGCGGAAGGACTGGATGCGCTGGGCGCCATCCGCGAATACACGATGGCCTGGCCGGCTGGTACGGTGACGAGCTGGCGCACGCATGCGCGCGGCTTGCGCAACTCGATGGCGCTGGCTTTTCACCCTGCGACGGGCGAACTGTGGCAGGCTGAAAACTCGCGCGACGCCATCCAGGCGGCCATGCCGCAACTGAAAAGCGACGAGAACCTGCCGCACGAGGAACTCAACCTGATCAAGGCCGACCGGCACTACGGCTGGCCGTACTGCTATGACGACAACGTCGCCAGTCCCGAATATCCGAAGACGGCTTGCGACGCCCAATATGCGGCGCCGGAGCGCCTGCTGCCCGGCCATGCCGCGCCGCTGGGCATGACCTTTTACACTGCCAGCCGCTTCCCGACACTGTACAAGAATAGCCTGATCATCGGCTACCATGGCTACCGCAGCAACGGCCACCGCCTGGTGGCCCTGCTGCCCGACAAGGCCGGTGGGCCGCTGGGCAAGTCCGTCGATTTGATCAGCAACTGGGAGCGCAAGGGCAAGCAGGGCAGGGGCGCACCCGTCGACGTGAAGCTGGGGCAGGATGGCGATATCTATATGGCCGACGACCATAATGGGCTGGTGCTGAAATTACATTATGCGGCGCCGGGCAAACCATAACTTTCACCGGTTTCGTACGTGTAGGTCGGATTAGCGGGGCAAGGCCGCGCGTAATCCGACATCATTGTTGGCGTTACAGGTGTTGTCGGGTTACGGCCTTTGGCCTAACCCGACCTACCCGGCATACCGGGCCTACGCTTGACCTCGCTCAGTGCGGGGCTGCCGCATTGTCCTACAATCGGCCTGATGTTCCCTGTCGACCAGGGACGACGGGAGGCTGGCGTGAAACCTGCATTCATCAATCTGCGTGAAAATTACTCGAGCGTGGCGGCCGTCGACCAGGCGGCCCTGTTCCGCGAAATCGGCTGGGAAGACTTGATCGGCAAGGACAGCTTTGCCAACACCTGCGCCATCCGCGTCAGCCTGGCACTGATCAAGGCCGGCGTGAAGGTCAAGGGCCGCATGGCCATCCGCAGGGGCCCATTCAAGGGCGCGCTGATCGAGCCTGGGCAGGCCAAGCTGGCGCACATGCTGGCCAGTCCCTCGTTGTTCGGCGCACCCGAAAAGTTCGCTGCCGATGCGGCCATCGAAGGCATCGGCCAGCGCCAGGGCCTCGTCGCCTTCTTCCGCATTCCCGGCTACCTGGGCGGCGCCGGCGGGCATATCGACATCCTGTTGCCCTCCATCGGCGTGAAGGTGTGCGGCACCGAGTGCTACTGGGATTGTGGCGAGGTCTGGTTCTGGCCACTCCGTTGACGTTTACCTGAATTTCTTCGAGCGTCCGCGCGAGGCCGCATTGTGTGCGCGCAGGATGGAATCGACCCGCTCCGACGCATCGCGCGACAGGTTTTGCGCCACGGCGATATCGGGAAAGAATTCGGGCAGGCGGTAGCTGAGCCACGCATACGCCGAGTAGTAGCGGCAAGTGTCTTCCACCTGCTGCAGATTCTGCGTGCCGCCGCCATAGGCGTGCTGGCGCAAGGTGCTGACTTTTCCCTGCGACAGATTCTTCGCCCAGTGTTCCCACGCCGTTTGCAAGGACGGCACCTTGCTCGATATCGGCACCAGCGACAGGGTGAACTTGTCGGCCACGGACAGGGACAGGGTGTCGAGCCAGACGGCGCGTTCCTTCTGGTCTTCCGTGATGCGGGGGAAGAAGAAGCCGTCCGGCACGTCGATATTGTGGATGAAGCGGCGCAGCAGTTTTGACAGCGACAGTTCGCCCGTCACCGATGAAATGCGGTGCAGATGCTCGAGCGACGGCGCCACGGCAAAGCCGCTCGTGTTCAGCGGGTGCAGCTTTTCCTTCAGCAGGGCGCGCATCACTTCATGCGTCTCGTTGTCGTAGCCGGCCACCAGGCCCTCTTCATGCACGCCGTAGCGGCCCGCGCGCCCGGCGATCTGGCGCGCCAGCGCGGCTGAAATCTCTTCCTCTTCGCGGCCATTGTATTTGACGCAGGTGGTCATGACGATGCGCGCGATCGGCATGTTCAGGCCCATTGCCAGCGCATCCGTGCCGACGACGATATCGGCCGTGCCGTCGCGGAAGCGCTGCGCCTGCGCGCGCCGCACTTCGGGCGACAGGTTGCCGTAGACGGTGGCCACGGACAGGCCCGTTTCCGTGATCATGTCGCGCCACATCAGCACTTCGCGGCGTGAAAAGGCGATGACGGCGTCGCCGCGGCGCAGGTTGCGTACCTTGCGCACGGCCGTCGGCTCCATCGACAGGGGCGCCATGCGTTTTAATACGTGCACTTCCAGCGGGCATTCGAGGCGCTCGGCCAGCGCCTCGATGGCGCGCCGCGCTTCGGGCGCTCCTACCAGGTAGACCGTGTGGGCGGGCGCGCCGCAGACGGCCGCCGTCCACGCGGCACCCCGGTCCGGGTCGGCCAGCATCTGGATCTCATCGATGACGGCCACTTCCACGACGGTTTTCGTGTCCAGCATTTCCACCGTGCTGGCCACGTGCGTGGCGCCGTCGACGACCCGACGTTCCTCGCCCGTGATCAGGCTCACTGCCAGCGGTTTGCCGTGCGGCGCGGCTTCCTGCAGGCGCTCGTAGTTTTCCAGGGCCAGCAAGCGCAAGGGCGCCAGGTAGATGCCGCTCTTTGCCTTGATCAGCGCTTCCATGGCGCGGTGCGTCTTGCCCGAATTGGTGGGACCCAGCAGGGCGATGAAGCGGCGCGGCAGGCGGCGCGCCATCTCGAACGAGGCCGGATACTCGGCCAGGTTGATGCTCTGGCGCGTGCGCGCCGCGTGCTGTTCTTCCTGCTGACGCTCGATGGCGTGATTGAAGCGCTGGCGGATGCGGTCGAACACCATGCCCGCCGGCTCCGACGTCTGCATGTCGGCCAAGGTGTGCAGGAAAACCATCGGGTCCGTGTCCACGTCCTCGCTCAGGCCCGCGATATCGGCGACGAAATCGAGCACGTGCTGGCGCAGCTCCTCGAACACGGCCGCGCTGGCCCGTTCGCGCACGAGGGCCAGCTTGGCCTCGCGGTCCATCTTGCGCCACTTGGCTGGCCGCGCCAGCACGCCCTGTGCGGGCACCAGCGCATACGGCACCACCAGGTGGCCGGCCTTGACCACGCCGGAAAAGCGCACGAAAACGCGGCCTTCCATCTTGACGAGGCGGATATGCTCGGCCAGCTCCCCCAGTTCCGCGACGAGGGTAGCGTCGTTATTGTCTTCGCTGCTGTCGGAAATGTCGGTGGAAGTGTCGGGAGGAAGTGGGGAGGAAGTCATGTCGTGCCTGGGTGTTGAAGTAAGCGAGGCCGATTATACCGTCGATGGCGGTGGCTGGTGGTGGCCGGCCCCGGTAGCTGCATGTTCAGGCGGCCCGGGCCCGCACCAGGCGCAATCCCCATCCTGTAGCGATCTTGCCATCGTCGCCTTGCAGCGGCGCCACGGCGTCCAGGAATGCGCCGCGCAGGCGCTGTCTGGCGCCGTCGTCCAGGCGGTCGATATCGTAGGTGTCCAGCAGGGCCGTCCACAGTTCGCCCGGCGTGGGCGTCCAAGGGACGTCGATGTCGTCGAATTCGACGTCCGCAAACGCGCCATCGAGCAGCTCGCGCCAGCCCGCTTCGGAGCCCGTGCGCCGGTCGCCAAAGCGTAGCGGCGGCAGTTCGGTGCTGGCGATCGGCTTGAATACGCGCATGAAAACGTCGTTGACTTCGCCCAGCAGGAAAGTCCTGCCGACGATGGCTGCAAACCGGCTATCGGAACGCAGCACGCGGCGCATTTCGCGCACGACTTGTTCGATGTCGTCCATCAGCATCAGCGCCATGTGCGACACGAGATAATCGACGCTGGCCGATGGCAGGTCCAGCGCCTGGCCGCGGCCATGCAGCAGCCGCACGGACGGGGGCAGGGCGGCGCGTGCGGCAGCCAGTTCACCCTGGCTCATGTCGACGCCGAGCAGTTGCAGCCGGGGCTGCCGCCGGGCTGCCAGCAAACCCAGCAGATGACCGTCGCCGCAGGCCAGGTCGAGTACGGTCAAGGGCGTGTCCACGGCCGGTACCAGGCTGGTCAATACTTCGTAGGACGAGGCGTAGGTAGCTGATGCCGCATGTGCTGGCAGGTGCGCAAACGCGGCGGGCGTCACACCGACCTGGCGTTGATGGAAGTCCTGCAGATACATCTCGGCGGTTGAAATCGCGTTCATGCGGAGTTCGATATGGGAAGGGCGGACGCCCCAAGGCGCTGACAGGCATGCTAGCATGGAAACGTTGAGAAATGGATTGCGGTGCTTCAGCCAGGCTGGCGTCGCTTGTGATAGGGAGGATGGGAAAGTAATAATGTTGAGTCGCCAAGGTTTTTTCGCTATCGATGCGGCAACTGCCGAGAAGGTCATTCTCGATGCGCAAGCGCAGGGCATGCGTGTTTTTCATCTTCCCGGGAAAATGTCGTCCAGGGATGCTTTCTTTGATGGCGTACGCGATACGCTTCCTCTCGACCCGCCATTACAAAGTAATGCAAGCTGGGATGCGCTTGACGATTCCGTATGGTCGGGTCTGGATGGATTGGACGAGAATGGCATCGTGATCGTTTGGCGCGATTCCAGCGACATGGAGGCACAAGCCCCGGCGGATTTTTCCACCGCCTTTTCTATCCTGAATGAATTGCCTGGCATGCTAGCCGATGTTGTATCCACGGTGAATCATTCCAAGAAATTGGTGGTGCTTCAGGTGATGTGATCGGCATATGACGCTGACTTGCCGTGCATGCGCAATGCCGCTTGTTCAGGCGCCTGCAGGGTTAAAGAAAAATACAACTGGAAGTCAACGAGGGCAATCAGCAGGTTGCAATTCCTTGGGATTGAGGGTTCTTTATGTTGATGGCGCATGTGAGCCGTTGAATACGGAATCTGCACTTCTTCAATATTTTTATTGATTAACAAGAAAAAAACGGTTTGACGATGGCGCTATGCTGAACCTTGCGTGCTGGCTTATGTCTTTCTACCAGCCGCCGGTCGATTTGCCGCGCAGATAGCGTGCCATGGCAGCGATGATAGAAGCGTGGTATTGATTGAGCTATTCCGCTTTTCCCTGCGCCGTATCAAACCTGTCGCCCGCATGCTCGCGCGCATTCATGTAGCGCCGTTTATATTGGTGAGCTTGAGTCGCGCTGCTTCGACCTGTCATGCGCACCTTCCTACTCGGCTTTTCCGCTGGCGCTTTCTGGCTGCAGATGCAGGCGGCACTGCCGGCGCATGCCGGTGCGGCGCTGCTACTGGCCAGCCTTTTGCTCATGATGCTCGGTTATGTCACGCGCGGCTGGCATACGGGCTTGCGCATTGCGATGCGATGCCTGTTCGGGCTGGTGTTTGGCTACCTTTGGGCCGCGTTCCTGGCACACTCGGCCCTCTCATCCCAGCTGGCATTGAAAGACGAAGGCCAGGACATCACCGTGATCGGTACAGTGGCCAGCCTGCCCTACCGCTTCGAGCAGGGTGTGCGCTTCAACTTTGCCGTGGAAAAGGCGGTTGGGGCGAAGGTGCCGCCCTTGATCGCCCTGTCCTGGTACGCGGGTTTTCGCGATGCCGTGAAGAACGCCGTGGGCGACGTGCAACCGGGCGAGCGCTGGCGCCTCACGGTGCGGCTGCAGCGTCCGCACGGCAATGCGAATCCCATGGGTTTTGATTACGAGGCGTGGCTGCTGGAGCAGGGCGTGCGCGCCACCGGTTATGTACGGCCGCAGCCGCGCGCGGACACGCCGAACGTGCGCCTGGCTGCCTTCGTGCCCGGCTTCGGCAGGGTGGTGGAGGCCAGCCGCGCAGCCCTGCGCGCGCGCATCGCCCGCAGCCTGGAAGGCAAGCAGTATGCGGGCGTGATCGTGGCGCTGGTGGTGGGGGATCAGCGCGCCATTCCCCAGTCTGACTGGCAAGTGTTCAACCGCACGGGCGTCAGCCATCTGATTTCGATTTCCGGCTTGCACATCACCATGATCGCGGGACTGTTCGCCTTGGGCGCGGGTGCGCTGTGGCGCCGTTCATTCTTTACCGACTGGCAACTGCCCTTGCGGCTGCCGGCGCAAAAGGTGGCGGCGCTGGCCGGTGCGCTGGCGGCCTTTCTTTATGTGCTGCTGGCCGGCTTCGGCGTGCCAGCGCAGCGCACCTTGTATATGTTGCTGGTGGTGGCGCTGGCCCTGTGGCTGGGGCGTGTCACCAGCATCGTTCACGTGCTGTGCCTGGCGCTGGGCGCCGTCGTGCTGCTCGACCCGTGGGCCGTGCTGTGGCCCGGCTTCTGGCTGTCGTTCGGCGCCGTCGCCACCATGCTGTACGCGACGGCGGGCCGCACCACGGCGCCCATGCCGCCGCAGGCTGGCCGCTGGCGTCGCCTGCGCGCGGCCGTGGCGCAGGGCGCGCACACGCAATACGTGGTGACGGCGGGACTGGTGCCGTTGACGATGCTGCTGTTCTCGCAAGTATCGCTGGTCAGCCCCGTGGCCAATGCGCTGGCGATTCCCGTCATCAGCCTGGTCGTCACGCCCTTGTCGTTGGCGGGCAGCCTGCTGCCTGCGCCCCTGTCCGATGGGCTGTTGCTGCTGGCGCATGCCATCGTGCAGATGCTGGCGCAGGTGCTGGAATGGCTGGGTGCGCGCCGTTTTGCCGTGTGGACGGCGCCCGCGCCGCCAATGTGGAGTTTTTGCTGGGCCTTGTTTGGCACGGCTTGGCTGCTGGCGCCACGCGGATGGCCGCATCGCTGGGCGGGCATGCTGGGCTGGCTGCCGCTGCTGACGGCCTTGCCGTCGAGCCCGCCGCCGAGTCAGCTGTGGGTGACGGCCTTCGACGTGGGGCAGGGCATGGCCGTGCTGGTGGAAACGCAGGGACACCGTCTGCTGTACGACACGGGCCCCGCCTACAGCCTCGATTCCGATGGCGCCAGCAGGGTCATCGTGCCCTACTTGCGGGCACGCGGCATAGCCAAACTCGACGGCGTCATCATTTCCCACAGCGACCTCGACCACGCGGGCGGCGCCATGTCCCTGCTGGAGAACGTGCAGGTGGGCTGGCTGGCCTCGTCCCTGTTCGATGGCCATCCGGCCGTCGAGTTCCAGCGGGAATCGCACCGGCCTTATCTGCACTGCACGGCGGGCCAGAGCTGGACCTGGGAAGGCGTGCACTTCGCCATGCTGCACCCGTTGCCCGCCAGCCATACGGACATTGCCCTGAAGCCAAACGCCCGCAGCTGCACCGTGAAAATCACGGCTGGCAAGCACTCGATCTTGCTGGCCGGCGACATCGAAGCGGCGCAGGAAGCGCAATTGCTGGCCCGTTCTGCCGAGGGCGAACTGGCGGCCGACGTGCTGCTGGCGCCGCATCACGGCAGCGGTACGTCATCGACGCCGGCATTTTTGTACGCTGTCCATCCGGCCCTGGCGATTTTCCAGGTGGGACACAGGAATCGCTACAAACATCCGAAGCCGCAAGTGTATGCGCGCTATGGCGACATGGGGATTGCCCGGCTGCGCACGGATGTGGAAGGGGCGGTGGTGCTGGAATTTGGAGGCAATATCGACGTGACGCGGTATCGGGCCAGCCGGCCGCGCTACTGGCATGGACGCTAGCGGAAGCTGCTGCATCAATGGTATAAATCTGTCATGGCTTGGCAGCCCCGGTGCTGCCTGGAATATTCTGAAAGGGTGGAGATGGGCTGGTTCAGTTGGAAGAAAAAGGCGACCGTGCCGGAAATCAGCTTCGAGGAGCGGATCCGTTTGCAAAGCAAGCAGTCGAAGACGCTGTCATATGATTTGCAGGGACGGCAAGCTGACGCCGTTCGCCTGCAGCATCCGTATCTGTATCATGTGACGGACGTGCCAACCGTCGAGGCCATAGTGAAGCAGCAACAGCTGCAAGGCGCTTTTGCCTACGTGACGCTGTCGCAGGGACTGCAGGGGGCGCTTTCGCAGGCGGAAAGAACAGGCTGCGTGCTGGTTTTTCGCTTCCATGGACAGGCCATCGTCGGGCCGGCACCGCTGGTAAAAGCGAAGGAGGTGGCTTACCACCATGTTGGTTCCGAAGGCTATGTGGAAACCTTTATCGCGCATGGAACGGAAGCGCTGCTGGAACTCATCGCGATATCGTTTCGCGGCGAGGTGCCTATCTATGATGTGGCGTGGGTCCTGGACACGCCTGTTTTTGTTCGTATACAGCCATAGCGGCCATTCATCGGCGCAGTGTCAGCTGTGCCGCTCGTCCGGTATCTCCAGCCCCCGCTGCCGCACATATTCGAGAAACAGCCGCGCCCCCTTGGCCATGCGCGAGGTGCCGTAGACCGCATGGATGCTGGGATCGAGCTCCTTCGACGAGGTCAGCCGGTACGCCGTGCAGACCCGGCGCAGGGTGCCTGCTGCCACGGCGGGTTCGGCCAGCCAGCTGGCAAGGCGCACGATGCCTGCGCCTTCCAGGGCCGCTTGAAAAGTGGCGATGCCCGACGTGAAGCGGAAACGCGGCTGCACCTGGTAGCGCACGTTGCGTTCGCCGGAGACGAAATGCCAGTCGCGCAGGATGCGGGGGGCCGAGTGCATGATGATGTCGTGGCCGGCCAGCTCTTCCGGTTCCTCGGGCGCGCCCATGCGACCTATATAGTCGGGCGAGGCGTACATGTAGCGGCGGTAGTTCCACAGGGGGTAGCCGATCAGCTCGCTCGACTGGGGGAAGGCGCCGCGGATGGCGAAGTCGAGCTTTTCCTGGATGGGGTCGATCGATTTGTCCGAGAAATGGATGTCCACCGACACGTTCGGGTAGTCGCGTGAAAATTGCGCCACCACTTTCGGCAAGAAGCCCAAGGACAGGATTTCCGGCGCCGACAGGCGCACCCAGCCTTGCGGCGAATTGCTCAGCTCAGCCAGTTGGTCTTCCGCTTCGGCCTGCGTTTCCAGCAAGTGCTTGGCCGATGCGTAATACGTTTCGCCGGCCGTCGTCAGGGTGAACTGCTTTTGCGTGCGCAGGATCAGCTCGGCGCCGATGGCTTCTTCGAGGAACTGGATGGCGCGCGTGACGGCCGACGGCGAGCGCCCCAGCATGCGCGCCGCGTGGATGAAGCTGCGCTTTTCCACCACGGTGCAGAAGGCGCGGATCTCCCACATCAGTTTCATCGACATCGTGACTCCCGGCAAAAGAGGCCAGTAGACCGCATGGGGCGCATTCCGTCAAGCGTTACGCCTGATTGCGTTTTCCGCAATTTGAAGTTGCATCGGAAAAAATCCACGGCGCCTATACTGCCGCTGTCGATCATTCCATATTGCCTATCATGCTGACCATCTCGCTGCTGTGTTTATTTGCCTTCTTTGCCGGCCTCATCGACGCCGCCGTGGGCGGGGGCGGGCTGATACAGCTGCCGGCCCTGTTCAACCTGATGCCGAACATGGCCTCGACGTCCTTGCTGGGGACGAATAAACTGGCGTCCGCCTGCGGCACCACGTTTGCCGCCCGCTCATTTGTCGGCAAGGTACATATCCCCTGGCTGCTGGTACTGCCGGCCGTGGCCAGCGCCTTTGTCATGTCCTTCATCGGCGCGGCCGCCGTGTCCTACGTGCCGCAACAGGTGGTGCGCCCCATGGTGCTGGTGCTGATCATCATCATGGCCATCTACACCTTCATCAAGAAGGATTTCGGCACGACCCGCGAAGCGCGTCCCATCGGTCCGCGCGAACGCATCCTCGCCATCGTCATCGGCGGCGCCATCGGTTTTTATGACGGCCTGTTCGGGCCGGGCACGGGCAGCTTTTTGATTTTCCTGTTCATCCGCGTCTTCGGTTTCGATTTCATCCTTGCCTCGGCCTGCTCGAAACTGGTGAATATCGCCACCAACGTGGCCGCGCTGGCCTTCTTCATTCCCGCCGGCCACGTGGTGTATGCGGTGGCCGCGCCGATGGCCGTGTGCAACATCCTGGGCGCGCTGACGGGCACCTGGATCGCCGTGCGCCGTGGCGCCGCCTTTGTGCGCATCCTCTTCCTCGTGTTGCTGGTGCTGCTGATCGTCAAGTTGTCCTACGACATTTTCTTCAAGTAAGTTTTTGAACGACAACAAGCCATGAAAACCATCCAGGGCGTGCTGTGGGACAACGATGGCGTGCTGGTCGATACCGAACAGCTGTTTTACGAAAGCAACCGCGACTTGCTCTTGCCTTACGGTATAGACCTGACGCCGAAGCAATTCTTTGACTGGTTCCTGGACAATAACTACGGCGCCTGGCATGTGCTGCTGGGGCAGGGCCACGAGATCGAGCTGGTCGAGCGTCTGCGGGCCGAGCGCACGGTGCTGTTTGCCGAACGCTTGCGCCAGGCGCGCCGGCTGGCCATGCCCGGCATCGGGCAAGTACTGGCGGCGCTGCGTCCGCACGTGGCCATGGGCGTGGTCACCAGCGCCTACGAACAGCATTTCCGGATCAGCCATGCGGCCACGGGCTTGCTGCAGCACTTCGACTTCGTGCTGACGCGTGAAATGTATGGCGAAAGCAAGCCGGCGCCCGACGGCTACCAGCTGGGTTTGCAGCGCCTGGGCCTGGCTGCCGCCGACTGCGTGGCCGTGGAAGACTCGCCGCGCGGCTTGCGCGCCGCCAATGCGGCCGGGCTCGAGTGCATCATCGTGCGCAATCACATGAACCGCGAGCATGCATTTGATGGGGCTTTTTGCGTGGTGGATTCAAATGCAGAGCTGGGCGAAGTGCTGGCCTCGTTCGTGCCCGGCATGGCGCCAGTGCGCCCGCAATTAGAGGCCTTCCTCTGATCCGTCTTGCCGGCATGCCATTACAATTGCCTATCGCATTCACCGGCACCGCCCCACGATGACCCTCCCGCAACTGCACTTTGCCCACGCCAACAGCTATCCTGCCGGCACCTACCGCAAGCTGTTCGGCTTGCTGGGCCAGCATTACACCGTGCAGGCGCTTGACATGCATGCGCACGACCCCGCATACCCCGTCAGCACGGGCTGGCCCGAGCTGGTGCGCGAGTATATCGACGAGCTCGAGCGCCGCTACAGCGCGCCCGTGATCCTCGTCGGCCACTCGCTCGGTGGCATGCTCAGCGTGATGGTGGCCAAGCAGCGGCCCGACCTCGTGCGCTGCGTGGTCTTGCTCGATTCGCCCGTGGTGGCGGGCTGGCGCGCCTTGCTGGTGCGGCTGGCGCGCAACACGGCGCTGGGCGAGCGCTTCTCGCCATCGCGTTTTTCCGCCAGGCGGCGCAAGCTGTGGCCCGATGCGCAAGCCGCGTATGAACATTTTGCCGCCAAGGACATGTTCGCCATCTGGGCGCCGCAGGTCTTGCGCGACTACATCGACAGCGGCCTGGTGCCACATCCGGAAGGGGTGCAGCTGCGCTTTACGCGTGAAGTGGAAACGGACGTCTACCGCAGCTTGCCGCACCATATTGGCGGCCTCGTCAAGGACGGTTTTCCCGTCCCCATCGGCTTTATCGGCGGCACGGAATCGGTGGAATGCCGCCAGGCGGGCTTGAAGGCCACGCGCAAGCTGGTCGGCAAGTTTTTCCGCCAGGTGCCGGGCGGCCATCTGTTTCCCATGGAAAACCCCGAGCTGACGGCGCAAGTGGTGCGCGAAATGATCACGGCATTGCTGGCGAAACAATAGAATATCGCCGAGGATTTTCAGGCGATGGGGGCCAACAGCGGCGGATTTTCGCGTAAAATCCTGCCATCCGGGCCGCGCCTGCACCAGGCGTGCGGTCCCAGCCATTCCGATATTCTAGAAAGATACTGCTGCGATGACGATTAAAAGCGATAAATGGATACGCCGCATGGCGGAAACAACGGGCATGATCGAGCCGTTCGAACCAGGCCAGGTCAAGGAACGCGACGGCAACCGCATCGTGTCCTACGGCACGTCCAGCTATGGCTATGACATCCGCTGCGCCGACGAGTTCAAGTTGTTTACCAACATCAACACGACCATCGTCGATCCCAAGGATTTTGACGCGAACAACTTCGTCGACGTGTCGGGCAAGGGCTATTGCATCATCCCGCCGAACTCGTTCGCGCTGGCCCGTACCGTGGAATACTTCCGCATTCCCCGCAACGTGCTGACGATTTGCCTGGGCAAGAGCACCTATGCGCGCTGCGGCATCATCGTCAACGTCACCCCGTTCGAACCGGAATGGGAAGGTTATGTGACCCTGGAGTTTTCCAACACGACCCCGCTGCCGGCGAAAATCTACGCCAACGAAGGTGTGGCGCAAGTGCTGTTCTTCGAGTCCGATGAAGTGTGCGAAACGTCGTACAAGGACCGCGGCGGCAAATACCAGGGCCAGGTTGGCGTGACGTTGCCGAAGACCTGATTGCGGTGCAGGGCGGGGCGCCAGCCGGCTTAGCTGTCTTTACCTGCCTTTACACCCGCCGCCCTAGATCCGCGCTCCATGCCTGCCGTTAACCTTGGTATTGAAACACTGAGGAGACAGTATGGTAGCGGCAATCGGTTCAGGCGGCGCAGTCGGCGCGGCCAGTAGCGCCAGTACGGGCAGCGGTTCGCAGATCGCGGCGCTGCAAAAGCAGATCACGGCGGCGCAAAAGCAGTTGACGGAGTCGCAGAAGGGCGAGCAGACGGAAGCGTCGCAAAAGCTGCAGCAGCAGCTGGCGCAGCAAATCCAGGCCTTGCAGGCGCAGATTGCCCAATTGCAAGCAGCAGCCGCGCAGGCGCAACAAGACTCTCAGACGGCCAGCGGCGCCGAAACGGCGGCCAGCCCGGCCAGGTCAAGCGCGTCGACCCTGGGCAGCATCATCGATACGCAGGCCTAACAGCACATCCGCACGTCAAAACGCCAGGCTCGCCGACAGGTCAGCCTGGCGTTTTGACGGGCAGCAGCATTTCCACGCACAAGCCGCCACCGCTGCGCAAGCTGGCCCCGATGCGGCCGCCATGGGCGCTGATGACGTGCTGGGCGATGGCCAGGCCAAGGCCGTGGCCATCCGTGCTGTGCTGGGTATTGCTGGCGCGGAAGAACGGTTCAAAGATACGGGCCAGGTCGGCGCTGGCGACGCCGGGGCCCCGGTCCAGCACGGCGAGGCGCAGCCAGCCGGTCTGGCGCGACAGCTCCACGTTCACCGTGCCGCCATCGGGGCTGTGCTTGATGGCATTGCGCACCACGTTTTCCACGGCGCGGGCCAGCAGTTCCGGCTGGCCCGTGACGCAGGCATCGGCAGTAGCCGCGTCTCCGGCCAGCGCGATGCCCAGCTGGCGCGCCCTGGCTTCATAGCGGGCGTCATCCACGATGTCGTGCACGAGGTCGGCGATGCCGACGTCTTCGCTGTGCGCTTGCCCGGCTCCCGCCTCCAGGCGTGAGAGGGTCAGCAGCTCACCGATCAGTTTATCCATGCGTTCGCTTTCGCGTTCGATGCGCTGCATCGAGGCAGCCATCTTTTCCGGCTGCTGGTGCGCCAGGCCGATGGCGGCCTGCAGGCGCGCCAGGGGCGAGCGCAGCTCGTGCGAGACGTCATGCAGCAAGCGCGTCTGGCTATCCATGAGGTTGCGCAAGCGCCCCGTCATGCGGTCGAAATCGCGGCCCAGGTCCGTCAATTCATCGCCGCGCTTGCCACTGGCCTGAAAGCGCGGCGCCAGGTTGCCGTGCGAGGCGGCCTCGAATGCCTGCCGCAGGTCGCGAATGGGGCGCGCAAAATACCAGGCCAGCAAAAAGGCGAACAGCAGGCTGGCGGCGATGGCGGCGCCCAAGGGAATGAAGTTGCGGTAGGGCGTGTCCATGCGCGGCGGCGGGCCGCGGCCGAATTCGCCGCGTGGCGGCGGGGCGCCCGCTTCGTGGGGCCGTGGAGCGGGCCCCATGGCGCGCGGGCCGCTCATGGCGACGGCGTTCAGCGTGTCGCGCGCGGCCCCCGCCTCGGCATTGCGAAAGCGCTCGGACGAGGGCAGGAACAGCAGGTAGCGCTTGCCGTCGCTGCCGGCGGCGTCGCGCACGACGGGATGGGCCTGGCTTTGCTCCAGCATGGCGCGCGCCTTGGCCAGCATGGCGGGATGCACGGCGCGGCCCATCAATTCTTGTCCTTTGGCATCGACGGCGAACACGCGCATGCGCTCTAGCTTGCCCAGGAATTGCCGCAAGGCCTGGCTGCCGCCCGCTTCCAGGGTGGCGCTGGCGGCCTCGATGATCATTTGCGCGGGCGGACTGGTGTCGATGTCGAGGGCTCGTTCCTGCTGCGCGGCGCGGTTTTTCAGCCAGAAGGTGCCGCCGATGCCGATGGTGGCCGTCACTTGCGCCAGCATGATGCACAGAAAAAACTTCCAGAACAAACGGCCCACGCTTACTCCTTGATCAGCTGGTAGCCGAGGCGGTACACGGTCTGCAGGCAGGAGCGGCCGTCGGCCAGGCTGCCGAGCTTGCGGCGCAGGCTGCTCAAGTGCACGTCGATATTGCGGTCGAAGCGGGCCATGGGCCGTCCCAGGCCCAGTTCCGACAATTGATTCTTGCTCACGGGTTTGCCCGCATGGCGCACCAGCACTTCCAGCAAGTTGAATTCCGTGCTCGTCAGCTCCAGGTGCGCGCCGGCCCAGGAAACGCGGCGCTGTTCGGGCCACATCGTCAGTTGCCCCACGGTCAGGGGCGCCAGGCCCGACGCATCGTGCGGCGCCGCTTGCGCGCGGCGCAGGATGGCGCGGATGCGGGCCGTCAGCTCGCGCGGCGTGCATGGTTTTGTCACGTAATCGTCGGCGCCCAGCTCCAGGCCCACGATGCGGTCCGTATCGTCGCCGCGCGCCGTCAGCATCAAGATGGGCAGGTTGCTGCCGGCGCGGATGCGGCGCAGCGTTTCCAGGCCATTCATGCGCGGCATCATGACGTCGAGGATGGCGATCGCGTACAGGCCCGTCAGCGCTTCGGCCGCGCCGCTTTCGCCGTCATGCACGGCGCGGGCATCGAAACCTTCCTGCGTCAGGTATTCCTGGAACATGCCGACCAGTTCCACGTCGTCATCGATTAACAAAACCTTGCTCATGCCTGTGCTTTTTTCGGGTGAATATCGTCCGATGATAGCAGTCAACAGGCGCTGTTCAGCGCGGTTTTACCCGCTTTTACACACGTTCGCTTACATTTCCGGCCCTTCCTTTACGCGCTTTTACGCGGCCCTGACGTTGCTTTACACGCCAGACGACGACAATCAGGGCTGACCGCCACGAAAGGAAATCCCGATGAAATACCTGAGCATTGTTGTATCCCTGTTGCTGCTGTCCGCCTGCAGCATGCCCTTGCTGGCGCTGGCCCAGCCAGGGCCGCCGCCCGGCTTGCCGCCGTTTTTGCACGGCATCGAGCTGAACGAAGCGCAGCAGGACAAGGTTTTCGCCGCCACCTACGCCCAGGCGCCCGAGTTGCGGGAACAGGAAAAGATCGCCTTCAAGGCCCATGCGCAGCTGCGCGAGCTGGCCGGGTCCAGCGCCTATGACGATGCGAAAGCCGGCGCGCTGGCGAACACGGCGGCGCAAGCCATGGCGAAGATCAGTTTGCTGCAGGCGCGCCTCGAGCAGCAATTGCTGGCCGTGCTGACGCCGGAACAGCGCCAGCAGGCGCAGCAGCTGCACGACGGCCGCCAAGGCCCGCGCCACCTTGAGCGCCCCGAGTAGGCGGCCGGCGCGAGCACAGGGAGAGTCAGCATGCGCATCCAGGCGCTCTCGCGACGGGCCACGCAGGTTTTGTACCTGTGTGCCAGCCTCAGCCCCGCCTTGGCGGGTTTGCCCCACTTGATGGAATATATATGGAATTACATGATCACGGTCTGGCATCCGACCTCGAAATGATGCGCCGGCAGGCGGCTGAACGGCGGCAAGTGCTGCGCTGGCTGCTGGCTGGCGCCGCCACCTTGCCTTTGATCAGTTGCGGCGGCGCTTCGGACGCCAGCGATACGGCGGCAGGCAGCGGTGCCGGCACCGTTGCAATACCGACCACGGGCGCCTGCACGGTGATACCGGAGGAAACGGGCGGGCCGTACCCGGCCGATGGCACGAACACGCATGGCGGCAGCATCATCAACGTGCTGAAGCAGTCGGGCGTCGTGCGCAGCGATATCCGCGCCAGTTTCAATGGCGCTGCGGGTGTGGCGGCGGGCGTGCCGCTCACCATCCAGTTGCAGTTGCTCAACGCCAGCGGCAGCTGCGCCAGTCTGGCCGGCTACGCCGTGTATGTATGGCATTGCGATCGCGATGGCCTGTATTCGCTGTATTCGAGCGGCGTGACGGCGCAAAATTACCTGCGCGGCGTGCAGGTAACGGACAGCGCCGGCAGCCTCAGCTTCACGACCATCTTTCCCGGCTGTTACGCGGGACGCATGCCGCACGTGCATGTCGAGGTCTATCCCAGCGTGGCCATGGCGGCCTCTGCCTCGAACCGCATCAAGGCCTCGCAATTCACGTTTCCGCTGGCAACGCTGAACGAGGCCTACGCGGCCAGCGGTTACACGGCCAGCGTGCGCAACCTGGCGCAGATCAGCTATGCGACCGATAATGTCTTCAGCGACGGCGCCAGCCTGCAGATGGCCACGGTGGCGGGCAATGCCACGCAGGGTTACGTCGCCACGCTGGTGATCGCCGTGAACGGTTAAGTTGTCGTCATGAAACCCAGGTCGCGCCGGCTGAAGTTGCCGATGTTCGGGAACACCTCGGCCAGCTGGCTGTCGGCCACGCCGAACCACTTGGCCAGGGTGGCGCCGTACTGGTCGACGGACGTGGTCGGCAGCAGGGCGCCGGAACCCACGTCCAGCGCATGGCCGATGCCCGTGACGGGGAAGGCGCCGTAGATGTCGCGGCCCTTCACGGCGCCGCCCACGACAAAGTGGTGGGCGCCCCAGCCGTGATCCGTGCCATCGCCGTTGCTGCTGAAGGTGCGGCCGAAGTCCGACGCTGTAAACGTCGTCACATGGCGCCGCAGATCCACGCCCTGCAGGGCCGCCAGGGCCGTGTCGAAGTACGCGAGCGCATGGGCCAGCCGGGCCATCAGGTCGCCATGCAGCACTTTTTGCCGGTCATGCGTGTCGAAGCTGCCCAAGGTCACATAAAACACTTGCCGTTTCGCCCCCAGGGCGCCGCGGCCGCCGATGATGCGCGCCACCGTCTGCAATTGCACGGCCAGCTGGTTTACGCCGGACGCGCCCGTGTTCGGATTGATGTAGGGCGGTGGATTGGGCACGCCGCCCGCGCCGGCCGCCAGCATGGCGCCGCTGAGGATGCTTTGGCTGGAAATGGCGCGCTCGATCGTGGCCACATGTTCCTGCTCCATCAGGTCGCTGCCGGCCGTCGTGATGATTTGGCGCAAGGCCGCCGGTCCCTGCGCCGTGCCGAACAGGCTGCCGCTGAGATTGATATTGCGGATCGGCACCGCACCGGCCTGGCCCACCTGGAACTGGCGCACCTGGCGCCCGCTCAGGAACAGCGCGTTCGATGCAGCGGACACGGCCGTGAACATGGCGTTGCCGTTGCCTGCGCCAAGCAGGTCGCCCAGGCGCCCGCCCCAGCCGATGCTGGCGCCTTCCGGCAAGCCCGATTGCCATGTCGATTGCTGGTCGTTATGCGAAAACAGCTTGGGCGGCAGGGCCACGCTGCCCGCCTTGTATTGCGCCAGGGTGACGGGCTGGATCAGGGTGCCCACATTGGCGACGACGGCGGCGCGGCCGTCATCGAACAGGCTTTTCAGCGGACCGAGGGCGGGATGCAGGGCAAAGCTGCGTCCCGTTTGCGCGGTGGCCGGCACGATGGGCAACACGCCGCCGGCTGCACCGACGGCGGGCAAGTGGATCGAATCATTGCTGCCCGTGTTGCGCAGGCGCTGGTATTCATTCCAGGACGATGTATCGGTTGCCAGCACCGTGTTGAAGGCGTCGTTGCCGCCGGCCATGAACAGGCACACGAGCGCCTTGTAGTCATCGGCCGACTGGGCTGCAGCCTGGCCCATGGCTGCCAGGTTGAGGGCGAACGGCGCGGCCGTGCTGCCAGCCAGGCTCAGCATGGAGCCAAGGAAGCGGCGGCGGGAAAAAGGGGGGAGATGGGACATGCGGCTTCCTTATTTCTGGACCAGGTATTCAGGCGAGGCCATCGACAGGAAGATGGCCAGGCGTACGCGGTAGGTTCTTGCGAGGTTGACTTGTGCGGCATTGCTGCCGGTGGCGGCCGGAATCGGCACGCTATTGACGGTGGACAGGATGGTGCCGCGCAGCTTGGTCGACATGCTGCCGGCCAATAGCAGCAGGTCGACGCGGTCGAGCAGGGCTGCCGGCTGGTCGGCCAGGGCCAGCTCGGCCGCATAATCCGCCTTCACCGAGGCGTTTTCTCCTACCCCGCCGCTGATGGCATCCTGGATGAAGTTCAGATAGCCGGTGACGGACGGTTCCGCCGTAATCTGCATTTCCGGCGCCACCAGGCTGGCGGCGGCCAGCGACGAATTGGGCGGCACATAGCTGGGACGGAAATAATTGAAGACGGATGGCGCATTCATGGGATTCTGGCCCAGGCCCGTGAGCGGATCGCTCAGGTAGTAGACGCGGTATTGCGAGGCTGCATCCTTGGCGTTAAAGGCGCGCATCCAGTTACCCAGGCGTACCAGCGGTTCGCGCAATTTCCCCGTGCGCAAGGTCGTGCCGGCCGGGGCCAGCGCCTCCGGATCTAGCAGCACGGCGCGCAGCACCGCCTGCATGTCGCCGCGCACGCCAGCGCCATTGTTGGCAAACGCGGCTGCTACCCGGCCCACATAGGCGGGGCTGGGATTGCTGGTGACGAGCCGCTGGATCAGCTGGCGGCCGAAGAAGGGCCCTGTGTTCGGGTGGTTGAACAGGGTGTCAAGGGCTTGCGCCAAGTCGGCTTCGCCGGTGGTGGCGCCTGAAATACTGACGCCCAAGAAACGTTTTTCACCGGTGGAATGGAAGGCGGTGTAATTCTGCATCGGCTTCCAGTCCCGGTCCGGATCGGCCACGCTGCCAAAGAAACGGTTCGCAGCCTGGTCAGGCCCGGCCCAGCTCCAGCCCGTAAACACTTTCGCCAGGCCGCTCACGTCATCACGCGAGTAGGTGTCGATGGGCTTGCCGCCGGACAATTTCACGCTGCCGTCAGCGTTCAGCTGATACAGGCCGATGGTAAATAACTGCATGACTTCGCGGGCGAAATTCTCATCCGGGGTACGCGTCGCCGATTCCTTCTGATTGCGCAGGTGCGACAGATACAGCCCCATCATCGGATGCGTGGCGACGCCTTGCAGCAAGGTGCGGAAGTTACCGAAAGCATGTTGCCCCAGCATGTCGTAATAGCTGGCGACACCGCGCACGTGTGGCCACACGGCCTCGTTTTGCGTGGAAATGACGAAAATTTCCGACAAGGCAAACGCCGTGCGTTGCCGCAACTGATCGTCGCCGCCTGCGGCCTGCTGCCAGAACGACTCGTAAAAATCCTGCGGCAAGGCTTTGCTGGCCGTCGTGCCCGCCGGTGGAAATTTCGCATCGAGATATTTTCGATGCAAGGTTTGTGGCCTGGAAAACTGGTACTTGAACCAGGCGTTGCTGTCGCTGGTGGCAAGTGCATCGATGGCCGCCATATTCGGACCGAACGTGGCCCGGCCCAGGAAGCGCGACGCCTGCTGGCGCGTAAAAGTCATCGTCTTCGCGTCCGGTGGCGTGGTCAGTGGGGGCGGCGGGGCGGTTTCCCCGGGAACTGCCGGCTCGCCCGGCGTCACATCCGCGGGCGGTACCGCCGCGGTATTGGGTTTCTGTATCGCAGCGGTCGGGCTGTCCCCGCCACCGCCACCGCCACAGGCGGTGAGCAAACTCAGGAGTGTTACAGCCAGCAAGCGGCGCAAAGTAGGGTGGTTCATTTAGTTTCTTTGTGGCAATCAAAATCTGACCTCGTAATTGTATTGCCTGCCTACTGAAAGTGCGTGCTCAAAAGAACATTTACGTCTTGTCCATTTTTCGAGTTGGTGGATTTTTGAGCGAGGTTGAGTGCTTGTTGGCGTATTTTTGAGGAACTTTATTTTTTACAAATGGAAAAATATTTTTACGTGAACGCCTACTTGTGGTCGATAGACGACGTAATCAATTTCATCGAATTAAGCTTGTTTGAAAGCTCATGGACAGAGCGAAAACAGCTTCGCCGGAAACCATGGTTTTTACGCCATCGGCGAAACGCCGTTCGCCGTTACCCGCCGCTTTTCCCTTGTCCTTGCTGGCACGGCCCTTGCAATAACAGGGCATGGGCCGCGTGCCTTTCCTTGTTGCCGGAGCCTGCCATGACCAGCCGTCTGCTCGCCTATCGTCCCGAAATGGAATTGCCTGAAGCGCCGGGCATGCTGCCTTTGCAGCAGGAAGATGAACTGGCACTGGCGGCGCAGTTGCTGGAATTGCAGGCGCCGGCGCAGTTCGACGCTTTCCTGGCGCGCCAGCTGGGCGCCACGACGGCGGGCCAGCAAGTACGCGGCACGCCGCTGGAAGGGCCGCTGCGTCAGCTGCTGGGCAAGGTGGTGGCGCCCCTGCTGCCCCTGCATGGCGGTTCGCCGCAGGCGCTCAAGCGGCGCGCCGCCGGCATCTTCGGCATGGAACTGGAAGGATTGAGCCCGGAAGACAAGGAATTCGAACTGGCGCGCCAGGTCGTGCACCTGATCGATGCCGTCAATACGGCGCTGGCGCAGGACTGCGGTACGGACGCGCGCGCACCCAGGGCGCGGGTGGAGACGGCCCTGCTGCAAGTGGCACGCAGCGTGGCGCCAGGCTTGCTCAGGCAGGCGGCGCAAACGCCGGGGCCGGACGGTGGCCGCTGGCGCCGCGAGGGCGGGCACATCGTCGTGCTCGATTGTTAGCCGGACGGCCAGTCCGTCCGGCGCTGTAGTGTCAACTGAGTGTCAACCGAGGTGTTAACTTACAGGAGCTCATCATGCATGACTTAGATCGTACGACCCTGGAATACGGGCAGGAGATGTCCGGCTTTGAAGCGGAGCAGTTCGAGTTTGGCCAGGGCGAGTGGAGCGGCGAGGGCGGCGCGAACGCCATGTTTTCCGAGACCGAGGAAATGGAACTGGCGAATGAACTGCTGTCGGTCAGCAATGAAGCCGAGCTGGAACAGTTTCTCGGCAATTTCCTGCGCAAGGCCGCCTCGGTGGCGGGCGGCATCATCAAGTCGCCCGTGGGACAAGCGGTCGGCGGCGTGCTCAAGGGCGTAGCGAAAAAAGCCATCCCCCTGGCCGGCGGCGCGATCGGCGGCTATTTTGGCGGCCCGCTGGGCGCCAAGATCGGCAGCGGCCTGGCCTCGGCCGCCGGCAACGCGCTGGGGCTGGAAGCGGAAACGTCATCGAATGAGGACCGCGAATTCGAGGGCGCCAAACAGTTCGTGCGCCTGGCCGCCGACACCGTCAACCGGGCCGCGCAGGCACGCGGTGCGGGCGACCCGCGCGCCATCGCCCAGGCGGCCGCCAGCGCGGCGGCGCGCCAGTTCGCGCCCGGCTTGCTGGGACGCCCCGGCAGCCAGGTGGCCACGCAGGGAGGCAGCGGCGCCGGCGCGGGCGGCAGCATGACGCAGGGGGGCGGACGCGGCCAGGGCCAAGGCCAGGGCGGCATGCGCCAGTCCAGCGGACGCTGGGCGCGCCAGGGCCACAAAATCGTCTTGTACGGCGTCTGACATCATGGCCATCGGCGCTTACGCTGCCTGGATGCTGGCGCAGGAAGCACGCTCGTTGCTGACGCGGCTGGCGCGGCTGGAACCGTTCGCGCTGATCGAGCCGACGGTGCTGGCGGCCGCCCTGATGCCCAGCGCCCAGTCGGCCATCGAAAGCCAGCTGGTGCAGGGCCGGCGCGCCTTGCGGCGCATGGTGGCCCAGTTCCAGTGGTGGCTGCGGCGCGAGTACGCCGACGGCGCCAGCATGGCCACGGCCGCCGAGGCACAGCGCCGCTTCACTTTCCTGCGCCTGAAATTCAATGCCGCGCTGACCCAGTTCGACCTGTTCAACGAAGTCATCACGCAGCGCAGCGAGCACAAGACGGGTGTGTGGCTGGCCGGCCTCGACATCGTTGCCGCCGACGCGCTGGCGCTGCCCGGCAATGTGTACCAGGCGCCGCCCGTGATCTGCTACCTGGACCGGGGCCCGGGCGCGGCCATCCGCCGCGCACGCACGCGCCTGCCGGGCGGCGGTGACAATCCCGTCGCCATCATCCGCCTGCCGCGCGAACGCATGATCGGCAGCAGCATCGCCTCGTCGCTCGTGCACGAGGTGGGCCACCAGGGCGCGGCGCTGCTGGACCTGGTGGCGTCCTTGCGACCCGTACTGCAAGCCATGCAGCACGGCGGCAGCGGTGCCGTGCACGTGTGGCAGCTGTGGGAACGGTGGATTTCCGAGATCGTGGCCGATTTCTGGTCGCTGGCGCGGGTCGGCGTGGCCGCCACCCTGGGCCTGATCGGCGTGGTCAGCCTGCCGCGCGTGTTTGTCTTCCGCCTCAATATCGACGATCCGCACCCGGTGCCATGGTTGCGGGTACGCCTGAGCTGCGCCATGGGGCGGGCCCTGTATCCGCATCCGCAGTGGGACCGCCTGGAGCAGCTGTGGCTGTCGTACTACCCGCTGGCTGGCCTGCCGCCGGCCCGGCAGCGGCTGCTGGAGCAGTTGCAGGCCAGCATGGCGGCCCTCGTGGGCTTGCTGGTGCAGCACCGGCCGCCTGCCTTGCGCGGCGGCTCGCTGGCCGAAGCCATGGCCGTGCGCACACGCCAGCCGGCCATGCTGGCGCAGCTGTTTCGCAGCTGGACCCTGGCGCCGGCGCAGATGTACCAGGCCGCGCCGACCCTGGTCTTCGCCGTACTGGGCCAGGCGCGCGCCAGCGGCACCCTGAGCCCGGAAGACGAAAGCGAGCTGCTGGGGCGTTTGCTGACCCACTGGGCCCTGCGCAGCACCCTGGACACGTCGGAGCTGTGCGCCGATGTCGTGCGGCATGGCCGCCAGTCCGGCAGGCTGCTGCCGCCCCTGGCATCCCGTTTGATTATCCATTGAGGAGAATGACATGAGCAGCAAGACGAGCAGCAATATGGGTGGCAAGAACAGAGGGGCGGGCCAGGCGGGTCCGAAACACCACGGCGGCAGCATTGCCGTCACCGTGCACGAGCAGGACAGCGGGGCCATGGTCGTCAATGCCGCCATCAGCCTGTACCGGGGAGCCGAGGCTGACTGCCATCTGTTCAATGCCGCCACCTGGGTGCCCGACCCCGCCATGCTGGTGGGCGTGCGCTGGACGGATGGGCGTGGCGGCACCGTGTTTACCGACCTGGCGACGGGCAGCTACGTGGGGGTGTATGGCAATTTCCCCGCCACAGCGCCCCAGTGCGTGACGGTGCAGGCCGGCTGCAGCGCCGTGCTGTGCTTCACGCCCCAGCTCAACCCGCAGGTGACGCTGGCGTTTGAAACGGCCGACTGCCATCCCAGCGACTGCCATTTCGGCAGGGTGGGCGACCGCGCCGTGGCCACGATCGCGTTTGACGGCGACCAAAGCGCCGACGGGCGCGATCAGGTGCAAGTGCTGGCCGCCGCGCCATGGGTACCGATGCGCGGCGCGGACAACGCGTTTACCACACAAGTGCGGCGCGCCGGCATGCACCGTTTCATGGGGCAGATGATGCTGTCGCAGCGGTCCGAATTGCGCAGCGCCTTGCCCGTGCCGGAAGGCATGAGCCCGAACGCCATGCTGGCGCTGGATGCGGAATACGAGACGGAAGAGCGCCAGCCGCAACCCATCTCGGGCAATGTGGGCGTGTCGCTGACGCGCACGGAAACGGAGCCGACGGAAGACTTGCCGCTGTGGACTCTGATACGCAACAGCACCGAGGCGATGTCGTTTACCAATTACCTGCATTTCATGGACAGCCTGTTTTGCGGCGACCTGGCCAGCGTGCGCGGCTTCGAGCAGGAACGCTTCGTCAAAAAGACGGAGATGTTCCAGCAGCTCAAGCAGCGCCGCGCGCTGCCGTTTTCCGATGCCGATTCCTACCGCGTGCTGAAAGTGGCGACGGAAGCGTTCGTGATGGTCAATTGCGGCGTGCTGAACCAGCCGCTGGCCTTCAATCCGGCCGAGGACAACGCCTACCTGGACCGGCGCGACATCCCCCAGGGACGCGACCTGGAAACCGTGCTGCGCAATGACTACCTGGAAAATATCGACGGCTTCCAGACCTTGCCCTATTTGGCCGTGATCCGCCGCAAGCTGCCCGACATTCCCATCAGCATCCCGCGCGGCCAGGAAGGCGAAGTGGACCTGTGCTTTGGCATCATCCAGGAAAAGCTGGCCAATCCTTGCCTGCTGGAACTGATCTGGTCGTACTGGCATGAAGAGGGCATGCTCGTGCAAACCATGAACGCCATCGCGCAACGCTTCCAGAACCTGCGCGCGCCGGGCAACCATCTCGACCCCCTGTCGAACACGGAAATCGACATGCTGCGTCCGCTGAATAATTTGCTGTGGGGATACACGCAGGATGAACAGCATCGGCTGACCGTGATGCGCCGGAACTATGAGTATGACCATCACTACGGTGTGCGCCTGGACGGCAAGGCAGTGCAGCACTTCCGGCCAGCCGATAGCCGCTCCAAATTCCTGGAAGCGTTCCACCACTTGCTGCGCCTGCTGACTTCGTTCTACAAGCAGGATGACGACACCACCGTGAAGGCGGACGCCTTCCCCGTGCTCAATGCCTTGAAAGAAATCCACCTGATCCTGTCGCAGGGCGCGCACAACCAGTTCGGCGACTTGCCGTCGACGGCACGTATCGAGATGCTGATGCAGCAATGGATGCTGGCGCGTCCCGAATTCCGTGAATTTTTACCGACGCGCGTGATGGTCGCGTATCCGGAACCGTGGATGGACAGGGTTGACGCCATGAAGAAACTGCAGGGCTGGACGGATACGAGCGTGATGCATTTCCGTAACCTGGCCATTTTTGGCGAGCAATTGCTTCTGTCTGTGCGCTACGGCAACTGGAGCGACATCTATGAGCCGACCCAGGCGTTCAACTGGGCGCGTTTCTGGCGCCCGCAAGTGCAGGGCTATATCCACGGCTACCGCGCCGCCACCGGGGTCGACCTGTCCGTCGACAGCAGCGATCCGGTGGTCGAAGCGACGATGCCCTCGGTGTTGCTGCGCCAGCGCCTGAGCCAGCAGCTGCGCAGCGTCTAGGGCGGGAGCGGGGCGCGTGCATGCTCGACTTTACCAGTGCCCTGTACCTGGGCATGCGCCATCCGGCAGCCGCGCTGGCGCCGTGGAGCAGCCTGACCCTGGGCCAGCCGGCCGCGCTGCACGAGCCGCCCGGCGCGCAGGCCCTGGCCGCGGATCTCGCTGCCCTGCAAGGCTGCGAAGCGGCCTGCGTGCTGCCGTCGACCCTGCACCTGTTCTGGGACCTGTTCGGCATGCTGGCTGCCGAGCGGCTGGTGATCCTCGTCGATGGCGGCAGCTACGCCATCGCGCGTTGGGGCGCCGAGCGGGCGCAGGCCCTGGGCGTGCCGCAGCAAGTGTTTCCCAGCGGCGAGATGGCGGCGCTGCGGCAGCTGGTGGCGGCCTGGGGCAGGCAAGGGCGGCGTCCATTGATCCTGGCCGATGGCTATGTGCCGGGCAGCGAACAGGTCTTGCCGCTGGCCGGCTATGCAGCTCTGGCGCGCCAGGGCGACGGTTATCTGCTGCTCGACGACACGCAGGTGCTGGGCGTGACGGGTACACAGGGGGGCGGCTCGGCGCGGCTGCATGGCTTGCATGGGGAATCGCTGATCATCGGCGCCTCGCTGGCCAAGGGATTTGGCGTGCCGCTGGCCGTGCTGGCAGGCAGCCGCAAGCTGCTGCGGCGCTTTGCGGCGCACAGCCAGACGCGCGTGCATGCCAGTCCGCCCTCGGCGGCCGTGCTGGCGGCGGCGTGGCGGGCGCTGGCGCTCAATGCGCGCCATGGCGACACCTTGCGGGCCAGGCTGGCGGACAGGGTGGTGCAATGGCGGGCGGGAATGGCGGCGGCCGGCATCGCTTGCCGGGGCGGCAGCTTCCCCGTGCAGCGCCTGCCCGGGCGCGCCCATTTGCAGCCAGCCTTGCGCGAGGCGGGCGTGCTGGCGCTGGCGCAAGCGGGGGAAGGTCACGGCGCGCTGACGTTTCTGCTGCGGGCCGACCAGACGCCCCGGCAACTGGAACAGGCGATGGAGTTGCTTGAACATCATACGAGGAGGCGATATGAACGAAGCGTTTGAAATGCTGCCCTTTGCGGGGCAGGCGGGAGGGGCCGGCGAGCAGGAGTGGCTGGGGGAATGGTCGCAGCAGTGGTTGCAAGAAGGGACGCAAGAAGGGGAGGACGAGGGCGAGTGGGAAGGTGAATGGGAAAGTGAATGGGAGAGCGAATGGGAAGGCGAGCGTGCGCGCCCGGGAGGTGGACGCGGCGCCATGCGCGGTGGCGGTCTGCGCGCAAGGCCGCCGCTGCGGGGCCCGCGCCGTCCCGCGCCGCCACGCTACCAGGGCCAGGGGCGCCGGCCACCCCGCTATCCGCCGCCTCCCCTGCCGTATCCGCCGCGCTACCGGGGCTGGGGCGGCTATGGCGCCATCTATCCCACCATTTATCCGGCGCCGTATCCCGTGTTCGGCGGCCAGCAGGAGCCGGCGCCGTATCAGGACACGGGCCGGTATCAAGACCAAGGCCAGGGGCAGGATCAGGGACAAGATCAGGACCCGGACCAGGATGACGGCCAGATGCAGGGCGAAGTGCCGCCCATCCTGGCGTCCACCCTGGGCCGCGTGCCGGGCGCGGCCGCCTTGCGCTACCAGGCGGTGGGAGCGATTCCGCAGGCCGTCAACGATGCGAACGCCACGGGGCCGGGCCTGTATGTGATCGAGTTCGACACCAAGGATGGCCGGCGCGCCTACAGCGGCCAGACCGATGATTTGCGGCGGCGCCTGAAACAGCACCATCTGTGCGGCAAGATGATGGGCATCGACATGAGCGCACATGACGTCTATGTGGCGCCGCTATCGTCGGCCGCACAGCGGCGCATTCTGGAAAAGGGTATCCACAGCGACATGTTTACCCACCGGCGCGGCGTGTTGACGAACCAGCGGCGCGAACTGGAAATGGCCGTGCTGGGCGAAATGTGGGGCTGACGACGACTGTACCTTGACGACTGCGAAGGAGAGCATCATGCACCAACTCGAATGTGAATGCGGGCAATGCCGGCAGCGGGCAGGCGCCGCGTTTGAAGTGCTGGAATTCGGCCGGGAGTGGCCGGGCAAGGGCCGCGCGCCGGCCGTCTTCAGCGAAGAGGAAGAACTGCAACTGGCCATGGAATTGCTGGAAGTGGCCAGCGAGGAGGAACTCGAGCAGTTTCTCGGCAATGTCTTCAAAAGCGTGTGGAAGGGCGTCAAGAAAGTGGGCGCTACCATCGCCAAGGTGGCCAAGCCGCTGGGCGGCGCCTTGAAGGCCGTGGCCAAGACGGCCTTGCCCTTTGTCGGCGGCGCCCTCGGTTCGATGATCCCGATACCGGGCGTGGGCACGGCGCTCGGTTCGGCCCTGGGGCGCGCGGCCAGCAATGCGCTGGAGCTGGAAATGGAGAGCGCAGCACCGGCCGATCGTGAACTGGAACTGGCGCGCCGCTTCGTGCGCATCGCGGGACAGGCGGCGCGCCTGGCTGGTGACGGCGATGGCAGCACGCGCGCCGTGGAAAGCGCGCTGACGCGGGCCCTGCACCAGCAATTGCCGCACTTCCGCTCGCCTGCGCCGCAGCAGGAAGAGGAAAGCGGACGCTGGCGCCGGCGCGGCAACCGCATCGTCGTCATGGGCGACTGGCAATAGTGTGGCACGATGATCATCGATTGCCACTGCCATGCGGGACCGGGCGACGGCTTGAGCGGGCCGTGGGACAGCGATGCGCCGCTGCAGGCCTACTTGCGCCGCGCCCAGACGGCCGGTATCGCCCGCAGCGTGCTGTTCGCCACCTTCCACTCCGATTACGCCATCGCCAACCATGGCGTGGCGCGCCTGGTCGCCTCAGATCCGCAGCGCTTTTACGGCTTTGCCTTCGTGCATGCGCGGCGCGACCGGGGCCGCATCCAGGACCTGGTGCGCACGGCCGTCGAGCGTTATGGTTTTGTCGGCATCAAGGCGCACCGGCTTGACGCGCGCATCAGCGGCGAACTGTGCGAGGCGGCGCGCTTTTTCGGCTTGCCCGTGCTGTACGACCCGGCCGGTGAGGTGGCCGTGGCCGAATTGCTGGCGCAGCAGTATCCCGACGTCAATTTCATTTTGCCCCACCTGGGCAGCTTTGGCGACGACTGGGCGGCGCAGCTGGCGCTGATCGACCACCTTGTGCGGCATCCGAACATCCATACGGACAGCTCGGGCGTGCGCCGCTTCGACTTGCTGCAGCAGGCCGTGCGCCGGGCGGGGCCGCACAAGGTCCTGTTTGGCTCGGATGGTCCGTGGCTGCATCCGGGACTGGAATTGCACAAGATTCATTTGCTGGGCTTGCCGCCAGCCGATGCGGCGCTGATCACGGGCGGCAATTTATTGCGGCTGGCGCGGCTGGCGTGAGGCAGATCAAAGGGCGGCTGGCGGTGTCGCGGCAGTGGCAATAGTCGCGGCAGTAGCGGCTTGCTCCTCGCAGGCGGCCGTCTTGCGGCGTATCTGCAGGGCGCGGTCGGTTATGCCCAGGCGGGCGGCGGCGCGCTGGTTGTTGCCGTGTTCCTCGGCCAGCACGAGGCGGATGGCCACGTCGGTGGCGCAGCGCGTGATGTGCGACAGCTTGCAACCCTGGGCCAGGGCCCGCCGCACGGCCGCTTCGAAATGCTGGTCGGGCCAGAGCGGCGCCAGCAGCCGTTCGTCGGGCGGCAGGGCGCCGATGGTGATGGGGCCGGGGCCGCAATGGCGGTGCCAGATGCGGGTGACGGTCTGGCGCAGTTCACGCACATTGCCCGGATAGTCGCGCAGCAGCAGGTATTCGCGCACGGCCGTGTCCAGCGCAGGCGGCTGTTGCTGCGCCAGTTCGGCGAGGAAATGCCGGGCCAGCGGCAGGATATCGTCCTGGCGCTCGCGCAGGGGGGGCGTCTGGCAACGCCAGCCGGCGATGCGGTAATACAGGTCGGCGCGGAAGGCGCCGCGCGCCACCTCGTATTCCAGTTCGCGGTTGGTGGCGCAAACGAGGCGAAACTGGGTCGGTTGCCAGGTATTGCCACCCACGCGCTTGTATTTGCGTTCCTGGATGGCGCGCAGCAGCTGTGCCTGCAGCGGCAGCGGCAGTTCGCCCACTTCGTCGAGAAACAGTACGCCGCCGTCGGCCAGGGCGAAAGCGCCATCGCGCGCGGCCGCCGCGCCCGTAAAAGCGCCCCGTTCATGGCCGAACAGTTCGCTGCCAGCGAGGTCCGGCGACAAGGTGGTGCAGTCGAGAATGGTGAAGTCGCCACTGCAGTTGCCCAGGCGGTGGATCAGTTGCGCCAGTAAATCCTTGCCCGTGCCCGTCTCGCCCGTGATCAGCATCGACGCCTGGCTGAAGGCGGCCATTTCCACCACCTGGTGCAGCAGCGCGGTCCAGGCCGCGCTCTCGCCCACCAGCTGCTGGCGCACGGCGCTGGACGCCAGCAACTGCGCCACGGCCTGCCAGCGCTGCAGGCGCGCCAGCACCTGGCCCGCATCGATGCTGCCCGCCGGCCACAGCAGCACATCGAGCGCGCCGGCCGCCATCAGGGCACGCTTTTGCGCGCAACTGGTGGGCTGGCCGCAGGCGGCAATGGCCATCACGGAGGCATGGCGGCACAGCGCAGGCAGCGCTTGCAGCAGCGCGGCATTGGCCTCGGCAAACAGGACGATGCCCGCGCCATCCTCCTCGCCATCGTGCCGCCGGGCTACAGTTACCTGAGCCTGCTTCAAGGCCGTCATCAGCAAGGCGCCACTGCCAGCCGCCGCCTGCTGCACGATTTCCAGCCACACCTTGAGCGTCATATGCCAGCCATCACGAGGGCACGAGTGGCCCATCTTAGAAGCCCGATACCCCAGCCGTTTGATCTGGCACAAGCGTGCGCGGTAGGCCGCAATGAAAAACGCCGCCTGATCTGCATCAGGCGGCGCTAAGTCGCATTAACTGTTTTTAACGAACTTCACAAGAATGGCTAAAAACGTTCAGGGCAAGGCGCATTGCCGAAGACAGTACGAATAGTACGGCTAGGCAATGCAACGCCGCCATGGACGATTTTTAGACGTTCTCGTCCAACTTGACGCAATCAACAAAATATCCGCGCTTGCCATCGACTTCGCGTTTCACCAATCCATGCACATCCGTCTCGAAGCCTGGGAAGCGCTCGTTGAAGTCGCGCGCGAAGCGCAGGTAGTCGACGATGGTCTTGTTGAAGCGCTCGCCCGGGATCAGGAGCGGAATGCCCGGTGGATACGGCGTCAGCAGGATGGACGTGATGCGGCCTTCCAGTTCGTCGATGGCCACGCGCTCGATTTCGCGGTGCGCCATCTTGGCGAACGCGTCCGACGGCTTCATGGCCGGGATCATGTCCGACAGATACATTTCCGTCGTCAGACGCGCCACGTCGTAGGCCTTGTAGAAATCGTGGATCTGCTGGCACAGGTCGCGCAAGCCCATTTTTTCGTAGCGTGGGTTGGCCGCCGCGAATTCCGGCAGGATGCGCCACATCGGCTGGTTCTTGTCGTAGTCGTCCTTGAACTGCTGCAACGCGGTCAGCAGGGTATTCCAGCGGCCCTTGGTGATGCCGATGGTAAACATGATGAAGAACGAGTACAGGCCGCATTTTTCAATGATGACGCCGTGCTCGGCCAGGTATTTGGTGACGATGGACGCGGGGATGCCCGTGTCGCCGAACTGGCCGTCCAGCGACAGGCCCGGGTTGACGATGGTCGCCTTGATCGGATCGAGCATGTTGAAGCCGGGAGCGAGGTCGCCGAAGCCGTGCCAGTCATCCTCGGCGCGTATCATCCAGTCTTCCTGCTGGCCCATGCCTTCGTCGTTGAAGCTGGACGGACCCCAGACCTGGAACCACCAGTCCTGGCCCCACTCCTGGTCGATCTTCTTCATGGCGCGGCGGAAATCGAGCGCTTCCATGATCGATTCTTCCACCAGGGCCGTGCCGCCCGGCGCTTCCATCATGGCCGCGGCCACGTCGCACGAGGCGATGATGGAATACTGCGGCGACGTCGAGGTGTGCATCAGGTAAGCCTCGTTGAAGGCGTCCTGGTCCAGCTTGACCGTGTCCGATTCGCGCACGAGGATTTGCGAGGCCTGCGACAGGCCGGCCAGCAATTTGTGCGTCGACTGGGTCGAGAAGATCATCGATTCCTTGGCGCGCGGACGGTCCTTGCCGATGGCGTGCATATTCTTGTAGAAATCGTGGAAGGTGGCGTGCGGCAGCCACGCTTCGTCGAAGTGCAGGGTGTCGATCTTGCCGTCCAGCATTTCGCGCAGGGTTTCCACGTTGTAGATCACGCCATCGTAGGTCGATTGGGTGATGGTCAGGATGCGCGGCTTCTTGTTCTTCGCTTCGCGCGCGAACGGGTTCGCTTCGATCTTGCGGGCAATGCTTTCCGGCGTGAATTCATGCAGCGGGATAGGGCCGATGATGCCCAGGTGATTGCGCGTCGGCATGAGGAACACGGGAATCGCGCCGCACATGATGATCGAATGCAGGATCGACTTGTGGCAATTGCGGTCGACGACGACGATGTCGCCTGGTGCCACGGTCGAGTGCCACACCATCTTGTTCGAGGTCGACGTGCCGTTGGTGACGAAATAGCAATGATCGGCATTGAAGATGCGCGCCGCATTGCGCTCGGACGCGGCGACAGGACCCGTATGGTCGAGCAGCTGGCCCAGTTCTTCGACGGCGTTGCAGACGTCGGCGCGCAGCATGTTTTCACCGAAGAACTGGTGGAACATCTGGCCGATCGGCGACTTCAGGAAGGCCACGCCGCCCGAGTGGCCGGGGCAGTGCCACGAGTAGGAACCGTCGTTGGCGTAGTGCACCAGCGCGCGGAAGAACGGCGGCGACAGGCCGTCGAGGTAGGATTTCGCTTCGCGGATGATGTGGCGCGCGACGAATTCCGGCGTATCTTCGAACATGTGGATGAAACCATGCAGTTCGCGCAGGATATCGTTGGGGATATGGCGCGACGTGCGCGTTTCGCCGTACAGATAAATGGGGATGTCGGCGTTCTTGTAGCGGATTTCCTCGACGAAGGCGCGCAGCGATTTCAAGGCGTGATCGGTTTCCTCGATGGAACCGCCGCCGAATTCTTCATCGTCGATCGACAGCACGAAGGCCGACGCGCGCGATTGTTGCTGGGCAAATTGCGACAAATCGCCGTAGCTGGTCACGCCCAGCACTTCCATGCCTTCTTTTTCCATTGCGGCGGCAAGGGCGCGAATGCCCAGGCCGGACGTATTTTCAGAACGGAAATCCTCGTCAATGATGACGATAGGGAAACGAAATTTCATGCATGTCTCCAAAAAAGCAAGCCGCCCCTGACAGATGTGAAGGGGCGGACTAGGGCGCGACTTCAGGCGGTGATACAAGCCGGCAGCCGCAGAAAAAAAATAAGAACGGGATTCTCGCAGAAATGCGGCCTCTGCGGGAAAAAATATCACCCCCAAGCATCACAAGCGTACGCTAGCGTGACGCATGGGTGTGACAGGGGTATTACAGCAACATTCTGGCCATCATTCTCAACCTTATCAGGCTTTGCGTTCCAGCGTGACAAAGGCGTAAGGCAGGCCGGATTTCTCTGAAACATGCGCTTCGCGCGCGGTCTCTTGCCACACGGCATGGTCAACGGCGGGGAAAAAAGCGTCGCAATCGAATGTCTGGCCGATTTCCGTGATCAGCAAGCGCTGTGTCAGGGGTAGTGACAGCTTGTAGATCTCGGCGCCGCCGATGACATAGCCTTCCGCGCCATCAAGCAGGGCAATGGCCGCTTCCACCGACGACACCGCTTCCACACCCTCATGGCGCCAGTCCGGGTTGCGCGTGATGACGATGTTGCGGCGGTTCGGCAGCGGACGGCCGATGGAATCGAAGGTCTTGCGGCCCATGAGGACGGGATGGCCCGTCGTCAAGCGCTTGAAACGCGCCATGTCTTCCGGCAATTTCCACGGCAGGGTGTTGTCGATGCCGATGCCGCCTTGCTGGTCGGTGGCGACGATGATGGTCAGATGGCTCATTGGTTCTGTCAAAGTGGTGGGGGCGATGCCCGATGCCCGTCATTATCGTTGAAATTGCCCGCTGCCTCCAGATGCGCACGCATGGCGTCGGCCAGCGGGCCCGGCGCCTCCAGCGGAATCATGTGGCCGGTGTTCTCTTTCAGCAGATGCAAGGTGGCCTGCGGCAGGCGGGCGGCCATGGCGCGCAGGTCGTCGGGACTGACGAGCTTGTCGTCTTCGGCGCCCACGATCAGCACGGGAAAATCGAGTTCCGGCAAGCGCGCCATCAGGTCGGGGCGGGCTATGGTGGTGATGAATTGCGCCAGCAGCACGTCCTTGCCCAGGTCCAGGCCCATCTGCCGGATCAGATCCGTGATCGATGCATCGTCCAAGTGCGATGGGTGCAGCAGTTCGCGCAGGCGCTGGCGCGTGATGCCCGCATAGGCATTGCGTTCCAGCATGGCGACGATGCGCTGGCGCGCTTCGATTTCCGCGGGCAGCAAACCTTTGGCGGAATTGGCGATCAAAGTGAGGGACTGGACACGCTGCGGGTGCGCCAGCGCGTGCTCGAGCGCCAGATAGGCGCCCAGCGAAAAGCCCACCAGATGGGCCCGTGGCGCGCTGTGGCTGGCGATCAGTGCCTGCATCTGCGGGCGCGTGCGCGCCTCGTGCAGGGGCACGTGCCGCAGATCAAAGGCACCGCCCAGTGCAGGGGCCAGGCGCGACCACAGGCGCTCGTCGCACAGGGTGCCGGGGATGCAGTCGAGCCGTATCTTGGTATTGTTCAAGGACAAGCCGGGGTTCAAGGATGATGAAAATTTTTGTCGAGCGGCATTATCCGTCATTTTGCGCATTGGGGCAGCGGCATGGTATTTTCTGTATGGCATTATTTTTAATAGTGCGCGGCTGGCAAGTAGTCACTTTATGGTAGGCTCATGGCTCATCAAGCCGGCGTATCGGCGACGTGACCTGTAACACCGAATGCAACCCTTAGCAACCAACCTTATTAAACAAAGAGGAATTACCATGGCGATCAGTTTGCAAAAAGGCGGCAATGTCAACCTGAGCAAGGAAGCTCCTGGCTTGAAGAAAATCGTGATTGGCCTGGGCTGGGACCCGCGCGCCACCGATGGCGCCGCATTCGACCTGGACGGCAGCGCCTTCCTGCTGAAAACGGATGGCAAGGCCCGTTCCGATGCTGATTTCATTTTTTACAACAACCTGAAGTCGGCCGACGGCTCCATCGCTCACGCTGGCGACAACACGACGGGCGGCGGCGATGGCGATGACGAGAAAATCGCCGTCGACCTGGCCAACGTGCCTGCCGACATCGACAAGATCGCCGTGGCCGTCACTATCCACGACGCAGAAAACCGCAAGCAGAACTTCGGCATGGTCGGCAAGGCCTACATCCGCTGCCTGAACGGCGACAACGGCGCGGAAATCGCCCGCTACGATCTGTCGGAAGACGGCTCGACGGAAGCGGCCATGATCTTCGGCGAAGTCTACCGTGCCGGCAGTGAATGGAAATTCAAGGCGATCGGCCAGGGTTTCAAAGGCGGCCTGGGCCCTCTGGCCCGCTCTTTCGGTATTAATGCTTAAAAAGCAGTTGTTTGCGTAAATGTACCGGGTGGCACTGCTGCCCGGTTCTGTCTTTCCCATCTTTCTCCCTGACTCCATGGAAAACCTGATCAAGGGGCAGCGCCTGGCGCTGTCCGGCCTCGTCACGAGCAATATTGTGCAACTGGGTCTGGCCAGCGCCGGCGTGCCGCTGGACTTTGCCTGTTTCGGCCTCGACGCCAACGGCAAGCTGTCCGATGACCGCTACATGACTTTCTTCAACCAGCCCCGTACGCCGTGTGGCGGCGTGGAAACTGCGGCGCCGTCCGGCGATGCGGCCGGTTTCAGCTATCAGCTGGACCGCTTGCCTGCGTTCATCGAGCGCCTGGTCGTCACGGCCGCCATCGATGGCGACGCCACCATGGCGCAGCTGGGCAGCGGCCATTTGCGGCTGCTCGACGGCGGCAGAGAATTGGCACGCTACACGTATGCGGGCGCCGATTTTGCGCAAGAAAAAGCCGTCATGCTGGGCGAGTTTTACCGCAAGGACGGCGGCTGGCGCTTCATGGCCGTGGGCCAGGGTTTCAATGGCGGCCTCGATGCGCTGGTCGCGCATTTCGGCGGCGAAGTGGCGCAGGCGCAAGCAGAACCGCCGCCGCCGCCCAAGATTTCCCTGTCCAAAATTTCGCTGACCAAGGCGGGCCAGACGCACAAGGTGTCGCTGGAAAAGGGCGCGGGTGCGCCGAGCAAGCTCACCGTCAAGGCCACCTGGGTCGATAACGGCGATGGCGATGACGATAACGACGACCTCGATTTGCGTGTCGGCATCCTCTTGCCAAACGGCCAGATGCGCTTCATCCAGGCGCCGGACACGGCAGGCAGCTTCGACGCCATGCCCTACGTGCGCCACCTGGGCGACGTGGCGGGCGCGGCGGGCAAGGAGCCGGCCACGGAAACGGTGGAAGTCAACCCCGCGCTGGCGCAGCATTACGGCGGCACGGTGGGCCTCGTCTTCAGCGTGTATTCGGCGGTGGCCAATGGTGCCGTCTCGGTCGCGTCCATGCGGCCGAAGATGGTCATGCAATACGGCGAGCAGATCGTCGAGTGCGCGTTCGACTTCCGCCTGTCCAAGGCGGCCGACGATGATTCCGTCTACACCTATGTGATCGGCATGGCGCGCGTCACGAACGACAGCATCATCCTCGAGCCGTCCGGCAAGACGTCGGAGCCGGGCAGCGAAGCGACGCCGTGGCTGAGCTGGCAGGGCGAGAACCTGCAGCTGGCCTTCAACGGTCCCGTCGTCTTCAAGGGCGAGGACAAGGAAGACGAAGATGATTGCAATGCCGACAATCCGCGCCGCTACATCGCCTAGGAGACACTGATGGAAACCTTGTCCAAGGGACAGCGCTTGCCGCTGGCCAATCTCGTTCCCGATGGCGTGCTGCAGATCGGCGTGGCCGCGCAGGGGCTGGCGCTCGACGTGGCCTGCTTCGGCCTCGATGCGGCCGGCAAACTGTCCGACGAACGCTACATGACTTTTTTCAACCAGCCGCGCACGCCGTGCGGCGGCGCGGAAGCGCGTGCCGGCAGCGGCGGCGACACGACCGAGTTTGCCTTGCAGCTGGCGCGCTTGCCGGCCGGCATAGACCGCCTCGTCGTGACGGCGTCCATCGATGGCGGCGGCGTGATGTCGCAGCTGCAAGCTGGCCACGTGCGCCTGCAGGCGGGCGGACGCGAGCTGGCCCGCTTTGCGTTTGCCGGTGCGGATTTTGCACAGGAAAAAGCCGTCATGCTGGCAGAGATCTACCGCAAGGATGGCGGCTGGCGCTGCATGGCCGTGGGACAAGGTTTCAATGGCGGACTCGATGCGCTGGTGCGCCACTTCGGCGGCGAAGTCGAGCAGGCTGCCCCCGCAGCGGCCTCGGTCGTCATGCAGGCGAAGATCAACCTGGAAAAGCGCGTGGAACGCGAAGCGCCGCAACTGGTCAGCCTCGTCAAGCAGGCGGGCGTGTCCCTGCAAAAAGTGGGGCTGCTTGATCACCGCGCCAAGGTGTGTCTGTGCCTCGATATTTCCGGCTCCATGGGACGGCTGTATAAAGAGGGGCTGGTGCAGCGCTTTGCCGAACGCATCCTGGCCCTGGGCTGCAAGTTCGACGACGATGGCGAGATCGATGTTTTCCTGTTCGGCAAGAACGTCCACCATCCGGCGCCCATGGCCTTGAGCAACTGCAATACCTATGTGAGCCAGGCGATACAGCGCCATCCGCTCGAAGGCGACACGCGCTATGGCGCCGCCATGCAGGCGATCCGCGCGTTTTATTTCCCCGACAAGGCCGGCGGCGAGCGCACGCGGCCCGTCGCGGCCGAGTTGCCCGTGTACGTCATGTTCGTCACCGATGGCGGCACGAGCGACCAGGCGACGACGGAGAAACAATTGCGCTGGGCCAGCAATGAACCCATCTTCTGGCAATTCATGGGCATCGGCAAGGGACGCAAGTCGAAAAGCAAGTTTCTTTCCGCCTTTGCCGATTCCGATTTCCCCTTCTTGGAAAAGCTTGACGAATTGCAGGGGCGCCTGGTCGACAATGCCAATTACTTTTCCGTCAGCTCGCCCGACGAGCACAGCGATGCGGAACTGTATGACTTGTTGATGACGGAATATCCGGGCTGGCTGAAGCTGGCGCGCGGCAATGGCTTGCTGAGGTAGTGGCCATCGGATGAGGCTGTATGACCACAAGTGCAAGAGATTTGTAAATTGAAGTAAATAACAATGGTTCGCATTTGCTTTGCGTAATGGAGTCGTGGCATGCTTTAACTGTGCCCACACCTGTGCCCTCACGCCACGGCGTAGTGCCTCATCCGTAGCGTCTCCATTATTTTTTAAGCAAATGCATAAAATCCTCTTTCACTGTCTGGCGGGCGGCAGCCTGCTCGTTTCCGGCGCCGCTGTCCAGGCCCAAACCACGCCTACCAGCGGCGACACCGTCGTCAAGCCCGCACCAGCCAAGGCGCCCGCTGCCGATGCGCCTCCTTCCGTCAGCGTGACGGCCGAGCGTCCCACGGGCCGTATCGACCGCCAAGTCTACGACGTCAAGTCCGACGTGGGCAGCAGCAACGGCACGGCGGCCGATGCCTTGAATAATGTGCCTTCCGTGGCCGTCGATCCCGATGGTTCCGTGTCCCTGCGCGGCAGCAGCAATGTGCAGATATTGATCGACGGTAAACCGTCGGCCATGCTGCAGGGCGATTCGCGCGGCGCCACCCTGAACGCCATGGCGGCCGACGATATCGAATCCGTGGAAGTGATCAACAATCCCGGCGCCCAGTTCGGCAACGAGGCCGGTGGCGGCCCCATCCTGAACCTGGTGATGCGGCGCAACCGCAAGCCGGGCGGCTTTGCCACCGTCAACGCGAACGCGGGCATCGCGGGGCGCTACAACAGTGCCGTGTCCGGCACCTACAACGAAGGCCCGTGGGGCTATCAGGGCGGCATCAATGTGCGCCATGACGGCCGCAATTCCGTGGGCGAGGTCAGCCGCGAGCGCCTGGAACGCGGCACTGGCGCTTTCGCCCCCAGCAGCCAGCAATCCACCAACAATGGCTTGAACGACTCGCTGGGCTTGCACGGCACCGTCAATTACAACCTGAACGCCAACGACACCCTGGCCGCCAGCGTGTCGTATAACGGACGCAGCAACGACCAGCGCTCGCTCGACCGCTACATCAATGGCGACAGCACGGGCAGCACCATCGGCGACTATGTGCGCAGCACCGTGCGCAATGGCGACAGCCGCAATTACAGCTGGGGCGCGCGCTACGACCACAAGGGTGAATTGCCGGGCGAAACCCTCAAAATCGACTTGCGCGTGTCGTCGTCGACCAACGAGAGCGACAGCGATTACGCGAATACCTACGCGGTGGCGCCCGTCAACACCTTCGACAGCCGCGCACGCCAGCACAGCGAAACGGGCAACCGCATCGTCGACTTCAGCGGCGACTACGAGCGCCCGCTGGCGGGCGGCACGGCCAAGCTCGGTTACAAGGTGGCCGACAACAAGAGCAGCTTCGACACTTTATATACGGACATCAATCCGGCCAGCCTGGCGGAAATCGTCAACCCCATGCGCAGCAACCGTTTCGAGCTCGACGAGCGCACTGTTGCCCTGTATGGCTCCTACCAGATGCGCCTGACCGAACGCTGGGGCGCGCTGGCCGGCTTGCGCGCCGAATACACGGACTTGAACGTGCGCCAGATCACGAGCGGCATCGAGGCCAGCAACAATTACGTCAACTACATTCCCAGCCTGTTCGCCACCTACAAGGTCAGCGACGAGAGCAATGTGCGCTTCAGCTATGCGCACCGCATCCGCCGGCCGAACGCGGGCGACCTGAATCCGTACGTGGTCTACCGCGACGAGTTTAATGTTTCGGCCGGCAACCCCAAGCTGAAACCCACGCAGACGGATTCGTTCGAGATCGGCTATGAAACGAAGATCGCGGGCCTGGAAAGCAGCTTGCGCGCCTACCACCGCCGCGACACGGACGCCATCGTCGATTACCGCTACTTTATCAGCGACAATGTGCTCTTGACCACGCGGGAAAACGGCGAAGGCAGCCATTCGAGCGGGCTCGAGTTCAGCGTCAGCGGCAAGCTGACACCATCGTTGACCCTGAACACGAGCGGCAACCTGGCGCGCAGCCAGCAGACCACTTCCGACGACCTGGGCAACCGCAGCACGCGCACGGCCAACGCCCTGAGCGGCCGCGCGCGCCTCAATTACCAGGTCAATACTGCCAACCAGGTGCAGCTGGCCCTGCAAATGCAAGGCAAGACGCTGTCCGGACAGGGCTACCGCTCGCCGAACAATACCCTGAATGTGAGCTGGCGCCACACGGTGACACCGCAGCTGAGCCTGGTCATGAATGTGACCGATGTATTCAGCAGCAACAAGATGGAAACCGTCATCAACAGCGCGTCCCTGCGCGAGACAAGCACGCGGCGCTTCGATGGACGCATGATTTATGTGGGGCTGTCGTACCGCCTGGGCGGCGCCACGTCGGCGGCGAAAGAGGGCGAGCGCGAACCGCGCTTCGGTCCGCCGGGTGGACGCGGGCCAGGCGGACCCAGCCTGGGCGGGCCGGGAGGCGAAGCAGGCTAGGCCGCCAGCGCGATCTGGTGCAGGAAGTCGATGAAATCGTCCGTATGGAGCTCGAAGCGCCACTCGCCAGTGCCATGTTCGGCGCGGTACACGGGCAAGTCGCCGTCGATGCTTCTTTCGTCCAGGTGCACGCAGTACGGGTCGCCGCCCGCATCAGCAATCACCACCAGCTTCTGTGCCCAGGCCGCGATTTGGTGATGGTGCACGGCATGGACGGAGTAACCGTGCTGGGCCTTCACCAGCTCGGCCGCGCCGTACAGATGCAGGCCCTGCGGGAAGCGCTTGCCGTCGACATGCACGCGCAGCGGCGAATACCATTCCAGGAAGCGGCGATATATCTCTGGCAATACCCAGTGCGCGTCGATCTCGGCCATGTCCTCGGCGCTGGCGACCGTCAGCCAGTTCGACGGTTGCGCCAGGTCCTGTTTGCGCTGGCGCTGCAGCGCCAGTTTTCGTTCCAGGAAAGTGGCTGCCATTTCCAGGCGCGAAAGCGGCTGGGTCAGCGTGTAATGCGTGGGGGGCGCCTTGTAGCCTGCGCCGTCAGGGTAGCCGTCCGCTTGCCAGGCCAGTACGGCGCCTAGTCGCAACTGCTCTGTCTTCCAGTGGCCGGGATCGGACGGCAAACCCTGGTCAAACGGCTGGCGGCTGAACATGGCCAGGCTTTTGATCGCCTTGGCGCGCACTTCCAGGCTGGTGGCGCTCGACGCTGCCAGAGCCACCAAGGGCGCATACGCGTCCACGCCTGTACTTTTCAGCAAGCCATCCACGCCCCAGTACGCCAGTGTGGGCTGCTCCAGTGCCCAAGAGAAAAAGGCCGCATGTTGACTGCCTTCCACCAGATGCACGATATCGCTCATTAAAAAGGTGCGCCAGTGCAGCAGTTGCCCATCGCGCGCATACGCCATCAGGATATCGAGCACGGCCAGCCGCTCGTCCGCGGCATGCTTTTTCAGCAGCCGTTCTTTCAGCCGTGCGAACTTGCTGCCGTCCGTTTCGTCAAACAGCTTGCGGTGCAGGGCTGCCAGCGGTGCGGCCGCCATCAGACGGCCATCGCCGCCTTGATCGGCGCGTGGTGTTCATAGCCGTCCAGCGAGAAGTCGGACGGTTCGATCTTTTCCAGCCATTCCGGCTCGTACTTGCCCGTTTTCGCATAGTCGGGCACGCGCTCGGAAATGACAAACCTGGGCGCCGGGAAGGGCGTGCGTTTGAGTTGCTCTTCCACCATGTCGAGGTGGTTTTCATAGATGTGCGCGTCGCCGATGAAATACGTGAACCAGCGCGGCGTGTAGCCCGTCAGGCGCGCCACCAGATGCAGCAGGGCTGCGCCTTCGGCGATGTTGAACGGCGTGCCCAGGCCGATGTCGTTGCTGCGCACATATAAGCACAGCGAGATTTCGCGCGTGCTGGCGTTCGGGATGAACTGGTACAGCAAGTGGCAGGCGGGCAGGGCGACGGCGTCCAGCACGGCCGGGTTCCAGCCGTGGAACAGGATGCGCCGGCTGCCCGGGTTCGTCATGATGGTGTCCAGGCACTCGCGCAACTGGTCGACGGCCTTGTACAGCAGCACTTTTTGCACGCCGTCTTCGACGATGGGGGCGATCAAGGTAAAACCGTTCGCTTGCGCGTCGGCGATTTGCGCGGGCTGGTCGGCGGCCAGCAGTTTATAGGCGGGCCACTGGCGCCATTGCACGCCGTACACGGGACCGAGGTCATCCTCGCCTTCGCGGTAGGGGTTGGCCAGCCATTGCGCATTTTCATTGGCGTTCTGGTCCCACACCTTGCAGCCCAGCGCGCGGAACTCGGCCGCGTTGCGCGAGGCGCGCAGGAAGGCGCACAATTCGCCGATCACGGATTTGAAAGCCAGTTTCTTGGTCGTCACGGCAGGGAAGTTGCCGTTGGCCAAGTCGAAACGCATCATGGCGCCCGGCACGCTCAGGGTGCGGATGCCCGTGCGGTTGTCTTGCCAGCTGCCCGTTTCGAGCACGGTCTTGATCAAATCTTGATATTGCTGCATGTATTTCTCCAACGGTAAGGATGGTGATTGTAACGCAGGCGCGACAGGCGGTCTGCGACCCGCACACATAATTACGCTGCTGTCTTACCTGCAAACATGACTCTGTGGTAATTTGTGTGTCCTTAAAGAAATACACAGAAACGGCAGACGCTGCACCATGTTCTTGCGACAATTTGTAAATAATAATAACGGCGCCATGGTGGAGATGAGCAGGGGCGATTTTCTCAAGGCCAACTTGCGCCTGATCCTCGCCTGGCCCTTGCTGGGGCTGGTCCTGTGCGCCGTGCTGTGGACGGCCACCTTGCTGCAGCTGGAGGCGGAAAAAAAGGTGGCGCAGCAGCAGGCGCTCGACAGCGTGTCTTCGCTGTCGAAAGCGTATGGCCAGTATCTGCTGCGCACCCTGGAGCAGATGGACCAGCTGACCTTGCAGCTCAAGTATGAATGGGAAAATTCGCGCGGCCAGCTGCGTCTCGATCAATTGAAGACGCAGGGCATGTATGCCTTGCCGCAATTTGCCATCGTCGCCATCCTCGACCGCAAGGGCCAGCCCGTGACGGCCACGGCGCCGCTGCAGCGCCTGCGGGTCAACGAGCGCAGCGATTTCCTGCTGCGCCACTGGCGCAGCAATTCCAGCGCGCTGCGCATCGCGCTGGGGCGGGCCAATGCGGCCAATGCGGACGATGCTGCCACGGTGCCCGGCGCCGACGAAAGCCTCGTGCATTTCACGCGCCGGCTGGAAGATGAAGATGGCAATTTCGACGGCGTGCTGCTGATCTCGATTCATTCCAGCTATTTTTCCGAATTCTATAACAGCGTCAGTTTCGGCAAGTTCGGCATGTCCGCCATGGTGGGCGAAGAGGGCGAGCTGTTCAGCACGCGCCTCGGCTCGCGCGTGCTGCCGACCCGGAGCGCACAAGGCACGCCGTTTCTCGACACCAGCTTTCTGGAAACGGAGAGCGGTGCCCTGCATTCGGGCGGCAGGATCGCTTTTTCCGACAAGCAAAGCCGCTACGTGGGCTGGCAGGCGCTGAAAGCCTATCCGTTTACGGCCGTGGTCGGACTGTCGGACGGCGAAATGCTGCACCCCTACGAGGAAACGCGCACGATCTATATCGGCATCGCCCTGGCCGTCACCATGCTGCTGCTGGCCTTTACCGCCATCGCCACCATGTTGTCACTGCGCCTGGCGTGGCGCCACCACCAGTCCGAAGGCGTGCGCAATGCCTACCGCATGGCCACCGAAGGCACGAGCGACGGCTTTTATATCATTGCCGCCCTGCGCGGCGCGGACGGCAGCATCCTCGATTTCGAGATGGTCGATTGCAACGAGCCGGGCGCCGGCTATTTTGGCGTGCGGCGCGAACAATTGCTGGGCATGCGCCTGCAGTCGCGCGCCCACGAGCCGTATTTCCGCGACCTGATCCATAATTACCGGGCCGCCATGGTTTCCGGTTTTTCCGAGGAAGAGATCGAACTGCCGGAGGGCAACCCGTTCAAGCTGCGCTGGATACGCCGGCGCGTGGTGCGCAGCGGCGACCGCCTGGCCGTCACCCTGCAAGACATCAGCACGGCCAAGGAGCACGAGCGCGACTTGCGCCGCCTGGCCAACGAGGATGGCTTGACGGGCTTGCCCAACCGCTACTGGCTGCAGCAATTCCTGCCCGGTGCCCTGGGCCGCGCCGCCATCGCGCGGCATATGCTGGCGCTGCTGTTCATCGATCTGGACGGCTTCAAGGATATCAACGACACGCAGGGCCACGCCGAGGGAGACAAGGTGCTGCGCGCCGCCTCCTTGCGCCTGAAAGCCGTGCTGCGGCCGGGCGACCACGTGGTGCGCCTGGGCGGCGACGAATTCGTCGTCGTACTCGACCCCGTGGAGGACGACAGCCGCGCCGAACAGGTGGCGCAGCGCATCGCCATCGCCTTCGACGAACCGTTCTACCTGGGCAGCGAACGCCACAAGATGGGTGCCTCGATCGGCATCAGCCTGTATCCGCGCGATGGCGCCGAAACGGACGTGCTGCTGAAGAACGCCGACATCGCCATGTATGCCGTCAAAGTGGCGGGCAAGGGCCATCACCGCTTTTTCCAGCCCGAACTGTTCGAAACCATCCGCAGCCGCCGCGAACTCGAGCAAAGCCTGGTGGCTGCGCTGGAGCTGGACCAGTTCCTCGTCGTCTACCAGCCGCGGGTCGACGCCATGAGCGGACAGCTGTGCAGCATGGAGGCGCTCGTGCGCTGGCACCATCCGCAGCACGGCATGGTGCCGCCGCTGGAATTCATTCCCGTGGCCGAGAGCAGCGGCCTGATTTCGCAGCTGGGCGAAGTCGTCATCGAAAAGGTGTGCCTGCAGATGGCGCGCTGGCAGGCGAGCGGGCTGGAACTGGTGCCCGTGTCGATCAACGTCTCGGCGCGCCAGTTCGGCCGTGGCGACGTGCACCAGGTGCTGGCGTCCGCGCTGACGCGCCACCGCATCGATGCGCGCCTGATCGAGGTGGAAATCACGGAATCGGCCATGATGGATGAACAGAACCGCGCCGTGGAGCAGCTGTCGGCCATCCGCGCGCTGGGCGTGCGCCTGCTGGTCGACGATTTTGGCACCGGATACTCGTCGCTGTCGCAGCTGCAGAAGTTCGCGATGGATGGCTTGAAGATTGATCGCGCCTTCACCATGGAGCTGGGCCGCTCGGAGCAGGGCGAGGTCTTCGTGCGCGCCATCCTGTCGATGGCGCATGCGCTGGGCATGAGCGTGGTGGCCGAAGGCGTGGAGACGCGCGAGCAGCTCGACATCCTGCGCACGCTGCAATGCAACGAAGTGCAGGGCTATTTCATCTCGCGCCCCGTGCCGGCCGAACAGATGCTGGCGCTGATGCATCAGCGCTTTCTGATACCGCTTCCAGCCCCGGCGCTGGCCCTGTAGAACGTCGTGATTGGCGTGGAAAACAACGCTGTTTCATAAAAAGAGCGAACGTTCGCTTTTTTCTAAAAAATATTATATGCTTCGCTCATGCCGTCAGTGAATTGGAGTTCACGGCGGCAAGAAAAGTGCAAGACGGGGCGGCTTGAGATGCCCGCGACAGTGTGCCGAAGACCTTCATATAATAAAGAGAGACTAACTTGAAACATAAATATCTGCCCCTCCTGATCGTTGCCGCGTTCGCCGGCATCTCCTCCACCGCACAAGCATCGGGCTACCGTTTTGGCTCGCAAAGCGTTTCCGCGCAAGGCTCGGCCGATGCCAGCGGCGCGGAAGCGGCCGATGCATCGACCATTTTCTACAACCCGGCCGGCATGTCGCGCCTGGAAGGCACGCAATTCCTGGGCGGCGGCACTCTGGTCGTACCGCATTCGACTTACCAGGACACGGGTTCGAAGACTTTCACCGGCCGCACGCCGGGCGGCACGACCAAGGACTACGCGCCGGATGCCGTCTTCGCGCCGGCCCTGTATGCGAGCAAGAAGCTCAATGACCAGTGGACTGTCGGCATGGGCCTGTTCGTGCCGTACGGCGCCAAGCTCGATTACGGCAATGACTGGAGCGGCCGCTATGCGATCACCAACATCAAGCTCGAAGCGATCGCCCTGAATCCTTCCGTTTCCTTCAAGGTCAATGAACACCATTCCTTCGGTTTCGGCGTCACCGCCGAACACATGAAGGCGGAACTGGGCCAGGCGGTCGACGTGCCGGGTTCCGTGGCCTTCCTGGCCCAGCACGCGCCAGCCGCGTCGCAAGCCTTCCTGGCCAATATCGCCAAGACGCAGGGCCTGGCCGCCGCGCAGGCAGCCGGCGCCGCGCTGAAGGGCGCCAAGGATGGCCACGCATCGATGGATGGCGACGACTGGGGCTTCGGCTTCAACCTGGGCTATTTGTACCAGATGAATGAAGGCACGCGTTTCGGTATTTCCTACCGTTCGTCGATTTCGCACAAGCTGAAAGGCGACACGATCTGGGACTTCTCGCAAGTGTCGGACAACGCCGCCGTCAATGCCTTCATCGCCAAGGCATCGAACAAGGTCAATTCCAAGGCGCTGGTGGAAGTGCGCACGCCGGAAACCCTGTCGATCAACGCCTTCCATCAGATGGATGACCGTTGGGCCTTGATGGGCGACGTCACCTGGACCCGCACTTCGCGCCTGCAGAACCTGGACATCCAGTTCCCGCCGACGGCCGAAGGCGCCGAGCGCATCCGCCAGCAGTGGAAGAACACCTACCGTGTCTCGCTGGGTACCAACTACAAATACAGCGAAAACCTGCTGCTGCGCGCCGGTATCGCGCACGACCAGGCGCCAGTGCGCAGCGCCGAGCTGCGTCATCCAGCGCTGCCGGACAGCGACCGCATGCAGTACTCGATCGGCGCGAACTGGAAGCTGAACGCCAATTCCTCGCTCGACCTGGCTTACAGCTTCATCGACTTCAAGGATGCCAGCGTCAACTACAAGAATGACTGCTCGCCGGTGACCCCTGGCTGCACCGGCAACGGTGAAACCACCAAGGGCCTGTTCAAGACCCGCATGCAGTTGATCGGTCTCGCTTACAACTACAAGTTCTAAGCAGGTAGTGGCGGCCGACCCGGCCGCCATGAAATGAAAAAAGCGCCTTCGGGCGCTTTTTTTGTGTCACGACTGTGGTGGCGTCGGCTTACGCGCTGCGCGCTAACCCGACCTACGCCGACCTACGTCGACCTACGTCGCTCAGGCTTTGATGCGCATGGCCTGATCCAGCAGGGTCAAGGCCAGCCGCACGGTGTCGTCGGGCAGGTCCAGCAAGTTATCCCCTACATACCATTCCACCACGCTGTGGCCGGGCAGGGCGGCGTGGCTGGCGCGGCCGAACAGCCAGATGCCGTGGTCTTCGGCCACCTGGTTGCGGATGGCGATGGCCCGCTCGCGCGAGACGGGCAGGTGCAGGTGCAGCATGTTGGCGTGCGGGGCGGCGGGATTGACGGCAATCGATGGAAAATCACGCAGCTGCGCGTACAGCCACTGCGTGCGTGCAAAATACTGAGGCATGGTGGCGAGGCGCGCATCGAACTGCATGGCGGCGGCCACCACGTAGGGTGTGCGGTGCACGATGTTGCCGCCCTGGCGGCGGAACCACTCGCGCGCCCGTTCGACAAACGGGCGGCTGCCGGCCAGCACGGCGCCGCCGAGGCCGCCGATACCCTTGTACAGCGACACGTAGACGGAATCGAAACCGTCGCAGATGGCGGGCAGGGACTGGTTGAAACCCGCTTGCGCTTCCCACAGGCGCGCGCCATCCATGTGCAAATGGATGTTGTGCTCGCGGCAGTGCCGCTTGATGTCGTTCAATGCGTCCCACGACGGGCACTGGCCGCCGATTTCGCGCATCGGCAGTTCGACCTGCGCGGCGCCCAGGGCATCGGGCACGGCGCGCAGGTCGTCCACCGCCCACGGGCGGTGCGGGTCGCCCAGTATCAGACCCTTGAAGTGGTCGAGCAATTCGTGGTTGCCGCGCTCGTGGCGCAGGATGTGCGAGGTCGGGTGCAGCGCCACCAGGCGCGAGCCCCGGTCCTGGCAAGCCAGGCGCAGGGCCGTCACCTGCGTCATGGTACCCGTGATGCAGAACACGGCCGCCTCGTAACCGAGCAGGCTGGCGATCTTGTTCTCGAACTGTTCGATCAGCGCGCCTTCGCCATAGGTGTCGTGCGCAACAGCGTTGGCGTCGCACCAGGCGGCCATGGCCGCAAAGGTGGCCGCTGGCGTTGGCTGGCGGTGGCCCGGCAGGACGGTATGGCAGCGCTGGCGCAGTTCAAGCTCGTTCACGGTGCATTCCTTACAAGGTGGCCGTGGCCAGTTTCGCGCCAAAGCCAATGAACATGGCGCCCACGCCGCCACCCATGCCGGCCGACAGGCGGCGACGGCGGCGGAAGGTGTCGGCCAGGCGAGCGCCGACAAAGATGATGGCCGTCAGGTAGGTAAAGCTGATCACCTGGCAGATCAGGCCCAGGCCGACGAAGGACAGCACGGGATTCGGGAAGGCCGGGTCGACGAACTGGATGAAGAACGAGATGAAGAACAAAATGGCTTTCGGGTTCATCAGGCTGATGATCAGGGCCTTGCGGAATGGATCGCTTTCTTTCACGGGCGCTGGCGCGGCAGGCGTTTCACCGTCGGCTGGCGCGGGCGCGCGCAGCTTGCGCCAGCAGCCGATCAGCATTTGCAGGCCGATCCAGCCCAGGTAGGCCGCGCCTATGTATTTCACGACGTAGAACAGGGCCGGGCTGGCTTTCAGCAGGGAGGCCACGCCGCAGGCCGACAGCACCATCAATATCAGGTCGCCGGCGAAGATGCCGAAAGCGCCCTGGTAGGCGGGCCGCACGCCGCGCTGGGCCGCGACCGACAGCACATACATGGAATTGGGACCGGGCAGGATGACGATGAAGATGGTCCCCAGCAAAAAGGTCCAGAAATCGGTGATGCCCAGGTTGGCGTGGAAAAGTGCATTCATGATGGTTCTGTTTAATTGACTTGTACGTGATGGAATTGCAGGGCAGCCAGGTTGGCGTAAATGCCTTTCATTGCGACGAGCGACGCGTGCGTGCCCGTCTCGACGATCTTGCCGTCTTCCATGACGATGATGCGGTCGGCCCGCTGAACGGTGGCAAGGCGGTGGGCGATGATGACCGTGGTGCGGCCGACCATGGCCGCTTCCAGCGCCTTTTGCACCAGGCGTTCCGATTCCGCGTCCAGCGCGCTGGTCGCTTCATCGAGCAGCAGCAGCGGCGGGTTTTTCAGCAGGGCGCGAGCGATGGCGATGCGCTGGCGCTGGCCGCCGGACAGGCGCACGCCCCGTTCGCCGAGGAACGATTTATAACCGTTCGGCAGGCGCTCGATGAATTCGTGGGCGGCCGCCATTTTGGCAGCCGCGATCACTTCCGCGTCGCTGGCGCCGGCGCGGCCATAGCGGATGTTTTCCATGGCGTCGGCCGAGAAGATCACCGTATCTTGCGGCACGATGCCGATGGCGTCGCGCAGGGTGTGCAGGTCCAGCTGCTTGATATCGACGCCATCGAGGCGGATGCTGCCGCTTTGCGGGTCATAAAAGCGCAGGAACAGCTGGAACAGCGTGGTCTTGCCGGCGCCGGAAGGGCCGACGACGGCTACCGTTTCGCCGGCGCGGATGTCGAGGCTGACGTGATCGAGTGCGTGTGTATCGGGACGCGACGGGTACGAGAACATCACGTCGTCGAGCGACAGCGCGGCGCCGGTGGCGGCGCGCGCGGGCAGCGGCAGCGGCGTGACCGGGGATTCGATTTCCGATTTGACGGCCATCAGTTCCAGCAGGCGCTCGGTGGCGCCGGCCGCGCGCTGGGCTTCGCCCATCACCTCGGACAGGGCGCCGATGGCGCCGGCCACGATGGACGCGTACAGGATGAACTGGCCCAAATCTCCGCCCGTCATCGAGCCTTCCAGCACGGCACGCGCACCGAGCCACAGCACGAAGACGATGGTGCCGAACACGAGCAGGATGGCGATCATGGTGAGCAGGGCACGGGCGCGGATGCGGCGCATGGCCGTCATGAAAGCGCCTTCGACGGAGTCGCCGAAGCGCTTCGATTCGATTTTCTCGTGCGTGAATGCCTGCACGGTGGGCATGGCGTTGAGGATTTCGCCGGCCATGGCCGACGCGTCGGCGATGCGGTCTTGCGAGTCGCGCGACAGCTTGCGCACGCGGCGGCCAAATACGATGATGGGCACGACGACGAGGATCAGCAAGCCGATGATGATGCCGGCCAGCTTGGCGCTGGTGACGAACAGCATCACCAGGCCGCCGAGGAACAGCAGCACATTGCGCAGCGCCATCGAGATGCTGGTGCCGACGACGGCCTGGATCAAGGTTGTGTCGGTGGTGATGCGCGACAGGACTTCGCCCGTCTGCGTCGTTTCAAAGAAGGCGGGGCTTTGCGTGACCACGTGGCGGTACACGGCGCTGCGGATGTCGGCCGTGACCCGCTCGCCCAGCCACGACACGGTATAGAAGCGCGCGGCCGTGGCCAGCGCCAGGATGGACGCCACGCCGAACAGGGCGAGGAAGACCAGGTCGACGTGCTGGATGCTGCTTGAACCGGCCGCGCCGCCGAAACCGAGGTCTATCATCTGCTTGAAAGCGGCAGGGATGGCCAGGGTCGAGGCGGCGGCCACCACCAGCGCGATACCGGCCAGGAAGAACTGCTTGCGGTACGGCGTCAGGAAAGGCATCAAGCCCTTGAAGGCGGCCAGGCTGCCTTTTTTCAGTTCGCGGCTGGTGCCGGTGTCGGGCGTGGGTGCGGTGCTTGCGGCGGTTGTTGAACTGGTGCTGCCTGTTTCTGTGCTGGTTGTCATTGTTTTTCGCTTAGTCTTTACTGTATTTTGTACTGCTTATAACTTCATCGGCTGGACGTAGCCCGTCATTTCCAGATAGGCGCGGCCCACCGGCTGGCCGTCGCGCTCCACCGTCACGGCGCCTTCCCAGTACACGGCCCCCGTCGAGCGGCGCGAATCGAGTTCCTGGTCCGGCTGCAGCGGCTTGATGTGCCAGCGCGTGGCGCCAGTGCGGATCTCGGTGGCGACCGGGTATTCGGCTTGCGTGCGGGGCGAGCGCCACAGCTGCGTGGGCGTGAAATCGACGTCGCCGGGCGCGAACTGCGTCATCTTACCGGACGCATCGCGCCATGTCGCGTGCGCCCATAGTTTAGCACCTGTCTTGCTGCGGATCTGGAAGGCCATCAGGGCGCCGCCGTCATCGAGGTTGGCGCCTATCCAGTTCCAGCCGCTGGCGTCCGCGTCAAGCACCTGGCTCGACCACTCGTGATCGAGCCAGGTGGTGCCCGTCACGGCTTCCGGCTTGCCGCCCGCGCGCGCGATCGTGCCCGTTGTACGCAGCTGCGGCTCGCTGTAGTAGTAACTCGATTGCGCGGGCCGCGCGCCCTTGCGCGAGTAACCGTTTTCGCCCTGCAGCAGCACGGGCTGGGTGGGGGAAAGGGTCAGCTGCAAGTTGAATTCGCGCGCGGCCAGGCTGACCTGATATGTGCCGTCGGCCTGGCGCCGCATGCGCCAGTCGTCGAGCTTCACGTCCGTGTCGCCCACCTTGGCGTAGGCCAGGCCGAAGCCCTCGCGCGCGCTTTTCTCGTCGTGCAGCAGCTTGCCCACTTTCGGGTCGGACAGGGCCGCGTGGCCGATGATCAGCTGCTTGGGCGCGAACGCGCTGGGGTTGTCCGCGTCGGTGGCCGTCGTGCTGCGAAAGAAGGTGACCTGGTAGCCCAGTTGCTCGCCGCCAGCGGTTTTTACCCAGCCCGTGGCATACCACCATTCCGTTTTATAGGCGGGATGGGCGCCGAAGTCGTGTGGCAGGCGCAGGGTCTGGCCGGCCGGCAGCGGCGTGACGGGGCCGAAGGCGGGCGGCGCGGCAAGGGCAGGCAGGGCCAGCGCAAGCAACAAGATGAAAGTATGGCGCATTACCAGTCCTCCCTGACGGCGCGGATGGGGCCAGCGGACAGTGCCTGGCGGCCCGCGATCAGCGCCGTGGCGGCGGCCGCCGTCAGCAGAGCGCCGGCCACCGTGGCGATCAGGGGCCACGGCAGGTGCAGCTGCATGGTCCAGTGAAACGATTGGGGATTGACGATGAAGACGAGCACAAAGCTGATCAACAGGCCCAGGACAAAACCGGTGGCGATGCCCAGCGCCGTCAGCGCGCCGCCTTCGAGCGCCAGGATGGACAAGATCTGGCCGCGCGTCACGCCGACGTGGCGCAGCATGCCGAATTCGCGCGCGCGCGCCAGGGTTTGCGCGGAAAACGTGGCGGCCACGCCGAACAGGCCGATGACGATGGCGATGGCTTCCAGCAGATACGTGACGGCGAAGCTGCGGTCGAAAATCTGCAGGCTCAGGGCGCGGATGGCCGAAGGATTGGACACTTCCAGGCTGGCGCCGAACGGCAGCGCTTTCAGGCGCTGTTGCAACGCGTCGCCCGTGGCGTCCTTGGCCAGCCACAGGGCCGCATCGCTCACGTCATTGTCGCCGGTCAGCGCGCGATAGTCGTCCAACGGCATCTGGATGGCGCCGGACGAGCGCGCATAGTCGCGCCAGATGCCGGCAACAAAGAACTGGTGCAAGCCGCCCGCCAGCGGCAGGGCGATCTGCTGGCCAGGCTTGACGTTATACAGGTCGGCCGCCGCTTCGGACAGCCACACGGGTTTCGCGCCATTGGGCACGGGCAGGGTGTCGCCCACCAGCACCATGCTCTTGCCCGGGTCTTGCAAATTGATGGGGCGCGCCAGCAGCGCCACGTTCGGCCGGTCTGGCGCCAGCGACAGCGAGCGCACGCGCTGGAAATCCACCCTGGCCACCTCGGGCAAGGCGGTGATGCTCGCCTGTTCGCGCGGGTTCAAGCCTGCCGTGCCGCCGCTGGCGGCCGTGCGCGCATACACGTCGGCGGGCAAGATCTGCAGCAGCCAGTCATCGACGGAGACGCGGAAACTCGACACCATGATGGCCATCGCCACCATCAGGCTAAAGCTCGACAGCACGCCGCCGAGGGCGATGCCTGCCTGGCCCGAGGCGTTTGCCAGGCGCGCCAGGGTCAGGCTGCGCACGGGCGCATGTTTGCTCGTGTCCGTGCGCAGCCAGGCGCGTTGCAGGAAACGGAAGACGACGGCGGCCAGCTGCGGCATCAGGGCGATGGCGCCGATCAGCAGCAGCGCGATGGACAGGTAGCCGAACAGGGGCAGCTCGAACACGGGCGGCAGGAACGTCAAGGCGCCGGCCAGCAGCAAACAGGCCAGCGCCGGCCAGGTCTTGGCCAGGCGCGTCGTCACGACTTCCTCGCTGCCCGATTTCAGGGCGATGGCGGGGGCCGCGCGGGCCGCTTCCAGCGCGGGCGCGGCGCAGCCCAGCAAGGCAACACCGAGGCCCAGCGCGAAGTAGACGAAGGCGGCGACGGGCGTGAACTGCACCTGCGGCTGCACGCCCGCGAAATAGCCGGCGCCCAGGTCGCCGCCGAAAAAGCGCAGGGCCACGGCGGCCATGGCGTAACCGCCGGCGATGCCGAGAGCCGCACCGACGACACCGAGGCTGGCGCCTTCCAGCAGCACCTGGCGCAGCAACTGGCCCCGCTCCATGCCCAGTACGCGCAGCAGCGCGAACTGGCCGCGGCGGCGGATGACGGACAGGGCCTGCGTGGAAAAGACCAAAAAGGCGCCCGTAAACAGGGCGACGAGGGCCAGCACCGTCAGGTTGACGCGGTAGGCGCGGCTCAGGTTATTGTTGCGGCTATTCTGGTTTTCATCGTTGGGCTGGCCCACCTGGAAACGCCCCGGATACTGCGCTTCCAGTGTGCGCGCCAGATCCGCCTGGAAGGCGTCGCGGTTCACGCCCTGGCGCAGTTTCAAGTCGATGCGCGACAGCTTGCCCAGCTTGTTGAAGCGCCACTGCGCCGCGCCGACATCCATCACGGCGATGCGCTGGCCGGCGCGTGCCCGTTGCAGTGAACCTGCCACGCGCAGGGACACCGTGCCCGTGCCCGATTGCAGGGCGACCTGGCCGCCTTCGGCCACGGCCAGCCAGCGCAAGGCGGCGGGCGATAAGAAGACGGCGTCGTCGGCCAGGGTGTCGAAAGGCTGGCCATCGACGGGCGCGCCGATGAGGTCGGGCGAGATGAAGCCGGCGCGGAAGACGTCGAGCGCCAGGATGTGCAGCGGGCCGCCGTCCTTCTTGCCGGCCACCGTGGCCTGCAGCTCCAGCACGGGCGAGGCCACGGCCACGCCGTCGCGCTGCGCCAGCTGCGGGTAGATGCTTTCGTCGAACAGCGCTTCGCGCCCGGCCACCTGGACGTCGGCCTGGCCGGACAGGCTTTTGACGGCCGTGGAAAATTCATTGAAGGCCGCCGCGTTGATCAGATGGATGGCAAAACCCAGCGACACGCCGATGGCGATGGCGAGGATGGCGACGAAGGCGCGCACGGGATGCGCGCGCCACTCGCCCAGCAGCAGCCAGCGTGACAGCAGGCGCGTCGTTGCCGGGCTTTCCACCTGCGCATTCAATTCAGGCATTCGACGGCCAGGCGTTCACCGGCGCGCCGCGCTTTCAGTTGCGCAGCGTCGCGGGTTTTATCGCCCGCGCCGACGGCGTCCTGTGCCGCCCATTTCTGCTCCAGGCGCAGCTGCGCGCAATGCTTGTCGCGCGCCTCAAGTTGTTTTGCGGCCCGTTCACGGGCCTGGTCTTCGAGCTTCTCACGCTGCTTGCGCGCCGCTTCCATCTGGCTGGCCACCCGTTCCTGGCGCGTGGCCGCGCCCTTGTCGACGGCAGGCGGAGGCGAGGGGACTTCCAGTATCTGCAGCTGCCCGCCCGTGCAGGGCGTGGCGCTGTAGCTGGTCTGGCCATCCTGCACGCATTTGTAGACGTCCTGCGCACTGGCGGAACCGGCCAGCAAGACCATGGCACATAGCAGGAGGGACGGCGATTTCACAATATCTTCCCCGGATTCATGATGTTCTGCGGGTCCAGTGCCTGTTTGACAGTCCGCATCAGCTGCAGTTCCAGCGGCGACTTGTAGCGGGCCAGGTCGTTCTTCTTCAGCGCGCCGATGCCGTGTTCGGCCGAAATCGAGCCGCCGAAGCCGTGGACCTGGTCGTGCACGATGCGGTTGATCGCATCCTGGTTGGCCAGGAAGTCGCGGTCCGTCATGCCGGCGGGCGGCGCCACGTTGTAGTGCAGGTTGCCGTCGCCCAGGTGGCCGAAGCACACGAGCTGGCAGCCGGGGAAGGCCGTTGCCAGGGCCGCATCCGTGACGGCGATGAAGTCGGCGATGCAGGAAATCGGCAGCGAGATATCGTGCTTGATGTTCTTGCCCGCCTGCGCCTGCGCCAGTGGGATGTGTTCACGCAGCTGCCATAGTCCCTCGGACTGCGCCACGGAACTGGCGACGACGGCGTCGGCTATCAACTCGTCTTCGAGTGCCGCGCCGATGCTCGCTTCCAGCAATTCCACGGCGTGCGCCTCGGACTGGCTGCTCGACAATTCCAGCAGCACGTACTGACCGTGGGCTTCGGCAAAAGGACGCGGCAGCTGCGGGAACTGTTCCGCCACCAGTTGCAGACAGTATTGCGACATCAGTTCAAAGCCCGTCAGGCTGGCGCCGCAATGGTCCTGCATCAGGCTTAATAAACGCAGGGCGTGGGCGGGCGAGGGCATGGCGGCCAGCGCCGTGATGCAGGCTTTCGGCTGCGGATATAGTTTCATGACGGCGCCCGTGATGACGCCCAAGGTACCCTCGGCACCGATGTACAGGTCGCGCAAATCGTAGCCGGTATTGTCCTTGCGCAGGCCGCGCAAGCCGCTCCAGATCTCGCCCTGCGGCGTGACCACTTCCAGGCCCAGGCACAGCTCGCGCGTATTCCCGTAGCGCAGCACGGCCGTGCCGCCCGCGTTCGTCGCCAAATTTCCCCCGATGGTGCAACTGCCTTCGGCCGCCAGCGACAGGGGGAACAGACAGCCGGCGGCGCTGGCCGCTTCCTGGATGGTTTGCAAAATGCAGCCCGCGTCCACCGTGATGGTGCGGTTGACGGGATCGAGCGCGCGGATGCTGTTCAGGCGCGCCAGCGACAGCACGACGGCCGTGCCGGCGTCGTCGGGTATGCTGCCCAGCACCAGGCCTGTGTTGCCGCCCTGTGGCACGACGGGCACCTGCCATTGCGCGCAGGCGCGCAGCACGCCCGCCACCTGTTCCACCGTGGCGGGGCGCAGCACGGCCAGGGCCTTGCCCGTAAACCGGTCGCGCCAGTCGGTAAGGAAGGGCGCCGTGTCGGCGTCCAGGGTGAGTACATAAGTGTCGCCCAGCAGGTCGCGGCAGGCGGCGAGGAAATCTGTTTGGTCAGTCATTTCTTGATGCTCACTTTATTCACTTTTTCCAGCAGCTCTTTGGCCATGCGCTTGGCCGCCTTTTTATACGGACGCAGATACAGCACGGCGCAGACAAAATAGACGCAGACGATGGCCGCCTCGCCCCAGGCCATCAGGGCCGAGGTGGCGTTCGTGTCGCTGTAGCCGCGCACCACGCCTTCCGTGAAGTACAGCAGGATCACCATCGACGACCATTGCAGGGTATAGACGTCGCGCTTGATGACGCCGTACAGTGGGATGAGCAGGGGCGCGGCCTTCAGGACGACCCAGGAGCCGCCCGGCTGCAGCGGGGCGACGACGGTTTCCCACAGCACGCACCAGACGATCAGGGTGACGAGGCTGGCGATGGCGCCCCAGTGAAAATACTTGTGCAGTACGCCGTGCATCATGCGCCTGCCAGTTTCGCGGCGTTTTCCGCCAGGCGCCGGCCCAGGGCGATGGCCAACCGCTTTTCATCGTCGCTGAGCGCCTTGTCGCCGTCGATGCCCGACCAGTGCGTGGCGCCATACGGCGAGCCGCCCGTGGACGTCGTCATCAGTTCGGGATGCGTGTAGGGCAGGCCCATGACCAGCATGCCATGGTGGAAGAGGGGGATCATCATCGACAGCAGGGTCGATTCCTGGCCGCCGTGCAGGCTGCCCGTGGACGTGAATACGCAGGCGGGCTTGCCGGACAGGCTGCCGGCCAGCCAGTCGCTGGCCGTGCCATCCCAGAAGTACTTCATGGCGGCGGCCATGTTGCCGAAGCGCGTGGGCGAGCCCAGGGCCAGGCCCGCGCACTCCTGCAAGTCGTCCAGTTCCACATAAGGAGCGCCATCAGGCGGCACCTCGGGCGCCGTCGCTTCGGCCACCGTCGAGACGGCGGGCACGGTGCGCAGGCGCGCGTCGCAGCCAGGCACGCTTTCCACTCCCTGGGCTATCAGCTCGGCCAACTGGCGCGTGGCGCCATGGCGTGAATAAAACAATACGAGAATAATCAGATTGGTTGGCTTCATCATTGGTATTATAGGGCGCTTTACAGCCTGATACGACTGCTGTCATGGCGCCGTTCTGATTTTGCACATGTTTTCAAAATATATATTCCCGTTCTTTCAATACCTGTGGCGCACCCTGCACATCGGTGCCGACATTGTGCGCGGCCTGACGTGGTCCGAAACGCGCGACCTGCTGCAGTTCGCGCGCCGCCGCGTGCGCGAGGAAAGCCTGCCGCAAGTGGCCGGCAGCCTGACGTTCGCCACCGTGTTCGCGCTGGTGCCGCTGCTCACCCTGGCCCTGGCGATCTTCACCACCTTCCCCCTGTTTAATACCTTCCGCCACGCGCTGGAAGATTATTTCGTGCAAAGCGTCATGCCCAAGGGGATATCGAACACCATCCTCGATTATCTGACCACGTTTGCATCGAAGGCCACGCGCCTGTCGGCCATCGGCGCGGGCGCCCTGATCGTCACGTCGATAGGCATGATGGGCTTGATCGAGCGTGTCTTCAACCGCATCTGGCGCGTGCGCCAGGAGCGCCGCTGGACCAAGCGTCTACTGGTTTACTGGGCCATCGTCACCCTGGGACCGCTGCTGGTGGGCGTGTCGCTGACGGTGACGTCGCGCCTCTTCATGGCCACCAGCGGCGTGGTGGGCGCCGTGCCTTTCATCGGCGCCGTGTTTTATACCCTGGTGTCGATCGGCCTGACCATGCTGGCGTTTACCCTGCTCTACATCGCCGTGCCGAACCGCGACGTGGACTGGCGTGACGCGGCCTGGGGCGGCTTGCTGGCGGCGCTGGCGTTCGAGGTGGCCAAGCGCGGCTTCGGCGAATTCATCCAGGAATTCCCCACGTATTCGCGCATCTACGGCGCGCTGGCCGCCTTGCCGCTGTTCCTCGTGTGGATATACCTGAGCTGGATGATCACCCTGGTGGGCGCCTTGCTGGTGGCCGCCTTGCCCGTCGTGAAATATGAGCGCTGGTGGTACGAAGCGGCGCCGGGCAGCGAATTCGTCGACGCCGTCGCGATTCTGAAAGTGCTGCACCAGGCCTGCCAATGCGCCGATTCGGCCCTGGTGGGCGCGGCCGACATCCGCCGCAGCACGCGCCTGGGCTTCGAAGAGATGGAAACCCTGCTCGACAAGATGGTGCAGCAGGGGTGGGTGGGCCGAGTCAACGTGGATGGCGCCGTGCGCGTCCAGTGGGGCAAGCGCGTGGCCGACAGTTCCGACCACTGGGTCTTGCTGGGCAACGTCAACCGCATCAGCCTGGCCGACGTCTATCGTTTATTCGTCTTCGGCGGCATGCGCGTGAACTCCGGCTACCCGGCCGGTTCCACCAATGAACGCGACATCAAGGCGGCGGAAGAAGCGGCCGCGCTGGCGGCGCAGGTGGAAAACGCCGTGGAGCAGGGCCTGGGCTTGAGTTTGGCGCAGCATTTTGGGGAGGTGCGCTGCGCGGACGGGCCGGGGAGGCGCGCTTCCTTGCCCGCCTATGCCCCGCACGATAGGGCGCGCATGTCATAAACTGGTCACCGAAGGCCGGTAAGCTTTCCTCTTCATTCATCTTGTTGAGGAAGCAAATATGCGTTGTCATTTGAGCGGTTTGAATGTGTGCCGCGGCCTGGCCATCGTGGTGGTCAGCGGCGTGCTCGCTGCCTGCGGCGGCAGTTCCTCTGCCGCTCCTGATGTGGTGCCCAAGGACGGGGAAGGCTTGCCGCACCAGCTTGCCGGCTGGGCAGCGCTGCCTGACACGGCGCGCTGGCCAGGGCCGGTTACGGGACAGTTCACAGCCGCAGTGCTGGGCGTCACCCCGCCGTTTGCCAGTGGCGTGCCGATTCCCGGCTTTTCCGCGCTGCTCAGGAATGATGACGGCAGCTGGACTGCCATGGCCGACAATGGCTATGGCGCCAAGGGCAATTCGGCCGATTTCGTGCTCGGCCTGTATAACGCCAGCATCAACTTCCGCACGGCCGCTGACGCCAGCAAGACGCCTGGCAGCATCAAGCTCAACAGCTTCCTGGCCTTCAACGACGCCAAGGGTTTCTTAAACGATGGCAAGGGCGTTGACCTGAAAATCACGGCCGACTACGCCAACTACCTCAGCAACACCACCGGCGGCCTGGTTTTTGCCGACAGTGGTATCGCTGTGGATGCGCGCATTCGCGCTGGCCGCTTGCTGACCGGTTTTGATTTCGACATCGAGTCGCTCGCGCGCGCTGCCGACGGTACTTACTTCGTGGGCGAGGAATTCGGCCCCTATATCCTGCACTTCGACAAAAACGGCACGCTGATGGGCGACCCGGTTCCCCATCCTTTCCTGCGCAGCCCGGCCAATCCGGAAGTGCTGGGCAAGGGCGCCAGCATTACCTTGGCAGGCAGCCGCGGCTTCGAAAGCCTGGCCTACAATGCCGACCGCAGCCTGCTCTACGCGGTGCCGGAGGCGGCGCCAAGCGATCCGTCGCTGCGGCCCGTCGCAGCCGATGAACGCTACCTGAACATCTTCGAGTTCGACCCCGGCACCATGCGCTACACGGGCAAGAACCTCGTGTACCGCAAGGATGGCGCAGCCAAGGACAATGGCGTCGTGATCGGCGACATGACCAATGTCGGCGGCAGCAAGTTCGTGCTGATCGAACGCGACGGCTTCTGGGGCGCCAAGGCCGTGATCAAGCGCCTGTACCTGGTGGACCTGAAAGAAAAAGACGCTGACGGCGCGCTCAAGAAAACGCTGTTGGTGGACTTGCTGAACATCTCCGACCCCAAAGGCATAGGCGGGCAGGCGAGCAATATGCCCGTGGGTAAGTTCAGCATGCCTTTCGACTCGGTGGAGAGCGTTGAAGTACTCGATGCCCAGACGCTGGTCGTGGCAATCGACACGAACTACCCGGGTGAAGACGGCCGCAAGCCGGGCAAGCCGGACGACACCGAAGTCATTACCCTGCGTTTTGACAAGGCGCTATTCGATCGTTCCGCCAAATAAAGACGACGTGCCGGCAATCCGCTCATAGCAGGACCGGCCGCAAGGCCGCCTGCAGCGCCACTGCCTTGAACGCTTCCGCGTCCTGCGCCCGCACCACGCCCAGATAATACGTGTCCTCGCCGCCGTGCACGTTCACGAGGCGCAGCTGGTGCGGCGCCAGGTGGGCTGCGATGGCGGCCAGGCCTTCGGCCATGGCGTCGCCATCTTGCTGGTCCGCCCAGCGGAAGTCCCGCAGCGCGGGCAGGGCGATATGCTGGGCGATGTGCGGCACTTCATCGACGGCTTTCCAGTCCAGGGTGGTGCCGTGGCCCAGCGCATCGGCGGCCGTGGACCAGAGCAGGAAGAAGCAGGCCGCTTCGGGCGTATCGCCTTCGTATTCCTCTTCCGGGTCGTCTTCCGCCAGTTCTTCCAGCGTGATGTCCACGCAGCGTGCGGCCAGTGCCGCATCGCCCAGCAGGAGCAGGGCGGCCATGCTGCGCAATTGCCCGCGGTCGGCCTTGGCCAGGATTTGCGCCGGCGTGAAGCTGCGGCGCCTGGCGGGCTTTTTCTTGCCCAGTCCCATGGCCTCGCTGAGCTGCGCTGTGACGTTGGCCTTGAAGTTTTCCACGGTGTCGAACTGCTCGAGCAGCTGGCCCGTGAAATCCATGCTCCAGGCCATGCCATCCTTGACGACATATAACAAGTCGCTTTGCACGGCCACGCCGCGCAGATGGTGGGCCGGTGGGTATAGCGGCGTGAAGGCCGGTTTTCCATCGAGTGTCAGCATGCAGGCGAGGCCTTGCGCATCGATGGCGAAGATCAGGTTCTTGCGCAGCTTGGGCGGCGACGAGGTGGTGGCGCAATCGATGGCTTCGTACTGGCACGGCGCCAGCAAATCTCCCTGGCTATTCGCCAGGCCAAACAGGCAGCGCCCGTTGATGCGCTGGCTGACGATGGCGATCTTTTTCTTCGTGCCGAAATCCTGCACGGAGTTGTAGACGAGCGGCACCACGACCTTGCCCGTCTTGTCGACCACGCCGTGCACATTGCGCTCGTCATCATCTGTCTGGCGCTCGATGTCGATCAAGCCATCTTCGCGCAGGCATATGTTATCCACCCTGTCGATGAGCAGCGCGCCGTCGGGCAGGCGCAGCAGGCGGCTGGCGCCGTCCGGATCGATTCTCTGCAGCAGGTGGGGGCTGATCACGTACAGGGCGCCGGGGGCGGGCGGCAGCACCAGCGTGCCATTCAAGTCCATGACGCCGTGCGCGTCGGGCGCATCCGCCGTGGCAAAGGTGATCCAGCCATCGTCCGCATAATAAACGCCCAGGTCCACATAGCGCTGCGACAGCGGCACGATCCAGCGGCCATACGGCGTGACCAGGCCGGTGACGTCCGGTTCGCCGGCGGTGCTCACTTCATAGCATAGCGCGTCTTCTTCCCAGCCCACCACTTCCAGGCCTTGCAGGAAAGGCAGTTCGTCCGTGCCCAGCTCCTCGACATCGGCCAGCTGCGCGCTGGCCGTGGCCGACCAGTAGCCGGTGGCCGGCGATGCGGCGCCGATGGTCAGCAACGGCGCCAGCGCGTCCCGGTCGCCGCGCAGCAGGGCGGAGTGCAGCATTTGCGCTTCGGCGCGCAGGGCGTCGAGTCCGGCCGCGTAGTCCGGCGTGCCGATATCGTGCGCGATCAGCTGCACGCCATCGAGGATCAGCCATGGCTGGCCGCCCGCCAGCAGGGCGCTGATGGCGCTGCGCGCGACGATGGCGGCCGCGTCGCGCGGCTTGTCCATCAGGGTGGACAGGGCTTGCCAGCTGGCTTGCGCCTGCGCCATCGGCGCGGCCAGCACGCAGGGGCAGTCTTCGCCATCGCCGTAGATGGGCCAGGCGACGGCTTGCGTGCCGGCGCCGATGAGCAGCTTGAACAGCGTAGGTACGTCCAGCCGCCATTCGGCCAGGCCCGTGATTGCGTCGGTGTCGAAGCCGGCCTGGCCGGGTAAAAAGGCGGTGCTGAACAGGGCTGCGGTATTGATCATGTCTCTTCGTTAAAAATATTGGGGGATCATGGCGATGGCGGCATGACCCAGTGCGCCAGCGCGCCGCGATCGATGCCCAGCTGCTTGGCCACGGCGGCTGCTTCGAAGGCCCACAGGCCGTAGTAGCCGCCCAGTCCCTGCGCCCGCAAATGGCCGTTGAACCAGTCTTCGTGGACCAGCGCACCGTGCCAGCTGGCCAGGTAGTGGCGCAAGTGATCGAGCTGCTGCGCAGGGTCTTCTGCGTCCAGACAGTCGTAGAGGGCGGTATAAGGCTCGGCGAAATACCACTCGTCGACGGCGGGACGCTGCGGGTCGACGGCGGACAGCAGCGCTTCGTACACGCCGTCTTCGCCATCGAAGGCCGTTTGCAGGGCGGCCAGGCGCATGGCCAGGTCGCGGCGGCCGAACAGCAGGGTCGCGCCCAGCAGCTGCAGGGTGCGCGCGTAATCGGTCAACTGTTCGAAGTCGAAGGCGGGCAAAGCGTCGTCATCGTAGGTCGCAGCCAGGGCCGCGCGCGCCGTCTCGCAGGCGGCAACGGCCGCTTCCAGCGCTGGCTCCACTTCCGGCAAGGGCAAGCCTGCCGTGTAGCGCAACGAGAAGACTTGGTAAGCCGTGCTGGCGGCCGCGCACGCCCAGTAGGCCGCGTCGCCGCCATCGTCTTCCGCCTGCGTCTGTGCGCGTGCGTAGGCGGCCAGCAAAGCGTCGAGGTAGGCGAGGTTGCGGGCAAAATCGAACGGTGCGGGCGGCGTCTGGCGCGGCGTGCAAGGCCAGGGCGTGGACGAAGCCGGGCAGGCGTCGGCGCAAGCGCGCTGGATGGCCCAGTCGGCGAAGATTTGCTGCATATACTGCGCCGTCTCGTCGTCGTGGACGATGGCGCCGACGCCTACCATGGTCGTGCCCAGCAGGGTGTAGCCAGGGAAGCGGCTGCTCTCGTAAGCGATGGTGGTCACGCTCTGGATGGTTCTGCCGTCGCTCAGGTCGCGCACGCGGAAGTAGACGTCGTCCCAGCCGGCCAGCGGTGGCGGTGGCGGTTCATTCGGCAGCGTAGTCCAGCTGCCGCCCGCCTGCTCTTCATAGGCGTCGAGCAGCTCGTCGAGGCCACCGGGGCGGTCGATGCGGTTGTTGGCATCGTATTGCAGGCCCAGTTCGGCAGCGAATGCTGCCGCGTGGCGGCCCTCGAAGACCAGGTACTGGGAGCTCGTGGTGCCGACCAGCAGATCAGTGTGCTGGCCCGCCACGACGAGCGCCTGCGGCAGCCGGCACCATTGGTAGTACGGAATGCCGGCCATGGGACCGCCTTCGTCCGCCAGCGGGTTGGTGAAGCGCAGCTGTTCCAGCCATTTATAGCGTTCGTGCCGCTCCGCTTCCGTGCCGCTGCCTCGGCCAGTCAATTCGTCAAACAGGGTATTCAACAACATGTGCATCTATCCTAAAAAAAGCGTTCATGCCGCTGCCGTTTGCGCAAACGCAAACAGCGCGTCGAGCACGGCGTCGGGTTGTTCGGCCATCAATTCGTGCCCGCTGTCGACCTGCACCACCGTGCCATGCGCGATGCTTGACGTCAGCAGCCTGGTCGACTTGGGCGGTGTCATCATGTCGCGCGCGCCGAAAATGAATAAAGTGGGGCAGTGTACCGAAGCGGCGGCGATTTCGCCGTTCGCGTAGGCATTGCATGCATAAAAATCCGTATGAAACACGTGACCGGGATTGAGGGCGGCGATGCGCTGTTTCAGGCGCCGTGCGCCGCCCATGGCATAGAATCCGGGGCCGGGGAACGACGGCTTTTGTGCGATCGACGAGTGCGACCAGATGTTGACCATGTCGATGGCCGCCTGTTCATCGTTAAGCGACGTTTCCAGCAGCGCTGGCGAGACCTTCATCGGATAGGTGGAGCCCAGCATGGCCAGGTGGCTGACCCGTTCCGGCGCCAGGTGCGCCGCTTCCAGCGCGATCAGTGAGCCCATGCTGTGGCCGATCAGCATGGCCTTGGCCGCGCCGGCAGCGTCCAGCACGGCCAGTATCCAGCGCGCCAGCTCTTCAACGCTGCTTTTCGCCGCGCCCAGGCTGCGGCCATGGCCCGGCAAGTCGACGGCCAGCACGTTCCAGCCGTGGTGGGCAAAATAGCGCGTTTGCAGCGCCCACACGGAGTGATCGTTTTGCGCGCCGTGGATGAAGACGGCCGTCGGTTGATGTGGGTTAAAAGCCTTGCCGCCCGTGTAGCAGTAGGCGACGGTATTGTCGATGGTGAACAGCATCTCAGGCGCCTTTCTGCGACAGTTTCAGGCCACGGGCCAGGTCTTCGATCAAATCGTCCGCGTCTTCCAGGCCCACGGACAAGCGCATGGTGCCTTGCGTGATGCCCGCCTGCGCCAGCTGGTCGTCGGGCACGCGGAAATGCGTGGTGGAGGCGGGGTGGATGACGAGCGACTTGGCGTCGCCCACGTTGGCCAGGTGCGAGAAGATCTTCAGGCTGTCGACGAAGCGCTGGCCGGCTGTACGGTCGCCGTGCAGGCGGAAGGTGAACACGCCGCCCGCGCCTTTGGGGAGCAGGGTTTTCGCCAGCTCGTAATCAGGATGCGATGGCAGTTCGGGGTAGGACACGGATTCCACGGCCGGATTGGCCAGCAGGAAGTCGATGATTTTGCGCGTGTTGGCCACGTGGCGGTCCATGCGCAGGCCCAGGGTTTCGACGCCTTGCAGGATGGCGAAGGCATTGTGCGGGCTCATGACGGCGCCGAAATCGCGCAAGCCTTCGCGCCGCGCGCGCAGGGCGAACGGCGCCACCGTCGATTCCTCGGCGAAGACCATGCCGTGGAATCCCTCGTACGGTTCGCACAGTTCGGCGAAACGGCCCGTCTTGTCGTATGCCGTTTGCCAGTCAAAGGTGCCGCCATCGACGAGCAGGCCGCCGATGGCCGTGCCGTGGCCGCACAGGAACTTGGTGGCCGAGTGGAAGACCAGGTCGGCGCCATGCTCGAAGGGGCGCAGCAGATACGGTGTGGTAAACGTCGAATCGAGCATCAGCGGCAAGTGGTGTTCATGCGCGAGGGCGGCAATCTGGGGGATGTTTAGCACATCGAGGCCGGGATTGCCCAGGGTTTCGGCAAACAGCACTTTTGTATTTGAGCGGATGGCGGCGCGCCAAGCGTCCACGTCGCGCGGGTCGACAAAGGTCGTCTCGATGCCGAAGCGTTTCAAGGTGTAGGCCAGCAGGTTGTGCGAGCCGCCGTACAGGGCGCGCGATGCCACGATGTGCGAACCGGCGCCCGCGATGGTGGACAGGCCCAGGTGCATGGCGGCCTGGCCGCTGGCCGTGGCGATGCCGGCCACGCCCCCTTCCAGCGCGGCGATGCGCTCTTCCAGCACGGCGTTCGTGGGATTCGAGATGCGCGAGTAGACGTGGCCGGCCCGCTCCATATTGAATAGCGAAGCCGCATGTTCCGAACTCTTGAAGGCAAACGAGGATGTGAAATGGATGGGCGTGGCGCGTGCGCCCGTGGCCGGATCGGGCGCGGCGCCCGCATGCAGGGATAAAGTGTCGAAACCGGGGTATTTCGGGCCGCTCATGGTGTCTCCGCCAAGTTTTTATAGTGGCAAGATCGTAACCTGATTTGCAGCTGAGCAAAAGGGCTCCTGTGCAGGGCGCATGGCGCCGTGCTGGCGGGCAGGGCATGTAACCTGAAGTGTAAAAAAAGTGACCGTCGCGATGCGGCGGTGGTAGGATACCGGATCAGTGATATTCGGGCTGTTTGACCTGTGCGCGTGCGCCGCGCCGCAGGAAAGGCGGCTACGTGCCAGCGAATTCCTGGGCTTCAGGCGAACTCTCATCGCAAGTCCACCAGGAAAGATTTTATGCCCGCAATATCGTTCGACGGCTCCCTTGCCGTTCCCGGACTCTCTATCGTCGACGGCCTGTGCCAGGCAGGCTGGCTCATGCAAGAGCATTTTATCTCCCCTGAACTGAGCCGCCAGCTGGCTGCCGAATGCGTGCAATCCATGCTCAGCGGCAAGATGAAGGGCGCCGGCGTGGGCAGTGGCCATGCGCCTCTGCTGCAGCCCGATATCCGCGGCGACCACATCGAATGGCTGGAAATAGGCCGTTCCGAGGCGTGCGACCGCTACCTGGAACACATGGAAGCGCTGCGTTGCATGCTCAACCGCGAGCTGTTCCTGGGGTTGGAGGAGTATGAAAGCCATTTCGCGCTGTACGCGCCGGGTGCCTTTTACCGGGCGCATCTGGACCGTTTCCGCGACGACGACAAGCGCACCGTGTCCGTCGTGCTGTACCTGAACGACGACTGGCTGCCCGAGCACGGCGGCGCGCTGCGTCTGCATCCGCAAGGCGCGCCTGTGGTGGACGTCTTGCCGCAGGCGGGCCGCATGGCCATGTTCATGTCGGGCGAGATGCTGCACGAAGTGCTGCCGACGGCGCGCGAACGCTTGTCCATCGCAGGGTGGTTCCGCCGCCGCGCGTAATGGAACGTGGCGGGCGATCCCCCCCGATTTGATTGCGCGCAAGGCTGGATTTTTCCGCAGGCATAGGCTACAGTCGCAGTAAGGGCTAGAATAACTAAAATACCAATCACGCGGACAGGACGGCCAATATGAAAGTATCTGAAATTCTCCAAGTCAAGGGCAATATTCTCTACACGGTCACGCCTGACCAGCCCCTGCTTGACGCGGCCAATACCATGGCTGAAAAAGACATCGGTTCGCTGGTGGTCATGGAATTTGGCGACCTGGTCGGCATGCTGACCTTCCGCGAGGTGCTCAACGCGCTGCATGAAAACGCGGGCCAGATCGGCGGCGGCACCGTGCGCAAGCACATGGATGACCACCCGATCACCGTCACGCCCGACACGGAAGTCAACGAAGTGCGCCGCATCATGCTGGAAAAGCATGCGCGCTACCTGCCCGTCATGAACGCCAAGACCCTGCTGGGCGTCATCTCCTTCTACGACGTGGCGCGCGCCGTGCTCGAGGCGCAAAGCTTCGAGAACCAGATGCTCAAAGCGTATATCCGCGACTGGCCGGCCGAAACGACGGACTGATACCACCATGCAGTAAAAACAACGCCGGCAACTGCCGGCGTTTTGCATTGACTATCCAGGGTGGCGTCTACGCCGCTCCCTGCAGGGCCTCGTTGTTCAGCCAGGTACCCAGCGCCGTGGCCGTCATCGGGCGGGCGAACAGAAAGCCTTGCGCCATCGGGCAGCCCAGCGCCTGCAAGATTTGCGCTTGCCGCTCGTCTTCCACGCCTTCCGCGATCACGGCCAGGCCCAGGTTGCGGCCCAGCTGGATGACCATCTCGGCGATGCTGCTGCCGCGCGCCGAACCGGTGATTTCCGTCACAAACGCGCGGTCGATTTTCAGACGGTCCACCTGCAGCCGCTGCAAATAGGACAGCGAGGAAAAACCCGTGCCGAAGTCGTCGATGGCGATGCTCACGCCCGTCTGCTTGATCTGCCACAGCATCTTGATCAGCAGATCCGGCTCTTCCATGGCCATCGATTCCGTGATTTCCAGCTCGATGAATTCGGGCGGCGCCTGTGTCTCTTCCAGCGCCGCGCGCAGCATGTCCAAAAATAGCGGATGGCGGAACTGCACCTGCGACACGTTGATGGACATGACGAAGTTGCGGTGGCCCTGTTCGCGCAGCAGCACCAGTTCGCGGCAGGCCGTGCGCAGCACCCATTCGCCCAAGTCGATGATGATGCCCGAGTATTCGGCAATCGGGATGAAGCGGTCGGGCGAGATGAACTTGCCGTCCGGCGTCTGCCAGCGCAGCAGCGCTTCCGCGCCCACGGGGCGGCGCGTCGTCAGGTCGATCTGCGGCTGGTACACGACAAACAGCTGGTCCTGGCTGAAAGCCGTGCGCAGCGCGTGCATCATGCGCACCCTTTCGCGGATTTCGATGCCCATGCTGCGCGAAAAATAGAAGTGGCCGGCGCGCTGCTGGCTTTTCGCCCGCTTCAGGGCGATATCGGCATCTTTGAGCGCATCGGCGCCCGTGCCCGCATGTTCACCGAGCCGCACCAGGCCCAGGGTAGCGGACAGCTGCACGTCCTGGCCGTCAATGCAGAACGGCGGCTGGAACAGGGCGAGGATCTTGTTTGGGTTGACTTGCGACGAGTCGCCCAGCACGCAAAAGATGTCGCCGCCCAGGCGCGCCACCGTCAGCTGGGGACCCAGCTGGGTTTGCAGCCGGCCCGCCACGGCGATCAGCAAGGTGTCGCCGAACTGGTGGCCCAGCGCGTCGTTGGTCTCGGCAAAATGGTCGAGATCGACCAGCGACAAGGTGGCGTCGTCGCGCGCGGGGCCGGCCAGAGTGGCGTCGAGGATTTCCACCAGGCGCGTGCGGTTGGGCAGCTTCGACAACTGGTCGTAAAAGGCGGCATTATGCAGGTGCGATACCAGCTCGACATTGTCCAGGCCCACGGCGACGTTGCTGCAGAATACTTCGAGCAGGCTTTCATCGATGGCCGACAAGGGGCGCGGCAGTACCAGGTAGGCGGCCGCATCGCGGCTGGCCTTGCCCGCGAAGTACAGGGTGGCGTAGTCGTGCGCGTACACATTGCGCCGCTGCGCCAGCGTGTGCTCGATGGCGGCCATCACGCGGGGGTTTTGCAAGCCGCACAGGGCGCTGTGCGGCAGGCTGGAAAAGCTGCCCGTGCAGGCCGAGACGAGCAGCTCCTTGCTGCCGTTGTCCTGCAAATCCTGTACGCACAGCACGCCGTCGGCGCGGATGCCCAGCAGGTCGGCGATCTGCGCCAGCACGCCGGCCGAGAAATTCTGCACGCCGTGCAGCGCCATCAGCTGCGTGCTGGCGTGGACGATACGGTCCAGGCCGCGCCGGCTGCTGTTGATCGAACGGATCTGCTCGTACGAGCGGATGGCCGCAGTCACCGTCGTAAACAGCTTGATGCGCGTCAGTTCGGACTTGGTCTTGTAGTCATTGATATCGAAATCGCGGATGGCATCGATTTCCGGCGCATAACCGGGCTGGCCCGTGCGCAGGATGATGCGCACATCCGTCATTTTCAGGGTTTCGCGGATGTAGCGCACCAGGTGCAGGCCCGCGTCATCCTGTTCCATCACCACGTCGAGCAGGATGACGGCGATGTCGTCTTCATGCCTGAGCAGTTCGCGCGCCTGACCGGCCGAATATGCATGCACGAATTCCAGCGGGCGGTGCTGCATTTCCAGGTTGCCGAGGGCGAAAGTGGTGGTGGAGTGGACGTCTTCATCGTCGTCGATGATCATCACCCGCCAGACGCTGCGCGGTGCGGCCGTCAGGGGCGCAGCCGGTTGCTCATCGAGGAATACCAGGTCGTCGTGATCGTCCTTGTTGGCGTCAAGGGGGATGATCGGTGCGGGCATGTATAGCTTCTCCAGGATGACTCGATATTTTTTACGAGCGCGTCGCAAAAGCCCATGGCGTTGTTGCGTTGCCTTGCCGTACTTGCGTACTGTCTTCGGCAACGACGCCTAGCCCTGGGCATTTTGTGACGAGCTCTCGGCGCAGCCCTCAACCAGTATTTTGTGGCGCGCTTTGATCCAAGTATATAGCTATTTAATAAGCAAAATGTTTTTTTAAATCTATTCTGTGGGGCAATATTTCTTGTTTTGCATTATTGCAACTCATATTTGGTGTTTTTGTGTGAAAAAATACACGGGATGTAAAAATGGCGATTTGGGCGGGGGAATATCGGGCCTCGGTGTGGCATTAGCGGCATGGCATGCCCCCCAGGCTGGTAGAATTGAGTTTTCCAGTCCTCACACTTCCTACTATGTCCGGCAATTCTTTTGGCAAGCTGTTTACTGTTACCACTTTCGGCGAATCGCATGGTCCGGCCATCGGCTGCGTGATCGATGGATGTCCGCCGGGATTGATCCTGTCGGAAGCCGATATCCAGCCCGAGCTGGACCGCCGCAAGCCGGGCACGTCGCGCCACGTGACGCAGCGCCAGGAATCCGATACGGTCGAGATCCTCTCCGGCGTGTACCAGGGCGTGACGACGGGTACGCCCATCGCGCTGCTGATCCGCAATGAAGACCAGCGCAGCAAGGATTACGGCAATATCGCGGAAAGCTTCCGCCCCGGCCACGCCGACTATACGTACTGGCACAAATACGGCGTGCGCGATCCGCGCGGCGGCGGGCGCTCGTCGGCGCGCCTGACGGCGCCCGTGGTGGGCGCGGCGGCGATTGCCAAGAAATGGCTGCTGCAGCAGTACGGCACCACGTTCAAGGGTTGCATGAGCCAGCTGGGCGACATTCCCGTGCCATTCCAGTCGTGGGAACACGTGCATGCGAATCCGTTCTTTGCCGCCAGCGGCGACGCGGACCTGATCGCGCGCATGGAAGAGGCGATGGACCAGCTGCGCCGCGACGGCGATTCCATCGGCGCACGCATCGACGTGATCGCGCAAAACGTGCCGGTCGGCCTGGGTCAGCCCATCTACGACAAGCTCGACGCCGACATTGCCTATGCCATGATGGGCATCAATGCCGTCAAGGGTGTGGAAATCGGCGCCGGTTTCGATTCGGTGGCGCAAAAGGGTTCCGAGCACGGCGACGAACTGACGCCGGAAGGTTTTATCGGCAATAACGCGGGCGGCGTCCTGGGCGGCATTTCGACGGGGCAGGATATCAGCGTGTCGATCGCCATCAAGCCGACCTCGTCGATCCGCACGCCGCGCCGCTCGATCGATAAAGAAGGCAATCCCGTGATGGTCGAAACATTCGGCCGCCACGACCCCTGCGTGGGCATCCGCGCCACGCCGATCGCCGAAGCCATGCTGGCGCTGGTGCTGATCGACCACGCCCTGATGCACCGCGCGCAATGCGGCGATGTGTCGGTGAGTACGCCGAAGTTGAAGTAAGTTTTAGCCCGCGGCGGAAGGGCAGGGGTCAGACCCGGCGGGTCTGACCCCAGATTTTGCATTTGTGGTGAAAGCTGCCAGTGTCACGCCACCTTATTCGCCACCAATTCCAATTGGTGCCGCATCTCCACCGACTGCACCAGTAACGCCCGGATATCGTTGATCAGGTTGAATTCCGTCTGGTTCAATTGGATCGGCGGGAAGCTGTCGTCCCAGTCGCCATATAAAAATCCCGTGGGGTGGCCGTTGGCCGACAGGGGCAGCACGACGAAGCTGCGCGCTTCCGACAAGGTCGCTTTCCACCATTGCGGCAGCTTGGCGGCAAATTTCGGGTCGCGCGCATTGTCGATGAAGATCACGCGGTCGCTATTGAGAGCCGCGTGGAAGACGTTCGGTTCATACGCGTCGCCAAACACCATCAAATCCTGCAAGTCGGCCATGCCTTCGCCCATGCTGATGCGCGCCGAATACAGATGATCCCTGTGGTTGCGCACGAACGCCACCGAGCGCGAAAAATCGAAGCCCTGGTGCAGCGTTTCGAGCGCCATCGAGACCATTTGCCCCGGGCTGGCGCTGCCGATGGCGCTGCGCAGGTCGGCCAGGCCGCCGATCAATACGCGGTTGCCTTCGGCGCGCATGCGCGTCGACGCCAGCTGGCGCGCGCGCCGTTCGGCCGGTTTCGACAGGGGCGCGATCGACAGGTCGGCCGCCGCCATCGCCTTGGCCTTGTCCACGGCCACCACCAGGTCGGTCGCCGTGATGCCCAGTGTGCCCGCATAATCGTCGATCAGCGCATGCACTTGCGCCGCGCCGGCCGCGTCGTCATGCCACAGCGAGTCGGCGCAGCGCGCCGCCATCGTCGACAGGCCCGCCATCCAGTCGGCGCCGCTGACGGGAGAGTTGTCCGGCGACGGGTCCATCGGACGCATGCCGTTGATCAGGTGCTGCGGCAAGCCCCAGTGGGCGGCCGTGGCATAGCCCACTTCGGGCAGCGACAGGCCGAGGATTTCGCGCGCGGCGGCCGCCTCGTTGCCGGGACCCGCATGCGCCTGCATGCGCGCCCAGAAGTCGGTCATGTAGAACGTCACCATCATGCGGCCCAGGGTGTGCAGCATCGAGCAGACGACGGCCTGCTCCGCCTGCAGGCTGCCGGCGCTGGTGGCCACCTGCTGCGCCACCATCCCGGCCAGCACGGCCTTTTCCATTTCCACATGGGCGCTGACGGAATCGGGCGACGCCTGCGACAGCTCCTCGATCAGCTTCAGGCCCAGCGCCAGGTGGCCGATGGCGTCGATGCCCAGCACCAGCACGGCCTTCGAGACCGTGTTGACCCGCTGGCCGAAGGCCGAATACATGCCGCTGTTGGCCAGCCTGAGCACCTTGTGCGTGAGGACAGGGTCGGACAACACCGTTTGCGTGATGTCGAATTCGTGGTCATCCTCGCCGCGCATGGCACCGAGGATGGCGCTGATGGCTTTCGCGAAGCCGGGCATGTCGCCCTGCTGGCGCGTGCGCGCCCACAGCAGGTCCAGGGTGTTTTTGCCCAGCTGTGTCGGTACCGTGAAATGACCTGGATTCATTGCACCCCTCCGCGCGGTTCATTGGCAGACGGCACAGGCACCAGCGCCGCATAGGTTTTGTCGCCCAAGGCCGATAGCGCGGCATGGGCCGGCATCGGTTTGCCCGTCAGGTAGCCTTGCACGTACTGGCAGCCGCGCGATTCGATGAAATGCATTTGCTCTTCGGTTTCCACGCCTTCGGCCACCACGGACAGGTTCAAATGCTTGGCCAGGTCGAGAATGGTGTTGCAGATGGCCGCATCCTTGCTCGATTCGGGCAAGTCCTTGATGAAGGTGCGGTCGATCTTCAGCACGGAAATGGGGAAGCGTTTCAGATACGCGAGCGAAGAGTAGCCGGTGCCGAAATCGTCGATGGCGATGCGCGCGCGGCGCTCCGTCATCTTGACGAGGATGGTTTCCGCATGCACGGGGTCGATCATCAAGGTGCCTTCCGTGATTTCCAGCACCAGGTGTTCGCCCGAGAGTCCCGAAAACGCGATGGCGTCATCGAGCACGTCGAGGAATTTGTCGTTGCGGAACTGGCGCGGGCTGATGTTGACGGAGATGTACAGCGGCCGCTTGGCCACTTCCTGGAACTGCTTGAGCTGCACGCATGCCGCCTTCAGCGCCCAGGCACCGAGCAGATTGATCAAGCCATTGGCTTCGGCAATCGGGATGAAGCGCACGGGCGGCACCAGGCCCAGGGTCGGGTGCTTCCAGCGCATCAGGGTTTCGAAACCCTGGATTTGCCGCGTGTGCGCATCGACGATGGGCTGATAAAAGAGCAGGAATTCGCCTTCGCGCACGGCGTGAAACATGGCCGCTTCCAGCGAGATGTCATGTTCCGACGGACCGTTCAGGCGCGGGCTGTAGACCAGGCAGCGGGCCTTGCCCGTTTCCTTGGCGCGCGACATGGCCGCATCGGCCAGCGCCACCAGGCGCACTTCATCTTCCGCATGCAGCGGGTAGATCGACACGCCCACGGACGCGCCCACGTAGATCGTATGGCCGTCCACTTCGAATGGGGCCTGCAGGGTGGCCAGCAGGCGGCCCGTCACCAGTTTGATTTGCGCGTCGGTGGCGCTGCCGGGCAGCACGGCGACGAATTCATCGCCGCCCACGCGCGCCAGGGTGTCGCTGTCGCGCAAGGTCTTGCGCAGGCGCGCGGCGGCCAGGCGCAGCACGGCGTCGCCGACGGGGTGGCCCAGGCCATCGTTGACCTTTTTAAAGCCATCGAGGCCGATGGTGGCGACGGAAAAACCCTGGCCCGAACGGGCCGCCTGGGCGATCACCATGCGGATGCGGTCCGACAGCAGCAAGCGGTTCGGCAAGCCCGTGAGCGCATCGTGCGTGGCCATGTGGCGCAGCCGTTCTTCCGTATTATGCTGGGCCGACGTGTCGCGCCCGACCACCAGCAATTCGGCCACGCCGGCCGCGTTCATATAAGAAGACAGGCGCAGCTCGAACCAGATTTCCTGGTCCGGCGTTTGCAGGCGCACTTCGAGGCGGCCCGGTTCTTCCAGCGCGTCTTCCAGCGCCGCCTGCAGCGCCGCGCGCGACGCTTCGGTGGCCAGCGGCAGCAGCAAGTGGCCGGTCATGCCCGATGGTGCGCCAAACAGGGTGGCCGCGCGCTTGCTGGCGAACAGGATCAGGCCGTCCGTATCGAGCCGGAACACGACGTCGCCTGCCTCTTCCATGAGGTTGTCCAACTCGTGGCGGGCCTCGCGGTGGGCGGCGGATGGGGTACTGGAAAACATCGTGCTGGCTTTTACCTTTTTATTATCAGTGCCGGCGCTCGCTGCAGGGCAGGGCGCCAACGGAAAGAGTGCGTCGTGCGTGACGCGCGCCATAGGGGCCGAAAGGCGGCTATCGGAACGCGATCCACACGAAATGTATCATTGAAAAGCACCCGATTACATGAAATAGAGCAACATTGCTTCAGGTTTTGTAAATATTCCTGCCTTCCATGAAAAAAATCATGCTGTGCGACCCACACAGTCATTTTCATTCCGCATGGAAACATTTATCTGCGCTTGCTTCCACTGGCGCGCTTGCCCCGCCATGCGCTTTACGCTAGTCTGGCTGGCAGACGGTGTTGACGGTGCGTCCGCGGCAGGCAAGGGCGCCATGATAACAAATCGCGGGAGACCCCCATGAATGCTTTTGACACGCATGAAGTTTTCAACCAGGCCACGCCGTTTGAAAACGTCAATCTGTTCGCCTGCGACCCGGCGCTGATCGAAGCGCTGCTGCGCGAGGGCGGCGGCGCGGCGCTGAAGGAGCTCGACGCGCTGGGCGAGAAGCTGGGCCGCGCCGAAACCTATGCGCTGGCGCGCCAGGCCAATATCCACACGCCCGAGTTGCAGCAGTTCGACCGCGCCGGGCGCCGCATCGATGAAGTGCTGTTCCATCCGGCCTGGCATGAACTGATGGCCATCCTCGTGGGCGCTGGCGCGCATGCTTCGCCGTGGGCCACGCCCGGTCCCGGCGCCCAGGTGGCGCGCGCGGCCGCCTATCTATTAGTGGGGCAGGTGGAAAACGGCACGCAGTGTCCCGTAACGATGACGTATGCCTCGGTGCCGGCCTTGCGCCAGGCGCTGGATCTGCCGCAGATCGCGCAGCGCTGGCTGCCGAAAATCCTCTCGCGCGACTACGATCCACGCTCCCTGCCCGTGGAGCAGAAGCGGGGCGCACTGGTCGGCATGGGCATGACGGAAAAGCAGGGCGGCTCGGACGTGCGCAGCAATACCACGCGCGCCGTGCCCGTGCCGCTGGCCGAGGCGCAAGCCCTGTTCGGCGGCGAGGCTGATGGCGCCTGGCGCATCGTCGGCCACAAATGGTTTTTTTCGGCGCCCCAGTGCGACGCCCATTTGATCCTGGCGCAGGCGGACGAGGGCGGATTGTCGTGCTTCTTTTTGCCCCGCTACCTGCCCGATGGCAGCCGCAATGCCATCCGCGTGCAGCGCCTGAAAGATAAATTGGGCAACCGCTCGAATGCCTCGTCGGAAGTGGAATTTACCAACGCCTACGGCTGGCTCGTGGGGCAGCCGGGGCGGGGCATACCCACGATTCTGGAAATGGCCAGCCACACGCGCCTCGATTGCGTGCTGGGCAGCACCGGCATCATGCGCGCCGCCTTGACGCAGGCGCTGCACCATGCGCGCCAGCGGGCCGTGTTCGGCAAGCCGCTGGCCGAGCAGCCGCTGATGCAAAACGTGCTGGCCGATCTGGCGCTCGAATCGGAAGCGGCCACGGCCTTTGCGCTGCGCCTGGCCCGCTGTTTCGATGAAAAGGACGACCCGCGGCAAGCGATGCTGGCGCGCGTGCTCACGCCGGCCGGCAAATACTGGATCTGCAAGCGCGGTCCCGGCTTCGGCTTCGAGGCCATGGAGGTGCTGGGCGGCACCGGCTATGTGGAAGACGCGCCGCTGGCGCGCCTGTACCGCGAATTGCCCGTCAACTCGATATGGGAAGGCTCGGGCAACGTCATGTGCCTCGACGTCTTGCGCGCCTTTGGCAAATCGCCGGCCGCGCGCGACGCCCTGGCGGCCGAGCTGGCGCTGGCCGGCAATGATGACGCCGCCTTTGTTGCCTGCCGCGCGCGGCTGCTGGGCGACCTGGACGGGCCGCAGACGGATGAATTTGGCGCCCGGCAATTGTCCGAACGCATCGTGCTGGCCGTGCAGGCGGCCTTGCTGCTGCGCCATGCGCCACCGTTTGTCGCGCAAGCATTCCTGCAATCGCGGCTGGTGCAGGCGCCGGGCGGGGCGTATGGCCGCTTGCCCGCCGGCACCGATTGTGCGGTCATCCTGGCGCGCGCGCTGCGCGAGTATTGATTTCAATAAATCCGATTATTTCGAAAATTCCGGCCACAGGCGGGCTGCGGGCTGGGATAATGCCGCAATCCATCATTTTATCGATACACAGCGCGCTTGCGGCCCGGGCTCGCCGCCGCGCCAGACAGTAGAGAAAGAAAAACAATATGAAACAAGACCCACGCTTCCCGAATTTGTTCATTACCGATCACCCTTTGATCCAGCACAAACTGAGCCACATGCGCGAGCACGACACGTCGACGCGCACCTTCCGCGAATTGCTCAAGGAAATCACTTTGCTGATGGGCTATGAAATCACGCGCGACCTGCCGCTGACCACGCGCGAAATCAAGACCCCGCTCGTCACCATCGACGCGCCTGTTATCGCTGGCAAGAAACTGGCCATCGTGCCCATCCTGCGCGCCGGCATCGGCATGAGCGACGGCTTGCTGAACCTGGTGCCATCGGCGCGCGTCGGCCACATCGGCGTGTACCGCGACCCGGCCACGCATATGCCCGTGGAATACCTGGTGCGCCTGCCGGACCTGAGCGAGCGTACCTTCATCCTGTGCGACCCGATGGTAGCGACCGGCAATTCGGCCGTGTATGCCGTCGACGTGCTGAAAAAACGCGGCGTGACGGACGAGCAGATCATCTTCCTGGCCCTGGTGGCCGCACCGGAAGGCGTGACCGTGTTCCAGAACGCGCATCCGAACGTCAAGATGTTCTGCGCCGCGCTCGATTCGCACCTGGATGACCACGCTTACATCGTGCCGGGCCTGGGCGACGCCGGCGACCGTATCTTCGGCACCAAATAAGCCGCGTTCAGGCGAGTATTGCGATGGCAACCTTGATCGACCCGGACTTTCGCGCGCGTTTGCGCGCCCTGAATGAAAAATATGCGGCTGGCGTGCCGGCGTTGTTGCAAGCGATCACGCAGGCAAGCAGCCGCTGCGACAGCGACGGTCCCCGTTTGGAACCGTTGACGGAGCTGCACCGCGCGCTGCACGCGGTGGCCGGCTCGGCCGCCACCTTCGGCTTTGCCGCGCTGGGCCAGGAATGCCGGCGCATCGAACAGCTGGTGCGCGCCATGCTCAATGCCCCCGCGCAAGCGGCGGTGGAGTGGCCTGTCGTGCGGGCGCAAGTGACGGCGTTACTTGACTGGGCGGGACGCGATGCGGCCGCCACCCATTTCACCGCGTGAGCGACAGCACTATAGAGATGTGGTTGCAATGATTCATTTGATACAACGCAAAGCACCCGCGTCGAAGATTAGGATATAGTGTGTCCATGCCGCTGCTACAGGGCGCCGCAAGACGGGGATTTGGCTATTAAAGTAGTGTTCGTAAGTTTATTTTGCGAAAGAATGGTTTTTCTCAGTTTTGTTGGTATAATTGGGCATCGTTGGATTCGAGGTAGTAGTGCAGTTTGTCTGTCATTTCTTTCTTGCTTCAAACGATATAACGGGCGCAAGCCCAACTTAACTGAAATAGGAAATTGTAATGGCAACTGGCATCGTAAAATGGTTCAATGATTCGAAGGGTTTCGGCTTTATTACCCCTGACGAAGGCGGCGAAGATCTGTTCGCTCACTTCTCGGCTATCCAGTCGAACGGCTTCAAGTCCCTGCAAGAGAACCAACGCGTTTCTTTTGAAGTGACCGCTGGCCCTAAAGGCAAGCAAGCTTCGAACATTCAGCCAATCTAATACGCTGGATCAAACGAAATAAAGAAATCCTCGGTCTCCGAGGATTTTTTTTCGCCTGAATTTCCGTGAAGTAGCGGTTTTGCTGGGGCTGCGCGCTTTTTCGGCGTACTTTGCGTCATCAGGTAGGTCGGCTTAGCGCTTGCGCGTAAGCCGACAACGGTGGTGTTGGCAGATGTATGGGCTGGTGTCGGATTACGCTACGCTAATCCGACCTACGCCGACCCGCGCCGACTTGCACCAGCCTGCGTCAAACTACGCTCTACCGGTCCGGCCGGCAGTGGCTAGATTGCACGTTCGCGCCAGTAGTCGGGTTGCGAATAACTGTGCCTTAAAAAATCCACAAACGCCCGTATGCGCAGCGGCAAGTGGCGGCGCTGGGCGAACACGGCGTAAATGTCATTGCCCGGGGCGGCGAACTGGTCCAGCACCGTCACCAGCTGGCCCGAGGCGATCTCGGCGCCCACTTCCCACATCGAGCGCCACGCCAGGCCCTTGCCCGCCAAGGCCCAGTCGTGCAGCACTTCGCCATCGTTGCAGACCATATTGCCCGCTACTTTTAAAATCACGTTCTTGCCGTTTTCGCGGAAGGTCCAGCCCCGCTGGCTGCCTTCGCTGCTGATCGCCAGGCAATTGTGCTTGGCCAGGTCGGCCGGGATACGGGGCGTGCCCGCCCGTTTCAGGTAGGCGGGCGAGCCTACGAGCACGCGCTGGTTGTCCGCCAGCTTGGTGCTCACGAGCGAGGAATCGGACAGGCTGGCGATGCGGATGGCCACGTCGATGCCTTCTCCGATCAGGTCGACGAGGCGGTCGTTCAGGTTCAGCGACACCGTCACGTCGCGGTGTTCGGCGACAAAAGAGGGAATCAGCGGTGCCACGTGCTGGCGTCCGAAGCCGGCCGGCGCGGAAATGAGCAAATGGCCGCTGGCCTTCACGCTGCGTTCGGCCACGGCCGCTTCCGCCTCTTCCAGTTCGCCCAGGATGCGCTGGCAATCTTCGAGGAAGGCGGCGCCTTCATTCGTCAAGGCCAGCTTGCGTGTCGTACGCTGCAGCAATTTGACGCCCAGGCGCTGCTCCAGCGCATCGAGGCGCCGGCCTATCATGGCCGGTGCGATGCCTTCCGCGCGCGCGGCGGCCGACAGGCTCCCTTTGGCGACCACTTCCACGAACGTCGATATTTGTCTGAACTGTCCCATGCCGTGCTCCCGCGATGCCATCACTTGTGATAAAAACGCATAGATGAAGTGATTTTTAATCTCGTTTCCATGCCTTATAGTGCAATACTATAGAACAAACGCGCCGCTCGGCAGAGTGTTTTTGCGCCTCTGTCCAGCTTGCCCGCGCAGTCGTTCAGCTTATACTTGGATCACCAGATTACCTTTGCTTATATTGACTAAAAACCGGAGAACTTCATGACGCAGAACACGATCGCACTTCCAGAAGGCATGCAAATCACGGGTGACATCCAGCCCGGTTATGAACAGATATTGACGCCGGCCGCGCTGGCGCTGGTGGCCAAGCTGACGCGTGAATTCGAGCCGCGCCGCCAGCAGTTGCTGGCCGTGCGCGTGGAGCGGGCCAAGCGCCTCGACGCGGGCGAGCGTCCTGATTTCTTGCCAGAGACCGCGCACATCCGCGACGGCGACTGGAAGATCGCGCCGATTCCGAAGGCGCTGGAATGCCGCCGTGTGGAAATCACGGGTCCCGTCGAGCGCAAGATGGTCATCAACGCCTTTAACTCGGGCGCGGACAGCTACATGACGGACTTCGAAGACTCAAACACGCCGAACTGGGATAACCAGCTGACGGGCCAGATCAATATGTTCGACGCCGTGCGCAAGACGATTTCGCTCGAGCAAAATGGCAAGTCGTACAAGCTGAACGACAAGATCGCGACCCTCGTCGTGCGTCCACGCGGCTGGCACCTCGATGAAAAGCACGTGCTGGTCGATGGCAAGCGCATTTCCGGCGGCATTTTCGATTTCGCTCTGTTCATGTTCCATAACGCCAAGGAACAGCTGGCGCGCGGTGCCGGTCCGTATTTCTACCTGCCGAAGATGGAATCGCACCTGGAAGCACGCCTGTGGAACGATATCTTCGTCATGACGCAAAACGAATTGGGCTTGCCACAAGGCACGATCAAGGCGACTGTCCTGATCGAAACCATTCTGGCCGCGTTTGAAATGGATGAAATCCTGTACGAACTGAAAGAGCACAGCTCGGGCCTGAACGCGGGCCGCTGGGATTACATCTTCTCGTGCATCAAGAAATTCAAGCTGGACAAGGATTTCTGCCTGGCCGACCGCGCGAAAGTGACCATGACGGCGCCATTCATGCGCGCCTACGCCTTGCTGCTGCTGAAAACCTGCCACAAACGTGGCGCGCCAGCCATCGGCGGCATGGCAGCCTTGATCCCGATCAAGAACGATCCGGAAAAGAACGACATCGCCATGGGCGGCGTGCGCAATGACAAGGCGCGCGATGCCACCGACGGCTACGACGGCGGCTGGGTTGCCCATCCGGGTCTGGTGGAGCTGGCCATGGGCGAGTTCACCAAAGTGCTCGGTGACAAGCCGAACCAGATCGAGAAACAGCGTCCCGACATCGACGTGAAAGCGTCGGATCTGCTGAACTTCCAGCCGGAGGCGCCGATCACGGAAGCGGGCTTGCGTTACAACATCAACGTCGGCATCCACTACCTGGGCAGCTGGCTGGCCGGCAACGGGTGCGTGCCTATCCACAACCTGATGGAAGACGCGGCTACGGCCGAGATCAGCCGCTCGCAAGTGTGGCAGTGGATTCGCTCGAGCAAGGGTGTTCTGGAAGATGGCCGCAAGGTGACGGCCGAGATGGTGCGCGCCATGATTCCGGAAGAGCTGGCCAAGGTGCAGCGCGATGCGCCAGGCGGCAACGGCCCGACCTATGTGCGCGCCGGCCAGATTTTCGAGGAAATGTCGACGTCGGAATCGTTCGCCGAATTCCTGACTTTGCCGCTGTACGAGGAAATCTGATCCTGATCAAATAGATCAATAAAAAATCCCGGCGGTACCTGATGGTATCGCCGGGATTTTTCTTTTTGGAAGCAGAAGCTTAAAAACTATTCTTCCACATCCGTAGTGCGGCAAATGCTTCCACGGGCGAGGCATCTGCCGTCAGCTTGCCTTCCACCTTCAGGCTGGTCAGGATCGCCGGTTCGCGGTAGCGCAGGAAGGGGTTTGTGGCCTTTTCAAGGGCAATGGTCGACGGCACGGTCGATAATCCTTGCTGGCGCTTTTCCGTGTCGATGGCGATGCGCTCCTGCAAGGCCACATTGCCCGGTTCGACGGCGTTGGCAAAGCGCAAATTGGACAAGGTGTACTCATGCGCGCAAAATACCTCGGTATCGTCGGGCAGGGCGGCCAGCTTGCCCAGTGAATCGGCCATCTGGCCCGGTGTGCCTTCGAACAGGCGGCCGCAGCCGCCCGCAAACAGGGTGTCGCCGGAAAACAGCCATGGTGCGCCGCTACGCTCGTCACGCTGGCGCACATAGGCGATATGCCCCTTGGTATGGCCGGGCACGTCGATGACGGTCATCTGCAGGCCCAGCTCGGGCACGTGGGCGACATCGCCTTCGGCAAGCGGTTCCGTGATGGCTGTGATAGCCTCATTGCGTGGGCCGAAGACGGGTACGGCGAAATGCTGCAACAATTCAGGCACGCCACCCGTGTGGTCGGCGTGGTGATGCGTGAGTAAAATGGCGGACAAGGTCAGCTGATGGGCTTGCAGCGCATCGAGGATGGGCATCGCGTCGCCGGGGTCGACCACGGCGGCGTGGCGGCCGTCGTGGATCAGCCACAGGTAATTGTCGGCAAAGGCGGGCACGGCAAGTACCGATAGAGCGTGTTCAGGGGAGTGTGTCATGAGCAAAAGAGAAAACTGAATGGACAGTGTGGCATCCGAAAAATCCATTATAGCGCTTGACGGCTGGCTGCAGACGCCGGCCGGTCTGTACGTGTGCGCCTGGGAGCAGCAATGCCTCGACAGCCTGACCGTCGATATCTTCGGTTTTAATGCCGTGCAGATCGGCTTGCCCCAGCTCGACGCGCTGGCCGCCAACCGCATGCCGAACAAATGGCTGCTCGATGCGCGCCTGCCTTCGCATTCGCCGCAGGGCAATCGCCTGACCCTGGTGTCGGCCTTCGATGAGTTGCCGTTCGATTCGCAAAGCCTGGACCTGGTGGTCTTGCCGCACGTACTCGAATTTGCCGCCGAGCCGCACCAGGTCTTGCGCGAAGTCGAGCGCGTGCTGATCCCGGAAGGGAGGGTGATCGTCTGCGGCTTCAATCCGGCCAGCCTGTGGGGCATGCGCCAGGGCCTGGGGCGGGTGACGGGACGCCATTACCTGCCGCAGGCGGGCGAGCTGATCTCTATGCCGCGCATGAAAGACTGGTTAAAATTGCTCAATATGGGCGTCAGCCAAAGCTACTTCGGCTGCTACGCACCTGCCTGCAGGACAGAAAAATGGCTACGCCGCAACGCTTTCCTGGACAAGGCGGGCGCGCGCTGGTGGCCATATCTGGGCGCAGTGTATATAGTGCAGGCGATCAAGCGCGTCAAAGGGATGCGTTTGATCGGTCCGGCGTGGACCAAGAAACCGGCGACGGCGCCCGCAGGCGCACCGGTCACGAATAAAAGGCGGGAACACCAAGATGGATAAGGTTGAGATTTACGCCGATGGCGCATGCAAGGGCAACCCCGGCACAGGCGGTTGGGGTGCGCTGATGGTGGCCGATGGCGCCAAGAAAGAAATTTATGGCGGGGAACTGAATACGACGAATAATCGTATGGAATTGAAGGCAGTGATCGAAGCCTTGACGGCGCTCAAACGTCCGTGCCAAGTGGTGCTGTATACCGATAGCCAGTACGTCCAGAAGGGTATCAGCGAATGGATCCACGGCTGGAAGGCGCGCGGCTGGAAAACGGCGGCCAAGGCGCCCGTGAAGAACGTCGACCTGTGGCAAGCGCTGGACATCGCCCAGGCCGTGCACGAAGTGGAATGGCGCTGGGTGCGCGGCCACAACGGCCATCCGGGCAATGAACGGGCCGATCAACTGGCCAACCTTGGTGTGGAAACGGTACGTGCCTGATGTTAAAAATTCCTGCCCCGAAACAGCGGGCAGGGCGTAATCGAAGGGCGCAGGTTTGCTATACTGTGCCCTTCGCTTTTTGCTTTTACGACTGAATCTGCCATGCGTCAAATTGTTCTCGATACTGAAACCACCGGCCTGAACCCGCGCACGGGCGACCGCATCCTGGAGATCGGGGCGGTCGAGCTGAACAACCGCATGTTGACGGGGAATAATTTCCACCACTACATCAATCCCGAGCGCGATTCGGAAGAGGGCGCGTTGGCCGTCCACGGATTGACGACGGAATTCCTCAGCGACAAACCGAAATTCGCGGAAATCGCCGACGAGTTTCGTGCCTATATCGCCGGCGCCGAACTGATCATCCACAACGCCCCGTTCGATATCGGCTTCCTGAACGCGGAATTCAAGCGCCTGAACCTGCCACCCGTGCACGAGCAAGTGGTTGGCGTGATCGACACCCTGGTGCAGGCGAAGGAAATGCACCCGGGCAAGCGCAACTCGCTCGACGCCCTGTGCGACCGCTACGGCGTCTCGAACGCCCACCGCAAGCTGCACGGCGCGCTGCTCGACTCGGAATTGCTGGCCGACGTCTACCTGGCCATGACGCGCGGGCAAAACAGCCTGAGCATGGAAGAAGAAGTGGAAGTGGCCGCCGACGGCGCCGTGCTGGAAATCGTGCCCCTGGCCGAAGTCATCTTCCAGAGCGCCACGGTCGACGAACTCGCCGCCCATGAAGCCACCATCGCCGGCCTCGACAAGGCCGCCAAAGGCCAATGCATCTGGACCGCCGTCACATCGCCGCCGGCGGCAGCCTGAGAAAAAAGCGGGGCATGGTAAATTTCCTTTTGCCAGCCCTTGCAGATGCCGCAACACCTATGCGATAATTCGCCTCGCTTCGGGAGGTTAGCTCAGGGGTAGAGCACTGCATTCACACTGCAGGGGTCGCAAGTTCGAAACTTGCACTTCCCACCAAATTTTTCGTTTCTATTCAATGACTTAAGATTTCTCATCTGGTCTGAATACGAACTTGGGGCAAATCTGGGGCAATGGGTTTTTCGTCCATTGTCCAGCCCCAAACGATACGGCCGCTTCCTGCGGCCGTTTTCATATCCGGCTATATTTAATTGTATTTCGGGAATTCATCCGCCCGCAGCGGGTTCGTCTGCGCGTACATGCGCAGTAGTCGTTCCCTGCGTCCATGGTCCAGTCCTGCGGCGATCCACTTGCCGTAGGTGCGCACGATCATGGTCGTGTCTGCATGGCCCATTTGGGTGGCGACATATAGCGGCAGCGCACCAAGCATGAGCAGGTTGGAGGCGAAAGTATGGCGCGTCTGATAGGGGTTGCGGAAGCGCACGCCGCTGGCCTTGATGATGCGTTTCCAGCAGTTGTAGATGGGCTTGTCTCCCTGCCACGGCTTGCCGCTGCGCGGGTGCAAGAATACCGTTCCGGCGCCAGCGCCCGTCAGCGCGTACTGTGCCTGCAGCGCGGCTAGCGCGCCGCAACGCATGTCGATCGTGCGCAGGCCGGCCAGCGTCTTGGCGCGGTCCTTCATCTCGCCATCGACGAACGCCCCGGCCACGCAGACCTGGTGGTGAGGCTCGTCCACGGCCGCCCATTGCAGTGCGATGTATTCGGATGGACGCATGCCGGTGCAGAAGGCAAACTGCAGCATGGAGCGCTCTTCCTTGCTCTCGCAGGCGTTCAGGATGAGTTCCATCTCGTCGATATTGAATGGGTCGGCCTTGAACTTGCTGACGCGCTGGTCGCGCGGCAGCAGCTTGCCCAGCTTGATGCTGTCGAAGGGATTGGATTCCAGATCGCCCTCGGTCACGCCCAGCTCGATGGCGTTGCGCATGGGGGTCAGGATCAGCTGGATCGTCTTGCTCTTGCCGTTCAGGCCCATGATCCACTTGCGCAGGTCGCGCGTGGTCAATTCGGCGGCCGGCTTGTCCTCCCATTGGGGAAACAGGTGGTTCTTCGCCACCTGCTGATAGCAGTTGTAGGTCGACAATTCCAGGTTGCGCCTGGCGATCTGCAGGTAGTCGCGCAGCAGGTCGCCCACGAGCACCGGTGGACGGGTCTTCGCGGCAGCCGCAGCCTGCGCGTCGGCCTGTGCCTGCTTTTGGCGCCGGGTGGTGAGCGAATCGGGAAAGAATTCCTCGTAGACAAAGGTGCCGCGTTCGATGGCATTGATCACGGCACCTTGCAGGCGCTTGGCAAAGGCGATATTGTTGCGCGTATGTTCCAGCTTCAGTGGTTCGCGGCAGCGTTTCCCCTGGTACTGGAACACGATGCGTATCGTTTCCGAGCGCGCTCCCTTGCGCAGTTCTATGCCCGTACCGCTGTTCTTTGCCCCCATGTCTCCACCCATTTTTCTGCGGCAGCGAGATTGACCCAAAGCATTTCATCGACCACCTTGCATTGTATGCCGTCGCACCACTTTCCGGCACGCCGTCTGGCGTGTACGGCTGCTGCCGTATCACCGGTGAGTTCGGCGTATTTGCTGATTTTTACCCACGTCACGGGATGTTCCATCTGAGCCTCCATGGTTCTGTGTGCCGCGCCAGCGCTGCACGATCATTAATTTGAGTTCTTGAGCCTAGTAACCGATGTCAGCACCGGCGTACGAAATGACATCCGCGCGCGATCCATTGGGCAATCCATGTGTTGATCGGCGTCCCCCTCGGTGAATGTCTGCTGGCCGACAGCAGGATGCATCATGGTGGGAGACCGCGAATGGTTCGAATGGACGATGTATTTCATAATGAGCTGTCTCCATGACCAATAACGGATGATCCTGATCCATGGTGGCTTTGCTGATCGTGGGCATCAAGTTGAAAACTGGCATATTTTGGTGGTATTTCATGGCAATTAAGGGTTGCCGTAGCGACCGACGTCAGTGGCTGTGGCCGATTGGCAGTGATCATGTGGGAAAGCGTTGGCATGCGAATGGCCGATGGGACATTTCCTCCGCTCCGGACCCTTGTGAGGTCTCCATGTTCGTCGAGCGCCTTTCACCGCGTTAATGCAATGCTGCTCGCATCGTAGGGCGGAACAATAGAGATGGGCGGTGCGTTGAACAGCCTTAAGCGTTGGCACCAACATCTCTTCGAAAAGATGCAACGTGCCGGCGCACGAACGCCATTGAATACAGAGCGGCGCATGTGTGGCGATGATGTCCAGTTCGATACTATGGCTGAGTCCGTAAAATTCCCGCTCTTCGTCTGTTAAAACCCCACATGCCAGTACCACCTTGTCGTGAGCATGGCACCATTCGATTAGGCGCCGGACATGCTGCGGGACGAACCTGGATACCTGCTCGATCACTATTGTTGCTATGCCGCTTTGTTGTTGCGATATGTCCAGGGGCGACATGCCGTCGCCCCTAGGCTCCAGCCGATAGGACGGACCAAACGCGGTTTCCATCGCTGCTAAGCACCATGCCGGTGCCGCTGGCGCTTCACTGCGGAGTAACATTGTGAGGCACATGGCTTCCTCCGTGCCGGATGGTTGGTGGGTTGGAATGCCTTCCTATTCGGGATACGGGAAGGAAGGCTTGTAGGGTTCGTCAGGGGCTTATCGGCACTTCGTCGCTGAATGGGATGACCGGAGTGCTTAAAACGTGCCCAGGGCCTGGATTGGGCTCTGAGTGGTCTGGTGGTTGATGCGCTCCGTTGACGCCGGAAGAGCCGGTTGAATCAACGTCCGGAGAGGGTCGAATGCTCGGTGCGGTGGGTTTGCGCTCGGATACGGGCAGGGCATTGATGCGTTTGAGTAGACCGAGGGACAGCGCGCGCGTGGTGGCGGTCACTGCCCGTACGGTTTTCTTGATCTGCGATTTTTCGTTGATCAGTTCGCTTGTCGAGATCGCCTCATCAATGCACAAGGTTTCGAGCATGGGCATGAGCTGGTCGACTTTGCTGATCAATTCCAGTAAGCGCCTGCCGAACATGGAAAACACTTTCGCTTCGATGGCAAGTGGTTCGATGTCATAGGTAGCCAAGTCGGTGATGCCGTGTTGATGGCACAGTTTCTCGAAAGCGACGATACGCTGGTTCGCCAGGGCGATGCGCGCGTCGAGCATGGTGCGCAATTCCTGTTCCACTTTATCGACATCCTCGGCTAGTAATTTCATCCTGGCAAAGACGGAAATAAAATGGAAATTCGCTTGTGATACATAGAAGCAACGCAAGTACAAGCGCTTGCCTTCTGGGCTGGCGAGCGTGATATTGACCTTGCGGCTCGCTGATTCGACGCGTGTCAGATCGGCGGCGGCCTCCTTGGCCAGCAACTTCCTGTTGGTTTCGCCTTGATCACGCGTGACGATCAAATGGGTGGGAGCTGGGTGGTTCATGGTGATGTCCTCAATAATGCCCACGGGGCTACATGACATGGTGTACTCGCCATTCCGGTGATTCAAGAGGAATGCACGGAGCTTTGGAAGCGTATTTGCGAGTACTACGCACGCCAGCTAAGGAATGTCGAAAAGCGTTTTGATAGGTAGGCAACAGCGTGTTCTACATCCGCCGATGTGCCGGTAGCATTTTTCGTCGAACCTAAGTTGACACGCAGGTGAGGGCAGCCTAAAGTCAGTAAATGTACGCAGTAGCTAGCCCTGCATCGTCCGGCAAGCCTTATCAATTGCGCCTAGCGCGCCGCAGTACCGATTGGACAGCCCCCTGTTTCCAGGTGCGACGTCCGTGTTCCTGAATGCCGAGAGTGTTTTGACGCGCCACGCGCACCGCGCAGTCACGTCAAAGCACTTTGCATGCGTTTTCAGGACGGTAGCTGGCATCCCCGCCGAAACGGCATCAGCCGACAGTATCAAGCCAGTCAATTGAAGTTCCGGTGCATCGCAGCAACCGGATGATTTATTTCCCCCTTTGGGACGATGCGTCCCGGGAGGGAGTCGCCTCGTCTCTCTTTCTTGTGCGAGGCAATCATGAGCAGATCTCAGATCAACCATTGTCGCGTCCTTCAGGATAGGACCACACCTTCCCAGCCGGGCGTGTTACGGGCACCTGTGAGCAAGGTATCGGCGTGCGAAAGCCACGACGATGTGATTGAATTTTCGGAAGAGGAGTTGGTGGCATTGCACTGGTGGCTATTACGCAAAGTAAGTTTGCTCAGCGACCCACGCACGCCGCTGGATGAGAAGTTTGAATTGGTTCGTTGGGTGTTCACAGATCCGGTTCGCGATACGCAGCCGTTTTCCTTCGTCAATTGCATGAAGGTGGTGAGTGGTAGCCCATTGTCGCAGCTGCCATTCATCGGCGCCGTTGATGCGCAGGAAGTGCGCGATTGGATTGGTTCCCATTTGTGCTGCTGGTTTATGGGTGCGCTGCACGACTATCCTGCGTGGGTTCGCCAAGCTGTCATGGCAAAGCCGGATTGGATTTCGGAGAACTTATTCAAAAATCCACAATGGATGAATGAGCAGATCAAGCTTCATGAGTCCGATCTTTTTGCTTCGTTGAATTCAACGGAGGACGTGGATTGCTTGAATGGCCATGGCGTTAAGGATGAACGCTTGGCTGGCAAGAAGGGAGAGCGCCATGCGTGATGCCACCATTGCCGCCGCATTTCCTCCCGTTCGCTTTTGTCGGATACGGGACATCGACGATTTGACGTTCAGCGTCAAGGAAAGCGAGATCGTTACTGGACAGCAGGGTCGTGTTTTCTACCTCGGACAAGAACTACGGTCAGTACGGTTGTCCCTGGTGCCGGGCGGCTTTCAGGTCGACCCACAGCGTGGCCGGCCGGAGCGAAGAGGCATATTTCTCACTTTTAACGAACTGCTGTCGGGGCGAGTTGGCCTTGCCATTGAGCATGGGGGGCTGTTTACGCGTCGCGTGTCATACCGGAGCGTAGGCAATTCTCTCGGGGTCTACCTAGGGAGGTCAACATGAATAGTAGCAAGGAAGAATTCAACGCGCATTTTCAGCAGGTCAAAGAGCGCGCGTTCGGACGGTGGACGGAAATCCTGCTGGCGCTGGGCGTGGATGCAAAAGTGCTCAACCAACGTAATCAGCCGTGCCCATTGGGTGATTGCGGCGGCACTGACCGGTTTCAATACACGGACAAGTTTGGCCACGGTAATTATATTTGCCGTGGCTGCGGCGCCGGTGGCGGCTTTAAGTTGCTGATGGGCTGCCTAGGATTGAATGCGGTTGATGCGCTGAGTAGGGTGGATGCCTACCTTGGTACTACTGCGCCTAGGCCGCTGATCGCGCTCGCTCAGGACTCCTGCGCGGAACGCAAAAGCTTGATTCGGAAAATTTTGGCCGAAACGGTGCCAGTGTCGCCGGGAGACGAGGTTGACAGGTATCTACGGAACCGTGGGGTGAGCCTGGAGCGGTATCCAACGACGCTGCGCCTACATCCTGCGTTGGGTTACTACGAGCGCAATTTGGCCACTGGTCAAGCCGTGATGGTTCGACGGTACCCTGCCATGGTGGCCTGCGTGCAGGACAAGAGCGGCCACACGGTGTCGTTACATCGGACATATTTAAGCAATGGCGAGAAGGCCCGCGAATGCGCGGTCAAGAAGCTGCTGTGTGCTGGGATAGGTGGTGCGGCAATTAGACTCGCGCCATCCACAGATGAATTGGCGGTGTGTGAAGGCATCGAGACGGCGCTGGCGGTCATGAAGCGCTCGCATCAGCCGGTGTGGGCGGGGATGAGTGCTGGAAACCTGGAAAAGCTGTGGATCCCGGAAACAGTCAAACGCCTACGAATTTACGCCGACAACGATGCGCATGCATTTTTTGATGGGCAGGCTGCGGCCTATAGCCTTGCGCGACGCTACCTAAAATCCCATGCAGGACGGGCAGGGAAATTTGCCGAGGTGTTTGTGCCGAAGTCGGCGGGCGCCGATTGGGCAGAGGTGCTACTGACGATTTCACACCGTACGTGCCATGCGGCGTGAGGTGCTCAGAGCAAAGCAGTGAATTTGGCGCGGTGGCCGTTTGGTCGCCGCATGTTGGCGCAATAGTGCGCCCACGTGGAACTCAGTGAATTCCGCGTGCTTGACCCTGCGGGGGATGCGCTCCCGCCAGGGCGTTGCATCGCCCGCTTTTTTCATGGAGGTTGTGATGAAAACAGGACGTCCTTTGGAACAACTCGTTGTCGAACTTGAGCGGCAGGCGGCGCTCAAGAAGGACATGATCGTACCGGCGACGAAGCTGGTGAGCGAGACGACAGCGGCAGGGCAGTGCAATCTCGTCATTGACGAACCCTATGGCAAAAAGCGCTACCTGATGAACGATTTTGCCTGCGCGCAGCTGGCAAAGAAACTGGATATCCCGTTGCTGTATTTTAAGCGCATGCGTTCGTTTGATACTGAACTGCTCGATGAAAATATCAATGCGTGGTTCAGAATTTGCGCCAAAGATAGCTATATGGTGCGTACCTTGGCGGGACGGGCCAGAGCCTTTTTGTCGTCGCGCTTCCGTCGGCTTGACAACATCGATCTGGCCCATAGTATTTTGCCGATCTTGCTCAAACTGCCCGGTGCACGTTTTGAGTCGGTAGAGCTGACTGAAACCAAGATGTATTTAAAGGTGGTCAGTGCCGAGGTGACGCATGAAGTTGCACCAGGTGACGTATTGCAGGCCGGCGTGGTGGTCAGCAACTCGGAGATTGGCGTGGGACGGCTGCGGGTCGAGCCGTTGATTTATCGCCTGAAGTGCAGCAATGGGCTGATCGCTTGTGAGCGCTCGATGCGGAAAAATCATGCTGGGCGTTTACTGGAGTGTGGCGATGACGTTGTTCTGCAAGATGACACAGTCGAGGCCGAAGATCGCGCGATCTTTCTGAAAGCGCGGGACATGGTGCAGACTGCGGTGTCGGAGACCACCTTTCAACTGATATCGGAGAAGATGCGCAAGACCATGGGCATCGCATTGACGGGAGATCCGGTGAAGGCAGTGGAGGTATTAGCGAATCGCTTCGTATTAAATGAGCCGGAGCGGGCAGGCGTGTTACGGCATTTGATTGCGGAGCAGCAGCTGAACGGCTATGGACTGCTCAATGCGGTGACAGGTTACTCGCAGGAAGTGGATGACTATGATCGCGCCACTGAATTTGAGGAGTTTGGTGGAAAAATGCTCGAATTCTCGAATAAGGAGTGGAGAGAGGTCGTTGACGCAAAGTAGCGTGGCATGCGACTTAACGCCATGACGACGAAGTTCCCCGGTTGCTTGGCTGCCGGGGAATTTCAGTCAATGAAGCGTGTTGCGCGTCTCACCGTGTCAAAAACGGTTGATGTTAATTGCTGCTTTCACACGCCCTAATATTTTTATGGTCAGCATTGCTTTTGATATTTTTACTAGGGTCGGGTTGTAGCGTTGGTTTTCGCAACGAAGTAATAAGCCTTCCCCCACGACAATTTCGATGTGCCGCACAAGGCGCTTTCCTTGGTAATCCAATACATAGATCCCATTAACCTCAACCTCATTCACTGTTCCGTCAAAAAAGAATGGTGCGCCATCATGGATGAGTGGAACCATGTCATCCCCCTTCATCGTTCCTACTTGATTGGTGCCGGTGAATGACGCTGTGTGCGTGAGCAAGTGACCGATCCAGTCAAAGGCGGGCGTTTCATGACCATAAACCTGTTCCTGAACTCGTGCCGATAGTTGTTGCTTGGGGAACGGGAGACGATTCGATGTCAATCCCAAGATCCAGTTCGCATCCATATCGAATTGAAGGCAGACAATGGCGAGGGATTTCAGATCGGGCAGACCTGGTTTTTCTTCGTCGATCCAGCGCGCCACTGTTTGCAGCGCTCGCCCGGTAATGTCACTAAGGAAGTGCTCGCGTTGAGCTGGATGTACACCCCGTCGATCAAGTTCAGCGATGAGTCGTTCTCGCACACCAGGGACGATATCGATGTCAAGTTCGCGGACGGCATCTCTGGTAAGCGGGATGTTATTGCTTATCGTCACCATTTTTGTCTCCTGGCAGGGGTAAGGTGAGAGACCTTGGTTTATTTGTAGATTATTTGTAGCAGTTGTTACGATCAGGTTTTTATTTGGTTGAGTTTGATTTTAGGATGGGAATCGCATTTCCTCCAGTGAAATTTTGCCAAGGTGCACGTAAATATTTTAATTCAATTAGCAGTTGCTATTGACCTTTGGATTTTTGCGGAGTAGTCTTTTTTTAATGTGCTATTGCCTTTGCGCGCAGTCCTCGTACCCATGACTTCGCCCATCAGTTGAGCGACACGGCAGATGTGCACAGCGGAAACCGGATGAATGACCACGCCCCGCCATTGCGGGGCAAAGCGGGGTGGACCATGGAAGACGCTATTCGATACACGGAAGTGCAGTACCTCAACTTGAATTACTTACTCACTATCCAGGTGGGTCTGAAGCATGACCCCCTGGCCACTTGTTGCACCTATCACCTTGACACTGCATCAGCCGAGACGCTCGCGGCAATGAGTGTTGACTCATTGCAACTATTGGCTGCGAACATGTCGCATGAAAGCCTGTTTAAGCCGATAGCTAATTTTAAAACTCTCCTTGAAACGCCGCCCGTATTGGCCATGACGTTGTGCCGCGTCGGGAATGTTGATCCGGCTCTCGCCCGTGGCGCAGCGCGTCTCGGCCAGGCCGTTGCAGCTCAAGTTCGTATGCCATAGGTGACCTATGGCATACGAACATGCGGAGCGGCACATACAGGCCCTGCAGCTTGCAAAGTCCTGTGTCGAACTGGGTGCACGGATGAAAACCGTCGCCTATTTGACCGGATTGAGTGGAACACTGCTGCGGGAATATTTCTACAATGACCGGGCGGCCACCGGAGGTCGATGGCCTAGTTCGCAGGATTGGTACCATATGGCAACGCTAGTGCAACGCGCTGAGGCGTCACTGATTGCTAGTATTTTTCAGTTCCTGCGCACACAGCATGCATGTTCGGCACGGAAGGCCATGGTCTGCGCCTACAAGATGTATCGAGAGCGATGGAGTGGCCGTTCCAGCATCTCGTTTGACCGCGCTTTCGAATTGATCGCTAGTGTGGAGGGGATCTGGACCCAACAATCATCGCAGTTGGCTCTGCATATCTGCGCGCGGTGCCGTTGTCGTTATCTGATCGCACTCGGGGATACATCGGCGGATCACTCCGGGTGCGTTTTTTGCAAGCTCGTCAAACGCTATGCCACTGATTCTCGTATCCAATCGAGCTTTGCCGGTAAACCTGACTTACCCCTGTCCCTAGCACGGGTTCAATCACCGGATCGCTTGCTCAGTGATTCTCTATAGTTGAGCAGTAATGGTTGTGCGTATTTACCGATTGAATCCGCAGGCGAAAGCGGACGTACACGGCAGTCAGGCATAGAACGGGCAGCGTGCTCATTGTAGAGTAGTCCCGCTTGTTTCAGCATTGCTGACCGATAAGCTCCGATCCAATATCGCGGCTCACCTTACTTTAGATCTAGCGTCGCCAATAGGTGGTTCGCTACCTATCAATGATCAAACCAAGTTGAGCGGTATCTTGTTCGTGCTCTGAGCTGAAATATCTTGGGTGTATTTGCCTGCCGCGCGAGCTCGGACGAAGGAGCAGCAAGCCCTACTGGCGTCGACGACACGAATGGAGCAGCCAGAATCTGGCAGGGGCATTGTAGCGGCGAATTCCTCTATATGTTGTCGACGAATGATCGCAGTAGAAGTCAGGCTTTCACTTGGATGTATGTCGATTTGCATAGCCATAATGCTCATGTAGCCACGTGAGTGATCCTTATGGCCGCTGTGAATTTCCTCAAATACCTGGGTTGGCTTGGCCGCAATCGTCAATATGATCGCAGCCGTCAGGCCGCGCCCATATGTCCGCAACGTTCACTGCCCCAAACTGGTCATGCGCGTGACGGCGGGATGCGTCCCCGCAGTGTCGATGCGATTTTGGACGACAATCGGGATATCCTGGGGCGCATCAAATTGGCTTATGGAGGCGACGCGAATACCTTTGCCAAGGAAATGCTTCCGCTCATCAGGAATTACACTGCCTACGTGAGTGTGTTGCCGGCGACGCAGGACAGTTTTTTTGCTCGCTCCGGAGGCCTACTACGATTATCTCTGGAGACCGCATTCTTTGCATTGCAAGCGACCGATTCGCAGATCTTTGCTGGGAGGGCGACGATATCGACTCGTCGACAGTTGGAGCCACGCTGGCGCTTTGGCACCTTTATCGCGGGACTATGCGCGTACCTATTCCGTGCGCTCGACAGCGTCGTCGTTAGTGATGCGCATGGAACCGTATGGCAACCATACCTGATAGCCCTAGGGGAATGGACCCACAAACACGAGGTCGGCCGTCTGTTCGTCAGATGGGGGGAGGCCAGGCAGGAATGTCGCGCCCTATCGTTGTTCGCGCTACCGATGATCCTGCCGACAGATGCCTTGGCCTACTTGACCCACGACGGTTCGATGATCGTCGCCCACATGCTCGCAGCGATCAGTGGAGAAGTGAGGTATCAGGATCACAACGTCATTGACCATCTCGTCAATCGAGCATCGACTTTGGTGATACACCGCGACTTGCGCGACGCTGATGCGCCGGCAGGTAGGGCGCGGGCGCGGGCCTACCTTGCGAGGTTTCTCCTAAACGCGATGCGCGAGCTGGTGCAGTCTCATCAGGGATGGGTGCCCAATGCGGATCGGTCCCGCATGTGGCTCGGGCGGGATGGTTTGTTTCTGGTGTGGCCGAACGGTGTGAGCGACATACTCACCTTGTTGGAGGACGAGGGATTGCACGGCTTGCCTGCCTCGCCAGTCGAGGCCATGGAAATTTTGAGCGATGCCGGGATCGTCCTGCCAAAGAATCCAAATGAGTGTGTTTGGTCTATCCGGCCACCAAGCGCCCCTGAACCCTTGGAGGCGTTGAAGTTGGTGACGCCCGGTTGTGTCCTAGCTGTCTTACACCCGCCACCAGTGGCGCTGGACATTGCTATTGCTCTCCACTGCTCGGATGAAGACATGCGGGCCACGGAGCATGACACCAAGTATCGGCAGGCGAAGGCGGCGCCGTCCCAGGCTCAGGGAGCGAGCGGGGCACAGGAGGTGCCGCCGGATGCTAGCGATCGTCAATTGTCGTTGCCAACCATCGCACCGATACCAACTGCGGGAGACACAGGTATCGAACCAAGTACAGATGGCCGCCAAGGAAAGGTGAAGAAAGTCAAGGATATCAAGTCAAGCCAGCCAGCAACGGAAACATACGCGTTACGCGCACCGATTCGCCTACATCCAGGCATTGCCAAGGTATTGCAGGCGATCGTGCAGTCTCTCAATAGAACGAGCTTGCCACCAGCATGCTATCCCCTGGCGTCCGGCCTGTTTGTCCCCTTAGACGCCTTCGTGGCGCGACAGGTGGATGCGAAGATGGCGCTACGCGCACTTGCCGATGCCAACATGCTGGTGGTGGGACCGGCAGGAACCGAATCTGTTGAATACCGCAACCCGCATGGCAAGCAACTGGCCGGAATGGTTATCGCTCGTCAATTCATCGAGGGCATGGATGGAGTAGGGGAGACCCCAATCAATTCGAACGCAGGTTGACCATGTTGCTGCGACAGTATGAAATGCCATGGCGTAGTCCCATTGAGGCCGTTGCCGCCCTGGCATGGATGCTCGCCGCCGCCATTTTTTACTTTCTGATACCCGATCATTTGCCACCGCGTGCGGGTTTTCTTCTCATCTTTTGTTCAATACTCATAGCGTTGATCCGCTGCCGGCAAGCCTTGCGCGTAGTACGTACGCGTGCCGCGCTGTCTGGCCGCGCGATGGAAATGGTTTCAATTTCCCGGCTCACCACATGGACAGGCGATCCTGAACAGGTCGTATTCGGTTTGGGCTTTATCTGGTTGCCACTACACTCTCAGCGGCTTTATGAGTTGATCAAAATCGACTATCGCGCGATGACCATTTCTCCCTGGCTCATACGCGCTCTGGGATATCAACCCAATCCACAATCAGACGCAGAGATTGGCTTGCCCTGGATTCATGGTGTTGAGTCGGAAGAGCACTTGTTGATGCGGCCGCTTCAGAACTTTGAAGGGGGAACCTTGGTGGTCGGAACTACACAGTCTGGCAAAGGGGTATGCCTTGGCTGGTTGATTTTTCAGGCTATCCGCCGAGGCGATGTCGTTATTATTATTGATCCGAAAAATTCACGCCGCCTCAAGCGACTGGTCATGAAGGCCTGTCAACTGTATCGCGAGCCAGACAGTTTTCTTTGGTTTCATCCAGCCTTTCCGGAAACGGGTGTTCGTCTCGACTTTACGTTCAATTGGCAAAAGCCTACCGAAGTCGCTTCCCGTATTCAGTCAATCATGCCACCGGATACAGCTGGAACGTTCAGCGCATTTGGTTGGGACGCTGTGAATGTCGTCGTGCAAGGGATGGTGCAACTGGAGAAGCGTCCGAATTTGGCGAAGCTGAAGCAATACATTGAAGGAGGTGTCGAACCGATCCTAGAACAGGCACTTGAGCGTTTTTACGAACAGCTCCTTGGCATGCAGTGGCGTAGTACGCCCGACATGGCGCGCTTGCTCGATAAGGCGCGGAGAGGGCAGATCAAATCGCCGACACCCGCCGCGAGCCATGAACTCTTGGCGTATGTCACCTACTACGATCACCATGTGCATGAGGCCAGGCGTGATCCGGTGGTCAGTTCGCAAGTCCGGGTATTCCAGCATAACCGCGAACATTATCAAAAAATAACCGCCAATCTCTTACCGATCTTGTCCATGCTGACATCTGGGGATCTTGGAAAAAGCCTGTCTCCCGACCCGTTTGATGCGGATGATCAGCGGCCGATCATGAATCTGGAAAAGATCGAGCGCGCGGGACATGTACTACTTCTCTGTCTGGACTCGTTGCCGGATCCTTCTGTTGCAACGGCAATCGGCGCCATGGCGCTGGCCGACCTGGCTGCCCGTTCAGGCATTCGCTACAACCTGGGAGGAGAGCGGCGCATTTCCCTGTTTGTGGATGAGCTATCGAACGTGATCAATCAACCACTAATCGAAATACTGAATAAAGGTGCCGAGGGAGGGCTGTACACCACGGCTGCCATGCAGACGATTGCCGACCTGGCGAAACGCCTTGGCAGCCAGGAGGCGGCACGCATGGCATTGGGGAACTTGAACAACCTCATCGCCTTCCGAACCAAAGATCAGCCCACTCAGGAGTTCATCAATGAAACACTGGGCCAGACCACCATCCATAGCATGAAATTCGGGCACAACACGGCCAGGGATGGCCACTTTACGGATTTTACGGCAGTCGATTCAACGCAGTTGAGCGAGGAAGTCAATGAGTTGGTACCGGCATCGATTCTGGGTAAATTACCCAATTTGCAGTTCTTCGCCTCAGTGTCTGGCGGCCATGTCTACAAAGGGCGGTTTACGCTAATTGACCCGGGCGTGGACGATGTAAGCCGCGATCAGAAGGAGGAGGGTGAAGCATGTTGATTCGGTTGATGGCCATTGTTTCGCTGAGCGTGCTCCTGATGCTGGTGCTGTACCTGCCGTCAGCCTTCCCACCTCAGCGATTTGTCGCGCAGATCCGCGCGGAGCATATGGCCAGTGCAGACTGCTGGGGCGATCTGTATGCACGCCGCGTGTTGAGCCGCATGTTTCAGTATCAAGCTGCATTGGACTCCCAACCGGCATCGGCCAACATCCACGAGGTGACGCGCGATCCGGTAGCACAACCCGTCGCCGATAGCCTGGGCCGGGTGCGTCTGCAGCTTTTTCAGAACAGCTATTTCCGCTCGCTCGATACGCTGACCATGCTGGCGCTGTATAGACTGGCAGGCCTTGTGCAGTGGTGGGCACTGTTCCTGGTGCTGATCACAGCCTGTATCGTGGACGCCTTGGTGCGCCGACGTATTAAACGTTTGGAGTTCGCCAAGCAGCACCCGGAGTGGTTCGCGGCAGCCATGGGCACGGCGATTTTGCTGATTTGTCTGATGGCAGTAGCGTGTGTGCTTCCTGTTCAACTGTTCCCGCTTCTGTTGCCCGCCATGTTGTGTGTGGTCGCGTGGCTGGCAGGGCAAATGGTGGCGCAGTATGCGTGAGTGTGAAGGTAGAAGTCCCGAAGCTTTGGCTACACGCCGAGTCGGGCCTGGATTCATCCAAATAGTCCACAAAAAGCGCGACTTTTTGGACAAACATTGGGGCTGCGATACGCTAGCATGATGTCATACGCAGTCCATTTTGATTTCGAGTCGCCATGAATACTGAATTTCGCTCGACGCCGTCCTCATCTTCTGCTCACACGGTCGCTGCCCATCGTTCTGCTGTCGCATCCACGCGGTGCGAGGACACCATCGGGACGCTGGTATGGATGGAGGAATTTCGTCACTTAGACCAACTGTTCAGCCATCAGCACAATTGTTCGCCAAAGTTGCGACATCCCGATCTGATTAGTGCGTGTGTTGCGATAGTGTGCGCGCAGGCGGAACATGCGAAGCAGATTTTTTCTTTTTTGCATACCCAGTTGGTGTTGCGCGATCAATGCATGCCACGTCGACAGGAGGAAATTTGGCGTGCCCAGTATGTATTGTTGCTGGCGCTGCAGAAGTCAGAAATGAACCGGCATCCCCATCCTCGATTCGACTTGGGGCAGTTTACGACCGCATGCATCGCCCTGGCCCTCCAGGAAGAGGGGGCGCAAGGGAAAATATTTGAACAGGCACGGCGCAACATCGCCGAGCGAGCAATATCGCATCTGCCATAAAGGGCAGGTTGCAAGGCATACCGTCAACGGATATGCGACCCGAAGTGACCCTGCCAGGCTGATGCCAGGCTTACCCGATGTGCACCCTCGATGGTCTGGCGCCTGCTCGCGCCGGGTGGATCAACGCTTTCGGGTTTATGCCTGCTCCTTGCCATGGAACGACCTCTTTCATGCTTCATAGCGCTCCTCGTCGTTTGTCCGGGTCCTGCCTGGGCTTGCTGGGAACAAGCCGCCGTTCGCCACAAGGTGCCGGCACCGCTGCTCTATGCGATTGCTCAAGCGGAATCATCACTGGATCCGAACGCCGTCAATCGCCGCCATCTGCGCCAAACGGGTACCGTGGATATCGGTTATATGGGTGTCAATTCTGATCCACGAGTCCTACGCAATTTGGGGGTGACCGAGCAAGAACTGCATGAGCCCTGTAAAAACATTCATGCTGGTTCCCGAATTCTCGTGGAAAAGCTGCATAGGTACGGCAATACCTGGGAGGCGATCGGCGCATACAACGCCTCGTGTACCAAACTTGATGCGGCCCAATGCCAGGCTACGCGCACCCGCTACGCCTGGCGCGTATACGGCTTTCTGACCAATACCAAGCCGCCGGCAGTACACCGCGCTACGCCGCAGGCCAAGTACCGGACTCAGAAAAATGGGCGAGCTGAATCGGTCGTCCCAACGCAGCCCGCGCTGGTGGCAGTGGGGCTGACATGAGACGCACAATTGCTCATGCCACACTAGCTGCCACAGGAATGGCTGCAGCCAGCTTGCTGATGGCCTCCTGCGAAAATGTGCATACCCATCCACAAGCTGCAGGACTGTCTACTCGCGCAGCCACGCCTGGGTCCCACATGCAGCACATCACCCAGCTTCACTACGGTAGACAGGCACGCTACGGCCTGTGTATCGATCCAGCTTGCCCTACGCGCACGCCCAAGACGCTGGCAAGACGGGATGCGCACATTGAAGAGGTGCCGCAAACCATGATCGCGGCAGCCAGCACCCAGCGGACCCTGGCAGGGGCACCCGTAGGTACCAGTGCAGCGAACGAAAGTGATTTGTCTGATGTCACCGAACTTGCGGTGTACTTTGCGCCGGGCTCATCCCGTCTCGATAGAACGGCCCAACAGGTTCTGCAGCAATTTCTCACGCTGGTGCAGCCAGCATCCCATATTCGTATCGCTGGCAGAACAGACAACACCGGCACGCCGGCCCTGAACGATGCCATCGCACGCCAGCGCGCGGCCAGGGTCGAGCGCTATCTGCGCCGCCATCTGCACGTGCCTGCCGTTCAGCTTGAGGTGGGAAGCAGCGGCGCCTGCTGTTACGCCGCCGCCAATGTGACCGAAACGGGCCGCTCGAACAACCGGAGGGTAGAGCTCAGCCTCACCGCCGACGCGCTTCGGCAGGTGCAGAGATGAGCACTCAAGCCCGCCTGATCAACCTGACTTCGGCATGGGTAACGTGCTGGCCGGGCAAGATCGCGTGGCAATGCCCCGTGCGTGGTCCCCCTGTGCCGCCATGCCGCAGCACCTAGCCGCCCGCACAGACCGTTTTAGGCAATTTTTTTCACGATCACGATTGGAATGCACATGAACACCCTGCAATACGTCACCGTTCTCCCTTTTAAACACCACGGCAAGCGGCCGCTTGGCCTGCGCGTCTCCACTGCGGCCAAGGTCCTTGCACTGCTGACCCTGATCACCCTGGGCCTGCTCGCCGCTATTCCCGCCACCGCCATCGACCTCGTCGCCTTCACCGGTATCACCGGCCCGCTGACGTCAGCACTGACGCAATTGGCCGCACTGGCCCCCGGTGTGAAAGCACTGGTCGGCTTCATCGGCTTCGTGGTGGCCCTGATCTCGCTGACTGCCCTGCGCAACTTCGGCCCGGTCCTGTTCTACATCGGCATGGCCATCTTCGGTGCGGTCGGGCTGATCATCGGCGGCGCGATTATGGGCGCCACGATCTGAACCAGGCTGGCGCAGACACCGCACATTGAAAAAAGGAGGACGCCATGCAAGCCGACACCTATATTCCCCGGCGGCTAGACGACCAATGGAAGATTGGCCTATGGGACTTTGATGTCGCCTTTCCCGTCCTCCTTTCGGTCTTTGTCGGTTATCTGGCCAGCAGCAAACTCGGATTTTTCCTCGCGGTCTGCGCCGGCGTCGCCGTGTCGCGCTGGCTCAGCCGCAAAAAAGCGGACAAGCATCCGGCCTTTGTCCTGCACTGGGCGTACTGGTACCTGCCTGTCAGTCCGCTGACGTCCATGCGCTCAACCCCGCCATCGCATATCCGCAAGATGGTCGGATAGCGAAAAGGAGAGCACCAGTGAAACTGGAAACCTATCAGGATGATTTGGCCGCCCTGCGGCGCCGCGTGTTCGACCAGCGCCTGGCTATTGGCATCCTTTCCGTTTGCCTGATGCTGGCGTTGACCATCATTGTGCGCATCGCGGGCACGGAACGCACTGTCATTGTGCCGCCGGCTATCAATAAAACGTTCTGGATCGAGGACGGCAAGGCCAGCAACGACTACCTGGTGCAGATGTCCGGCTTTATCGCTTACCTGATGCTGGACGTCACGCCGAAGTCCATCGAATGGAAGAAGGACATGCTGCTCAGCTGGTGCCTGCCGGAGAACGCCGGCAGCATCAAGACACGCCAGGATCTGGAGGCGGCAAGACTGAAAAAACTCAACGCGAGCACCTACTTCCAGATGCAGCAACTGGTGCCGGACGAAGAAACGCAATCGGTCACGATGACCGGTTACCTCAAAACCCAGGTGAACGGGGCCAATACCTCTGACAACCTCAAGACCTACCGTGCGGACTTCGTCTTCCGTGGCGCGCGCGTGCATTTGAAAGATTTTAAGGAGTTGAAAGATGGAAAACCGGATACTGCCACTGGCGTGGCTGATGCTGGGGCTCGTTGAGCTCCCCGCTTGGGCCGACCAGACCAGAGAGGTCAGGGACGGCGCCACCATCGAGGCGGTGATCGCCGCACATGAACCGACGCGCATCCGCATCGAGGGCGGCAAGATCATCGACGTCGTCGGCAACATTTATTCAAGCAGCAACTGTGCGCCCAAACCAGCCGACGCCAGCCTGTCCGTAGCGCCTGGCGCCGGCACGGCCGTCAATCCCGGCGGCCAGCTGTCGCTTGCCTGCGACCTGGCCAAAGGCGAAATCTATATTCAGCCGGTGGGCACTGCTGCCAAGCCGATCAACCTGTTTATTTCTTCCGCCACAGCCACCTACATCTTGCGCCTGAACCGCGCGGAGGTTCCTGCGGACACCATCGTGATCTCGGACAAGTCGGCCAGGCGCCAGGCCAGGGCCGCCATTGCCGGCAGCGCGGCACCGGCGAGGTCCGCCACATTCATCCGCTCCCTGAAATCGATGCTGATGTTCATGGCTTCCGAGCAGGTGCCCGACGACGTCCAGATGGAAGAGCGCGACGAAGCACGCCTGCTGTGGGCGGAAGCAGAAATGAAGCTCATCCGTCAGTTTGAAGGCCGTGGCCTCATCGGCGAAACCTATGCACTTAGCAATATCAGTGGTGCGCCGCTGGTGCTCGCAGAACAGGAATTTGACCGCGACGATGGCGATGTCCTGGCCGTCGCCATCGACAATCTCAACTTGCGTCCGAACGAGAGCACGCGGGTCTACGTCATTCGGGCAGGGGAGTGAGCCGCCATGCGCATCATGCAAACATTGAAATCCTTCACGGCTCGGTTGACGCCCAGGCAGCAGCAGTACCTGGCCGCCGCCAGTATCGTGACAGCGTGCATTGGCGTCCTGTGGGCGGTATTGGCCTATTCCGAGTCCGGCAGCCCCGCCCGGCAGCTCCCCAAGTCGACCGACAAACGCGCCACCGTCAATGTGGATGGTGCCAGCATGATGGTGCCGGGCCAGATCTCGCCCGAAGATCAATGGGTCGGCAATGCCGGCAAGAAGCTGGCCCAGTATGACAGTGACAAGGAAGCGCAAGACAAAATCAACAGCGATCGCAAGGCCGTCGAAGCGGCCTTGCTCAAGCGCCTGGCAGATCTGGAAGCAAAAACGGCCGCTCCGGCAGAACAAGCGCCGCCACCAGCGCCACCCGCGCCCGTCACGCCGCCCATTCCCCAGCCAGCGGCGCCGGCTCCGTTGCAGTACCCTCCCGGCACGCCACTCGGTGGCAACGCGCCGCCAGGACCACCCGCCACCGACGTAGCCAGTGGCAACACCGGCGTACTGCGGCCAAACGCGCCACCGGAGACGCCCGCGCCGATGATCCGCGTGTCCCTGGGCGCCGCGACAGACTCCGGTGGGAACACCGGGGCCGCCAAGGAGGCCGGGGGCAATGGCGTAAAACCGGCCAACACGCTGGACGACTTCCTGCCAGTGGGCATCCTGCCGGGAGAACTGCTCGGCGGGATCGATGCGCCGACGGGCGGCCAGGCGCAAAGCAATCCGCTGCCGGCACTCATCAAGATTTCAGCCGCTGCGATCCTGCCTAATCAGTTCCGCGCGGACGTCAAGGAATGCTTTGTGGTGGCCTCCGGCTATGGCGACATCAGTTCCGAACGTGCGTACCTGCGCACCGACGTGCTCTCCTGCATCCGCTACGACCGCTCGGTGGTCGAGGTCAAGATCGAGGGCAACATCTTTGGCGAGGACGGCAATCTGGGATTGCGCGGCACGCTCGTCTCCAAACAGGGCCAGCTGTTGGCCAACAGCCTGCGCGCAGGCATCGTCAGCGGCATCGGCCAGGGCTTCGCTCAAGGCAACAGCTCATTTACGACCTCGCCGTTTGGCACCCTGTCGACGACGACCGGCGGCACCGGCGACCAGTTCCGACGCGGCATTGGCAGTGGCATGGGGAGCGCGCTCAACAACCTGGCCAACTATTACATCCGGCTGGCCGAACAGACGTTTCCCGTCATCGAGGTGCATGCGGGCCGCAAAGTGGACGTGGTGCTGACCCGCGGCGTGCGCATTCCCGCGCGGCCAATGTCACGCAGCGACGCGGACCGGCAGGATCAGCTCGGCCTTGCCGAGCGCACGATGGAGGTTCCCAGTGAAAATGCCGACTAGACTGGCCCTCGCCGCACTCGCCTGCACGGCCGCGCTTGGCACACAGGCACGGACCACTGAAGACACGCTGCTCACCGCGCTCAAGCAAGCCTATCCCGGCACGGCCTTTGATACGGTCACGGCGACGCCGATCCCCCACGTCTTCGAGGTGTGGATGGGAGACAACGTCGGCTTCGTCGCCGATACACGCCCTGACTACATGATCTTTGGCCGCCTGGTCGACCTGCGCGCCATGCGCGACCTGACCGCACCGAAACTAGAGCAGCGTACCAAAGCCGCCAACCCGGCAGCGCCGACGGTAGCGGCTATCGATGTACGCCAGTTGCCGTTGGCCGATGCGATCGTCACCACGCAGGGCAAGGGAGAGCGCGTCCTTTATCTCTTCACCGATCCACATTGTCCGTATTGCCGCCAGCTCGAACCGGAACTCGTCAAGGTACCCAACCTGCGCATCTACAACTTCATGGTGCCTTTCCAGGACCAGGCTTTACCTCTGCGCATCTGGTGCGCTACCGACCGCCTGGCCGCTTGGCGCAGCGCCGTCAGCGGCGCGTTGGACGGGCAGGGCGCACCAGCCCAATGCGCCGATCCGCTCGACCGCAACCTGGCCCTGGCCAGCAAATTGGGCGTACAGGGCACACCGACCCTCTTCTTTGCTGACGGCTCGCGGGAAACCGGTTTGATCAGTGCCAACGAAATTGAAGCCCATCTGGCACAAGCCGCCTCCAGCCTTCCATCCGGCAAGAACCTCAAGGAGTAATCATGCAACGGATCCCATCGATTTCATTTCGCGTCAACAACCTGTCCGCCGCAACGGTATGTCTGACGCTCCTCGCCGGGTGCGGCGACATGACAGGCCTGGGCGGCAAGTCGGAATATGCCTGCAAGGCGCCGGAAGGCGTGCAGTGCAATTCCGTATCCGGCAATTACTACAATACGTTTCCATCGGGCGGCAGCGCGGCGGCCAAAGGGGCCCCGACAAAAGGAACGCCACGTGCAGCCCCGCGCAGCATGTACACCATGGCCAACGCCGCCTCCAGCGGCAGTTCCATGCAGGGACAGCCTGCATTCGAGCCAACCGCGCTGCGCTCGCCGCCGCGCGTCATGCGGCTCTGGATCAAACCGTGGGAGGACAGCGACCATGATCTCCACGATCAGTCCTTTGTCTACCTGCAAACAGACCCAGGTCGCTGGCAGGTCGCCCATGCGCAGCGGCAGATCCGTGATGCCTTTGCGCCCCTGAAACCGCCCACACCTCAGCAGGCGTCGTCTCCGGCTGCAGCGTCCCCCTCCGGACAGGCCAACTCCGGCGCCGAAACACGGCCAACCTCCCCGCCAGCGGGAGCGCTTGCCGATCCGCCCATCGGGGCCGTCACGACGACTCCAGAAGGCGCGCCGTCTCAAGCGTCGGCAACAAAACAATAGCGGTGTTGCATTCAGAGAGGACAAATATGCTCAAGTTCTTCACGCCAGAAAAAGAGGGCGAAGGCTTCAGCGCTGGCATCTGGGATCTGTTTGGATTAAGCCGAGGCGAGGAATTTTCCAAGGATCAGTTTGCCAGCTGGCTACCGTACGGTCCCTATGTCGACAGCGAGCAGCTGTTCATCAATCGCCATCACCGGCTCGGCTTCATGCTCGAACTCATGCCCCAGGCTGGCGCCGATGAGCGGATGGTGGAAGTGCTGCAAAGCCTGTATACCAACTGTCCCGCCAACACGGGTGTGCAATTTCATCTGTTTGGCTCACCGGACATCCGCGCCCCGCTGATCCAATATGCCAACATGCGCATGGAAGACGAGGATCAATATGAAAACTCGCAGCAGTGGGGCCGGCCGGCCCGGAACAGCAACCTGTACCGCCAGCTGGCACGCCAGCGCGTGCAGCATCTGCTGGCCGGGAGCCAGAAATCCCTGACCAAGGGATTTCATTTTACGCTGCGCGACTTTCGGTTGATGATGAGCGTCACGATGGATGGACGCGCCGATGATATCGGCAAGCGCGAAGCGGCCATCGGTTTGCGCGACTCGATGGCAAGCACCCTTGACGCCGCTTCTTTTCCCAGCACAGTATGCGATGCGGCCGACTTAATCAACTGGTGCGCACTGTTCACCAATCCACACCGGCTCGCCGACGGTGTCACCCCATGGATTCACTACGATGAGGGAAGAGAACTGCGGGATCAGATTGTGGACTTCGATACCGTCCAGGAGCCGACCAACGAAGGCATTCGGTTTTCGAAGCCAGGCAAGCCGCAGCACGTGGAAGCACGCTTCTTCTCCATTAAATCGTTTCCTGGACGTTTCCCCCTCTGGCAGATGGGCGCGCTCATCGGCCACGTCATGCAACCGGCACTGCAGTACCGTGCGCCGTTCCTGCTCACCATGGGCGTGCACATCCTCGATACGAACACGACGCGCACATTGATCACGGCGAACCATATCCGCGCGACGCAGAACGCGGGCAGCAAGATGGCCGCCATCATGCCGGACGTGCAGAAGAAGCAGGAAGACTGGAATGCAGTCGCCAACGCCATGGATGTCGGCGGCAATCTCGTCTCGATGTACCACCAGCTGGCCATTTTCTCATCGCCCGCCGAGGCGGCGACGGCGGCCGAAGCGGCCAAGGCCATCTGGCGTGCCAGCGGCTTTGAACTCAATGCCGATGTGTACATGCACCGCCAGGCGCTGCTGGCGAGCTTGCCCATGACCCTGACGCCCGCATTCCACAATGACATGAAGAAGATGAAGCGGGTGACGCGCAAATCCACGGCGAACGCCATCCATCTGGCGCCCCTGCTGGCGGAATGGCGTGGAACCGACACGCCAACGCTCATCTTCGCCGGCCGCCGCGGCCAGCTCGTGACCCTGGATCTGTATGACAACGACCTGGGCAACTACAATTTTGCCGTCGTCGGCGCCCCAGGGTCCGGCAAGTCCGTCACCCTCAACGAGATCGCCTGGTCATACCGATCCGGTGGTGCACAAGTGCGCCTGCTGGATCTCGGGCGCTCATTCGAGAAGCTGTGCAAGAAAGCCAATGGTACGCACGTGGAGTTCAGCGCCCGCTCGAAGATCATATTGAACCCATTTACGGCGGTCAATGACATTCACGAAGACATCGATATGCTGTTGCCCGCCCTGGCGAAGATGTGTTCGATGAGTCAGCAATTGCAAGAAGTGCAATACAAGGCCATTTCAACGGTCCTGCTGAAACTATGGAAATCCTACGGCAATGATTTGACGATCACCGCTTTGCGCGACGCATTCAAGACCGGCAATATCGCGGAGCTCGAAATCAAAGGGGATGACCGCATCCGCGATCTTGCCATCATGCTCAATCCGTACGCGAAAGGCGGGCAATATGAACGATTCTTCGAGGGCAAGAATAACGTCGATTTCTCGAATGACTTTGTCGTGATCGAAAACGAAGAACTCAAGCGCAAGCCAGATCTGCATGCCGTCGTCAATATCCTGCTGATGTACCAGATCACCGGCGAGATGTACCTGAACCGCGATCGCAAGAAGCTCCTGATCATCGATGAACTCAAGCAACAGCTCGGAGAGATCGGTGCGGACGACCCGGTCAAGGCCGCCGTGGTGGAAGAAGCCGCCCGGCGTGCGCGCAAGTATGGCGGTGCACTGGGCACCGCGACGCAGGGTGCCGATGACTGTTACGGTTCGGTGCAAATGACGGCCGCTTTCAATTGTTCCGACTGGGTTTTCCTGCTGCGGCAAAAACCGGAGTCGATTGAAATCCTGGAAAGCAACAAGCGCATCGTCATGGACGCCGCCAAGAAACGGCTATTGAACTCGCTACGCACCGAGGCGGGGGCCTTTGCGGAAATGTATGTCTCGTCGCCGATCGGCGAAGGCGTCGTACGCCTGGTCATTGATCCAGCCACGCAGTTGCTGTTCTCGAACAAACTCGCCGATAACAAGCCGATTGATGCCTTGCGTGCCCAAGGCTACTCCATCGACGAGGCCATCGCCCGGGTACTGGCCGACAGGGGACTCCAATGAGGATCATGCTGATCAATATCTTCGTATCGGCCTGCTTCGTGGCGATCGGCATTGCGGCATATGACCGGCTGGTGCTGCGGCCGATGCTGGTCATCGGAGTCGTCGATGCGGCGACCGTTTTCAATGCAAAGCAGGAACAGTACGTCAAAGCGATGGCGGCCAGCCGTACCGACATAGAACGGCGGCAGGCGATCTCCGATGCTGAACGATTCGTCAACAGTTTTGCTGCTGTGTTGGCGCAATTGCCGCAAGAGTGCGAATGCCTGGTGGTCGACAAAACGGCGGTGATCGGCAGCCGCGCGACGCTGATCGATCTCACTCCTTTGCTCAGAAGAAAGGTGAAGCTGTGACCCGCGATTTCTTTCAGCATGTGCGCAGACGTTGGTATCTGTACCTGGCGCTGGTCGTGATCTGGACACTCGCCTATGTGCGTCTGTTTGTCGATGCCACTCCGCGCTTGCCTATCCTGTTTAACGTGACCCCCAGCTTGCCCTACACGATCGCAGTGGTCGACTACCGGGCGGACGGCATCCGTCGCGGGGATTACGTGGTCTATGCATTCGAAGGGCCGGCGTACCGCATCTTCCCCGGCCTGTACCACCAGCCGTTCTTCAAGATCGTGCGCGGCGTGGCCGGCGACAAAGTGACCGTCCGGGATCGCCACGTGTTCGTCAATGGCGAGGAGGTCGGCATTGCCAAGACGCATACCACCGTCAAACATCTCCGGCTCGACCCCATCGCCGAGATGGTGATTCCGCCATCGTATTTTTATGTACAAGGCACCAGCCCGGACAGTTTCGATTCACGCTACAGCATCAATGGCCTCGTACGCGCCGACGCGGTCCTGGGTGTGGTGATTCCGATCTTTTGACGCAAGGGGAAAATGATGGCATTGCTTGAGCCGACACCTGCGACACTACGCTTCCCCTGCCTGCCATGCGGTGCGCTGACCAAGCGTATCTTCTCCGTCCTGTTGCTGGCCAGTGGCCTCATGGGAGCACTGGCAAAGGCTGAGGAACTGGCCGCGATCGGGCCGACGTATCCGATTGCCGAGCAAAACCTGCTCGACATGATCGCCCAGCGCCTGCGTGCGCTGGAAAAGAGCGGCCAGCTTCACGCACTGCAGGAGCAGGCGATCGCCAAAGGCAGGGCGGCCGTGGCCAACCCGGCACCGGTGGCAGGTTTGACGCCGGCGAAGGCACCACGAACCGTCTATGTTGATCCCACCTATGTGCTCGACAAGAACATGCTCGACGCACAAGGTCACGTCCTGTTTCCCGCCGGCACCCGTACCAACCCGCTCGCGATCACGTCCATGTCGAAAAAGCTGCTGTTTTTTGACGCGCGCGATCCTGCACAGACAAGGATGGCGCGCAGCCTGCTCCAGCGCGATGGCGCGCGGATCAAGCCGGTACTCGTCGGCGGTTCGTATCTGGAGCTGATGAAACAGTGGAAAACGCGGATCTACTTCGATCAGCAGGGCAGATTAGTAGGGCGCTTTGGCATCCGGCAGGTCCCCGCATTGGTGTACCAGGAAGGCATGCGCCTTCGGATTGATGAAATGGTGGCGAAATGAATCCATTCAAACAAACCGCTGCAGTGCTCTTGCTCCTCCTCGGCGCAAGCCAGGCAGAGGCAGCGCCGGTAGGCACCTGTACTGGCGCCTTTCCGAATCCGATCACGGATATCTGCTGGTCATGCATCCTGCCGGTCTCCCTGGGCAGTGTCACTTTGGGCAACCTGGGCGGCCAGGAAGACACCGCCAATCCGTCCAGTCCGATTTGCACGTGCAAAGTCAATCCGGTGATCGGCCTGTCCATCGGCTTTTGGGAACCCGTGCGCCACGTGGAAGTGGTGCGCAAACCGTTTTGCCTGGTGTCCCTCGGTGGCATCGATCTCAATCCGGGCATCCCTGCGCCAGAGGCCGCCCGGGCCACGGACGCAGGCGGCGCCCAGGACGCCTTCTACCAGGCGCATTTTTATGTCAATCCGGTCATGTATTGGCTCAAGGCGGTCGCCGATTTCCCCTGCCTGGAAGCCGGCTCCTTCGATATCGCCTACATGACCGAGGTCGACCCGTTATGGGGTGACGACGAGCTGACACTCATCATCAATCCGGAAACGCTCCTGTTCGCCAATCCCGGCGCCGTTGCCGCCTGCGCTGCAGACTGCGTTGCCGCCACGACGGGATTTGGCCACCCGGAATTGTTCTGGTGCGCCGGCTGCCAGGGCGGTCTTTTCCCGCTCGATGGCCACGCGGCCTACCACGTGGGCGGGGTGCGCACTGCCGAATTGATGATGCAGCGCCTCACCGCCAAGATGCACCGCGAGCTGCTGACGTGGGGCATGCATGGTCATAAAGGGCTGTGCGGTCCGTACTTCCTGCCGGAAATGGACAAGACGGCCTACAAATCCCAGCTGACATATCCCATTCCGGCCACCGACAAGGAACTGGGCAAATGCTGCCAGCCCTTCGGCCGCACCACCATTGCCTGGGGAGCGGGCAAGGAATACCCGGTCAAGGGCGAAGATTTCGCGTTTATGTTATTTCGAAAAAGGAACTGCTGTGTTGGCTACTAATCCAATCCAAGTGCCCCCTGCGGGCGCCAGGCCTGCTGCGCTGAATGCCATGGCAGGGCTCGGTGCGCTGTTCCTGGCCCAGGCCGTGGCGGCGCAGGCGATACCAACGATCACTGACGCGGACATCGAACACGCCAAAAAGCTGCAGCCGGTCATCACCGAACAGGATATTTCCCGCGCGGTACGGGCCAATTCCATGCCGCAAGACCTGCCGCCAGGGCCAACTCCCACTACGCGACGGATGCGGATCGACGCCTTGCCCCAGCCTCGCCCAACGCCACCCGTCGATCTGGGCGCCATTGCCAAAGGCTACGAAGCGGCATCCAATCCAATCGCGCTCTCTGCGTTGAATGGCGACCGGCTGCTGGTCTTTGTGACCTTCGCTATGCCGGAAGCTGCGCTGAAAAAACTAGCCATGCAAGCCGCGCAGCTGCAGGCGACCCTGTTACTACGGGGTTTGGACGACGGATCACTGGTCAAAACTGTGGCGCATGCCCAAAAGATCATGGGTGAGCGCAAGGTGGCATGGCAAATCGATCCGCAGGCCTTTGACCGCTTTGCCGTACGCCAGGCACCGACCTTCGTTTTACTAAGTGTCGGCGCGCCCGCCCAGACCTGCTGGGCAGGGAGTTGTTTCGCACCGGATGCCTATGTCCGGGTCGCCGGCGACGTCTCGCTGGAATACGCGCTCAAAACCATCCAGCACCGCGCACCGCGCTTTGCCGACAGCGCCGGGCACTTCCTGGACAAGATGGGGAAATAGCCATGCGCCGCCTGATCGCCTTGATGACCGCCTGCTGCTTGAGCAGCATGCAGCCTGCCATTGTCCTGGCGCAAGTCAACGGGGATCTGGCCGGCGCCACGGCTGCCAACCAGGCCGCCCGGGCCAGCGTCACCACCCAGAGCGCCACTGCCCACGTGCCCGGCTATACGCTGACGCCTCCCGAAACCGTCTACCACGGCAAGGGTAACCTCAAAAGCGATGCCAATGCACATCTGGCGGCCTGCGCCGTGACACCCGGCGACCCGGCCTGCGCGGCGCAAGTGGGTGCCCTGAACTTGGCCAACACGCCGCGCCCGCCCGTGCTGGCCACCGATCCGACCATCTCCGCCGCGCAAGCCATCGCCCGCGATCCCCTGAGTGCCGAGACGACGCTGGCCGCGTACACCACCGGCTGCCCTGCTGGCGCCACTTGTGCGCCAAAAACGTCCTGTCTCGGTACGCAATGCTTCAGTACCAGCTATACGAACGACGTCGATTTTGCGCAGGTCATGACCTACATGGAGGCCGTGCGCGAGGCCGGCGTCTATCTCGATCCGAAGACCATGACTTTGTTCAATGGTGAGGGTAATACCTGCCGCAACCGGCTCCTCAAAAACTGCTGCTATACAGATGGCGCCGGGGCCCACTTTACTAACCAGTCCCTATTTGGCATCGGCTCGCGCCTGGTATTCGACATCCTGATGAACAGCGGCAACCGCGAGTTCATCACGCAAGGCGCCAAGGCGCTGCTGACCAGTGGCGGTTTCAGCGGCAGTTATACGACGTTTGGTGTGACGGTGGCCGTCAATGGCACGGCGCTGCCGGCGGGATCGGTCACGCTGGCCACCACCGAACACCTGGCGATCGCGTTCAATCCCTGGAGCCTGGCGATGACGGCGGTGATGTACATCGCGGTCTCGATGATGTCCTGCAACGCTGGCGAGGGCAAGCTGGCGATGAAGGAGGGCGCTCAGTTGTGCCACACCATCGGCACCTGGTGCAGCTCCTGCATTCGGGTATTGGGCAAATGCGTATCGTGCATCGAGCACACGACCTCTAAATGCTGTTTTAACTCGCGCCTGGCCAGGATGATCAACGAACAGGGGAGGGCGCAGCTCGGCATGGGCTGGGGAGCACCAAAAAATCCTGCCTGTTCCGGCTTTAGCGTGGCGCAGTTACAAAGCATCGACTTCGCAAAACTGGATCTGACCGAGTTCTATGCCTCGATCGTGCCAACGCTGCCCAACGGGGCGGCGCTCAAGGACGCTGCCGCCCAGCGTGCGCCAAGCTGTTATCTGGGGAGAGGGAAATGCTGAATCGAACCACGACGCGCACGGTTTTGCTTGCCCTTTGCTCCGCCATGCTCTGCGCCGCAACCAGTGCGGCCCCGGATGCCGCACCCCGCGTGGCGGTGCACGATCCGAAAGTACTGATGCTGGCGGCCATCGATGCACCCGACGGCCGTGCAGCCGGCATGCTGACGGGAGAACCGGCGGACGCGATCACTCGGCGCTTTTCTGCCACCTCCGCACTCTTCATGGATGTCACGACACTGGCCCGCTACGCCCAGGACGGCTGCCGCCGGCTCAACGTCCGCTTTTGGCAGGAAGGCGTCAAGCTCGCGGCAGGGCAGGCACCACACAAGCAAACGATCGATATCGGCATCAATTACTGCCGCAATGGCCAGCCGCCCGCTAATCTGCGTCTGGAGAAAGCGCCATGAGAAAGTTTCCCTACTGTCTGGCAGTGCTGCTCGTATGCGGAGCCGTACACGCTCAGGTTCCCGCCAGTGTCCCTGCACAAGGCCACGCTGCTGGCGCGCAGGCCGCTGTGCGGCGCGGCTGGCATTTTTATGACGACCCGGCAATGCACGAACCGCAGAAGGAAGTGCTACCGCCTGCGCCAGTCGCGCTACCAAAACCCACCGGGCCGCAGCCACCGCCTGAAGTGAAGGCGCTGCGCGATTTACAGATCCAGCTGGAACAGCTCAAGGCCGTCGCCGTCATGCATCCCACTGTCGCCAATGTGCGCCGCTACATGGAGCTCGAATCGAAGGTCCTCAGGAATGCCTCGCTGTTCGCCGACCTGTCGCAGAAAGTGGCGTGGGCCAATCCGGACCTGGACCCCACCACGCAGGGCCGCCCCGTCAATGCCCAGGCGCTGGAGGTATTTGAACAGGTGCAGATGCAGGAGAGATCTTCCGCCCTCGCCAACATCGGGAGCGACCACATCCTGATGTTCTTCTTTCGTGGTGATTGTCCGTACTGCCATGCCTATGGGCCGGTATTGCGGGCGTTTTCCACGAAATACCGTATCCAGGTGCTGCCCGTCAGCCTGGATGGCGGCGCGGTGCCGGGCTTTACCAATGCCCGCACCGACAACGGTACCGCCGCCACGCTCAACGTCAAGCAAGTTCCGGCGCTGTTCCTGGCACAGCCGATCACCGGCAAGATCATGCCGGTCGGTTTTGGTGTGCTGTCGGAAGGCCAGTTGGTGGAACGGATCGACGCCTTGCGGCCGCGCGCCGCAGAAGCCGTCGAAGCGCCGCTGACAAGCAATTACTCATCTCGTTAAGGAGCTCATCATGCCTATGCGCAAACTCATCATCGCACTTTCCCTGTGCACCAGCACCCTGTACACCCATCCCGCCTTCGCCGGAGACCTGAATGCCGAAGTCAACAAGATGTTCAACGACCTCGGCGCCATCGGCAACTACTCGGCGCCTGGCGCCTTCCGTGGCCAGGTCTACAACACCTATAGCGGCGGCAGCCTGATGCTGCGCGCGCCGAACAAGACATACCAACTCATGGCCATCAATTACCCGACGGCCAAAGCCGGCTGCGGTGGCATCGATCTTTTCGGCGGCTCGTTCTCCTACATTTCGGCGGCCGAATTCAAGAACATGCTCAAGAACGTCACCTCCGCGTTGCCAGGCGTAGCGTTTCAACTCGCGCTCGAATCGGTGTCCCCGCTACTCGGTGGTATCACCAAGTGGACCAAAAACCTCGAATCCATGATGACGAATGCGCAAATCAATTCCTGCAACACCGCCAAATCCCTGGTGTCGTCGGCCGCCGAGGCCACCGGATTTAGTTCCAGCAAGGCCTGCGAGGACATTGCCGTCTCGCTAGGCCTCGAATCGGACTATGCCGCCGCAGCCGTCCGCTGCAAATCCGACAAAGGTTCCATTCTGGAGACGGCGCGCAAATCTTCCGATCCCCTGGTCAAAAACAAGGCCCCGTTCGTCGGCAACCTCACCTGGGAATCGCTCAAGCTCGCCGGCAACTACCTGGACGACAAGGAGCGAGAAATGATCATGAGCATGGTCGGGACCATTATTTTCTATTCGGAGGGGCGAGACCCGAATCCGATCGCACCGACCTTCACGTCGATCTCCCAGCTGCTCTATGGCCAGTCGGATGCCGGGAGTGGCAACGTCCACCAAACGGTCCTGCGCTGCAACAACTACACGAACTGCGACCAGGTCACCCTCGATCCCGCCTACGTCCACACGCCATTTACCGCCAAGGTTGAAAAACTGATGCGTTCTATCGCCTACAAAATCGAGACGCGCACACCGATTCCCAACATGTCGCCGGAGGTCGGTTTTGTGAACCAGACCAGCGAGCCTGTCTACCGCATGCTGTCGATCGGCGCATCGTTTCCTTCTGCCTCAGCCAATGAGCAGCTGATTGCCACCTATCGGGATGTGATTGCCGCGGATTACGCCTACATGTTTCTGGAGAAGAACCTGCGGTTGGGGATGCAAGCCCTGGAGAAAGACTTCACTTTAGACATAAAACAGCAGGGGAGAGCCCAAGAAATCCGGCTACGCGCCAAGGACATGCTGGCCCAGCTGTCCCGCGAAAAGGCCCTCGTCTACCAGAAAGTAGGCTCCATCACGGTGGTGTCCAACCACCTGGAACAACTGGAACGGCAAATGCGCGCCAATATGCCGCAGCAGGTACTCGATCTGCTGGGACGCCAGGCCGCCTATCTGCGGTGATAAAAAGGTGGGGAAGTAAAAGGAGGAGGTAAATAGTCATGTGGGAAATTTTCGCATACCAGAACTCGGACAGTTTGTACGGGTTGATGAATGCCGTGGCCGCCATGGTCGGCGCCAACACTTACCGAAATGCCCTCGGCATCGTTGCCGTGTGCGGCTTCGTGGCCGCCCTAATTGGTTATGCCTTCGCTCCGGAAAAGATGGTGGGCTGGAAGTGGCTCGCTTCGATCGTCCTGGTCTTGTCGGTGCTCCTGGTGCCGAAGGTCACCGTCGGCATTGTCGACAAGACGGGCGGTTCGGCCGAAGTCTTCGTTGACAACGTCCCGTTCGGCCTGGCGGTGCTTGCCTCGCTGACCAGTACGATCGGCAATAGTCTGACGGAACTCGAAGAAACAGCCATGCAGGTGATTCCGGGGCCGGCCGGCATGCCGGATAAGCTGAGCTATCAGAACAACGGCCTCATGTTTGGCAGCCGGATGGTGCGTGAGGCTTCCAAAGTGGTATTCCAAAGCCCGTATTTCCGCACTGACCTCATCAACTTCCTGCACAATTGCACCATGTACGATCTGGCCTCTGGCTACCTGTCGCCGGACGTATTTGCGACCTCGGGCGACGTGTGGAGTCTCATGGGCGACCCCAATCCCGCCCGGTTTAGCAGCGTTACGAATGCGGCCGGTACCTCCGAAGTGCTCACCTGTCCTCAGGCATATACAAAGCTATCGGCGAAAATGCCGGCCGAAGTTCAGCGCATCCAGGGCACACTGGCATTCCGCATGAATCCGACGCTTCCTGGTACGGTAGCCTCGGCTCTGATCGCCGACCAGATACAGCAAGCCTATCTCAAAGCAAAAATAGCAGACGCCTCGGCCACCGCAGCCAATATTATTCGGCAAAATGCGCTCATCAATGCTGTGAACGATACCAGTCTGATGGCGGGGCAAAAAATCAACGATCCGGCGACGATGTTGCTTGCTGTTGGACGCGCGCAGGCGGTGGCCCAAACGAATGCTGCGTGGATTAACAACGGTAAGGTGGCCGAGCAAGCGCTGCCGGTAATCCGTAACGTCGTCGAAGCAGTCGTCTATGCAGTGTTCCCGCTCATGATTATTTTGTTGCTACTGACCAATGGCAAGGAGACTGTGGCCGGCGTTAAAAACTACGCGATGATCTTAGTCTGGATTCAGCTATGGCCACCGCTCTATGCCATTCTGAACTACATGGCGACCATGTATGCAATGCGTGACTTGGCCGCCGCGGCCAGCGTAGGCAACGGGGTCAATGCCCTGTCGCTGACTACCTCCTCGACCATTTTTTCCAGCGCCATTTCAGGCGAAGCCGTCGTCGGCTATATGACCATCAGCATTCCATTCATTGCCTGGGCCGCCGTCAAGCGCATGGAGAACTTTGGCACCGCGCTCGTCGACGGCATGCGCCTGTTGCAAGGTAGCGTGACCAGTGCCACCAATTCGGCGGTATCAGGCAACGTATCGATGGGAAATGTCGCCATGGATCAGATGACCTTGGCGCCTGTCCGCTCGTCACCGTTCTTCAGAAATCGGCAAAACGATCTTTCAGGAAATAGCTACACATCCAACGCGTTGTCTGGTCTGACTGCGGTTAAGGCGTTGGCCAATGAAGGGCCAGTATCCAGAACAGTGGAGGGGAAGGTCACGGAAAATCATGTCGCAGCTGCCACGCAACAAGTATCGGCAGCGGAGTCAAATGCTGTTGCTGCAACAAGGGATAAAGCCGCCGCCTTGTCGAATGCCCTGCTGCATGTCGATGGAACTAGCGCTACAACGAATCGGTCTAAAGGTGTCACAAGAAACAGTATTGAAGGATTTGGCGCGCGTGCGCAAGAGCTTAAGCAACTTACCGACACCATTGGGAGAGCCCTGGGGGCCAGCGAGCAACAGGTCGCAAGCGTAGCATTTGGGGTAGCTGCCGAGCTCAACATTGGCACGCCGCAAGCGGGCAAAATTCCTGGAGCTAAATTTGCAATACCAGGCCGTGGTGGAAAACAGTACTCCGCCTCAATAGACCAAAAAGAATCGGAGATACGGCAACACTTAAGTAGTGAGGATGTTTCCAAATTTAAAGATTGGGGCGAGATGCTAGTCAAGAATACTAGTTTATTGAACTCTGTTATTGCTGATCAAAGGACCGCCACCGAAAATGCTGCCCGGATCACCGAGACGGTAGCGACCTCAGAGCGGGCAGATGCAACGTTGCGCGAACAAGTAGACTACGCTACTAGTATATCGGCAGCGTATTCGCGCGGGGATTCCTTTAATTTTGATCTTGCAAAGGATCCGCACAATATTCAACTGTTTGAATCACTTTTATCAAACAATCACAACAGCGCAGCTGCCAAAACTATTATTGACTCCCATCTCGGAAGCATTGCAAAAACTCCCATATTGCCAACCACGAACAGCAATTTTCCAGAATCATTTGAATCAGTAAGGGTGACATATCGTGACATGAAGGACAATCCATCGCTTTATTCCGGCATTGATAGGAAGCATCAGGCTAACAAGTCACGTATACATTCGAAAACTCCAAATAGTTCTAAAAACAGCGTTGAAAACGACGAGGGAGTATCTTTGCCGTTAAAAGGGGAAGATTGGATGACAGCAGAGCAAGCTAGAATTAAGAAATCGTCTACGAAAGTTCAGTCAGAAATAGAAAAAATAGATGAAAAAGCCAGAGATGATAAAAATAAGGGGCGACAAAAATTTAGAAACGATAGTGGAATTGTCGAGACTCCGTCTGGCAACATTTCGTCGAAAAAATCGTTGTTCGGCAAGGCGAATAAACTAGTTACCGAAGATCCAGATATTGTTGCGGAAGAAATAAAAGAAATTGGAAACTCAGGTATGAAAAAATTGAAAGAATTTTTTAATAAACGATAATTCTATTGTGGTTCGCGCATGAGCCATTGGGGGTCTAAATCTGGATCGCCACTTTCGTCTAATCGATAGGCCGGATTGCCAAAGTATTTAGTTCCGCCACATTCATATTCATCCTTATCAATCACTAATTGCGATGAATAAAGGTGAGCCTCTTCGAGATTTTTTTCATGAAAAAATACAACCAAAAAAATTATCCAATATAAAGATAGAAGTGTAACAAACCCCATAACTGCAACCACAACAACTAACAGAAAAGGTTCACCAACGCTCAACAAAATGCCGATTATCGCACCGGAAAGTCCACAAAGAAACATCTGCCTTATCATTCTCATAATAATTTCAAAAAATATACGCCTATATAATATTAGCAAGAACAAAAAAAATTTCAAGGAGGTGTTAAGTGGGATAGATAAGTTTAATCTTATATGAGAGATTTCCATTATGAAATTATTGTATATAGCCTTTACGCTAATTTTGACATTTACGCTTTCATCGGTGCAAGCGGTTGCACTCGCAAAAAAGCCCACAGACGATTCAGTCTGCGATTTGTCTACGATGACGACGTACAGATTGTCCCAACGAACTTTCGTCGAAGCGCGAACGCGAGACGAGAACGTTATTTACGCTCGGCTAGCTCTTCGGTTTATAACGCAAGAGTGTAAGAATGGCCAGCTCTTGCTGCTTCATTCTGAGGACGGCATCGCTTTCGACGATCAATATTTTCGGGTAGTTACTGCTCAGTTATGTAGTGTTTCCAAGGTCACACGAGAAACAGCGAGCACGCAAGAATATCCTCAGGCCTTTGTTATGCGCTGCCCAATCTCAAAGCTTAAAGAAGCAACCGCGGCATTAGCCGAAATAGAAAAAGCAAAATCGACGGAAACCATGATCGTGGAAGGCGCGCCGATGCGAAGTACACAGCCAAACCGGAGAGAAGAAGAAAAAAAAGCGTGTGGTGACAATATGACCTGGGAAACTGTCGTACTGGGTTGGGGGGGCAGTTGTCGCTAACTTATTGCGCCTAGCCCCCAAGGAAACGCCATGGAAAATAAAGACGATAAGAGTCAAGCTGAACTGCAGGCCGCCAATCTCGCACTACTTATGTTGGCCGAGATACGCGAACAACGTGCGGGATTCAGGGAAGAACGCCTGGCGCTTGAACGGGATCGAAAATTTGCTCGCCGCCTCACCTTGACGCTGAAGTCGTTGCTCGTTCTCATGCCACTCTTGTTCGGTCTGTACTTTTTCATGCAAATGTTGCAGTTTAAAATAGGTCCCTTCAGCCCGGTCATAGGCATTGTGCACATCGAAGGTGAGATCGCTGCAACCTCACTCGCGTCCGCAGACAAGATTGTGCCGGCCCTGAAGCGGGCGTTTGAGTCTAGCAACGTTACGCAGATAGTTCTGGCGATAGACAGTCCCGGCGGCGCGCCGGTCGAGGCCGAGCGTATTGGAAGCGCGATTCACTCTTTCAGGAAAAAGCACCCGAAACCGGTAGTGGCGGCGATCAGCAACGTCGGCGCATCGGCTGCCTACATGATTGCGTTGCACGCCGACAAGATCATCGCGGGAAAATACAGTCTGGTGGGATCGATCGGCGCCATCATCGCGCCATGGCAGCTATCGCGTGCGCTGGACCGCCTGGAAATCTCGCAGCAGGTATATGCATCCGGTCACCTGAAGGCATTCTTGAATCCGTTTACGCCGCCTAGCCCAGACGCGCAAGCCAAGGCGCAGGATTTGGTGGACAGGGTCGGGCGAACTTTTTTGCGCGAACTAGAGGAACGGCGCGGCCGCGTCCTGAGGCACGACGTCAACTACGCCAGCGGGGAAATCTGGAGCGGGTTAGAGGCAAAGGAAATCGGCCTGATCGATGCCATCGGCACGGTGGATGACTTCGTGGATGCGCAAAAGGATGTGACTGCATTCAACTTTGGACCGCACCCCGGCGGATTTGGCCAAATGGGTGCCCTGATCTCAACCTCGATCACTTCTGCGTTCGACGACATCATCGCGAGGCAGGAGTTTAAGCTTAGATAGGGGAGGGAGAGCGAGGGTGCAATTCGGTACGGTATGCGATCCATGTCAAGCAAAAATACGGCGCAAATTGGGTTAGCTTTCTTGTGGCCGATACTGCCTTCGCACGAGTAAGCTTGAAGAATCATGGAAAGATTTCAAGCCTACAGGTTCGAGTTGAGACCAACCGGGGACCAGGAGCGTGCCATGCGCCGCTTCGCCGGTTCTTGCCGGTTCGTCTACAACAAAGCCTTGGCTCTGCAAAAAGAAAATCACGCAGCCGGCAACAAATTCATTAGCTATGTGGCCATGGCGAAATATCTGACAGCATGGCGCAACGGTTGCGAAACCCCTTGGCTTGCTGCCGCACCTTATTCAGCACATCAATATGCGTTGAAGGACTTAGAGAAAGCTTTCGCGAATTTCTTTGCTGGCCGTGCAAAATTTCCAAAATTCAAGCGCAAGGGCGACAGAAACTCCTTCCGCGTGGCAGCAAAAGGGGCAATTAGAATCGAACAAACCAATAGCCGCCTGCGTTTTCCCAAATTAGGATGGCTACGGTACCGCAAGAGCCGGGACATTATAGGTGAGCCAGTGAATGCAACCATAAGCCAGGCTGCTGGTAAGTGGTTCATTTCAATACAGACCCGGCGCAAGGTAGATCCGGTGGTTCCTATCGCTACAAGTGCCGTTGGAATAGATGTCGGTATCGCTCGTTTTGCCACCCTGAGCGATGGCTGCTTCATCGCGCCGCTCAACAGTTTCAAGAAACACCAGCAGTGTCTGGCGCGCTACCAGCGCCGCATGAACCGAAAGGTAAAATTTAGTAGCAACTGGAAAAAGGCAATCGCCAAAGTTCGACGGATTCACACCCGCATCGCCAATGCCCGTAAAGACTTCCTGCACAAAATTACCACGACAGTCAGCCGAAATCACGTGCTCGTCTGCATTGAGGATTTGCAGGTAGGGAATATGTCCAGGTCCGCCAAAGGCACTGTCGAACAGCCGGGCAAGAAGGTCAGCCAAAAGTCGGGGCTGAACCGCGCCATTCTCGATCAGGGATGGGGCGAGTTTAGACGGCAGCTCAATTACAAGATGGAATGGAGTGGGGGCATGCTGCTTGCCGTGCCTCCGCACCACACTAGCCAGACGTGCCCGACTTGTAGGCACATATCAAAAGACAATCGGCAGACCCAGGCGAAATTCCTATGCGTCGAGTGCGGCTACAAAAATCACGCAGACGTGGTGGGCGCGATTAACATTGTTGAGCGGGGACACCGCTTGCTAGCCTGTGGAGAGATGGCGCAGTCAGGCCGCTCGAAGAAGCAGGAACCCACCGAAGCGCGTCGCAACTCATCGCGCCGCGCCGTAGAAATCTCTGTCCTTTAGGCAGGGTGGATGTCAATCAAAGAGTGGGCAAATGCTGGCGAGAAATACTAACTTGTTGAAGTCGGTTGCCGACGTGCCTGCCGGCCCAGGCATCACCCGCATGGCCGCCACTTCCAATTTCATCGGGCTATTGCCGACAGTGCTGGTCAGAGAGGCGAGCACCGCCAGGCCGAACGGGACTTTTTCGACGATGACTTCGCGCCGCGCGGTATCTGACGGTAGTCGGTACCACACCAGCCAGACATGTACGGACTACGGATCGGAATGGAGGTAAGGGCGCGTACACCACCGCTTCAACAACAAGCTGCTCCCAATCCTACAAAAAGCCGCCTTTCAAGCGACTGGCGAGTGTCTAGTGAATTCGTGGCGATTCAGTGATAGTCTAGGGGGCAGCCCGTTTTACAAAAAGAGGAACATCATGAGCCGAGCAGATCGTCGTCGCTTCGAAAAGGAATTTAAGAAGCTGCCAAAACCAGATAATTGCATGATTTGCGGGAATGCTCTTATTCACAACACCCGTACTTTTGGCGGACTGACTGCTGATGGCAGTGTTGTCCTTGCCGGCGAGTGTTGCGAGCGCCGTGTTGTCACTCCGATGGTCAGCGGACTGTATTTGACAAGAGGCATTGACGGCCTGATGCCACGCACAAATCAGGGGAACGGAAAAAGCAATAGTCCGGAGGACGTACATCGAGCTCTTGGCGCGATCCAGTCGCATTTTGATGACCTCGACAGCCGCACCCGGGCTATGATGCGGCAAGGTGGCATTCCGAGGCAGGCTCACAACATTTTCGTGGCTGACCAACCATGGAAGGAAGACGATGCGGCGTGGTTCAGAAATAATCCGGATCGTTCCCATCGGCTGCGGCCTATGCTGGCGGGCGAAGCGGCAACCTTGCCGTCCGAAGTTACCATGACAGAGATTCCCGCAAATCATCGCCTGGAAATTCTCGTAAGACAAGTCGAACCAGGGGCGCGAATCAGAGCCGTTTTCTGCCGCAATACGGACTTCGCGTTACCGGACCGTGAGGACATCATGCACGCGCTATTCGATACCGTTGCGATGTCCGGCAATCGGGGCATTATCGACGCTCAAAAAATAAACGCCTTGGCACAACAGTATGCCAACAGCAGCAGCGATGTCACACCGAAACCCACGCTGAACTGATCATGCTTTTGCGGAAGGCGAAATTTTGATGACGGCTGGCCCGCCCAGGATCTCGCATTCTGTCACCAAGTTCAGCGTGTCAAATTTTCACTTACCTGTCCTGCTTTTCACTTTCTTTGTCATTCGACACGGTGACACGATCACGCCGGTGCCGCCAACCTGGTATCACCAATCGGTTATGGTGACGGCGGCCGAGCACCTTGTCGACACCAGCATCATCAAGAAATACAGGGATGCGCCATGGTGACTTGGTGACTGGCCAGCTCCTGCAGGAGCGCCGCAGCGTCACCAATTTTGAAATGGATGCAACGCCAGTTGAGCATACTAATGTGATTAGGCTAGGTATGGTAGTTGGTGCTGCAGCCCATCATTATGCGTCGTCTGCGGATTCGCTTGGCGGCGTGAAGTGTACAAGGCCCTGGCCTACTCGTCCGCCAACCAGCGGTACGCGCCGGCCGTAAGCGCAACTCCACCGCAGGCGCGCAAAGTCCCCGATATGGCCGGGCGCACGAAGCAGATGACGGGCTAGTTTATCGTAGCCAACTGTGCCGAGGTAGCGCGCAAAAGCAGGTGCTCTCCTTGTGCCTTGGTCGGATAAACCATCCTTCTCCGTCCGTTATGGCTAGGGAAGGCCTTTTTTTGCGAGCGTGCGGCATGAGTCTTTGCAGGGCAGGGCAGGGAATAGGCAGGTCAGCCCCTATCTTATCGTTGGATCGGGCAGCTATGAAATCGCGCACCAGAACCCTGGCAGGGCAGCTAGGCTCCTGCTGGCAGCGAAGACTGAATCAGCGCCTACAGGTCGTCAGGAAGAAGTGCTTTGGCCATGTGATCGGCTCCCGAAAACGAGGTCCGGTGGTTTTGACCACTACAGATAATTACGGAATTCGGTAAGTTGCATGCCGGTTAATTATGTTTTCCCTGGCCAAGGAAGTGCGTCGAATCTTGACTTTAAATTATCGGCATATGGTGAGTCTACCATGTTTGCGTAGTTAATCAGGCCCAAAATATGGCGATACATGCCACCTATGGAGTCGAATTTACGATGATTCGCATGCTGTTCGATACTTTTTCCGAGAGAAAATAGATGCTGCTTCATTATTGCTCTAAATTCTTTTGTTAGACGAGGTCGCTTTCTGTCGACCAAAAGCCCCAGCACTAACTTTCTCGAGCCAGGAGGGATCACAGCAGTTTTCTTTCTATTTAAGAACAAACCATTTTTTTTCAATATTTTTGCGGTTTCTGAAATAAAGACATACGCCCTTTCTCGCGTAAAATTCGAGTCCGAAGTTGAGAAGGTCATGTCATCGCTGTATCGCGTGAATTTTAGACCATGAACCTTTGCAAGCCTTGAAATCTGCTCATCAATTTTGAGCATCACTAGATTTGATAACATTGGGCTAGTAGGTGCCCCTTGCGGTAGCCGGCTTAAGATAGGGCTACCATAAGTTGGAATTTTATATACTGATGGATCTGAAATCCAAGAGTCTAATTTGTATTTTTGTGAATGGACGACTCTATCAGTACAAATTCGAGCCATTTCAAAAGCGACCAGATGGTTATATCCTAATCGCCTGAATACACGCCACGCCTGTATTTCTGTCACGCTACCGAAAAAATCAGCGATATCAATCTTTATAAGCCATTTGGCTTCACAATGTTGCTTAGCGCATTTTACAATTGAACTTTGTGGAGAAAACGCATGGCTCGCCGAATGCACCAATTGTGGTGCGAGAACCTCTCTAGCAATCCAGGATTGAACGTTACTTAAATCCGGAGAAGGAATGGAAATTTGGCGGCGCCCCCCAGAGCGCTTCCGAATCCAAAAATACCTATATGGATTGCTAGCCGTACGAGCGACGATTGTCCGAAGGGAGAAGTGAGGAGTATTGCTTAACTTCGCAAGGTGCCCAAGTGTGAGTATGGCGGGGCGAGCTGGTTTTTTTAGCTGTATTTGCTCGATTTGAGCGGCAGCGGCTTCCAATACCGCTTCAGACCGAAGCAATTCTGTGCCTAATTTAATATAGCGTTGAGAAGACCACATATTAGTTACTTTGAGAGCTGTTCGAACGGCAGTAAGGTGCGGCTCAACACCGAGTCGATCTTCCGATGGATGGTGAGTCGTACCTTTCTTCCGTCATTGCCTGGGCTTTTTCAATGGGAAGCGGAACCCGCCACCATACACGACGCCTAATGTCTTAAGCGCATGGTAAACACTAACCTTGATTAGTGGCTCCTCAACGCATATGGATAGTAATCTTCTTTTTTTATTTTGGAAAGTTCTTTTTCATCATCAATGGTCGCCCGCTGCGATGCAAGGAGCTCCGCGCTGCCTAATTTTGTCAAGCGCCAGTGTTGCGTCAACAGGCCTGCAGCCACACATTTTTCCATTACATTAGTAGCTTCGATATGGTTCATTCTGCTAACGCCCTCTAACGCGTCAACTCGACGAACACCCTTACTACACAGGGATAGCGCTGCGAGCCACTCTCCGGGTAAGGGCCGATTTATAACAGTATTTGCAGATCTCGCCATCCGATTTTCGCCTGCTTGGATGAGCGTTGTTGTCGGGTCATTTTTTAATATTTCAGGTGGAAATATTCGACGTACGTCAAGGGATACAGCCTTACCTTCGAAAAGTGGAATCCATGGAGAGTTGTCTTTTGATGACCAAAAAATACCAGGGACATTATTGGGACAACTATGTTCAAAAATCATTAGGGCACCAACTTGGTCATAACCCAGAGGATATGCGAGACTATTTTTTCTTGCATATGTTTTGCATAATATTTTGATGCTTTTCTTTTCTCCAGAATCCCAAAGTTTGCTGTCAATCGTTGGGCAACTACGAACTATTATTACTGTGGGAGCAGTTTTTGAAGTTCGAACTTTTTTTATTCCTTGAGCAGTGCCGGAATAGCAAATAATCGATGTTTTAAATTTCTTTCTGGAAAACCAAGATTTTATTGTCAAATTTTCATAAAAGGAATTTATAAAGGTAGCTACTCTTCGACCTGAACCGATAAAGTCGTCTAAGAAAATTACAACGACACATTTATTTTGTCGCATTTCGAGAATTGAAGGGCTATTTAGGAATTTTCCCCCACTCCCTTCACCCCTAACGAAATTTCTAAGAATGGCAGCTACGCGACCTTCGCTACCGATGTCATGCCCACGTGGAGTTGAGTCAATGGCAGTGCCATCTGGTTGAAAGACATGTTCCCCACAATCATCCACACCAGTTTTTCCAGGTTTCCTTAGCTCTCTAACGCTAAATAGAGCGATGTTTCCCTGGATTTTTTGTGAGAAATTAAGCAAGGCGGCAATAAGCTCGCGCTCGAACTCTATCTCAGATATCAGTGTAAGAGAGCCGGCCAAAATTCGTGCAGTTGGCCTATCCTTCTCGACGAAGTTCTGCAGCCACAGTTCACCTCGTTCCGTAAGTACGAGTTTGCTACTATCTTTGTCATCGCTCATGGTCTGTTCAGGTAGAAAACGAGATAAAATTCTTTCACTTTATTTATCTTATCATTTTAGATTTTTGTTGTAGTCTTTTTTTTGCGGCGGCTTGACTTGGCCATTAGCCCCTCGTCTTCCAGCAAAGGGTAGTGGAATGTATTGAAGCGCTTTGATAATCCCCCCATTTTTAGAGGGCTTTAAAAGTAGAGAATAAGCGGCCTTGGCAAGCTTCTGTTTTGACGTGATACCGTCTAGTGCCATGTCGCGCGGGCCGTGATCGCAACTCCACCGCCATCGCGCAAAGTCCCCGATCTGGCAGAGCGCACGAAGCAGTTGACGGGCTAGTTTATCGTAGCCAACTGCGCCGCTGAAGCGCGCAAAAGCAGGCGCTCTGCTTTTGCCTCGGTCAGCGATGCCATCCTTCGCTGACCTTTATGGCGAAAGATGTCCAGCTTTTTGCGCGAGGGAGCGGTTGTGGCTCCCTTCGATCGAAATGTTTCAAGCTGATGAGATCCTGGCGAGTTTCAAGCTTGACAGCGCAAAAATTCAACCAGGAATCTTTCAGATGACTTCTCTTTTTTAGCGCATCAAGGTCGATGACCCAAAACGTCCATGCAGTGATGCCGCGGCATGTATCGCTATGCGGAAGCTCATACTCGCCTAACATGGTAGCTTCCTAGCGTTTGTGAGGATCATGCTTTGGGCGCTCTTTGGCTCAATGAAATAAAACCGTTTCGACAAAGAAAGCGTAGCGTGGTCGCGGTTTCGACTCCTATTTTTTCGGCGACAATGCTCGCAAGCGTTGACACGTACAATGTCGAATGCTTCTCGCGCATCAAGTGATACATGATACTGGTGTCGCCAACAGTCCGGCCGTCAATCCGGGCTCGACTTGCAACCAGCTCCAGCTCGTGGTCCCGCTGCGACCCATTGATCGCCCAGATCCAATATTCGCTGTCCGGCGAGCGAAAGAACCTCTCGTCAATTGTTTCGGGGGAGCAATTTGCCAGTTGCACGACGCCATCCTTGGACGCTCGTACCAAATGTCGATTGTCGAGACCAGGAACCAAGTCAGGGAAAATCAAAGCAAACAGCCTGTCGTAGCGCGTATCTCGCCGGTACAAGTCTTCGTGACGCTTAATACTGGCTCGGACTTCATTTCTCCACTCTATCAGCCTGGTGTTCTGCGGCAACGTGAGTCCAAGTTGGCCCTCTCTAGCTTTTATAGCCAAATGATAAAGTGCATGCCAAGACTTGGCCTCGGGAGTGCTATCGGTCAACATGCTGTTAATGACCTGCCAAACCTTTTCGTAGCGGTAAGCCACAGGGTGGCACAGCATGATCGACATCAAACGGTGGAACATCGTACGCTGCCTGTCAAACAACCGGTGGTCGAGTGCCTCGGGATATCCGTGGACGTGCAGGCCGTCAGCCGAAGCCAATACCGAATCCAGCGCTGCGGCTCTTTCCCGCTCTGAATCCCAGAGTTCGTGCTCGTCGATTTCGTGGTCGAGTCGCGCTAGCTCACGAACAGCCTCAAGATATTTGTTGGCCCAAAGCTCTTCAGGAGTATTGAGCATTTGCTGCCTGGTCATCACTGTAGCAGTCGGGTGCAGGGGGCCAAAGTCGACGGTCTCTTCGTCTCGTGCATTTAGCACATTTGTTGTGAGTGGATGATGGAGCCAAACCTTGCCGGCCACGTTGTCCAGCACAAGTTCGCGTAACGCGCCCCTGGACAGCCTCCCGGACATCCGCGAGAAATCGATCTCCAGCGTTGCAAGGTTGACTGCCCGAATGCGCGCCAGACGCTCCGCCTTGATTGTGTTGGTAACGGTGACTTCGATCAATAGTTCTCTGCCATTTTTCAGCTGGGCGATCACATCAGGAATGATGCGGCCAAGCCTTTTCTCTAGCTTGGCGCCGGTTAGCTCGGTGCGCGTAGCTCGCTCCCGAGCGGTCACGATCGCGCCAGTCGAGGACACCGTCCATGTAGGGACTAGGATCGACTTCGCACTTTCAAGGATCGCCTTGACCTCACGATGCAGGAGCGATTCTCGGCGCAGATTAGCCGGCAAATCTCCTGCTTCCTCGCCCCAATCCAGGGCATCCTCAGCGGCAAGCCTCGCTGCGTCAAGGGCCATCGTATCGCCAGCGATATCTGGCCAGTGACCACACCAAGCGCCCGCTGAAATTGCGGGCACCAGCCGCTCTCGCAATTGCTCCGGAGACATTTCTGCAAGGGCAGGATCATCAATGTAGATCTCGATTCGGGGGATAAGCGTATCGCCGGCGACACCAACGTTAGCACTAGCGCTTCCCGTTACCAACACCTGCAGACGGCGCCCATTTTCAAGCACTACCTCGGCCGTCGCCATATCAATAAAATGCAACGTGCCAACTCGCGCTTGCTGCGATGCGATCTCGACCCAACCCTCATAGATGGCACCAGAAAGACCCTGAAAAGTCGCGGAGCGACGATGCCGCGGCAGAATGATCAAGTCACCTTCCTGCAAGCTCGCTAGGAGTGCTGCACGCGCCGACAACACGCGGCAACTGTGCGTCTCTGCTCCCATTTCATGGCGAAAGTGAGGGCGTTTCTCCCATTGTAGCTTTGCTGCATTGACTGCAATAAGGGGCTGACTACAACTGATGCAAGTACAGCCGCAGGCACGACCCCGCTCGCGTTCACTTAACTCCATAATGTAGCGCAGCCGGCCCGATGCATTATCCCGGGCCCAGGCAAGTATCTGGTCCTGTAGACGAACACGAACCTGTTCCTGCAGGTGGATAGTGACGTTGGTGGAAGTAGGATCAGTCATAATTGATTGCCGACATCAAGTCTCGCACGGGCAGCGATAGTCCACTGGCTGAAGGAGGCTAGACGGCTTGACGGTTTCGGAAACGGAAAGACTACAAGTAAGCTCTATGCCCTCTCCCATCGAAAGCCGCGGGTTAGGTTGCGACCGGCCCACACTAGATTGGAAGCTAACCGGCTCACACCAAAACTTCGTTTGCACACTAGGCTGACCATTAAAAAACCCCCGCGCTTGCTCGCAATTTTCACAGTTGTAAGGTGCACCTTCAGCAGTGTCGAAGGTCGCAGCGAACAACATTGTACTTGTGTCGAATACACTGCTTCGATATAACGTATAGGTATCGCTGCCCTTTGCGGCATAGGCGGCGATGGCAAATACAACGGCTGTTGAAAGTATGAATAACCTAGCACTGTGATGCATGGTGTACTCCGATAAGGCGAAACTATCACTCGAAGATATGTACTTTTAGGAAATTCGACAACTATATGCCACGATGATGCCTTGATTACATTTAGTTGATAAGGCCGCCATTTCTCAAATAAGGTCGTAGCCCCGCACACATAAGTTCCAAATACAACTGCATGAACATACAGCCTGTTCCGAAAAATTCCAGAAAGCGGAGCCAGTCAATGAGAGCATGTCCTACTGAAAAAAACGACTTCATGTCGGAAAATTATCTTAGTTCCGCCCTCTAAGTTTCCACTCCAACTCCCGCCTCGCAGTCGCAATAACGTCTCCATAAGTCATTGCACTCACATCTTCCTCCAGCCGTTCAGTCGGAAAATCATCCGACCTCGCCCCACCAATCAGGACGACCCGGATGCGTTTGCTAACATACTGTTTGAGCTCGTGCCGGTAGTTTGTCGCTTGCGTATAGTCCTCACGTTTCAACGCATGACTAGGTCTCTTGAATTCGATAAGAAGACACTCACCGTTTAAGTCCTCATTCAACAAAAGATCGGGACGTTTGGTTGCGCGCTTGCCCAAATACTTCTTTCCAAAATCATCCTCAATGGTTCGTTGCAAGGTCTTGTTCGATGAGAAAAGAGAGAATGCTGTACCTAGTACCCACAGACTGTGCTCAAGCGCCTTGTGCATCTGAGCTTCCAAGGTGCTTGTGTTTCTCGTCAGCTCTTCTAACTTATCTAAAAACTGCTGGCGAGCTTGAGCCTGGGCCACTAGATGTGCCAAATCGGCTAGCCCAAATTGATCAAGTCCGTATGCGATAGCTGCAACATCATGCTTTGGCGCTGACGCTAAATGACTTACGACCGCGCCATATTCTGAATGTTCGATTGCCTCCAGCAGCACGTGCACATAGGCCTCAATTTTATCTGCAGGCTCTCCGAAGAACTTTTTCAAGATGCTTTTTATTGCTTTGTCTGCTTGCTCTCGTCGATGCTCAGGAAGCCTCGCCAAACGCTCGTTGATTTCTTTTTTCAGGCGCGCTTGAGCGAGTTGAATTTCCTTTCCGAATTTATCTTTAAAGGCTTCGTAAAGTAGAGGTTGGATGTAGGCTGTAACTGTCTCAAGCAGGACACTGTTTTCCACAAGCGCATCCCACCCTATTGTCACGTGCTCCCGGAGACCATTGGCGTTCAGCTCACCAAAGAGACGACGCAACAACTTTTGGGGAACGTCATCTCTATTTTCAAGACCAAAGTACGAGGGCTTTCCTATGGCTTTGCCATCAACCCGGATCACTATGCCAGGTTGCCGAGAGACTGATTTCTCATCGGCGATAGCAAAACTAACCTGGACCTCACCGACTCCATCCAAATTGGCGGAGTCGGTTATAAAAGAGCCAACCACATCGTCAATTCCCAGCCTCTTGCCATTCACCACAATGACAAAGTCTTGCTCTCGACCATAGTCTTGTAGCAGGATCTGGCGAAGCTTCACTGGGTCTGGAAAGGCTAGGCCAGAATGAAGCTCTTTTAGCATGATCGTTGTGCCATGCTCATCGTGATGACAAGTCTTGACGTCAAGCGCAATGGGCAGCTCTTCGATATCCACTACCGTTCTGAGCGCCTCAAGATGTATATAAAAGCTCGTGGCGCTGCCGTTGGTCGACGTTCGCAACATCATATCGGACGCCGCCATCAAGCCAGCAAACTTCCCCACACCCTTCCGCCCCTTGACTTGCCGCCCCCTCGCCGTGCGTTCCCCACGGAGAATTCTTCGATCAGAGGCAATTTTCAGATAATGTGATTGGACTTCCTCGGGACTCATGCCGGTGCCATCGTCAATGATTACGATTGGATCTTTCGACATTGGTTCGGGTAGCAATACCTCTATGTGTGTAGCATCAGCATCCCATGCGTTGTCCACGAGTTCCTTCAATGCTTTTTCTGTGGACGAGTACTCTTGACTAAGAAGGCTAGCCAATCGGGAGTCCACTTGAAACCGAGTAATTCTGCCCATGCTTTTATAACCAATCACTATTTTCGCGATATGAACTGCTGATTTTTACCCAAGCAAATGATAGCCCAACCAAAAGGAATTCTGTAATTTGAATTGGTTTTAATATCTCAAAAAAGGTAAAAAGAGACAATTTCCGCTATTCTTAGGGGGGATGTTTTAAGTAAAGGTTAGTTTTCCCGTCCCGTTTGATCATAAACGTGCTTCACGAATAGGTTCGGCTTCTTTTGCCGCCATTCTTTGAGCGCCTGGATGGGTGTTTTTGCACCGATGACCTGTTGTGAAATGTGGTGGTTGTAAAGCTTTAAATAGTTGAGCAAGGTCGTCTCCAGATCGGCCCGGCTGTCGAATCGGGTCTGCTGCAGTAGCTCTCTGATACGGCCTTCTAGTCGTTCTACCATGCCGTTCGTGTGCGGGCGCCAGGGCGGTGCCAGGCGGTGCTTGATGCCCAGGCCAGCGTAGCCTTTAGCGAAGGCGTGCTGGCCACTGGACATCCTGTCTTTTATGGCGAAGCAGTCGGCGAATTGCGAGCCGTTGTCGGTCAGCAGTTTGACGATCTTGACCGGCGAGGCCAGCTTGAGCCGGCGCGGAGGTCGATGCAACTTTTGTCTGTTAGCTCAACGCGTGGTGGAGTACAGCCAAGCACCTAAAATGATCCATTGGTTTTCAACTTTCAATTACCATGGGTCAGCAGAGCCTAAGCTGCTGGTCGGGATTCAGCTCACCTTCAAGGGCGGTTAGAATTTTCTTGATTGTGATCACACCGAACAGGTTCTCAATCAAAAGAAGAAGTAGAATGTTGAATACAAAACACAGTCCACCTAAGGAATAGTAATGTTTAACTTACTCGTCAAAGGCATGCCCTGGGTCAATGGTACTGCTACCTTTGGAGCCGACCGGGTTATAGGTTATACCGATGAATCTCTCAGGCAGAAGTTCACTAAGAATAATATTCTTGACTTTGAAGCTCTTATGAAGTTGCCTTCGTTATTTGTTGAGGAAACGAATTTTCAAGAGCAGCAGCAACTGGCAAGGGTAGGGCGAGTTACCCATGTTCGGCAAACGCGAGCAGAGGTAATCCTTCAATATTCCTTCGATACAGATTGTGCACCGATACCACAAGAAGAATTGATTAGGCTAAAAGATTTTCTTCACCTTGAATTCCCAAGGCGTGGTTACGATGAGTTAAGCACAACTCATTGGGCTGTGAAGGATGTGGATCTCTTCCGCGTCCTTTACAACTCTATGACGATGAACACGCGAACTCCGAAAGTTTTTAATGTTCCGTCCCATCAATTCATTAATAAGACTTTGGTGTCTGTCATGATGCCATTTGCTGGCTTCTCGCCTGTCTACGAGGCGATTCAATCGGCTGTGAAATTCACCGATATGGAATGTGTGCGCGCTGATGAGTTATGGGAAAACTCCACAATTATTCAAGATATTGTTTCTATAATTGACCGTGCAGCTATAGTTGTTTGCGACTGTACGAATAAAAATGCTAACGTATTTTATGAGGTTGGGATCGCTCATGCGTTAGGAAAAGAAGTGATACTGATCACCCAAAGTAAGAACGATATTCCTTTTGACCTCCAACAACATAGGTATATCCATTACCTCGGCAACGCTGAAGGATTGGCGGGCCTGACGAGGGATTTGATCGGTCGCATCAATACTCTGAAGAACCAATAACGGTCACGAAAAACATGCACGCGTAGATGTCCAGTCCCGTTTGATCATAAACGCACGTTACGAGTAGGTCTGGCTTCTTTTTCTGCCACTCCTTGAGCGCCTGGGTGGGCGTTTTTGCACCGATAGCCCGTTGTGGAATGTATGCTTGTAGAGTTTTAAATAGTTGAGCAAGGTCGATTCCAGACCAGCCCGGCTGCTGAATCGGGTCTGCTGCAGTAGCTCGCTGTTACGGCCGTTGAATCGTTCGACCATGCCATTCGTTTGCGGATGCCAGGGTGGTGCCAGGCCGTGTTCGATGCCTTTGTTGGCGCAGACTGCAGGCGTGTTGGTCACTGGGCTTCCTGTCTTTTGTTGTCAAGCGGCCGGTGATTTGCGAACCGTTGTCGGTCAGTAGTTTGATGATCCTGATCGTCGAGTCCCGCTAGAGCCGGCGCAGAGGTCGACGCTGTTTTTCTCGGTCATGTCACCGTAGTTGTGCATAAATACTCACGCGTGACGAAGCAATGGGTAGGGGATCGACAGGTCAAATCCGATCTCGTCGGTGGATCAGGCTGCTGCGAGATCGCGCACCAGCCGGTCCCAGTCGCCACCACGGACCTTGGTGCGGACCTTAACTTCCATTTTGGCGGGTGCTCGGACGGTGCCGTCCTCTTGGACGTAGATATTCCCCTCTGCCATTAAATCAGTTGCTTTCGCCATACCACGCTTGATGCCTCGAATGTACCATTCGATAGCCTGCTCCTTCATGGCATCTGGAATCGCCTCAATTGCCGCCTCCAAATCAAAACTTGGATACCTGGAGTGAGAAGGTTCAAGGTCAAAAACCTCGGCAATGCTATTGACTGCTTTGCGGTATGTCGCTGATGACGCTCCGACTGGTGTTTTGCTCATATTTTTCCTATTTGTTGATTGCGTCACATTCGGCCATCGCTTTCCAACCAAATTTGCCCCGATCACCGCACTCGTATTCGGTCTTGCCGGTCCAGCGATCACTACGAATTCCACCGTGTGCTGAGAATTCGTACCGAAACGTCGTTGCGATAACAACTGCCGCAATCACGATGGCGCCGGCCAGATACCTCATGTCTCTATCCATGGATATTCCTCTCAGTTCTTGTGATGCTCGATGCAAGCTGCTTTGTTTGCGAATACTTTCTCGGCGCCTGACAGATTCAAGGCAATCCGAAGCCGTCGCGCGAGAATCACAAAAGCGTTCTTATCACCGTGGATGAGCACGTGACCGGAGTCCTTGCGGAATAGACAGTCTTGGCATGGAGCTTTCATGTTCGGTAGCCTCATCAGGTCGTTTTCCTCGACGATTTTTGCCGAGCGGGCCTAGAGCTCTGCTATCGCGGTGCCTTGCTTGAAGACGCTAGGCTTTTCCCGTGCCGTAGCTGCCAGGCAGCCGGCGCCAGGTACCTCTATGGAACGGTTTTAACCATGCGCCCCAGTCGACCACGGAGGAGCCGCTGTCGCCGGCGTCGTCGAGGAGCTTGAGATGCTCCTTCCAATAATCGCGCCAGAGTCCGATCTGCTCGTTGCACACAACCTGAACACGCATCAAATACCGGTGCAATTCCTCTGACGGTTCGGAAGGTGCAATCGGAAAAGCTAGGCTCGGGTCGTGTGCGAAATCCTTTTCCAGCGTGCTGAAGTCTAAACCATGCAGTATGCGGCGTGAACTAGCGTCGAACTGGTGGGCCACCGACGCGGCCTCCCGCAAGCATAGATAGATTGCCTGCGCATCGCGCCAGCAGAGCGCGAGGGTACTGCGCGCCTGCTCGGCGCCTGTGATCAAACCTGGGATTTCGCGCTCGCAGTGTATGCGCTGAAGACGTTCGAGGTGGGAAGCCACGGTGCGGCTGGCTTTCTTCGTCAATCCCCTCCACTGTCGTGAGACATCGTCATCGATGAGCTTCCAGGCGAGGTGCACTTGGCGCAGATCGGCAATCGTCTCTGTCGGCCCATACCAGAGGGCTCCGTCCCAGAGGGTATAAAATACCCGAGCTGTGCGCGCTTCCTCAGCGAGCCACCGGAGTTCATAGACCCCAGGAAGCTGGGGAGGCTCAGCGCACGTTTTCCACGAAGTACAGAGGCGCCCGCCCAGCTGCTTGATAATCACGTCGACCTCGCCGACCTGCTCACCGATCAGCCGCACCGGCGGCAACGGAGCGGGCACGGAGACGGTCAGGTCACATTCTTCGATCGTCACAACAACATCGGACGCTTCGACTTCAACATTGGCGTCGAACCAAGTGCCCGTGAAGACTGCGCCGTGCGGTTGCCAGGATAACGTGCCCCGCACCAGCGGTTCGGATGGCCCGTCATCGTAATCGGACAAATAGTTGCACGTGACATCCTGCAGTCCGCTTTTCAAAGCGATCGCCAGTTCACCGACGCCATAGTCTTCACAGGTATGAATGACGCGTATACAATCGGCGTTGCGATAGCAGTGTGTGACCACGCCACTATATACCATGCCGCTTCTGCGTTCGGACCATTCGATGACCCCTCTCATGTCGGCCTCCCTCGCGGCATTGCTAGCTGCGCAAGGCAGGTCAAGTAGCGTTTTCCCGCCGCTGGCGCGTGCTGGGTGTGCCCTGGCGGGAGCGGCCGAGCCGGAAATGGCAAGTCAACGATGGTCATGATTTTCCTTGATGCTAATTCCCGTTGTGTGCATATTCTACCTGCGCCTGGAGATCATCCAGATAGCTATCTACGGCCGAATCGCGCACGGCAAGTGATATTTTCTGTCCTACGATTGCCAGCAAAACGATATTTACAGTTGCACTATCGATTGCTTCGAGTAGCGTTGACAACAAGCGTCCAGCATAACGGGCGTCTAGTTGACCTGTGCGAACGACATAACGAACAAGCATCAGGGATATGAATCCCGTTGCCGATAATTGCATCGGGTCATCAATCGCAGCAAGTTGCTCAAAACTCATCTGACGCACGTCTTCGAACGAACACTGTTTCATAGACCTTCTCTATTTCATGTTGACTAGGCAAAGTGCCCGGCCCTCTCACCTCAAAAGCCTGTTCGTGGCCGGCGTTCGTACTGCTGTTGATTTTCCTCGCCCTTATCAGTTCGTTGTCGCTGTAACATCCCGTGCCGCCAACCATTGCGCTCCCAAAGTGGATAGCTTCCAAATTTCGCCCACGCCGTCGTTGTGAACATGCCAGACAGGGTAGGTAAACTCGCGGCCAGTTGGTTCAAACCATCCCGTAGCCAGCATTGCCGAGGCCATCAGGCCGTTGTGGTCGCCCCAAGTATCGGCGCAAAACTCGTCCATCGCCAACGCTACTTCAGAAGCGTTCAACGACCATTCGCCATAGAAGACTCCGCTCAGCTGCTCGATCCATACTCGAATGCCGGACTCCCTCGACATCAATGCGTATAGCATTTGGCCGTCGTCAAAGCCATAGTAGATCACTGTCTTTTTCATGTGCCTATCATTCCTTCCTGGGACAGCATTACGCCGGTCCTCTCGGTGCCGCTGCCCGGTCGATCCGTGTTTCGTCGTAATAAAAACTTGAATGATGGCCTCCAAAAATCAAGACCTTACCGTTTCGGTGGCCAGCCTACGCCTGATGCAGATTATTGAACAGGTACGTTTACCAACGTGCGCCTGACCAACTGCGGAACATCCCTTTGAACGCCGGCTCCAGAGCCGCCACTGAGAGGCCGTTCATTCAAGTTTTTTACCCTGTTCAAGTTTCTTTTCCTCTACTATTCAACCATCGCTGCTTTGATAGCGATTCCTGCCTTTTTGATCGCCTTCAACGCGACTTCCATTTCGTCGATTGCCGCACGACTCTCTTCGCCTTTCTGACCTCCTTGCCGCGATCCCATGTTTTCAAGGGCCTCATCCTCTGCAGCGCAAATGTCTTTCACCTGATCGCGTATTGCCCTCAATTGATCCAGCGCGGCAGCAAGTTGTTTTCGTCGCGTCTTATTCATATTTTTTCCTCGCTGTCCAGTACCGTGCTGGCCTTCTCATCGGGTCAGGCCCGTCAATGCGGGCCTTGGGGTGTTACTCTGCGTTTTCCGATCAATTAGTCAGTACGCCAATTTTCACAACACGTTCTTTCGTCAGCCAACGGAAAGCAAAAACACTGTCATCTTCAACCAGTACGCAATCATAAAATCCGATATGACGATGCTTGTCTATGGTTAAGTCCAAGCCCATTGTGGTCGGCTTACCAACTTGGTCCAGAATCTCATAAACTGGAGCCATGCCATCAGGCCGCACGCCTGGAACTGCGCGAACATTCAGCGTGACCAATTGTTTATCGCTAGTTGTATATATCAGCTTCAAAATGTTTTCCTCGGGTTTGATCTACGGATTGCCTTAATGCTTGGAGAACCTCAGTGGGACGTCCACGTAACGTTGGCGCCCCTTTGACCCAGGTACCGATACGTCAACGGTAGCGGTGCCCGAGCCAGGAATGAGCTGACCGTTGCGGTCACTCTTGAACGTAATGGAACAGCGCTTGAGAGTCACCCCCGAGTCCACGCCACCAAGTACTGGCAAACCTGCTTCGTTAAACATAACGTACATAAATTTTTCCTTGCCGGCGCCGGCCGGTGCGGGGCGCCCAGGGCGCCGGGATTTTCCGTGGTCAAGGTTGGGGAACGTTCGGGATTTCCAGCCACACGTCTTTGCCGGTGCGCCGGGACGCCCATGCCCAACATAATCCATCGGTTTTTCAACTTTCAAAAACTATGGATCAAGAGAGTCTAAGCTACTGGTGGCGATTCAGTAAAGCGGACTCTATCGGAGTTGGTGCGATTTTGTAATTTAATTTTTTAACGCGTGTAGCGGAGTACTGACCGCAAGGTAGACGAGCTATAAAAAGTGTGGTAGGGAGGTGAATTGATAAAATTATTATTAAATTTCATCAATTTTTCTGGTACATTTGCGTGCGTTTCCAAATTTTTTTATAATCCCCGCATAGCTATCAAATACAGTAAGCGTACACAAATGAAAAAAATAAGAATAAAGTTGATAGCGATAGGTCACTTACCGATTAATTTTCAAGAGAGAAAAGTTCTCGACTGGCAGTCTTCAACTTTTGAAGTCTCGAAGGAAATAGAGAGTTTTTCGCTTACGTGCAATTCCGATGGGCCAGACTGGGCGTTTTCAGACGATCTCGTAAAGGGACAACTGCCGAAGGAATTTGATGCTGACTTCATGGTGGCTATTGTAAACGTTCCTATTGAAGGTAATTGGTATTCGCGACGGCTTGGCAATAATCAGATCGTTTTTTCGTTCTATGAAACTAAAGATATTCTTGAGAGCTGCAATATACCGATTGAAAACGCGGTCTATAGAATGCTTTACGCATATACCCTTTTATATAAAGGATCAGGAGGAAGAATTCCCGGAATCGACGAGGTTCCAGGATTCACACATGACGAAACAAGGGGGTGCTTGTTTGATATGAATGGAATTAAGACCGACCTTGCGGCCTCCTGCAGCAACGCAATAATTTGCGTGCCGTGTCAAGAGCGACTGCGACAGGAAAGGGTCTCTAATCACGTAATTGAGGCGATCCGAGGCGAAATCAAGCGGATACGAAAAGACCTCTACTATCGTGCGTTTGATTTCATAAAAAAATATCCCATTTGGTCGCTCACGCTATCGAGTATTTTCGCACTTGCTCTTGGGGTCACAGGGTCAATTATAGCTTCGTTTCTTTATGATGCTGTGAAGGAAGTACGCTAACATGCATCTGATGAAAATACGCTTGGTAAGCTCTTCAGCGTAAATGGCCATTCAGTGAATAAATTTGGTACGCGCTTAAGCAGTTTCCGTATCATCTACTAATTGCCAAAAGCGGTCGATTGGTTCCACTTGAACGTCGATACGATCCACTTATAACCATAAGCTAATTAAATATGAATACAGTAAAGGAACCACCAAAAGTCTTCATCTCGTACAGCTGGTCTGGGGCGGAGCATGAGCAATTTGTGATCGAACTAGCTACTGCTCTTCGTACCCACGGCATTGACGCAATTTTGGACAAGTGGCGCCTCAAACCTGGTCAGGATAAATACGTTTTCATGGAATCGATGGTTACAGATGCCAGCGTAGTAAAGGTCTTGGTGATCTGTGATCGAAAATATAAAGAAAAGGCAGACATACGCGCCGGCGGTGTTGGAACTGAAAGCCAAATTATTTCATCTGAGCTCTACTCTAAGGTTGCGCAGACTAAATTTATTCCTATCGTAGCTGAACGAGACGATGATGGTAAAGAATTTTTACCCGTCTTTATGGCAGGCCGCATCTATGTGGATTTGTCGTCAGATGAGAAGTGGGGCGACGGTTTGGACGAGTTGCTTCGCCTTATCTATGATCAACCAATTAATCCAGAGCCGAAGCTAGGAGACGTTCCAAAATTTCTTAAACCTGACAGCAATGGTTTACCGACGGCAAAGGAGTTGCCAAGTGCATTGAGATCGATTCGTGACGGTAAATCGAATCGCGAAGGGCTGGAAAGCCTCTTTGTACGAAGCATGTTGACTGAGATGAAACAGCGATACGTCACACCTGACGGTAAACCTGGATATGACGAAGAAATCTATCAGGCGATCTTGCAAACAAAAGGTCTCAGGAACCAGTTTTCAGAATACATTGAATCAGTTGCAACGTTCTTGGGGGATGAGCCGAGGGCACTCAAGCAATGCACTTATCTGCTCGAGCAACTTGGTCAGCTTTTTGGTCCTCCGATTGAGAATGGTATGTACGTCGCGGGATGGGCCGATATCTATCGCTTCTTCGCCCTTGAGGCTACGCTCATTGTGACGGCAACGCTCTTACGGCACGAGCGCTGGCACATGCTTCGACATTGGCTGAAGTATCCATTTCTCGTGCGAACTGACCACCATGATCTAAAAGCTGAAAATATCATTGCGTTTGATTCGTTTCTTTCATCAATGGATGAGCATCGCAACAATCGATTGAGCCTTAATAGGACATGTTTAACGGCAGACATGTTGAGAGAGCGATGTTCTGCTGAACATACGCCGTTCAACGAACTCTTACAAGCGGATATGTTCTTGGCACTATATGGCATAGCTCAGTTAAAGGGGCGTGGCGAAACCAATTTTCCTGTTTTTTGGCGGCCCCGTACGGCAGTGTATTCAACCGAGTCTCTACGCCTACCAATATTTCTCAAAGCAATTGACTCGGACATTAGAAACAATATTCTTTTCGCAATAGGCGTGGCTTCAGGTGCAGATCTCGCAGAAAGAGTCGTCGTGGCGCGTTCGCAAACTGATAATTTTCGGCATTTGTTATTAAGCAGGATGTTTGGGTTTAGTTTTGAAAGTGCCGTGAACCTGCAGGCCCTAACAAAATAACGCTTGTAGGATGAGTCAGAATTCGTAGTTAGATTAAGAGAGGGCGGATGCTGTTTGCCTAGGCTTACCAAGGTGCCTCGCTGTTCTAGCGGATGATGTCCCGCACTTCTTCAATATGCCTCCATGCATGTAGGGCCGCCCGTTTGGCGGCCTGATTGCTTTTGTAAAGATGTCCCAGCGTTTTGAATGTGCCCTTGGCGGCGGCCTGCTCCTGCCCAGCCTTTTTCTTTTTCGCCACCACCTCCTTCCACTTGGCCAGCACGCCCGTGATGCTTTCGTTCGGGTCGTACTCTTCCTCACGCTCGGCCTCCACCGCTTCCGTTTTCGTTTCAAATTCCACCCGCGTGGTAAAAACCGTTGCCGCCCAGGCTGTGCGCGACCTTGACCGATAGCAATTCGGTGGCGTCGATCTTAGGCTTGACGCCTTGCGACGGGCGATTGCGGGAACACGGACGGGTTGCCCAGGGCCAGTTCCGTCTCCAAGATGGCCAGGCTGCGCAAGATGCGCTGCCATTCGGCCACTGCCGCGGCGCGCGCAGGCGCTCTGCTGTTGCCTTGGCCAGCTATGCCATTCTTCGCCGGCAGTTATGGCCAGGGAAGGACAGGTTGTGCTCGAGTGCGGCACGAGACTGTGGAGGGCAGGGGATAGACAGGCCAGCCCCGATCTAGTCGTTGGAGCAGGCAGCTACGAGATCGCACACCTGGTGTCTGGCACGAAACCCAAGGCCCGGACACGATCCATGATTCTCATCGTCCGAGAACCATGTATCAGGAAAGTCTAAGCTACTGACGGCGATTCAGTGGTACCCTCCGCTTCCGCCCCATACCGGTCATTGAAGTATTGCTCCTGACTCTGGAACTAGGCTAAATGGGCGCCATCCGCCTGGTGGGTCCCATTCACCATCACCACGAATCTGACCCGCGCTCGCATCGTGAAGGACTACACCGTCGATCCTAAGCGGCGACTGCTCCCAGATCAGACCTCCTGTATGGTCAAAAGCAAGAACTTCAGATGCCGAAGTTACAAGCACTGCGATGCGGCTATTTAGGTTCTCAAGGTCGCGCGAATCGTACAAATGGCCAAAGTAACCGTCCAGCTGATGGCGACGAACTTCGCCAAGGTAAAGATCAACGACGAACACGAACTGCCCAAAGCCGATGTAAACGATGCCCTCAGCGAAACGTGTGCTCTGAAAGCATGAGTACCCTGCGCTGGCAAGAATGTTTACGCGAGTCACCGGCGCACTATGGTGAGCGATCAAGACACTGGCAACAATGTTGGATTCTGAGGTTGGGCCGCGAGCAACAAGGACGCGACCATGTTCACTTTGCTCGCCAAGACTAAGAAATTTAACTTCCATCTGCATTTGTTTCCAAGGGATACGTCGAGTGACCGTTTCTGGCTGCGGACTCAATCGATCAACGCAACACTTTAACTTAAAGGCACCATTGCAGAGCGAAAATGATGCGAGAGATAACTCGAATCGGTCGCGCCGCACCCCGCGGAACCCGAGATTAACGTCGCAAGGCGTTTAGCCATGGGAAAATTCATGCAGGAACCCGCTGAAGCTCAAGCAGCTTTTACTTGAGCGCGGTCAGTCTGACGTGCATTAAAACTACATTTCCAGTGACCTGTTAGAAAATATCCGGGACTGAAATCTTGTCACGAATAGGTGTATCACATGCGAGCAAGCAAGGAAAATACTTGCTGAAACGGAAAATTATTCTCTTGGCAAAGACTATTACGTCGCCCACAATTAGGTCATTGCTTCGCTATGAGTACTAAATCCGATAGTCAAGGTCGCATTAAGGAGGTTAGCAATGTCAAATCCAAATCAATGGGCAATGATGCAGGAATTTTTCACGGGGCTTGAGCGTAAGATCCATGAAAATCGCGATGTGATCGAGACGAGGCTAAAAAAATTCGCTGAGATGATGGAGAACGCAGCGCTTGCATTTAACGAAGCTGCGAAGGTTCAAGCCGAACTCTATCCGAAATTACGGGATTCCACGGGACCGTTGGCAAAACGAGGCTGGTTCGTCAGCGGTAACTTTGGAATGTCTGAAATCATGGAGCTTGCTCGGCAATGTGGAAGTGTGTCAGATGCCGAACTTGATAGCATAGTCGCCGAAATGTACCGCAATAGCGTCGACGAACTCGGTGCTTCATTGCTACAAGACTATCCAGAACGCGCTTTTGCGATAAAACCAGCGCTTGATGCGCACAACCGTGGCGAACATGCGCTTTCTGTACCTATATTTTTTTCACAGGCAGAAGGCATCTGCTTTACCGCACTCAAAAAGTATATTTTTACCAACGGGAAATCATCAGGTGGCATAGACGAGAACATCAAATTTACCGCCAAGGAGCGATTAGAAGGCATGAAAAAGCCGGACGATGACTCGAATCCATACGCCGCACTTTCCATGTTTATGGAAATTATGTGGCTACCATTCGCGGAACCGCTACCGATTGGATATGGACAAAAAGACAGGCGAATCCACAACTACGAGGGACTCAACCGCAACACACTTATGCACGGGCTTGATTTGGAATATGCCACGGAAGAGAACAGCCTAAAGGCATTTTCGATGTTGAGTCACATAGGTGCGCTAATGCACAACTTGTCAGACACATCAGTGTAAGGGAGCGCGCCCTCGCCCCAATAATTTAACTCATGCCAAAGTCAAACGTCGGATCCGAGCCATATCGGCGCAGGTCACTAAGCCAATGCCCGCAGTGGGGGCGCACGCTCCCACGCTTCAATGTAACGTGGCAAAACAGTTCATCAGAATACTATCTGACACACATACGCCTGGGCCGGTCAAGCCGGCAATACCCAAACCGCCGGTGCGGCGACGTCCAAAGTCGAAATCGCAGCCGGCGAAACATCAGCTACATCGCCGTAAGGCGTTTAACCATGGTGGAGTTCCTACAGTAACCCACCGAAGCTCAAACAGAACAGCTTTTGCTCGAGCGCGGCGGTAGCCGCTGCAGGGCAGGGGAGATAGACAGGCCAGACCCGATCTCGTCGGTGGATCAGGCAGCTACGAGATCGCACACCAAGCGCCTGGCAGGGCGCCCGGGCCCTCAGGCGCTCCATCGGATTTTCATCAGCCAAGAATGATGGATCACGTGCGCCGTAGGTACCAGCAGCGATTTACCCCAATGGCACAGCCTGGACCCTAAGCGGACATCGATAGGTGCAAACAATCATTAATTGAGCAAACGGTCGGGTTTTGATGCAATTCAAACAGGTAATCGTACGTAATTCTTTACTCGTATTGCTCAGAGCCTGAAATGGCCTCAATCACTTCTTTAAATGGAATCACCTTGACTCCACTTACGATCTCGCCATTCTCTTCAAAAAGAGGATCGATAAAAACGTGATGATTGTTTTGAGTCGCCGCCAACACCAGATTATCGAAAGTGGTATCTTCAGACACTACATTTACTACATAATCATCCACATTTTTTCCCGCATCCTTCCAGTTTTCTAGAAATCGAGAAAGAACAAACGGGTCGTTCAAAAAATATATCGCTCCATCAATTAGCAACGGCTTTCCTGTGTCCTTAGACAGGAGCACAACAAGCGGAGCATAATGATGACAGCGTGATGAGTAGGCGACCTCAATACCCGAGTCAAACGATGTCGCTTCAGCACTTTCACACTTTAGGAGCTTGTGCGTTGCGCCAAATCTCCGGCGAACATCAAGCATGGTGCCACATACTGAATGATCTGATGTATAAACCCATGGATCCTTTTTTTCGCGCTGCTTAATATAAGAATCGCTCAACTCCTTCGCCTTTTCATGCGCTTCTTGCATTCCGAATCGCTCCACCTTGCCTCTTTGAGTGACATAGCCAGCACTGCCATCCTCTAAGTTTACACGGACGCACCACGATCCTCGCAACGACGCGGAAGGCGCAAATTGCCAGACTGCTGTTGCGACTACTCCATTATACGGAAATTGCGATAATGCACTTTGCCCAAATCTATTCGCAAGAATCCATCCTTCATAATCAAAATCGGTTAAGTCGGGAAACTCCGCGAATAGTTCCGACTGAATCTCTCCTAGAACCCTCAAACTTGGCCGCTGACAACGTTTGTGGATGAACCCAACATCCAAAGACATTCCTTCTTCATCAACTTCCACTGATAACGCCCGGTCTTCTGAAAGTGGGTAACCACAACTCAAGCAACTAAATAGATTCGTTTTATTAAAAATTATTTTGCTTAGCAACTGCTCATGAGCGACCGCATATACACCCTTATCGGGTTTGTCTCCACAAGAACGAGGTAAAAATAAAATTTTTCTTTCTCTAAATAAGCTTTGATTTGAACTTATGAACCTTCGCAGCCCCGTGACTGTAGCTCCCCGATACAAGATTGGTTGTGTTGTGCCATCGGGCAGCGTGCAGCAATTGGCACTGAATTGGAAAATTCGACGGCCATCTTTACTAAAACGCTCGTACTCACCAATGCAAAGAGCGTCCATGTTCCGAAAACCGTCAAAGAGCACCACTTCTTTACCAGTAGAAATAGGGCCATGCTTAATGGTCAATTTAAATTCTTCGAGTGCAGACTTTTTCTCTCCCTTAGGCTTGATATAAGATCCCAACGCATGAACGATTCCATTAAGATCTACCGACTGCCGATTCTCCATGAGATTGGAAGCCAAATTGACGGTAGCGGTCCACAATAACGGTGCATCTATGATTGATCTGCTACGTAAAAGTGATATGGCTAGACGCTCATCGCTACCATTTGATCCAATGTCCAGAGGTAAAATCCAGATGATCTTCAAGAGATTAATTACTTCTATCTCGCTTGGCTTATAACCTTTGGTTTCTAACCAATGAAATTCAATCATTTTTTTTGTTTTTTCAATTACATCCTGCTCAGCTAGCGTATATGGATTTGAAGATAGCGCACTAGCGTTAAGCCTCAACGACGTCGTAATTTTTCTTAAATCAATAATGATGCGAGATGACGATTCTGTACTGGTCGCAAGGACATATCTATCATCCTGCTTCCACTCGTTGTGATAGTGTCGAACAAACTGCTGAAGGACCTTTGATAACTGAGACGTAGGCAAGTCAGAAAGAGGTAAATTTCTCTTCGCTTGGATAAATACTCTATAACTTCCTTCTAGAACGACATCATCAATTTCATTGCACGTTTCAAGATGTACGCTTTCAAGTTGATATCCAGCATCCAAGGCTAGAGCGGAATAATCTTCGTATTCGATAAGGGCATGTGCTATGGCTAAGGCAGCCACGCGGCCTTGAAAGTTCATGCCTCCAGCTGCCGCCGAACCTCCAGCTGATCCATTTTTTTGTTTCTTATTTTGCTTTACCATACTGTCCGTTCGAAGCCTAAATTTTGGTTTTCAATCTGTTCATTGTAAGGCAATCCGCTTAAAATATTTTAATGTCGGTATTCGCTTTATCCATACCGTCCCTTGTGCGCAGATGTCCGCTATTGGCCGAACCCGGCCGTTCAGCTGAGCATAGCAGGTCGTCAGTACGAAAATCTAGCGAGCTCTACGACAGGCTGGATTCGACTCATAACGGACATTGCGCCGCAGGTCGTCAATCACCTAACTATGACGTGGATACGTTTGTCTTTGTGTGCAGTTCGAGAATCGAATTTAGTTCAGTTTCGAGTATTCGCCACAAATATTTTCGACTAAGTTCGCTTATATCAGTATCACAACTGCTGAAAGTCGTGGTTGCTCCATGAACCAGTTTCGATCGCAATTTGTAAATTTCGCGCACATCGGACCGTATGCTCGAACGTTGGGCAGGGATGCTACCAAGCAAGAAGGCACATCTGTCCGCGAGACGTTCGGTAATACCGCCCGACTCATTTTCCTCTCCAAGCGCCGCTTCAAGACCGATACATGTGCTGATGTAACTTGGTACAGTCTCGTCATCTGCCATCGCATCGAAGGCCCATTCGAAAGCACTCCGCAGTGACTTGGTCTGATCCTCATTGATTTGCTCTACGAGCAACGCACATGGACTGGACAACAACTTTTGCAAGTCGTGCTGCATGTCGATATTGGAAATAATAGGCGGACGGACCTGCCTCATTCCCCCAATGGCGTGAATACTTATCCTATTTAAATAATTTGACAAGTTGCGGCTGAGCTGGATGCGTCTAACCGGACGATCATTCGCAGATGATTCCGATACCACGGCGGTCAGAGCTGGATGAGCGCTAACGTCACCGTCTGGGGCAGTGCTCAACGTGTGAAAATCAGGGTAGAAACCGTCGACTGCGAATACGTTCTTAATAACCCCCACCTGAACACATCGCTTTAGCACAGAAGTTGCACTCAGCATGGCTGACTGTGCACGGGACGACGACAAATATCCGCTGACCGTAACCCTTAAGAATGTCTGAATATTGTTAGCTTCGACGTCTGCGGAACCGCCAGTATCTGACTCCATACCTTGAAAGACCGACTCTGCCGATAAAACGTCGGACTTCCGGCCAAAATCTCGACTAACGAACCCGACTAACGAACAGAATTCGGTATCCGGGACAGTCTGCATCTGCGGCAACGGGAAGAAAACTTGATAAGATCGCGGGATCTCCGCTAATGCGACTATCAATTCCTCGCTCAGCAATCTCGCCTTTTCAGCAGAAAGCGGCCTAGATCGACGTTTTAAACCGGCATTAAGGTGACGCAGTACTGGCCTAGCTTCCTCAAAGACTAAGGTAACTATGTCACGGGCTGACATCCAGTCGCCGAAATACTTCAGACTAGACTCGGCAAATGTATGGACTGCGGGATTCCAAGCAGCAAGTATATCGTTATCGATGATGGTCGTTCCGCTTAGAGCCTGAGTGAGTTTTATTGCAAGCGCTCTCCTAGCTTCGTCCCCAAATTTTGCACGTGTAAGTCGACTTCCTTTGTTATCGTTTGTTGCCATAATATGTCGCAATCGACCGAGGTGATCTGAGTGAAGGAGGGATTTCCAGCTGCCGAGTCTTACGCAAGTAAGTTAGGCTGCACGATGCCGGTGGCACTGTCCAGGTGAATAAATGAAGCAATATGGGCTGGCACAGTCGTCTTTGTTCATCTGATAGGACGGAAAACACATAGATCGCTATTGTCCCGATTAATCAAGGCGATTATGTACTGGACGCATATCGCCATCATACGGGATTGCGCCAACTACCGTAAGTTGACCGACCGCATCTGGCCGGCTGCTGTCGTTGCCAGGTATCACCTGCAGATTCAATCGTTCAACGCAACACTTTAACTTAAATGCATCGTTGCAGAGCGGAAATGATGCGAAAGATAACTCGAATCGATTGCTCCGCGTCCCGTGGAACCCGAGATAAAGGTCGCAAGGCATTTTGCCGCGTGAACGTTAATGCATGAGCCTCCCGAAGCTCAAGTAGCTTTTGCTAGCGCATGGCAGGAGTCTCTGCAGGGCAGGGGAGATAGACAGGCCAGACCCGATCTCGTCGGTGGATCAGGCAGCTATCGCGCACCAAGAGTCAGGCAGGGTGTCCATGCCCAACACAATTCATCGGGTTTTCATCTTGCAAGAACCATGGACCTGGAAAGTCTAAGCTACTGGTGGCGGTTCAATGGCACTGTCCGCTTCCGCCCCCAAAGCTGACCGTCAATTTTTGTGTCCGGGAGTAACCGAAAGCTGGCAATGGGAACAAAGGGCGATTTACTCAGCATCACTAAGAAGAATCTCCTCGCTAAATTGGGACTCATCTTCATTGCGCCGAATTGCACGCAATTGCGTCATAATCTCATCGCCATATGGCGTTAGCGTCCAATAAGTACCCGCGTCTTTAACGCTTCTAGCTTTTTCGCTTTTAGTGATAAGGCCCAAGGCGCGAAGTTGAACTTTGATCGTCTGAAAGTCGTCTTCGCTAATGTAAAAGTTGCGCAGCGCATGGCCAACGAGTCCCTTGTTTTTGCTCACACGCTCAATGCTGACTGTTTCGGCAAACTGGTCAAGTGAACTTTTTAGCACGGGTTCCGTCGCCTCATGAATCATTAATGGAGCAATCGATGCAAATATTTCATTCCAGGTGGGCGAAAAGGTCGAATTCCACTTTTGGCTTAGGTAATCGCCTGGCGCTTTCGCTGAAAATAAAAACCTTATTGAATGCTCTTCATCGCCCTGAGCTAACCCCTCAGAACCCTTAGGTGCAGAAATACGTGCCCGAGATAACTCGGTTTGGAGTTCTTCAACGCGACGACGTAGCTGCAGCAATTCCATCGTTGCTTCTCGATCTGCCAACTCGTTGGCCCGCACCCAACCCACTGCTGGGGTTGACCTTATCAGTTGAATTAAACTCCTACTAACGACAGATCCAAGTTCTTGAGCTGACTCCCAATGTTTGCAAAGCTTTTGCTCTACAGATTCCCGAAACGCTTGTAGCTTTTCTTTTCCCTCTGCTGTCGGTTCCGAATTGTCGGCGATTATCTTTCCGGGACAGCGGTGCAGGAAGGCAATTGTTGGCTTGCCGGTTGAGAGAGCATATCGATACTCCATCTCCGTATAGCTGATGCCCTCGGTCCCAATTGAGCCATAGCGACCTCCAAGAATCAAAATGTAGTAGTCACAGTCGTCTATTACCTTTTTGATCAAGTTCCATTGAGTCTCATTCGCAGCTGGGAAAAGCTCCATGCCGGAGGGCATACAATCTAACTCAAGGAGTGCGTGCATGACTTCCTGCCGCTCGACCTCGAGGTCGCGGAACGTGCTGCTTATGAAAACTTGGTATTTCTTCTCCACTTACGCTCCTAGTTCTTGAGTCCACAATTTGGATACGCTTTGCATCTAGTCAATGACCGCTGTTGGCTGCGGATTCAATCGATCAAAGCAACACTCTAACTTAAATGCATCGTTGCAGAGTGGAAATGATGCGAAAGAGAACTCGAATCGATTGCACCGCGCTCTGCGAGACCGGAGTTTACCGTCGTAAGGCGTTTTGCCGCGGGAACGTTAATGCACGAACCTCTCGAAGCTCAAGCAACTTTTGCTAGCGCGCGGTGTTTGTCGCTGCAGGGCAGGGGAGATAGACAGGCCAGACCCGGCCTCGTCGGTGGATCAGGCTGCTACGAGATCGCACACCAGGTGCCTGGGAGGACACCCGTGCACCTAACACGATCCATCGGTTTTTCATCTTTCAAGAACTATGGATCGGTAGAGTTAGCGGTGGTCGTGGCGATTCAACTCTTTATTTTCCACTTTCCTTAAAGCAATCCAGAATTTCAAATCAAGCTAGATCGATCGTCGTACAGCGAGCTCCGGTGCTAGCCCTAGTTTGCAATTTTTGACATGGTGATCTATGGATAAATTCGGTGTTTTTCGGTTATGATCAAAGGTCACGGTCATCTGCTTTTTTCTAAAAGCTTGGGCGACTTTAATATCGCTAGGTTGCTAATTAGAAATAATTTCGGAAGATAGTATTTCAAACCCATGCATTTGTATTAATAATATGTCAAACAAACAGAGTGATTTTTAATAATTTTCTTGACTATGCGCAATATTTAGTGTTATTGCTATAGCAAATAATATTGGAGATTGCGGTGGTACAAATTTCATCAGTCGCACCATATGCAAGTTTCGTAGTCGCACACGCAAAAATCACTAATGCTGATGCTGCTCGCTTAGTCCGGCAACTGAGGGCGTTGTTCCCTACTAGTTCGAAGCTGTACGATTGGACGGATTTGAAGCCTAATACTATGGCTGGTTTTGATGGTCTCGCAGCCCTGCATCTGAAAGAGAAGCGCTCAGTAACATGGGCAGGCGTCAACAAAGTAGAAGATCAGTTGAACCACCTAGTTGCCGTATTCGTGGCGAAAGGGTTTGCCCTGATTTATATGAGTGACGGCGACCTTAAGTCAGAAATTCACGATGGCTTGTTTGCGGGCGGTTTTTCTGAATGGGAACCGGTCGACGAGAGAGTGCTTGTGAGCGCGTATGTCACAGGAAATGCATTGCGTACACTTTGGCTCGGAGGCACTCACAAGAATGTGACCATTCGCCCAAACAGCAAAGTAATGAGCGGGAAGGATCTAGCTGACGCTATTGATCCCTTTGGCGACTCGACGTTTCTGGCGGGCGCAGTTAGATCTTCGAAAGCTGGTGTCAGCTTGAAGAGAAGCGGCATCTGGTTTGGGCCAACCAAGCAATGGAATGATCTTTGTGTGTTGGCTTTGTCAGTCTTGACAGAACTTGCTGTAAACCAGACGAATATTGCTACGCTTTCTGGGGCCGTGCACGAGGGATTGGCCCAAGCTGTAGGTGACTTTAGTGCAGTCAAAACCGCCTATGAAATCGAATGGGTTGATGTGGACACTATTGCTGGAAAAAGTCGAGCGAAGAAGTTAGAAAAAATTCGTTCGCGATACGTTATCCAGTTGGGCTCGGTGGTTGTCCCTGATAAAGACATTAGCGTTAGGCTGCTAGATTTAAATGATGGGAAAACTGCGGATGTGGTGCTTGAACCGACTTTGACTTCGTCAAAGGTTGTGCAGTTGAAGGTCGTAGGGAAGGTGTCGGGTGGACTGCAGAGTTGTGTCGACGCGATTTCGAATGACCCAGGATTTATTCGCGTTTATTACGAGAGCTGGCATACGATTACAGACTCGACCTTAAGCATGGCCGCAGTTCAAGACAGAGATTTTGCTTTGGAATACTGCAACTTTGGTTTGATAACTGACTGCGATGTCGGTCAAGAAAAACCCGATGGAAAGGTACTTGACCTATCAAAAATTTTTACTGTTGCTGACGTTAGCCTATTCAAATGGGTATTTCAAAAGGGGTTAGCGCAGCTAGGCCTAGAGCAGCCGGCGGCTGGAACATGTTGGCTCTACTGCGATGATGGCGCTGGTGAGGTCGCTGATTTTATCCATGTGGTGCTCCCGCCTCATGGTGGACGGACTGTCCCAAAAATTACGCTCATACATGTGAAAGGCGCTAACAACAATGGCCCCAATCGCAAGGTCTCGGCCGGAGCGTATGAAGTCGTTACTGCACAGGCGATGAAAAATTTGCGCCGAATGATTGCCAACAAAATGGTTGACGACATCAAAGCCACCGTGACTAAGCATGGGGACAACAGGACATGGGACAACCCATGGTCGCTCGGTCTCACATCCGCACTTGGTACCGGACAATTGCTGTTGAACGCGCTCAAAGCGATCAATGCCCAATGTGAGTATGAAGTTGTGATTCTTCAGCCACACGTTCTAAGATCGAAATATGAAACGCAGGCGGGGCCGAGCCAGGCGGTAACTGCAGTGCAGTTGCGCAGCTTGCTTTTTGGTGCAAGTGCAATGACACAGGCAGCCGGAGCGAAGTTGCGTGTTGTGTGTGATGATCGCTAGAAGATTGTTAGTGCTACGAGAGATAGATTCTAAGAATGCTAAAGCCCATAGTTAAAGAACTCGGTGTCACTGAAGGCGAGCGCTATTTAGCAAAGCTAGCAAACTCTACGTTTGTAGGGATGTGGAGCTATCCCAGTGTCTATCGGGATGTAGTGGTCAACCCATCCCGGACACTACATTAAGTTTTTCTTCGGCGACGGCCGGTGCCAATCCCTCATTGAACTGATGTGGCCGTATCCAGTTATACCGGTGCATCAGGTAGTGGCTGATGTCCCGCTGTGCTTCCTTTGCCGTCATGTAACCGGTGGACGGCAGCCATTCCGTTTTGAAGCTGCGGAACAGCCGTTCCATCGGGGAGTTATCCCAACAATTTCCCCGACGGCTCATACTCTGGCGTATCCGATAGCGCCACAAGCGCTGACGGAATTTTCGACTAGCGTACTGGCTACCCTGATCCGAATGAAACAGAAGCCCTTGTGGTCGACCTCGCTGCTCGTAAGCCCTTTCCAGAGCTTGCACAACGAGGTCAGCGTCGGGTCGTTGCGAGAATGCCCAGCCCACCGCGCGGCGCGCGAACAAGTCCAACACCACGGCCAAGTAATACCATCGGCCTTGCGCCCAGACATAGGTGATGTCCCCGCACCAGACCTGATTTGGCGCCTCCACTGTAAATTCACGATTGAGGTGGTTCGGAATATCGACCCGCTCCACCGTGGCCTGCTTATAGGCATGGCTGCCAGGCTGCTTGCAGACCAGCCCCAACTCCTCCATCAAACGGCTGACTTTGAAGCGGCCAATTGCAGTGCCTTCCTCGCGCATCATGCCCATGATGCTGCGGCTTCCCGCCGAACTACGACTCTCGACGAACAGCTCGTGTACGCGGCTACGCAATGCCATGCGCTCAACATCAATGTGGCGGGCGCGCTCCCGATGTGCATACAGGCACGACCGCGCCACGCCGAACACCGCGCAGATCAACTCGATTGATTCGTCACCGCAAATCTGATCGATTACCTCGTACGTTCGATCCCTTCCGACATCAAGAGCGCGGTAGCCTTTTTTAAAATGGACTTCTCCCGCTCCAGACGTTCAATGCGCGCTTCGAGCTCCTGTATGCGCTGCTGGTCAGGCGTCATTGCCTTGCTCTGCGGCGTGATGCCTTGCCGCTCCGACTCAAGCTGCCGCACCCAGCGGCGCAGCACTGATTCGCCGATGCCGACCGACCGGCTTGCCTCCATGTAGCTATATCCTTGATCCAACACCAAGCATGCCGCCTGCTGTTTGAACTCCGGGGAAAACGTACGTCTCTGCTTGCTCATCAAACACCTCTCCATGGCGAGCATTCTCGCCTAAATCAGTGTCCGGGTACATTAAACCACTACAGGTCGCCGTTCTCAATGGCGAACTCTCGCCAGGCAGACTGCAAACTTTGATCACGACCAAGCCGGCTTCAGTCGCGGCGCGGCAGCCTTGTGCCAATGAAAACGCACTTGAACAGCGCGGATGATTCGCCAGTCTCCCCATGTTTTGCACGCACTCACTCAATGTTGGCGATACGCAATTACACGCATCACCACGCCAGTTATGCTTAATGAATATTTTATAAATTTGCTTGACGAAAGAACAGCAACTCACTAGTATATGAATTCAAAAAAAGGAAATGGGTCGACGAAAGCAAGTGCTTCTATACACCCGCTCTAATTCTCAATTCTTCATCTTAGTTCAATTTGACTCTTGTCTTTAGCGTTTCGCATCTTGTTTAGTTATTGTTCTCGCCACTGGGTTTCTTGATCGAAATTGCCAAGGGAATAAACTATGTCTCGCGTAGTAGCCTACCAAGAAAATGCAACCGGATTAGTAGCTCTTCTGCCAGATGGTCGTGTCAGATTTTTACATCTGGCGGCAAAGCCGTTAATCGATCAATACAACCAAAATCCCGATGTGAGCGAAGTAATAGATCTCGACGATTTTATTATTGATTCCCCATTCGTTGAGCTTAAACAGTTTCACCTGTCGGCGCCGGCGATCGCATTCATAGAGACAACCAATCTCTGCAATTTGAAATGCAGCCATTGCTACGCCTGGTCGGGCGAGCGACGCGAGTCCGAGATGCCAACAGAGCGTATTTTGCGGCTACTTGATGAGTTTGCCGAACTGGGCGTCCTGCAAGTATTCCTCACTGGCGGGGAATTGTTCGCCCACCCAGATGCAGTGAAAATAATACAGTATGCGAGAACCAAACCATTCAGCACCCAGATATTCAGCAACGGGTTACTAATAACAGAAGAGAAACTGCGCAATATCCCAGAGGGACAATCGTTTTTCGTCAGCTTCGATACCGCCGTGCCCGAACGATCAATTAGAGGAAAAATGGACTTCCCCAAGTTGCGCAAGTGTTTCGAAATGATGAAAAAGTATAACCATGTGGTGAGGACCGCAATATCGGTGCATCGCTACAACATCGATGATGTCGAAGGGATTTTTGAGTGGTGTGTGGAAAATGGGTATCCGCGGCCACAATGGCTCGAGACCCATCCTATCGGAAGAGCATTGCTTCACCCGCACATCATTCTGACCGCAGATCAGATTGAAGAAGTATTTGCAGTATATGTGCGTTGCATGGATAAATATCAAGCTGCAGAAAATGAGGCTCCTCGTATATCGGTGACCGGTGATCCACATCCGCGTGAGGCAGATATAAGAGGAGTCGATACTATAAAATTTTGCCAGCAACTTGAACGTGCAACAGGGCAAGAGAAATGTGGAAGATCCGTTGCGTACGTAAACAGTAGCGGCGAAGTCTATCCCTGCAGCAATTGCATGAGTAATAACATCTACCGAGCAGGGAACATCCTGGATCGCTCTTTCAAGGATATTTGGGAAGATGGATTTTCCGAGTTCAGGAATGTACTTTTCGACGACTTTGATAAGTGTAAAACCTGCCTGGTTCAGCAAAGCGATATTTGGTGCCAATTCAAGTGCCCACCACTCTCGCAGAACCTTTCAGGAAGCCAGCTTGAGTGTGGGGCAACGGAGTATCTCCGCATTTTCATGGTTCGGGCCAATACGTATTGGAATACGCGTAAGCGCCAAGGGTTCAAGTTGAGCCTGATGGCAAAAACGGCATGATAGAGCCGGAGTTGGTCCAATCTATCACTGGGTTTTTTTCAATTTCTAGGAGCCTCAGCATGGAAACAAACTTTACGAAAGCAAGTCTGCCGTCGGATGGCATTTCAATTTCGGCGTCACCAGGTAACAAGTTCACTCGCATTCATCTTGACCTGGCGAATGATGGCGTCACCTTGGCAATGGTCGGCGCAGCCTCGGCGTTGAAGGCAGACGACAGTCGCCATATGGTGACGCTCAAGTCAGCGGCGGATGGCATCTCGCTCGCGATGGTTGGCGCCGCGTCGGCGATTAAATGACCTAAAGCAATTAAGCGCTCCTGAGTTTCACGGGCGCTTTCTCACCGTTTAATCGACCGCCGGTGGATAACCATGCAAGAACAAGTTCTAGAAATCATTGATGAACAGACCGGGGAATTCCTAGCCAGGATTCGTGTAACGCGGCCAGTCTGCGGCCAGTCCGAAGGAACCGCATGCGTCATGATCAACTCCGGTCGAGTTGGCAGCTTCGATGGAACGCAAGATGAAGTGAAACTGTTTGACGACGTACGCGCTGCGCTTGGCGAGCGCGGCGTTGCCTGTTTCGAGATCGACCTGCCGGACCGTGGCGGGGAAAACGAGATCGGTGGGGAGCTGATCGCTTTACGGCTCCGGCGTGTGCGACGTATGCTGTTTCATCCGGAATTTTTGCCCTATCGCGAGCGTTACACTTTTTTAGCACTGTCGCTTGGCGGGCAAGTTGTATTGCGTTATCTTGCTTCAATCGAAATCAATGCCCCGGTGCCAGTGAGGGCCGTCTTAATCAGCACCGTGATCGAGTGCCCGATCGTTGTGCAGCTACCCGTAGCCGTAATTAATTTGCTCTTCGGCGAAAATGATTTTGTCGGCTATATCACTCCAGATGAAGCGAATGTCAAGCTGCTCAGCCCGCATGCATATGCCGGGCAGTCGCTGGACAGGCTCGTCGTGCGCCGTTCGCAGCAAGTCACTTGCCATATTCTGCGAGGATGCGGTCACATTCTGAACTCTGTGATGCCGCAAGCCGCCGATGCGCGTGAATATCTCGTCGACCTGATCGCTCCGCTCGTGCCTGCAAACGCGCCAGCAGCGATCGATGCCGTCCAAATATCATGCCGGTGATCGAGATCCAAACACCCGTAACAGCGCCACCTCCGGGAATGCTGGCGCTAATGGCCAAACAAGTCCAGTCGCTTCTGGACTTGCCCGATGACCGCGTCTGGATACTATGGACTGCACTCGACGAGGGTTGTTACTTTCGTCCTAGCTGGGGCGCTGAAGTGGGACAAGGAGGGCCGATAGTACGGATTCGCTGCAAATCCGATTACAACTCACATCAAGTAAATGCGGTAATGACTGCGGTTGCGGAAATGCTTGCCGAGCATATGTGCGTACCACTTGATTCGGTCTACGTCGTGGTCGATCCGGTGGTGAGAGGTCGGCTGTTCGTAAGGGGACAACGTTGGAAATGAAAACATGGAAACCATAAATCTGTCGCAAATCGGAATAGTGAAGAACGCGATTTTGACACCGCAGGATGACAACTGGGGCGACGTCGTTTCTGAGCTCGTATTTGACGCTGCCCAGCTCACCGAAGCGTCGCTTGTTGGCATTGAAGAGTTTTCTCATTTGGAGGTCATTTTTCTAATGCATCTGGTTGACCCCAGCAATATCCCGCTCGGAGCACGCCATCCTCGCAATCTCAAACACTTGCCGACGATAGGGATTCTGGCTCAGCGTCCGAAAGCGCGGCCGAATCGATTGGGGCTATCGCGTTGTGAGCTAATACGGCGCGATGGCCTCACCCTCGCGGTCAAAGGGTTGGACGCGATTAACGGTTCGCCAATTCTCGACGTTAAGCCATTTTTCCAGGAGTTCGCGCCACGCGGGACAATTCGTCAGCCGGAGTGGACGAGAGAAATAATGGCCAATTATTACTGACACACCAAATCAAGGTCGATTGCCGTTTAACGTTATTTTCGAGAGGGGAAGACATGAGTTCGGCGACGGAATCAACACTGAATCAATTGCTTGCAGAGAATCCTGAATTGAATATTCAGGTCAATGACTACAATATCAATGTAACCTCGAACGAAGGCCGAATTCTGGATGCCGCACAGCTATACCAGACGTACAAGGAGTTCGACGGCAAAGGGCGACCCGCGCATCTGTACTTCCATCTACCGCTTTGTGACTATATCTGTCACTTTTGCAACTATGTAAAACGCAAGGTAACGGCAACCGACAAGCGCGGCGAACTGATGCAATGGGCCGATTTGCTGATCAAAGAGACTGGCATGTATCTTGAGAACTCGCCTTGGGTACGCGACGCCAAAATCACTTCGTTTTACATCGGCGGAGGCACCGGCGCGCTGCTGCTAAATAACGAGGACGCGTTGCAAAAGCTGATTTCTCACGTAGATCGTCATTTCAATCTCAGTCCCGATTGCGAACGTAGTCTCGAGGGCAATCCAGAAAACTTCACAGAACGTAATGTTCAGCTAGCCTTGGAAAATGGTTTTAATCGCTTCAGTGTCGGTGTCCAAAGCTTGCAGCAGGAAGTCAATTCCTTTTCGAACCGCGGCCACACACCCGAGGATGCGTTACGCGCCATCCATGTCCTGATGGCGACTGACAAGCCATTTAGCGTTGACATGATGTTCGGCCTGCCGTATCAGACTCCTGCCAGCGTCGAGCAGGACATCAAAACCCTTGCAGACATCGGAGTACCCTGCATTACTCTCTACAGATTGCGCAATGTGGAGCGCGAAAAAATGGGAATAGGTAACGCATCAGTGTGGAACTCGGAGAAGCACAAGAAGCGTCTGAGCGAAGCGGGTCTGTTTCCTGAAGTCGGCATGACGTATCAAATGCGCGATGCCGCTACGCGGGTTCTGCGCGCGTGTGGCTATCACCCGAGCCCATGCGGATGGTGGAACAAATCGAATACCTATGCCGAGGGAAACATCCCTCGTGTATCCAAGGACAAATGGCAGCGCTATCACTCGATGCTTGCCTTCGGTCCTGGCGCCTATGGCTGGCTGGCTGGTGCCCAGCCTCGCTCCATCCAAACCCATAATATTACCGATATCAACAAATATGTTGCCCACATGGGGGAGAACATTGCCGTGCCACCGCTGGCGTATGGCCGGGTGCTTGAAGGTAACATCGCAATCGGAACCCGGTTGAGTTTTGCTTTCAAGGCAAATCAGCCGATCCTCTTCAAGGATTATGCAGAGCTGTTCGGAATAGACCTGCTCGTCGACGAGCCCTATGCCGGTGTTTTCGCCACGCTGGTACACAAGGAGCTAATGACCCTTACGTCCGATGGCGCCGCGATTATGCCTACCTGGAAGGGAGAAGAACTGCATGAAGAAATCATGTACTACTATTTTCACAAGCTAATAGGTGGAGCTACCGATGGTTTGTGCAAGCGCACGGTGATCGAGCTGAAAGTCGTCACCTGATGCAACCGGTTGCCCTTAATCCGCAAGCGGGAATGTTTTCCGCGTTAGCGGAGCGCTATAGTTCATACAGGCCCCGTTACCCGACTTCGCTGTTCGACTTCCTCGCCGCATGTGTCGAACGCCACGAGCAGGCTTGGGATTGCGGCACCGGCAATGGACAAGCTGCCATGGGGCTGGTTGAGCATTTTCGACATGTCGTGGCCACGGACGTCGACGCGCAACAAATTGCACACGCATTTCAGCACCCCCGCATCGACTATTCGATAGCAGCCGCTGAAACGTCCGGTTTGGCAACGGCAAGCATGGACCTTATTACGGTAGGAGAAGCTTTGCATTGGTTTCATTTGGAGCGCTTCTGCGATGAGGCGCGACGTGTTCTACGGCCAAATGGAATGCTAGCCATATGGAATTATGGCCGTTGTCGCATCACGCCATCCATCGATCGCATCCTCGATGAATTTGCAGATCGGGATCTCGGCTCCTATTGGTCGGCGGCGGCGTTGAATGATAACGTAAGCAATTTTCCAATTCCCTTCAGCGAAGTGACAGTGCCGCAATTTGAGATCGTTCAGCATTGGGATTTGAACGCATTCTGCGGATACGTAAGCAGTTGGTCTGCGAGCGCGACCTACCAGCGTGAGCAGGGATACAGCCCAGTTGATCACCTGCGCGAAAAATTGGAAGCTGCATGGATGGCGCACGGCGCTCAAATGTCCATTCGTTGGCCACTGTGCGTACGCGTCGGCCGCTTCATGTCAGGCAGTGAAATTCTAGACAGCGTCTAACGCGGTCATAAAGTCTAGCTCGATATCCTCCGGATCTTCCAAGCCGATGGAGATTCGCAAAAGGGTAGGTGAGATCCCGAATTCACGCAGATCGTCCGCGCCATAGCTGGCGTGCGTCATGCTTGCAGGGTGCTGTATGAGTGTCTCAGCGTCGCCGAGACTGACCGCGATGTTCACCATTTTCAGAGCGTTCATCAGCCGCCTTGCTCCCTCCATGTCTGAGCGCAGGTCAAGAGAGATCAGTCCTCCCGGCATCCTCATGCATTCAGCGGACAGCGCGAACTGAGGGTGCGATGCCAATCCTGGATAATAGACTGTAGCGACTTTGGGATGCTCAACCAGCAAACGTGCCAGCCGGCCGGCATTGTTCGAGTGCCGCTCCATCCGCAGGCCGAGCGTCTTCAGACCGCGCAATACCAAGAAGGCAGCCATTGGTGAAATCGTTGCACCAGTCATGTAACGCAGCCCCTTCATCCGCACAGTCTTGATTAGCTCGTGGGTGCCTACTACAACCCCTGCTAGAACATCGCCGTGTCCACACAAATATTTGGTCATACTGTGGACCACAATATCCGCGCCCAATTTGAGTGGGAGCTGCAGGTAAGGCGAACAAAACGTGTTGTCGACCACGGTGATCGCCCCCACACTACCGGCGATGGCGCTAATTTGCGCAATATCGATTATTTCCAGCTGTGGATTCGTGGGGGACTCGAAAAACACCATCCGGGTTCGCTCGGTAATTGCGCGTGTCGCGGTCGCAATTACACTCAGATCCGCAAATACGACATCGATGCCAAACGACGGCAGCTCATGGCGAAACAATGTAAAGCTGTTGCCGTACATGTGGCGATGCACGACCACTTGGTCGCCGGGTCGAAGGACCGACCAAAGAAGGCTGCTGATCGCACCCATTCCTGATGCAGTGGCAAGTGCGGCCTCGCCGCCTTCCAGGCTCGCTATCCGTGCTTCAAGCAAGGCCTGGGTAGGATTATGCACCCGTCCATAAACGAACTGCTCGCGCTCACCGGCAAAAGTCGCTGTTGCGTCTTCGGCAGTCGCGAAAGCAAATGTAGAAGTCATATGAATTGGGGCGATCAATGCCCCCTGCGCATCGGCCGGCTCGTATCCAGCGTGTATCGCACGGGTGTTAAAGCCTTCGGTATCGGGCATCTGATATCCATTTCAAACAAGTGAGCGTGCGAAGGTAGCCAAAGGGGCGGTCGAGACTGTCAGATACCAGATGCAGGATCATGCCGTCTGCCATTTCCAATCTGCACAAGACTTCTTCATCCATAAGACTTTCACTTTTATCGTTTGACCTCAAGTCGCCGGCGTGTATTGTCAATGACCGCTCCTGGCCGAGGCTGTGTAAAAACGTGAAGAAAATCCTTGCACTGAAAAATCGGCTTCTCAAAACGGCCGCTACGCAATTTTCTCGGCTTCGGGAAGGGTAACCCTATCCATGGAAATTTCTAGTTTTTGCGTTTTTACACAGCCTGGGCCATTTTCAGACCATCATACAGGAATATTGACATTCAAACATCAATCTCCACTGAACACCCGGTGGTCTTGGCATGACCACTATCGAAAGCCAACGCCCGAAGCGGACCTTTTGTCGAAACGTTGCTCCGGTTGTCAGGCCAACAAGGGCTGGCGTGCGATAAGCCAATCGCTGGCACCCGGTTCCCATGGAAATACGCCAGTAGTGCTCGGCCAGATGATCTGATAGGCTCGAAACGGCCGGTTCTTGTACAGCCAGCTCGCCCAGTGCATGTAGTCGGAAACTTGCTCGGCGGACGCTTCGCCGACGACGCATTCGAAATCGCCGCCGAGCAGACCGGCGATGCGCGCCCCCGGAGCGATCGCCCCGCGCTCCTTCATCTGTCGACAACACTCGTTGATGGCGCTGTGGGCCACGTTGGACTTTAGGCCGATGACGATCAGCTCCGGCATGCCGAGCGACTGTTCGATACCGATCGAATACGTGAACGGTGCATGTTCATCGTCTTCCGTCACGCAGATGACATGCAGGCCGTACTTCTCGATGTCGGCGAGCGCCTTTGCGTCCGCTTCCGGTCCACCGCACGCATGCGCCCCGTCTTTATTACCATCGTCCTGATCGTGTGCCGGGTCCAGCTCCCGGCGCTCCCATTTGGCGCCGGCAATGTCGCGCCAAGCGCCCCAGCCGCGCGGAAGATCGGCGATGGCCACGATGTCGGCGTGCTTCTCGAAAAGACAGCCGAGACACAGCATGACGCACTCGCCCGGCTCGTCCGTGGTGCCGTCCAGGAACTGCCAGTCTCCGTTGAGATCGTGGGCCACACGCAGCACATCGAAGTCTCCGCGTGCCACTTTGTCCGTGCAGAAGGTGGCCGTGGAAATGGGATCGGGGAACGGCCAGTCGGGAAAATTGTGAATATGTGCGGTCATAAATGCAGGCGTGCGCCGTTAGTAGATGTTCGCTGAAGCAAAACTGTTGACCAGGAGCTGGCTATCACTGCGGTCGGGAAGGGGCATGCGGTTCCACATCTTCGGCTAAGAGCGCCTAACAAAACCGCTGAATATATCTCCAGCAGATGAGTATGCAGGCAAGCGAGAGAAATGCCTGGTGGATATCGGCACGGCGCTCGTAGCGGATGCGTAATCGGCGGAAGCGGTGCAGCCAACCCAGTGTGCGTTCGACCACCCAGCGCCATTTACCCAGGCGTTCGCGCGACTCGATGCCATAGCGGGCAATGCGTGGTGCAATGCCTTTGCTACGTAGCCAGGCGCGATGGGCACGCGACGCATAGGCCTTGTCGGCGTGCAGTTTTGCCGGGCGTTTGCGCGGCCGTCGAGCCAGTCCGGATACGGATGGGACAGCTTCAAGCAGTGGAATCAGCATGCGGGAATCATGTACCTGAGCCCCTGATATGCTCGCCACCAGAGGCAGACCGCGTTGATCGACGAGCAGATGGTGCTTGCAACCGAGCTTGCCTCGGTCGGTGGGATTGGGGCCGGTATGCTGTCCGCCGAGGAGGGGATGGCACGCTGGCCGAGTCGACACTGGCGCGTTCCCATTGAATCTGGTCGTATTCCCGCAAGTGCTGCAGCATGGCGTCATGGATGCGTTGCCACACACCGGGCTGTTGCCATGCATGCGGGCGCCCTCAGCAACTCATGCCGCTGCCGCAGCCCAATGGTTCAACTGCTGTTGCAGGCCGCCAAGCCAGCGCTGACGCGTTCTTAGCATTGCTGGCATGGATCGATGAGGCACAGCTGGCCAAGACGATCATGGTCCTGCGTAACGCCTGCAAGGCCGGATTAGTCGACGAGGGCATCTCGATATATGGTAGGTCGATATCGCTGCGGGCGACCAGGACAACGCGGCGCGTGTGAGTGGCAAGTTGTAGTAGCCGTTGGCATCATGGCTCGAACTGCTCGAATCACAATACAGTCTGCTTTGTGAAAGTGCTTTTTTATCGGCAAATTGAAGCAGATGTGAGGTAATTTGCGTTCAATTTGTGCCATGGGCAGGCTTGCATGGTAAAAATTCGTGAGCTTCCTTGCGAAACAAAATGGTAAGCTATTGTCCTTAGTTAACTTTAAGTGAAAAACGTATGAGCTGGAGCTTATTTTTTACCAATGACGAACAAGCGGATATCCCGCCAGGTGGCATTCGGATTCGTCCAACAAATTCAGATTGGAACAATTTCTCATTTAATTTTAATGCAGTGATTTCAATTATCCCGCCAGACAATCGGAAACCGATATCCTTCACCGGCTATGTAGTACCGTTACACGGAATTTTAAAAGAACGCAATCTCCGAAATTGGATAAAAGAAAATCCTGGCCTGCGGAGACACGATGATGCAGGAAACACAGAAACTGCCCTGCATGGAATCCTGTTATTTGCAACCCTCATCGGCCATGAGCAAGATTACTCGCAGTTGGCGAAATGGGTGCTCAATAGAACAGAGCTAAATTCGATATTATCTGCATTGAACGACATACTGTTTTTGAGCGATTCCGCCTTTAGCTCGGATATTGCAAATTTGCTTAAGCGAAATTCGTTCAGTCTGGGCGTACTGCGAATGCCTGCGGCATACCGATCTATGCGCCGAGGCACGCGCGCCGTGCTGGGACACCAGATTAAGGCGCTACCAGAAGTCAGAAAAAGCTTTACCTTCCGGGCGCAACTGCACGGGTTTGATGAAGGTGTGCATGATTTGTCGGTCGGGTTCCAAGATCTGGGCTTGTTCGAGGACAGAATTCACTGCCTTATCGGCGTCAATGGTACAGGCAAGACGCGGTTGTTGAGGGAATTTGTATTGTCACTTGGCAAGCTATCGGGGAAAATGGACAAATCTTTCACTTCATTCCACGAATACTCTGAGGCCATTTTCGAGTGCGAATATTATGGCCCGCTTTATAATCGCTTGTTGGTAATCTCCACCGCCCCGCAAAATCGCTTTCCTTTGAGTGCTATCGATATGGGAAGTTTCGAGTACCAATACTTCAATCTGGTCAATGACAGATCGGATTCAGGAGGTCAGAATCTTTTGACCACTCTAATGGTCGATCTGATCCGGGATCCAACTGAGTTTGTGGGCGCATCGCTTACTAGGTTTGCCCTCCTCAAAAGAACACTACGAGACCATATCGACCTTAATATGTTGTACTTGCCAGTACTGCCGGATGTTGCGCATGACATCGGCACTTATCAGAATGAGAACGGCGAGTATTATGCACGCGCTCTGGATATCACGCTGATGAACGAACAAAGGCATTTGTTGTACATGTCTGCAGTTGATACAGCGAGACGGATCGGATTCTATAAGCAGACAGGCGAAGACAACAGAATAATCATGCTACATCCAAGCAGCGGCCAGTCTATTTTCTTCTACTTCGCCTTGAGGCTGATCAGTAGCATCGATCAGGGCACACTGGTGATTATCGATGAGCCGGAAACCCACCTCCATCCTAACCTGATCTGCGAACTCGTAACGTTGTTGTACGATGTGCTGGAGGCGACGAAATCGATCGCTCTGGTTGCCACGCATTCTGCTTATATTGTGCGCGAGGTGCCAACCCATTGCGTGCACGTTTTCTCCTTCGAGGACGAGTCTAAACGGATCAATATCGGACAGGTCCGCATGAGGACCTTGGGAGCAAGTATCGATAGCCTTTCGCAGGCGGTTTTTGGTGATGCCACTGCAAAAAAATACCACGAAAAATTTGCTATGGACATGTCCAAAAGCGGCATGTCACAGGAGCAGTTGCTAGCCGAATATGGCTCTGTTCTTAGCCCTGAACTATTGATAGAAATACGCGCAATGCGAGCGAGGGGCAGCAAGTGATCTTCCTTCGTTATCCTCGCGTTAGAAATTCAAAAACCATCTCCGTTTTCCCAGTATATGCGCCGTCATTGCTAACGCTGGTGCCGGATTTGAAGAAGGCTTACCGTGCCTATCGTACCAACAAAGGAAGTCCAACCGTTGTTCTTCCTTTTAATAAAACGCAACCGGGGAAAATCTCACCAGTCCAAAAAGAAGAATTAACGGGTCTTTACGCTACGACTTATAAAAAACTGAAGGAAAACTACCGACAACTGGACTGGGCCTACGAACTGAGAAAATCCGACAAGCTGCCGTATTGCCCAATGTGCGGAAATACGGGACGGGATGCGTTGGACCACTACCTAGCAAAGGGGGACTATCCGGAATTTGCTATCCTTTCATTTAATCTGGTACCAACGTGCACAGCCTGTAATTCGAAGCGTAGCAACTCGGCCAATGCACCGGGAACTGTACTGCCATTGATACATCCGTATTTCGAGGGCCCGCGCCTCGATAGCCCGTTGGTTCAGGTCGAGATTGAGGCGGACAAGGGAACGGTGCCGCCTACTTATCTAATGCCGTCGTTTCGGCTGGTGCCGACAATTCCGACGACTGACCCGCTTTTTCAGCGACTGGCAAATCACCTGGACAAGTGCGTGGATGAAACGCAGCTACGACGTTGGGTGACTGGGCGCTGGAAGCTGTGGCGCATCAAGGCAGCAGACTACAGTTTGGTGTCTGAGCTGGGCAACGATGTCAATCACGAGCTGCAAGCGGAAGTTGATGTTGGTGGCATGAACAATTGGACTGCAGCTTTTTTACGAGGCTTGCTAACTACGCCGTCTGCCATGCAATGGATGATGAATAATCCGGCGCCTTAGAGGGTGTAGACAAAATCAACAACGAAGTTGTGGCATGCTATCTCGATGTGGAGGGAGCATGCCATGGCAACCAAACATTCACTCGGCAGCACTGCGCCGTCAAGCAGCTTCGGCGGCAGACCACCAGCGTTGAAGCCTGAGCATATCGCCGTTTTGCACGAGATCGTCGCGGAGCGCGCTCAGGCGAGCTTGCAGCGGTAATCCCCAAATTTTTAGAGCGCTCTAAAAGTAGAGGTTAAGCGGCCACGGCAAGCTTCTGTTTTGGCGTGATGCCGTCGGGTGCCATGTCGCGCCGGCCGTGATCGCAACTCCACCGCCAGCGCACAAATCCCCGATTTGATCAAGCGCACAGAGCAGAAGATGGGCTAGTTTAACGTAGCCAACTGTGCCGCTATCGCGCGCGAATGCAGGCGCTCTGTTGCTACCTCGGTCGGACATGTCATCCTTCGCAGGCAGTTATGGCTAGGAAAAGCTTGCTTTTGCTTGAGCGGGGCAGGAGTCTCTGCAGGGCAGGGGAGATAGACAGGTCAGCCCCGATCTCGTCGCTGGATCAGCCAGCTACGAGTTTCGCACCAGGAGTCTGGCAGGTCGCCCAGGGGCTCAATACGACCCATCGTTTTTTCATCTTCTAAGAACCATGGATCAGGAGAGTCTAAGCTACTGTCGGCGATTCATTAAGCGGCTCGGGCAAGCATCTAATTTGGCGAGATGCCGCTAGGTGACATGCTAGGTCGGCAGTGACGGCAGGTTCACCGCCAACGCGCAAAATCCACGCTCTCATCGAGCGCACCAAGCAAATGATGGGCTGGTTGTCGAAGCTAACTGTGCCGCCATGGCACTCAAGAGCAGGTGCTCTGCTGCTGCCTCAGCCGGATATGGCAACCCTCACCGCCCGTTATGGCGAGGGATGGCCAGCATTGGTGTAGCTGAGTATTATCCTTTGGAATTAATCATCCTTGGCATTCAGGTCATTTACATAAATGCAATGTTGGCACAGGACAGAATCACCAGTTGCTATTGCTCGTATCGCATCAGCTATGAAATCGATCTCTATTGCAAAGGCGCAGTCTTCGTTCTGACATATGATATCGAAATGAGGTGCGATAAACTGCTTGTAGACATGCATTTGCCTTGGGCTTAACCCATCCAAACTATCCGTAGCAGCAATTTTCTGGGCTATTCCTAGAGCAGCACCATCCAACAATTCCTCATCAATCAGCGCCTGGGCGCCTTCACCTATTGACATGACAATTCCAATAAACGGCTACCGGCCGTGCGCGGAACGCCAGGTGGCGTGGATTTCCTTTACAGATTATTAGATTTTTTCTTCAGAACGCGAGCAATCGTTTCGCTGTGACCTGGTGTGTTGTGGAAAAATTCCGTTCCATTGTCGAGCACGAATTCTGCCACGTCACTCGGAACCTCCCCCCTAATTGACATACCCCTAACGGCATTTTTTGCACAATATGTTCTAATTTCTTAACGTTTTTTTGTCGCCATACAGCGATTCATACTCTAAGGAATATTCTAAGACAAGAAGCTTTTCAACTAAATTCAGTTGTTCTTCACTTAACGATTCAAACTCAATCGAAGCAATAATACACTCCTCCCCCGGTGGAATAGCAGTGCCAATTCCAGGTAATCCATGACGACGCAAGACGTACGGGAAGGAGTCTCCAAGCATCCTTCCGATTAGCTGGCGAATCACATCATCGCCCCGAAGTTCAATTTCCTCATCCTGATAGATACACCTCTGTCTTTTAACGATTGCTGGCCCAATACCAACATTTTTGATACTGAAGCTGCATGTAACGGAATGATTACTCCATGATCGACCACGAGACCATACCAATAAAGGCGTTACACTTAACCGGTTGTGACCGCGTGTTAGTCGTCCTTGCCAAATTGTGGCGCCGAACGAGCACAGCGCAATGACTGCTGCTGCACAGGCAATGATGTCGCCTGACTGTAAATTCATGGCTGCGGGCATTCGTACTTTCTCTTCAGATTACGGAAAATGGATATCCACTATATCTCAATCTCTGAAATTGCCCCTGATTCACCAGACACAGCCTATGCGTTATTCTTACGGATAGGAATAGGACTGTGCATATGACTAGGAACAAGCAAACAATCGACGTGGTGGCGGAGAGCCAGAAGTGCCCAGGCGCTAGCCTATCGAAGAAAAACGGCTCTGGTGCGTGAGTGGTACGAGCCAGGCATGAACGCGTCTAGGTCCTGTGCAAGCGGTTTTTTGGTATAAATCAGTTGTTAAAATCGCGCAAGTTTGAACGGAACTGCACCTTAATGGCGGGCAGCAAAGGCGAGCCGGAAGTGCTGGCGAGCGAATCGGCGGCAGCGCGCGCTCATGTTGCGCGGCTGGTACATATTCGGCGTGACACCACCAAATGCTGGGTCGCGCGAGTCATGATGAAAATCCACCGCCAGTGCGCAAAGTCCCCGATCTGGCCGAGCGCACGAAACTGATGATGGGCTAGTTTATCGTAGGCAACTGTGCCGCCATAGCGCTCAAAGGCAATTGATCGCGGCTACCTGTTTCGGATATGTCATCTTTCTCCGTCCGTTACGGCGAAGGAAGACCTGGGGGCAATTTTGACGCCTCAGACGCAGGTATCATCTCCCATGTAATGACCGCGCCACTTGGCAGCACAACATCTTCTCCTGAGCGGATACTTTGTACGAACGCTTGCACAACCTCAGCATTAACTTTGCGATTAAGCACTTTTTGCTCGTCATATGCTCGATACCAAATTCCACCTAATTTCTCCCAAGCGCGTGCACTCACATTCGTAGGATAAAAAGCGCCGATGGGCCTTCCTTTGTCTTGAGCCCGACTTCCGAAAACTATATAGACAGCAGCGGTCAATGGAATTAGAACACCATGAATGTTCTTACGGTGTTGAGGACGTGGTCTGTAGGTCATGCTAGTCATATTTCCTATGGTTCACATTGCATGCCAGCCATTTTCGATGGCGACTCTAAATTGCGGATTCAGCCACTGGTTGTAACACTCTAGCACTGCCGTAGGCCTATGTGTAACTCTATCCAGAGCGGGTCGGCTAATTGGCTTAATGCAGGCGTAACGTTGGTGCAAAACGACTTGCTCTAGGCTGGCGGTAAGCGCAAAGCCGGCGCCGCCTTGAGCTCCGCAAGGAATTAGTCGATGATGACATCACACCGCTGCGAAGCGGCGTGGTTTAAAGTCGACGCAATCTGCGCGGCGTAGCTCCAGGGAGGGACGTGGCTGACGAGGTTGGGCGGGCGATTGGCGATGGGCTCGAACACATAGCGCAGCCAGGCTTCGGGGTCGACGCCATTCAATTTGGAGGTCTCGATCAGCGAGTAGATGACGGCGTCGCCGGCGAACAGGTGGTTGCGGCCGCTGTCAGTACCGGCAACCGCCCAAGCTCAAGCAGCTTTTGCTTGAGCTTGGCATGAGTCTCTGCAGAGCAGGGGAGATAGACAGGCCAGACCCGACCCCATCGGTGGATCAGGCAGCTACGAGATCGCACCCCAGGAGCCTGGCAGGGCTCCCAGGCTCAAACTCGATCCATCGGTTTTTTATCTTTCATGAGCTATGGATCAGGAGAGCCTAAGCTACTGGTGGCGATTCAAATGGGCGTCGAGCTGGAAACATCTAGGGAAATACCTCATAGTCGATATGTTTTTGAAAATTGGGTGTATCCTTATCCCGCCGCTCAACTATTTTTCTCAAACACACAGAACAAAGAGAGCGGATTTTTCCAACTCTTGGAAGGAAGCAGAATGACGAAAATAAAAGGGAACAACGATGGACCTGGCGGGCGCAATGAGTCCTATCAGATTGGCTCCCGGAAAGAAGTACCACGTCCTGTCGCCGTCAAGGAAGTTAAGGCCGGCAAGCATCCCGATGCGCATGTCGTAAAGGTGAACGGCCAGGAATATGTCAGGGACAATCCGGATAGTTCGGTCAAGGATAACGTTAATCGAAAGTGAATCGGGAGTGATGCATCAAGTGAGTAATACTGCACCGTTCTCGCTAACAATCCGATTCTGCTATTGAGATTTAGAATCACCAGAAAATATCCGAGTTTTATACGATAAATTGAAATTTCCAGCCAATTCAAAGGAGTATCGTATGCCAGGTTATTATCATTTGAAGAAGAACGCAGGGAACTATCACTTCAATCTGAAAGCGGACAATCACGAGATAATACTCACCAGCGAGTCCTATACGACCAAGCAAGCGGCAAAGAATGGCATAGAGTCTTGCCAACGCAACAGCCCTAGCGATGACCGGTATGTTCGTCTGACGTCGAAAGCGGATCAACCATACTTCGTTCTTAAAGCTGGCAACGGCGAGATCATTGGCAACAGCCAAATGTATGCGTCGTCTGCGAATCGGGACAATGGCATTACCTCCTGTAAAACCAATGGCCCGACATCTAAAATAGTTGACGAAGCCTGATCGTAGCGAGTTAATGTTGGAAGTGGGCCGGATGCTTCTCTAATGAAAATTCCGGCTCTTCGTGTCAAGCTGACCGAGCAAATGCGAGCAATCCACCAGTCGCTTGGCAATCAAGTTGCGCACGCCACTCTTCGATTGCCAGATGCCGTACACCCCCAAGAGTGAGGCATTCATCAGTTCGGCCCGCTGCTTTTCCACCAGCGTGGGCCAGACGATGATGTTGATGGTGCCAAATTCATCTTCCAGGGTGAGGAAGATCACCCCCTTGGCCGTCTCCGGCCGCTGTCTTACCGTGACTATGCCGCAGCCCCTGGCCAGCTGGCCGTCGCTGAAGGTGTTCAGGATGTCCGATGGTACAAAGCGCATTTTATTGAGGCGCTCGCGCAAGAGAGCGAGTGGATGACGGCCCAGTGTCAGGCCGACATGCCGGTAGTCCGCCACGATGTCATCGGCTTCCGTGGGCGGCGCCAGCTCCAGCACGGGTTCGGCAATGGTCGTCGCGCGCATTAAATCTCGCTCCGGCACGCTCGCCGCAGCATCCCACATGGCCATGCGCCGGTTGCCCGTCAGCGCTACCAGGGCGTTCGCTGATGCCAACGCCTTCATATCCCCCGCATCGAGTTGCGCGCGCATGGCAACATCGCGTATGTTCTTGAATGGCGCGGCAGCGCGGGCTTCCTCAATGCGCCAAGCCGCCTCTCTCATCATTCCATTGATATTATTCAAACCAAGGCGTACCGCCAGTTTGCCGTCCACCATTGGCTCCAGGGATGCTTCCCATCCGCTCGTACAGACATCGACGGGTCTTACCTCGACGTCATGCCGGCGCGCATCTTGCACCAGCGAGGAGCGGCTGTAAAAACCCATGGGCTGGCTGTTGAGCAGGGCGGCCAGGAACTCGGCAGGATGATGGCACTTGAGCCAGCTGCTGGCATAGGCCAGCAGGGCAAAGCTGTGCGCATGCGACTCTGGAAAGCCATACTCGGCAAAGCCGCGTATCTGGCCGACAATGGAGGTGGCAAACTCGAGGCTGTAGCCACGCTCGGCCATGCCGCTCATGAGCTGGTCTTCGAACTGTTCCAGGCCACCTTTTCTTTTCCAGGCGGCCATGGCGCGGCGCAGGCGATCGGCTTCACCGGCCGTAAAACCGGCCGCTGTCATGGCGATCGACATCACCTGCTCCTGAAAGATTGGCACCCCGAGCGTGCGCCGCAGCACCGCCTCGATCTCCGGGCTCGGATAGGTCACTGCTTCTAAGCCCTGGCGCCGGCGCAAATACGGATTGATCATGCCACCTTGGATGGGCCCTGGCCGGATAATCGCCACCTCGATGACGAGGTCATAGAACTCGCGTGGCTGCATGCGCGGCAGCATGGACATCTGCGCCCGCGATTCGATCTGAAACACGCCGACGGTGTCCGCTTTGGAAATCATCTGGTAAGTGGCGGCATCCTCATGGGGAATATCGCCCAGTTCAAAACGCTCACCACGCTGTTCCGAGATCAAAGCCAGGGTGCGGGCGATACACGACAGCATGCCCAGCGCCAGGATGTCGATTTTTAGGAGACCCAGCTCATCGATGTCATCCTTATCCCATTGAATCACGGTGCGCTCGGGCATGGCGGCGTTTTCAATCGGCACCAGGCGGGAGAGGGGGCCGCGTGAGATGACGAAGCCGCCCGGATGCTGGGAGAGATGACGTGGAAAACGCATCAGGCGCTCGGCAATTGCCGCCCATTTTTCGGCGATCAGGGAGTGCGGATCGAGTCCGCAAGTGGTAAGGCGCTGCTGCAGGTCGGCGCGCCCACCCCAGCTATGCGAGGCTTTGGCCACCTTGTCGACCACCGACAGGTCCACCCCCAGCGCGCGCCCCACATCGCGCAGCACGCTGCGCGGGCGGTAGGAAATGACAACGGCCGTCAAAGCGGCTCGCATGCGGCCATATTTGCGATAGATGTATTGAATCACCTCCTCGCGCCGCTGGTGTTCGAAGTCGACATCGATGTCGGGCGGTTCATCGCGCTCGCGTGAGATAAAGCGCTCGAAAAGGAGGGTGCCGCGCGAGGGGTCGACTTCGGTGATGCCGAGGCAGTAGCAGACAGCCGAATTCGCCGCCGATCCGCGCCCCTGGCAGAGGATTTTTTGCGAGCGGGCGAAGCGCACGATGTCGAATACCGTCAAAAAGTAGGGTTCGTACTGCATGTCGCCGATCAGTTCCAGCTCATATTCCAGCTGTGCCTGCACATTGTCCGGAATGGCGTGCGGGTAGCGCCAGTGCGCTCCAATATATGCCTGTTCGCGCAGGTAACTGGCTGGGGTCTGCCCCTCCGGCACGATCTCGCCTGGATATTCATAGCGTAGTTCATCGAGCGAAAAAGTGCAGCGCTGGGCCACGCGCAGGGTTTCATCCAGCATGTCGCGCGGATACAGATTACCCAGCCGCAAACGTGAACGCAGATGCGCTTCGGCATTCGAGGCCAGCTGATAGCCGCACTGCGCCACCGGCGTATTCAGACGAATCGCGGTCATGGTGTCCTGGATGATTTTCATCGAGCGTAGATGCATGACGACATCGCCCGTGGCGACGACAGGTAAACTGAATTCGGCGCCGATGGCTTCGACCATGGCGCGGTGCCGGTCATCCTGGGCACGGTGGTGCAACGTCAAGGCGACGCGCGCGCGGCCCGGTGCGCTGCGCACCAGCCATTCGGCTTGCCGCTCGATCTCTTCATAGGGGGCGTTATATTTGGGGCACAGAATGAGCTGGCAGCCAGGCAGCCCTTTTAAGTGGACGAGATGGCCGCTGGGGTTGGCGATGTCGCGTGGCCACACCAGGTAACTTCCCTTGTCGGCGCGCGTGCGCGCAGCGGTAATGAGTTCGCTCAGGTTGCCATAGCCGTCGCGGTCCATGGCCAGGATCAGCACCGTGAAGGGCGGGGTGCCGTCTTCCGGTGTCACTTTCATTTGGCTGCCAATGATGAGATGGATGTTCCACTCCCGCGCGGCCACATGCGCCTTGACCACACCGGCCAGGGAACATTCGTCGGCCATGGCGATGGCCTGGTAGCCCAGCTGGGCCGCGCGCGCCACCAATTGATCGGGCGGAGAGGCGCCGTGCAGGAAGGAGTAATGGCTCATGCACTGCAGCTCGGCATAGTCGGGCAGCGTGGGAGCGAGTGGTTTGTCCATGATCAGCCGAACATGCCGTGCAGGTACCAGCGGCCGTCAACGACACGTTCCAGGTAGATCCAGTAGCAGGTCGCGTCGCTTCCTTGCGCGATGTAATAGTCGCGGGCAGCGATTTGATCATTCCACCAGCCGGCCTCAATGCGTTCCGGCCCCTTGAGCATTTTTAGTGGGGAACCATAGAAGGGACGTTCGCCGCGCAGCAGCAGCGGGATGGGTTTGGGTAGCAGCCAGAACGGGCGCTCAAACGCCTCATCCTCGGCGTTGACCGCCTTGCGCTTCTCGGTGGCAGCAGCCCAGGCATTGCTTTCCTCCGGCCGATGGTCGTGATGCTCGACAGGCGAGAGGACGTTGTCGCTGCCAAGACGGGCGCTGAGTAATTCCAGTAGGCGCTTATAGTCGGCGGGGGTGCCGCCCGGCTCGGGAAACAGGTCTTGCGTCGGTGGCGCCATCGCGGTGAGCAGTCGCGCTTCTAGCCGCAGGGCGATGACCGGGGCAACCAGTTCCGTGCGCGCCAGGCGCTCCTTCAGCAGCCTTATTAGGTGTTCGTCGCGCCAGGTCGGCTCCGCCAATCCGATCTCGATCGGCGTGGGCGGGATCGCGGTCTTGCCGCGCTCGTGCTCCAGCAGCAGAACAAAAACACTCACGGCCTGCTGGCGCGCGACCAGCCAGCCGACAAATTGCTGCAGCAGGCCCGTGGCGCCGTCCAGCAGGGCATCGGCGTGTTCGATCCGGTCAAAGGTTTCGATGCGCGCTGAAAAAGTCTCGGGAATGGCGATCCATTCAAACAGTTCAGGAGCGAGTCCATAGGCGCGGTCGAGTTCATCGAGCACGTGCTTGTTCATCCTGCGCTGGATGCCAGGGCGGGGCAGGCGCCGTAGCGCCGCCAGATGATCCGCGCCAATATCCGTCAGCCACTCCAGATGATTCGCCGTGCTGGGCAGATAGGCGCAGGGCATGCGGTCGAGCTGGCGCTCGAGTGAGCGCATGTGCACCGTGCGCCGCACAATGATCTGGCGTTTGGCCGGCTGCCAGCGCGACAGCAGCCAGGCGCCCATGGCCGTCGGCGCCGTGCCGAGCTGCGCCGTCACGCCAAGCGCTTGCAGGGCAGCGCGAATGCGCCGGCTGATGGCGGCTCGCCCGTTAAACAGGCGCAAGCTGGCGGTCACGTCCAGCAGCAGGCTGAAGTCGCCGGCATGCGCCACCTCCGGGGTGAACTGGAGGAGGGCGAGCGCGATGGCATTGCTGGTGATCAATTCACGCTCAAGATTACGCTCCAGGATGACGCTATCCGGCGAGACGGCCGCTACACCGCCAGGGCGCATGCCGATACGTACCCCTTCGGCATAGGCATGCTGCGAGACCGCAAGGATGCGGCCTTTCTCGACCACCGCATACGGCCCCGGTTCACACCAGCGCGGCCTGAGGCATTCGAGAGGCAACAGTGGGAGGTGTACGCTGAACCAGAACCGCATTTTGATCGTCCAAAAATCGTTGACGTGCCGGCATGTCTGCCAGCGGGATAAAGAGTGGTGCCTCATGATGTGGGCCACGCCGTTTGATGATGTGAGTGGAAATGCCGCCGGCGGCTGGGCGCAATGCCAGGCGCAATGGTGCAGGTGAGGCATCAGCCGCTGCGCTCATCGGCCGGACCAGCCAGAAGAACGTTTCGGTTGTCTGCGCCGCCAGATTGAGGCGCCGCAGTGCCTCGTCGCGAATATTGGCTTGCCACAACAGCACCGCGCCGCAGCTGCCATTGCGCAGGATCTGCTCGGTGGACCAGAGAGCATCGGCGGTGCTGGGGGCGCGTATCCAGAGCAGGTTCGGGCAACTCAGGTCCATGAATTTGCAGGCGGCGGAGTTGGGCAAGTACGGCGGCTGCACCAGGGCGATCCGACGATGTTGCGATAGTTGCGCCAGCACTGGCCGCAACAAGTGCATTTCCCCGATACCCGCTTGCTGAACTAACAACTCCGTGAAGGTCGATTGAGGCCAACCGTTGCCCGGAAGTTCGTGATCCAAGACGCTGTGACCGGTAGTAACAGTGCTCGTTGTTCCTCGACTCAGCTCACTAGCCCGCCAGACGTCACGCAGCAAGGCACTATTGGCCAGTGTGGTAGGGCTGCTACGTTGAAGGGAAGGTGAAAGCATGGCGGCTGGCTTGCGAGGTTGTGGATCATTCTCAAAACTACTGTACATAAATACAGTATATGCTGAGGACGTCAAAAACTGCAAGGTCCATGAATTTCTTGAATTGTTAAAACTAACGGTTGTGATGGCACGAAGGCGTCAAGAGGATCGCCGAAGCTCAAGCATCGTTTGCCTGAGCGCGACGGTAGTCTCTGCAGGGCAGATGAATAACCAGGTCAACGCCAATTTCGTCGTCAGATCAGGCAGCTACGAGATCGCACACCAGGTATTTGGCAGAACACCCAGGCTTCAATACGATCCATCGATTTCTCATCTTTCAAGAACGATGGATCAGGTGACTCTAAGCTTCAGGTGGCGATTCAGTGATTCATCCATTGTTTGGCGCCTAACCGGTCGGACTGAGGCAAAATTCAACGCATCTTCATCATTCCTTGATGTTTTCCACAAAATATCTGCATCATTGAGTGAGAAGCTGCCGGCATCCTGACAACGTCGCCGCTACTATGCCCGCTCGAATTCCACTTTTTCTCTGCACGCTGCTGCTCGGCGGCTGTTCTCTCGCTCCTTCTTACCAGCGTCCGGCGATGCCGGCTTTGCCGTCCACGTTGGGCTCAGGCACCATGCGGTCCGATGTGGATGTGGCATCGACCACGTCGCCCTCGGTCCGCACGGCAACCTCTACTACACTGAGTATCCAGGAGTCCCGGTTGGTGAACGACTTCGCACCGCAGCGTAGCGCCGGCCAGCTGGCCACCCTGATGACGCTAGTCGAGCAGGCGCTGGCACACAATGCACAATACAAGCTAGCCATGCGCCGTGTTGACGAGGCACGTGCGCTGATGCGCATGGAAGGCGCGGCTCGCTTGCCCTCCGTGGCGTTCCAGGCGGAGAGCAAGCGTACTCGCTTCGACAATGCCGACCTGAATGAGACCGAGAGTGAACATTACAGCGCAGCCGGCTTGGGCATGGATTTCGATCTCGATTTTTTTGGCAGACTACGGTCGCTGTCACAGGCAGCGCAGGAACGTTACGTGGGGTCCGGATACGGCCTTGTGGCAACCCGCGCCGCACTCATCGCGGAAGTGCTGCGTGCCCACTCGATCGCGGTCGCCACCGCCGATACCTGGCGCGTCCTGCGGAGCAATGACGGTTATCAACGTCAACTCGAAGGCTATGCGCGGCGCCAGTTCGAGCTCGGCCTGATCTCGCGCGACAAGTTGGACGCGGAACGCAATGCCGCTGCCGCACACCACGCAGCCACCGTCAATGCCGAGGCCCAATTCGTTGTCGCGCAACGCGCCCTGAATATCCTGACCGGCTTTGTACCCTCCGCAACAGTGGACACGGCCGGCAGCGTGGATGTGCTGTCAGCGATGCCGTTGCCGATCGCCGCGCTGCGTGACCTCGATGCGCGCATATTGCTCGACCGTCCTGACATCAGCCAGGCGGAGGCCGAGCTGAAGGCGCGCCATGCCGACATCGGCGCGGCGCGCGCGGCATTTTTTCCATCGATACACCTGAGCACTGGCGTGGGATCGGTCAGTGAAAGCCTCGACGGCCTGTTCAAACCGGGTAGCCGCGCCTGGACCTTCAATCCATCGGTCAGCCTGCCGATTTTCGACGGCGGCCGCAACCAGGCGCAGCTCGACGTGGCGGAACTGCGCAAGGATGCCGGCGTTGCCGCCTACGCCCAGACCATTGAAGCGGCGTTCCAGGAAGTGGCGGGCGCGCTCGACCAGCAACGCGCGCTGGAGGCCGGCGAAGCGGCGATGCGTCAGCGCGAGGAATCGCTGGAACGGCGCACCAGAGCGCTGACATGGCGCGTCCTGCAAGGCCTCCAGGACACCACAGAACTGCTGGACGAGCACCTGCGTATGGAGGCGGCATCGCTCGCCCACATCGACGCCGCGCGCGATCTCGCCCTCAACCGGATTCGTTTGCTGCACGCCTTCTATGGCACTTCCTTCTCACTTAACCAGGATTGACCACACCATGATTTATACGTTCCGCTCCTTCCTCCTGGCCTTGTCCGCCCCGACCCTCGCGCTGGGCTTGTTGGCGCCCAGCGCACACGGCGCCGAACTGACCGTCAACTACCTGCTGGGCGATAAGCTCGAAGCGGCAATTGGCGCCGGCGTGCGCGTCGCCCCCCGCTACATGGGTTCGCGCGACACCGCCACCACGTTTGTCCCCGTGGCGTACGCCCAGCAAGGCATCTTCTTTATCGACACCAGCCGCGGCGTCGGCCTGCAACTGCTTACCGGGTCCGGCTTTTACGTATCGCAATCGATCCATTATGACCAAGGACGCGGCGTGAAGTCCGATCTGTTCCGCCCTGGAGGCCGCGATTTGGCCGGCATGGGCGAGGTGCCGGGGTCGGCCACTTGGCACACGCTGGTGGCCCAGCAGGTCACGCCCGCGCTGTCGATCAGCGCCGAGGCAGATGTCACGCTCAAGTCCAGCGTGAACCGGCACAACTTGCGCGTGGGGGCGGAGTGGAACGTGATTGACACGGGCGACGAGCGCGTGGCCCTGGGCGTCAACGCCCATTGGGGCAATGCCCGCTATAACCAGGCCTATTTTGGCGTGACTTCGACGCAAGCGGCCAGCACCCGCTTTGCGGCGTACAACGCGCGAGGCGGCCTGTACGCGTATTCCGTCAGCGCCCAGTGGGAACACAAGCTGGCCGAGCACTGGTACAGCTCCGCGCAACTGACCGTCATGCCGTTCGCCGAGCGTGCCGAGAACAGTCCGCTCATGGCCCGCAAAACGCCGGTCGAAGCCATGATGACCGTCCGGTACGTGTACTGACCGATGGACCAGGAGAACTTGATGACATTTCGCTCCCTTCCCATGCTGCTGGGCGCGGCCGCACTGGCCACCCAGCTTGCGGCCTGCGACCGTCAGCCCGCCCGCGTCGAGGCGCCGCTGCGCATGGTCAAGCTGATCACCACGTCCACCACCGCCGCCGGAGACTACCGCTTCGTGGCGCTGGTGCGGCAGGCCCAGCGCGCCGACCTGTCGTTCGAGAACGGCGGCAAGCTGGCCGGCGTGATGGTCGATGTCGGCGACACCGTCCGCCGCGGCCAAGTGCTGGCTACGCTCGACCCGGAGCCGGCGCACCTGCAAGTACTGCAAGCCGAGGCCCAAGTGCGCTCCACAGCTGGCCAGTTGCAGGAACGGCGCGATCAGTTGCGCCAGCAGCAGGCCATGCACGCGGACGGTGCCACCTCGAAACTCACCCTCGACGCGGCGCAACTGGCCGTGACGATGGCCGACGCGGCGCACAGCTCGGCCAATGCCGCGCTGCAGCTGGCGTCGCGCGCGCAGCGTCAGGCTGTGCTGCGCGCCCCATACGCCGGGCGGATCAAGGCGCGTCTGGCCGAACCTGGCGCACTGGCCGCCAGCGGCCAGGCTGTGCTGCAAATTGAAGGCGACAGCCACCTGCAGGTGGTGGCCGATCTGCCTGCCGCGCTGTTGCCTGCATCGCTCAAGCCGGGCGTCGTGGTCGTCGCACGCGGGGCGGACCAGGCGACCGCTGGCTCCGATGCCGCCGACGCTATCAAGCTCACGCTACGCAGCCTGGCCGACCATATCGACGCCGGCGGTACCGTGCAAGCGATCTTCGACCTGCAACCTGGACAGACGCCACGGCGCAGCGGCGAAGCGCTGTCGATCGCGATCGCCTCCGGTGCGCCACAAATTGCAACCCTGCCGTTGACGGCCGTGGCGCAGAGCACGAAGGCAGGCACCGGCCACGTGTTCGTGTACCACCGGACCGGCAACGTGCTCGAACGCCGCGCCGTCGTGCTGGGCCGCCAGCGCGGTGACAGCATCGAAGTGACGCAGGGCCTGCAGGCTGGCGAGGAAGTCGCCGGCGCCGGCACCGCGTTCCTGATCGACCGCCAGCGCGTGGTGCCTTACCACTCCGCGTCTACGCTGGCCACCGGGGAGCAGCCATGAACATCACCCGCGCCGCGCTCTCTTCGAGCCGACTGACGATTGTGGTGGCCGTGCTGCTGCTCGTCGTTGGCGTGTTCACGTTTCTCGATTTCCCATCTCAGGAAGAGCCTTCGGTCACGGTGCGCGAAGCCACTGTCGCCGTATCATTTCCCGGCATGCCGGCCACGCAGGTGGCCGACCTGCTGGTCAAGCCGCTCGAAGAGCAGCTGCGCGAGATCGCCGGTATCAAGCGCATCGTCTCCAGCGCGCGCACTGGCAACGCCATCATCCAGCTGACTGCCTACGACAACGTGCGCGACCTGCCAGCGCTGTGGCTGCGCGTGCGCGCCAAGGCGGCGGACGCCAGCGGCGCCATGCCGCAGGGTACCGTCGGCCCCTTCGTCGACGACGATTTCGGCCGTGTGGCCGCCGCGTCGATCGCAATTACCGCGCCGGGATTCGGCATGAGCGACATGCGCGGGCCGCTGCGCGCCATGCGCGCGCAACTCTATACCGTCGATGGTGTGGAGCGCGTGAGCATGCATGGTTTGCAGGAAGACCGGGTATACCTTTCCTTCAACCGTGCGCACCTGGCCGAGGCGGGCCTGGCGCCGGAAGCGGTGATCCAGCAACTGCAAACGCAAAACATCGTCGAGCCGGGTGGATTGACGGCGGTGGCCGGCCTGTCCATGTCGCTGGGCACCACCGGCATGCTCACCAGCGTGGAGTCGCTGCGCCAGGTGCCGATCCGCGTCAAGGGCGAGTCCGGCGCGCGCACCGTGCGCCTGGCCGACCTGGCGGATGTGCGGGTGATGCCAGCCGATCCGCCCGACAGTGCCGCCATCTACCAGGGCAAGCCGGCCGTGGTGATGGCGGTGTCGATGGCGGCCGGACGCAGTATGGAGGACTTCGGCAAGTCCTTGCGCGTGGGCCTGGACCGCGCCAGGGCGCAGCTGCCGGTGGGCTTCCAGCTGCACATCGTGACGTTCCAGCCCGACGTGGTGGCACGCGAAATGAGCAAAATGCACCATGTGATGGGCGAGACGGTCGTGATCGTGATGGCCGTGGTGATGTTGTTCCTGGGCTGGCGCACGGGCTTGATCGTGGGCGCTATCGTGCCGCTCACCATTCTGGCAGCGCTGATCGCGATGCGCGCCCTGAATGTGGAGTTGCAGACGGTGTCGATCGCCGCCATCATCCTGGCGCTCGGCCTGCTGGTGGATAACGGCATCGTGATCGCCGAAGATATCGAACGACGCCTGGTGGCCGGCGAGGACCGCGCGCACGCCTGCGAGGAAGCGGGCCGCACGCTGGCCATTCCCCTGCTTACGTCGTCGCTGGCCATTATCCTGGCATTCTCGCCATTCTTCTTCGGCCAGACCTCCACCAACGAATACCTCCAGTCATTGGCTATCGTGCTGGCCGTGACTCTGCTCGGCTCCTGGCTGCTCAGTATCACGGTCACGCCTCTGCTGTGTTTCCACTTTGCGAAGGTGGAGCCGCTGCACGCCGGTGCGGAACACTACGACACCCGCTTCTACCGTGGCTACCGCACCGTGATCACCACGCTCCTGGACCATAAGCTGTTGTTCATCGGCACCATGACCCTGGCACTGGCCGGCGCGGTGACGGTGCTGGCATCGATTCCGTACGATTTCCTACCGCGCTCTGACCGGCTGCAGTTCCAGATCCCGGTGACCTTGCAGCCGGGCGTGGACTCGCGCGTGACACTGCAAACGGTGCGTACCCTGAGTACGTGGCTGGGCGACCGCAAAGCAAATCCCGAGGTGGTCGACAGCATCGGCTACGTTGCCGATGGCGGTCCGCGCATCGTTCTCGGACTGGCACCCACCCTGCCGGCACCCAATATCGCCTACTTCACGGTCAGCGTGAAACCCGGAACTGATGTCGACGCCGTGATCGACCGTGTGCGCCGCCACACTCTGGCGACCATGCCCAACGTGCGCGCCGAACCGAAGCGATTCTCGCTGGGCTCGACCGAATCAGGCGTGGTGGCCTACCGCGTGACAGGACCGGATCAGGAGGTGTTGCAGCGGATAGCCCAACGCATCGCGGACCGCCTGCGCGAGCTGCCGGGTACCATGGACGTGCACGACGACTGGGAGGCGCGCGTGCCGCGCTATGTGATCGAGGTGGACCAGGTCAATGCCCGCCGCGCCGGTGTGTCCAGCGCCGACATCGCCAAAGCACTGCAATTGCGCTACGGTGGCGCTACCGTCACCGGCATCCATGATGACGGTGTGACGGTGCCGGTAGTGCTGCGCGGCGATGCCAGCGAGCGCGGCGCCCCGGAGGAAACCATGGTCTTCCCGGCCGAGGGCACGTCAGTGCCGCTAGGCTCGGTGGCACGGGTGACAACCGGCAGCGAGCCGTCGGTGATTATCCGCCGCGACCTGGCACCGGCGGTCACGGTCACCGGCCGCAACCCCCGCATGACGGCAAGCGAAATCGCCGACACGCTCGCCGGCGACATTGCCGCCATCAAGCTGGAGCCAGGTTACAAGATCAAGCTGGGCGGCGAATTGGAAGACTCGGCTGAAGTCAACCAGGCGCTGCTCGGTTTCATGCCGCATGCGCTATGCGCGATCATGCTGTTGTTCGTGTGGCAGTTCAATTCGCTGCGCAAGGTGGTGATCGTGGCGTCCAGCGTGCCGTTCGTGCTGATCGGCGCGGCCACCGCGCTGCTGCTCACCGGCTATCCGTTCGGCTTCATGGCAACCTTCGGCCTGCTTGCGCTGGCCGGCATCATCGTCAACAACGCGGTGCTGCTGCTCGAGCGGATCGATGCGGAACTCGACACCGGCTGTACCCGGCGCGAAGCAGTGGTGGCCGCGGCCATCAAGCGCTTCCGTCCGATCCTGATGACCAAGCTGACCTGCATCGTGGGCCTGGTGCCGCTGATGCTGTTCGCCGGGCCACTGTGGACCGGTATGGCGATCACCATGATCGGCGGGCTGGCATTGGGCACGCTGGTGACGCTGGGGTTGATACCGGTGGCGTACGACTTGCTGTTTTCGCTGCGCACTAAGCCGGCAGCGTAAGCACGATCTCCAACCCGCCACCGCTGCGGTTGCGACACACCAACGCACCGCCGTGGCTCTCGCAAATTGCGGCAGCGATCGCCAGCCCCAGGCCGCTGCCACCCAAGTGCCGCGAACGCGAATCCTCGGCGCGCCAGAAGCGGTCAACCGCACGCGACAGATGGTTTTCGTCCATGCCGGGGCCACGGTCGGCCACGATGACGCACGCCATGTCGTCTTCCGCGTACGCCGTTATGTCCAGTACGCCGCCATCGCTTGCGTAGCGCAGCGCGTTTTCAATCAGGATCGAGACCGTCTGGCCGACGCGGTCGCGGTCCGCCCGCAGCGTCAGTGCGGGGTCGCAGCGCGTGTGCACGACCAATCCCGTCGCCTCAATACGCAGCGTGGCCCACTCCAGCCTTTCGAGCAACAGCTCGCGCACGCTGAAGTGATCGATTTCCAGCCCTAACTGTCCTGCCCGAGCCAACGACATCAGGTGCAGGTCGCCGACCAGCCGGTTGATCTGTTCAAGCTGGGCGTGTACTTTGCGTAATTGATCGGGTTCCAGCGGGAACACGTCGTCGAGGATTGCCTGAAGGCGCCCCATGGCTGCGTTGAGCGGTGTGCGTAGCTCGTGCGCCAGCATGACACTTGACTCTTCAAGTTCGCGCTCGTACTGGGCCAGGCGGCGCCCCATGTCGTTGAAATTATCGGTTAGCTCGGCCAGCTCTTGCGGCGCTCGTGGCGCTGACGCCAGGTGAATCGAAAAATCGCCGTCGCGCACTTTACGCACGGCCGCGCTCAGCACGGTGAACTGGCGCGAGATTGAGCGTGACACCAGCAACGCGCTGATGATGATGAACGGTGTGACGATGGCCACCATTGCCGCCACCATCCACCATTCCTCGCCGGGTAGGCCTGGCAGAAACAGTGCGATGTTGTAATGCTCGCGTAACAAGCTCCAGATCAGGTCGGCATTTTCCTGTGGTGCCTGGAGCAGCATTTCCATCTGTGCGCGCACATCCACCGGAATCTTCTGGATGTAGCTGTTCTCTTTTCCCTTGAGGTACACCCACATCGCCAGCGCAATCACCACCACCGCAATGATCGCCAGCGTGCTCATGCGTAGACCCATCCACACCCACAGCGGTACGCCCTGGCGCCGCCATTTCCGAATGAGGCCTCGCATGTTTATTGGAACCTGTAACCGACCGAGCGCACGGTCAGCAGCACGTTGACGAGGCCATGAACGCCAAGTTTCCTGCGCAGGTTGGAGATGTGGGTATCGACCACCCGTTCGAGGGCGTCGCTGTCGGGCAGACAGGTGGCCAGCAATTCACTGCGGGTGAACGCCTTGAACGGTGCGCGCAGCATGATGGTCAGCAGATGAAATTCGGTGGGAGTGAGGTCGAGCTCATGTTCCTGCGCGGCGCGATCCACGATCACGGCCTTGAACGATGCCGTATCGACGGTGAGCAGGCCATGCCGCATCACGCTGCCAGCGCCCACACGCGGCTGCCAGCGCCGCAATACCGCGTGGGTCCGCGCCACCACTTCTTTCGGACTATAGGGCTTGACCACGTAATCGTCGGCGCCGTAGCGCAGCGCGCCCAGTTTTTCCGGTTCGTCGCCGATGGCGGACACCATGATCACTGGCGTGTCACCGCAGCGGCGGATATGCGACAGCACGTCGGTGCCGGACAGGCGTGGCAGCATCAGGTCGAGCAACACCAAATCCGGCTGCCAACTCGTATACAGATCGACCGCCTGGACGCCGTCCCTGGCAATTTCCACCTCGAAGTCGTCACGCCGCAGATAGGCCTCAAGAATACTGGCGCTGTCAGCGTCGTCTTCCACGATCAGGATGCGCTTGCTGGACTGGTGGTTAGTACTCATCTTTGGTATGGGGTGAGCTGGTAGGCAGTGGAGGTGGGTACCTTCGGAATTATAGGTGATTATCCGTCATAGCCGAGTGTCGATTTCCCTCTGCGCGTCGAGGCGCTCAAGCATCCATGGCACCAAGATCAGATTTCGACAATGCATCCAAATCGTTTGATCATCGATCTTCCGATCCATTGAAGAAAAGAGCCACACACGTTCAATGCTGTTCGATCGCACAAAAACACCATTACTTCGATTCAGCTTGCGTATGGGCGTAGCCCAAACCATCAATTTTTTCCAGCTATTGCCATGACGTGCTTAGGTAGCGCCAGGACATATCATTCCACGTTCATTACAGGGATTGCAACAAGTCAAATACTCCTTGACACAACAAAATTGGCTGCTAGAATGCCTACCTACTAGTTGGTAAATTTTATATAAACTGAAAAAGGAACGTGATGATGGATACCAAAAGCTTTGATGGCCGCAAACTCCTGGTCGTAGGCGGGACCAGCGGCATCGGTCTGGAAGTGGCCACGATGGTTGCGCAGGAAGGCGGCACAGTGGTGGTCGTGGGAAATCGCGTGGAAAAGGCAGAGGTCGCGCGCCAGCAATTGGCGGCCATTGCTGGGGAAGGTAAGGCATTCGCACTGACTGCGGACCTATCGGATTTTGCCAGCGTACGTACATTAATCGACAGGTTGAAAAGCGAGCATAGTGACATCGATCTGCTGGTCAATTCCGCTGGTATTTTTTATCCTAAAGGGTTCCTTGAGCATTCGCTCGAAGATTACGATAGTTTTCTGAATCTGAATCGGGCGCTCTTTTTTATTACCCAACAGGTGGCCAGCTCGTTGGTGGCGCAGAAGAAGCCGGGCTCCATTGTCAACGTGACAGCTGTTGCAGCTCGCCAGGCGATTGAGACGGTGTTGGCCTCGGCCTATTCGATGGCGAAAATCGGACTCGACTCCATGACGCGGCATGTGTCCGCTGAATTGGCAAAATTCGGCATCCGCATCAATTCGGTTGCGCCGGGCATGGTGGAAACACGCATCTTCGAGCGCTTCATTCCCGGAGATCAACTGGATAACGCGTTGAAAGATTTCAACGATTTTCATCCGCTCGGCCGTAATGGTACGCCACGCGATGTGGCCGAGAGCATTGTCTTTCTGCTTTCGGACAAGGCCTCCTGGGTAACGGGTGCAGTATGGGATGTCGATGGTGGCGTGATGGCATCCCGTAAGCTGGGCAAGTAAGCAGAAAATCTTCGCCCACAGTAAATGCTGAAAGGAAAGACCGGATAGCCTGGTGCGCACATGGTTCGTTCAGGCCAGTTCTTGTGCCGCTGGGCAAGTCCATCATTTAGCCATATCCAGCCTGCAACGGCGATTAACTGATGTATTTTATACAGCATACATACAGTATCAGCAGGAATCGGAAGGTGTTCATGGCAGGCTCATTAATGGCCAAACTCAGCTTCATGCAGTAGCCATTGCCGAAACTGGACAACCGGCTCTGGCAATGCAAGGTGCAGTGGCTGCACAATAAAGTAGCGCCAGGGAACGGGCCAACTTATTTCCGGTAATAAGCGTACCAGCTGGCCGGTTTGCAGTTCGTTCGCCACGAAACGACGTCTTGCCAATGCCACTCCTTGAGCGGCCAGCGCTGCCTGGATTACCGCTGCTGCGGAGTTAATTTTGAACCCTTCGCTGATATGTTCCCTATGGTATCCCTGGCGCGCGAACCAGGTTGACCAACTTGGGAAGGCGGTCGTCTGAGCGAGCGTCAGGTCATGAATCAAGGTAAACCCTGCCATGTCTTCGACACTGCTTGGGTTGCCTCCGGAAAGCAGCGTTGGACTGGCTACCGGGAATACTTCCTCATCCATCAACTCGGTTGCCATTAATCCATCCCAGCGCCCGGCGCCGCATCGAATACCAAGGTCGGCTTCCCCATGCTCGATGTCGGCCAGATTGTCCGAAACGTCGAGCCGTACATCGATAGCCGGATGCATGGTTGTAAATAGATGCAAGCGCGGAAGAAGCCAGCGGGATACTACTGCTTGCGATGCCGAAACGGTCACGAGCGAGCGGCGGCCTCGCTGACGCATTTGCCGTAAGCCTGCGTCCAGCTGATCCAAACCTTCGGTAAATGCTGGCAAGGCCATGCGTGCGCTATCGGTCAATGACAGGCGGTTGGCACCGCTACCCAAGCGATTGAACAATGGCGCCCCAAGCCAAGCTTCCAAAGCCCGCACTTGCTGTCCGATGGCAGCTGGCGTCACATTCAATTCGAGCGCAGCATCAGCATAGTTTCTCTTGCGCGCGACGGCTTCAAAAGCCTGTATTGCTCTTAGCATCGATAAATTTCGCATCGGGTGGGATAGTTTTTCTTGTTTGTCGGAGAAGAAATTGTAACTCGCGGCGGCGTTCATCACTGAGTAGACTGGGTATTCATTTTTCACTGGAGTAAATCATGAATTTCTCTGATAAAACAGCAGTCGTCACCGGCGGCAGTACTGGCATCGGCTTTGCCACAGCGAAGCTTCTGCTTGAGCAAGGCGCCCGCGTCACGATTACAGGACAGAACCGGGCACGTCTTGATGCTGCAGCGCAGTCATTGGAGGCCTTCGGCGATCATGTATCCACTGCCATCGTGGAGATGCGCCGCCCGGCAGATCTGATCGCGTTGCACGCACAGGTGCAGCAGCAGTACGGAAAGCTGGATGTACTGTTCGCCAACGCGGGGGTTGCGTTCGCAACACCGCTGGAGTCGACCACCGAAGAGCGCTTTGATGAGATGTTTGACATCAACGTCAAAAGTGTCTATTTCACGGTCCAGCATTTGGCACCATTAATGCAGTCTGGCAGCAGCATCGTGCTCAATACCTCCTGGCTTGCCGAAACCGGTACCGCGGGCTTGTCACTGTTATCGGCTTCAAAAGCAGCCGTGCGGTCGATGACGCGTACACTGGCGGCCGAATTGCTTTCCCGTGGAATACGTGTCAACGCAGTCAGTCCAGGGGCAATCGCGACACCTATCCACGGCAAGAACGGAATGAAGCCCGACGAGTTGGCGACTTTTGCGGCGAACATCCAGCAAGGTGTGCCCTTGGGCAGGTTTGGCGAAGCCGAAGAAGTGGCCGCTGCCGTCGTTTTCCTGGCCGGGAGCGGGTCAGCTTACATGCTCGGATCCGAGGTCGTGGTAGATGGCGGCTTCTCGCAGCTCTAACCGAAGGCGGCATCAACCCGGGTCATCGGCGGAATTTCACAACCTTTGCCACGGACCAGTCAACTGTAAAGTGTCCGTGGCATCTGCCGGAGTTCCTTCAAGGGTGACCCGGCCGTACATGCTGGAAACAGAGTCGTGTTCCTGGCGAGCGACGATGACGGTGCTGCAGCGGAGGTTGCTATGCTTGCAGAAAATCTCGGCTTCTCGCCAATCAAACTTGGCGGGCTCTCCGAAGGTGGACTGCTTGTGCAAGCATGCGGAAATAGCTGGGGGCAATTGATCTATAAAAATCTGGTCAAGTACGACTGACTACATAGCCTGGCGGCCCAATTGCTTTCGGGTGTACGTGTCAATGAGGCCATTTCAGATGCGATCGAGCCCTCTACCTGCGGCTTCGGAACCGTGGCAGACGGGGGCTTTTCGCGCATCTCTTGCCATCGGACAGCTGTTATATGAAAAATGGGGAATGCTCAGCGTGTGATTCCGTGGGCCTGCAGCAGTTTCCCTATTGATCGTCACAACTTACCAAACGGTGTCCCGCAGCGGACAGTAACGGCAGCGCTCGTTCTAGATCATTTCGCTGAAGCAGTAGGTGATCGCCATCGAATGTTGATACAACGAAAATACCGATTCCGTTGCGTGAGAGTGGCTCGATTACCGACAAGACAATGCCGGTGGCGCCGAAAGCAAACGGACCGACAAAACGCCAGCAAGCCCAGTCCTGTTCAGACCGTGTGCCAGCGGGTACGCGGTCGGCCCTGCAAACGATAGATAGCTCATGGCGCGAGCGGCTGATGGTGACAAATCCTTCACCATCAGCCCAATCTGGAATCGCTACATCAGGCGCTAGGCGGCTGACTGCATAGGGATGAGGGTCCTGTTCGAGTGTGATTTGATGCATGCGATTTTTTCTTTGAAATGATGTGGGAGCGAGAGTACACGCCTTGACTGTATTATTGCAGTCAATATTTTTTATTTGCCATGCATGATGCTAATAACGTCACCCTCGGTCTACTCGTGGGGGGGCACTGTGGATTTTTAAGGACAAAATTGTGTCCGTTTACGTGCCATTTGCATGGAACTCTGGCAGTACCTCAGCGGCCAATTCTTCGATAATCTCATGGAGCGCGCGCTCGGAAGTTGAGATATTGAGCGACACATGATGTGTGCCGCTGTCTCGCATATTCCTCAGTAGTTCCGCCAAACCCAATCTGCCAACTCGGTAACCCAGAGGGATCGGAATTGCTTTTTCATATGGATTGGCACTGAGGTCCAAGCGCATGGCAACCCCAAAGGCGCGGAACTCTCCGGGAGCGACGCGCTCGACCGCTGTTCGCCACATGCCATGGCGCACTTGCTGGTCTTCCGGCTTGCGGTCATACGTCATCCAACCGAGGGCGTGGCGTGCAATCCAATTGACACTCTGGCCACCGGAACCCACGGCAAGCAAGTCGATGCTGCGGGGGAGCCGGGGTAAGAGGAAGAAGGCTGGGGTGTCTTGTGACACAATGTCCGGAACGACTTGCGAAGGTATGCTGATAGCTGCGGCAACGGTTTTCCAGTGACGCCGGAATAATTCTTGCCGCTCTTTGGTATCCTTGCCGAATGCGGCATATTCGGCAGGTCGATCGCCTGATCCCAAACCTAGGATGAAACGATCCTGCGACAAATTGCTCGTGGAAATGGCGCTTTTTGCAATGTGCAATGGGTGCCGTAATGGCAGAACGATTGCACCGCTGACGAGTGCAATCTGCGTAGTTTGCACTGCCAGGGCCCCCAACAAGACCCAAGGATCGAGGTGCCCCACTGGGTCAGGATAGCCGGTGCTGTTAAGTGGGACATCACGTATCCATAAGGCTCGATATCCCAGCGCATCCGCTTTCTTCGCCAAAGTAAGTTGCTCGCTAAAGTCGACCACGGTCTGCCCGACTTGGAGCATAGGTAAGGCGAGCCCGATTGAGAGTTGTTTATCTCGGAACACGCGCGTGGAGGCCGTTGTTTGAATACTTTCCATCTTCTTCCTTTTCTTCCTAGTACCTGGATGAAGGCGAACCCCTCATCGTGGGAGCGGCTGAGCAAAGATTACTTAATGGCTGGTTATTTCACCACGCTGGCGAATCGAGTTTTCTTCGAGTTGATCCAAAGTGGCTGAATTGTCTTTGCCTACTCGTCGAGCACCTTCAGCGGCAACAAACGTCACTCCAGAGGCGTCAGCCAAGGATTTTGAGCGCTTAGCAGCACCGAACAAGAGGGCGCGCGCGGGGTAAGGGCTGGAGCGAGAGTCTATCGACCGTAGTGGAGCTAGTCGTCCAGATCCGAGTCTTAGAACTTTGAAAGGCGAGGCGCTGGCACTTGCCTTTCAGCCGTGAGGCCGCAGCTAGCCTTTGGTATTTGTTTTGATCTGTTGGGTACGTGGCAATAAGTACCAAAGTACACCCGCCATGATGAATAATGCCGGGACATCACCAAGAAGGTTGGCGTGCTCGTGAGCATCATGTCCGGCCTGCAGAGCCATAATCCCAGCGTGCACGATGTTGGACCAGATCGTAAACTGGATCAGGCTTCGGTGTTCGCTTGGTCGACGGGACGCGATGACCAGAAATATACCTAACGTCGCGTAGACCCCTTGGATCATCTGCTCATACTTTGTCTGTCTCGGCTCCCATGTCCAGCCCTCTGGCCAGAACCAGTTCATCAGCGGGTACAGACCAACCAGGAGAAACAGGCCGAAAAATAGCAGGGCCCAGCGTAGGAACTTCTCTCGAGTTTCATTATTCATGTCGTTACCGTCTCCATTATTAATATGCGCACCGTTGCCATACGAGAGCGAAAAAAGACTCACCAGCCGAGAGCCTGTCAAAAGGTCAAGGCTGGATTGAGGTACCGTTAAATGGTGCAGCCGTCCAGGCCACAGACCTGCCCGCCGGATGCCGTCAGGTTCACTTGAGACTGCGCATAGAGCTTCTCCAGCGCCTGCTTGAAAACTTCTGGGGACTGAGCCCCTGAAATATGTGTCCCATTGCCAAACAGAAACAGCGGCACACCCGAAGCGATGCTTGAGGCTTTGCGCTCATCATCCAGTACCAGTTGGCGCAAGTGCGGTGTCGACCATGCGCGTTGCACTACCTCGGCAGGAACGCCAGCTTGCGCTGCGATCAGGGCGAGGGACTCACGGTCGAACAACGATTTGCCATGCGAAACACTCTGTTCATAGAGCACCTCGACCAAGTGTTTTTGCAATGCCTCGTCGTCCACTGCCTTGACGAGCATGTGCGCGTCCATGGTATCGCCAAACAGCATGGTGTCGAACTGATAGTCCAAGCCTTCCGCCGCCCCGTGCGACTTGACCGAGTACATCATGCCCTCGGCCGCTGTCGGATCACGAAACTTTTTCAGCAGAACTGTCTTGATCGGTTCGGCGGGATAGTTCGAGCCGATGCGGTAAGCGCGCAGATTCACCTGTACCGCGTCTTTGTGCTCGAAAGCGGCAAGAGCCTTGTCAAAACGGCGCTTGGCAATCCAGCACCAAGGGCAGACGAAATCGGACCAGATATCGACGACGAGTGTTTTTGTGTTGCTGTTCATGGTTTTCCCTTAAATAGCCGACGCTGGCATATATGTTTGCCAGTGTCGGCTGTCGGAGCAGTATCAAGCTTTGTCGAACGCGTCCAGCACGTGGGTGCTGTACACAACTGCGGCGCCGGCATTGAGGTTGATCGCCACGCCGAGTGCTTCGCCAATTTCTTCAACGGTCACGCCGAGTTTCTTGGCCGCGGCGGCATGGAAAGCGATACAGCCGTCGCAGCGCGTGGTGACGGCTACCGCCAGCGAGATCAGTTCGCGCGTTTTCGCGTCGAGATGGTTGGTTTTGTCACCAGCGGCGCCTAGTGCGGCGATGCCTTTCATAGTCTCCGGTGTCAGGGAGTTCAGTTGCATCGCACGTGTGTTGATGTCTTGCCGGGCTTGTTTCCAGTCTTCCATAGTATCCTCGCTTGGCGCCAGGGCGCCGATTGGTTATCTGGGCAATTCCCAGGATTTACGTAGTCTACCATCTAGAAGGTAGGTTGTCAAGGCCTGCATGATTAATCATGCGTATTCGCTTAAAGCTTTGTTCGGCAGTGAGTGTTTACGGACTAAGTGGATCAGTCGATGTGGCCACGGCGGATGCGCCGTGGTCGTTGAGGCGCCAGCTAGTGGCAGTTAGGTCAGCGTATTGAGAATGTGATGAAATGCAGCCAGTGGATCGGATGAAAGACCCAATGCCCAATCGATAAAGCTGGCGCCTTCAAGGGCGCTGAGGAGCATCAGGGCACAGTCCTTGGCTGATTTGGCGGGTGTTTTGCCAGACAACTGCGCTGCTAGTATGAGATTTTTTTCCATCCAGGACAGCTGCGTCACGATCAGGCGCCGGCCCAGCTCTTGCAGCGAGGCGGGGAGCGCGGCCATCTCGGCGGCAAGCGCACCGCACAGTGGCAACAGGCGATCATTGGCACTGGCCAGAAATAGCCCGGAAAATTCGCGCAGGCGCTCGAGCGGGTCAGTTTGCGCCGCATCGATTGCCTGCAGCTTTTCAGTGAACAGGTCAATATATTGCGTAATCAATGCCACGCCAAGGTTTTCTTTGGTGGGGAAATGGTGATGAATACTGGCTTTGCGGATACCGATTTCTTCCGATAAATCGGCATAGCTGAAAGCCGCGTAGCCTTTTGAGCGCAGCTGGATTTCCGCACTCTTCAAGAGGGCATCCCGTGTGCTGACTGACATGACAAACTCCTCAACCAATGACCATGCTCCAGTCTAGGCTGGAGCATGGTCGAGAGGCTCTGATAGGGCCGCGGCCAATGATATTGGCCGCGGCAGGATTAACAGCGAAACTGCAAAGGGGGCAATTATGCCTCAAGAATCTCCAGCTTGGGCAGCATGCGGATGGCCTTCGAGAAATTGGCCAGGTTGACCGAGGTTTTGGTCACGGCCTGATGCAGTGCTTCGACGCGATCGCGTGAAGCATCCGTACTGATTCGCACCACATAGCTAACCTCGTCGTAGCCAGGATTGACGTTTTCGTCCAGGCCGAGGAAGCCGCGCAGGTCCAGCTTGCCGTCCGTTTCGATCTCCAGGCTGTGCACGGTGATGCCCATGGCCGCCGCATTGGCCGCGTAGCCTACCGACAGACAGGCGTTGAGCGCGGCCATCAGTAACTCTTGCGGATTTGGGGCTGTATTTTGACCCAGCAATTCATGTGGTTCATCGGACGCGATCTCGAAATGGCGCGCATGTTTCTCGCCGCCAAGAACATAGTGGCTGACGGTGGCCACGCTGCGTGTCTGATGTTCCCACTTGGTCTTGACATTGAAACGCGCCTCGCCTTTGTCAGGGTTCTCTGCCACGCACTGGGCGAACTGTTGCAGGCCTTCTACATTAATACCGTTGAGCATATTGGTCATGATCGATCCTTGTAAGACGGCTGTCGCAGCCGACGAGTGAAAGAACCATAGTCTACCAACTAAAAGGTAGGTTTGCAAGTCCCGATATGATTTCTGCCTTTCACAGATAGGACAAACAAGTGTCGAGCAGGTCGTTTGGACGTCCAACTTGTGCCAAGGGCCAAGTATTTGTGCCGTCGACACTGAGGAACTATGGGATAATAAATTACTTGAAATTCTACCTACTAGAAGGTAGAATAAGTGATGATAAAAAAGTCTCCGGAAATACGTTGGGCTGATGGCGTATGGGGGTGGAGCATCTGGAAGCGCTAGACAACAATTTGCGTGGGCGGCCAGACGGTTGCTAGACAAATCAAGGAAAGTACATTTAATGACTTGCCACCCAAAATCTCTCGTCGTCGATATGTGGTGTGACATGGGCTGTGCTGTTTGTTTGCAGGCAAAACGCCATTTTGATGAGGCACTGGCTATTTTTCCTGGTAAGGACAGGGTGCGGGTGAATCTGCACGTGCCCCGGCTTGCCCTCAAGGCCGTAGAGACGGAATTCACTCGTAAACCGGGCCCGGAGGATGTTAATCCACAGAGCTTGCCGCACGCTGACATCTCGATACCCGCAATTTCAGACCGCGTTCCAATGTTTGTCTTTAATCAGCGCTTTTATGTTTCCGGCATGCAGTCCGTGCAGCGCTATGCCAATGCACTTGAAGGTATGTTGATATTGTCCAGCGAAGTGACCGGGGTGAAAGCTGACCTCTCATGCGTTTTGGATCGTTGTCTGGTGTAATTGATTGATAAAAGGGGTGTGCAATGGGAAATTTTACCGAGTTGTCCGCGGATGGGTTTTCAAATTTTATTCGGGAAGGCGATGCGATCATTCTTTTCTCCGCATCGTGGTGCCGGCCATGCGACGAGATGAAGCCGGTGTTTCAGGCGTTGTCGGACGAGTTGTCCTCAGAAGCGGTGTTTGGTGTGATTGACAGCGCCGTCTCGCCTACCGTTGCCGTCACGATGGGCGTGCGTTCCGTTCCATCGATTGCGCTTTTTCGGGATGGGCGCCTGCGTTTGCTGTTGAGTGGTCCACGCACGTTCGCCGCCACAAAAGAGGCGATCCTGGATGCATTGCAGGCTGGGGCCTGATCAAGCTAACGACGCGCCGCCCGTGCGAGCGGCGCGTATAGCCAAGGCAGGATTTTTATGCATGCGCTCCAGACTGTTTGCCGTGGCATGCGCCGCCGGTCAGGTGTATTGAAGCTGTTGTCAGATGCGTCCGGCCGTGACACCGCCATCAACCGGCAGAATGGCACCGGTAATCCACGATGCTTCTTCGGACGCCAGGAACAGCATGGCTTCAGCGACATCGCGCGGCTGACCGTTGCGGCCTAGCGGATGGAAACTGTCAAATCCTGGCAAGGCCGCCTTCACCTGTTCAGCGTCCATGAAGGTGCCGAAGATGGGCGTTTCCACCACAGCGGGGGCCACGGTATTGATGCGGATGTTGGCGCCGGCCAGCTCGATGGCCAAGTTGCGGGTCAGAGCGTGTACGCCCGCATTGGCGGCCGAGTAGGCGGCCGATGGGGTGGCGCCAATCGCCTGCGTAGCCCACATGGAGCCGGTTTGCACGATGACGCCGCCGCCGCGCTGCAGCATCGCCTTGGCGGCAGCTTGCGCCATGAAAAATTTTCCCTTCAGGATAATGTCGAGAAAACCATCGTATTCCTTGGGCGTCACTTCCAGAAAGGGCTTGGGTTGGAACACGCCGGCGTTGTTGATCAGGATATCAACGCCGCCAAACGCTGCTATTGCCGTGTCCACCAGGCCTTGTGCCGTGGACGGCAAGCTGATATCGCCGGTATGGCAACGCACGCGCTGATGGCTGGGATCGATCTCGTCGGCGGTTTGCGCCAGCTTGGCGGTATCTCTGCCGCCGATGACCACCGATGCGCCGGCCGCTACTAACCGCTTGGCGACCTCTTTACCGATACCGGAGCTTCCTCCGGTGACAATAGCGACCTTATTGGTGAATGTATGCATGTTGGAACTCCATGAGGATGAGGGAAGTACTGGATCAAAACGTGCTGACCGCATCTGGGGCACGGTCAGCATCTGTTTTAACGGCTTGATGCGGCGTTATAAACTGGGTAGTCGGTGTAGCCCTGGGACAGGGCGCCGCTGACACCGTAATAGGTCGAACGGTCGCTGTCGGCCAGCGGCCAGCTGTTTTGCATGCGCTCCACCAGATCCGGATTGGAGATGAATGGCATGCCGAAGGCGATGAGGTCGAGGTCGCCTTTTTCCAGTTCGCTGCGCGCCAGTTCCTGCGTGAAGCCGCCCGCGCCGATCAGGGTGCCTTGGTAGGCTTTGCGGAAATGCGCACCAAAGCCTTCCGGAACTTCCGCCGCCGTGATGGTCGGCTGATAATTCAAATGCACATACGCCAGGTTTCGAACGCTAAGCTCAGCGGCCACGCTCTTCCAGACTTGCGCTTCATCCTCATAGGCGCGCATGTCGTACAGTCGGCCGTATGGCGAGAAGCGCACCCCGACTTTGCTGCTGCCGATGGCGGCCGACAGGGCGTCGATCGTTTCCAGCAAAAAGCGCTGGCGGTTGGCGATGCTGCCGCCGTACTGGTCGGTGCGCGTATTGACGGCGCTGCTGAGGAACTGGTCGAACAGGAAGCCGTTGGCGGCCATGATCTCGATCCCGTCAAAGCCAGCTTCGATTGCGACTTTTGCCGCATGTACGAAGTCGGCAGTGACGCGGGCAATCTCATCAACCGTCAGTGCGCGCGGCACGCTGGGCAGTACCGGGCCAGCCTTGCCCGGTTCGATCCAGGCATAGACGGTGGTGTTTTCCGCCGCCACGTCGCTGGGGCCGACGGGCGCCACATTACCCGGCTGGATCGATACGTGCGACATGCGGCCCACGTGCCACAGCTGAGCGAAGATCTTGCCGCCCTTGGCATGCACGGCATCGGTGACTGGACGCCAGCCCCGGCCCTGGGTTTCGCTATAAATGCCCGGCGTGTATAAATAGCCGCGGCCTTCATCGGAGACCGGCAAGCCCTCGGTGACGATCAGGCCGGCAGAGGCGCGCTGGGCGTAATACAGCGCGGTGAGGGCGTCAGGATTGTTTTCGAGCGTGCGCGTGCGCGTCATCGGCGCCATCACGACGCGGTTAGCCAGGGAAATGCCGGACAGGTCATAGGGAGTGAACAGTTGATTCATGTGATGCCTCGCAAAGGGGTCTGGAGCGCCGGGGCGCCGGATAATTGCCGGGATAAATACCAAGCTCGAAATAAGTCTACCATCTAGTAGGTAGGCTTGTCAAGCAGACTTTGAATTTGTTTTGTGTGAACCGTGCAAATCGTTATCTAGGTATGACGCTGCATGTTTTGTTTCGCAGTGCCACGATGGACACTTTCGAAAGAACCGAGGACCGTGCTCAGAATATGTAATTGGACGCTATCCCTGTTGCTCCGCTCCACCCATCTGGGTTCATGCATATGTCCTTCTAAATCGTTGAGCCCGGCAGCGACTCTATCCACGGCGTCCATCCCGCCAGCGCCGGTTTCCTCCGCGATTTGTAGGCGTTCGTCGCATGGGAGAAGATACGGGCGTCCGTGCCGCTAGAATGGGGGCGAGTTAAACACAAGGAATTTAATGAGTTCTCCCCCATTTTTGCCATTCAACGCGCCTCCCGTATCGGAAGTCAAGCACGACCGCCACCTTGTGCGCCGCTACTTGCTGCAGTCTGCGCTGCGCTTAAACGCCGGTTCACTCTTGTTCCTGTCGCTGGCGATCGCGCTGCTTCCGCTCTGGCTGAACCTCACCCCGGCCGCGCCGGGCGAAATGGAGACCCGCAAGCTGACTCCGTACATTGTCAGCGGCGTTGTAGCGGCGGTGATGGTCTGGCTCGCGCTGATGTCTAATGGGATCGCACGCAGCTTTCTAGCGCGGCTGGGCGAAGAGCGCAAGGCGCTGAGTGTCGAGGCGATGGCTTCCATGGTTACGCGTCGCATCCATGCGCCGTTCAATCCCTACACCACCTTTGACCTGTGCACTGAGTCCCTATCGGGGCTGGCGCTCGGCATGGCACTTGGCTACTCCGGTCCGCCTGCGTTTTTTCACGACCCTTTCAAGGGCCGGATCGTGCTGGGTCGCTGGCGCCCGTTGGTGCTGGGGCGCCATGTCGAGGTGAGAATATCGTCCGATTTGGGCCCCAGCTGCGACATTGAGCTGCGCTGCCGACCTGGCCTGGCTTGGTTCGCGATCCAGCAGGGTGAGTCACTAAAGACTGCCGAGATGGTGTCTACCCAACTGCAACAGCACCTCGCGCGCCATGCAAGCGCGCTAAATGCGGCTCGGCGTGAGCGCGAGCTGGAACGCACCTCTCTGCAGGCGCGCCTTTCAGCCTTGCAGGCCCAGGTAGAGCCGCACTTCCTGTTCAATACCCTGGCAAATCTAAAGTATCTGATCCGCACCGACCAGCGGGCCGCGCAAGAGATGCTCGACCATCTGGTCGGCTACCTGCAAAACGCGATGCCCGATATGCGCTCGGTGTCCTCGACCCTGGGACGAGAAATGGATCTTGTTAGCGACTACTTGGCGGTGATGCGCATTCGCATGGGCACGCGCCTACGCTACGCTGTCGAAGTGGCCGAGGAATTGCGCAGCCTGCCGTTCCCGCCGGCGATGCTGATCTCGCTTGTGGAGAACGCCATCAAACACGGTTTGGAGCGGGCCAGCCGACCGGGCCTGATTACCATCAACGTAAGGCACAAAAGCGACAGCACGGACGGGCTGCTGAGCGTGTCTGTTGTCGATGACGGGGTCGGCTTAACCGAACAATCCGGGCAAGGAACAGGGTTGGCGAATATTACAGAGCGCTTGCTGCTGCTATATGGGCGGGAGGCTAGCCTTTTTGTGGAGCCTGGCGACGGACAAGGTGTATGCGCAGTGTTGACGGTGCCTATTGTCGGGAGCCACGCCTGATGCCAAGCGCTCTGATCGTCGAGGACGAGCCTCTGCTAAGGGCGGAGCTGGTGGACCAGCTGTACGCCTTGTGGCCCGAACTGCAAATCGCCGGCCAGGTCGAAAACGGCATCGACGCGGTGGCAAGCATCGACGTACTGAAACCGGACATCGTATTCCTGGACATACAGATGCCCGGCCTGAACGGCATGGAGGTGGCGCGCCATATTCCCGAGTCGTGCCAGGTAGTGTTCGTTACAGCGTATGCGGACTATGCCTTGGCCGCTTTCGATACCGGCGCGTCCGACTATCTGGTCAAGCCGGTGACGACCTCACGCCTGCTGCAGACGATCCGTCGTCTGAAATCGCGCACGGCCGCAAGCCCGCCGCCGGCCGTGTGGGAACAGCTCTTTGAACAGGAGAGCGCACCGGTGTACCTCAAGTGGATCAAGGCCTCAAGCGGCAGTTCGGTGCGACTGGTGATGGTGAGCGAAGTGCTGTACTTCCAGTCGACCGAAAAGTACACGCGGGTGGTGACGGACCACGGCGATTCGCTGATTCGGTTGCCTCTCAAGTCCCTGCTCGAGCAACTGGACCCTCAGTTGTTCACGCAAATCCACCGCAGTGCCGTCGTCAATCTGCAGGCCATTGACCGGATTGAACGCAGTGAATCCGGGGTGCGCAGCGGCCCTGGGCTGGAGGTCATCCTGAAAGGCCGGACCGAGCGCTTGACCGTTAGTGAGGGATTTACCAAGCAGTTCCGTCAGATGTAGCAAGGATGTTAAAGCCTCCCTGCCGATTGGCCGCCTCCGTAACGACGGCGGATTTGTTGGTTCAGTTCGCAGTTAATCATTTAATCATATTAAAAAAAAGGAAAATAATGAAAAATAAATGGATAGTCTCCCTAGCTTTGTTATTACTGACCGTGACAGGGGCAATCGCAGCTACCCCCCCGGTGGCGCCGACAGTGGAGGTCAATCCGGCAGTCCGGTTGGAGGTCATCGATACGCTGATTGCCAAGCTCAATTCCCACTACGTTTTTCCAGACAAAGCCAAACAAGTCGAGGTTGTCTTGCGCCAGCATCTGCGCGAGGGCAAGTACGATAGGGTCACAGACGGTCAACAACTCGCCAAACAGCTATTCGATGACATTGATGGCGTTATCCACGACAAGCATATGTTCATCGATGTCAGTGCCCAGCCGGTGCCGCCCGATGATGCAATGCCGCCGCCACCACAGACGCGGGCGGAATGGGAAAAACAAGTGCCGCCTGCCGTGCTTGAAAGGGTTCTTGCATCAAACCTTGGCGTGGAAAAGGTCGATCATCTTAGTCCCAATATCGGCTACCTGGAGATTTCCTCATTCGGGCCGATTTTCCTTGTATCCGACAAGTTCGCCACAGCGATGAATAAACTCGCTAACACCGATGGCCTCATCATCGATCTGCGCAACAACGGCGGTGGCGGGGAAGACTCAGTGGCGCTACTGATCAGTTATCTTGTTGACGGGCGCACCCGCCTCAACGACATCTGGGAACGTGCGACCGGTATCACCACGCAGTATTGGACGCAGGATAAGCTCGACGGCAAACGCTATGGGGGCAAGAAGCCGGTCCTCATCTTGACAGGCCCCGATACGAAGTCCGCCGCCGAATCATTTGCGTACCAAATGCAGGCGCTGAAACGCGCCAAGGTGATCGGGGAACGCACTTGGGGCGGCGCCAACGCTTCGCGCCCATATCGTCTCAGCGAGCATTTAGCTATCTTTATCCCAAGCAAGCGCCCGGTCAGCTCAATTACCCGTACAAACTGGGAGGGCACGGGAGTCACTCCGGATGTAGCTACAAAGGTGAACGATGCTCTCGCGGAGGCTAAAGTTCTGATGCAGCGACAATTTCATGGGGGCGCACCACGTGCTACCAAGGATCACTAAAAACTATGGTCGATATGCCGGGTGCGAAGTTCATATTTGCCACGATGAGGTAGAGAACAGCCCAGTGCAGTCTTTGGGTGGCGAGATTCTTCACTTCGACGGCAAGAGTTTCACCCGGTCTGAGTTGCCGGAGACAAAGGCAGATAAACACGGCTAGAATGGGATTCAGACGTCTGGCGCAGTGTTGATTGATAGGTTTTATATCTCCACGACGGCACGGCACAAGCATGCACTATGGCGGGAGGGACGCCTCCAAAGTGCGCGCCTCCTCAGAAGATCAAATCATCACCTTAGATAAGCGCTACACCTGGTCGCAACGAAGGCGGGATCGCGGAACGTAGCGCCAAGTTTATCAACCGTGATCTTGCGCCTCTCCAAGGACGTCTCCCAGAACTATTGCCGTAACCGCGAGAGGTTATTCAACTCTGGCGTCGGCCAAATCCCTGTGGTTAATGCCGCCACCATGCGCAAACGAGTCGGCCGTGTGCTGGGCCGTGGCGGTGAATTCGCCAACCGCGTGTACATCAATAGCTGGTATCTGATCGGGCCGTTCAAAGGCAAGCACGGAAGGGGACTATCTTCCATCCACTACTATCCGCCAGAAGATGGAATTGTTCTGGACTCTGCCTATCGAGGCAAGGATAACCGTGTGGTTCAATGGCGTTACATCAACGCGGATAGCTATCCCCTCGTACCGCCCGACTTCGCCGAAGACGCGGTCTACTACGGCTATACCGAACTCATGTCTGGCTAAGAGCGGCACCTGACGATCTGGATTCCGGCCGGCAGGCCGATCATCGCAGCACCCGATCAAGCACCTGCGCCAGCGCGGCCGCGTTGGGCTGGCCTTCGATGCACACGTGGAGCTGGCCCAGCTCAAGCATGATCGTCCCGCCCACATCGATGGTGGCGTTGCCTGGCGCCGGCGCAGTGGGCGCCAGCACCACCGGCAAGAGGCCATCGTCGCGCATCAACGCAGGCACGCCGAGGCGTCCTTGTTGATAGAGGCTGCGCCAGCTGCCTGCGTGGCATGGGTCGAACATCATCAGGTAGCTGCCATTTGGCTGGCGCACTTATTCAGGTGCGGAGCAAACGGCAACGCGGTACCGATACGGCAATCCATCTAGCACAGGATGAAGAGGGAGATTAGCGAGCCGGTGTCGCCCAGCGCCAGTGCGTGGTGTTGGCGCTCGACGCGCCATTACTTCATGGTTACGAACTCTTCGGCAGCAGTAGGGTGGATAGCCACTGTATTGTCGAAGTCGCGTTTGGTCGCACCCATCTTCAAGGCCACGGAAAATCCTTGTAGGATCTCATCCATGCCGATGCCGATGCCGTGGATGCCAACAATTTTTTCCTCCGCGCCGATACACACGAGTTTCATGCGCGAAGGCTGTGCATGATGGGTCGGTGCGGTATACATGGAAGTGAACGCAGATTGATATATCTTGACAGCGCTATCACCAAATTGCACACGGGCCTCGGGTTCCGTAAGTCCAACTGTGCCGATGGGCGGGTGGCTAAACACCACGGTAGGGACGTTGCTGTAATCGAGATGTTCATCAGGCTTGTTGTTGAACAGGCGTTCGGACAGGCGCCGGCCAGCAGCAACTGCGACAGGTGTCAGTTCAATCCGGCCGGTGTTGTCGCCCACCGCGTAGACCCCCGCAGCGCTAGTGTTTTGCAGCTTGTCAACAATGATGTAACCCTGCTCGCTGATAGTGACGCCAGCACGTGCGAGGTTGAGCTTGTCGGTGGCCGGCTTGCGGCCAATGGCCCAGATTAGACAATCCACAGTTTGGGTTCGCCCATCCTCCAACGTCAGGGTCAGACTGCCATCCGCGTTTCTATCCACGGATTTTGGCACGGCGTTGTTGTGCAGATTGAGCCCTTCAGCCTGCATTACTTCGACCAGCGTCTCAACGAGAAGTGGATCAAAACCTCGTAATGGGGCATGCCTTCGAACAAACAGGTGCGTTTCGGCACCCAGGGCATTGAGAACGCCCGCAATTTCTACTGCGATGTAACCGGCCCCCACCACTGCGACTCGCTGCGGCAAGGCATCCAGTGCGAAAAATCCGTCAGAATCAATACCGTATTGTGCGCCGGGAATTGTGGGATAACTGGGGAAACCGCCGGTCGCGATCAGTATATGGTCCGCTGTCAATCGTTCACCGTTGACTTCGACAGTATGGGAGTCGATGAATGTGGCGAAACCCCGGATCACGTCCACTTGGTTTTTACCGAGAACGTTGTTGTAGGAAGCACGGATACGTTCGATATAGGCCGTCCGATTCGCAATCAACCTTTGCCAATTGAAATAGTCGACATTGACGTCAAAACCATAATCGGGTCCGTAGGTGTGAATCGCTGAAGCGATCTGCGCCGCGTACCACATCACCTTTTTTGGCACACAGCCGACGTTGACGCAGGTGCCACCAATGTCCTTCGCCTCGATCACGGCGCATTTCATGCCGTGCATGGCGGCGCGATTAACAGAGGCGATCCCGCCGCTACCACCACCTATTGCAATATAGTCGTAATGTTTCATCAATTAACTGCCCTTTATAGTCGTCAATTTCCCGTATCGTTATCGCAAGCAGACAAGCAAGTTTGTTGAATTTCATACGTCGCACGCTTACTTGCTGATCAATTCTCAACTTTAAATTATTTCCAATACTATACCTACTAAATGGTAGTTTGTGTGAGAAGCCATGAATCTGACAAACCGGCACAGAGACGCGAAGGACGGCCACGTTGACCGAACGGGAGCTTGCGATGCCAGGGTCGGGGACCTGTTTAAGCGGAATGGACGCGCGTGTTGCATTCAGCAGCGATAGTGCGTGCTCAAGATATCTTCTTTGTCATAGATGATCGTTTGCTAAGGTCGACACAACGAAGATGCTGACGTAGCCGCTGCCTGCGGCCAACCTGACATACGGTAGGGTGCCATTTTCGCGCGATTCACCGAGTTGCTCAGCGATCCCCGCAATTTTTCAAGTTGTTGTTGTTTCCTCCTCTTCACATTTTTCCCTCTTGATATTTCTGCTTGCCTTTACTGATATATTACATTTACTATTCTGATATATCAGAGCGCGCCAGTTTGGTGCCACGACAAAAACACAGCGCGATGCCCGTCGCGCGCAGCAAGGAGATAGCTACGATGACCGAGTTCATGAATCAGGATTTTCTTCTCACCACCGACACGGCCCGCAAGCTGTACCACGAAGTGGCGGCCGACCTGCCGATCATCGATTACCACTCGCATTTGCAGCAGGGCGAGATCGCCAGCCGCAAGACCTTCCGCAACATCGCCGAGCTGTGGCTGGCGGGCGACCACTACAAATGGCGCCTGATGCGCACGGCTGGCGTGGCCGAGGAGTTCATCACGGGCGCGCGCTCGGACCAGGAGAAATTCCGCGCCTTCTGCAAGGTGCTGCCACTGGCCATCGGCAATCCGATCCACCACTGGAGCCATCTGGAACTGCGCCGCATCTTCAATATCGATTTGTTGATCAATGAAGCGAATGCGGACGCCATCTGGGAACAGGCCAACGCCATGCTGGCAACGATGGACACCTGGTCGCTGCTGGAACAGGCGGGCGTGGAAATCGCCTGCACCACCGACGATCCGGCCGACGACCTGCTGCAGCATGCGCAAATCGCCGCCTCCGGCCTGAAGACGCGCGTCCTGCCCGCCTACCGTCCGGACAAGGCCATGCGCATCAACCAGCCGCGCTTCCCCGAGTACCTGCAGCGCCTGAGCGCAGTGGCCGATGTTCCCGTCACCTCGTTTGCCTCGCTGATCGCCGCGCTGGCCGTGCGCGTGGAATTCTTCCACTCGCGCGGTGCGCGCATCTCGGACCACGCCGTCGACGTGACCTTGCCCGTGCAGGCGGCCAGCGCCGAGGAACTCGAAGCGTTGTTCGCCAAGCGCCTGCAAGGCACCTTGCTCAGCGACGTGGAAAATGGCTTGTACCTGCGCGGTCTGCTCGAGGCGATCGGCCGCGTGTACGCGAACTACGGCTGGACCATGTGCCTGCACATCGGCGCGCAACGTAACAACAACGACCGCATGCGCGGCTTGCTGGGGCCGGACACGGGCTACGACTCGATCTCGGACATGGGCTGCAGCGCCGGCCTGGCCTCCTTGCTCAACGCCCTGGATCTGGACGACCGCCTGCCGAAAACCATGCTGTTCTGCCTGAACCCGAACATGAATGAAGTGTTGTCTACGATGGTGGGCAACTTCCAGGACGGCACGGTGGCAGGCAAGCTGCAGTTCGGCCCGGCCTGGTGGTTCAACGACCACAAGGAAGGCAATCTGCAGCAACTGGTCGGCTTCGGCAATCACAGCGTGCTGGGCGTGTTCGTCGGCATGGTGACCGATTCGCGCAGTTTCGCTTCCTACCCGCGCCACGACTACTTCCGTCGCCTGGTATGCCGCCAGATCGGCGAATGGGTGCACGGCGGGGAATACCCGAACGATTTCGAGGCATTGGCCACCGTCGTGCGCGGCATCTGCTACGAAAACGCCCAAAAATATTTTCAGCTGTAAGCCCTTAGCCGCCGCCAGGAATTAGTCATGCAAAAAGTATTGTGTATCCACCCAGACGACGACATGCTGGTCGCCTTGTCCGACCTGGCCGCTGGGGAAGTGGTGAACTGGGAAGGTGAGTCCATCCTCATCAGCAGCGCCGTCAAAACCAAGCACAAGCTGTCCCGCCGCGCTTTCGCGGCCGGCGATATCCTGCGCCTGTACGGCGTCCCCGTCGGCAAGGCCACGGTGGATATCCGCCGCGGCGAAGCCGTGACCACGGACAACCTGCACCATTACGCGGCCGAAGTGGAGCTGGAAGCGCAAGCGCCCTACACCTGGACGCCGCCTGACGTGGCACGGTTTGACGGCGCCACCTTCCCCGGCGTGGTGCGCGCCGACGGTCGCGTCGGCACGGCCAATTACTGGCTGATTTTCCCCCTCGTCTTCTGCGAAAACCGCAACGTCGAGCACTTGCGCAACGCGCTTGAAGCGCCGCTCGGCTATACGCGCAACGACCTCGCTTCGTTCACCTTGTCGCTGCTGGGCGAAGACATGGAAGCGCCGAAGCCCGTCGTGCGCCCGTTTCCGAATCTGGACGGCGTGCGCATCATCACGCACAACGGCGGCTGCGGCGGCACGCGCGCCGATGCGCGCTCACTGTGCAAGATTTTATCTGCCTACGCCGACCATCCGAACGTGGCCGGCATCACGGTGTTCAGCCTTGGTTGCCAGAATGCGCAGATCGCCATGTTCCAGGACGCGCTGGCCAAACAGAACCCGCATTTTGACAAGCCCTGCCTGATCTACGAACAGCAGAAATGGGATAGCGAAGACGCCATGATGAAGGCCGTGCTGACGGACACCCTGGCGCAATTGAAGGAAGCGAACAAGGTGGTGCGCCAGCCGGTGCCGCTGTCGCACCTGAAGATCGGCGTCAAGTGCGGCGGCTCGGACGGCTTTTCCGGCATTTCCGCCAATCCTGCCATGGGCCTGGTGTCGGATATGGTGGTGGCCGTGGGCGGTGCCTCCATCCTGGCCGAGTTCCCGGAACTGTGCGGTGTCGAGGCGAACCTGATCGAGCGCTGCGAAAACGACGACGACAAGCGCCGCTTCCTGGGCCTGATGCGCGACTTCGAAGCGCGCGCCGAGGCGGTCGGCACGCATTTCGCCGATAACCCCAGCCCTGGCAACATCCGCGACGGTCTGATTACCGACGCGATGAAATCGGCCGGCGCGGCAAAGAAGGGCGGTACCTCGCCCATCGTCTCGGTACTCGATTACGGCGAGCAAAGCCCGAAACCAGGTTTGTCCCTGCTGTGCACGCCGGGTGGCGACGTCGAATCGGTGACGGGCATCGTCGCCTCGGGCGCCAACGTGGTGCTGTTTTCCACGGGCCTGGGCACGCCGACGGGCAATCCGATCGTGCCGGTGCTGAAGATTTCCAGCAATACGCGGGTGGCGAAAAAGCTGTCGGACCTGATCGACTACGACTGCGGCCCCGTCATCGACGGCACGCCATTGCCGGACGTGGCCAACGGCCTGTTCGACATGGTGGTGGCGACCGCCGGCGGCAAGTACACGGCCAAGGCCGACCGCCTGCAGCAGTACGACTTCATTTTCTGGAAACGCGACATTTCACTGTGAGCCACACGCCCATGCAAACCCTACGCCGCAGCGCGCCTTATGCGCTGCCGATCAAATTCCTCCAATTCGGCCAGGGCAATTTCATGCGCGGCTTTTTCGACTGGCAGGTCGACCTGCTCAACGAACGCAGCGGCCTGAATGCGGGCGTGGTCGTGGTGCGCCCGCGCGGCGGCAGCGGCTCGCCGCTGCTCGACGTCCAGGGCGGCCTGTTTACCACCGTCGTGCGCGGCCTTGACGAAAATGGCCATGCTGTCAGCACCTGCCGCACCATCTCCTGCGTGCAGCGCGAAATCGATCCGGTCAGCATGTATGGCGACTATCTGGCGCTGGCCAGCCTGCCGGAACTGCGCTTCATTGTCTCGAACACCACCGAGGCTGGCATCGTCACCAACGACAGCGACACCTTCGATGATGCGCCGCCGTCGAGCTTCCCCGCCAAGCTGGCGCGCCTGCTGTCCGACCGATATGCGTATTTTGAAGGCGACCGCACAAAAGGCGTGGTATTGCTGCCCTGCGAATTGATCGAACAGAATGGCCCGGCCCTGAAGGCGGCCGTGCTGCATTTTGCGCGCCTGTGGCAGCTCGAGGCGGGCTTTGCCGATTGGCTCGACAACGCCTGCGTCTTTTGCTCGACCCTGGTCGACCGTATCGTCACCGGCTATCCGCAAGAAGACGCCGCCGCCATCGAAGCGCAGCTCGGTTACCGCGACCAATTCCTGGTGGCCGCCGAATATTACTATTTGTTCGTCATCGAAGGCCCGGCGTCGCTGGCCGATGAATTGAAACTGGCGGATGCTGATCTGAATATCCTGCTGGTCGACGATATCGCGCCCTATAAAAAGCGCAAGGTGGGCATCCTCAACGGCGGCCATACGGCGCTGGTGCCCGTGGCCCTGCTGGCTGGCCTGGGAACTGTGGGGGAGGCCGTCAACGACGCGCAGGTCGGTGGCTATCTGTCCGATACGCTCGCCCAGGAAATCATCCCCGCGCTGCCGCTGCCGCAGGACGAACTGCAGCAGTTCGCGCGCGACGTACTGCTGCGCTTCCGCAACCCTTACATACAACACCGCCTGGCGTCCATCGCCCTCAACAGCTGGAGCAAGTTCGCCGCCCGCATTGCGCCGCAGCTGCTGCGCTATGTGGAAATGCATGGACGATTGCCGCTGCGCCTGGTGCTGGCACTGGCTGCCACCATGCGCCTGTACCGCGGCGACGTCATTGCCTTGTCCGACGATGCGGCCACCCTGGCGTGGTTCGGCCAGGGCTGGGCCGATGTCGATGCCGGCCGGCTGAGCTTGCAACAGCTGGCGCAGGGCTGGCTGGCGCAGGAAAACGTGTGGGGCCGCGACATGAACGCGGTGCCAGGCCTGGCGCAAGCCGTGGCCACGGCCCTGCAGAACATCGCTTCGCAGGGCATGCGCGGCGCCTTGCAGGCCTTGTAGGACAGCCGCACCGCAACAGCATTACCGCACTACGGCAATACCGCAGCACCCATAAAAACCGAGGCCGAAGGCACTTCCCCAGGAAGGCTGAACGGCCCAAAAAGTGGCGGCGCAGCTGCGCCGCCTTGGATGGATAGAGGGAGACAATATGACTAAAATACGCGGCATGCGCTGGTGGATGGTCGGCCTGGTCACGGCCGGACTGATCGTCAATTACCTGGCGCGCAATACCTTGTCGGTGGCGGCGCCAACGATGATGAGCGAGCTCAATATCACCACGCAGGAATATTCGTACATCGTGGTGGCGTGGCAGGTGTGCTACGCGCTGATGCAGCCGATCGCCGGCTATGTGATCGACGCCATCGGCACCAAGCTTGGCTTCGCAGTATTTGCGCTGGCCTGGTCCGTGGCCTGCGCCTGCGCGGCGATGGCCACGGGCTGGCAAAGCATGGCGCTGTTCCGTGGCATGCTGGGCCTGACCGAAGCGGCCGGCATTCCCGCCGGCGTGAAGGCCACCACCGAGTGGTTCCCTGCCAAGGAGCGCTCGATCGCCATCGGCTGGTTCAACATCGGCTCCTCGATCGGCGCCCTGTGCGCGCCGCCGCTGGTGGTGTGGACCATCCTGCACGGCAGCTGGCAAATGTCCTTCGTCATCGTCGGTGCCATCGGCATCGTCTGGACGGGACTGTGGCTGGCCTTCTACAAGCATCCGCGCGACCAGAAGCTGTTGACCGACAAGGAGCGCGACTTCATTCTGGAAGGCCAGGAGCAGAGCGACGCGTCCGGCAACGGCGTGGCGCCGAAGGCGCGCTGGCACCAGATCGTGCGCAGCCGTAATTTCTGGGCCATCGCCATTCCCCGCTTCCTGTCGGAACCGGCCTGGCAAACCTTCAATGCCTGGATCCCTTTGTACATGGCCACCGAGCGCCACATGAACATCAAGGAAATCGCCATGTTCGCCTGGCTGCCGTTCCTGGCCGCCGACATCGGCTGCGTGCTGGGCGGCTACCTGAGCCCGTGGTTCCACAAATACTGGAAGGTATCGCTGTTCACTTCGCGCAAGCTGGTGGTCATCGTCGGTGCCGTCTGCATGATCGGCCCGGCTTGCATCGGCCTGGTGGCCAGCCCGTACGCGGCCATCGCTCTGCTGTGTGTGGGTGGCTTCGCTCACCAGACTTTATCGGGCGCGCTGTACTCGATCACCTCCGATGTCTTCGGCAAGAACGAAGTGGCCACCGCGACGGGGCTGGCCGGCATGTCCGGCTACCTGGGCGCGACGATCTTCACGCTGGTGTTCGGCGTGCTGGTGACCCTGGTCGGCTACAGCCCGCTGTTCATGCTGCTGGCCGTATTCGACCTGGTGGCCGCCGTCGTGGTGTGCATGCTGATACGCGAAAAGATGACGCCAGCCGTGCCGCTGGGTAAGCCAGCCTTTACCTGACGGCCAACCCTCCCTGTTTCCCCCCGTTGTTTCCTGCACCACGCGGTGCGGCGGGGAGCTGTTTTTTTGATGTTTATACATATGCGCCAATCAAGGCGCGAGAAGAGGAGAAGCACATGACACCACTGAACAACCGTTGCACCCGCCGTGTCCTGGCGGCAGCGATCCTGGCGGCCTTGTCCGGCAGCGCGCTGGCCGAAGGCATCCTGGAAAACCGCCATGTCGAAACGCGCATCTACGGCTTCCTGAACGGCGAGATCGAATCGGTGAAAGCCGAAGGCGGCCCCACCCCCTACGGCAGCCGTGGCCGCGTGTCGGACGGCAATTCACGCATCGGCTTTGCCGGCTCGATCGGCATCAAGGGCGACGTGCGCGGCCTGTGGCAGATCGAAGGCAGTCTGAACAACTTTGACGAAGGCGGCATCAATGGCCAGGGCAAATCATCGACCATCGAATCGCGCAATACCTTCGTCGGTATCGAGAGCAAGCGCTTCGGTCGCTTCGTGATCGGCAATAACGATTCCGTCTACCGCAGCCTGGTCGGTTCGGGCGGCGCCCTGGGCGGCAACCTGGGTCTGACGGTGCAGGGTCTGGACGTGTGGAACAACACCTCGGCTCAGCTGAGCGGCAATGCCGACAGTCTGTTCGGCCGCGGCGAAGCGCGCTACAAGAACTCGGCGCACTACCTGACGCCGCAATGGAACGGCTTCCAGGCTGGCGCTTCCTACGGCTTCGATGAAGTGCGCGATACCGGCGACGACCGCGCGCGCTACTCGCTGGCCGCCAAATACAGCATCGGCGCGTTCTCCATCGGCGCCGGCTATGACCGCCAGCAAAACACGGGCGTGGACGTGGAAAACCTGTCGAAGGGTTTCGGCATGCGCAATACCTCGGTGAGCGGCGTGAACACCTCGTTCTACAAGGTGCTGGCGACCTACAAATTCCCGACCAAAACCTCGGTCGGCCTGGGCTTTGAATCGGGCAGCTACGGCTACGCGCTGCAGTCGCTGCCGACGCCGGGCAATATCTACACGGCTCTGCAAACGGGCAGCATGAAGCAGCGCTCGGTAATGGCGTCGCTCACGCAGGAAGTCGGCTACGACACCACGGTGATGCTGGCCGCCGGCAAGCTGGGCAAGCTCGACAACACCACCTTTGGCCGCCCCGATGACTTCGGCGCCACGCAAGTATCGCTGGGCGCGACCTACAAGATCGACGAACAGTTCATGCCCTATGTGTACTTCACGCGCATCAACAACAAGTCGCAGCAAAACGTCAACTTGGGCCAGTCGCCGCTGCACAGTAACAAGGCGGGTACGGACGACGCCTTCCTGGCGCCCGGTAATTCGCCACGCGCCTTCGGCATCGGCCTGATCGCCCGCTTTTAAACCTTGTTTTCAAAAAGAAGCCGGCGCAAGCCGGCATACAGCGCGCCTCAGAGCGTGCTTCCATCAGGAGATACATACATGAAGTCAGGTATCAAACAACTTAATACTGGCTGGACGCAGGCATGCGTCGCCCTGCCGCTGGCCGTCATGCTGGCTGCCTGCGGCGGCGGTGGCGACACCAAGGGCGAAACCGCCACCAGCTATACCCCGGGCAGCGTCTACCAAGTTGGCACGACGTCGTTCGATCCGGACCTGCCGGCCGAACCGACCCTGCCGAAAGATACGCAAGTGTGCGCCACGCTCGAAGCATCGCCGAACCTGGTGCGCCGTCCGGACGGCTCGCTGCCGCCGGAAGCCGACCCGTCGAAGCCGGGCGTCGGCGTCGTCGTCACCACGGCCACGGCCAATCCCGATCAGGCCCGCATCCAGGCAGCGCTCGACGCCTGCGGCGCCGCCGTCGATGCCGAGGTGGGCGCGAAGATCGCCGCCGCCGATGCCGCCGCTACGGCCGCGCAAAAGACCGCCAACGTCAAGAACGTGAATATCGCCGGCGTCACGGGTGAGGAACTGGCCAAGCCGGAATACCGCGGCAGCAAGTTCGCCGTGCGCCTGGTGGTCAACGGCTCGGGCGTGGGTGATGGCTTCATCAGCGGTCCCTTGACCCTGCCATCGGGCGTGACCCTGTGGATCGACAAGGGCGTGACCTTGTACGCCTCGCGCGACGTGACCACGTATTCGCCGAATCCGGCCGGTCCGTACTGTGGCAACACGGCTGTCAGCTCGACCAAGGCCGGCAGCTCTGGCAACTGTTCGGCGCTGATCAACGGTAACAACCTGGTCAACTCGGCCGTCATGGGCGATGGTTCGATCGACAGCCGCGCGTATGCGGAAATCGTCACCACCAACAAGCTGTATCCGCTGATGAAGGTCGACATGACCTGCTCGAACACCTATGCCATGTACGCCACGGGCAAGCAGGCGGTGGACGGCGTGTCGTGTGATAACGGCGGCACCGTCGTCGACTCGAAATCGTCGGCACGTAACATGAGCTGGTGGGACCTGGCCTTTCTGGGCAACATGGTGCAGAACGGCGTGACCGGCACGGGCTCGCAGTCGAACTTCCGCATGATGGTGTTCAACTATGCGAAAAACCTGACCCTGTACCGCATTTCGCTCAACAACAGCGCCAACTTCCACGTCGTGCCGAGCGGCGTCGATGGCTTGACCGTGTGGGGCGTGAAAGTGCAGACGCCGACCCTGGCGGCCTTCGCCAATCCGGCCGGCAACGGCAACCCGCTGTACAACGGCGATACCTATAACGCGGACAACGTCAAGAACACGGACGCCTTCGATCCGGGCGCGGCCGGCAAGGCCATCTCCGGCAAGCTGGCCACGGGCAGCAAGACCACATCAACGGGTGCCATGTCGTTTGACGGCTACCTGAAGAACTTCGTCTTTGCGTATAACTTCGTCAGCACGGGAGACGATGACGTGGCCCTGAAAGGTAGCGCCAATCCCTCGCCGCCCGGCTCGGGCCTGTTCGCCATCGACGGCAAGCGCGATGTGCGTTCGGACCGCAAGCACGGTATCGTGATCGCGCATAACCACATTTATTGGGGCCATGGCATTTCGGTCGGCAGTGAAACGAATGCGGGCGTGAGCAACGTCGAGGTGTACGACAATTCGTTCACGCATTCGGAAGAAGGCTTGCGCATCAAGTCGGACTATGCGCGCGGCGGCGAAGTGAGCAACGTCCACTACCGCAATATCTGCATCCGCGATGCCTTGAACGCGCTGCTGTTTACCACCTACTACAGCACCAAGGCGCTGCCGACGGCGGGTCCGCAATACCCGAACTTCCACGACATTACGCTCGATAACGTGCGCATCTTGGGCAATACGGCCATCAAGCTGCAGGGCTTCAAAGCCAATACGGGCGGTTTCGACAATCCGCAGTATCCTCTGGTGATGTCGTTGAATAACGTGGTGACGGATGCGCCGAACGGCACGACGATGACGTCGTCGGACGCGAACCTGACGATCAAGGGCACCAATTTGCCTATTTTCGCCAATGCCGCTGAACGCGTGAAGGTCAACGGCACGGCCACGCAGGCAGTGGACGTCGACAAGGTGGTCGACTGCAGCAAGGCCTTCGTTGATTTCCCGGCCATCGGCCAGTCGAACCTGTTTGGCTCGACCTGGGACAAGAAGTAAGCCGCGGCGCCGGGCTGAGTAGCACCGCGCCGCGCCGGCATCCCGAAAGATGGCCAGCGCGGCGCCGCTCTGAATCGATGGAAATTGGGAGATAATCGCAATGCAAGCACCACAAACCGTCTTCGTCATCGGCGAATGCATGATCGAACTGCAGCGCAGCGCCGGGACGCAGGCCATGGCTTACCGTTTTGGCGGCGATACGCTCAATGCGGCGCTGTATTTGGCGCGCCTGGCCGATCCGCGCCGGCATGCGGTGGCGTACGTGACGGCGCTGGGCGTCGACGGGCTGTCGGACGACATGCACGCCAGCTGGCAGGAAGAGGGCATCGATACGCACTGCGTGCAACGTCTGGACGACAAGCTGCCCGGCATGTATCTGATCGAGACGGATGCGCACGGCGAACGGAAGTTTCATTACTGGCGCAGCGATTCGGCCGCGCGCCACTGGATGCGTGGGCCGCAGGCGCCTGCCATCTTGCAGCAGCTGGCTAGTGCGCGCCACGTTTATCTGTCCGGCATCAGCCTGGCCATCCTGGCGCCGGCGGACCGCGAACTGTTGCTGGACACGCTGGCGCAGTGTCATGCACAAGGCGGCCAGATCATCTTCGACAACAACTATCGCCCGCGCCTGTGGGAAAGCGCCGATGCCGCCGCCTCGGTCTACCATCGCGTGCTGAGTCTGTCGTCACTGGCCCTGCTGACGCTGGACGATGAAGATGCCCTGTACGGGCCTGCCGACGTGGCACAGGTACTGGCCCGCACCCGCGCGCTGGGTGTGCCCGAGATCGTGCTCAAGCGGGGAGCCCAGCCGTGCATCGTCAGCTATGAGGACACGCTGCAGGAAGTGGCCGCCGAGCCCGTGGCGCAAGTGGTCGACACCACGGCGGCAGGCGACTCGTTCGGCGCCGCCTATGTGGCGGCGCGTCTGGCGGGCCAGCCGCCGGCAGCGGCAGCGCGTGCGGGACACCGGCTCGCCGCCCGCGTGATCGGCCAGCGCGGCGCCATCATCGCACGCACGGAAATGCCTGCCGGATGAACGCGGACGCGGTATCATCATTCCTGTCAAACTTTGCCGTACCATTACACAGTCTATGAATTCGACGTCTCCTTTTACGCTCGCCGATGGCGAAACCGGTGTCAGCGCCGCCCGCCGCATTTACGGACTGCTGCGCCAGCGTATCGTCGATATGAGCATGCTGCCGGGTACCCGCATTGTGGAAAAGGACCTGGCCGATGAATTGGGCACCAGCCGCACGCCCGTGCACGAAGCAGTACAGCGCCTGGCCGAAGAGGGCTTGATCGAGGTGCTGCCGCGAGTGGGCACGTTTGTCGCGCGCATCCCGCTCGACTCGCTGGAGGAGGCCATGCTGGTGCGCTGTGCCTTGGAAACGGCCATCATCGAAAAGGCCACCGAAAGAGCGACGCCCGAAGGTATCGCCAGCCTGCGTGCCATCCTGGCGGCTCAGGCCGAGTGCATCGAACGCAATGACATACGGGGATTTCACCGTACCGATGAGAATTTCCACGCGGCCTTGGCCGAGTTGTCTGGCTATCCGGGAGTCTGGCCCATGATCCTGCAGGCGAAAACGCAGATGGACCGCTATCGCCAGCTGACTTTGCCATTGGAAGGGCGCATGAGCGACGTGATGGCCGAACACGCCGGCGTGGTTGAAGCGGTCGCCTCTGGCAACCCGCAGCATGCCGTCGCCGCCATGCGCAGCCATCTCGATCATGTGCTGCCGGTGCTGGAAATCACCCGTAAACTGCGGCCTGAGTATTTCATTCCGCATCTCGCAGTCAAACCCAAGCGCTAGAACGCCGCCGCACCGCCCAGCACCCGCCCTCACAGCGGCGGGCAGGGACAGGCACGCCTGTCGTCGGCGATTGCGCGCGTTTGCGCACAACAAGGAACGCCCCATGAAAGTCTCTCAACGCCTGCTGTTGCTCGTTGGCGCCGCTCTGCTGGCCATGGCCATGCTCGGTGGCTCCAGTTTGCGTACGCTGCACAATGCCATGCTGCATGACCGTGAAGCGCAGATTATCAATATGCTCAAGATGGGTGAACACCTGGTCGCGCATTTCCATGCGCAAGAACTGGCAGGCCGCCTGACGCGGGAGCAGGCGCAGGCAGCGGCAAAAGAAGCGCTGACCCAGCTCAATAACGACGGCAAGAGCTACTACTGGGCAAGGTTGCCCAATGGCTTGAACCTGGTGCATCCGAATCCCAAGAATATCGGCGTGATCGCCGAGGGCGAAACGATGGATGGCCGCCCGGATTCGCAGGCCTATGTCGAGGCGCTCGCCCGGGACGAGGTGGGCTTGGTGTCCGTGAAAAGCAAGCGTGAGGGCCAGCTGATGGCTAAGCTCAACGGTATCATCGCCTTCAAGCCCTGGGGGTGGTGGATCGGCACGGGTTTTTTTAACGACGATATCGACAACGCATTCTGGCAAGCGGCGCTGCAGTCGCTATGGTTCTTCCTGGGCGCACTGGCGGTGATGTCGGCGCTGGGCTGGCAGGTGATCCGCAGCGTGCTTGGCGCTCTTGGCGGCGAACCGGCCTATGCGGGAGAGGTCACGCGGCGCATCGCAGGTCGCGACCTGTCCACGCCGGTGGGGCTGCGGGATGGCGACAGCAGCAGCTTGTTGCACAGCATCGCGCGCATGCAGCAGGATCTCGCCGGAACGGTGCACCAGCTTCACGGCAATGCGTCGGCGATCGCCACGGCGTCGCAGGAAATCGCTAGGGGCAACCTGGACCTGTCGGCGCGCACGGAAGCGCAGGCGAGTTCACTGGAGCAGACGGCCGCGTCGATGGAGGAATTGACGGGCACCGTCAGTCAGAATGCTGGCAATGCGCAGCTGGCCAGCACACTGGCGGAAGAAGCCTGCAAACTGGCCCGGCAGGGCGGCACGGTGGTCGCGCGCATGGTCGATACCATGGATGCCATTCGCCTGTCGTCGTCGAAGATTGCGGAGATCACTGGCGTCATCGATGCCATCGCCTTCCAGACGAATATCCTGGCCCTGAATGCCGCCGTCGAAGCGGCGCGCGCAGGCGAACAGGGGCGCGGCTTTGCCGTGGTGGCAGGTGAGGTGCGCAGCCTGGCACAGCGGTCGGCCAGCGCAGCCAGGGAAATCAAGGATCTGATCGGCGCCTCGGGCACCCAGGTGCGGTATGGAGGCGAACTGGCCGGAGACGCAGGCGATGCGATGCGCCATGTGGTCGAGAGTATCGACAGGGTGACCACACTGATGCTGGAAATCAGCACCGCCACGCAGGAACAAAGCCAGGGCATTGCGCAGGTTAACCAGGCCATCATCAGCATGGATGATGTGACACAGCAGAATGCGGCCTTGGTGGAGCAGGCGGCGGCCGCTGCGCAGGCCATGCGGGACCAGGCACAGCAACTACAGGAGCTGGTTGGCATGTTCAAGCTATCACGATAATCTTTTGTGTCGTCACGGTGTTGCCGAGCGCTCACGCAGTGCCTGGTGTCGATTCGCTTCAAATTCAGGCTGCGGCTAGCGCCTACCAAAACTGTTCTGGAAGACGATGCTCCTCATAGGAGGAGTTGTCAGCGTGGCAGCGAGCGTCGCTATGGTTTCCTTGGATCCTTGGCAGTCTTGGAGCATGACCATACTTTGCTGCCGGAGGCAGTTTTGCGCGCGAAAACCTCCGCGAAAAATAAGCGGCCACTGGCCGCTTCCTTATGCTGACTTGGGCTTCCGGACGCTGGAAAATTCCGGAATGTCGATCAAAGACGGTCCGAACACGCCCGAACGGGCATCCCGGCTGATGGCTTTGCCACCCAGCGTGACCCGGATCCGGCCCTGGGATGGCTTGACTTCACCGATGATCGGCGCACCCAAGGAAGCGACCTTGGCGCGGCGAGCGGCCGCTGCCAATTTGTAGGCATTGTTCTGGGGCAGAGGCGTTTTCTTCAAGGCGGTCATGGTTCAATCTCCGGTAGAAGGAGTGATTGATACAGGTAGTTTAGCAGAATCGCCCAACTTCGACTGTCGGCGCTCAAGTCGAAGCGCATATCTCGGCCCCGGCCGTGTACATTCCATCATTCTTGGTCCACAGCAATAACCTCCTGGACCGTCCGGCAAGCACGCAGGGGTTTGGAGGGTGCCATGTTCAGTTCGGCAGGTTCGAGTGGCGCGTCAAACCCGAATTTCGGCCATACAGCAAATCCAACGAAACCGTCCGGGTCGTCTGGATCGATCGGTCCGTTTCCGGCTGCGAAAAGCGAAATGTGGTCAAAGCCCCGCCGGTAAGCCGAGATAGCCATCAGACCGAATGCGACCGTGGCCATGCGTTCAGGCGCGTCGGCGGCGAGTACGAGCTGGCGAATATAGAGCGCATCGACGCGCAGGGATGTGCCCTCATCATCCCTGTAGGCGATGACACTGGTGTTCTCGTTCTCGGCCATGAAGATGTTGTTCGACACGACTTCCAAGCCGGCAGGCGCCTCGCCGTGCTCCCTTAGTTCGAGCGCCCACACGATGGAGCCATCCGGGATCATGAACAGCCTGCCGGTCTCAGATTCGTCGAGGTCCAACGTGGCGCCGTCGAGTTGATCGATCGTGATTCCCTCGAGGCGGGAGACGCCGTCGCGTTGATACAGCTCGCCCTGAAAATAGTCGCGGGCGATCTTCTGCCCGGTAAGAAGGGCTTCTGCAGGGATCAAGTTGTCGCGGTCGAAGGGATCATTCGGATTCATCGAGGCATTGTACTGAGATCGGCAGGCGTCCAGTCAATATGTTGGAAGCCCGATTACAGTCGGGGGGCTTCTGGCCTACACAGAACTTGGTCGGGCGATCATGTCAGGGATATAATGCTGACTGGCTACCGTCGCCTGCCGCACGCGCCCGAAAGGGTACGACGAAGACGGGGAATATCCAGAACCCTTCCATATCGTGGTTTTTACCTATGGGCGGTCCGCAAAGTGTGCACCGGAAACACCGCCCGTGGAGAAACCATGCATATTCAACAACTCAAGCAGTTGGCCGGGCGCCTGCGCGCCCTTTTAGAAGACGCCGCTATCGAGATAGGGCACGGCCAGGCGTTGGACCTCAGCGCTTCGCTTGTAGGACTGCGAAATTGGCCAGAAGTCCAGGCCTTCCCTCGGTGCGTTGGCGCGCAGGAACTTGATTTGTCAGCTACAGCTCGCCTGGCTTATCGGCTCGCCCACAAATACAAGCATGAAGTGAGTTCCGCAGAACTGCTGCAGCTTTTGCTCCCTCCTGCAGACTTGCAAAATGCACCGACACTGCAGATCTGGCCGGCCGGATCGAAAGCAGGGGTGTACCTCACGACGTCTCAGGCTGCAATCGATGCACTGGTGGGCCTGTACCAGGAGGCGACGGACGGCGGGGTGTTCTATGCCGAACGCGCCGGAACAAGACATGACTCCGCCATCAACCTCGGTGACGACGGCCTCTGGTCAAGCGGCCTTGAGCGAGTCCCGAGCGGTACGCTGATCGTCCTCGGACCAGTCGAACTAGATCAACAGTCGTGGCGCGAAGCGAGTGATCGGGTCGAGATGGCCTGCATCCGTGCGGAGAGTTCCGGCCATCGGGTAGCGATCCTGTTCGACACGCCAATGCCGGAGCTGTTAGGCGCGGACGCGACGACGATGTTGCTAGACAAGGGATACGACGATCTTCACGAATACCTGGTCGGCACAATAGCGGAGGATGGCACTCTTCAGCCAGGCCTCGTTCAACAATACAGCGCACCACTCAAGGGCGCCTCGGTGACAGACACGCAGTCTCTCCCGGGACCGGTGGCAGACCAGCTAAAGGCCGTTCTTGCGAAGAGAAATCGAGGCATCATTGCGCTAGGGTCGATCGAGGACGTCGAGAATCACGGTGCAAAAATTGGTGAGGCTGCCCTTGCATTGACGGAGCATCTGGGCTTGGCAGCGCGCATCATGCCACGACACCGCAGCACCATGAGCAAGTTCGATCAAGTACCGACGACTGTAGGTCAGCTGCCTTTCCTTGCCTCGATCGAAAGTGCATACGCGCAAGGATACAGACGGTTTCTGATCGATCCGCGCTATACCAAAACCGAAGTACTGGCCCGCTTTGTCGAGGATTCATTGTTCATCGCCTGCACTTACGCAGCAACCGTCGACGAACTTGCGATGTACTCTGCTGAAGCAAAAGGCCCCAGCCCATCACTATTGCCTTGGCTACTCGCTGCTGTTGTGGTGGCGCCCGTGCAGACTCAAGTGGGAACGGAAATTTTAACGGACCTGTATATTGGCTCGGAGGACGCTTACGTCGACAACGCGGAACACGTCTTTGATTTCGTGGCCAAGCACCGAACAATACGCATTGAAGATCAGTTCAGGGCACTGGTAGACAGGGGTGAAATTGACATCGCCGCAGCAAGCGAGGCCGGAATTGGACAGCGAACGATAAAGCGCCTCACCCGGCTGCTAGATGCGGATGAGTAGCACAAGGCAAAAGGGGGCAAGCCCTCTTTCCTTATTTCAGCAGGCACACAATGCAAAAAAGTGGGCCGTAGTACAGCAGCTTGGCGCTTTCGTTTGAAGTGAGCGCAACGTCGTAGTGGCGACATACCTGTCGCACGCAGGTGCCTGGCAAAACACCCAGGCACCTGACACGATCCATCGGTTTTTCATCATTAATGAACCATGGACATGGAAAGTCTAAGCGACTGGTGGCGATTCACCTCAATGTTATCGTCTGGAAGACTGCATAGATAGACAATGCAGCGCAACCAAGAACATGTGATTCACATAGACCTGGAGCGGGCGGGTGTGCGAGGCCCGCACTGCTGGCACCTTGTCAGGTACCGAAGATCTCTTGGATTCGAGCGCTTATTTGTTGGCGGATATTGTTGCTGGACATTACTGGATCACCTGGATCGATGCAAAATTCGGCAGTAACGTCACTGCCAGAACCATTTTTAGAAAATGTCAGCTCGAGCCACATTGCGCCTGATTTTCCAGGTGTACCTGACGAGACAGTTTGAGCTAAATGGTAAAAGGCGCCGCTTTGCTTTTCATGCTTGTATCCCTGATCAACCAAGTAAGTTCGATCAACAGTTTTTCGGTAAAACGTGATCTGTTCAGGCGACTTAAATCCGAAACGGGTCATTGCGCGTCCATAAAGCGTATCAACATCGACGCTACTTTTATGAATCGGCAGTACCGTGCATCCTGATTCTTTGGAGTAAGTGGTGGCTGAAATTCTATTGGGATATAAATTGCCTTGGCGTACGTGGGAAGGCGCAGCTATATTGGTGTCGATCTTTAACAAGCCATTGAGTGATGGATCAAATTCGGCGCAAGCCACGATATTTAGTGCGATGATTTCAATCCATGCGATATTCATGAATTTCACAATATCTCCGTATTCAGAGCGGTAATATTTCCTACTCCAAAGTCACCGATATTTTCGGCTCTATGGTCTAGGTGTATGTCGCCCGATCTGCTGCAGGCCGTGCCCTCGCCGATTTACTATTTCAAAAACTTTTCGTCGAACGCCTTTTGCCTTTGTTTTTCCACGTGCTTGTCGTAGCGGTCCATTGCCAACAATCCTGCAATACCCGCTAGTAAGATGACGATGACGATCATCAGAACTTTACGCATGTTGCACCTCGACACAATCCACTATGTTTGCGAGCTGACCAGTCCGGCATCCCGAAGTTTTTGCAAAAAAATGTACCCATCCTCTTCTTCTGTAAAGATCTCTTCACCGTCGAGCATGTACGCCTTGAGCAATTCCGCGATACCAGCTTCTTCATTGCTCAAGGCCAATTCCGTCTGCGCAAGGCGATAATGCACAAACGGGTTCTCTTGGCCGTCAGGACCATTTAGCGCATCGAATAATGCCTCGCGCGCCGCAGAAAAATCAGCAAGGTGGTGGAGCGCATCGCCAATGGAGGCTTTCAGCCAGGTATACGCTTCCCACTTAGCCTGTGGTGCAGGGAGCAGATCAAGGGCCTGCGTCCATCTCTCCGCTGCTTGGCTGAATTCGCCTTGATCGGCCAGGTCATTGCCCATTTCTGATAGCAAGTCGATCTGCTTGCTTACATTGGAAGGTAAGTCCATTCAGTTTCCCTTTTGCTGCTGTTCAAGCGCCCGGTTCCGGTCATCGAGTTCATGATACGAGACCTCTTGGAGAAAGCCAGGCTGCCGCATCTTCTTTGTGCGCCATATCAGTAAATCGCAGTTCATAGCATTTATTATCGCTCGCAAGAAACTCTGACTGTCCAGTGAAAGCATCATCACGTGGGACATTCACAGAGGGTATTCTCTGAGCACCATATGGCCTATACCGTACTTTCAGGATACTTTTTGCATTCCTTCAAGAATTCACATCGGCGACACTGCGATATTGATTCCGCGTGATCGGCCGAAATCGTTTGGCTCAATAAAGCTATTCTGCGGTGATAAAATGCCGTGATTTGTTTGTGATTAAGCAAGAAAACCTTGATGGCTCTACGCCCAGGTATCTCAGGGTGCTCAACAACGACAAATCCATACTCGTTCACCTTGGCGCCGCTTGCCAATTCCAGAACCATCTTTTGGACCGAAAGTTCGATCACGTCCGACATGAACACGCGCTCCACACGTCGGATTTTGTATTCCATCAACGTAAGTCTTCCTTTGTTGCGATAGACCCGATCAACACGCGCGAGAAGTTTGATGGGGTGGTCGATGGAGAAAGTTTGCTCTGCGTAAGCCAGGCTGGCGTAACGCAATTCGTTCGGGAACCAGCTGGGGCGCGTTCGACACGTGGCATGCCTTCGCACGCCACGTACAACACAGAGCAACAGAAGCACCCAACTCACATGCCAGAGTATCGATAGATAAGTCGAAGTGTTCATTTTTTTTCATGAATGCGTGTGACAAGGCGAAGGCGCGCTTGGCGCCTTTGTGGCACTTGTCGATGTCGCGGCCAGCACCGTTGTTGGCGTAGTCTCAAAAAAACCGTTCGAACGGATTTCCCCATTTGAACGCGCATGTTGCGCACCGCCGATAGGCTTCTTGGCAATACCTTGTTCAACCAACTGTAGAGTTTGGTCGGGCGTCTAGGTAAACTGTTGGCCTCGATAGCGGAGCGCTCTCTCAGGCCAATTGGCGCAAACGGCGCGGCATTCAAATCCAATGTTTCGATGAAGAACCTCACGTGTTGAAGCTCTCCATAGGCCCGTGCCTGTTCGCGTTCGGGCGAGCAGCGTGGGCCAAACCTGTCGGCCAAAACGATCTTGCGTTCGCAGAACCCCATTTCGGCCAGTTGGCTAGCACTGATACGCGGTAGCTCTTCGTTTTCCATGGATTACTCCTATTCGCTTCTTGATGGGCCAAAAAGCTCCATCGATGCCAAGGCGGCGACGGTGTCTTGATTCGGCGTGTTTGGTTCAGAATTTGGTTTGCTGAGGCACGGTGCTTCCATGGTCGACGTGGTCTGCCCGGATTGCTGTACTACCAGCCCGGCATAGGCCAGCGTGCGCAGACGATTCACGCGGCGCGGTCCCTTAGGAAACCTGATGAGATCGTCATACAGGGGAGGGTTGTCCGCGCGCTCCAGCTCTACACTCAAACGGATAGTGATGGGTGTGCCCATGATTTAAGTCGCCGTGTCTAGCGGCTCTGTGCCATCTGTCCGTGCCGATGTAGCGTCTACCTGCTTGGCCAGTTCTGTTCCAGCAAACTGAAAACCTTTGACGTTGGCAAAGATCGGATCCTTGAGTTCCTGCAGCTCGTGATGCGGGAATGCGGTTTTCAGTGCTTTTCGATAGAAGAAGGCGCCACCGCCGACCAGAATAATATTTTTAATGTCAGCAGCGTCGCCCACGTAGTGCAGCATCTCGGCGACAGCCTGCTCCGGGATTTTCTGCGCGAGCGGCAGGTGTTGGGCGATGTCGTACTCTTTTTGAAAGATGACCGGTTTCTTTCCCGTCCGCAGCGCCAAATCGATCGCGTCGTATTCCCGGTAATGAGAGCCGGTGGCTCGGCTGATTCCTTCGATGATCGAGTGGAGCACGTCAAACATGCCACGCGGTACCGAGTGGCTGCGCTTGTCAATTTGTTGCATACCTTGCGTCACGAGCCAATCAAACGTCCGCCGACCTGGATCGATGATCAGATTGCGCTCCTTGCGCATCTGTGCAAGGCGCCCATGGGTCAGCCCGCAGTACATCAAGGCTCCGGATGGCTGCGCAATTGCTTTGACGCGCGCGATCGTGATCTTTCTGCCTTCCGCCAAGGTGTGTTCCCCGGTCACGCGGCGTTCCAACGCCGCCACCTGCTTCTTGAGCTTATAGGTGGCCACGGGTAGGCCAAGTACCAGGAGATCGATCCGGTCCAGGCGCATGTAATGCAGCGCACCCAGTAGCAAAGCCAGATATTCGGGCGTTGCACTGTAGCTGTCGTGCTGCAGCACATTGGCATTGAAGATGTCGGAAGCCAGGTGAGCGTCTGGCCCGACCTCATAGTTCAAATCGTCGACCGGGACGCAGACGGTACGGCGTTTTGTTCCCCAGGTTTCCTGCTCATAGATCGTTTCACATGGGTGGGCCTGCGAGGGAAACATCGCGCAGCGCATCTCACCGGCGCTGACCGTTGCAATGAATTTGGTATTTCCTCGGCCAATGTCCACGGCCCGCACGATGGGTTCCACTTCGTTCTCCTGATTGCTGCAAGTGATCAACAGTAATAGTGGGGCGGTACGTACTCCATGGGAAAATCCCTGCTTTTTTGCCAGAATTTGTAATGAGTGCGAATCCAGACGCGCTGGGGAACGACTGGAGTCGCGCTGCGGCGCGGCTATACTGGTGCATGTCGGCGTGAAATCGCATCGGATCTGCGCTGGAACTGCGCCACATCGCAGACGTATTTTGGTCGCTCATCTGTGTATCTGGCTCAGTCCGTCCCGATGTTCAATACCATTTACAATCAGAGGAATGGCCACGCGGCGTTCTTCATAGGGAGAAATCCTCGCCATAGGCACTTACCAAATAAATTCGACCTCAATCACAAATTTTCAGCGCCGAAAATCGGCTTGACATTCGAAAAAACTGATCATATTCTGTGACGACTGTCTGGACCCACTTCCAGGAACATCGCGTTCCGAATGTGGCGCTGGCAAGCGTGGTATGCCGTTGCAGTCGTTACCTGTCTATCGAAGCGAAGTTGATCGGCCGCGCCCTGCGGTCGAGTTGAGTGGTATGTCAGTGAAGAAGTAGGTCGGGCTGCCCCTGCTGGGGGTAACTGCTCGCGCGTGATTTCTCGTCAAGAGACGCTTGTCAAATCGGAGAGGGCCTTGCGGCGCTCCGTCGCTAATTTACGATCTTAGTAGTGTCGATGTATCGCCTGCGGCCGCGAACCGCAGGAGAGTGATTTATCACCTATTCAATCTTCCTGCTGTACGAAGAGCCTATCGCGGTGCCTTGTTGTGACGTTGCCGAAGAAGCTTCGATCAACCTGGTTAGTGCGCAATCACGAAGCGGCCTGGTGGTAGGGCTGGTGGGATGACCGTGAGGGAAGAGGGGCAAGGTCCTGGTTCAATTGAGAGTGGCCGGGGCACCTAAATGTCTTTGTGGCGCCAGCGCCGCACTGCTCGCGCAAGACGCGGGGACTAACACAGAAGGAGAAATTCGCTGGTTATTCGCATGAGCATTTTTAAGACACCGCGCCTTCGGGCAAATAGAAAATCCGCCATCGACGCTGAGATAGGGACAGCGCGTTGGAATGTCTAGAGTACATCTCCCTCGTCGGCGCAGCAGGCCAGGCGCCGATGCCACTAAATGGCCACACCGGGGCATGCGCGCCAGACAGTGCAGCATGCCAAGTCGACAATCCTTGAGTATCAGGAGGGAGAAGTCATGACCCACAACACACAATGGAGGGGGCAGCTCGATGCGTTGCTGGACGCATTCAATGAGCGGCATGCCAGCATCGGTAAAGGAATTTCGCATAGCACCAGGGAGGCGCGCAGCCAGGGCTTGTACCGTATTTTCGCTTTGCTGCGCAAATTGGGTTTTAAACCCATACCGGAGAACCTGGCGGAACGGCACGTGCGCGCGTTGATGGCGTACTGGACGGCGCAGCCGTTACCGGCAGATGTGCTACTTGATATGCCGATGACCATACCGCGCCGTGCATACCCCTGCAGCGCGGCCTACATTCAGCAGCAAATGAGCTTTATCCGCGTCTTCGCCAGCTGGATTGGCAAGCCGGGCCTGGTGCGCAGTGCCGAGAGCTATGTGAACGATCCGGCTCTGGTACGCCGCTCCTACGGGGCGCTAATCGACAAGGGGTGGGAGAGCCATGGTCTTGCCGTCAATGAGGTCATTGCCGCCGTCGATGCGGTTGACAGCCACGTGGGAGGGCAGCTGGCGATGATGATCGCGTTTGGCCTGCGCCGCAAGGAAGCCGTCATGTTTTGCCCGCGCGCCGCCGAAGTACCGGCGTATGCCTTGCCGGCCCAACATCCTCGATCCGATCACTATATTAGCTTTTTGCGCATCAAGCGCGGGACGAAGGGCGGCCGGCTGCGCTACGCGGCAGTGCGTACAGCCCAGCAACGGCAAGCGCTGGCGCGTGCACGCTGTCTCGCCCGGCAGGATTGGGGGCATATTGGGCATCCTGGGCTGTCCTTGAAACAGTCGCTGGACCTGTTTTCGAATGTGGTGCGTTCAGTAGGGCTGACCAAGAATGACCTGGGCGTCACGCCACACGGCTTACGGCATCAGTTTGCCGGTGATCTGTACTTTGATATCACGCAGATGCAGCCGCCTGTACGTGGCGGCGAGCTGTTAATCGATCGTGAGGTCATGGCGGATGCTTATCGGCAGGTGGCCGAACAGCTGGGCCACCATCGCCCGCAGATCAGCAATGCATATCTGGGATCGCCGGCGGGCCGGCGCAGTGATGAAGTCGATTTAATGGGAGCGGCATCATGAAACGGGGACATTGGCAGCGTTGGTCGTCAGGGAATCCGCGTGCGCGGTGGGTCAAGCGCGCCGTGGCCAGTGACAATGGAAGAGCGCGAATCGAAGAGGGAAAAGCTGGGGGCTCGGGCGCGCCGCGTCCGCCGCGCGAACGCTATGAAGCGGTTCTGGCCAGTTCGCGCGGCCTGAGCGGCATGCTGGTTCGCTGTGCATCGCAGGTGCTCAATGCTGTGCGGCTGCGCCGGCTCACTGAACATCGCCGGCGTATCGCGCAATCGCGCGCGGTGTTGCGGGCTGTGCGGCAGTTCACGGGGGAGGGATATGCGGCGCGGTGTCTGGCCTATCTGCGCAGCGTGGATCCGCTGGTGTTCGAAGAGGTCGTTCTCTCGGCCCTGGAAGACGCTGGACTATTTGTATTGCGCAACCAGCGGTACTCCGGGGACGGCGGGATTGACGGCAAGGTGTGGCTGCCTGGGCAGGGCTGGTATGCGGTACAGTCAAAGCGCTACAGCGGCCATGTGAATCACCACCATGTCGCGGCCTTTGGCGAGGCCATTTGCCATCACGGTTTTGGGGCGGGACTATTTCTGCATACCGGACGCAGTGGCGCAGCCGTGTATCCCCATTTGACCAAAAGCAAAGTGGTGCTGGTCAGCGGCGCTAGTCTCGTGAAACTGGTGCTGGGAAGGCGCGCGGAGGACGTCGTATGGAACTGAATGCGGAGGACCAGCAGTTGTTGCGAGCATGCCGGACAGCCGGATCCACCTACACGGTGATTGAGAAAAGCGGATGCAAGGGGATCGAAGTAGCTGATGCCCGCGTCGCGGCGCAAGCTTATTATGGTGCGCCGGTAGAAGGGCGGCCGTTCGTCATATGCAATTTTAGTCACACATCATGCGTGATTGCTGACACGCGGCGCGTCTCGCGATGTGGCCGCCTGGAAAAGCATGTGATTGTGGCTTGTGACGATGGGGGAAAATTCATGCGCTGTTTTAATCAATTGGTGCATGAGCGCCTTAGACTGCTGCAGACAAGCCAGATTTGAGAGTGAACGATGTGCCCGTCAAAGCAGTAGGTGGTTAGAGGCAGATAATTTCTTCGGAGCATGGATTTATTTCAGCAGGTGAGTGGACCGTTCCTCACTTCTTCGCAGCAGTCACGGGTTGACAGGCATCCGGTTGCCGACGGATGACTGCAGCCGACGACTGTGTACGGATCGCTATCGGTGAGTAGCTTGGGAACGCATCGAGCAACCTTAAACGATCGATTTTCGGTGAACTTTCGCCCCGGTGCGGCTTGAATTCGTCAAGAAGTACTGCAAAAATGAGAGTGCTTTCTGTGAGAATCGCTCTCACGTTGCTCCTGCTCCATCCATCGCGGATGTCTGGCAGGATCTTGCCACTCACGTGGTGAGCGTTGCGGTCGTCACCCGTCATTCACCTGTCGAGTAAGACTTCGACACGTTGCTTCGGCAACCGATCTTCGCCTGGCCACTTGTCAGGCTGATGTGCGCAAGCAGAGGATTGTTTGCGTCATGGAAGTACAGTTCACTCGCTACTTTCATCGATTGGGCCCCCTGTTCTGAGGAATGGAGGGCCCTCTTTCGCTTGACTATCGGTATTGGACGATAGCCATGCTTATCTTCTCGTGTGTGGGGCATCGCGGTCTCCATACGGGGCCATGGTGCCTTCTTTTTTTGGAGAGCTATCATGTCCCAACGACAATTTCTACAGGATCAGCCATACCCGCTTTGCATTTTACTCGGCGGCACCGGGTTACGTGAGGTGAACGGGGACGTGCATGTCGTGTGTGCACTGCTGCGGGCAGGCTCAGGCGACCCTCGGATATCGCATACTTCAGCGTACGCGCAGATGCCATATCAGTGTCATCCTGGCAGTGTGTTCCCGTACCTGCGGTCAGGCATAGGATCGTTATTTGCCTGTGTTGTTCACATCGCGACGAAGCTCTGGTTGCGGCGAACCCAGCTGATGCGGCGCCTTGCCCGGAGTGACTTACACTCCAGCCAAGGCACTTGCTGAGGAGACCATCATGGGAATCAGGGTATTTGGAAGGAGTGTCGAGCCTGGCGGAATGGAACTCGACAATGAGCGCTTTGAAGCGGAGTGCCCGGCATGTTTGCATGAGCGGGCCAGGTATCACAGCTGGGAAAGTGCTGAGTCTGGCACGATCAATCAGCACTGGAGCATATATTGCCCCGCATGCGGTTATTCGTTGCCAGATGAGGGAGAGTGCTAAAAAGATTGTCTCGTTTGCTTGTTAAAGGGCGCGGGACGTGTTTAGACGAGGGAGCACCAGCATCCGATAGGATGCCGGCGTTCCCTTTTGTTTTTGCGGAGGACATCATGCATCACGAAGCAGAGGCGAGGGCAGGGAAGCGACGGCGCTCCTTGGTCGACATTGAAGAGGAGCGGGTTTGGGCGAGTCTTTATCGGCGCGCGGCAGACCCAGTGATTGCCGCCGAGTTGGTGGCGCATCTGGAAAAAAACGGTGAAATGCGATTGCAGCATAGTGGTCTGTATTTGCGTTGTAAACATGTGTTGCGAAGGGAAAAAGCGCGTCAGGCACGCCTGCGCAAGATTGGCGCCGGGATCCGTTGGGCAATCCATATGGTGATCGGCGTCCCGATCGGTTTGACGAGCAGGTTGTTCAGGTCGATGGGAGCAGTTCTGTTGGCCTGTTTGCCAGAACGCGAGGATCAGGCAGCCGCTCAGTTGGGCAGGTTGGCATCTGGGGACGCCGGCCCGTTCGCGGCCGGCGAGGAAGTCTCACCGTCAGGGATTGCTCGCCCATTGCGTGAAACCGTTGCAACTGACGCCGGGCAACAGGCCGGTATGAGCGCATCTCGTCGTCCGACAGAGCGCGCTGGCGGCAGGGTGCGTTGATTCACGATCGACTCTGGCATAGCGGCCGCTGGTCGCGCTGCCAAGATTCAGGATCGTGAGCCTTCTGCCTGGGAACTGCATCATGCCTGGACGCACTAGGAGCCAGTTGGTGATCGGTGAAGTATTGTGCCGGCCGATGTGCGGCATGAGGCGACCGTTTCGTCGATGAGCTGATGCAACAACCTCATCTCGTCGGCACGACCCCGCAAATGCTGTTTGCATTGTTCGATGTAAGCGTCGAGATCGGTGAGCCTTTTGATACCCACCGGTTCAAAACCAGTGACGTAGCGCAAGCGTTCCACGTCTCTCGCCGTCAGTCGGATATGTACGCCAAGTTGCAGCATGTTGTTGCCAATCGTGGCCCTCATCAGATCCTGAATTCGGCATAGAAGGTTTTTTCTATGCCGATACCGTTGCTCAGGATAGGCATGGATTGAGCAGATTTCAAGTCGCCAGCATACGCCAAGCTGGCATCGTCCAGGTTCCCTGCCGTGTGCTGGCATCGCTTGCCCAGGACATTTCAATTCCCTCAAGCATGGAGGACATCATGAAACATCATTATTTACTCTGGAAGAGGAGTGGGAGTCCATACACCAGCGCGGCTGGAGAAGTTGACCCGCTCATTGAACAATTAGAGGCACTGCCTCCAGGGGCGCGCGTGGTCACTCGGGACGGCGCGCAGTTTATTCGAACAAACAGGACGTGCATTTGCTTTTGCGACCTGACAACAGGGCACCTGTGTTCAGCAAAGGATCTTTGCTATGGACACGGTGGTTCTACGGAAGACGGCGCAGGGCATTTGCACTGAGGAGTATTGTCATGAATGAAGTCATCAACATAACAATTAGTTTGATTTATCACGAGTATTGCCGCGCGCTTGACATCCGTTATGATGAACGGCGTCGACACGACCTGATGAGCGTGATGTTATATCGCGCTGAGGAGATGGGGTATGACGACTACAAGCGGGGCAATGAGCAGGTGCCGCGCTTGTTTAACCAGGAGATCGGATTGCGGGATGCCTGGCTGATGGGGTTTGCGCAAGCGGCTATCAGCGACAGCGTTGAACAGTTAAGGGCGTTGCAACGTAAGCGCCATCAGAAGTCAGCCGAAGCGGTAGAACCTCACGGAGGCGATGATGGACGATGCTAACGAGGCTCACGGTCTTGCTGTCGTCCTGCAATACATGGAGGCGGCCGAGAGGTGGCGTCCGGACAGCGATGAGTTGGTGCAGCTGGAAGCATTTCAGGCAGCGCTGCACCTAGGCTATGAAGACTACTTCGACGCACGGGACGAAATGCCGTTGGTGTTTCTGTTCCATGAGTCGCTGCAGACCTTATGGCTGGAGGGCACGCATCTCGCCAGGACGGCAGCCGAAATGCGGCTATGCCGTGCGCATGGCGGATGGAAGTGTGATTGTGCCAAGGCAGTAGACGGCAGGTGTTGGAGAAACCAGCTCCGTCAAAGGCGGATATGCGAGCGGCAAAACAGGGTGGCTCAGCTTGCCCCACGATTTGCAGAGGCGTCCTGAGTAAGCATGCTGACAAGCATGTATCACGACAACGGGGGGCATTTACACTTTGTACCCATAGCGGTGGAAGTGCTCAGATGAATGAGGGATGATGAGCGGTAGCTCGCTCATCATCCCTGTTTGTCCAGGCATTCTTCAAGCGATGGCACGGCCAGAGTGTAAGAAGTGCATACCAGAAGGCGGATTGGCGGGTGATGCAATGGTGACTGGTGTGTATATTGAAGACTAGATGAGATCGATGGTGGCGTCAGCCATGGCCGCCAACTCTGGCGTGTGTGAAATAAAGAATTCTTGTCGATAATTACCCAGTTGCATAACCTGTCTTTTCATCGCAAGGAACATGCGTTTATGCTCGGCATCAAAGGCACCATCCGCTTCGTCCGAAAAGAGGGTTTCGCTGCGCCGGTTGTTTGACTGGGCTAGATACAAGGCCATGGCGCGCGTGAGGCATTCGTTGATCCAGACGCGCTCGCCTCCGCTCATCTTGGAAGCGCTCTTGGCGAAGCCGGTGTTGGCGTCGTGCACGATGACGTCAAATCCTTCCCTGGATTGCCCTTTGCCCGATTCGAGCAGCGTGCGAATGGATACCGTAAAGCGTGGCCCATAGCACGCCATCAATAAATCGTTCGTGAGCATCGACAGGGCGGGGCCCGCGTCGTCAATGGCTAATGCGATGATGCCATCGTTCCCCAGGCATGTGGCGAACAGAGACCATATTGCTGTCTGCTCTTCAATATGAGCGATGCGGGCATCCAGAGAGGCTAGCGTTTGACGTTGACCCAGTCGCTGGCGTTGAAGTTCAGTCAGGCGGTGCTGTCGCCCGATCGCTTCGTTTAGTTGTGTTTCACATTCTGTGAGCTTGTCCGTGAAGTGAGCGATTTCCTGCTCGGCCTGAGTGAGACGAACCAGATCGAACGGCGAAGGTAGAGCGGCGAGTTGCTGTTCAATACGCTCACGTTCCATGTGAATTCCCTGCGCGATCTGAGCGCGCTCACCTGCAATGGCTGCCAGTTGCTTGTCAATGCGTGCTTTTTCCTGTTTTTCGGTATCCGTTTCGTGGTCGACGGCCTGCGCGAGCAGGTGAATCCGGCGGATCACATCGTCGATGCTATCCCGTGCCTGCTCGATCTCGCTGGCGCGCGCAGCGACTTGCTGATTGGTTGCGCGTCTTTCCCGAGTACGATCCAGGCGGCGCAGTGCCCGCGCCAAGCGCTCTGCCGTGTCCGGCATCGCGGCGATTTGCGCGTCCAGCTGTGACAGCACCTCGGATTGCTGGCGCTGGGCGTGTTCCAGGCGGCGCAGCGATTGTTCGTGCTGGGGAATGATGGGACGGGCTGAGCGGGCGTGTTCGAGTAGCTGGCATTGTCCCTGGAGCGCGGTCCCCGAGCAGGGAACGAGGGAGGTGAGCGAGAGGCGCTGGTGCAGTGCTCGGATCTGGCATACCGTCTCACCGATTTCCCGGTTGAACCCATCGATCTTTTGCAGGGCTACAGCACGCTGGGACGTTGCCTCCGTATGCCGATCATGCAGCTGACGGCAGATTGTGGCATGATTGCTGCGGTATTCCTGCAGGCGTGTCAGGATCGGTAGCCGCTCAACGGCGCGGGTCACGCGTCGGTGATCGGCGTTGAGCAACCGCAGGTTCGCATGCCGGCTGACTGCAGTTAGATATTCCTGCGCATGCTCGTGCCGCCGCTGCACGATCTGGTGGATCATGGCCTGGCCTACCGCGATGAGGTCATGTTCTCGCTCGTCGATTTGCTGATTGCGTGCCAGCAGGCGATCACGCAGGTGCTGCAGTGTCTGGTTGAGCTGCTGGCGCTGGTTCGCGTAGGTTGCGGAGACGGTTTGTTCGGCCTTGAGGGTGGCCAAGGTGTTTTTTTTCGCATCCAGCGTTGCCAGTGCTGCCTGCCTGCCGCGTTGTAAGGTCTCCAGCGCGCCGTCGGGCATGCTCAATTGTCGCGATATCTCGTGATTGTCATCGATTTGTTGCAGTAATAGGCGTCGCTCCTGCTGCCATCCGGATAGCCCGCAGCGCAGCAGTTTCGCCGTCTCCGCAGCCTGTAGCCCCTTGGCACGCACGCGCTCCAGTCCGAGCACGTCACTCAATAGCACTTTGATTTCCGCATTGCGGTAGTGAGCCAGTTGGCGCCTGTTCTGCGCCGAGAATGCTGTGGTAAAAAAAGTGGCGGCTGGGCCGACGATGTCCTCGACGCAGCGTTGGTAGGATTCCATCCGGCCATCGGAGAGGCTGCCGTCTGGGCGTTGCACGGGTTGCCATGTGCCATCGCAGAGCTGATGCAGGTAGGCCTCGCTCCTGCGCTTACCGTTGAGTCGAATGATGATCTGGGTGCGGTATTGCCGTCCCGCCATTTCCCACAGGAGCTCCTTGCGGTTGACCGGCAAGTACACCTCATCGTAGTAGGAAAAGCTGCCAAGGCCGTCAGCCCCTGCCTTGGACGGCATGGTCGCAAAGGGCGTCATATTGTCTAACACGGTGGTTTTGCCGCGTCCATTCGGGCCGACGATGGCCACCAGCTGGGCGCCGGCTGTGAGGCGTTCGAAATCGAGCGTCAATGTTTCTCTGTTCATCCCGTCGCGAATACCGATGAAACCCGTCAAGGTGAGGGAAAGAGGGCGCATGGTGATCTCTCCTGGTCAAAGTGTCTTTCGTTCTTTAGTATGAAGCGAAGCACGCGCACCTCAAGGCTGCACAGCCCCGTTTCCCGAAGCATGGCACTCGCTTGTACAAGCGTCGCCAGCAACGGTTTCTATTGACAGCGCAGCCATAGCAATGTCGGCGGGTGAATGGATAGCTAGCTGGGCCAGGCACGCCAATAAGGGCGCTGCTGGCGTATCGACCTGCTGTGCCCACGCATGCACTTGCTCTTCAAGTTGATGGCAGCGTGCCATTCCCTCCGCTCTAGCGCGGGCGATCGGGATCACACGGCCTTCGAGCTTGATGCCTGCCGCGCCACGAAACAGTGCCGTGATCGCTTCGCGGTCGATGGTGGCGCGCTCCTCTTCAAGGCACTGCCAGCGGATACGCACCCAGGCACCTTCGATGGAGTGGCTAGCGACGTATTGGTGCAGTGCATGCATATCCGGCGCTCCGGCAAACGCCAGCTCCAGCGTGCGGCGAGCCGGCGTCGCGACGAGTTCGAAGCCAGCGCTGTTCGCGGTGACGTCCCACATCAGGAAACCCTTATTGCCTTGTTCACCGTAATGCAAGCGTCCAATGGAGCCGGGGTAGGCGATCACCTGTCCGTTGTGGTCCCATGCCTGATGCAGGTGAATATGCCCCAGCATGAACGCATTGGCCTGTGCCTGAAACAGCGCGCCTGCGGTAAATTCATGGTCCATTCCCGCCATCGGCACCCCATGTTCTGTCATGCAGCCAATCACGGTACCGTGGGAGAGCGCGATGGTGGGAATACCCCGCTGGCGCGCCAGCAGATTGCCTGGCGCGTAGCCGGCCAGGAGGTCAGCCAGATAGTGCCCCATGGCCTGTCCCGCTTGTTCCGCACCGACACTGGCGGCCACCTTCGCCTTGTTCATGGTCGGAATGCACGAGCAGAGAAGGGCACAGTCCGTGTCGCGCCAGTCGTTGGCATCGAAACGGCAGTGAGCTGAAGCGCTCCATTCACGTCGGCTATTCAGAATGACTTGCTGCAGATGATTGGCCACGTGAATGGGATACCGTCCCGCTAGCAGGGAAAACAGATCCAGCGTACCGGGTGGTTCGTGGGAAAACGTCCCTTGCAGCATCAGGACCGGGCAATGGTCGGCCAGACGCCGGATCTGGCGCGCAAGCGCCATCAACGCCGGCGAATGGGCGTCCAGGGCGTGATCGGTGGTGTCGCCCGTAATGACGGCGACCTCTGCCTGTCTTGCGATCGCCTGGTCTACGGCATAGGTGAAGCACGTATCCACCTCGGGCAAGGTCGATACTGCATAGTGCAAATCGGAAAAATGAGCGATGCGCATGACTATTCTCCCTTGGCTGGCGCTGTTGGCACGCGCGGCCGGGATGACGGCGTGTCCGACGCGCGCAGGCGGGCATTGACCTTTTCACAGAAGCCTTCCGGATCATTCTGATAGCGTTCCAGTTCCGCCAGCACGCGTTGACGGCCGTTCGGATTGCGCCGCCAGCCGGCTCCCCACTGGCGGTCAGCAAAGAGGCCAAACCGATCCTGCTCCACACCATAGGCCGCTGCCAGGTCAAACAGGGTGCGGATTGCTTCCTCTTCGCCGCAGTGGTTGGCCTGCTGAGGTGGTGCCAATGCCGTGGCGTCAGTGGCCGCTTTCTGCTGCATGGATGCTTCACTCTGTGCCGGTTGCTCCAGTGGCACCTCACGTGCCTCATCGGGGCGGAGCTGCAATGAGGCAATGTCTTGTTGTTCCTTTTGCCCCTGCAGGATATGGGCGGCCTGATCGGCCAGGTGTAAAGCGCTTTCATCGTCATGCTGGATCAGGAGGGAAGAGACATCGATGGGTGCTTCCAGTTCGATGATCCAGTGTGCGCTGCGCACGGATTGCCCGGTTTTGGGATCGATATGGGAGACGTCGCGCAGCTTCTTACTGAAAAAGAAGGGCGTGCGGTGCTGATCGAGGAAGCCGGCCAGGCGGCCACCGCGCATGAACGAGATGGTTTCAAAGCGCTCGATGGCGCGGCTCATGGCATAAAAACTGTTCGTGTGCAGGACAAAGGCATCAATCGAGGCAATGCCTGGAATATAGAAAATGAATTTTCCGGTCAGATTACATTGCCGGTTCTGAAATTCCGGGCAGTTTTCTGGATCGCAGACACCATTGTTTTCTGGCCGTAGTTGTACTGGGCGTCCACCGAAGGTGCGCACCACGCGTTGGCTGCGCTCATCAAAACGCACGGGCGCATACATTTTGCAGTAGCGCGTATGGCCATCTGACGCATACTCGCTCCAGTAGCGTTTGTCATTGCGTGCCCAGGCAGCCAGTTCATGTGGCATGACCAATTGCCAGGTGTCGGCCGGAAAAATGACCGGAAAACGATACAGCCGGATGACGCCGTCGCCGCGATCTTCGCCAAACGCCGCCAGAATCTGCGCTGCCAGGGCCGGATTGGGAAAGTCATTCGGACGTACGGTGAACCACGCCACATTTTTGGGCACCAGCGGTGCCTTGATGTCCGGGAAGGCCTCGGCAATCTTTTGTCCGATCTCTTCAAACGAACAGTTTGAGGCCAGCCCTTGCTCGTAGATCGCTTTCGCTTGCGGATTGCTCGCTGCCGCCTTGGACAGCACCTTGATGCCGGCGCGGATCGTGCCACCCGTGGGAATGCGGGCCGGCCGTTCTCCAAGGACCGTTGGTGGAGCGGCTTGCGGCAGTGAGCGATTGACGATTTCCTTGTCCATGATGGTCTCCTTGACGTGAAAATGAGCGATAAACCATCCTCTCATTGACCATTCGCGAGTCAACCCCGAGATCCTTGTCCAGACACTTTGCTACGGGACGAGCGAACCTAGGTAGTTCGAGCGATGGCAAGATGGGTCGTGTTCAAGTGCCGGAGGTGCCTGGATGGGGTGGCTTGCCGGGACTTGTCGTCAGCAGGCGCTGCACGGTACCGGTGCGTGTACCAAGATAAAATGCGATCTCGTCGTGTGTGCTGCCGTCGGCCTGCAACCGATGCGCCACTGAACGGCGCGCACCCAGCACACCCAGACCAGGCTGATTGGCGTAACGGAAGATACGCTGCAGGACATCATGTAAACCCTTTTCGGCAGTGGCTTTTGCTGATGGCGAAGTAAACGATTCACCAGTCCGGCTGAGAAATAGGCTACTGTCGCCCTGAAGGCCTCGGTATTCTCTGCGATCGCTCACACCCCAACCAGCGGCTACGCGCCACGCAAGATACGCGTCAAGCCAGTACAAGACTGTTGCGTCGAGAAGCAGTGGGCGCCTTACGCCATTTGTGGCCGCACCAGCTGGCAGCCATACTGGAGAGCGGTGCTGGCCCGACGCATCGATGTAGTCCGCGATGGTTATCCTGGCGATCTCATTCGGACGTGCACCGGTATGGATAAGCATGAGGAGAAGGGCGATATCGCGCTGTTTGCAGCGGCTATGCCGTGCCGTATGCAGCACCAGCTGGTCAATGTGTGCCCGGGTAATGATTGGAAGTGAGGCTGTGGCCGCATGTTTCGCCAGCGGCACGAAGTGTTCCAACGCTTCCAGATAATCTTTTCCATGCGCGCGGATCACATGGGCAGTGGGCGCACTGTCCTCGTCGATGCCGACCACACCAACGATGGACTGCAGATCTCGCGCTAGATCGGTAACCGATTTGGACACCGTCGACTTCGTGACACGAAACCGCGCTGCGATCTGGTCATAGGTCTGCCCTTGAAGCATGGCCAGAAGCCAGGTCGATGCGAAGGAAGGGGATCGTGGTTCCATATTTCAGCCTTCGTGGCCACGGTGATTTTCACGATTGTTGCCGGGTCAGCTGCATGGCTCCAGTCGAAATGGCCCCTTTAAACAAGGGGTTTCGATGTTACAAGGAGAAAGAAGACGGCTAAAGCACGAACGAAATGTTTTAGAATGGCTTTCACTTGGCATGCATGCTCAAGTCACATACAGGCATCCCCCAAATTTGTATTACTTTCAAGGAGTTCATATGGATACCTCATCATTATCACTGGCCGAGTTAAAAAAGCTTGAAGCGCAAGCAATTCAAGAAATCAAGACCCGACAAAAAGGCGAGTTGGAAAAAGCCCGTGCAGAAATGCTGGCGATTGCCCAGCGGGTCGGTGTGCCGCTGACACAGTTGATCGCCGGCGTGCCAAAAAATGCAGCGAAGGAGGAGAAAAAAGCAGTGGCTGCTCTATATCGCAACCCCGAAAATCAGGATCAGCAATGGAGTGGGCGCGGACGCCAACCTTTGTGGGTCAAGTCTTGGCTGGAGAAGCATCAATCGCTTGATGGGATTCGTATCTAGTTTGAATTTCCTATTCTGATGCCGGTAGTTTGTGCAATCGTTCTGCGATATTTGAATCGCCTCCGTGACCCCGCCTCCCGCCGCGTTGTTGACGAAGACGAAAAGTAGCGTTCGACTTGTAAAAGGGGGACGAGTATTGGTGATAATGGGACAGTGACCATAGAATCAAACTGTAGTGGTTTAATGTACCCGGACACTGATTTAGGCGAGAATGCTCGCCATGGAGAGGTGTTGTTGATTTGCAGCGAAATCTGACCCACTTCACCGCATAATTTGCACACGAAACTGACCCACGTATAAGACACAATCCTGCTCATGACATTGAGTGGGGAATTGGAGTGATCGACGTGGCATTACTAGGCATTATTCCACGCTGGCACATTCGCGACCAGGTCCCTTTGAGAGAGATAGCCAGGCGTTTGGGCATCTCTAGAAACACCGTCCGGCGCTATCTGCGATCGGAAACCATTGAGCCAGCCTACTCTGAGCGGCGCTCCGTCCGGGCCATCGACAAATACGCGTTTCAGCTTTCTGCGCTCCTAAAAACCGAGGCGGCGCGATCACGCAAGCAGCGGCGCACGCTGAAACAGATCCATGAAGACTTGAAGGAATTGGGATTTGAGGGGTCTTACGACAGGGTCGCGGCGTTCGCGAGGACATGGAGGGAGGGTCAAACTGAGAGGGTCAATCCGGCCAGCAAACGAACAGAATCCTTTAAATCTACAAAAGGGAAAAAGCTATCGATCCGCCGCGATTGATGTCGAATTTTTAAAGAGTTTGATTGGTTTTGATGCTAAATCCTGCCGCAAGCTTGGGGACGTTGATCGGATCAGTAAGAATGACGGTGAAATACGCGTAACGATTACCTATTACGACCTTGCGACGGAAAAGTACCGACATCAGTCTAGGATAGCAGTAAGCAGGGAGTGAGGGTGTGGGCGGTAACCAAGCGTCGATTTGAGCCTAGGGACGTATTGCTAGATGATGGCATCACACCGCTGGGAAGCGGCATGTTTTTTAAGCTGAGGGGTGCTGCGCGGCGCAGTTCCAGGGCAGCAATTTGACCGGGTGAGCGGCGATGTGCGCCAGTCCATGGCGTAGCTAGGCCTCAGGATCGGCGCTGTTGAGCTTGGCCGTCCCGATCAACGAGTAGAGCCCCGCTTGGAGAAGTGCCTAAAAATTGTGGCACTTCAATTCTCGACGAGAACACCGCCTTTAATTTAAAATGTCCAAATACGATAATTCGCACCCTCCGCCCCGAATTGGCAACTGATCATCAATATTAATGTTAATTTTCTTCCCTGTCGCGAACGCAAGATAGGCAGAAGCGATTATATGTTTATGTTTTATATCGACGTGAACACGATAACTGTTGGGCGCACATCTCGCTCCACTTGGAAAAATTAATGGTGAAGAAAACCAAATTTCAATCGTATTTGAAAATGCTGGAGAATAGTACTCACCAACGGCACGTATTTTACTAATAGTTAAATCACCAATGTAGATATCGGAAGCTCTCGCATGAGAGCCAAACATCACTAGAATCAGAGATAAAAAAAGAGATTTTATTTTTGAAAAATTGACAGTCATACCCATCTTTTCATGTAAGAGGTTCATATTATGAGCAAAAAATCATCCCTTAGGAAGTTGATTATGTGAAATTTATTATACCTTTGAACACGTGATTAATCTATGATTTTCGCCGTCGGTAGTTAAGCATCAAGTTCCGTCTGAATCGCCATCAGTAGCTTAGCAACTCACCACCGGCAGTTAAGGTTCTGTCGTATTGGCAACCCTCCGGAGACCGGCTAGGTAGACTAGGACCCCCGAACGCTGGACTCGACATGCTCAATTTTAAAGGAACGCGTTTTCCGATCAACGTCATCTTGGTACGCATCCGCTGGTATGCAGCCTATCCGCTGAGCTACCGGCACATAGAGGAAATGATGAAAGAGCGTAGCGTGTCGGTCGACCATTCGTCGATTAATCGATGGACGATCCGTTTCCTGCCGCGCATTGAGACAATGGCCCGCAAACACAAGCGCGCGGTCGGTAGCAACTGGCGCATGGATAAGACCTATATCAAAAGGTCAAGGACATCTGGAAGTATCCTTATCGCGCTGTCGACAAGCGAGGCAAGACCGTCGACTTCCTGCTCACGGCGAAGCGTGACATGACTGCCGCGAAACGCCTCTTCAATAAGGCGATAGAATCGAACGGTGATCCGGGCAAGCTCGCAATGGACAAGAGTGGCGCGAACAAGGCGGCCATCGATACGATCAATGCCGGCCGCGACGTGCCGATCCTGTTGTACCAAGTCAAATACCTCAACAACATCGCGAAACAGAACCACCGCGCTATCAAGCCAGTGACCCAGCCGATGCTCAACTTCAAATCATGCCACTGCGCCGGCTCCGTGATTGCTGGCATCGAACTCATGCACATGATCCGTAAGGGCCAATGAATCGTACAGTGATGATGCCGTTCGCAGACCAATTTTATGCGCTGGCAGGACCGGTCTCTCCATTTTGACGGCCGAAGTGCCATACCGGGATAACTTCGCCCTCCGATCAACAACGCGACAGAACCTCTTTACGTTGTTGCATTCGCCAATCTGGTACTGGCTGGCAGGCGCTTTACAATCACTGAATCCCGTAGTCCGTCTTGATGACAAAAAGACGTGAGAATCGCGTCGAATCGAACGAAAAACGAGCTTGAGTGGCTCGTCGGTCGGCCTTTAGCGCGCCAACCTCGCTACGAAAGTGAATTGATCAGCACTTCCATAAAGGACTCAAACCGAAAATCCTCAAGTCTATGCCTGGCAGACAAATCATCAATGATCGAAACAATGACTATCGACAATGCAATTAACTTAAACTGCCGATACGGTGCAAACGATGCGAAAGATAGCCCCCTTTATTCTCTACAGCATCATGACAATAAATCGACGCCGTCTTTCCGGATGCATACAAGGTTAACACCAACGCATAAAGATATCTCTCTTCAGGCATAACATGACAATAAAGACCGCTCGATAGCTTGATCACAATAGGACTCGCATCCTGCCACACAATGACTTCCTGGACACTGACAGGCTCTCCCGACGGGGTCCAAGCATAGGCAGCACTACTCAATGCCAGCATGACCAATATGCAGAGTCGATTAATAGTTTTATTCATTTTCAGTCCTGCTTATTAAATAAGAATTCGATAATTATTACATTCGAAACGCAATAGATCAAGTCAATGCCTAACGCCAGAAGAAAACCGCCAGCACAGCGGCTCTCATTCACATGCGTTTCCCAATCGACGTCATCTTGGTCCGCATCCGCTGGTGTGCGACATACCCGATGAGCTGCTGGTACATCGAGAAAATGACGTAAGAGTGAGGCACATGGGTCGACCATTCATCGATCAACCGGTACTGCAAGGGCAGGGGCGATAGACTAGCCAGCCCCGATGTCGTCGTTGGATCAGGCCGCTACTAGATCGCACACAAGGTGTGCTGGCAGGATACCCAAGCTAAGATACGACCCATCGGTTTTTCATCTTTCAAGAACTATGGATCAGGAGAGTCTAAGCTACTGGCGACGATATATTAAGCGATCCGGCAAGCGTCTATTTTGGCGTGATGCCACCACATGCCATGCTAGGCTGGCTGTGATGTCAGCTCCACTGCCAGCGCGTAAAAATCCGCGACTTCATCGACTACTTCAAGCAGATGATGGGCCCGGCTGACGTAGCCAGTTGTGCCGTTACAGCGTTCAGAAGCCGGCGCTCTGCCTCTGCCTTGGTCGGATATGCTATCCCTCACCGTCCGTTATGGCGAGGGATAGCCAGCTTTTGCCTGAACGCAGCAAGAGCCTCTACAGGGCAGGGATAGACACATCAGCTCCGACCTGATCGTCGGATCAGGTCGCGCAAATCGCCGGGAACCTTGAGGTAGCCGTAGACCGCACCACTTTCCAACCATGACTTCTTCATGTGGCCGAGCAAGCGCCTATCTTCCTTGGCCCGCTTGCTCTCAGGCTGAACGCACCACGCATAAAAACCGCTGGGATGAACTCCCATCATCTTGCACAAACGCCGCACCGGAAATTCCTCCTGGACTTTCTGAATGAAGGCTTACCTTACTCGGACGTCTTTGCAAGTACACCGCCTTTTTCAAGATGTCGCGCTCCTCGGTAACACGCTTCAATTCGGTCTTCAGCCGCCGCATTTCGTCAGGCTGGATGTCCTCGGTGTTGCGCTCGGTTTAGGGCACGCCGTACTGGACAGAATCCTATTTCTTGAAGAATCACCATCTAGAGTAGAGTATGAACAGGTAGCGGAACAACTACGACACATCGCCGAATGCTTTTTGTTGTTGAGTCACGAACAAATATGCAATAAAATCAATGACACGCGGAGCGAAGGAATGCAGTTTATATTTTAAATTTTAATATACCTACATCATCTACCGCCCGAAGAACAAGCGCAGCAATAGGAAAAATAAATTATTTAGCATCCTCTCAGCCAATCCTCAAATAAAAATTCAACACAATCAGATAGAAGGCATCATGCATAAATTATTTTTAATCTTAGCTTTTCTATTCGCAACCCAATGCAACCCGGCCTACGCAGGAGAGCAAGTAGGAAAAATACTCAGTATCACTGTTCGATCCAGTGATGGATTGATCTATTTTGTCATGGAAAATACAGCAACAGGAAAACCAGCCTGCGCAAAAAATTCATACTGGATGATTGCAGATGAAAAATCAGTCACAGGAAAGCAGCAACTTGCAATATTATTAACTGCTCGCGCAAGTGGTCAGGCCATCAGTGTTTCTGGAAGCAATAGCTGCGTACGCTGGCACGATGGCGAAAATGTTGTTGGCATCACGTTCTAGGAAACGTTCAGCAATTGACGATTTCACTTACCCGCCATTTTCTCCCAAAGCGGTCGCCGTAAAATTTGCATTTCAACGTACACTTTGTTACAGTCCGATTTTTGGGGAAATTCCCCATACTCATTGAGTTTTTTGCGCTCAGGATGTATTCTGGATTCAGTGATGGTAAATGGCCGTCCAGCTACTGCCAAGCTAGTCCTTGAAATTTCAAAATAATCATATAGAAGAAATCATGTCTAAATTTTTTTCAGTCTTAGCCTTTCTATTCGCAATCCAATGCAACCCGGCCTATGCAGGAGAGCAAGTAGGAAAAATAGTCAGTATCACCGTACGATCGGTTGATGGCTTAATCTCTTTTACCATGGAAAATACGGCGACAGGAAAACCAGCCTGCGCAAAATATTCATACTGGCTGATTGCTGATGAGAATTCAGTCACAGGGAAACAGCAGCTTGCAATGTTATTAACTGCTCGGGCGAGCGGTCAAGTTATCAGTGTCTTTGGGAGCAATACCTGCGTACGTTGGTCCGATGGTGAAAATGTTGTTGGCATTACGCTCTAGGGAAGCGTTCATCAATTAATGATTTCGTTTACCAGACGTTTTTTGCTAAAGGGGTGGCTGTAAAGTTTACATTTCAATGTTCACTTTGCTACAACCAGATTTTTTGGCAAATTAGCTATACTCCTTGAGCATCTTGTTAGGACACACTTTGGATTCAGTGATCCTAAATTGCCGTCCAGCTACCACCAAGTTAGTTGAGCTGTGTTTCTTGGGCAGACCACACAGTAGCCGCTCTTGCAATGATCGAATGGCTTTTTTGCCGGCATGGAACGGATGCTTCCCCTCGTGCGGCGCCCCGCTCTTCGAACTCATTTCCTATCGCCCTCGCAGCGGCCTGCACGACATCAGTCGTGTGCTGGGCATCGATCATCGGTGGTCGACAAGGTGGCTAAAGCCTCGTATAGCTGGGGTGGGCGTGCCGACCTGCGCAGCGCCTCAACCTGTGAACTCAATGTACATTCCCCGATTGCGGAAAAATGGATAGCGATTACGGAGCGCCTGATGCGTTTCCCGCGTCCTCTCTCTCAGTATCTTGGCGGTTTGTTATTTCGCGCGCCGACCAAGCGGCAATCGCCGACATGACCCCCAAACAGAATGTACCGACACGGCACACCAAGTCAAATACCTCCACAACGCCGCTGAACAGGATCATCAGCCGATCAAGCGCGCGTAACCGACCATGTTGGGCTTCAAGTTGTTTAGGTTTGCCAGCAGTGTACTCGCTGACATCGAGCTGGTACACATGATACGCAAAGGTCAGTTCGCATGCTACGGCGCCAATACAAACTCATTCTCCGATCAATTGTATGTACTGGTAAAACAAGTCCGTCCAAGTGAGGCACCACAATTTCTTCCCTGAAAAATTATGCCCTTGAATCAACAACGCAACAGCGCGTCAATAGCCCCAGACATGAACTTTTCCAAGATTATAAAATATTGTTTGACAACAATATCCAATGATTATAGTATGAACAACTACTTGAAATTAATGAAATTTACCCAGTTAATTTAAATTAAGAAATTTATATGAAAAATTTTTCAAAAATATTAAAAATTTTTGTTATGTGCTTAACAATTCTTTACGGCTCCGCACATGCTGAACGACGCCAGATATTTTACTCAGTGGCGTCTGGACAACCGAGCTGGAAATTGGAAAACTACATGGCCGATGGAGTTGCCATATGGAATACGCCGTCATCATGTAACGGTGGTTTTATTAGCTTTCCAAGCAATATGACTGTTAATGATAAAAATCGTTTTTATGCAACGTTAATTGCGACAAAAACGTCCAATGCAACGATGTTTATTTATTATGATGAAGCCCCAGGGATCTGCATGCTTGTTAGTTTCGGGCTACTATAATTATTAATTATCTCATTAGTAAAACAAATCCGCCCCTTATTTTGCCGCATTCGAAACACTGGATCCTTAGCAGCACCACCCTCAAATGCATTGAATTAAATTCAACATGAAAACAAGAAATATTATTAAACTAGGCTTGCTTGCTGGAGTCATATTTACCACAGAGGCAACTGCAGCATTCTGCAGTGAAAATATCTCCACTATAATTAGCCACTCAAATGGAAATATTTATTTCACAACAGATCTAACGTGCGTGAATTGGTGTCAGTTCACAGGAAATGCTTCCTTTATCAAACAATCGTATGCAATGCTATTATCGGCCCAGTTAGCCAATAAAAAATTAGGATTTGCCTGGAATGATTTGGCCTCATGCAACGAGAAGAATAAAGTTTACGCCGTCCCGGATTTTGTAGTGGCAGCACCACAATGATATTTTAAGAAAATTTCTTTTATTCATGGGAAACAAAAAATCACCACCTACTTAGAGCACCTAACAAAACCTTCGAATATATCGCCAGCAGATGAGTATGTAGGCAAGCGAGAGGAATGCCTGGTGGATATCGGCACGACGTTCATAGCGGATACGCAGCCGACGGAAACGGTGGAGCCAACCCAAGGTGCGTTCGACCACCCAGCGCCATTTACCAAGGCGCTCGCGCGATTCGATGCCGTAGCGGACTATGCGCGGTGCAATGCCTCTGCCACGTTATCCTCCTTTGGGGACGGATGGTTTGCTGGCAGTAAAGGCAGGATCAGCGCCCACAGGTCATCAGGAAGAAGTGTTTTGGCCATGTGATCGGCTCCCGAAAACGATGTCAGGTGGCTTTGACCAACTTCGGGGCCGTTTGTTTCTCTAAACGAAGTTTCTGTTAGGTGCTCCAATTCTCGACCGGTGGCATCGATGGGATGTCATTTACTGAGAATTTTACGCGCCGACAGAGGAAAAACATTTAGTAGAATGAAATAACTTCGTAGGAAAAAACCATCTCTGAGCAGAAATGCAATAGAACTAAGAACCAACATGCGCCGCTGCTCGCCCTCACTATACGCGCACTCAGAAAACAAGAGTATCTTCGTGAAGCAAAAAATCCAAGAAAAAAAGTAACTTCCCGTATGAACTTTAAATTAGAAATATTTCTTGAAAGTAATGCTTGAAATTGCTACTATCACAATAATACGGCAATTTTCGACCACCCTAAAATGGTTAGGTGAAAAAGCTATAACTAATCTTTACTGCAATAAGGACCATCTCGTGACGTTGCTACTTGAATTTGGCTGGAATACATTAGTTCGGAAGAGTGTTAAGTGGGGGATGTTAATGGTGGCCCTCACTTTGATATCGCAGCAGGCAAGCCACGCTAGTCAGGTGTCTGTTTCAGCTGCAGGAACGCCTTCTTATAGTTTGCCTATTTCAGTGCCACCCGGTGTCGCGGGCATGGCGCCAAATATTGGCCTGTTGTACAGCGGCGGCGGCGTCAATGGTCCGGTTGGATATGGCTGGGCATTGCAGGGAATCTCCTTGATTACCCGCTGTCCTGGCAATAAGCAAATTGATGGCAGCGTGGTGCCTGTCCGATTTAACGGCAACGATAAATTATGCCTCGATGGTCAACGCCTGATCCAAACGAATGCGGATGGCGCAGTGCTCAATCCGGACAGCATGCCTTTCCAGCCTGGTGACAGCCTGGGTGGAAGCGGGTTCGTGCGCGAGTACAGGACGGAGAAAGACATGTATGCGCGCATCCGCGCTTATGGCATGGCTGGCGGCAACCCAGCGAATGGTCCCGCGTATTTCAAAGTGTGGACCAAAAGCGGACAGATTTACGAATACGGCGTGAATGGCAATGCCACTGCGAATGCGAATATCATCGCCAATGCACCAGTCGATGCGGACGGAAATTATTCCGCCACCACCAGACAAGTAGCGACAGCCTGGCCCGTGAGCCGGATTGCCGATACTGTTGGTAACTATATCGATTTTCAATATGAACAGCGAGACATCGCCTGGGGTAGCCAGACGGGAGGCGGTCCCGGTCACGAATGGAACTTGACGGAAATCCGCTATACAGGCACGGCGGCACAAGCGCCGATGAACCGTGTGGTATTTGAATATACCGATCGACCCGATACACCGAACCAGGCGCAGGATCGTTCCGAGGCTTACCATAACGGCGCGAAGAATGTCAGCGTGCGCCTGCTGCAGAAAATCCATACCTATATCAACTGGCCCGCGGCTCAAGCCACCCAGCCTGCAAGCGCCATCCGCACCAAGGTGATGAAATTATCGTACGACAAGGGACTGCGTAGCGGGCGCAGTCGTGTTGTCAAAATTTCCGAATGCACGGGCTCTAATGAGCAAAAATGCTTACCAGCGACCACCTTCGACTATAGCCAGGGCGGGGGACTTGCCTACTCCCAGAACACCAACTTTAGCTCAGGCCCTCTGGTGAATGAAAAAATGCTGCCTGGCCTCGGGCATTATGGCGCGGTAGTAGGGAGTTTTTTTGGCAGCGGCCGTACCGATATCCTGCGCTGGTCGGATAACCCTGGAGAAAACCGCTTGTATGAAAGTACAGGGAAAGGAAATTTTTCACAGTCCAGCAGGTTTAACATCACCGATCAGAATTTATTCAAGAGCGATGGCTGCTACAGAAGCATTGTAGCGGACTTTAATGGCGACGGCTTAAGTGATATCTTGCGCACGATGCAGACGACGTCTGTGCAGAGTACTTCTTGTGGTGTGGTGCGCAACATCCTGTATCTGTCGCAAGGTGATGGTTCTTTCAGGCCAGTGGATATTACTGGAATTGATTTTACCATCAAGGCAAGTGTAGTTAAAGAACATTGCATTCGCGGCAACTGTGGTGGTGACATGGACAATGGGCAGCCAACTGTGCCACTGTCATATTCCGCGACGCAGGGAAATGTTTTCCATGTGCTTGATGCGAATGGTGACGGCTTGCTCGATATTGTGGCAAGCATCATTCCCGCTTATCCCCGCACAAACAAGCCGCCAGAAGGCGATCAAGCATGTGCCACTGTTATCTGTACGCGCTTATATCTGGGACAGGCAAGTGGAGGATTTATCGAAGCATCAACCAATCTTGCGCATCGTTCAGCGTATACGTCGACCATTAATTTGCGAAATGCATCGCCGACTGTTATTGATTTGAATGGCGATGGGCTGCCCGACCTGGCAGTAGATTCAGGGGGATGGTTATCTAAAGGGAATGGCGATTTTGAATATGTGGCACTCGGTGATAGCTGTAACAACGCGCTAGATTTCAATGGCGATGGCAAGATGGATTGTGTGTGGCCAAATCAGATGATGCCACTACAGCATCTGTGGGTATCTGATTCAACCAAAAGCTTAAAGCAAATCACCAATTTCAATTTAATTTCTGCCGGGGATGAACTGATGTTGTTCCTCCCATATGTATCCGGCAGCACTGGCGTTTCCAATCACTCTTCCTATTTTCAGACCGTCGACATGGATAGAGACGGCCGTACCGATATCCTGCGCTGGGGCGACGATACCAACAGGAATACTGTCTTCCTGAGCAATGGAGATGGAACTTTTAGGCGTTCGGATACCTTCAATATCACCCAGCAATTACAGCATAGTGACGGCAAGACGACCATGCTGCTGGGTGACTTCACGGGGAGTGGCACCACCGAGATCCTGCGCCTTTCATATCCGTCGCCCGGCGCCTATAACTTGCTATTTGTCCGCACAGACACAACACCACCCGACCAGCTGATGTCGGTGCGCACCGGCAATGGCATCACCACCAGCCTGAACTGGGTACTGCTGACCAGCCCGAACACTGGCAGCCTGGGTCCGCGCTACAAGAGCGACCGCGGCACCCCAGACGCGGCCGCCTATCCCATGGTCGACGTGCTCACGCCAACCTATGTCGTGGCGACCGTGACGACCAATGCCGGCTTTGGCGGTACCCTGCAAAAGACCGAATATGCGTACAGCGGCATGAAGATGGCCTATGACGGCCGCGGCTGGCTGGGATTTCGCAGCAATGCGATCCAGAACACGGCACCCAACGACGAGTACCTCACTGTCACCACGCAGAACATCCAGAACGGCCCGAATCCCGGCCCGGCCAGCATGAGCGAAACGCGCCGCGGCGCCCTCGATCAGCCTTCCGCGCCACTGCTCAGCCGCAGCAGCTTTATCTATTGCGACAAGACGGCCACCGCCGGTGCGCAGGAATCGGCCACTGCCGGCGTCCCATGCGCCACCAGCGCCAAGGTGCAGCGTCCGTACCTGTACAAAAGTACGGAAGAGGGCTGGGACCTCGAAGGCGTGGCGCTGCCGACGGTGACGACCACCAACACCTTCAACAACAGCGGCGATGCCCGCGAGATCCTGACGGTCACCAGCAGCGCCTCCGGCGCGGCGCAAAGCAGCAAACGCACGACGAATGACTACCTTGCCGGCAATACCAGCGGCGACAGCTGGATCCTCGGACGCCTGAAAACGGCCACGGTCTTGAATGATGTCAGCGGCAGTTCGAGCCTGCTGCCGACCGTGTCGGCCGGCGCACCAACGTCGGGCTCGGGCACCGATCCGGGCGTCACACCCATCCAGCCGGCGGTAAATCCCGCTGCGCTGATGGCGATCATCAACCTGCTGCTGGGAGACGACTGAAATGGCCGCCAACATCAGCACACTCGCTACGGCCGGCAAGGCCAGGACCGCAATGCGACAATTGACCTGCTGGCTGATTGCGCTGTGCGCGTTCGGCACCACCATGGCCCAGGCGCAGTCACCAGCCAATCCGCTGGCCTACAGCCGTTCCAGCGCATTCGAATATGATCCGGTGACGGGGCTGCTGACAAAAGAAATCGTCGAACCGGGCACGCTGTCCTGCGTCACCACCAGCTATGCCTACGATGGCTACGGCAACCGCACCAGTGCCACCACCACCGATTGCGGTTCCGGCGGGCGCGCCGCGTTCCTCAGCCGCAGCAGCGGCAGCACGTATGCCGCCAGCACGGTCACACTGGCCGGCATCGGCAATGTCAGCATCCCGGCAGGCACCTTTCCCAATACATCGACGAATGCACTGGGACATACGGAAAGCAAGGAATTCGACCCCCGCTTTGGCGCAATGACGGCGCTGACGGGCCCGAATGCCCTGACGACGCGCCTGCAGGTTGATGATTTCGGCCGCACCGTGCGCGAAACGCGCGCCGACGGCAGCAGCACCGTCACCGCCTACTGCTATTTGCCGGACCGCGACATTGCCGATACCAGTTCGAACAGCGCGCACTGCCCGGCGCCGGCGCGTTCGGAATGGCCGACCGAAGGCATCAGCTTTGTCCACGTCGAGCCGCGCAACAGCGCCGACGCGAAGAACGGGCCGTTTTCGCGCGTCTACATGGACCGCGCCGGGCGCAAGGTGCGCACCGTCACAGAAGCCTATGATGGCGCCGCCCAGCCGGGCGGCACGGGGCGCCTGGTGGTGCAGGACACTGATTACAACACACAGGGCGTGGCGGTAATCAGCACCCAGCCATACTTCCTCGATTCGCAGTCCTCGAGCAGTGGCGGCCGCGGCGACTATGGCATGAGCATGAATATCTACGATGCGTTAGGCCGCGTCGTACGCGTGTATACCAGCGATCCGCTGGGCAAGCATGGCAGCGTGCAGTTCGGCACGCGCCGCGCCATGAACGCAGCGAAAAACATCATTTTCTACAAGGGACTGACGGTCACCTACGAGAACGACCACGGACAGCAGCGCCTGGAAGAAAAGAATATCGATGGCAAGCTGGTACGCGTGACAAATACACTGGGCGCCCAGCTGGCGCACCAGTATGACGCGTTCGGTAACCTGATCCAGACCCGCGACGCGATGCAGAACATCATCAGCGTGAAATATGATATCCGCGGCCGCAAGAAGGAGATGGTCGATCCGGATACGGGCTGGTGGCAGTACGACTACAACGCACTGGGTGAACTGGTGTGGCAGCAAAGTCCGAACCAGCGCGCGCTGAATCAAGCCACGACCCTGGAATACGACCTGCTGGGTCGTCTCATCAACCGTTCCGAGCCGGAATACGCCAGCTACTGGCGCTATGACCGCTACCTCGACGGCAGCGCCTGCAGCAAGGGCATCGGCAAGCTGTGCTCGAGCGGCAGCAGCAATGGCGTGAGCCGCAAGATCGCCTACGACAGCCTGGGGCGGCCGGTCAATACGCGCACAGATGTAACGGGCGGGCCCAGCTTTGCCAGCGGCGTGCGCTACGATGCGAATGGCCGCCTGGTGAGCGAGATCTATCCGACCGGCGTGCAGGTCGACTATCAATATACGCCAAAGGGCTTCCTGTCCTCGGCCACCCTGGCGCAGGCGGCCAGCATCACGCCGCTGCCGGGCGCGAATGGCGCGGCGACGGCACCGGCGACGAGTCGCCCGGCCGGCAGTCTGCTGTGGCAAGGCCAGTTCTATGACGCGCGCGGCCAGGCGGAGCAGCAGTTCTATGGCAACAACGTCACAGTACGCGCCGACTTCGAACCGGTCACGGGGCGTATCCGCAGCAACACGGCCGCCTTCACGGGATCGTACGCAGCGATCCTGAATTACCAATATGAGTGGGACAGTTTGAACCATCTGCGCAAGCGCATCGATGCGAATGGCGATGGTGTCACCGGCTCGGTGACGGATGATTACGATTACGATCCGATCGGCCGCCTGCGCAACTACAGCGTGTCGGCACCAGCGGTGCCGGGGCTGCAGCGCACGGTCGCGCTGCAATACAACGCGCTGGGCAGCGTGCTGTACAAGAGCGATGTCGGCACCTACAGCTATCCAGCATCCGGGCCCGGCGTGGTGCGCCCGCATGCCTTGACCAGCGTCAGCGGCGCGATCCCGGCCAGCTATACCTATGATGCGAACGGCAACTTGACGGTCGCCAGCGCTGGCAGCTACCGCAAGATCAGCTACACCAGCTTTAACCTGCCCGATGGCCAGAATGGCCTGGAAGGCCCCAACGGTTATCCGCGCTACAGCTGGCAGTACGATGAAAACCACCAGCGCGTGAAGGAAACCCGAGTCAGCAGCAGTGGCACGCGCGTGACCTGGATGATGCACCCGGACAATGCCGGCGGCCTGGCCTTCGAGAGCGAGCAGAATGGCAGCAGCATCAGCAACCGCCATTACCTGTCGATCGGTGGCACCAGCCTGGGTGTGCTGGTGACAACAGGCAGCCTGCCGGCACTGGGCGCCGGGCAGATGGAACCGTGGATACCGCCTAGCCTGGTGGTGGTAAAACTGGAATACTGGCACAAGGACCTGCAGGGCAGCCTGGTCAGCACCACCGACCATAACGGCACGCTGACGGCACGCTACTCCTACGATCCATTCGGCAAGCGCCGCACGGCCAGCGGCAATTACGACGCCAGCGGCAAGCTGGTGTATGACTGGAACAATACCAGTAGCGGCACGGACCGCGGCTACACAGGCCACGAGCACCTGGACGACGTCGGTCTGATCCACATGAACGGGCGCATCTTCGATCCGCGCCTGGGCATGTTCATGCAGGGCGATCCCTTCATCCAGGATCCGATGAACCTGCAGAACTACAACCGCTACGCGTACTGCTATAACAATCCGATGACGTGCACGGACCCAACAGGACAATTCAGTTTGTTCGGCCACAGGATATTGCCCGGTTTGTTCAATAGTAAAACTTTGCGAATTGCTGCTGCCATAGGCGCCGCATTTGTACTTGGACCTGGCAGCGCGGTATGGGGCGCGGAGTGGGGGATGCTAGGCGCCGTGACGCAAAATGCAGTGGCACAATCGGCCGTCGCTGGATTTGTGAGCGGTTCTATTGCTAGCGGAACGGTAAAAGGCGGCCTTCAGGGTGCTGTAACAGCTGGTATGTTCACGGCCGCGGGCAATGTTATAGATGGAGGTAATGCATTTACAGGGGGGGCTGACAAAACTGCAGCATGGACTAACCCCGCTGCGGGAGTCGCCTTGCACGGCGTCGTAGGTTGTGTAACAAGTGAAATGAATGGGTCTAAGTGCGGAGCAGGTGCTCTTAGTGCCGCATTCTCAAAATCAATGGCACCCAGCGTTTCCGAATGGAGCGGCAAAAATGCTGTAGAAGGTAGTGTTATTAGTGCTGTAGCAGGCGGGACAGCCTCGGTTCTTGGTGGCGGGAAATTTTCAAATGGAGCCAAAACAGCTACATTTGGTTATCTATATAATACATGCCATGATGGCAGCTGTAGCTTGCCATGGGATCAATTGAATGAGTCCCCAGTTAGGAAGTTATGGGATCAAGCTGTACGTACGTTCAACCCTCCGGCTCCGGACTTTATCGCAATATCTGCGGGTTATTATACTTATTCAGGGGGTATTGTTTGGAATTTGCATAATGATGAAATTACTTATCAATGGAGTGCAACAAAGACATGGCCAGGAAACTCGTTGAAGGGAGTCTCCTTAACAGTAACGGCTGGATATATAATCGGCGGAGCAGATGCGATCACTACACGAGGATTTTTAAATGGCGGAGCAACGCAAGTAGCATTCTTTACTCCCACCCCTATCGGCTTTGGTCTGGGAGGGGCAATTACCCATTCTTATGGCGGGGCCACTGCGATAGAAATTGGCGCAGGCACATCGGGATTTGGCTATACACCGGTAAGTTATGGATTTAAAAAAACCCTGAGAAGATAAAATGAATAAGAAGAAAAGCCAAAAAGAATTATATAAAGATATTTTCACGAAAAATTTAGGGCAGCGCCTTGATGAAATGTCTAATTTCGAAAGAAAATCTTATTGGTGTTTTGTGATAAGTGGAATTCTTGCAATAATCCTTATTGTAATTTTTTTAGGATGATAAGATTTTTTGCATATTTTTAAGGTTCTCATGTTTTTCTTGAATCATATAACAGGGTTCCGCTTTTCCGTATATCTACATTGGCCATGGCTGGCCGCCAGCGCCGCACTGGGCTGCTCGGCGTGGCTAGCTTTTTCTCAATTGCCAACGCAGCGTATGGACAACAAAACTGCGGCAGCCAAGGTGCGGATGTTGGAAGCCCAGCTGCGCACGCAAGCCGCTGATCCTGTGGCAACGCAGCAAAACCTAGCGGCACAATTGGCAGGTTTCGATAGCCTGTCGCTGGTGACGGCGGACTTGCAGTCGCTGGCGACGCAAAACGGCTTGCTGATGTCCGATGCGAGCTTCAAGCCAGCAGGCGACAATCAGCCAGACGCCAGGATCGGGCGCGTCGAGGTCAATGCACGTATCAAGGGTGCCTATTTACCGCTGAAGAAAGCCCTGGCCGCGCTGCTGGCCACGCATGGCGGATTGGCGCTGGACTCGCTGTCGCTGCGACGCGCGCGCGCCAGCGATATCGTGATGGATATCGATCTGCGCTTCACCTACTTTTACCGGAAGCCAAGCTGATGGCAATATCGACGCCGACCTTGCCGTCCCGCCGGCAAGGCCTATGGCTGGCAGCGCTACTCACAGCGGCCTTGTGCGGCTGGACCGCGTGGCGCGAGCAAGAGAGCCTTGCATTGTCCACCGAAGATGCAAGGCCGCGCCGACAGGCCGCCCCAGCAGTTACGCTGGCTCAGGAAACCACCGCTGGCGAGGCGGGCGCTTTGCTGGAACGCGATCCTCTGGTGGAATCGAAAACAGACCTGTTCCGTTTCATCAGTTTCCAGCCGCCCGCACCGAAAGCCTTGCCGCCGCCACCACCGCCGCCACCGCCAAAACCGAACGCGCCAACCTTTCCTTATCAGTACTTCGGACGCATGGTCGATGTGGATGGCCGGACGGTTACTTATTTAACGCGTGGCGACACACTTATTCCCATCCATGCTCGCCAGTTGTTGGATAATACATACCGCATCGATGCCGTGACAGACACGCAGATTGTCGTGACGTATGTGCCGCTGGAAGAAAAAATAGTGATCGCCGTGCAGACCGGTAATTAAATGGCTGGCGCCAGTAGGGCGTTCATATATAACAGGGAGTAAGGCATTGCGTTACAAGGGACATTATTTGGGCTGGGCCGGCGCGGTATGCAGCGCCGTCTTGCTGGCAGGATGCGGCACGCAATATATACGTGACGACGCTCAGCGCCAGATAGGCGCCGGCAAGTATGAGGATGCACTACAGGCCTATGATAAAGCCCTGCTGAGCGATCCGGAAAGCGTGATTCTGCGCACCGGCCAGCTTGCTGCACGCGACACTATCCTGGCGCGCTTGCTGACAGCGGCGACGGCGGCGCGTTCGCGCGGCAATGAGCCCCAGGCGAAGGAAATTCTGCAGCGTGCGCTGGCGATACAGCCCAATGAGGACAGAGCCAGGGCCATGCTGCTGGAAATCGAACGCGACACGCGGCAAAAGGCTGCTGTCGCCAGTGCCCGCGAGCTGATTGAGAAAGGCATGCGCGAACGCGCCATGCTGGTGATCGAGGCTGCCCTGAAGGATACGCCAAGAAATACCGAATTACTCGGCCTGCAGCGGCAATTGGAGCTGGCCAGCAAGCAATCCGAGCTAAGTGTCGCACGGCTGGCCGAAACGCGTCCCATCTCGCTCGACTTCCGTGATGCCAACCTGCGCATGGTGCTTGAGGCGCTGACGCGCAACAGCGGCATCAATTTTGTGCTCGACAAGGACGTGCGCCAGGATTTGCGCACCACCATTTTTCTGCGACAGACACGTCTTGACGATGCGCTGGAATTGCTGACCTCAACGAGTCAGTTGACCTTCAAGGTGCTCGATGCGTCCACCGTGCTGATCTATCCGAAGACAGCAGAAAAGGCCAAGGAATACCAGGACCTGGTAATTCGCGCCTTCTATCTGTCCAGCGCGGACGTCAAGCAGACCGCCTTGCTGCTGAAAACCATGCTGAAGATACGTGAGCCTTTCGTCGACGAAAAGCTGAACCTGATCATGGTCCGCGAAACACCGGAAACGATACGCCTGGCAGAACGCCTGATCGCGCTACACGATCTGTCCGAGCCGGAAGTAATGATGGAGGTGGAGGTGCTGGAGATAAAACGCTCCAGCCTGACCGAACTGGGCATCAAGTACCCGGACGGCTTCAACCTGACGCCGCTCGCGCCCGCCGGCTCGGACGGTTTTACGCTGGGCAACCTGAAAAGCCTGAATCGCGATTCCATCGGCATCAATTTGCCCGATGTCCGCATCAATCTGCACCGCGACGTGGGCGACGTGAATATCCTGGCCAATCCCAAGATCCGCGCGCGCAACCGCGAAAAAGCCAAGATCCTGATTGGCGACAAGCTACCCGTGGTCACTACTACCGGCAGCTCCAACAACAACAGTTTCATTTCTGAATCGGTGCAATACGTCGATGTCGGCCTGAAGCTCGACGTCGAGCCGAATATCTACCTGGATGACGAGGTGGCCATCAAAGTTGGCCTGGAAGTCAGTTCGCTGGTGCGCGAGATCAAGACGGCCGCCGGTTCGCTGGTGTACCAGATCGGCACGCGTACCGCCAGCACAGTGCTGCGGCTGCGCGATGGGGAAACCCAGCTGCTGGCCGGCTTGATCAGCAACGAAGAGCGCATGAGCGCCAACCGCGTGCCCGGCATCGGCGACCTGCCTTTGGTGGGCCGGCTGTTCTCTTCGCAGCGCGACGATGGTCAGCGCACGGAGATCGTACTGTCGATCACGCCGCGTATCGTGCGCAATATCCGCAGACCGGACCTGAACCAGGCGGAGTTCTGGTCGGGGACCGAAAACGATGTCCGCAGCAGACCTTTGACCCTGCCGGCAGTGGAAAAGCCAGGCGCGGCCAAGGGCACGCCACCAGTTCCCGGCTTGCCAGGCGCGGCGCCCATGGCCTCGAGTGCACCACAGGGCGTGGCGCCGATGATGGTACTGCCGCAGGATGGAGGGGCACCCGTAGCGGCTGCGCCGCAGGTGGCCGTATCGCTGGTGGGACCACAGGAGGTCAAGGCTGGAGACACGTTTACCGTACATGTCAATGTGAAGGCAGCCACCGCTTTGCGGGGCATGCCGCTGAAGCTGCAGTTTTCGCCGCAGAACCTGCAAGTGGTCGATGCGGATGAAGGTGCCTTTTTCACCCAGGATGGCGCTACCGCCAGCGCGAGCAAGTCGATGGAGCAGGGCAAGGGCCTGGCATCGATGGCGATCCTGCGCACCGGTGCGGCTGGCGTGAAAGGAGAAGGCACGATGATGAGCTTCAAGTTCAAGGCGCTCGCTGCGGGCCCCGGCGAGATTCGCGTGTTATCGGCCAAATCAATTTCCTCGACGCCGATCGATGCCGAAACATTGCCGGCGCCGCTGCGCGTGATGGTCAAGTGAGTGCGTGCCATGCTTAAACTGCGCAAGTCCGGCCACGTCCTGCATGCCGGCTACACCACCATCGAGCTGCTGGTGGTGATGGCCGTACTGGGTATTCTGGCGACGGCCGCCATGCCGCTGGTCGAACTGACGGCGACGCGCAACAAGGAACGCGAGCTGAAGCAGTCCTTGTGGGAAATTCGCCGCGCCATCGATAGCTACAAGCAGGCCTACGATGCCGGACGGATCGGCAAGGGGGAGCAAGGCAGCGGATATCCGCCATCGCTGGCGGCGCTGGTGCAGGGCGTGCCTGACCTGGCAGCAGGTGGTCAGACCATGTATTTGCTGCGGCGCATTCCGAAAGATCCGTTCGCGCCCGCCGATGTGAAGGCCGAAATGTCCTGGGGCTTGCGCAGCTACCTGTCTCCGCCGGATGAGCCGAAGGAGGGCGCAGACGTGTTCGACGTCTATTCCACCTCGGACAAGGTCGGCATGAACGGCATCGCGTACCGTCTATGGTAACTCGCCCCTCAAGTCGCGGCTTTACGCTGATCGAACTGCTGGTCGTAATGGCGCTGATCGGCATGCTGCTGTCGCTATCAGTGCCGCGCTATTTCGGTAATATCGACAAGGCCAAGGAATCGGTGCTGCGGCAGAACCTCGCGCAGACGCGCGATGCGATCGACAAGTATTTTGGCGACAATGGCCGCTATCCCGATTCGCTCGACGAAATCGTCGCGCGCCGCTATCTACGCAAGTTGCCTGTCGACCCGATTACCGACCGCAGCGACAGCTGGGTCATTGTCGCGCCGGAAAAAAAGGACATGGGCGCCGTGTTCGACGTCAGGAGCGGTGCGGCTGGCCGCGCACGCGACGGGAGCGAGTATGCCTCGTGGTAACCAGCATGGCTTTACCTATGTCGCCATGCTATTCGCGCTGGCGATGTTCGGTATTGGCCTGGCCGCCGTCGGCGAAGCGTGGAGTACCGCGACACAGCGCGAGCGGGAGGAAGAGTTGATCCAGATCGGACAGGCGTATGTGCGCGCCATCGGTACCTATTATGCGCAGGCACCCGGTACGGCGAAAGCTTACCCGCCAGCGCTGCAGGACTTGGTCGAAGACAGACGTTTTGTCGGCGTGCGGCGCCACCTGCGCAAGATTTACCTCGATCCAGTGAGCAAGGGGGCGGAGTGGGGACTGGTGAAGGCGGCCGATGGCGGTATCGCCGGCGTGTACAGCCTGAGCGAAAAAGCTACCTTGCGGCGCCAGCCTTTGCTCCTGCGGGGTGCCGCGCCGGTGTTAGGTGGGCGCTACACCGACTGGAAGTTTGTGTATGTTGCAACGCCATGACGCGCGCCTCACATACAACAGCCGCTGCCTGTCAGAACGAATTGGATCTTCATGCAATTTAAGATACGCACATTTCATGCCGCCAGCGGCGCCATTGCCGAACGCACAGTGGACGGTGAGGATGCTGCCGCCGTCACGCGCATGGCGGAGCAGCAGGGATACGCAGTATTGTCGATCACGGCGCAGGGCCGGCGCATCCGCACGCGCGGGGTGTCGGGTATCCGGAGTTTTAACCTGGTGCTGTTTTGCGACGAGCTGCGTACCTTGTTGTCATCCGGCATGTCGCTGGTGGAAGCGATTGACACCCTGTGTACCAAGGACAATGATGACGCCAAACGCACCGTGTTGCTGGAAATCAGGCAATTGCTGTTAGAGGGTAAACCGCTGTCATCGGCACTGGAATTGAACCGCCTGGGATTCCCCCCTCTGCTGATCGCCTCCATCCGCGCCAGCGAGCGCACCAGTCGGCTCGACGAGGCACTGGAAGAGTATGTAGCGTATGAAAAAGTAGGCCAGGAACTGGGCCGCAAGGTAGTCAGCGCGGCGATCTATCCAAGCCTGGTTGTCGGTTTTGGCATGCTGGTGTGCCTATTCATGATTTCTTATGTCGTGCCCCGCTTTGCCAAAGTCTATGACGATTTTTCGCAAAAACTGAGTTTTTCCACGGTGATCCTGATGAAGGTGGGGCAAATCTCCAGCGACTATCTCGGCCTGATACTAGCGGGCTTAGCTGGACTGGTCGCGCTGGCGATCATCGGCCACCGCAATGGTAAGCTAAAGATTTTTCTACTGCGCGCGCTTGGCCGTTTCAAGTTCGTTCAGCATTATCTGCGTCTGTACCAGCTGGCGCGCATCTATCAAACCATGTCGATGCTGCTCAAGGGCGGCTATACGCTGAGCGATGCCATACCGCTGGCGCAAAACCTGGCATTTGAAAAAAAACTTCAGGATCAAATACTGCGCGCGCGCGGCGTAATCCAGGAGGGCAAGCGCCTGTCGACCGCCTTTGCCGAGAACGGTCTGACGGACACGGTGACCGAGCGGCTGCTGCAGGTCGGAGAACGATCCGGCAACCTGGCGCGCATCATGGATATCATCGCGCAGACTTATCGTCAAGAATTTACCGTATTTATCGACCGCGCCACGAGGGTGGCTGAACCGATCTTGCTGATGGCCGTTGGCATCATGATCGGTGCGATTATTATTTTGATGTACATGCCAGTATTCGACCTGGCTGGAGGAATTTGATACATGAGTAGTGTTCCCACCTTAGCCGCCATGCCGCCGTTGAACACCTTGCTGGCGCAAGCGCGGACTCGCGCGCGCGACAGTGGCCAAGCGCTGGCGGTTGAACTGGCGGCACTGGCCGGCTGCGAAGTGGCCGACCTCGCTGCGGCAGCCCCTGTCCACCTGGATATGGCATATTACCCGCAGACCGCCATGCTGGCCTGCGCTCCCGAGTTCTCGTTGCTGAGCTTTACTGACTGCGTCAAACGCGTGATCTATCCGTTGCGGCTGCCGGGCGGCGATAGCTTCGTGGTGACCGATCCATGGGACGATCACGCTTTGCAATGGCTGGCCAACAAAGTGGGCGGCTACCCAGCGCTGGGATGGGGCAACAAAGTGGATATCCTGGCAGCGCTGGAACAGGCGCAGCACCGTATCAAAGCATCGAGCAGCCTGTCGGCCGGTGTACCGGAACAGCGAAGCAGCGTTGGCGATGGCGCAGGAAATGTGATTTCAATCGAAACCATCGAACGCAGCACCAGTCCCATCGTACGCTTTGTCGATGCCGCTATTTATGATGCCTGGAAAGCTGGTGCCAGCGACATCCATTTTGAATGCGACCGCAATGGTGTGAAGGTCAAGCTGCGCCTTGATGGCGTACTCGTACCGGCATCCGAATTACCGGATCGCGTGCGCGCCGAGGAGGTCATTTCGCGCATCAAGGTGCTGGCGCAGCTCGATATCGCCGAGCGTCGCGTGCCGCAGGATGGTCGCTTCCGCATCGTTCTGGGTTCGCGCGAACTGGACTTCAGGGTTTCCATCATGCCCAGCATTTTTGGCGAGGATGCCGTGGTGCGACTGCTCGACAAGACGCAGTTGCGTGGCGATGCTCATGCTATTTCGCTGGCCAGCCTGGGCCTCGATGCCGATGCCATCGAGCGCATCCGCCGCCTGGCGAAGAAGCCACATGGCATGCTGCTGGTCACCGGGCCAACGGGCAGCGGCAAGACCACGACGTTGTATGCGGCGCTGACGGAGATCCAGACCGGGCAAGAAAAGATTATTACCATCGAGGATCCGGTGGAATATGAACTGCCTGGCGTATTACAAATCCCTGTCAACGAAAAAAAGGGACTGACCTTTTCCCAAGGCCTGCGCTCCATCTTGCGCCATGATCCGGACAAGATATTAGTAGGCGAGATCCGCGATGCGGAAACCGCCGAAATCGCCGTGCAAGCCGCATTAACGGGCCATCTGGTGTTTACCACCGTGCATGCCAACAGCGTGTTCGACGTCATCAGCCGATTTGCCCACATGGACATCGATTTATACAGTCTCATGTCGGCCTTGAATGGCGTGGTGGCGCAGCGTTTGATCCGCTCGAACTGCCCTATCTGCAGCGTGCCGGAAGAGGCAAGCCTGGAAATTATCGAACGGCTGAAAGTGACGAACATGGATATTAGCAAGCTGACGCTGAAAAGGGGCCGCGGCTGCGAACATTGTCGCAATACAGGCTACAAAGGCCGGCATGCGTTAGCCGAAGTGCTGCCATTCGACGATACCCTGCGCACCATGATACTGAACCGTGCAAATGTCACCGAGATCAAGCGCTATGCGCTGGAACTTGGCGTACGCCCCCTGAATGTCCGTGCGCTGGACTTGGTGGCTAGCGGTGCCACCACGATGGACGAAATTGACCGGGTGGTTGCACATGATTGACGCATACCATATTTACCTCAACGGCAGCGAGGTCATGCTGCGTCGCCAAACTGGATGGGGACAATGGCGCCGCGTCGAAGAGATTGCACGCTGGCAGTGGGATGCAGGTACGCCGGCTAGCCTGAATTTTGATGCGCTAGCGCTGCGCAAGCGCCGATATGCCACGCTGGCCGTGCATGTCGGTTCAGCACTGGGCAAATTCATGATGCTACAACTGCCGCTCGGACTGCAGGGTGAGCAAGAGGAGCGCGCGGCCGCAGAAGCGCAGATGCAGCATCAACTTGGCTTGAACCCCGGCCAGTGGGAGTTCACATTGGATCATTTGCCAGCACGGGGAAAGGTCGTAGCCTGTGCGCTGCGTACCGATATTGGTGCGAGGCTGCGCCAGCTGGCCAACGAGCACAGCTTGCGGCTGCAGTCTGTCCGGCCGTATGTAGCAGCCGTATGGAACACGGTGCAATTGTGGCGGGGTCGGACGGCCCAGGCACTGGATGGCGGAAGCGCAGTGATGATGGTAGAGCGCGACGCTTTCACGATTGTGATTGAAAAGGAAGGTGCAATGGAAGCGATGAGCGCCATGACACATCGTCGCGAGGCAGAAGTGATCAACCGCGAGATCCGGCGCATGGCATATTCCCTCGGCGAGGATGCGCAGCGTCATGTTTACCTAGCGGTGGCAGCTGAGATTCTGCCGCTGGCGCAGTTGCATGCTGACAAAGTGGTGCGGCATGATGACTTTCTGCAACCAATCCTCTATGCGGATTTCCGTGACCTGTTGTTCCAGCCGCCCGCGCAGGGAATGCCATGATGCTGCAACTCGAATTCATCCGGCGCCGTCCCATTCCATGGATGGGACTGTTTTGCATGGTCTGTACGCTAATCTGGGGGGCAGTGCTGCTGGCCGAGTCGATCGCCTTGCGGGAAGTGGCCAAACGCGATGCGCAACGCGCCGGGCAGCTGGAGCTAGTGCTACAAGAACGACGCCGGGCCGCACAGCAGCAGCAAGCCAAAAGCGACCCGGAAACACAACGGCGCCAAAAAGAGCAGGAAAAGATCGTCGCGGCCTTGCGCTATCCATGGACACGCGTCTTGTCTACCATAGAGCAGGCTGACTCGAACGACGTAGCCATGTTAACGCTCTCGCATGAACAGGTGACAGGGCAGACTCAGATTACGCTTGAGGCACTTAATGTTCACGGCCTGGTACATTTTGTCGACGCGCTCAATGAAAGCGGCGAAAGCGACCGTGATAGTAGTGGCGATGCCGGCTCGCGCGCGCAGTGGTATATGACGATCTATCAAATCCAGCCACAAAACAATCCTCAAACGATTAAGGCGACGGTGTTGAATAAGTAAGGCTATCTCATTATCTATCTGCCTGGCACCGCGTGGCTGGCGAGCAATCGGCGCTAACGCCGTATCTGGAATGGTAAAAATTCCTGAACTATTTTGAAATCTGCTGCAATTTAGTGAAATTATCTGTAATCCTATGCAACTATCTGGAATTCGGCGAAACTCTCTACAACGGTAATCCCACCGCTCCACGGCGAAAAACATACGTATAAGTTACAACGAAATAGTATCAACGTCTTCGCCATCAACCCAGCGAGAGCATGTCCCAGCGCCGGTAATACTAATACTTTGTCCCGTCGCTTTGGCTGTTGATTTGCAGCGAAATCTGACCCATTTCACCGCATAATTTGCAAACCGAACTGACCCACGTATAAGACACAATCCTACTCACGACATTGAGGGGGGAATTGGAGTGATCGACGTGGCCCTACTAGGCATTATTCGACGCTGGCACATTCGTGACCAGTTCTCATTGAGAGAGATCGCCAGGCGTTTGTGGTTCCATTTAAACCCCTTCACGTTGCGCAAATACAGGAAGCACAGGCCGAAGCCCCAGTTGCGCTGGTTGTTGGTCAGGCGTATCAGCCAGGCAACCACGACAGCATTTTCCGCGTCGAGCTTGGCGCGATAGCGATAGCAGGTCTGGCTGATGCCGAACGCCTGGCAGGTCAGTCCTATGGTGGCTGAACGCTGGGCCACGGCCCATCGCGCCATCTCCCGCCGCTGAGATGGCGCTACCATTTTTTTGTCAGGGCCTCCGCGACGATCTCGGCTTTCAAGCGCTCCTCGGCATACATCTTCTTCAGGCGCCGGTTTTCGTCCTCCAGTTCCTTCATGCGGGCCATCAGCGAGGCGTCCATGCTGCCGAACTTGGAGCGCCATTTGTAGAACGTGGCGTTGCTGATGCCGTGCTCGCGGAAAAGCTCAGGGACTGGTGAGCCGCCCTCGGTTTGCTTAAGGATGGCGATGATCTGGCTATCGGTAAAACGGGACGTCTTCATGTAGAACTTTCAAAAAATCTGAATTTGGAAAATTCTACTTTTAAACGCGATCATTTGGTGGGGGGATTACCGGCGAGTCCTAAACAACCGGCACGGCGACGCACTAAATCAAAGTCGATGTCTCGTGAAACTTCAGCCACAATGTCGCAAGGCGCTTATCCACGGGAAAGTTCATAGAGGAACACGCCGAAGCTTAATCAACTCTTGCTTAAGCGTGGCAGTAACAACTGCAAAGTGGGTAGGGAGGATCGGCAATCGTCCGTCCAGTTTGAGGGCAGCATTGCCATTCTGGGAATATTCGCCCTGTGATTAACAACGCGACACAAACCTACTGTGCAGACCTGCAGCACCGGTCAGGAGATGTGCGTGGAAAGGCGTCTGCCTGCCTCAATTCACAATCGCTGACTTAGGCGGCGTCACGGAAACCGGAGCCGGACCACTCCGCATCGCCGGTGCGGCCCCTTGTCCCCCAAGCATAATTTCTGCGATCTTGCATGTGCTGTCGCTGAAGTACAGCATAACCGTGCCACCGTATAGATAAGCGACCATTAAGTCCGTCTTGATGCGATTAATGCCCGGATGTTCAGGATAAATGGAGGCGAAGCTGGCTCCGTAGCCGCTATTCGAGATGCAGTTTGTCAAGGCAGGTGACAGCTCGACGTTGACGCCACCGTCTTGGGTCACTACAAGCGTTTTTACAACTGCCCTGCTGGACCAGCCTGGTCCCTCGGCCGCTACTGACATGGAAAATGTCAGCCCCGCCATTAAGGCGAGAAAGTGGCCATGCACGGATCGAAAAGATGACTTCATGTATTCCCTTTGCTGTAACTATATTAATGAAATCGTTGGCCACGAGAAATGGCTAGAAATGGCTATTAAAAAGAACGATAAATGTAAATTTTTCATTAGTCAAGTTTCCCCAGGCAGGGTACTGACATCTTTCTGTGCTGCCATTTTCCATCCCCAGATGGCTTTGTTGCACAAGTCGTTCACATCAGCGGCAGTGCCGTGCCTCACGTAAGCTGACGGTATGAGTGCACCTGTGAAACCGAAGTATCGAACGACAAACTGGAAGGCGTGCAATGCAGCGTTGAAGACGCGTGGCTCGTTGCTTATCTGAGGTCACGGACAACGCCACCGGCGATGCACCGATGCTGCCATGCCTGCTCGGCCAGATTGGCAAGAATGAAGCCATCTCTAGCGTCAGTGGCGCCTACGACACTAAGGCCTGCCATGACGCCATCGCTCTACGCGGCGCACAGGCCACTATTCCAACGCGCATAAACGGCAAGCCGTGGAAAGACCATCGACCGGGCACCCAGGCCCGCAATTCAATACTTCTTGCCATGCGCCGCCTTGGCCGAAAAATATGAAATGAGTGGACCGGCTACCATCGACGCAGTCTGGTGGAGACCAAAATGCGATGTTTTAAGTTGCTCGGTGAGCGAGTAATGGCCCGTGACTTTGACCGACAGGTCGCAGAGCTCCAGGTCCGCTCTGCCATTCTAAATCGATTTACCCGCCTGGGTACGCCGACGACGGTGGCTATGGCCTAATTCCGTCTGGGCTAAGGGGTATTACGCTAAAAGTTTATTTGTGCAACAAAGCCGTTTTGATATATCTCCTACAAAGTGGTATAAAACAATTTATCAACTCACGCTTTGCACCGCGTGGCATTCCGCATTCCCCTTCTTTCCATAAATATTTACTGCATTCATGTGCATCAGGAGAATTTTTTCGTGCTTTTTGTTAAAAAAATAATCACACCCCTGGTGGACCTTTGTCTCGCTCTATTCCTGTTGTTGGCCATGCCCGCCTTGCATGCTGCTCTCCCGGAGCCCAACGACGGGGCGCAGTTTATTTCGCAGAGCGTACCGCTGTCGATGGTCAGTGGGAAGAACTATCCCGTGTCCATCATGATGCGCAATGTGGGAAATACCAAGTGGACGAATATTTATCAACTGGTTTCTGCGAATCCCGAGGCAAATACAACCTGGGGTACGCAATCGGTGCAGGTCGATTCTGACGTTGGCAGGCAAGGGCAATATACATTCACTTTTAATGTCGTCGCACCACAGGTCCCAGGAAATTACAATTTCCAATGGAAAATGCAGGGCGATCAATCCTTCGGCGGTCCATCGACCAATCTGGTGATCAACGTTACGCCGTCGCAAAATACGCATCCGGACTTCACGAACCCACCCAGTGCAAGCGAGGCGGGTGTACTCCTGACCATGCTCAATCTGTTGCTGGATGACGATACGCCGGAAGTGACGCCTCCAACAACCCCCACCTTGCCACCGAATCCCGACGACTCGCCCGTCTGGATCGGTAATTTGGCACAACTCAGTAACGCCGATACCGGCGCCCTGTCGGGCACCATGGGCGTCGGCAATGGCGCGGCCACTTACAATCTGCCCATCGCGTTGCCACCTGGCGTAGCGGGAGTACAACCGAGTTTGAGCCTCAATTACAGCAGCACCGACACCGGTGGCGTGGCGGGCCTGGGCTGGAGCGTGGCGAGCGTGTCGAGCATCGACCGCTGCGGCCGTAACTTTGCCATCAATAACACCACCGACGTGGCGCGCTTCCTGCCGGCCGACCGTTTGTGCCTGGATGGCCAGCAGCTGATCCTCATCAATGGCAACCATGACAACGACAGCGACTATTGGCGCGACGGGGCCGAGTACCGTACAGAAATCGACACGTTTAGCCGCGTCCGCGCGACGCTCGCGAACGGCCACCGCAGCTTCACGGTAGAAAACAAGACTGGCCAAACATTGACCTACGGCGACCGCGCCGATACCTATTTACTGGGCCAAGGTCGCTCTGATGGACTGGCGCACCGCTGGTGGCTGTCGGGCAGCACGGACCGCTCGGGTAATACCGTTGGCTATTGGTATAACCTTGATGCGGCAAGCGGTGAAAGCCGGCTGGCCCAGATCCGCTGGGGCGGTAACACGCGTTCCGGTCAGGCGATGATCATCAAGGCCGAGCTGCAGTATGAAACCCGGCCCGATGCGCAGGTGGCCTATGTGTCCGGCAGCCACTTCGACGCACGCCTGCGCCTGAAAAGCATCGTGACCAGCACCGATACGCAAGCAGACGGTAGTGGTGGCACGCCGGCGCTGCGGTATAACCTGGCATATGAATTGAGTGCCAGCAGCGGGCGCAGCCTGCTCAAGACGGTACAGGCATGCGATGCCAGCGGCGTGTGCTTGCCGACGACGACGTTTGACTGGGGCAAGAAAAATCCGAATGCGCCGCGCGCTTTTGTCAGCCTAGGCGGCGTGCGCCAGGGACCGAATTTGATGGCGATGGGCAGCGATGCCGCGTGGTTCAGCAATAGCCCGCAGGGCATGCTGGCGTTCGGCGACTTCAACGGTGACGGCAAGACTGACATCATGGAGCGTTACCGTGTCGCCGCCAACAACTACCAGCAACGCCTGTTCCTGTCGAATGCCGATGGCAACGGCTGGACGGTCTCGACGCCGATGAACAGTATTTCGGGCCATGTGATGGAAACCGGCGACTTTGACGGCGACGGGCAGCTCGACCTGCTCGTTGCTGACCAGCCACTCGGGCAGTACCGTATCAGTAACTGGCGCTTGTGTCATTCGCGCCTGAGTACCGGCGGCGGATTTGTCTGCAGTACCACGCTCAGTTTTCCTACCGATGCTTTCAACATTTTCTCGCCACCGAAACCATCGCGCATGGTGGGCGACTTCAATGGCGACAACCGTGACGACCTGATGCTCTCGGCCGGCGATATGCATGGCGACAAAAAATACAAATGCATGTCGACGGGAAGCGCGTTCGATTGTAGAGCGGTCAACGGTACCAATGAGGATATGCTCATTGGTGACAGCGCGAGTCAAGGAAACGGACGCGTAGGCGCGCACCCGAATGCCGACATGGACGGCGATGGACGGACCGAACAGGTCATGCTACAAGGCTGCTTCTTCGAAGGAGTGGATCCTCTGGTGAGGCCTCCGAAGAACACATGGGCATGCCCGGCAGTGGGGGTCAGTGTATACACCCGCAGCCAGGTTGGTACGTTCAATTATTCGTCTGCCTGGTTCCCGATCTCGCCTCTCAATCCAACCCGCGTGCTGGAGCCTGCGACATCGGGAGTCTTGACCAGCGATCTGAACGCCGATGGGTTAACCGACATGGTGTTTGCGGCGGCACTGCTGACTAACAATAGTGAATTTACATCGACCAATGGCTACGTCTGTTACTCCAAAGGGGTCGGGGGAGATTGCCGCGCTTTACCTGCTTCCGGTACTGCTTATTCGCATGAGGTCGTGACACTGGGAGACTTCGATGGCGATGGCGTGGTCGATGTCTTGCGTCCCGCCCATGACACCTGGAACACTGCCAATATCTCCGCCTACCAGTTGTGTCATATAGGCGCGGATGCTACGTCCCATACCTGCGAAGCCTGGACGGGCCCTACCTTTTATACGTATTCTGGCCAGGTAAAGGACACACCATCGCCAGCGAACACGTATCTCATCAAGGTGGAGTCGCTATTCCTGGGCGATTTCAACGGCGACGGCAAGCAGGACATCGTCAGCTATCTGGGGGGGAGCAACTGGGAAATTTCCGGTGCCGCGGACCAGGCCATGCCTGGGCAGGCCATCGATAAGCTGATCAGCGTGACCAATGGTTTGAGATTGGTTGAAAAAGTGGAATATGCCGCTGTCAACGATGCCACCGTCTACCAGGACGTGGCCTACGATATCAGCGGCCAGCCGATCATGCCGGCATATCCGGTCAAGCGCGCCCCGGTGACGCGCCAACTGGTGAAGACGTTCAGCCGCAGCAACGGGCAGGGCGGCTGGCTGACGTCGCGTTATCGCTATGCTGGCAACGCCAACGACGGTTCCGGTCGTGGCAACCTCGGTTTTGCGCGGCAGGATGTGACCAATGCGCAGAGCGGGCATGTCACGACCACCTGGTACCGTCAGGATTTCCCGTTTATTGGCATGGTCGGTGCCAGCCAGACGACTCGGTATGCGCAGGTTGCACCGGTACCTTCAGCGAATGTCCTCAGCGACATGCGCCAGACGCTGAGCCAGTACACCGTCACGCAGGCGAGCAACAAGATCACCCGTCACCCGTTCGTGCAAACCTCGAGCGTGTCCCGGCGCGACCTCGATCAGAGCGACATGGGCAACATCACCACGACCAACCAAGTCGGGGCCTATGGCAACCTGCTCACCAGCACCGTCATCGCCACGGTACCTGGCGGCGACACGTTCACATCGAAAATCGAGAACACGTACGACAGCAACGAAGCCACCTGGCGCCTGGCCGATCTGAAGAAAACGACCGATACCCGCACCTCACCGTCTTCGACGGTCACGCGTACCAAAGCGTATACCTATGATGCGCAAGGTTTGCTGCTGACGGAAACGCAGCAGGAGAACGATGCCACACTCAAGCTGATGACGTCCTATGATCGCCTGAGTAACTTGTCCGGTCTGGTCAACAAGGTGACGCAGAGCTGGTTCGATCCGGCCAGCAACACCGCGCAAACGCGCATTGTCTCGGAAGTGGACTATGACACGCAGCGCCGTTTCCCGATCTCGAAGAAGAATGCGCTGGGACAGGTCGAAACGTACCCATCGTACGATGCCGCCAGCGGCACGCTGAAGCAGCGCATCGATATTAACGGCCTGGTGTACAACCAGACGGTGGATGGTTTCGGGCGCAAGCGCATTGAAACCGCGCCAGACGGCAACGAGACGCGCAGCTACGAGAAGGTGTGCGACGCCAGCTGTCCGGCCGGCGCGGTCGCGATCGCGATCACCGACTACATGAAAAATGGCCAGCGCGTCGCTTTGCCCAAACTGGTGTACAGCGACAGTGCCGGCCATGTGTTGCGCACGCAAAGCTGGGCTTTTGATGGCAAGCTGGTGGTGACTGACAGCCGTTACGATGCGCGTGGCCGCCTGGCTGAAACCTACTGGCCGCGCATCACGGGCGCGGCTCAGGTGTCGGCCAGCCGGTTCGCTTACGACGACCTGGACCGCGTGACGAGTACCGTGACCCGCAACGATGCGGGCCAGGAATTGACAGCGAGTACCGCGTATCAGGGGCTGACCACCGTGCAGACCAACGCCAAGGGTCAGCGCAAGAGCGACACACGCAATATGCAGGACAAGCTGGCCAGCAGTGTTGACGCATTAGGTGGTACCACCACGTACACGTACGACGCTGACGGTAATTTGCTGCGGACCCAGGATTCGGCTGGCAATGTGGTCACGGTCAGCTACGATGCGCTGGGACGCAGGATCGCGCTGAACGACCCGGATCTGGGCAAGATTACGTATGGTGTTGACCCGCTGGGCCAGGTCTGGAAACAGGTCAGCCCGCGGCAATCGGCCACAGGCACCACGACGACGATGCGCTATGACGCGCTGGGACGCATGGTGCAACGCAGCGAGCCCGATCTGATCGGCTACTGGGTTTATGATGTGCTCGCTGGCCAGAACAATTGCGCGGCGCTGAAAAGCTGCGGCCAGCTGGTGCAGGCGTATACGACGGATCTTACCGGCAAGGTCGATTATCGGCGCGAGCACAGTTTTGATGCACTGGGTCGGCCTGTCACCACGACGACCCGCCTGGACCAGGTACAGTCCGCGACTTATAAAGCCACGACCGGCTATGACGCCTGGGGCCGTTTGCTGACCCAGTCCTACCAGCGCGGCAGCGATACGGCGAAGGTATTTACGCAGCGGTATAACGAACGCGGTTATTTGGAAAGCATCGGGCGCGGCGCGCTGCTACTGTGGCAAGCGACTGCACAGGATGCCGCGAACCGCGTGACGGCCGCTACGCTGGGCAACGGCTTGAAGATGGCCCGTGAGTACAACCCGAATACCGGCTACCTGTCATTTGGCACCTTGAACAATGTGCAGAACCAGGGGCAACTGAGCGAATCGTATAACTACGACGCGCTGGGCAACGTGAAGCAGCGCGCGCAATACTGGCCGGGCGCCGGGCTGGTAGGCTTCACGGAAGAGTTCGAATACGATGGCCTGAACCGCCTGACCAGCGCCACGGTGGCGGGCCAGCCGATACAAAACTTCCGCTACGATGGTGTCGGCAACCTGCTGTCGAAGACCGGTGTCGGCACGGGCGACTACGTGTATGCACCGGCGGGCGGGCGCCTGCCGCATGCGGTCAAGTCGATTCCGGGCATTGGCGCGCTCGATTACGACCTCAACGGCAATCTGCTTTCGGGCGCCGGACGTGCACTGATCTGGACCAGTTTCGACATGCCGCGCTCGATCAGCAAGGGCAGTGAGAACAGCATCTTCATGTATGGGCCAGAACACCAGCGTGCGCGCCAGGAGCGCAACGATGGTACGACGACGTACTACGCGGGCGCCATGGAAGTGGAAGTCAAGGGCGGCGCGCCAACTGTCAAAACCTACTGGCCGATGGGGCTGGGCGTGGAGATCGACAAGCCAACGGGCAGTACAGAGCTGAACTGGACGCATCTGGATCGCCTGGGCAGCGTGGTGGCGATCAGCAATGCGGCCGGTGTAGTCAAGGAGCAGCTGGCCTATGACAGCTGGGGAAAGCGCCGCAAGGCTACTGGTGACGGGATTCCGGACTGCCTCGATTGCGTGACGGATAACCGCGGCTATACGGGCCATGAAATGCTCGACAAGCTCGACCTGGTGCACATGAACGGGCGCATCTACGACCCATTGCTGGCGCGCTTCATGAGTGCCGATCCGCTGATCCAGGATCCGACGCATAGCCAGAGTTACAACCGCTATACTTATGTATGGAACAACCCAACGAACCTGACGGATCCCACTGGGTTTGCGAGCGAGGAACTGCCGGAAGAGCAGAAGAAAAGACAACTTGAGGAAACGCAGCGTCGCGACAAGGAAAAGAAGAAAGCAAGTAGCTTAAGCGACAGCGGGAAAGGCGAAAAGTCCACGAATAGTGCTGATAACTCCAGTAATATGGGTGCAAATAGGGTGTCGCCAATTGGGGGAGGCGGCGCGGCTGAGAGAGTTGTAGAGCGGCACCGAAGCGACATGGAGGCTGGTAACGGCGCCGTTTATGAGCCATTACAGCCTGTAGCAGTTGCAGTTACTGGTGCGGCCCTCGGCGGATCCGGCTTCGCCGGGTTAGCCACCACCTCTATTGGTCGGGCATTTTTAGCATTTTTGGGATTCGCGTCTGAGGTGCAAGGACTAGCCGAAGGTGTTCCCTCGACTAGGGGCAGTGCACCACGGTTGCCGCAGGACATAAATGTTAATCCGAAGGCGCCAGCGGCATTGCCGACGAGTCGGCCGATTGGACTGAGTCCTACGCAAAACGCTGAAGCTCAGAGAATTGTTGCCGATATGAAGGCAGCTGGTTACACGGATATTCGGGTCAATCAACAGCAGACTAATGCTCTGGGATCACGAGTCGGTGTTAATCGGCCCGATATTTCTGGAACCAGTCCTGCGGGCCAACGAGTGCATTACGAGCTTGATACTGATTCGTCTAGCCGAGGTGCTGGGCATCAGACCAGAATTAAAGCGAATGATCCTGCGGCCGAAGTCATATTGAAAAGGGTGAATTGAAATGAATGTTGTGGATTTCGGAAAATTATCATCGTCTTTTGGGCTTGTGCAAAGCTCAGCCAAGGTAGTCGCGGAGAGCTTTTTGGCGTGGCAGCAAGAGATTCTGCGACAGTGGGGTTTTGAGCTTAAGTTAGGAGTGCGCCAGGGGAAACTTAGCGATGCACTGAACGCGCTTTATCCTCTGACCGCGCCTATCGTCACGAAATATTTGTTCTGGCCGCTTAATGAGAATTGGACGCTGTACTTTGATAATGGAGTAAACGGAACCGACGCAGGACCACCAAGCGTTCTTTCGTCGAGGCTGGGTGTGGATGCTATGAGGGTGGTGATGGCGGACGAAATCGTCAACCCCTCGTCCGGGCAAGTGACGCAATACCGAGCAACGATTCTTGAGTACTTCTCCAAGGGAGTTGAGCAGCGGCATGTTTTTGTTGCAAATGACGGCGGCAAATGGAAGTTTGGGGAATCTGGCGCACCATTCCCATTTGAAAATACGGCAGCGTATAAGGTAAGGTCGATCAGAGACCGGTTCACTAATGTGATGTTGAATGGCTATCTTAAAGAGTTGGGAGTTGACCTCAGTAACAGTCATTTTTCCGTGATTGAACATGGCCTTGGTTACTTGCTTGAAAAGCACGGCAAGATGCCCGCGAGCTACAAAGAATTTAAGGACTGACGGGGATGGGTGACCCACAGTCGGACCTGTGACAGGGCGGGGCTATTCGGACACGGCCTGGCTGTAGTGGCGGACAACTTGCGCTGGGCAACGGCTTGAAGATGGCCCGTGAGTACAACCCGAATACCGGCTACCTGTCATTTGGCACCTTGAACAATGTGCAGAACCAGGGGCAACTGAGCGAATCGTATAACTACGACGCGCTGGGCAACGTGAAGCAGCGCGCGCAATACTGGCCGGGCGCCGGGCTGGTAGGCTTCACGGAAGAGTTCGAATACGATGGCCTGAACCGCCTGACCAGCGCCACGGTGGCGGGCCAGCCGATACAAAACTTCCGCTACGATGGTGTCGGCAACCTGCTGTCGAAGACCGGTGTCGGCACGGGCGACTACGTGTATGCACCGGCGGGCGGGCGCCTGCCGCATGCGGTCAAGTCGATTCCGGGCATTGGCGCGCTCGATTACGACCTCAACGGCAATCTGCTTTCGGGCGCCGGACGTGCACTGATCTGGACCAGTTTCGACATGCCGCGCTCGATCAGCAAGGGCAGTGAGAACAGCATCTTCATGTATGGGCCAGAACACCAGCGTGCGCGCCAGGAGCGCAACGATGGTACGACGACGTACTACGCGGGCGCCATGGAAGTGGAAGTCAAGGGCGGCGCGCCAACTGTCAAAACCTACTGGCCGATGGGGCTGGGCGTGGAGATCGACAAGCCAACGGGCAGTACAGAGCTGAACTGGACGCATCTGGATCGCCTGGGCAGCGTGGTGGCGATCAGCAATGCGGCCGGTGTAGTCAAGGAGCAGCTGGCCTATGACAGCTGGGGAAAGCGCCGCAAGGCTACTGGTGACGGGATTCCGGACTGCCTCGATTGCGTGACGGATAACCGCGGCTATACGGGCCATGAAATGCTCGACAAGCTCGACCTGGTGCACATGAACGGGCGCATCTACGACCCATTGCTGGGGCGCTTCATGAGTGCCGATCCGCTGATCCAGGATCCGACGCATAGCCAGAGCTACAACCGCTATACTTATGTGTGGAACAACCCAACGAACCTGACGGATCCCACTGGGTTTGCGAGCGAGGAACTGCCGGAAGAGCAGCGAAAAAGGCAGCTCGAGGAACAGCGGCTGTTGGAAAAGAAAAAGGCCGATTCGAGCAACCAGAACGATAAAGGAAACGGCGATAAGTCGAAGCATGGCAAGGATGATTCGGCCAACCAGGGTGCCGATAAGGTTTCGGCAAACAATGTAGTGAAAAGCAATGAAATTATGAGGGCGGTAATTCCAGGGCAGGTGCGGTGGGATGAGGCTCGGACTGATTTTGCGAATGGAAATTATGGAGGGGGGGTATTACACACAGGGCTGATGGTAGGCGAGCAGGTGATGACTGTTCTTACCTTTGGCTTAGGTCAGGGTGGTCGTGCCGCCACACAAACAGCTTTGTCGACAAAGGAAGCGGGAGCGCTTTCAGCGGAATTGGGGAAAGATGCAGCAAGGACTGCAACGCAGATCGCTGCAGAAGGCGGCAAGCATGCTGGTCAGCTAACACAGTTCTTGAAGCAAACGCCTGATCAACTTCGAAAGACGATTGGTTCGTTTGAAAGACAAATCGCAAAGCATGAAGGGTATATAGCTGATCCAGCGTCACACGTTCCAAATTTTGGAGCATTGAGGCCAGAGCATCAGTCGAATCTTCTTCACCATTGGGGACAAGACATTATTCGCCATCGTGAACTAATGTCGATCGCCAAGGATGTACTAAAAGGTCTATGATCTTTTCTCGGAGAACTTTACTATGACAATTCATAAAGATTACTTGCATGATTTAGGTATTTTGCTGAAAGAAATGGCACTGGAGGCGAAGCAAACTGCAGAGTACAGCCAGACAGATTTTGCCGTCGGTTATATGGCAGGATTTCATCGCGTGATTTCTTTGATGCAACAGCAGGCCGAAGCATTTGGCATTCCATTGCAAGAACTGGCATTGGACGGCATTGATCCTGATGCCGAGCTTGTTTGATAAGTCGACTTTGGCCTGACTAAGCTTGGATTTCTGTACGGCGCCTTCTGCAACTGACTCGGCAATCAGTGGTGGATACGTAGGTGCAAAGGCTACGCAGGCGACTGGTCAGATAAATGGGTGCGACCCAGGCATGCAGTGTGTAGTCATACCTGGCCAACGCTTTGACATAACAAAAAATCAGCGTGAAGATCTCGCCAAGGGGGACTTCGTCTCCTTCTTGCAGTCGAGGTGTTGATTTGTACCGAAAACTGAACCACTTAGCGACATAATTGGCATCGAAATTTGACCCACGTTTAGCACACAATCCTACTCACGAGAACGAGTCGGGGATCGGAGTGATTGACTTGGCATTACTAGAAATTATTAGGTGCTGGCACCTTCGGGATCAAGTTCCGTTGAGAGAAATTCCCAGGCGCCTCGGCATCTCACGAAACACCGTCCGGCGCTATCTGCGCTCGGAAACTACTGAACTTGCCTATGCGGAGCGCCAGTCGGCCAGCGCCATCGACCCTTACGCCTTCCAGCTGTCGGGCTGGCTCAAGACAGAGGCGGCCAAATCACGCAAGCAGCGGCGTAGCCTGCAGCAGCTCCACGAGGACCTATTGGAACTGGGATTTAAAGGGTGTTACGACCGTGTCGCGGCGTTCGCCCGACGATGGCGGGAGGGTCAAACGGAGTGGGTCAATTCGGCGCGCAAACGAACAGCTCGACTGACTGTCCTGCTCGAGACGCGAAAAGCGGTGGCGATGTGGGACATGGTAAAGGCGGTAGACAGATCGGCACGTGCCCTTGCCTCGTCTCTATCGCTATAGCGGGACTGATATTACGCTAATGACAGGGTGACAGCGTGGCGCTGAAGATCGGCGTATCCTTAAATTCATCGGAGCGCTTCGATTGCTGCTGTGCTGAAATGAAGGCGTTGTCGCCCAGAAGAATCTGATGACAGGTGCGAGCAAGCGGACTAGTGTCATTCATTCCGGCCGCGACAAACCGGCAATAGCGGATTTTGCTGGTGAGGGTATTTTTGAAGGTGTCGGTAACTGAATGGTTTGGAAAACACCGAAAAATCAACCGCTTAGCAACCTCATTGACAATCGAATGGGAATTAATTCAAGCTCTGTTGAAGTTTCTCCGATGTCCACGTCTGTGAGATTTTCTGAAGCGCACTATTTCTGGCCAGGAATATGAGCAGTCGCTGCCTGAAATGGAAGTGCTGCCCATTGTTAAAATACCGCTGTCTTTTTATTTTTTTCACCTACATATGGTTGTGATACTTTCGGTAAAACTTGGGGCAAACTTGGGGCAATGGAAGATGGCATCAAATCACCTTAGCGCAAAAGATACCGGAAGTTACCCATTTTTCCCCTACGCTGTCGTAGGCTATTGTGATCTATGGTTACTTTGTTTCTAATTCGAAACTTGCACTTCCCACCAAGAATACACACAGAATCAAGGACTTGCGAGAAATTGCAAGTCCTTTTTTGTTTTGCATGTGCTAAAGATAGTTGTTCAGGGCGGCAGCCTGAGTCGTCAGCATGCGCCTCCCGGCATCAAGCCGGGCTGCGGCAATTGCTCGGCGTATGTTAATTACCCACGGCCCGATCCGGGATGATCCACTGGAAATCCGTGAGAGTGAAGGGTGCCAGGCATGAACTCTTGGGGTTGAGCGAGGCGCGCAGGTTCGGGCATTGCGGATTTTGATAGCTGGCCACGCCCGGGGTCATGGCTTTAAAGCTGCTGGGCCAGCCTGCGTTGGCGTGGCAGGTGTAGCAACTGGTGCCGACCGGGTGCGTCACCAGTTCGATGTACGGGTTGGTGGCAACGGGGAGCAGGTCCGGGTTGCCTTTTTCCGGAATGCCGTAGGCTTCCGTCAGCAGATAGTGTTTCCATGGTCCCGTGGCCTGGATGTCGGCCGGGCGGTTGGCGGCATAGGGCATGCTGTCCGGACGGTCCGACCACCACACGCTTTGCAGGCCCCAGCTGGGAATTTCCTTGGTATTGATGTGCATGGCGACCGTGACCAGGTAGTCGCCGGCGCCGAAGGGCTGGCCATTCAGCCAGTAGCTGGCGGCGTTGATGATGGCCTTGTCGGCTTCGTCGAAACTGGCCCAGTCGGCGGCACTCACCTTGTGGTGGTAGAAGTCCTGCAAACCGTATACCTTGGCGGCTTTGGTGATGACGGGCCATGGTGTGGTGGTATCGTGCTTGTACAGGCCGTGCAGATAGCTGACCTTGGCCATCTGGCCGACCTGCTTGCCGTCCGGGTTGATGGCAACGGCCGTACGCCACTTTTCGTAGCCCGCATAACCGGTATATTTGGCGCTGAAGTCGTCGTGCCACACGGGCAATGCGGTCAATCCCTGGGCTTTGACGGGCCAATACATGTGCTTGGTCACGACATAGCTGGCTGGCGCATTCAGATTGTGCACGCGCTTGGCTGGATCGTCCTTGCTGTACAAGGCATCGAGCGTGCTTTGCTTGTAGACGGGCTGTTTCGGGTCGCGGATGAAATCGAGCGCCTCCTTGCTCAGCGATTCCGTCGCGATCATGATATCGCCGTTGAAGGCGAAGTGGATGCCGTCGCGGATGCTGATTTTGGTCTTTCCCCCTTCCGTCGTGCGGACTATGGCGCCGGGATACGCGGCGATGACCTGTTGCGGGATGCGGTAAAACGGTGTGTTTTGCACATTGACGGGAGTCAAAGTGCTCGCCCCCAGGCGGCCCATGCGGCGCTTGGCTGGCTTCACGTCCGCCGTGGCGGCTGCCGCAGTGCCGCTCAACGCCGCGGTGTCGGCGAACGCGTCGGTGCCGTTGGGCCAGGTGTACCAGACTGGCCAGTCCAGGCCGGTGGCCGGCTGCATGATGCCGGCCCACAAACGCCAGCCGTGCGCGCGCACGACGGCGTTGTCGCTTGTCTTTACCGCCATCTGCAGCGCGCGGGTTTCTGCCGGTTCCAGATAGCCATAGCCTTTGGGGAAGGGCTGGTAGGCGGGCGTGCCGGCGGCTGCGGTGGCGCAGAACAAGACGGCGAGGCTGGCGGACACTAACTTGGGAGCGGACATGAATGCACCTGTTTAAGTTTGGTTACTGGAATATAGTATCCGCAAATAATTGATGAAATCTCAATAATTGTCACCGCTGATTGCCCTGGCGAACGACACCGTGTATGGTCTCGCAAGCCCAGCGCCTGGCTGGTGCCGCCGGGCGTTTGATTGCCTCACCTGAATGACATACACATGAAAAATACCAACAAGGCCACCCTGACCGGACTGGGCGCCATTCTGCTGTGGAGCTCGATTATCGGGCTGATCCGCAGTGTCACTGACTTGCTGGGACCCACGGGTGGGGCGGCGATGATGTACAGCGTGGCGTCAGTGTTCCTGCTGCTGTCCGTGGGTTATCCGAGGCTGAGCGAATTTCCGCGACGCTACCTGGTCTGGGGCAGTGTGCTGTTCGTTACCTATGAGCTGTGCCTGGCGCTGTCGATCGGTTATGCGAGCACGGCGCGTCAGGCCATCGAGGTGGGCATGGTGAATTATCTGTGGCCGACCTTCACCATTGTTGCGGCCATCCTGTTCAACGGGCAAAAGAGCAATTTCCTCATCGTGCCGGGTTTCCTGCTGTCCGTCGCCGGCATCTGCCGGGTGCTGGGCGGCGAGCAGGGCTTTGACGTGGCCGACACCGTGGCCAATGTGCGGAGCAGCCCGCTCAGCTATGGCCTGGCCTTCGCGGGCGCGCTGATCTGGGCCGCGTATTGCACCGTGACGGCGCGCCTCGCGCAGGGCAAGAATGGCGTGACCCTGTTCTTCATCCTCGTTTCCATCAGCTTGTGGACCAAGTACCTGCTGCAAGGGGGCGGCCAGATGGCATTCACCGCCGAGGCCATCATCTATCTGGTCCTGGCCGCGGGCGCCATGGGCTTTGGCTACGCCGCGTGGAACGTGGGTATTCTTCACGGTAACGTCACTATCCTGGCTGGCGCCTCGTATTTCATCCCCGTGCTGTCCGCCGCGCTGTCGTCGCTGCTGCTGCGCACGCCGCTGTCACTGGCCTTCTGGCAAGGCGCTGCGATGGTGTGCGGCGGTGCCATCCTGTGCTGGCTGGCGACGCGGGCGGGACGTGCCAGGCCGGTCATCAGCTAGCACTAGCCGAAACACGCCGCCGCGCAACCGGCCAGGCGGTGCGGGCGGGGCTATTGACGCCTGCGCCATGCGGGCAGGATCAAGGTATCGCCATCAGAAAGTCCTGCAGCCCGGACCGGGAGCGAGTCCCCACGACTTGCCGAAGCTGCCCCGCTTGCACGCTTCAAGCGTGAGATTGGGCCTGGATTTGCCGCTGCATTGCCGCGCGGACCAGCAAGGGGCGTGGCCTTGCTGGTCCGCGGCGGCATCTTTCTCTGCCTTGGTGGTGGCCGGGCTGGCCGCCGCATTTTCCTTGGGTGTTTCCTTCTCCTGCTTGGCGGCACCCGCCATGGAAACGGCCGAGATCAAGGCGACAAGGCAAAACAGACGTTGCAGTTTCATATAAACCTCCTGGTTGGATGAGAAATGTCAAACACACTGTTGTACTGCTGGGAAAGAACGGCGATTCAATTTTCCATGGCTTCTGGTGGGCTCGCCTTGTCCGGTGGCGGAATGTTGGTGCGGTCCTGATTCCGGTAGGCGATGGGCCTGATCTGCGTCCCATCCGAGCGCGTCACCACCAGGTCGGTCAGCAATTGCCATTGCCATACACGCGCCGTTTCCTTGAAGATCAGCTGTTCCGAATATTCGACGCTGGTCTCTTCCGTGCGGCCGCTCAGCTGCGTTAATGAAAATGTGTTGGTCATGGAAAGGGATGCCGAGGCGGTGGGACCTTCGAACACGGCACCGACCTCGACATTCGTGGTGATCGACGTCGACCGTTCGAAGGTCGTGGATTCTTCCTTGGTCACGCCGACGCGGTAGGTTGTCGTCGTGGTGCCGCCCCCGGTCGGCGATAACACGTTGTAGCAAAAGTAATACGGCTGGGCGGCGATGAAATAGAAGGGCGACGTGTATGGCTGGTCGGGTACGTTGCTGGCGTCACCGGGGATGGCGGTAAACGGGACGATCACGACTGGGCTCAAGCCGGCCTTCAGCTTGTGGTTGACCACAATTGCCGGGTCCAGCTCCGGCCGTGGCGGGCCGGGAAAATCAAATGGCTCCACGTCGAGGCAGGCCATGGGCAGGCGCAAGTAAAATGCCGGCAAGCTGCCATAGGTATACGCCAGTGGCGACAAAAGGACGTATCCGTCCTGAACATCCTTCCATTTGTCCGGGCGCGCCTTCGGCGCTTCCACGCTGCCGCTGCCTTGCCATCCGTGTTCTTGCCATACGCGGATCTTGTCGACGGAAATGCACAGGTCTTTTCTCACGCACCAGTACTTGCTTCTGTCTGGTTCCCTGGCGTTAAAGCAGATGCCAAGCGCGTAATAGCCATCGGGCGCAATGGGCTGCCAGTAGCAGATGTCCCGGGGGTTTTTGGAGCCTCTGTCATTGACCAGAAAACGGAACCCCGTCGGATGCGCCAATGCGGGACCCAGGGCGGACGGCGGCGCTTCCGGGCACGGTGACAGGTAAAACATGGGAGATGCCCGGGGCGGCTGATACGGTGGAGCCAGTCTGGTGGACACCGCGATGTCGCCGACGGGCAGGCAATTCGCATCGCGCTGCCCGCTGCCTGTGAAATGGTAAAGGCCGATCCACGGCATGTTGTTCAGGTCGGGGGGGAACGTGCTCAGGTCCAGTTGGCTCCATACTTCGGTGAACTCATCCGGCTTGGCCAAAGTCAAACAAATTTCACCGTAGCGCACCGCCGTCTTTGTCCAGTCCCTGGCGCGCACCGCCTTGACGATGGCGGCGTTCGCCTTTTCATTGTGCGGAGCCAGGGCGGGGGCGAAGGTGGCATCGTTGTTGTCGTTACGCATGGGTGCAGAACTCCGTCGAGAGTAGGAACCGGTCCCGCAGCTGTCGCGGGCGGGTAGGGAACTTGATTCTCCATCCCTGGTTCATGCCGACTTGACACCCTGTTTCACTTTTTCAAAATATTATTTTGAGGAAAGATCATTCCGGACTGCGCCTGAACTGTTCCCGAATTGTTCACGAAAATCGCGCGGCGACATGCCATACGCGCGGCTGAACGCGCGTGAGAAATCGGAGGCGCTGTTGAAGCCCAGTCCCAGTCCGATCTGCGTCACGGCAAGATGGCGCATGCTGGTCAGTTCATGTGCCGCGTCGCGCAGGCGGCAATGGCGGATATAGGCGGCCAGGCCCCCCTGGGATTCAAACAGGCGGTAGATAGTCGAGCGCGCGACGGGAAACGCCCGCATCACGCCGTCCGGCGTCAGGTGTTCCTCGTGCAGGTTCGCCTGGATATAGTGTTCGATCTGTCCCTGCAGCGCGGCGCGGGCGACAGCGCGCCCATGCTCTTCCAGGCGCTGCTGCTTGGCAAATGCGGCAATGATCAGCCGGGCGCACGTGCGTAGCGTCTGCTCTTGCTGGTCTGCCGGCAGCGCTGGCAGGCGCTGGCATAGGATATTCAGGTAAGCCGGCAGCATGCGCGTCAGTGGCGTGGTATAGCCGACGATGCGGCCATGAATGGCTTCGGCATCGGGCAGGTGCGCGCTGACCGCGGCACGGGGCAGGAAGAAGGCCAGTACATGCGCCCGCGTCGGCCGCACCATGCGCATCGGCTGGTTCATGTCCAGGGCCAGTATGCCTGGCGTGTATTGCAGCGCTTTTGCGCTGGGGCGCGCCGTGCTGGTCTCGATAATGCCCTGCACGGCGATGTGAAAGACGAAATCGCGCATGCTGTCGGTGGAGATGCGCTCATTGCTGCGCAGCTGGGTAACCGCGTCCGTGCGGCTATCCAGATATGCCATGTCCGGCAGCAAGTACGTGTCGAGTTCTGCGTGAAAACCATTGCCCAGCTGCTGGCGCCTTACCTGGAGGTCAAGGAACCGGCCCAGATAATCGCGCCAGGCCAGTAGCTGCAGTTCCTTGTGCTCGCTGGCGACGCTGAAGTGCTGCCGCGTCAGCCCGCTGACGGGCGGCGTGCGGGCATGCCTGATGTCACGCGCGGCAAGTAGGTCGCGCATCGCCGTGGAATATTCCTGGCTCAATGGTGGTGGCTCCAGCGCTAGAGGGTAGCTGTTGCCGGCAGCTTGTCAGCCAGCACCATGATCTTGCCGGGATTGGGCCTGGCCGTCAAGACACGTCGCCGGCCGCTAATGCGACAGCACCGAATCGCGCGACTTGTGCCCTAGGTAAGGCAGCAAGCTGATGAGACCAAGCACTGCCAGCGCGACACCGACCCACAGTGGCGAGCGCAAGCCGTAGCCGGCGGCGATGCCGAGGCCGCCGAGCCATGAACCGGCGCCCAGGCCGATGTTGATGACCGAGGTGTGGACGGTGTTGACCAGCGGCCCCGGATGGGCGGTCTTCATCACGCGGGCGATGATGGCGGGATTCATCGACATGCCGACCAGGCCCGTGACGACCAGCAGGGCAACGCTGATGGTCTTGTCGTGCGCAAAGACGGCGAACAGCGCCAGGCTGATACTGAGGATGACCATGCCCCAGACCATGATGACGGTGGTGTAGCGGTCCGCATAACGGCCGACCACGCCATTGCCCACTACATTGGCGACGCCATAGACGCCCAGCAGCCAGGGGATAGCGGACGCCGGAAAACCGGTAATTTCCGTCAGGATGGCCGCGAAGTAGCTGAATGCCGCGAAAATCGCGCCGATGATGAGGCCGCTGCTGGCATACGCCGCCCACAGGTGGCGGTTGCGGAACTCTGCCAGTTCATTACCGAGGCTGACGACTTCGGATGGCTTGGTGCGCGGCACCAGCACGGTGATGAGCGCCAGGCACATCAGTGCGAGCAGCACCACCAGCCAGAAGCTGGCGCGCCATCCCAGGTGCTGGTCGATGAGCGTGGCGACCGGCACGCCCACCACAGAAGCGAGCATGAGGCCGCCGATCACGACGGCGGCGGCGCGTCCGCGCGCGTTGGGGCTGACGATATCGGCGCAGATCGCCAGGGACAGGCCAAAGCAGGTTGCGGCGGCCACGCCCGTGACCACCCGCGCGACGGCCAGGATGTCATAGCTGGTGGCTGAGGCGGCGACGGATTGGGCCAGGACATAAAAGCCCAGCAGCCACAGCAGCCCCTGCTTGTTCGGCACGCGCAGCTTGAGCAGGGCGATGGTGCTCAGCGGCCCGCCGATGACCATGCCCATGGCGTAGAGGGAGATCAGATAGCCGATCCGTGTCACCGGTTCGTCCATGGCCAGGGCCAGTGACGGCATCATGCCCGCCACCATGAATTCGGATGTGGTTAACGAAAAGATCGTCAACCCCAGAATGTAAACAACCAGCGGCATAGCAATATCCTTCGAGAGTAATAACAAAAAACACTAGCCAGGGATGGCGCGCGTGCCGGCCGCATGTGGCCCTGGCGCGCGCCATGCCCTGGTCAGGTGTTGCAAGACGTAAAGACACTGTCCGGAATGTCGCCGACAGACAGGTTGGGAAAGTCGCGTACCGAACGGTGCTGCGGGTCGTTGCCTGTGATCATGCGCAGCAGGCGGTTGCCACCGGCCTCCAGGTAAAACACCGATGGCGGCTTGCCCGCTGGCTCGACTACCCAGGCATCCGCCTCCCGCCCCAGCACGCTGTGGCGGCCGTCATGACGGGCGCCGCCGTCCAGCAGCACCGCTTGCGGCAGGAACAGCGCCTGAAACGGCATCACCTCGTCGGCCAGCGCCGTTCCCTGCAGCAGCTCGCCAGTTGCCTGCGCCTGCCGTGCATAAGCCACTTTCTGCTTGCGGCTTTGTTCACGCCTGGCGTCGCCGATTTCCGACATCCACAGCAGGTGTCCATGTTCCTTTTCCGGCCAGGGGTTGAACAGGCCATCGATGCGGCAGATGTTGCGCGCATAGTCGAACCAGCAATAGCCGGACGTGATCTGGTCGTCCTCCTGCATCGGCGTCCAGTAGGAAACATAGGCGCTGCTCCATTGCATCGGCAGCAGCGGCGGGGAGACGTGTGTCGGCATGGTATCTCCCTAGCGGCCCAGCGCGTAGCCAAGGCTGGCCATCAGCGCTTCCTGCAGCGATGGCAAGTCCTTGCGGCGGGCGTCGAAGCTGTCGGTCAGCTCTGCATTGCTCAGGTCGATACGCTCGCCTACGGTTTCAAACCACAGGCGGCTGGCGTTGGCGTGGTCCTTGAACAATTGCATCAGAGGCACGGCGCGGGCATTAAAGCTGTCCAGGGCGGCGGCCGTGCCAGCTTCGGTATTGAGGATTTTGACCAGCAGCAGGGCCGCCACCACCGCCATGGTGGTGCCATGGCCGATGGAAAAATGCCCCGATTGCAGCGCATCGCCGAGCAGGACGAACTTGCCGTCGCAGGCCCGGTCGCGGCTGAGGGTCATGAAGTTGCGCCAGCCCTGGCCCGGTTGGCTCTGCAGCCCATGTTCGCCGAGCTCGGCTTTGAACGTCTTGGCGATATATGCGGCGGCGTCGCGCTCGGACAGCGCTTCCAGCCCGGCCCTGGCGTACGTTTCTTCGCTGCATTCGACGATAAAGGTGCTCATCGTGTCCGAGTATTTGTAGGCATGGCCGATGAAAATGCCTTGCTCATTGCTGCGGAACACCAGGTTCATCTGGTCGAACAGCTGAGTGGTGCCGTACCAGATGTATTTGTTGCGGCCGAAATCGATGTGCGGCGCCAGCGCTGGCGGCAACTCCAGCGATTTGTAATTGATTCCATTCGCTACCACGACCAGATCGTACTCGGCTTCCAGCTGCGCCCGGGGCGCCGGCGGCGTTTCATAGCTGATCGCGATGCCGGCCGCCACGCACTTGGCGCGCAGTGCTTGCACCAGGGCCTGGCGTCCCACGCCGCACAGGGTCACGCCGGTGCTCATCAGGTTGGGCTGGTCGTGGTGCACGAGCTTGAATTCTTCCAGGAACTGCGGATTGAGCCGTTCCGGCTGCTCCAGATAGGAGAGCGGATTGGCGGGATGGCGCGGCGGGCGTCCCGGCAGCACCACGCCCCAGCCCAGCACTTCTTCCGGGGTGTTTTTTTCCGTGATGCTGATATTCCAGCCGGGCTGGGCTTGTTTCATCTGACTGGCGAAGAGCAGTCCTGCGGGGCCTGCGCCGATAACGAGAATGTTCATTAATTTACCCTTCCAAGTTTGTACCAAACGTTTTGTTTCTTCTGGATTTGCTGCAATTCATCGTAAGGAACCGATGTGAAGTACAGTTTCTCCGCCATGTCTGGCGGATAAACACGGGGGAATTTCTTGTGCATGTAGCGCGTGTAGCGCGTCTGCAGGAAGAAAATCAGATTCGGATTGCTCAGCGCTTCATAGTTGGCGATCGCCATGTCCTGCATGGCGTCCGCCTGCACCTTGCGCTGCTGCGTGAACTCGGACAGGGCAGGGCCCAGGGCATTGCCGTGCTTTTCCAGCAGGGAAACGAAGACGTGGACGTCTTCCAGCGCCATGTTCATGCCTTGTCCGAGGAAGGGGGCGGTGGCATGCGCCGCATCGCCGATCAGCAGGATATTGGCCTTGTAGTGGAAGGTGCTGGAACGGACATTGATGAGGTCGTTGCTGGGCAGCGCCATGAACTGGTCGATCATCTCCTTGCGGCGGTCCGGCGGCAGGTTGCCGAAGTAGCGGCTGAAGAAGTCGGCCATGGCTTCGCGGTTGAGCGTGCCCAGGCTGGGCGTGCCCGTGTAGGGCAGGCACAGGGCGAAGCTGATGCTGCCGTCCGGAATGGTAGCCGCGCGGCCGGCAAACAGGCCCTTGGAATCCATGCCGAAGAAGTACAGCAAGTCCTTCCGGAAACCCAGATCCGCCGCGTTCGGCAAGACCAGCGTCCTGTAGCCGTGGCGGAAGTAACTCTGCTTGAACTCGAAACGGCGCACGCCGCTTTGCATGGCGCGCCGCACGGCCGAGTGGGCGCCGTCGGCGCCGATGACCAGGTCGCCATGCAGCTGCTGCACGGCGCCGTCCGGGCCCTGGATCAGCACGATCTTTCTTTCCAGGTCGACATCCAGGCATTTATGCTCAAAGTAATACTTCACCTCGTGCAGGGCGGCATGCCGGTTCAGCAGGCGCTGGAAGGCGGTGCGGTCCAGCGACAGGGGGAACAGGCCTTCGAGCGGGGTCAGCTCGCGTATGCGGTGCCTGCCGCCCACGCAAAATGCCATGCCGACGATGGGTTCGCCGCACTGGTCGAGCTCCTGCTTGCTGATGCCAGCTCCCAGGACGGCCTTGATGCCGCGTACCGTCATGCTCACGCCGATGGCGCGCGAGTTGACCGGGTCGGCGTTTACAGCATTCTCCAGCAGCGGATCGCCGCGTTTTTCGATAACGTGGACATCGTGTCCCCGTTGCGCCAGATAAATGGCGCTGAGGCTACCTGCCAGGCCTCCACCGACGATAATGATTTTATGCATTTCAAGCCTCTCTTGACATCTTTCCCCGAGATAAATCGGTAAGTTGCTGATTAAAAAACTCCAACATCTCTATCGGCGCCATGCCGATGACATCGCTCTCAAGGCCGCGCGCGTACTGCGCCAGCGCCTGGCATTTCTGCGCCAGCATGTTGCAGCCCAGGCTGTAGTCGCTGCTGATCAGACTGCTGACCGGCTCTGGCACGGGCGGTCCCGCATGGCGGCCGGGCACGCCGGACGGCATGTTCATCAGGGCGGCCGACAGGGGACGCAACAGGCCGGTCATGATGTCGATGGACGCATTCATCAGGCGCGAACGGCGCAGGCTGCCCAGCGGCCGCTGCGCGAAATGGTGCGCCATCATCAAAAAGGTCAGTTCGTAGCAGCCTTGATACAGCTGCATCAGCGCGCGCGCCTTCCGGTCGGTCACCACGGTGCAGTCCGCACGCGCTTCCAGCACGGGATTCTTCAGCGCCGGCAGCGCCGGCTCGAACGGTTTGTCGCAGGCTGAAAACTTGCCGGCCACGGCGCGCAGCCGCTGGAAGTGCGACGAGGCGAAATGTGGCGAATCGACGGCCACGCCTTCCCCCTGTTCGGTGACGAAGTCGATGGCAAACAGCGCGCTGTCACGGTCCGACACTTCCAGCTGGTAGCCGGGATAGGCGCGGTTGGTCAGTTCTTTCAGGAACAAATGGTGTTCGCCGCCGCGCTTGCCGCCGCCGCTCTCGAACAGGCCGGGCAAGTCGGCAACGGCCTGGCGGATCGCGATATAGAAGGTGGCGATGGATTTGCCCGGCGTGGGAATGTAGTCGGGCCATTCGAAACGCACGAAACGGGCCAGCACGTGTTCGGAAAATGGTTCGAACGCAAATTCCGTGTCCAGGCCGAAACGCTTGCGCGCCAACTGGCCCAGCACCGGGGTGCCGCTATAAAACGCTTCGCCAAGCGCCATCAACACATTGTTGACCAATAAATAGTGAATCATTTCTTCATGGGCGATCTCCAGCAGCGCGCCGCGCGTGCCGCTGTTGCGGCGCCGGTCTTCGGCGCCGCAGGCCAGCTCCAGCTCGGCCGGCAGCCAGCGGCCAGCCTGCACCAGCGCCGCCCCCTGCGCATAGTTGGGAATCGAATACGCTGCATACAGGTATTGCAGCATCAGCGACAGTTCCAGGTCGATGGCTTTTTTCAGTTCCTCGATCAGCTCGGCCTTGCTGCCGATGACAGGCGGCACCGCCGCTTCCGGCACCGCCGCCTTGGCCTTTGCCTCGACCTGCGTCAGGTATTTCAGGAACAGCCGCGACTTTGGCAGCGACAGTTCGCGGGTGCTGGGCATGTAATAGCTCTTGTCGCGGTTCTGCGGATCGCACATCTGCCACATCAGGCGCGAATAGGTTTCGCACTTGCACTGGTCCGCCAGGCTGAAGACCTTGTCCGACATGAATGGATACACGAGCTCGTAATAGCTCATCACATGCCGGTAGAGGAAGGCGTAGTCGACCTGTTCGGCCGGTACGTCGTCGAGGTCCCAGTCGTCGGGCAGCACGCGCACGCCGAGGTATTGTTTATGCTTGTCCGCTCCCAGCACGATCCTGGTCGCGCCCGGCTGGCGCCCCGTCAGGGTCAGCGCCGTGTAGCCATGTCCGAGCGGCGACGGCTGCTGCTCCACGGCCAGCAGCGCGCCGTCCTCGGCCTGCGCCGGCAGGGACGTAGGCGCCGCCAGTTCGCCGCGGAAGCGGCTTTGCACGGTGATCGTCTGCGGAAATTGCTCATGCTTGTTGCGGTTCGGCGCTTCCAGGTACAGCTGGTTGCTGTCCGATTGCAGCACCCAGTCGGTTTCGTCCCACTGCGCCTGCGCGCTGCCCAGGCTGAGCGAACCCGTGGCCGCGCCAGCGTGCTGCAGCGGCACGTCAAAGATGCCGTGATGGCGCCAGTAGTCGCGGTACAGCTGCTCGGGTATCCGCGCCAGCAAGGTGCCGGCGCCGTCCCGCAGCAGCAGGTCGCCGAGCGCCTGCTTGTCGCCCAGGGCATGCGTGGGATGCTGCTCCGAGACGGCGCGCGGGTCGCGCGTGGTGAAGGGAATGGCGGTCGGCATGTTGAACGCGACGCGGTCCGCATGCATTTTCACCAGCACCGGTCCCAGGCTGCCCTGGCGCGGCTGCAGCAGGCGGCCGGCCGGATAGCTTGCCAGTTCGTCGCGCCGCCAGAGGCCGATGCTGCCGGCCAGGTCGTAGAACACGGGCGAATCGGGTTTGAGCGGCGTCGACATATTGAACAGCGCATATTGCACCGTCAGGCCCAGTACCGCGTCGTCGTCCAGGGCTTGCCGCAAGGCCTGCATGCTGGCCGGCAGCGGCAGATCCCCATTGAACAGGAAATGCGGATCTTGCTTGGCCACCGAAAACTGGAACAGCCTGGAGCGGGCGAATTCCTCGTCCAGGAAATGCCCGCTGCGTTCCGTGACATGGCCGCTGCCGAGCCAGCGTACCGAGTGCGCCTGCGCGATATCGGCTGTGAACAAAGTGGGCGTGTTGGGCGTGGCCAGCTTGTCGCTCAAGGTGAACTGGCCGGCGTAGATCAGCGTGGTGTCCGGCTGTGCCGGGTTGTTGTCGATCCACCGGGCGCGGTTGAACGTCGTGCGCAGGTACTCGTTGTAGTGCCCCCACAGGGCCAGCTTGGCGCCCACCAGCGCGTCCTGCGTGTCGACCTCGCCATCGCGCAGCTGGACGCCCGTGATCCGCGCGTTTTCCCACGAGAAATGATTATTGCCGCAAAAGTTGTAGCCTGCCGCCTGGCTGAAGACGCCGTCCGGATCGGGCTTGCCCTCTGCATTGAAGCGGGGGGCAAGCTGTTTCAGGTGCGCATGGAATTCGGACGGCGGCCGGCTCAGGTCGACAGCCTCGCCCGCCATCGATACCGCATTCGTGGCGATATCGATGTTGCCGTGCGTATTGCGATTCCCCGTCGGCACATTGGCGCGGGCAAAACCCCGAAAATGCAGGCGGGGGAAGTCAAGTAGGCTCATGCGCGCTCGGTCGAGGAAGTGATGAAGGTATCATTGGCGGCCGCGACCTCGTCCAGTTGAGCTAGCCGTTGCAGCAACAGGCTGCTGGCTTGCTGGGCGCTGATCAGACTGCCTTCCATCCAGCCGCAATGCCCGGTATAGGCATCCGAGCAGGAAATGATGCCGTCCCGGTGCAGCAGGACGGCCGGGTGTTCGGCTTCCGGTTCCACGCAAAACTCGACGCCATGCGGCCAGAACTTGTGGAAGTGCGCCTTGATCCGCGGCAGCGGCTGGCCATCGAGCGGCAGGACTTCTTCCAGGTGGCTGCGGACACGCTCCAGATACACGTCTTCACCGAGTTCCAGGCTGTCGCGCCAGTAGCTGGCACTTTTGCTGTCGGTATAGAACAGCACATACTTGTCGCTCTTGAAGTAGATCTTGCGCAGGGGATTGGCCGCCATCAGCACCTTGTCGGTCAGCCCCAGCGCGTCCCACCAGGCCGTGTCGAACGTAAGGAAACCCTTGAACAGGGGCAGCGAGTCGTACTGGAACGGGCTCCATGCGGCCGGGAAATCCAGGTTCAGGCGCGGCATGGCGGATGGCGGGATGGCCATCACCAGATGACGTGTGCGGTGCATCTGCGTGTCGCCGTGGTGGCTGAAGGCGAGCACATGGTCGGCGCCCGATTTTTCAACGGACAGCAAGCGATGTTCGAGCTGGAATTCCACGCCGGCGACCTGGGCCTGGTGCTGCAACTGGCACAGCAGCGCATGGTAGCCATCGGTGGCATAGTGCCACTGGTTGGCGGCGTTTTCCGTGAAGTGCTGCGTTTCCGGGTGTTTCTTGATGATGTCGTAGGCCATGGCCGCCGACACCATCGGCAGCAGCAAGGCGTCATAGCCGGTCGCCTTGATGATGTGGCTGGCCTTGGCGGCGCCCAGGTAATGGCTGACGAAATCGAGGAAGGAGAGGTTCGGATGCTCTGCCAGCCTCGGGCTCAGCTCATCCAGCGTCGCCTTCAGCTCGTCCAGCACGCTATCGTGGGAGATGACCTCGGTGAACGGGTAGACCGCATGCGGCAATCCGCTGCTCTGCATCAGTTGCTGGAAATGTGGGTGCAGCTGCGGCGAATAGCGGGCGGCGCCGAGTTCGGCGATTTCCTCGCCATCTATTTTCCGCGACTGGATGCGGCCGCCCACGGTGGCATTCAGGTCGAATACCCGGATGCGCAGATTCCTGTCGGCGGCGGCGCCGATCAGGCGGCTGGCGCAAATCAAGCCGCCTATGCCGGCGCCAACGATGCAAATGTCAGAATACGTGCTCATACGAAATTCCTTTTTAACGTTCATTAATCAAAAGGCTGCAAAATCGCTAGCAAAAGTTCCCCCTGCACGTGTATGCAAGGGACGGGGACGCTGCGTGTTACGGCACTTGGCGAGCGTTATCAGCTGGGGAATGAAGAGCCTGGCGAAAACTGGCGTTGTGTCTGGAATGGTCGATTCTTGGCAGCAGAGTTTCTGTTTCAGATCAAAGATGGCACCGACAGTAGCCCAGGGTTTGGGCTGTCAATTTGATAAATATCAATGTTGTTGCCGTCTACCAAGCGTGCGCTGATATCGCGGAAATGTTGCTACGCTCCCCGCAAACGGGAGGCGCCATGTCCGACTTCATTGAACTGTTGCAATGGCCCGCCATGGCCGCTTCGCTGCTGGCGGCCTGGCTCGTGGGGTCGCGCGCGGCCGCGCGGCGCTTTGCCGGCTTCTGGGTTTTCCTGTTCAGCAATGTGCTGTGGGTCTGCTGGGGCTGGCATGACGAAGCCTGGGCCTTGATCATCCTGAACGTCTGCCTGGCGTTGACGAACGTGCGCGGGATCGTCAAAAACGAGTGAGCGGGACAGGATTTGCTCGAATATATTTCTGTTTACATATTTGTTTCCACGGGTGCATACATGGCTTGCGTGCCTGCTTGCATCTATTTCCATGCGGAAAACCGCCATATTCTCCCGTATGCTTCAGATATTTGCTGTCTTATATAAGATTCGACGCCATCGGATACACAAACAGCGGCAGGACAGTCTAAAATACGTGGTGGGCAAGCACGGCGTCACCGCCGGCACACTAGCCGTCCAAAGCAAGGCTAACCGTCCTGTGTTTGGAATGAAGAAAGTTAACCACCAGGCATCACCGCATACAAGGGAATGAACATGGCAACACAAAAATCCAAAATCATCTACACGCTGACTGACGAGGCGCCGCTGCTCGCGACGTATTCCCTGCTGCCAATCATCAAAAAATTCACCGCGCCGGCCGGCGTGGACGTGGTGTCCAGCGATATTTCGGTGGCGGCACGTGTACTGGCCGAATTCCCCGAATTCCTGACGGACGCGCAAAAAGTCCCGAATACCCTGGCTGAACTGGGCAAATTGACCCAGAATCCGGACACCAACATCATCAAGCTGCCAAACATCAGCGCTTCCCAAGGTCAGCTGATCGCTTGCGTGCGCGAATTGCAAGGCCGCGGCTACAAGCTGCCGGACTACCCGGAAGACGCGAAGACGGACGAAGAAAAAGCCTTGAAGGCCCGTTACGGCAAATGCATCGGCAGCTCCGTCAACCCGGTCCTGCGTGAAGGCAATTCCGACCGCCGCGCACCGAAGGCCGTCAAAGAGTATGCGCGCAAGCACCCGCACTCGATGGGTGAGTGGAGCCAATCGTCGCAAACGCACGTGTCGCACATGCACCATGGCGACTTCTACCATGGCGAAAAATCGCTGACCCTGGAAAAGGCCCGCGACGTCAAGATGGAACTGGTCACGGCCTCGGGCAAGACCATCGTGCTGAAACCGAAGGTTTCCCTGCAAGCGGGCGAAATCATCGACAGCATGTTCATGAGCAAGAAAGCGCTGCTGGAGTTCTACGAGAAGGAAATCGACGACGCCTTCAAGACGGGCGTGATGTTCTCGCTGCACGTCAAGGCCACCATGATGAAGGTGTCGCACCCGATCGTCTTCGGCCACTGCGTGCGCATTTTCTACAAGGACGCGTTCGCCAAGCACGCCGAGCTGTTCGACAAGCTGGGCGTGAATGTCAACAATGGCATGAGCAACCTGTACGACAAGATCGACACCCTGCCAGCGTCGCAAAAGGATGAAATCCTCAAGGACCTGCACGCTTGCCACGCCCACCGTCCGGAACTGGCCATGGTCGATTCGGCCAAGGGCATCACCAACTTCCATTCGCCGAACGACATCATCGTCGACGCGTCGATGCCAGCCATGATCCGTATCGGCGGCAAGATGTGGGGCGCCGATGGCCGTCCGAAAGACGTCAAGGCAGTCATGCCGGAATCGACTTTCGCACGGATCTACCAGGAAATGATTGGCTTCTGCAAATGGCATGGCAACTTCGATCCGAAGACCATGGGCACCGTGCCGAACGTGGGCCTGATGGCGCAGCAAGCGGAAGAATACGGTTCGCACGACAAGACGTTTGAAGTGCCTGAAGGCGGCATCGCCAACATCACCGACCTGGAAACGGGCGAAGTGCTGCTGACGCAAACGGTGGAAGAGGGCGATATCTGGCGCATGTGCCAGGTCAAGGACGCGCCGATCCGCGACTGGGTCAAGCTGGCCGTCACGCGCGCGCGCAACTCGGGCATGCCTGCCGTGTTCTGGCTCGATTCCTACCGTCCGCACGAAAACGAAGTCATCAAGAAGGTACAGGTCTACCTGAAGGATCACGACACCAAGGGCCTGGACATCCAGATCATGTCGCAAACGCGCGCCATGCGCTACACCCTGGAACGCGCCTTCCGCGGCCTGGACACCATCTCGGTGACCGGCAACATCCTGCGCGACTACCTGACCGATCTGTTCCCGATCCTGGAACTGGGCACGTCCGCCAAGATGCTGTCGATCGTGCCTTTGATGGCCGGTGGCGGCATGTACGAAACGGGCGCCGGCGGTTCGGCTCCTAAGCACGTCAAGCAGCTGGTGGAAGAAAACCATCTGCGCTGGGATTCGCTGGGCGAGTTCCTGGCCCTGGCCGTGTCGCTGGAAGACATGGGCATCAAGACGGGTAATGCGAAGGCCAAAATCCTCGCGAAAACCCTCGATGAAGCCACGGGCAAGCTGCTGGACAACAACAAGTCGCCATCGCCACGTACCGGCGAGCTGGACAACCGCGGCAGCCATTTCTACCTGGCCATGTACTGGGCGCAAGCTCTGGCAGCGCAGAAGGACGACGCGGAACTGGCAGCGCATTTTGCGCCAGTGGCCAAAGCCCTGGCCGACAACGAAGAAAAGATCGTTGCCGAGCTGAAAGCAGTACAAGGCAAGGAAACGGATATCGGCGGCTACTACCTGCCAGATCCGGCGAAGACGGAAGCGGTCATGCGTCCTAGCGCCAGCCTGAATGCGGTATTGGACAGCATCTGATGCAGTCCTGACAGGCAGCAGGTTCTTTGCTGCCTGACATAAAAAACGCCGCCGGAAGCGATTCCGGCGGCGTTTTTCATTTCTCCTCAGTGTCTATTTGTAGTGTTTGTAGACCTCGGTGCTGCCATTGCCTTTGACCAGCAAGACGTCATACGGGTCCTTGCGCGGTCCTTCCATGCCAGGCGAACCCATCGGCATTGCCGGCACGGCCAGGCCTTTCGCCTTGGGTTTCTCGCGCAGCAGCTGCTTGATCTCGCTGGCCGGCACATGGCCTTCGATGGCGTAGCCGTTGACGAGGCCCGTATGGCAGGAGCCAAGCGCGTCGGGAATGCCGGCCAGCTTGCGGTATTGCGCCGGCATCTCGACATTTTTCGCCCGCACCGTAAAGCCGTTCGTTTCCAGGTGCTTGATCCATGCGGAACAGCAGCCGCACGAGGCGCTCTTGTAGACTTCAATGACGGGCAGGGCCGCCATGGCGAACGTGGGCAGGCCCAGCATGACGGCGAAAGCGCCGCGTACTAATAAAGGTTTGATCATGTGTTGCTTTCAGACGAAGTAGATCTATCGTGGCCACCTTGGTAGCCTGCTTTTATTTAAGCGGAAAGCAGTCTAGGAGGCCGGCGCAAGCCGTCGGGAATGAATCCTGTCAGCAGGGTGGCATTGGCTACGGCGGCGTGTTCCGCGCCGTTGAGCACGGCGGCAGGCAGGGGGAAACAGGGCGGCATCAGCGCGCCCAGGCAAAAGCTGGAACAGGCGCCGCACGCGGGGTGCTTGGCAGGGGACTTGCTGTCTTCTGGCGTGCTGGCGCTGTCCGGGACGGTGGATGATTGCGCATCGTGATGCTGGCAGGCGGCTGTCATGGCGGCGGCAGGCGAGGCAGCGAGCGGCGCGCACAGCCGCGTGGCGCCCGCAGCGGCCGCTTGCAGCGGCACCGCCGTGATCAACAGCAGGATCAGCCATGTTTTGAAGAGTCTCAGCATCGCGGGAAAGTATAGCATGGGGGCACTGTCGCCAGGAGGGGCATCCGCTAGCGCGAGGCGGCGGCCAGCACCTTCGACGCGTACATGGCCCGGTCCGCATGGCGCAGCAGCAACTGCATGGTATCGCCGTCTTCCGGATAGTGGGCCACGCCGATGCTGACGGCGATCTGCAATTGCTGTCCGTTGCCCAGGTGCAGCGGCGCGGCCAGGGCTGCGTGGATCTTTTGTTCGATCAGCTTGACGTCGGCCGGCGTGACATTGCTTTCCAGAAGCACGACGAATTCATCGCCGCCCATCCTGGCCAGGGTGTCGGTTTCGCGCATGCAATCGCGCAGGCGGTTCGCCACCGTTTGCAGCAGCAGGTCGCCACAGGCATGGCCGTGGTCGTCGTTGACGCGCTTGAAGTTGTTCAAGTCCAGGAACAGCAGCGACAGCCGTCCTTCCTGGCGGTGCGCGCGCGCGAATGCCGTGTGCAGGCGGTCGTGGAACAGGCGGCGGTTCGGCAGGCGGGTCAGTTCATCGTGCATGGCCATGAACTGCATTTGCGTCTGCAACTGCCGGCGCTCGATGGCGGTGGCAAGCTGCTTGGCGACAAATTGCAGCAAATCCTGGTCTTGCTCGGTGCCGATGACGGCGTCCTGCCCGCCTTGCAAGGCCAGCGCGCCGATGCTGCCCATGGACGAATACAGCGGTACGGCAAGCCAGCACGAGGACTGGACGCCGGCCGCCGTTTGCAGCGCCGCCGGCAGTCCGGCCAGTTGTCCCGCTTGCAGCAGCAGGGGGCGGCCGCTGCGCAGCACTTCATCGCACAGCAGGCTGGCCAGGGACGATGTCGGTTGCGGCGCGCTGTCGTCGGCATGGCAGGTCATCAAAGGTTGGGCGCCGTGTTCGTCATGCAGCAGCAAGGTCAGGCTACGCGTGGGCAAGTGTTCGCCGATGATGTGCTGGATACGGTGCAACAGGGCGGGCAAGTCTTGCGTTGCCTGCATGGCTTCGGAAATGGCGTACAGCGCGGCTTGCTTTGCCTGCGTCTGTTTCAGCAGGGTAATGTCGCGCGCCACCGCCACGCGCAGCTGGTCGGCGGCGGACCAGCGGGCCGTCCACATGATGTGCGCCAGGCTGCCATCCTTGCGCAGGTAGCGGTTTTCAAAATGCGTCTGCGCATGGCCATCCATGATGGCACGCGCGGCGGCCAGGGTGCGGGCGCGGTCGGCGGGAGCGACCAGGTCGAGCATCTGCTTGCCGACCATTTCCTGCTGCGTGTAGCCGAAGATGCGTTCGCAGGCCGCGCTGACGAAGACGAAGCGCCCGTCCACGTCCACCATGCACACGGCGTCGAGCAGCAAATCGGTGAAACTGGCGACCGGCGCGCTAATCATATGTTTCATATGCCCACCATTCTAGTGGACATTGCCGGTCGATATTGAAGTTGTCGTTTTTAGAAAACAAAGAGCATTGATCATGGCTTGCCGGGCCGGCAGCGGCGGCAAGCTGATGCTTGTTGATGGGGGAGAACTATCCGGTCAAAAAGTCGCCTTCAGACGCAGGAGCGCAGCCTGGGGCAGGCGATGGCCAGGCGCTTAGTCGCTGACGACAAACGCGCCCTGGTCGAGTTGATCCAGCGTGACGATGGTGCTGCTGCCCAGCGCGCCGCTGGCCTGGCTGAGCCGTGCATGCAGCTGGGCCAGATAGTCGGCGCGGCAGCGGCGCAGCACGTAATCGCGGAAGTTATCCTGTTCCAGGGCGTGCCAGGCGCGTTCGCGTCCTTGCGCCGAGCGCATGCCGGCCAGCTCGATCAGCGCGGGCGTGATGTTGACGTCGCCGCGGCTCAGGCGCGCGTAGCCGTAGCGGTCCATATACGGGCCGGTGAGCGTTTCGATGAGGTTGATGTCATCGTCCGACAGTTGCCGCCTGAATTTGTCGATGTTGGTCGCGATCGGCGCATAGCAGTTGGCCGACCAGAGCGATGACAGCTGCGCGATTTGCCGCGCCTCCGCCGACGCGGCCACGTCCAGCATTTGCGGCAGGAATGCGATGCCGAGAAAGTCACATACCGTTTCCAGCGTCTCTTGTTGCCGCGACAGGAAATCTTCATAGCGTATCGTCAGCACGCGCCGGGGATAGCGTTGCACGACATGGTCGGCTGCCGCATGGGCGGCCAGCCAGGTCCTGGCATTGAGCAGCGTGTCGAAATCGTGGATGATGGCGCGGTTCATCGACGCCACTTGCGCGCGCGGATCGCGCACCACGTTCAGGAACAGCATGTCCGGATATAGCCGCACGATGTCGTCGGCGTAGTGGACGCTGTCGAGCGACTTGTCCATCACCACCTGCGCCTGGCGGCGTTCGCCCGCGCGCAGCAGCAGCTCCCATGCCACGCGGTGGATGCTGCGCGGCTGGCCGCGCAGCGTCTCGAACACTTCCACCGGATCGAAGACGATCCCCGGCCACTTGACCATGCTGGCCGCCGCCAGGCCCACCACATCGACCACCAGGCGAAAGTAGGCGCGGTCGTCGCGCAAGTCGCCGTACAGGGGCAGCAGCGGCATCATATCGACCAGGTGCAGTGGATACGGTGAATAAAACTGCGGCGACAGGTTCAGGCGCAGGCGCAGGGCATGGCTGCCGCAGCGGCGCAAGGGGATCATCATGACGGGGCGCGGGCGCGCGCCGTGGCCGGGATGGTGGTTGCTGCTCATTTCATCATTCCTCAGGAAGGTGGCCGCGCGGCATCAGATGAAGCGCGGGCACAGTTGCTGGAACAGCCGCTCGCAAGCCTGTTCCAGCGACAGCAAGCCCGTGTCCAGGATAAGCGCCGGCGCCAGCGGTGCCTCGTAGGGCGCGGAGACGCCCGTAAAAGCAGGGATCAGTCCGGCTCGCGCTTTTTTGTACAGCCCCTTGGGGTCGCGTTCCTCGCATAGCGCGCTCGGCGTGCTGATGTAGGCTTCGATAAAATTGTCGCTGCCGATGATCTGGCGCGCCATCTCGCGGTCGCTGCGCAGCGGCGAGATGAAGGCGCAGATGACCATCATGCCGGCATCGTTCATCAGCCTGGCCACGACGGCGCTGCGGCGGATGTTTTCCTGGCGATCGCGGGGAGAGAAACCCAGGTCTCCATTCAGGTGGTGCCGCATATTGTCGCCATCGAGCACGCAGCTCAGGTGGCCCTCTGCCAGCAGCCGCCTTTCCAGCGCGTACGCCAGCGTCGACTTGCCTGCGCCGCTCAGGCCGGTCAGCCACAGCGTCGCGCCTTGCTGGCCGGTCAGCAGGCCCCGTTGTTCCTTGCCGATATGGCTTGCAAGCGGGAAGATGTGCTTCGCCACCACGTCGCCCGCAACGGCGATCTTTTCCAGTTTTCCCACGTGTGCCACTCCCCCGTTGCCGGCTCAAAACTGTTCCCACTCGATTTCACTGGGCTTGGCGATGGCCGGACGGGCCGGCTTTGCCGTGGCGGGCGCGCGCCGCACCGCCAGCGGCGGTGGCGGACGGCTGACCACGCGCAGCCCCGCATCGCGGCCGCCAGCGATGTTGCCGACGCGGAAGACGCTGACCACATCGTTCAGGCTGTTGACCTGTTCCTGCATCGCTTGCGCTGCGGCGGCGGCTTCTTCGACCAGTGCCGCATTTTGCTGCGTCACATTGTCCATTTGCGTCACGGCCATATTGATTTGCTCGATGCCAGCTGATTGTTCCTGGCTGGCGGACATCATTTCAGACATGATGCCGGTGACGCGCTGGACGCTGGCGACGACCTCGTGCATGGTCGATCCTGCCTGTTCGACCAGCCGGTTGCCGGCCTGGACCTTGTCGACCGAGTCGCCGATCAGGTCCTTGATTTCCTTGGCCGCGGCGGCCGAGCGCTGCGCCAGATTGCGCACCTCAGTGGCCACCACGGCAAAGCCGCGCCCCTGTTCCCCGGCACGGGCCGCCTCGACCGCCGCGTTCAGCGCCAGGATATTCGTCTGAAAGGCGATGCCGTCGATGACGGCGATGATGTCGACGATCTTGCGCGCCGAGACATCGATGGCCGCCATGGTGTCGACCACCTGCGCCACCACGGCGCCGCCCTTGGTGGCGACATCGGAGGCCGATTCGACCAGCCCGTTGGCCTGGCGCGCATGGTCGGTGTTGATGCGCACGGTGCTGGTGAGTTCTTCCATGGATGAAGCGGTTTGCTCCAGCGTACTGGCCTGCTGTTCCGTGCGCGAAGACAAGTCCAAGTTGCCCATGGCGATCTGGCTTGCCGCCGTGGCGATGGTCTCGGTGCTGGCGTGAACTTGCTGGACAATCTGCGCCAGGCTGTCGCGCATCGATTGCATGGCGTACAGCAGGCTGTGCGTATCGCCGGCGCGGGTATGGATGGGCACGGCCAGGTTGCCGCTGGCAATCTGCCCGGCGATCGCCGCCGCTTCGTCGGGCTCGCAACCGAGTTGGCGCGTCACGCTGCGCGTGATCAGCACGGCGGCCAGCAGGCTGGTGATCAGGGCCAGCGAGCCGATGCTCAGCATCACCAGGCGGGCCTGGCTGTAGGCCGCCTCGGCGACGCTGGATGCCTCGTTATTCTGCTTTTCCTCGACGGCGATCAAGGTGCGCAGCAATTCCCACCAGCGCTTTTGCACGGGGCGGAATTCATAGCGCAGCAGCTTGTAGGCATCGTCCTGTTTCTGGTCCAGCGCCAGCGCGGCGGCCCGCTGAATGAAGGGGGCCGCCAGTTCGCTTTGTATGCGGATTTGTTCGAGCAGGCTTTTTTCTTCGCTCGAGGTGCCTTCCCGCTTGGCGAACATGGCCCCCAGCTTTTGCTGGGCGGCGGTGTATTTCTTTTCCTGCTCCGCGATGCGCGCGACCTCGATCTGGACTTCCTTCTCATCTTTGAGCAAAATCAGATTGCGCAGCGCCAGCGCCCGCTCGGTGACCGTCAAATCCATGCTTTGGGCCAAGCTGGTTTCGACGTTGTTGACCTTGGTGGTCTCATCCATGCGGCCCTGGATTTGCCGCATGCTGGTCAGCCCCAGCGTGATGACCAGCAACAGGAACATGGCGACCAGGCCGAAGCCCAGGCCGAGCCGCTTGGCTATGGTTAAGTTCATAAATTTCATACCGCCTCCTTAAGACCATGCTTCCTGTTCCGAATAAGCAAATGCGGATTTATCACGAAGCACTCAGCGATCATAGAGATTGCTGGTAGGTGAAAAGTCACACATAGTCACTTTCATCATTTGAGCAACAGTATGAATTTACTTGCGGCCCCAGTTCTAATTGCACCCTCGCTGGCGCCGCCGCTGGGGCGGAGCGTGACTTGTATCAAGAATGAAAAATTTTCATGCCACATTGTGCTCATGATTTCACATTTCACGTCGTTATAGCTGTGTCTGCCTGGCACCTGAAGCGGCGTGTATCGCACGTCTGGCTGAAAGTGGGCTAGCTTGACGGTTGATTGTTATCAAAAACTGAAAGTTATGAATATCTCACCCATACACCACTACGCGTTTAGCAAGGCATAACGACCATGACCTCCGTCTCCCCGATCCCGAGCTGGAATCCAAGCCCGTCCCGCGCGCCTGCCGCTACGGCAAGCAGGGCGGACACGCCCTCATCGCCAGCGCCGACCCCTTCCGCCATCGTCGCCTTCGGCGGCCCGCCGGCCGTGTCGTCTCTCGTGCCTTCGCCGATGGTGTGGGAAAGCGCGACGCGCGACAAGGTCAGCGAAGCGATGACGAAGAGTTTTTCGTCGTATGCGTTTGGCGGCCGCTTCAGCGGCCTGGGCGCGGCAATGCTGGGACAGGCCAAGCTGGGAAACTACAATTTCTCGCAGGCGATGCGGCAGCCGCCGCCAAGCACCACGCCGAATATCTATGGAGCGTCCGGCATCGCGCCGGGCAGCCTGCATGGCAATGGCGAAGACAGGGTGTCCCTCAGCATCACCACCAGCAGCGGCGTGGAAGTCAAGCTGTCGCTCGACAGCCAGGGTGACGGGCTGGCCGTGAGCATGACGACCAGTGGCGACCTCAGCGACGCTGAAGCGAGCGCCCTGGGCGACTTGGCGAAGGGCTTCCAGGAAGCCATCGACGGCATGGGGCAAAGTACGCCGAAAATCAAGCTGGAAGGCTTGATGCAATTTGACCAGCAGCAGCTGGCTTCGGTGAAACTGCATGCGGAAGTCAAGGTGCGCGGCGAGCCGGAAAGTATTCAAACCCTGGACTTCCAGGCCGATGGCGCGCAGCGCAAGGTCAGCTTCAGCGGCGAGGCCGGCAGCCTGGAGCTGAAGGTCGATGCCAGTCAGCTCAATACCCTGGGCAGCAAGGAAAAGCAGGCGAAGGCGCTGGGCAGCTACATGAAGCAGTTCGACCAGGCGGCGTCGCGCGGCCATGGCGACGCGGGCCTGGTGGCCATGCTCAAGGATAGCTTTACAGCCTTGCACAGCAATACCGCCGCGCCGCAGGTGGCCACGGACACGCCCGAGACGGGCAAGTGGCGCCTGGCGGCCGAGGACAAGTCCATCCTGACGGGGCTGGCCGATTTCAGCGCCTCCGTGTCGCAGACCGTGAAATTCAGCAATCCCATGCGCAGTTCGGAAAAGGATGGCTTCAATTATGACGTGTCGCAAAAGACGCAGCAGGCCGGCGCCAGCCAGGATGAGCGTTCGGTCAGGCAGCAGCAGCAATCGAAGCTGAGCGCCAGTTTCCATGAGACGCTCGTCCCTGGCGTGCCGCTACGCTTGCTGGACAATACGGAATCGCAGAACTATACCTACCACCAGATCGAAGATACGGCCAGCAGTGACGCGCAGGTGGCCTACAAGGATGGCAAGATGGTCAAGGCGAGCTTGCGGCAAGAGGGCAACCAGTCCGAGCATGTCATGAAGTATTTCCTGGGCAAGCTGGAATCGGACAAGACCACGCCAGGTAACTATTCCGTGCTGCGTGACCTGCTGCCTGTGCTGGGTCCGTACAAGACGGGCGAGCTGGGCATGACTCCCGAGAAAAAGGCGGAGCAGCGCCAGCAGGCGATGCTGACCTTGAGCGACGACGTCCTGCTGCAATCGTATGCGGGCCAGACCATCAGCATGTGGCGAGCCGATGTGCAGCCGGACGAGGGCGGGGCCGCCGCCGCTTAGCAATGGCGCGCGCTGAATGCAAAAAGCCCGTCTGCGAAGACGGGCTTTTTGCTTGCCGATTGCAAAATACTGCGCAAGCCTATGCCTATGCCTTGGCCTTGTTTTGCTTGATCCAGTAGCCGATGCCCAGCGCGGCGAGCCACACGGGGATCAGGTAGACGGAGATGCGCAGGCCCGGCGTCAAATACATGATCACGAGGATGCCGGCCAGGAAGACCAGGCACAGGTAGTTGGTGAACGGGTAGCCCAGGCTCTGGAACAGGGTCGTCTTGCCCTCGGCCTTCTTCTGCGCGCGGAAACGCAAATGGATCCAGCTGATCATGGCCCAGTTGATGATCAGCGCCGAGACCACGAGGCCCATCAGCACTTCGAACGCTTCGCCCGGCATGAAGTAATTGACCACCACGCAGGCGCCCGTGGCCAGCGCGGACACGCCCAGTGCCACCAGCGGCACGCCGCGGCGGTTCAGGTGCAGCAGCGCGCGCGGCGCATTGCCTTGCTTGGCCAGGCCGAACAGCATGCGCGTGTTGCAGTACACGCCGCTGTTGTACACGGACAGGGCGGCCGTCAGCACCACGACGTTCAGGGCCGTGGCCACCAGGTTGCTGTCGAGCGCATGGAAGATCAGGACAAACGGGCTGCCGCCGGTGACGACGTTTTGCCATGGGTACAGCGACAGCAAAATGCCCAGCGCGCCGATATAGAAAATCAGGATGCGGTAGATGGCCTGGTTGGTGGCGCGCGGGATCGTCGTGCTCGGGTCATCCGCCTCGGCCGCCGTGATGCCGACCAGTTCCAGGCCGCCGAACGAGAACATGATGACGGCCATGGCCATCACCAGCCCCTGCCAGCCATTCGGGAAGAAGCCGCCGTGCTGCCACAAGTTCGCTACCGACGCCTGCGGGCCCGCGTCGCCGGAAGCGAGCAGGTAAGCGCCGAAGACGATCATGCCGATGATGGCGACCACCTTGATGATGGCGAACCAGAATTCCATCTCGCCGAAGGCCTTCACATTGAGCAGGCTGATGGCGTTGATGGCGCAAAAGAAGATGAGGGCCGAGACCCAGGTCGGCACGCCCGGCCACCAGTACTGCACGTAGATGCCGACGGCCGTCAGTTCGGCCATGCTGACGAGCACATACAGCACCCAGTAATTCCAGCCCGACAAAAAGCCGGGCAGGTGGCCGCAGTATTTGTCGGCGAAATAGCTGAAGGAGCCGGCGACGGGTTCGTCGACCACCATCTCGCCCAGCTGGCGCATGATCATGAAGGCGATGACGCCGGCGATGCCATAGCCGAGCAGCACGGAAGGTCCGGCCATCTTGATGGTTTGCGCGATGCCCAGAAACAGGCCGGTGCCGATGGCGCCGCCCAGGGCGATGAGCTGGATGTGGCGGCTTTTCAGGCCGCGCTTGAGCTCTTGTGGTTCGGTATTCCCGACTGCCGTCATATGTTTTATCCTGTTTTTACGGGGCTGAGGTCGCTGATTCTAAAGCATGGACGGGCAAAGCAGGAGCGAAATGCATGTTGCACTGCGGGGGCGCAAGAAAAGCCCCGCATCTTCGCCGAACGGCGCGCAAAACGGTGGCCTAGTCGTCTGCGCGCAGCGCGCCGGCCGCGACGATGGCCGGTTCGTACACGGCCAAAAACTCGGGCGGCAGGCGGCGCGCGCGGCCGCTGCTCAATTCGATGCAGATCAAGTCCCAGCGTCCGCGCACGACGGTGGCGCCGTCGCTGTCGCGCACCAGCTGGAAGCGCCGTTCCATGCTGGAGCGGCCATCGCTGGCGCACAGCCAGGTGGCCAGGGTCAGCGCTTCGCCGGCGCGCGTCGGCAGCAGGTAATCGTATTCACCGCGGCGTATCGCCATGGCCCGGTCCAGGCGCCGGTAATCGTCGAGGTCCAGCCCCAGGGTGGCCGAGTGGTGCCAGGCGATATGCTCGCACCAGCGCACATAGACGGCGTTGTTCGTGTGCTGCAAGCCGTCGATGTCGCCAGGTTCCGGCGTGACGGGCAGGGTGTGGGCGTGCGGATAATCCCAGTTCAAGTGTGCTCCTTTCGATACGGTGGCGGCTGATTGTACGTGCTTGCGCTGCGTCCTGTCTGCGGCGCACGCGTGCAAAAACACTGTTTTATCTCTTGATGTATGATGCATCATAATTATTTGAATCTGAAAACCACTATGAACCATCCCCTGGACAGTCTGGTGCACGTCAATCTGGGCAAGTCCGTGTATGCGACGCTGCGCGATGCGCTGGCGGCCGGGCGCTTCCAGCCCAACGACCGGCTGCGCATCCGCGAACTGGCGCTGCAGCTGGGCACGAGCGTGACGCCCGTGCGCGACGCCATGCTGCAACTGGTGCAGGAAGAAGCGCTGGTGCTGCGCTCGCCGCGCGACTTCCGCGTGCCCGTGCTGAGCGTGGCGCGCTACCTGGAAATCCGCGCGCTGCGCCTGGAGCTGGAAGGCTTGGGCGCGTTCGAGGCGGCGCAGCGCATCGACGACGCCACCCTGGCCGACCTCGAGCGCCTGCTGCAGGCGAACGAAGAGGCCATCGCGCGCCACGACTTGCCGGCGGCCCTGCAATGCAACCAGGCGTTTCACCTGGGCCTGGCGCAGGCGGCCGGCATGCCGACATTGAAACGTTTCGTCGACCATCTGTGGATGCAGACGGCGCCGCTGATCGCCGCCGGCTACGCCAGCTTTTCGCCCGACATGCGGGTGGGCCACCACCACGCCATCATCAGCGCGCTGCGCCAGCGCGACGGCGCGGCCGCACGGCGCGCGATCGAACAGGACATTCTCGACGGCGGGACGCAGATGCTCGCGTATGTGATGCGGCAGGAGCGCATGCACGCCGGGGCAATACAGAAAGAAAAGGACGAGGAAGAACATGACGAACATGAAGCACACGACTGAACAGAAAACCGCCATCGTCACCGGCGCCAGCCGCGGCATTGGCCATGCGGTGGCCGAGCGCTTCCGTAGCCTGGGCTGGCGGGTCATCACCGTCTCGCGCAGCCCGATTCCCGGTGGCTGCCCGCGCAGCCAGGAGCACAACACGCATGTGTGCATGGATTTGTCGGACCTGAGCCAGATCGGACAGATGGTCGACACCCTGCGCCCCATGCTGGGCGACTCCAAATTGCATGCGCTGGTAAACAATGCGGGCGTGTCGCCGAAAGGGCCGGGCGGCTCGCGCGTCAATTCGCTGACCACCGACATGCAGACGTGGCAGGAAATGTACAACACGAATTTCTTTGCGCCGCTGGCCCTGACGCGCGGCTTTGCGCAGGAATTGTCGAACGCGCACGGCTCCGTCGTAAACCTGTGCTCGATCGCCGGCTACCGCGTGCACCCGTTTGCCGGTTCCGCTTACGCCAGTTCGAAGGCGGCGCTGGCGTCGCTGACGCGCGAAATGGCCAACGACATGGCGCCGCTGAACGTGCGCGTGAACGCCATCGCGCCGGGCGAGATCGACACGGCCATCCTGTCGCCTGGCACCTCGCATATCGTCGACACGCAAATCCCCCTGCGCCGCCTGGGCACGACGGCAGAAGTGGCGGATTTGGTGGAGTTCCTGTGCAGCGAGCGCGCCTCGTACATCACGGGCGCGGAAATTCCCATCGACGGCGGCCAGCGCATTTAATCAAGGAGGAAGAGCATGAGCAAACATATCGGCATCGTCGGCTGTTCGGCCGAAGGCGCGGCCCTGTGCTACCGCACGATCTGCGAAGAGGGCGCGCATGCGCTGGGAGCGTATGAACACCCGGAAGTATCGATGCACACGCCGCCGCTGGCGCGCTACGTGGATTGTCTGAACGGGGGCGACCTGGCCGGCGTGGCCGAGCTGATGCTGGCGTCGGCGCACAAGCTGCACGCGGCCGGCGCGGAGTTCCTGATTTGCCCCGACAACACCATCCACCAGGCGTTCGAGCTGACGGCGCCCCGTTCGCCGCTGCCGTGGCTGCATATCGCCGACGTCGTCGCCGCCGAGGCGGCCGCGCGTGGTTTCAAGCAGGTGGGCTTGACGGGCACGCGCTGGCTGGTCGACAGCGCCGTGTATCCGGACAAGCTGGCCGCGCGCGGCATCGCTTGCGTGCGCCCCGGCGAGGACGAACGCAGCGAGATCAACCGCATCATCATGGAAGAACTGGTGCCGGGCGTGGTCAATCCGGGCAGCGTGGCGCGTTTCCAGGCCATCATCGGCGGCTTGCGCGAGCAGGGCTGCGACGCCGTCATCCTCGGCTGCACGGAAATCCCGCTGATCATCAGCGACGCCAATTCGCCGCTGCCGACCCTCGATTCCACAAGGCTGCTGGCGCGCGCCGCCTTGCGCCGGGCGCTGGAAACCTAGCGTTCCAGCTGCGCCTGCAGCGCGGCCACCACCAACGCGTGGTCGTCCGCCTGCGCCAGGCCGGACACGGTTACCGTGCCCACTAGTCCCACGCCGCGTATCAGCAGGGGGAAAGCGCCGCCGTGGCCCGCGTACTCGATATCGTCGAGGTATTTCACGTCTTCAAAGGTGCTGCCGCGGCTTTTATACGAGATGCCCATGTAGTAGGAACTGCGGCAAAAGCGCTGCACCGTGTTGTTCTTGCGGCGTATCCAGTCCGCCTGGTCGGCCGTGGCGCCCGTCATGGCGTGGTGGAACAGCACTTGGCCATTGCGCGTGATGTTGACGGTGACGGCCTTGCCCCGCTTGCGCACTTCTTCGACGATCCACAGGCCCACGGCCAGCGCGGCGTCGTTGTCGAAGCGTTCGAATTGCAGGGATTCTTCCTGTTGCGCCAGGGTTTGCAGCAAATCGGCGTAATGATCCATCGTGAAAGAGGGCGGTAGTGGCTGGAAGCGCTACTGTAGCGCACCATGGGACAGCCGCGCGCGCTTTTTGTGTGGCGCGGCTAAAATAGGCAACATGAACCTGTCCCTGTTCGCCGATGAAGAGCAAGTCCCGGCCGGCCCCGCGCCGCTGGTGCCGGGCTCGTCCGCGTCCGTCCTGCTGCGCGGTTTTGCGCTGCCTTACCTGGATGAGGTGCTGCCGGCGCTGGACGCCATCGTGCTGGCGGCGCCCCTGCGCCACATGGCCACGCCGGGCGGCTTGCGCATGTCGGTCGCCATGAGCAATTGCGGCCCTCTTGGCTGGGTCACGGATGGACGCGGCTACCGCTATGCGCGCCTCGATCCGGCCAGCGGTTTGCCTTGGCCGCCGATGCCGCCCGTGTTCCTGCGCCTGGCGCAGGCGGCGGCGCTGGCCGCCGGCTATCCGGGCTTTGTTCCCGACGCCTGCCTGGTCAACCGCTATGCGCCCGGAGCACGCATGGCCTTGCACCAGGACCGCGATGAATGCGATTTCAACGCGCCCATCGTTTCCGTCTCGCTGGGCTTGCCCGCCACCTTCCTGTTCGGCGGCGCAGAGCGGGCCGACAAAGCGGCGCGCATCGGCCTGCTGCATGGCGACGTCGTGGTGTGGGGCGGCGCCGACCGCCTGCGCTTCCACGGCGTGGCGCCGCTGAAGGAAGGCGAACACGCGGTGCTGGGCGCCCAGCGCATCAATTTGACGTTTCGCAAGGCTGCCTGAGCTGGCGCCATGGCGTACCTGGCTTGCGTACGTACTGGGCATGCACGTAGCGCCACGGAATGGCCAGGTAGACGAGCACGACGAACGATATTTCAAACACATATTGCATGGTGGCGGGATCCGCCCCGCCGTGCAGCCATTGCGGCAGCGGCACGAGCAGCAGCCACAGGGTCTTCCACAGCGCTTCCCACAGCAACACGGGCAGCATCTGCAGCGGATAGCGCAAACCCAGCAAACACAGCAATGAAAACGCGGCCAGCATGCAGTTCACGGTGCCGCGCATCAGTTCCCACGGCGCGTGCGGCGTGACGATGCCGGGCCACAGCACGCTGCCGAGGCCCAGGACGACCAGCAGATACATGGCGCGCAGCGCATACAGACGGGCGGTCGATACGGTATTCATGGTGCGGTCTCCTGGTCATGGGGGGGCGATGAAGGGCTTTATTCGACTTCCTTGAGGATGGTTTCCAGGCTGCCCAGGCGCGCCTGGATCTGCGCCACGGATGCGCTCAAGGCGGCCAGCGACGCTGCCGTTTCCACCTGTGCGGCGGCCATCGACTTGGCCAGCTCCTGGTAGGCGCCGTCCTGCGCCAGCCTGGCGCGCGCCTGCACGATGCCGGATGTGTATTTGAAGGCGAAGATGATGACGGCGGCCGTGCAGGGGAAGAAGAAGGCGGCAAAAAAGATATTTTCAGACATGATGACCTCTACAGTTCAGGATTGATCCGGGTTGGGAGTGAGCGAGGATGTCGCCGCGGCGATGCTGGCCGGCGTCAGCCGCAATTCAAATGGGCTGGCCTCGAAATAGTTGAGGGCCTTGCCGTCGTGCGACAGCTCCAGCTGGCTGGTGACCAGTCCCGCGTGTTCCAGCTTTTGCAGGTGCAAATGCAGCAGGGGACGGCTGATGCCCAGGTCGCGCGCCAGCTGGCTGATGTAATTGCGCCCGCCGCTGGCCAGCGCCGCGATGATGCGCAGCCGGTGCGGGTTGTCGAGCGCCGCCAGCATGGCCAGCAAGCGTTCGCCCGTCGGTGGTGTGTTTATGTCTTTCATGTGTCAACATTATCTGACATGTGTTAGCGCGTCAAGAAAAATATCGCATCATATTAATGCAAGCTACTTGCAAATATGGCGCCGCCTCTGCAGACTGCCGTGAGAAGGGCGGACGAGCAGGCGTTCGCGCGCTTGAATGGTGCTAATCTGATGTATGTGGAAGACGCGGCCCGCCGCGTGCAGGCGGCGCTGGCGCAACATTATGCGCAGGCGCGTGTTACCGTACGGCATATGGAAAGCCTGCATCCGCACGATGCCGTGGCGCAGGCGGGCAAGCTTGCCTGCGCTTTTCACCCAACCACCGTGGAGGAGCACCGCATGCCGGAGAAAATCGCGCAGGAGCCTGACGAAGACAGCCTGGAAGAGCAAGTGGAGCGAGAGCGGCGCGAGCATGCGCTGATCGACGAGGAAAAGCTGGGCATGGACGAACTGGAAGAGGAACGGCTGAAGAGGGAGCGCCAGCCGGGCGCAGCGGCAGGCCGCTAGCGTCAAGGCAATGTTTCAGCGCTGGCATCGCGCCGTGCTGCCCGGTACAATTTCGCTTTGTCCTACTCCCCCAACCCCGGAGGCCCATGAAATATCGCGCATTCTTCCAGTTCATCCTCGGCCTGACAGGCGCCGTACTGGCCGCCACGCAAGCCCAGGCCGCCACCATCTGCACAGCCATGGCCGACGCCAAAACGGGCACGGTCCTGCTGCAGGAGGGTAATTGCCTCGACAGGGTCACGCCCGCATCCACGTTCAAGATCGCACTCAGCCTGATGGGCTATGACGCCGGCTTTCTCAAGGACGAGCACAAGCCCAGCCTGCCATACCGCCAGGGCTATGTGGACTGGGGCGGCGAGGCCTGGCGCCAGGATACGGACCCGTCGCGCTGGATGCAGTATTCCGTCGTCTGGTATTCGCAGCAGATCACGCAGGCGCTGGGTGCCGAGCGCTTCCAGAAATACGCCAAGGCTTTGCGTTATGGCAATGCGGACGTGTCGGGCGACAAGGGCAAGGACAATAGCCTGGAGCGCTCGTGGATCAGCTCTTCGCTGAAGATTTCGCCGCTCGAGCAGCTGGGCTTCCTGCGCAAGCTGGTCAACGATCAATTGCCCGTGTCGAAACAGGCGATGGAGCAGACGCGGCGCCTGACCCGCCTGGCCGACGTGGACGGCTGGCAAGTGCATGGCAAGACGGGCGCGGCCTTCCCGCGCAAGGCCGACGGCAGCTTTGATGAAGCGCATGGCTACGGCTGGTTCGTGGGCTGGGCCAGCAAGGGCGAACGCAGCATCGTCTTCGCGCGCCTGGTGCAGGACGAGCAGAAGGGCGAGCAGTCGGCAGGCCTGCGCACGCGCGAAGCCATGCTGAAAGAATTGCCGGCGCTGCTGGAGCAGGCGCAAAAGTGACGGCCAGCATCGTTGCCGCCACTTTCATCGCTTCCGAAGGCGAGTACCTGGAAGCCGTCATCGAAGTGGGCGGCCAGCGCCTGCACGTGATGGACGAGTTCGGCGGCGGGCAGATGGCCGCCGGCACGCAAGTCCAGCTCGAACTGTGGCCCATGCCCGGCGAGCTGGACGACTGGGACGCCATCTTCCGCGCCAATCCTGGCCGGGAGCAGGGCCTGCGCCGGCTTGACGGCTGGCGCTACCTGGCGCTGTGCGTCGTGACCCAGGTCGACCCCGTCATCTGCGATTGCGGCCTGCTGCAGCTGGAAAACCCGTTTACGACGCATGATGCGCGCTGCGTGGGCGCGTATGTCGGCGTCACTGTGGCGCGCCTCGATGCTTGCCTGGCGTAAATTCCGGCCCGCTTTGTTGCCCGCCCTATATACTTGCTGAAACGGATTTTCCGGCATCAGACAAGGTTACAGGCATGGCATCAGGCATGGAGCAGTTTCAGGAAAAAGCAAGGCAGGCAATGACGTGGACGCGCGCGCAGGCATTGCGCGTGGGAAGTGCGGCGTGGGCGAGGGCGGTGGCCTTGTACCGGCGTGGTCACGCGTACTTGATGACCTTGCCGCCGGTGCGGCGCGCGCTGGTGCTGGGGTTATGGTCTTTCCTGGCCGTGCTGGCGCTGCTGACCTTCTACATGCTGCTGCTGATCCCCTTGACGCCGAGCATCCACGACTTGCGCCAGGCGCGCGCGGCCGCGCCGAGCACCATGGTCAGCGCCGACGGCAAGGAACTGGCCCGCTTCGACCAGGGCTTGCAGGAACGGGTCACGTTAAAACAGATTTCGCCGAACGTGATCAGCGCACTGATCTCGACGGAAGACCACCGTTTCTACGACCACCACGGCGTCGATTTCACGCGCACGGCGGGCGCCATCTTGCACACGGCGAGTGGCAACCCCCAGGGCGGTTCCACCATCACGCAGCAGCTCGCGCGCAATATGTTTCCCGAAGAAATCGGCCGCTCGCGCAACCTGAACCGCAAGCTGAAGGAGCTGATCACGGCCCTCAAGATCGAGGCCACCTACAGCAAGACGGAAATCCTCGAAGCGTATTTGAATACGGTGCCTTTCCTGTACAACACCTACGGCATCGAGATGGCGGCCCGCACCTATTTCGACAAACCCGCTTCGCGCCTCGATATCCTGGAAAGCGCCACCCTGGTCGGTATGCTCAAGGGCACGAATTACTACAATCCCGTCGGTAATCCCGAGCGCTCGCTGCAGCGCCGCAACGTGGTACTGGGGCAGATGCGCAAGCACGACGTCATCGACGAGGCGCGCTACAAGCAACTGGTGAAACGGCCGCTGCGCCTGCATTTCGAGCGCCAGAGCGAGCGGGCGCAATCGGACAGCCATTTCACGGCCTATGTGCGCAAGTGGCTGATCGAGTGGGCTGACGAAAACGATTACAACCTGGAACTGGACGCCCTCGTGGTGCACACCACGCTCGATTACGACTTGCAGCAGGCGGCAGAGCGTGCCGTCGAGCGCCAGGCTAATGCCTTGCAGGCGATCGCCGACGTGGAATGGAGCCGCGCCGGCGTGCCATCGTCCACCTCGACCGGCATGTATGCGGGCATGCAGGGCGGCAGCGTGGCGTTTGATTATTTCTGGAAGTCGCATCCGGCCCTGCTCGACGCTTTCGTGCGCGAGTCGGGCGATTACCGCAAGCTGACGGCCGCCGGCGGCACGCCGGAAGCGGCGCTGGCGCAGCTGAAGGGCGACCGTGCGTTCATGGCAGCCCTGCGCAAGTCGAAGACGCGCCTGGAAGCGGGCTTTACGGCCATGGACCCGGCCACGGGCGCCGTGCGCGCCTGGGTGGGCAGCCGCGACTTTGCGCGCGAACAGTTCGACCACGTATCGCAGGCGGCGCGCCAGCCCGGTTCCACCTTCAAACCCATCGTGTATGGCGCGGCGCTGGAAAAGGGTTTGAGCCCCGAGCACGTCTACCGCGATGAAGTGATGGATATCAAGGCTGCCGACGGCACCAAATGGCGCCCGACGGACATGAGCGGCACGACGGGGCGCGACATGACCATGCGCGATGGCCTCGTGTATTCGAAAAACACCATCACGGCGCAAGTGATGCAGGACGTCGGCTTGCCGCCGATCATCAAGCTGGCGCGCGCTCTCGGTATCCGCGACAGCAAGCTGGAAAAAGTGCCGTCCCTGGCGCTGGGCACCAGTCCCGTCACCTTGCTGGAAATGGTCAACGCCTACGCCAGCATCGCGGCCCAAGGCGAGGCGCGCCTGCCGTTTGTCGTCACGCACATCACGGACCGCGAAGGCAAGGTCATCGCCCGTTTCGGCGAAGACAAGCCCAAGCGCGCCATGCAGGCAGAATCGGCCGCCACCCTGACGGACATGATGCGCGGCGTGATCGACCGCGGCACGGGCACGGCCATCCGCAGCCGCTTCGGCATCCGCTCCGACGTGGCCGGCAAGAGCGGCACCACGCAAAACAATGCGGACGGCTGGTTCATCCTGATGCACCCGGAACTGGTGGGCGGCGCCTGGGTCGGCTTCAATGACGCGCGCGTTACCATGCGCAGCAACTACTGGGGCCAGGGCGGCCACAACGCCGTGCTGGTGGTGGGCGACTTCTTCAAGACGGCGCTCGACACGGGCAAGCTGTCGCGCGACGCGATCTTCCCCGGCGGTAAGCCGCCACCGCCGCTGCGCCACGTGGAGCCGGTCGAGGAACCAGAGGACGAACCGGTGGAAGAGCCCGGAGATTTGCTGCAGGAAGGCGCGCCGCCGGCGCCGCTGGCCATGCCGGCCGAAGGCGATGGTGGGCAGGAGTCGCATGGGAAGGCGGTGCAGGAGCCTGCACCTGCGCCCGCGCCGCAGCCAGCACCAGTGCCGCAGCCGGTTCCGGCGCCGCAAGGATAAGCGCGACCGCCATGCACGCTTGCGCGGCCGCGCTCCGGACATAGAGGAGCTGGCGCTGTTCTGGCACGGGAACTGATGTATCCAGGCTTTCAGCAGGACATGACGGATTTGTGTAGAGGGAGTTGAGGAACATGATGGCATTGAAAGTGGCAGCGAAAGTTTTACTTTTGATGGGTCTGTTTTTCGTTTCCCGCGCGGAAGCGAGATCGGTAAGCACGGCGAGTGAAAAAACTGCTTTTGCCCGTGCTGATGCCGTTTATGAAGTGGCGATAAGCCAACGGTCCGCGGGTATCCGTGCTGCGGTCAATTGTGGCGTCGTTTATACGGTGGCGGTACACAAGGTTCTCAAGGGACGCACACCTGGACCTGTTTTTGAATTTGGCTTCCTGGATGGTTTGGAGGTAGGGCATGCTTATACCGTGTATCTGGTGTCGTCACGGAATACGCAGTTAATGCGGGGGTTGTTGCAATCCAGGGCAACGAATGACTCCCAGATTGCATCGTTTGTCGAATCGTGCCCCGGATGGGATTTTTACTTTTTTCAGGCAAAGAGAACTGTGCCTGCAGAGACCAAATGACGAGGCATGAGGCGGCGCGGCCAGCCAGCTCTCGCTGGTCCTGGCGCTGATAGGGAAAATAAGGACGGGGGCGGCAATGCATCAGCGCAGCATGAAGTATTTTTTAGCCGTCTATTCTTTCGCCTGTTACGGCGGCTCCACTGCGCAAGAACTGATACCAGTAGGTTCGGAAAAGGGCCATATTGCGTTAGGTTAATTGGTCAGGCGTTCCTCCCTGGTAGCGAAGGTGACGGTCATATCCGCGACGGCAGTGCCGAATGAAGGCAAGGGCGACGGGAAGCCATGTGGATTTGTTTACCGGGCAAAAAATGACGCAGGTATTGAAGGGCCGTGACGACGTCAACGTACAGTTCTTCATGCCCCTGGCAATGCATCCCCTCAAGCCGGCTCTCGAGTATCTCGTGTTTTTGGCGTATAGAAGCGAACAGGATGCGAAAGACCTGCATACGTCCTTGCGCGCCGCATTGAGTAGTGAGGAAAATGACAGGCTGAGGTGTCAATTTGCGCAGGGGTATTACGCTCCGCTAGATGTGGCGCCCATGCCTTTTGATGCAGAAGCCGGGCGGCAATTTGGTGGGGATTGGCTGGCGCTGGCGTCAAGCGACGGCGTGCCATCGGGTATTCTTCTTTGCCAAGTCCAGGGTGTTGATGTGCATGACAGGGACAGCCAGTCGCATCGAAGAAAGAAATCCGGCGGCGCGGTGGTCAGCATGAGGCAACGGGCATCTCCGCCGAAGTGCGGATACGGCAGATGGCCCAGGCATCACTGGTTTTCCACGCCGCTGTCCACGTGGACGATGGCGGCCGGGGTTCAAGGTTTCCTCATGTCATGGAAAAACTGTACCGGGAAGACTGGAAACGTGCCGCATGGCGCCCGGCAGCCTGGCTACCATTTGGGTTGACGTGACCAGCGCAGCACTGTGGCAAGCCTGATTCTCACCGTATACTCATCTCCCGTTTCATGCTCCAGCCACAGGATGCCGTCTTCGATGCTGACCCAGGCATCGACTATCCGCGTGTCGAACGGCATCGCCGTGTCCTTGATATCAATCTTCATTCGTCCGGACTCCACATCGAGCGACCGTAATACCCGCGTCGTTCGCTGCGTAAACTCGATGACGTATGAAGTGCTTGTTTTTTTTATCATCAGGAATGCTCACCCAAAATGCTTTGAATATTTTTTTTCAATATTACTACATAAAAATTTACCCTTGCGCACGAAGGTAAACACGTCAATAAGCTATCAAGATAAAATTTCCATAGGGAAACATTAATTACTTCGATAGATTTAATTAAGTCTGGAACAGTGTTATTTTTACGTGCATAAAAAATATTTCCTGGTTAATTGTTTCTTGATGGGACATATATTTATTTTTTTATAATATTAAATATCTTGTATTGCATGTATTGATATAAATCAATGTTCTTTTGGGTGTTAGCTTGAGGATATATTCTTGCTGCTAGGATATGAGATCAACTTGGGCTACAGTGAGTGATGCATGTCCGATGGAAATGAAAATTTCTCATTAGAAATTAATTGTCTGAATACTGTATCGGAATTTCATGCGCTGTATATCAGATATCGTATCCGTATAAGAAATTTGGTAAGTCAGTCCATTCATCGCGAGGAGGATATTGATGACATGGTTCAGTTTATATTTCTCAATGTCTTTCTATGGTTTAAAAGAGGATGTGGGCATTCGATGTTTTATCCGAAGTTATATTCAATGGCCATGCGCAATATAAAGTCTAATTATAGTAGTGGCGGGGAAGTTAATTTAAGTTCGGTTGATTTGATTGATGACGCAGATAATGTCGTTGATGCATTGGACTTGGTTGATGAAGATAATCCGGAAGAGATATGCAGTGCAATGGAAACGGGGATGGAAATTATTCGATTAATCGCCAATTTTCCGCCTCCCTTGAAAAAGGCATTATTGTTGCGCGAGGATGAGGGTCTGCGCTATGACGAGATTGCAGTAAGGATGGGATGCCCGATGGGAACAGTGCGAAGCCGTATTCACAGAGTAAGGGCAGAGATACGCAAGATACTGGAAAAGGATCAATGAATGCGGCCTGCCGCATTGCGGTAGTCCGCAGCGGGAGGATACGGTGCTTGTCCCATACTCGACATAAATTCATATGGTAAATAAAAATTACATCGGTGGCCTCGTGCAAGTGGAGCTTGATCATCCCAGACGCATCGATGCATTGACAGCACAAAAAATAGATGTGGCGATTATCTTCCAGGAAATGCTTGGCACCGCTGTGGCAGCAAAATACTTGCACACAAATGGCGTGTCGCTATCTGTCGCATTGCGCGTATTGGTATGCGAGCGCAGAAAAGATCCATCGCCGCCAAAAATGATCGGAATTGAAAAACGCTAGGCCCATTGCCGTCCCCCAGGCTCACTGCGTGCCAGACCGTATCGTGCCTCAAGCCCGACCGGGCGCGCCATCACGGCGCCGTCACGTCCTGGCGCTGGAATTCGATGCGGTTTTCCTGGTAGTCCCACTTGGTGTAAGGGCCGAACACGCGCCGGTTTTCCTTGCTGTCGGCATTTGACAGTTCGCGCTTCATGCGCCGCACGAGGGCGGGGTCCGTGAGCGGCGCGGTGGTGGCGGCGAACACGTCGTGCCGCACGCTCTGTTTCGCGTCGGCGCCGCGCGAAATGATGGTGAGCTTGCGCGTGGCGGGATCGAAGTACAGGCGCATGGCGAAGGTATTCATGTCCTGCAGATACAGGCCGTCGTCGCGCTGCTGGGCATAGAAATAATCGCCGCAGACGGCTTTCGGTTCGCGTTTCCACTCGCAGGACAGGACGATCATCAGATGCCGCTCATCGAGTTGCTTGACCAAAATGCGTCCCTTGGAATAGCCCCAGGTGCTGGCCGGCACGGTCGCCGACGAGGCAAGATTGTATTCGCCTACCAGCTTGGTCAGAGGAAGGGGAGCTTGCGCCGAGGCGCTGATGCAGAGCGTCAAGGCGGCGGCCGTAAGGGCGCCTTGTATCTTGGAAAATGGAGTCATGATGGCCATATAGAAAAGTTGCCATATTATAGATGGCAACTTTCTAATACGGCCACGCGCTAGCGCGCCGCGCCGGCCTTACTTCAGCTTGCTCAATTCCGCGATGTCGATCTTGACGACCTTGTCGCCCACGGCGGCGACCAGCGTCTTGAAGTGCGGCGTCGCTTCATGCGCCGTGTGGCCTGCCTTGTCGGTCCATTCTTCCAGCATGATGAAGCGCGTGGGAATCTTGTTGTCGAGGTGCAGTTCGTAGCGCAGGCAGGCGCTTTCCGCGCGGCTCGGCGCTACGACGGCTTCCAGGGCGGCGCGCACGGCGCCGATATATTGGGCTTGGGCATCGATGGTGGCGACGATGATCAGGGGCATGGTGGTCCTTGTGGTTGGGGTTCCGCAGCTTAGCGCATCTGGCGCTTCCTTGCCGGCCGGCCACCATGGAGCTGCGCCGCAACGGCGTGCGGCGCAGCCGGTATTCCTTAGGCCGCTTGCAGTGCGCCGATCTGCTCGAAAGCGCCCGTCAATGCCTGCGCCCTGGCCGCATCGCTGACCTTGACGCCTTCGGCGCGCACGATCTCGATCTGCGTGATGCCGAGGAAGCCGAGGAAGGCGCGCAGATGGCTTTCCTGGTGTTCGAGGCTGGCCATCGGCGTGTCGGTGCCGTAGTAGCCGCCGCGCGTCGAGGCGATGATCACGCGCTTGCTGCCCAGCAAACCTTCGGGACCGTTGGCGCCATACTGGAAGGTTTTGCCGGGCACGGCCAGCGCGTCGAGCCACGATTTGAGCTGGCTGGGGATGGCGAAATTGTACATGGGCGCGCCGATGACGAGGACGTCGGCGGCCAGGACTTGCTCCAGCGCGCCAGCCAGCGCCGCGCCGTCGGCGTCGCTGGGCGTGGCCGTAAATTGCGGCAGCGGTTGCGCTGCCAGGTCGCGGTACTGGACGGTGGCGCCCGGCGCGGCCGCTTGCAGGCGGGCGATGATGGCGGCGGACAACTGGCGGCTGATGGAATGCTCGCCGAGGATGCTGGAATCGATGTGCAGGATGTTCATATGGGCCTTCTTGGGTGGTATGATCGGGTGGTATGTTTTTGTAATCGAGTTAAATATAGTGACTATCAAATGAACGCACAAGAAGGCACTTTTTCCACACTGGGGCACACGGATGTGACTATTGGCGACGCCGCCGCGCAAGGGGCGGAGCTGGAACGGCGCATGCGTGACGAGGGCGGCCATGCGGGCGTGGCCGCTTCCTGCCGCCCCATCACGGACATCCTCACGCGCGTGGGCGACAAATGGAGCGTGATGGTGGTGATCTTGCTGGGCAATGGCACCAAGCGCTTCAACGAGATGCGCCGCCTGATCGGCGGCATTTCGCAGCGCATGCTGACGTTGACCCTGCGCGGGCTCGAGCGCGACGGCCTCGTGACGCGCACCGTGTTTCCCACCGTGCCGCCACGCGTCGACTACGCCTTGACGGACTTGGGACGTTCGCTGCTGATTCCCATCAGCGCGCTGGGCGCCTGGGCGCATGGCCACCGCGATGCCATCGATGCGGCGCGGCTGGCGTTCGATGCCAGGGCCGATGCGAACGCAGCGCCAGACCGTCAGGCCAGCTGAATCACGGCCAGCATGTCGTTGCCATCGGCATCCAGGCCTTTTTCCACGAAGCCCATGCTGGCATAGAATTTTTGAGCGTTGGCATTGCCGGGCTTGTAGCAGATTTCAATGCTGCGCGCATCCGGTCGGGCGCGGATTTCCGCCAGCGCCAGGGCGAGCGCGGCCCGCCCATGGCCTTGTCCCTGGCGCCGGTGGTCGACCATGAAGCGCCAGATCTGATAGTGGCCGGGCGGATCTTCGGCATCGGGTGAGACGAACATCAGGAAACCGATCACCTCCTCGGCGCAATACACGGCGCGCGTATGCATGGTGGCGGGGTAAAAGCTGGCCTGCGCGATGGAATAGTCGTTGCTGGCCAGATAGTCGCGCTGCTGGGGCAGCAGGGGCAGTTCGCTGATGATGTCGAAATTGTCGGCCGTGACGGGGCGCAGGCTGATGGGCATGGTCAAAAGCAATGGAAAGGTAGGGCGTACGAGTATGCGGAAAACTTACTCAAAAGGCAATGCGGCTCCATCGCCCGCCCCGAACAATTGCGCCATCGTCTGGCGCAGCCAGCGGTTCGACGCATCCTGGTGGTAGCGCTCGTGCCAGTGCTGCTTGACTGAAAAGCTGGGCAGTTGCACGGGCAGAGGCAGGATGCGGAATGCTTCGTGGTCCTGCATCTGCAGCGCGTAGCGGTACGGCACCGTGACGATGTACTCGGTTTCGGCGACGATGCGCGACACGCCCAGGAAGCTGGGCAGTTTCAGCACGATGCGCCGCTGCACGCCGGCCGCCGCCAGCACCTTTTCCACGATGGAATGTCCCGTGCCCGAGCTTTTCACTTCGATATGTCCCTCACGCAGGAACTGTTCCACAGTCATCGTGTCGCGGATGCGCGGGTGGCTGCTGGCCACCAGGCAGACAAAATGCTGGTCGAACAGCTTTTGCTGATAAAACCCCGATTCCAGGTGCGGCATGAAGCCCACGGCCAGGTCCACTTCGCCTCCTTCCAGGCGCTCGGGCGTGTCGGTGGCGATCTTCGACACGTCCAGCGTGATCCCGGGCCCGACCTGCTGCAGGTGGTTGAGCAGGGTGGGCAGCAGCACGATTTCACTGATATCCGTCATGCAGAGGGCAAATTCGCGCGTGCTGGCGGCCGGATCGAACACGGGCTGGTCGGCCAGCGCGTGCTGCCAGGCGGCGATGGCGGCGCGCACGTCCTGCACGGCGTTCTGCGCGCGCGGCGTCGGTTCCATGCCTTTCGAGGTGCGCGCGAACAGGCGGTCGCCGAAATGCGTGCGCAGCTTGCCCAGGCCGATGCTTACCGTCGATTGCGGCAAGCCCAGGTTTTCCGCCGCGCGCGTCACATTGCGGCTTTTATAGATCTCGTCAAAGATGAACAGCAGTTCGATATCGAAGCGCGACATGGGGAGCACCATTATTTAAAAACTTGATTGTAGCTATTGTATTCCATCGCTTTACCAAATATTGACCTGTCGGCACACTGCTTGCCATACCAAGAACACAGCAAATGCAAGCACACAGATCAATTGGAGGAGAGAAATGGAACATACGCAAAAGCCGTCGGTATTGATCGTCGGCGGCGGCATCGGCGGCATGGCCGCCGCGCTGTCCCTGTCGCGCCAGGGACTGGCCGTCACCGTGCTGGAACAGGCTTCGACCCTGGGCGAGATCGGCGCCGGCATCCAGCTGGCGCCCAACGCCTTCGCCGCGCTCGACGCGCTGGGCGTGGGCGAACGCACCAGGGCCCGCGCCGTGTTCACGGAGCGCCTGGTGATGATGGACGCCGTCGACGCCAGCGAAGTGGGCACCTTCGTCGTCGATGCGGCCTTCCGCGAACGCTTCGCCAATCCCTACGCCGTCATCCACCGCGCCGACATCCACGGCGCCATCCTCGACGCGGTGCGTACCTCGCCCCTGATTACCTTTGTCACGTCCTCGCACGTGACGCAGGTCGCGGAAGATGCCGATGGCGTCACCGTGGTCGATGCGGCGGGGCGCAGCTTCCGCGCCGATGCGCTGATCGGCTGCGACGGCGTCAAGTCCGTGACCCGCGAGCGCATCGTCGGCGACCAGGTCCGCGTGTCCGGCCACGTCGTCTACCGGGCCGTGGTGCCGGCGGCCGACATGCCGGCCGACCTGCGCTGGAATGCGCCCGTCGTCTGGGCCGGGCCGAGCTGCCACCTCGTGCACTACCCGCTGCGCAATGGCGAGCAATACAACCTGGTGGTGACCTTCCACAGCCGCGAGCGGGAAGAATGGAGCGTCACGGATGGCAGCAAGGAAGAAGTGCTGTCCTACTTCGACGGCGTGCACGCGCAGCCGCGCCAGTTGCTGCACAAGCCCACCTCGTGGAAACGCTGGAGCACGGCCGACCGCGACCCGGTCGCCAACTGGAGCACCAGCCGCATGACCCTGCTGGGCGACTCGGCCCACCCGATGCTGCAATACCTGGCGCAGGGCGCCTGCATGGCGCTGGAAGACGCCGTGACCCTGGGCGAAGCCGTGCGCGCCTGCGATTTCGACATGGCGGCCGCTTTCCAGCTGTATCAACGCTCGCGCATCGCCCGTACGGCCCGCGTTGTGCTGTCGGCGCGCGAAATGGGCCGCTTGTACCACGCCCAAGGCGTCGAACGCCTGGTGCGCAACGATTTGTGGCGCGGCCGCACGCCCGCGCAATTCTACGAAGCGCTGGCCTGGCTGTATGGCTGGACGGCGCAAACCTGCCTGGCCACCACCGAGAAGGAGGCAGCATGACTTCCCATCAAACGTCCGAACGCGAGGCCCTGTACCAGGCCTTGAGCGGCATGCACTTGTCGCCGCTGTGGCAATCGCTGCACACCCTCGTGCCGCCGCACCCGACGGCGCCGTATGCGGCGGCCCTGTGGCGCTATGCCGACATCGCGCCGCAGCTGGCGCGCGCCGGCGAAGTGATCACGGCCCACGAAGCCGTGCGCCGCGTGCTCGTGCTGGAAAACCCGGCCTTGCCGGGCCGCTCGTCGATCACGCAATCGCTGTACGCGGGCCTGCAGCTGATCTTGCCCGGCGAAGTGGCGCCCTCGCACCGCCACAGCCAGTCCGCGCTGCGCTTCGTCGTCAGCGGGCAGGGCGCCTACACGACGGTGGCTGGCGAGCGCACCACCATGCACCCCGGCGACTTCATCATCACGCCCTCGTGGACCTGGCATGACCATGGCAACCTCGGTGTCGACGGCGTGTGCGAGCCCGTGGTATGGCTCGATGGCCTCGACATTCCCATGCTGCGCTATTTCGACTCGGGCTTCGCGGAAAACGACACGGAAGACAGCCAGAGCGTCACCCGTCCGGAAGGCCAGAGTTTCGCCCGCTACGGCTACAACATGGCGCCCGTCAAATCGCAGCACGAAGGGGCCACGTCGCCCATCTTCAACTATCCGTACGCCCGCTCGCGCGAAGCGCTGGACCTGCTGTCGCGCACGGACGCCATCGACGACTGGCACGGCCACAAGCTGAAATACGTGAACCCGCTGACGGGCGGCTCGCCCATGCCCACCATGGCCACCTTCATGCAGCTGCTGCCGAAAGGCTTCAAGGGCAGGCGTGCGCGCAGCACGGACGGCACCGTCTACAGCGTCGTCGAGGGGCATGGCACCGTGACGATCGGCGGACAGGTGTTCGACTTCGCCCCGCGCGATACCTTCGTCGTACCGTCCTGGGCCACCGTTTCCTTCGACTGCCCGCGGGACGACGTCGTGTTGTTCAGTTTTTCCGACCGCCCCGTGCAACAAGCCATGGGCGTGCTGCGCGAGCAGTTTTTGACCGATTGATTTTTCTGACAGGATTTCACCATGACCAACTTCATCTTCGCCCCCCAAGCCATCGTCGGCCTGCCCATCGTCGGCACGGACGTGCAGTTCCCCGTACGCCGCATCTACTGTGTGGGCCGCAACTACGCCGCCCATGCGCGCGAAATGGGGTTCGACCCGGACCGCGAACCGCCATTCTTCTTTTGCAAGCCGAATGACGACAAGTCCGTCGTGCCCGTGCTGCCCGGGGTGACGGCCAGCGTGCCGTATCCCACGCAGACGTCGAACTACCACCACGAGATCGAACTGGTGGTCGCCATCGGCAAGGGAGGCAGCAATATCGCGCTGGACGACGCGGCCGCGCACATCTTCGGCTACGGCGTGGGCCTGGACATGACGCGGCGCGACCTGCAGATGCGCATGCGCGAACAGGGCCGCCCGTGGGAAATCGGCAAGGCCTTCGACTATTCGGCGCCCATCGGCGCGCTCACGCCGATGGCCGACAGCGGCGAAATCACCACGGGCGAGATCGTGCTGGAAGTCGACGGCAAGGTCGTGCAGACGAGCGATTTGACGCATTTGATCTGGTCCGTCAATGAAGTCATCGCCAATCTGTCGACCCTCTTCGAGCTGCAGCCGGGCGACATCATCATGACGGGTACGCCCGAAGGCGTGGGCGCCGTCACCAGCGGCCAGACGATGAACGCGCGCATCGCCGGCCTGACGCCGATCACCGTCGCCGTCCAGTAAAACCACCGGGCCAGCGCGGCACAGACCGCGCAGCCCGACAGCAGTATCACGCATAAGAATGGAGACAAGATAATGACTGCCCACGCCAGTACCGACGTCCAGCAATTCCTCGATACGCACCCGTTTTCCCGCTACCAGAAGCTGATCCTCTGGCTATGCTTCCTCATCGTCGCCATCGACGGCTTCGACACGGCCTCGATCGGCTTCATTGCACCGGCCATCCGCGCGGAATGGGGCTTGACGCCCGCCGCGCTGGCGCCCCTGTTTGGCGCCGGCCTGTTTGGCCTGATGGCGGGTTCGTTCCTGTTCGGCCCCCTGGCCGACCGCTACGGTCGCCGTCCCGTGCTGATCGTGTCCGTCGCCTTCTTTGGCGCCGCCAGCCTGCTGTCGGCCTGGTCGACGGATCTGACCATGCTGCTGGTGCTGCGCTTTTTGACTGGCTTGGGCCTCGGTGGCGCCATGCCCACGTCGGTGACCATGACGTCCGAATACTGCCCGCAGCAGCGCCGTTCCGGCCTCGTGACCATGATGTTCTGCGGCTTTACCATCGGTTCCGCGCTGGGCGGCCTGGCGTCGGCGCAGCTGCTGCACCTGATCGGCTGGCGCGGCGTGCTGGTGCTGGGCGGTGCCTTGCCGCTGCTGCTGGTGCCCGTCCTGCTGCTGGCGCTGCCCGAATCCCTGCGCTGGCTGGTCTTGAAAGGGCGCGACGGCAGCGAGACCATCATGCGGCGCATCGCGCCCACCCTGGCCGCCTTGCCGCGCCTCGTCGTCAGCGACAAAAAACTCGCCGGCTCGCCGATGGCGGAGCTGTTCCGCCCCGGCGTGATCGGCGGCACCTTGCTGCTGTGGTCCACGTTTTTCATGAGCCTGTTGATCATCTATCTGCTGTCGAGCTGGATGCCGACCCTGTTGAATGGCAATGGCCTGTCCCTGTCGAACGCCTCGCTGGTGACGATGATGTTCCAGGTGGGCGGCACGGTGGGCGCCATCCTGCTGGGCCGCTGGATGGACCGCTACAGCCCCCATAAAGTACTGAGCATCGCCTACCTGGCAGCCGCCGGCTGCATCGTCGTCGTGGCCCTGTCGGGCAGCAGCCTGGCCCTGCTGGTGCTGGCCGTCTTCGGCGTCGGCTTTGGCGTGAGCGGCTCGCAAGTAGGCGCCAATGCGCTGGCCGCTGCCTTTTACCCGACGTCCAGCCGCGCCACGGGCGTCAGCTGGGCGGCGGCCGTGGGCCGCAGCGGTTCCGTGCTCGGTTCCATGGCCGGCGGCTTGATGCTGACCCTGAAACTCGATAACGAAACCATCTTCTTTTTGCTGGCAATCCCGGCTGTGCTGGCATCCCTGGCTTTGCTGGCCATGGGCCGGCTGATGCACGCCCGGAATGCCGCCAGTACCGTTCCCGCTACCCTGAAAGAGAGCACCGTATGAAATTGCATGGCTATTACCGCAGTTCCGCCTCCTACCGCGTGCGCATTGCGCTGAACCTGAAAAACCTGCATCCCGACACGGCGTATGTGCACCTGAGCCGCAATGGCGGCGAGCAGTTCACGCCGGCGTTTTCCAGCCTGAATCCGCAGCACCTGCTGCCCGTGCTCGAGGACGGCGGCGCCGTGCTGACCCAATCGCTGGCCATTATCGAGTACCTGGACGAGACGCAGCCAGGCCATCAGCTGCTGCCGGTCGATGCCCCGGGCCGCGCCCGCGTGCGCCAGCTGTCCATGGTCTGCGCCTGCGACATCCATCCGCTCAACAATCTGCGCGTGCTCAATTACCTGACGGGGCCTTTGGCCCTGTCGCAGGAGCAGAAGAACGCGTGGTACCTGCACTGGACCCATCTGGGCCTGGCCGCGCTGGAAGCGGAGCTGGCAAATAGTCGCTTCACGGGAACGTTCTGCCATTGCGACACGCCGACCCTGGCCGACTGCTGCCTGCTGCCGCAGGTCTACAACGCGCGGCGCTTCCAGTGCGACCTGACGCCGTATCCCACGATCCTGCGCATCGTTGCGCAATGCGAAGCGCTGCCAGCCTTTCAGGATGCGCATCCTGACAGACAGCCAGACGCCGAATAAATACATATAAAAACGGAGACAAGCATGAAACAACGCAAGGCCATCACCATGGCGCTGCTGGGCGCGTGCGCCTGCAGCACCGTCCATGCGCAAGGCAGCGCCACGCTGTATGGAGTGCTCGACAGCTCGCTGGCCTACACGACGAATGCCAATGCGGCCGGCGACAGCGTCGCCAAGATGCCCACCTTGACGGGTTCATTGCCATCGCGCTTCGGCTTGAAGGGCGCCGAAGACCTGGGCGGCGGCTTGCAGGCGATCTTTGCGCTGGAATCGGGTTTCGGCGTCGATACGGGCATCGCGGGGCAGGGTGGGCGACTGTTCGGCCGCCAGTCGTGGGTGGGGCTGAAAGGACGTTATGGCAGCGTGATGCTGGGGCGGCAGATGAACATGTCGTTCTGGGCCACGCAAAAATCCGACATCATGGGGCCAGCCCTGTTTTCCATCAGCAGCCTCGATCTCTACCTGCCCAACGCCCGCAGCGACAATGCCATCGGCTACATGGGCACGTTCTCGAATGTGTCCGTGGGCGCCACCTACAGCCCGGGGCGCGACGCTTCCAGCGCTGGCGGACCGGCGGCCACGGGTTGTGCGGGCGAAGTGGCAGGCAACGCGAAAGCTTGCCGCCAGGTGACGGCCTTGCTGGGCTACGACACGGGCCGCTATGGCGCCACGGCGTCCTACGACATCCTGTATGGCAACGCGGGTGCGGCCAGCGGTCTCACGTCCAGCCGCAACTTCGACCGCCGCGTGATCGCCAGCGCCTATGCCATGGTCGGCCAGTTAAAGCTGGGCGGTGGCATCATCGACCGCACGATCCGCGCCGCCACGGGGCCCGTCGATTCGCAGTTGCTGTATTTCGGCGCCGCCTGGCCGGTCGCACCTGCGCTGGTGCTTGATGCTCAGGTGGCCAAACTGGCCGTCAAGGACAGTCCGAACGATGCCACGCTGGCCACCGCGCGTCTGACCTATCATTTATCCAAACGCACGGCCATCTACGGTGCCGTCGGCCGCATGGACAACGATGGCACCTCCGCCGTGGCGCTCGATGCGGGCGGCACGGTGGGCGCGGGGCGCACGCAGAACGGCATGATGGCGGGCTTGCGCCATTTCTTCTGACGCAGCCTTACCGGGCTGCCACCGCCTCCGTCCCCGCCTGCGGCGCCTGCCAGCCGCCGCCCAGCGCCCGGTAGGTGGCGACGGCAGCGCGCGCCAACGCCGTTTGCGCCTGTTCGCGCGCGTCCGCTGCGCGCAGCAGCCGGGAGTCGGCCTGCAGCACGTCAAAGCGGCTGACCGCGCCTTTCTCGTAGGCGGCCAGCGAGGCGGCGCGGGCGCGCTCTAGCGATTCCACGCTTTGCGCCAGTAAAGCAGCTTGCTCTTCGTGGCGCAGCAGGGCCGAGCCGGCGTTTTCCACGTCTTCGGCAGCGTGCAGCGCGGCGAGCCGGTAAGCCGCCAGCAGTTCGGCTTCCTGGCCACGGGAAGCTTCGATCTGGGCGTCGATGCGGCCGAAATCGAACAGGCGCCAGCGCAGGCCCAGCATGCCGGCGGCCTGGCCGGAACCGCTGCCGAACAGGGCGCCGCCGGCCGTGGCGCTGCCCAGCAGGGCACCCAGGCTCAGTTTCGGGTAGTACTCGGCGACGGCCGCGCCCGTGCGCGCGCTGGCGGCGGCCAGGCGCCGTTCGGCGGCGATCAGGTCGGGCCGGCGCCGCAGCAGTTCGCCCGGCGAGCCGCCGGCCGTGATGCGCGGCGCGCGCGCCATCGCGCCAGCGGCGGCCATGTCATCGCCATAGGTGCCGGGCGCCGCGCCCAGCATGACGTCGAGCGCATGCAGCGCCACTTCGCGCGCCGTGTCCAGGCCCGGCACGACGGCACGCGCCTGCGCCAGCGACGCTTCGGCTTGCCGCAGCGCCGGCTCGTTCGCCAATCCCTTGTCATATAACAGCGTGGCCAGTTCCAGCAGCGCCGCGTCCGTGCCGACCTGCAGGCGCGCCAGCTCGAGCCGCGCCTGCAGCCCCTGGATCGTCAGGTACAGGTCGGCCGTTTGCGCCGCCACGGCCAGCCGTGTCGCGGCCCATCCTGCTTCGCTGGCTGCGTAATCGGCGCGCGCCGCTTCGCGTTCGCGGCGCAGGCCGCCAAACAGGTCGAGTTCCCACGACGCTTGCAGGTTCAATTCGCGCGCGCTGCCGGCGCGGTCATAGCCTGGCGTGGCGTTCAAGACCTGGCCCAGCGGCGTTTGCACGGACTGGTAGGCGCGCGCCGCCTGGCCGCCAAGGCTGGCCGACGGCAACAGCGCGGCGTCGGCCGCACTGATGGCCGCGCGCGCCTGGCTGACCCTGGCCTGCGCTTGCGCTAGGTCGAGGTTTTGCGCCAGCGCCACCGTCACCAGGCGGGTCAGGCGCGGATCGCCGAAGGCCGTCCACCACTGCCGCAGTTCGGCAGCGTTGGCGGCATTGGTACCCTCGCGCGCGCCGAGCGCCGCCTGGTGCAGGTACTGGGCCGCTTGCGGCAGTTCGGGCCGGCGGTAATCGTTGCCGACGGTGCAGCCGGTGGCGGCCAGACCGGCAGCGATCAGCAGAAAGGGGAGGCGCAGGCGTGGCAGTGGCATGGTGGTCTTCCAGTTAAAAAGAGAATAATGTGTGACTATAATACAGTTTGGTCACTTATTGTGCATTCCGGCGCGGCGCGTTAAGCTGTCGCCATGAATTCCACCACACCCGAACTACCTACTCCTGCACGCGGCCCCGCCGGCCACGACGTGCGTGACCAGATCGTTGCCGCCGCTACCGATTACTTCAGCCGCTACGGCTATGAAAAGACGACCGTCTCCGACCTGGCCAGGGCGATCGGCTTTTCCAAGGCCTATATCTACAAGTTCTTCGAATCGAAGCAAGCCATCGGCGAGCATATCTGCGCCAGCTGCCTGCGCCAGATCGAGACCGAGGTGAAGGCAGCCGTCGAGGCGGTCGAGCGGCCGCCAGAGCAGCTGCGGCGCATGTTCAGGGCCAGCGTCGAGGCCAGCTTGCGGCTGTTTTTCCAGGACCGCAAGCTGTACGACATCGCCGCCTCGGCCGCCACCGAGCGCTGGCCGGCCGTGCAGGCCTACGAGCTGGCGATGGGCGCCTTGCTGCAGGATATCTTGCAGCAGGGGCGCAAGACGGGCGACTTTGAACGCAAGACGCCGCTCGACGAAACGGCCAGCGCGATCTACCTGGTGATGCGCCCCTACGTCAATCCCTTGCTGCTGCAACACAGCGTCGACAGCAGCGAAACGGCGGTGGTGCAACTGTCCAGTTTGGTGTTGCGCAGTTTGTCTCCGTAAGCGATTCAATGATAAGTGACGATTGACTTAATTGGTCACTGGTACCAGAATGAGCGCTCTGATCACTCATTCATGGAATTCCTATGCGCTGGCGCCGCCTCGCTTCATCTGTTGTCATTTCAACTTTACCCCTGGTGTTGAGCGCCTGCGCCGACAAGGCGCAGGCCGATCCGCGCACGGCCACGCCGCTGGTGCGCGCCGTCACGGTGCTAGGCGCCGAAGCGGGCACGCGCAGCTTCACGGGCGTGGTCGCGCCGCGCGTGCAGAGCGATCTCGGTTTTCGCGTGGCCGGCAAGGTGCGCGAACGGCTGGTCGACGCCGGCCAGGCCGTACGCCGTGGCCAGCCATTGATGCGCCTCGACGCCGACGACTTGCAACTGCTGTTCCAGGCCCGGCAGGACGCCGTCACGGCTGACCGCGCCCGCGCGCGCCAGGCGACGGATGAAGAAGCGCGCTACCGCGACCTGCGCGGCACGGGCGCCATCTCGGCATCCAGCTACGACCAGGTGAAGGCGGCGGCTGACGCGGCCGGCGCCCAGCTCAAGGCATCCGAAGCCCAGGCCCGCGTGGCGCGCAATGCGCTGCAGTACGCGGTGCTGCTGGCCGACGCCGACGGCGTCGTGATGGATACCCTGGCCGAACCGGGCCAGGTGGTCGCGGCCGGGCAGGTGGTGGTGCGCCTGGCCCATGACGGCCGGCGCGAAGCGGCGATCCAGCTGCCGGAAACCTTGCGCCCAGCGCTCGGCTCCACAGGCCAGGCCACCCTGTTCGGCAGGCCGGGTACCGGCGTGCCAGCCACCTTGCGCCAGCTGTCGCAGACGGCGGACAGGCAAACGCGCACCTTCGAGGCGCGCTATGTGCTCGACGCGGCGCTGTCAAGCGCGCCGCTGGGCGCCACCGTCACCTTGCTCCTGCCCGGCGCGCAAGCTGGCGCCGCCAGCGTGCAAGTACCGCTGGCGGCCCTGCATGACGCGGGCAAGGGGCAGGGCGTGTGGGTGATCGGCGGCGCGCCGTCGCAGGTCAGCTGGCGGCCCGTCAGGTTGCTGCGGCTGCACGAGGATGGCGCCGACGTGAATGGCCTGAAGGCGGGCGAACGCATCGTCGCGCTGGGCGCCCATCTGCTGCGCCAGGGCGAGCAGGTCAGGGTCGAACAGGCGCCAGTGGCCGCCGCCGCGGGAGCGCGTCCATGAGCGCGGCCCGCTTCAACCTGTCCGCGCTGGCCGTGCGCGAGCGATCCGTCACCCTGTTCCTGATCTGTCTCATTTCGCTGGCTGGTCTGCTGTCGTTCTTCAAGCTGGGGCGCGCGGAAGACCCGGCGTTCACGGTCAAGGTGATGACCATCGTCACCGCCTGGCCAGGCGCCAGCGCGCGCGAAATGCAGGACCAGGTGGCCGAGAAGATCGAAAAGCGCCTGCAGGAGCTGCGCTGGTACGAACGGGCCGAGACCTATACCACGCCCGGTCTGGCCTTCACGACACTGACCCTGCTCGACGGCACGCCGCCCGACCAGGTGCAGGCCGAGTTTTACCAGGCGCGCAAGAAGGCCGGCGACGAGGCGGCCAATTTGCCGGCCGGCGTGATCGGCCCCATGATCAATGACGAATACGCCGACGTCACCTTTGCCCTGTATGCGCTGAAAGCCAAGGGCGAGCCGCAGCGCCTGCTGGTGCGCGAGGCGGAAACCCTGCGCCAGCGGCTGCTGCACGTGCCGGGGGTGAAAAAGGTCAATATCATCGGCGAGCAGGCCGAACGCATCTACGTGGAGTTTTCGCAGGAGCGCCTGGCCACCCTGGGCGTGCGGGCGCAGGACGTGTTTGCCGCGCTGAACGGCCAGAATGCCTTGAGCCCGGCCGGCTCGGTGGAAACGCGCGGGCCGCAAGTATTCATCCGCCTCGACGGCGCGCTCGACGCGCTGCAAAAGATCCGCGATACGCCTGTGGTGGCGCAGGGGCGCACCTTGACGCTGTCCGATATCGCCACCGTGCGCCGTGGCCAGGAAGACCCAGCCAGTTTCATGGTGCGCAATGGCGGCGAGCCCGCGCTGCTCTTGGGCGTGGTTATGCGCGACGGCTGGAACGGACTGGACCTGGGCAAGGCGCTGGACGGGGAAGTGACGGCCATCGGCGCCGCCATGCCGCTGGGCATGAGCTTGGCCAAGGTCACCGACCAGGCAGTCAATATCGGCGCGGCCGTCGACGAATTCATGCTCAAGTTCCTCGCCGCATTGCTGGTGGTGATGCTGGTGTGCTTTATCAGCATGGGCTGGCGGGTCGGCATCGTAGTGGCCGCCGCTGTGCCATTGACGTTGGCCGTAGTGTTCATCGTAATGGCGGCCACTGGCAAGAACTTCGACCGCATTACCCTCGGTTCATTGATCCTGGGCCTGGGCCTGCTGGTGGATGACGCGATCATCGCCATCGAAATGATGGTGGTGAAAATGGAAGAGGGCTACAGCCGCATCGCCGCCTCCGCCTATGCCTGGAGCCACACGGCCGCGCCCATGCTGGCCGGCACCCTGGTGACGGCCGTGGGCTTCATGCCGAACGGCTTTGCCCGTTCCAGCGCCGGCGAATACACGAGCAATATGTTCTGGATCGTCGGCATCGCCCTGATCGCTTCGTGGGTGGTGGCGGTGGTGTTCACTCCCTACCTGGGCGTGAAGCTGCTGCCTGAACTCAAACACGTCGCCGGTGGCCATGATGCGCTGTACGACACGCCGCGCTACCACCGTTTTCGCCGGCTGCTGGGGCGCGTGATCGCCCGCAAATGGCTGGTGTTCTGCACCGTGATCGGCCTGTTCGTGCTGGCCGTGCTGGGCATGGCCGTCGTCAAGAAGCAGTTTTTTCCGATTTCGGACCGCCCTGAAGTGCTGATCGAAGTGCAGCTGCCCTACGGCAGCGCGATCGGGCAGACCAGCGGCGCGGCGGCCAAGGTGGAAGCGTGGCTGGCGCGCCAACCCGAGGCGAAGATCGTCACGGCCTATGTGGGCCAGGGCGCGCCGCGCTTTTACCTGGCGATGGGACCGGAATTGCCCGACCCGTCGTTTGCCAAGATCGTCGTGCGCACCGACAGCCAGCAGGCGCGCGACGCGTTGAAACAGCGCTTGCGTGTGGCCGTCGCCGCCGGGCTGGCGCCCGAAGCACGGGTGCGCGTCACGCAACTGGTGTTCGGCCCGTACTCGCCGTTCCCCGTCGCCTACCGGGTCAGCGGCCCCGATCCCGAGGTGTTGCGCGGCATCGCCGGCCAGGTGCAAGCCGTGATGCAGGCCAGCCCCTTGATGCGTACCGTGAACACGGACTGGGGCACGCGCACGCCGACCCTGCATTTCAGCCTGCAGCAGGAGCGCTTGCAGGCGATGGGCTTGACGTCGGCCGCGGTGGCGCAGCAACTGCAGTTTTTGCTCAGCGGCGTGCCCGTCACGGCCGTGCGCGAAGATATCCGCACGGTGCAGGTGATGGCGCGCGCGGCCGGCGACGTGCGGCTCGATCCGGCGCGCATCGCCGACCTGACCCTGGCCGGCGCGAATGGCGAACGCATCGCGCTGTCGCAGGTGGGCAGCGTCGAGGTGCGCTCGGAAGAACCGGTGATGCGCCGGCGCGACCGCCAGCCGACGATTACCGTACGCGGCGACATCGCCGACGGCATGCAGCCGCCCGACGTCTCGGGCGCCATCACGGCGCAGCTGCAAACGGTCATCGACAAGCTGCCGGCCGGCTACCGCATCGAGCAGGCCGGCTCCATTGAGGAATCGGCCAAGGCCACGCAAGCCATGCTGCCGCTGTTCCCCATCATGCTGGCATTGACCTTGCTGATGATCATCCTGCAGGTGCGTTCGATCTCGGCGATGGTGATGGTGTTCCTGACCAGCCCATTGGGTCTGATCGGCGTGGTGCCCACCTTGCTGCTGTTCCAGCAGCCGTTCGGCATCAATGCACTGGTCGGCCTGATCGCGCTGTCGGGCATTTTGATGCGCAATACCCTGATCCTGATCGGACAGATCCACCAGAACGAGGCGGCCGGACTGGCGCCGTTCGACGCCGTGGTCGAAGCGACCGTGCAGCGCGCGCGTCCCGTGATCCTCACGGCGCTGGCGGCCATCCTGGCGTTTATTCCGCTGACCCATTCGGTATTCTGGGGGACCTTGGCCTATACCCTGATCGGCGGCACGTTTGCCGGCACGGTGCTGACTTTGGTGTTCTTGCCCGCCATGTATGCGATCTGGTTCCGGATACGGGGGCAGGCAAGGGCTGCGCCGCAGGTTTAATCTGGCGCGGCAGGATCGGCAGCGGCGTGCGCCAGGCGTGCGCGCCGCAGTTCGGCCCACTCGATCAGTGCCTGCATCGACGGTCCCAGCGCATGGCCGATCTCGCTCAATGCATATTCCACCCTGGGCGGTACCTGCGCATAGACCTTGCGCACGACGATACCGTCCTTTTCCAGTTGCTTGAGCTGCTGGATCAGCATTTTCTGATTGACTTCCTCGATCAGGCGCTCCAGGTCGGAAAAGCGCAAAGGCGCCTTGGCTGCAAACAGCTGGCACAGGATGATGATCTTCCATTTGCCTTCGAGTACGCGCAGGGTCTCGGTGGTGGCGTCGGCCCAGTCTCGGCGATTTTGCGGATCGCTACAATTCCATTCCCGTTGTTCTGTCATGATATGTGGGTTACTTACTTTTTGGTGGGTACTTCCCATTATTGCATAAGGCTCCTAAAATCACAGCACATTGGACGATCAACGACACGGAGCTCATGAACATGAAGATAGGAATTATTGGAACGGGAAATATCGGCGCAACCCTGGCGCGCAAGCTGCTGTCCGCCGGCCATGAGGTGAAGGTCGCCAATTCCGGCGGCGTCAAAGGCGTGCAAAGCGCGGCCGACGACATCGGTGCGGTGCCGGCCGATGTGCATGGCGCCGTCGATGGCGTGGACGTGGTGGTGCTGGCCATTCCGCTGCCGGCCATGGCCAGCCTGCCTGCCGGCCTGTTCGACGGCGTGCCGCCGCAGGTCACCGTGATCGACACCAGTAATTATTACCCTGGCATGCGTGACGCGGCGATTGCGCAGATCGATGCGGGCATGGCCGAAAGCGTCTGGGTGTCAGCCCAGCTGGGGCGTCCGGTGGTCAAGGCCTTCAACAATGTGCTGGCGCATACGCTGGCCGCGTTGGGCCAGCCCGCAGGCACGCCGGGCCGCCTCGCCATTGCCGTCGCCGGAGATGACCCGATGGCTGTGCAGACGGCGATGACCTTGGTGGAACAGGCCGGATTTGACGCGGTCGATGGCGGCACCCTGGCGCAGTCCTGGCGCCAGCAGCCCTGTACCCCCGCCTACTGCTGCGACCTTGAGGCGCCCGCGATGGCCAGGGCGCTTGCTGCGGCGGTTCCCGGCAAGGCGGCCGCGATACGCGACAGGATGCCGGCGCAGTTCGCCAAGCTGGGCGCGCATGCCAGCCATGACGACATCGTCGCCATGAACCGGCAACTGAACGTCTAGGCTCCGGCGGCATCCTGCCGGTAGCGTGCCGGTGGCAGTTCGAACTGGTTCTTGAAGAAGCGGGTGAACGCGCTTTGCGAGGAAAAGCCAAGGCGGTCGCCGATTTCCGCCACGCTCAGGCTCGTTTCGCGCAGCAAACGGCGCGATTCGCGGCTCTTGGCGCGCAGTTCCAGTGCACGGAACGAGGTCTGCTCCTGCTGCAGCTGGCGCTGCAGGGTCCAGCGGTTCATCGCCAGGCCGTCGCACAGGGCCGGCAGCAGCGAGGCGCTATCGGCGTCGCCCGCGCCTTGCTGGCCCAGCAGATCGATGATGGCTTGCTCCACGCGGGCCGAAAACAGCTGCGCCCCCTGCAGCTGCTGCAATTGCCCCTGCGCGTGCCGCAGCGCGTGCGGCGCCAGCATGGCGTTGAACTGGGCGAAGGGCCGGTCCAGCGCCGGTGCATCGAACGTCAATGTATTGCGCGCCTGGCCGAAAGCGACGGCGGCGCCGAAGCACTCGGAAATGGCCGGTGCGAACCATGGCGCCTTGCCCTGGAAGCTGGCACGAAAGGCGGTGGGCGCGCCATCGTCGTAGGCGCGCGCCACCAGCGACAGCATGCGGAAATTGGCCAGCGCCTGCATGGCGCCGCCCGACGGGCAGAACTCGGACAGGTATTCGATTTCGATGCGCGTGCCATTTTCACTCATCAGCATGAAATCGAATTCGCCGATCAGGCCCCGCAAGTGCAGCAGCTCGTGCAGCGCGCTGCGCAGGGTGGGGCGGTTGAAGCAGACGTGGGCGATTCCCGAGTAATGCGCGAACCAGTGCGTCACGTCGAGGTCGAGCAAGCCGCGGTGCTGCGGCAGCTGCTGGGCATAGGCCGTCATGCGGCGGTGCCGCTCGGCGTTGATGCGGCCGCCCGGCTCGTCCAGCTGCGCCGGCGTAATGCCCGTGCGCTGAAAAAACTCGGCGGGGTCGTGGCCATCGGCCTGCATGGCGCGCGCGCATTGCTGCGCGATCCGGTTCGAAACCGTGCGCGTGTCGGGTTTGTGCAAGGCTGTCTCCTGCTTATCCTGCTTGTTGTAGTAATTTTTCACAAATATTAGCACTTTGTAGGAGATTGTTGGTTGTTGTGCCATCTAACCAAAAATTGTTCTCGCGGGTATAAAACGCGTGCTGCGCGGTCAAGAAACTCACGCATTCTCACGCTATATTGTTTTTGGCCGGCCTTGCTGCCGCGCCTTGATACCTACAAAAACAGTCTTGGAGATAATGATGAATTGCACTTTGAAACCGATGGCCCGCCTGGTCGCCGGCTGCGTCGCCACGCTTGCCCTGGCCGCCTGCGGCAATAACGGCAGCGTGGAATACAAGCAGCCCGTGTTTGGCGCCACCACCTACAGCCAGATCCAGGTCGACGGCTATGCCTTCAAGGACATGAACCGCAACGGCAAGATCGATCGATACGAAGACTGGCGCCTGCCGGCCGAGGTGCGCGCCGACGATCTGTTGTCGCACATGAGCCTCGATGAAAAAGCGGGCCTGATGATGCACGGTACGGCGCCCACCGTTGCCGACCCCACCGGCATCGGCCAGGGCGGCGCGTACGATTTGACGGCCCTGCAAGACCTGATCGTCAAGCAGTACGTCAACACCTTCATTACGCGCATGGCGGGCGACTCGGCCAACATGGCGGCCCAGTACAACAAGGTGCAAGCGCTGAGCGAAACGTCGCGCCACGGCATCCCGGTGTCCATCAGCACGGACCCGCGCCACCATTTCCAGTACACGGTAGGCGCCAGCGCCGGCACCAAGGGGTTTTCGCAATGGCCTGAAACCCTGGGCCTGGCCGCCATCGGCGACGATGCGCTGGTGCGCCGCTTCGGCGACATCGCGCGCCAGGAATATCTGGCCGTCGGTATCACGCAGGCCCTGTCGCCGCAGGCCGATCTGGCCACCGAGCCGCGCTGGTCGCGCATCAACGGCACCTTTGGCGAAGACGCGGACCTGGCCAAGCGCATGGTGCAGCACTATATCGAGGGCTTCCAGGACGGGAACACGGGCCTGCATGACGGCAGCGTGGTGGCCGTCGTCAAGCACTGGGTCGGCTACGGCGCCACGAAAGAGGGTTACGACGGCCACAATTACTATGGCCGCTACATGACCTATCCGGGCAACAACTTCGCCTACCACGTGAAACCGTTCGAAGGCGCCTTCACGGCCAAGGCGGCTTCCGTCATGCCGACCTACGCTCTGCCGGACGGCAATATCACGATCGACGGCATCACCCTGGAACAGGTGGCGGCCGGCTTCAGCAAGACCATGCTGACGGATCTGCTGCGTGGCAAATACGGTTTTGAAGGCGTGATCCTGTCCGACTGGGGAATCACCTCCGACTGCGACGCCAACTGCCGCAACGGCACGGCGCCTGGCGTCGCGCCTTCCTTCATGGGCTTTGGCACGCCGTGGGGCATGGAAGACGCCACCAAGGCCGAGCGTTACGTGAAAGCCGTGACGGCGGGGATGGACCAGTTTGGCGGCGTGACGGAAGCGCCGTACCTGACGCAAGCCGTGCAGCGTGGCCAGTTGACGGAGGAGCGCATCAACGCGTCGGCGCGGCGCATCCTGATCCAGAAATTCAAGCAGGGCCTGTTCGAGCATCCGTTCGTCGATGCGGCCAATGCGGCCACCACGGTGGGCAAGGCGGACTTCATCGAGGCTGGCCTGGACGCGCAGCGCCGCTCGCTGGTCCTGCTGGAAAACAAGGACAAGGTCTTGCCGCTGGCGGCCACCGTCAAGAAGGTCTACCTGTACGGCATCGATGCGGCCGTGGCCAAGCAGTATGGCTACACGGTGGTCGCCACGCCGCAGGAAGCGGACGTGGCCCTGCTGCGCGTGGCCGCGCCGTATGAAATCCTGCACCCGAACTACATCTTCGGCAGCATGCAGCATGAAGGGCGCCTGAACTATGTCGACGGCGACGCCGACTACGAGGCGATCAAGAACGCGGCCAAATACGCGCCGAAGACGGTGGTAACCGTGTACCTGGACCGCCCGGCCATCCTCGGCAACGTGCAGGACAAGGCCAGCGCCATCGTCGCCAACTTCGGTGTCAGCGACGGCGCGCTGTTCGATGTCCTGACGGGCAAGGCCAAGCCGCAAGGCAAGCTGCCTTTCGAGCTGCCATCGTCGATGGCCGAAGTGCAAGTGCAGAAATCGGACGTGCCGTATGACACGGCCCGTCCGCTGTACAAGTTCGGTTACGGCTTGGCCTACTAAACGCCGTTCAACGCAGGGAAATCCAGCTGCGCTCTTTGGCGGAGCGCAGCGCGGCGGCTATCAGCCGGTCCACCTCGTAGCCGTCGCGGAAGGTGGGCCAGACCGGCTGGCCGCCCGCGATCGCCTGCAAAAAGTCGCGCGCTTCGATGACGATCTGCTCGTTGTAACCGGTGCCGTGCCCGGCGCCCTGGCTGAACGCCAGGTAGTCGGGGTGGGCGGGGCCCATCAGCAGGCGCTGGAAACCCTGGCGCTGCGCGGGGCGGCCGGCGTCGTACAGCCATAATTCGTTCTGGTTTTCCTGGTCGAAGGCGATCGCGCCTTTCGTTCCCGTGATGCGGTAGGTGTAACCCATCTTGCGCCCGGCCGCCACGCGGCTGAAGGTCAGGGCGCCCAGCGCGCCGCTGGCAAAGCGCAGCATCACATTTCCCTGGTCGTCATTCTCCACCGCTTCCATGCCAGTGGGCCCTTGCCGCTGTGCGTGCACGGTATTCATGTCCGCCACCAGCGAGTCGACGGGGCCGCCCAGGCGCAGGGCCAGGTTGAGCAGGTGCGAGCCCACGTCGGCCAGCGCGCCGGCACGCGTTGCCGTCGCTTCACGCGTGCGCCACGAGGCAGGCGCGCGCGGGTCGTGCAGATAGTCTTCCACATGTTCGGCGGCGACGTGGATGATCTCGCCGATTTCGCCCGATTCGATGATTTGCCGCGCCAGCTGGCTGGCCGGCGTGCGGATGTAGTTGTAGCCGACCATGTTGGCCACGCCCGACGCTTCCGCCGCCTGCGCCAGCTGCAGGGATTCCGCGGCCGTCATGCCCAGCGGTTTTTCGCAAAACACGGGTGTGCCCAGGGCCAGCGCCGCCAGCACGATGTCCTTGTGCGTGGCCGGCGGCGTGGCGACGATGATGGCGTCGATGGAGGGATCTCCCACCAGCGCGCGCCAGTCGCCCGTGGAGCGGTTCCAGCCCAGTTCCTGCGCGCTGCGGGCGGCGCCTTCCGCGCTGCTGGTGCTGATACATTCGCATACGGGATTGAGGGCGGTGGGAAAAATGCTGCGCACGGTCTTGTAGGCGATGGTGTGGGCCTTGCCCATGTAGCCGGCGCCGATCAGGCCGATGTTGATGTCTTGCATAGGGAGTCTCCGAGGATGTCGCGATAGGGGATCAAGCTTGCTGGCGCCAGGCATGGCTGTCCAGGACGTCGAGGAAGCGGGCGGCGGGCCACTCTTGCGCCAGCGCTTCGTGCATGAGCTGCTGCTGCGTGGGCGGCGCCATGCCGGCTATGGGCTGGTCGCGATCGAGGTTGCTGGGGAAGGCGTAGCCCTCGGCGCAGGCGGCAATCGCGTGGCCGATGCCGTCGTCGGACAGGGCGCCCTGGTCGCGCAGCGCCTGCAGTACCGGATACAGCGCGGCGCTCATGGCGCGGCGGTCCAGCGCTTCCATCGCGCGCCCGAACGGCGACGACACTTGCAGCAGGTTGGCCATGCGGCGGATGTCGGACGAACGGTTATGGCCCGCCGCATGGAACAGGGCAGGGTTGAAGAAGACGGCGTCGCCTTGTGACAGCGGCAGCTGCACGCAATGCTGCGCGAAATAGTCGCGGAAGGGCTGCTGTTGCCAGGCGAGAAAGCCGGCCTGGTAGCGCTGCGAATACGGCAGGTACAAGGTGGGGCCCGATACCAGCGGCATGTCGCAGTGGGCGACGGCGCCCTGCAAGGTCAAGACGGCCGACATCTGGTGCACGGGCGCGGGATAGGCGGCGCAACTGGCGGCGCTCTGGAAGCCCAGGTGATAGTCGCGGTGCGGCGCCTGGGCCGCCCCGCCCGGGTTGACGACGTTCACTTGCGCCGTCATCTGGTAGGCGGGACCCAGCCACGCCTCGGCGATCCACGCGAAGACGGGATTGGCGTAATAGCGCGCGAACGCTTCGGGCGCGCGCAGACACAGTTTTTGCTGGGCGTTCCAGATGCGGTCGTTCGCGCCCGGTTTGGCGAAATGGTCGCCGCCCGCCTGGCCGCTCGCATGCTGTTCGGCGATCAGCGCGCGAAACACGCTGCTCACCTGTTCCAGCGTCGCCGTGTCGTCGACGGCGCGCTGGAGCACGATGACGCCGGGGCCATCCATCAGCGCCTTCCCCCATTCTGCCTGCAGCGCGCGCAGCGACGCAGTACTGGCGGCCAGCGCACGCACCTGGTCGCAGTCGTAGACGAGAATATTGTCTTCCACCGCAGCGGCGTGGGGATAGTCGGCCAGCGTGGTGCGTTGGCTGACGGTGCGGATGAAATCATCGAGCCGGCAATCTTGCGGCGACAGCCAGAAGGGGGCGGGCGGCGCGGCGTCTTGGATGATCATGCGGTGTCTCCTGATGTTTTAAGTTGTAGAATCAGTATAGGTATGTAAATCCGCATTTTTCATCAGAAAATCCATCAAAAAACCATCAATGGAATGGGCATGGCATGACGCATCCGTTTCCCGTCAAGGTCGTGGCGCTGCAGGCCGGCGTCAGCGTGGCGACCGTCGACCGCGTGATCAAGCAGCGCGGGGGCGTGCACGCCAATACCGTGCGCCGCGTGATGCAGGCGCTCGAGGAGCTGGCGCGGCAAAGCACGCAGGTGGGCCTGGCCGGCAGAAAATTCATGCTCGACGTGCTGATGGTGGCGCCGCGCCGCTTTACGGACGCCGTGCGCGCCGCACTGGAAGCAGAGTTGCCGTCCTTGCACCCGGCCGTGCTGCGCTCGCGCTTTCACCTGCATGAAACCCTGGAAGTGGACGCCATCGTCGACCAGCTGGAGCGCATCCGCAAGAACGGCAGCCACGGCGTGCTGCTGAAGGCGCCGGACTTGCCGCCGGTGGCCGAGGCGGTAAACCGGCTGGCGGCGGCCGGCATTCCCGTGGTGACCCTGGTGACGGACTTGCCAGCTTCCGTGCGCCGCGGCTACGTGGGCATGGATAACCGCGCGGCGGGCGAGACGGCCGCCTGCCTGATCGGCCAGTGGCTGGGCGCGGGCCAGCGGGCCAGGAAGCAGCAAGTGCTGGTGACCCTGAGCAGCAACCGTTTTCATGGCGAGGAAGAGCGCGAGATCGGCTTTCGCCGCGCGCTGCGCGAACGGCACCGCCATTTATCCATCGTTGAAGTGAGCGAGGGCCACGGCATCGACGGCGCCACGGGTGCGCTGGTGCGTGAAGCACTGGCCGGGCATCCAGGCATCGCCGCCGTGTATTCGATCGGCGGCGGCAATGCCGCCATCGTGCAGGCATTCGCGCAGGCGGGCCGGCCTTGCCAGGTCTTCATCGGCCACGACCTCGATGCGGACAACGTGGCGCTGCTCAAGTCGGGCGCCATCCACGCCGTGCTGCACCATGACCTGGGCCAGGACATGCGCCGCGCCTGCCAAGAGATGCTGCGGGCGCAGGGCGCGCTGCCTGCCCTGGCGCACGCGCTGCCCTTGTCCGCGATCCAGATCGTCACGCCGTGGAACCTGCCCGCGCTGAACGGGGTGAATTGACAGTTACCCGGGGCTGGCCGATACTCGCCGCTTCGCTCATCGTTCACCTCAGGAAGGAATCCCCCGATGTCCGTCACTCCGCAATTGTGCAAGACCGTGCTGGTAGCCGCACTCTCCATCGCGTTTACCATGCCCGCCATGGCCGCCGTCCCTGCAACTGCCGGCGCTTCATCGGCCTGGGTTGAAGCAAGCAACCGCAACGCGGCCATCGTGCTGGCGGCGCAGGCGCAGTTTTCGCCCGAAGACGCCTCCGATACGGGCCTGGCCCAGTACGACGGCCTGGCCGCCGACCTGGGGCCGAACATCACCGAGCGCCATGTGGCGGCCATGCAGAAGGCGCGCGCGCAATTGCAGCAAAAGCTGGAACTGGAACGCGACGAGCGCATACGCCAGGACCTGGAAATCCTGATCGGCGCCGTCGACCAGGAAATCATGGGCACGCAGCTGGAAGCCAAATACACCCTGCCGTGGGTCGATGTGCCGCAAATGGTCTTTGGCAGCATGCAAAGCCTGCTGCAGGAGCAGCGCCCGGCCGCGCGCCGCGCCAAGGCGCTCGAGCGCCTGAAACGCTACGTGGGCCAGTTCCCGGGCAGCACGCCGATTACGCAGCAGGCCAAGGCGCGTTTCACGGAAAAGATCGGCCAGCCTGGCCTGGCGGGACCCGTGCGCCTGCAGGTGGAGCAGTCGCTGGAAAACGTGCCGACGTATATCGCCGGCATCCGCAAGCTGTTCGCAGACATGAAGATCACGGGTGCCGAAGCTGCGCTGGTGGCCATGGAGCAGCAGCTGAACGAGTATGCGGCATGGGAAAAGCAAGTGGTGCTGCCCCTGTCGCGCACGGATTTCCGCATGGCGCCCGAGCTGTATGCGTTTCGCCTGAAACAGGTGGGCATCGACATCGCGCCGCGCGCGCTGGTCGAACGGGCGCAAGTGGCCTACCTGGAAACGCGCGCCGCCATGCAGGCGCTGGCGCCCGTGGTGGCGGCCAAGCTGGCGTTGAAGGGCGTCGACGGCACGGACTACCGCCAGGTACTGCGCGCGCTGAAAAGCGATTCGATTCCCAACGAGCAGCTCGAAGCGCACTACAAGGGCGTCAATACGCAGCTGGAACAGCGCATCGCCCGGCAGCGCGTGGTCGATATTCCTGCGCGCGCCATGACCATGCGCCTGGCCTCCGCCGCCGAATCGGCGGCCCAGCCGGCGCCGCATATGCGTCCGCCTCCGCTGATCGGCAATACGGGGGAACACGGCCAGTTCGTCCTCCCCGTCAGCAATCCGGCCGCCAGCGGCAAGGGCGAGGCGTATGACGACTTCAATTTCGCGGGCGCCGCCTGGACCCTGAGCGCGCACGAAGGCCGCCCCGGCCACGAGCTGCAGTTCAGCGCCATGGTGGAACGTGGCGTGTCGCAGGCGCGCAGCCTGTACGCGTTCAACAGCGTCAACGTGGAAGGCTGGGCGCTGTACGCGGAAGCGGAGATGATTCCGTACGAGCCGGCCGAAGGCCAGTTTATCGCGCTGCAGTTCCGCATGCTGCGCGCGGCGCGCGCCATGCTCGACCCGATGCTGAACCTGGGGCAGGTCACGCGCGAGGAAGCGGGGCGCATCCTGACGGATGAAGTGATGCTGTCGAAACCGATGGCGCGCCAGGAGCTGGACCGCTACACCTTCAACATGCCGGGCCAGGCGGGCAGCTATTTCTATGGATACACACGCATCCTGCAGCTGCGGGCGGAAACGGAGCTGGCGCTGGGCGAGAAATTCGACCGCCTGGCATTCAACAACTTCCTGCTGGGGCAGGGCTTGCTGCCACCGGAGCTGCTGGCCAAGGCCGTGCGCGAACACTTCATTCCCGAGCAGAGAAAAGCCAAAAGCTGACGCCATGGCACGGGAGCGGCAGGGAAGGGGAATTTTGCCGCTATTGTCCGCGGGCCAGTCGTATAATGACGCTCATTGTGCTGGCCCACCCAGGAGTTCCACTTGCAGCTACCGATCCGTTATCCGAACATGCCGCAACTGCTGCTGAAGGCCCGCGACAGCCTGCTCCAGCATTTCCGCCCCATCCTCAATCACTTCGGCGTGACGGAGCAGCAGTGGCGCATCATGCGCGCGTTGAATGAAAGCCCGACCCTGGAGCCGCGCGAGCTGTGCGAGATCTGCCAGATTTCGAGCCCCAGCATGAGCGGCATCCTGGCGCGCATGGAAGAGATCGGCCTGATCGGACGCAGCAAGTTCGAAGGCGACCAGCGCCGCCGCAAGGTGCACCTGTCCGAGGCGGGCGCCAGTTTGCTGATGCAGATGGGTAAGCTGATCGACCTGCAATACGCCCACCTGGAAGCGGCGTACGGCAAGCAGGTGTTTGAAGACATGCGTCGCGCCCTGGAAGCGTTTATTGCCCTTGAAACCCTGCCGGTGGCGCCCGCCATCCTGCGCTGAGCGGCAATCCCGCTCCCATCTTTCACTTTCCGTACGGCCATCAGGCGCGTGTTTTTCAGCATGCGTCGCCGCTGCTTTTCCCATGCCTTTCCCTGTGATTTCCCCGTGCTGCCGGGCGTGCGCCCGCACGCCTGCCGGATTTACTATAAGACTAAGCCTTACAGTCAATCACTTACATGTGAGTAAATAAGCGTATAATTTGCTTCACTTGATCCAGATCAAGAAGAACAGCGGACGCTCCTCTCGCGGGAGGGAACTGCAACGCGGCGCCACGCCCGTATTTCGCCAGATAAAACAGGAAAGTCAGGAAAAAAATGAACACACCATGCATGCGCGCTGCGGCGCTCGCCGTCTCCACGCTCATCGGCGCAAACGTTTGCGCCCAAAGCAATGTCACCATCTACGGCGTGGTCGACGCGGCCACTGCGTACGCGAGCAACCAGGGCGGCAAGTCGACTACCTATATGCGCAGCGGCAGCTTGTCCGCCAGCAAGATCGGTTTCCAGGGCGTGGAAGACCTGGGCGGCGACCTGAAGGCGCTGTTCCTGCTGGAAAACGGCTTTGAAAGCGATACGGGCGCGCAAAGTTCGGCCAGCGCCCTATTCAACCGCCAGGCCTATGTGGGCTTGCAATCGACAGCCTACGGCACCGTGACGGCGGGCCGCCAGTACACGCCGTACTACCTGCTCGTGGGTTCCCTGGCATCGAGCAATGTCTTGACGGGCGCCACCGGCGCCCACCCGGGCGATATCGACGGCCTCGATACAACCGTGCGCATCAGCAATTCCGTCACCTACAGCATGCCAGCCTGGCGCGGCCTGCAAGCCAGCGCGCAATACGGTTTTGGCGAGGCAGCCGACGGCAATGCCGTGGGCAGCAGCTTCAGCGCCGCCGTCAAGTACAGCACGTCGCCAGCCGAATTCGCGCTCGGCTACCTGAAACTGAAAAATGGGCAGAACGGCGCCGGCTGGAGCGACAACGCATCGGGCAGTTTCGGCATCTCGGCCCTCAACCAGGGCTACGCCTCGGCGGAAAGCATAACGTTCATCGCCGCCAGCGCGCGCTACACCATGGGCAAGTGGATGGTGGGCGCCAATGCCAGCAACGTGCAGTACCAGGCGGGCAGCCGCTCGGCCTTCCGCGACACGGCCATCTTCAACACTGCCGGGCTGATCTCGAGCTACCAGTTGACGCCGCAGTGGTTCCTGTCCGCCGGCTACAGCGACACCTTCGCCAGCCACGCCAACGGCATCGCCGACCGCGCGCGCTACCGCCAGTTGTCGTTCGAGCAGAATTACGCGCTGTCGAAGCGCACGGCGATCTACCTGATCGAAGCGCGCCAGCTGGCGCGCGGCCAGACCCTGGACCAGGGCGGCGCCATCGTCAATGCCGTCGCCTCGGTCGGCGATTCGCAAAACGGCACGCCGTCGTCGAACGGCGGGCAGACGGTGGTGATGGTCGGTCTCAAGCATTCTTTCTGAACGGTTGCTGAACTCACGGGAGCTTCAATTGGACGCTACACATAATAAGGAGGGCCGCGGCCCCCTGAATCCCGGCCGCCGCATGGTGCTGGCCGGCCTGCTGTCGGCTTCGGCTGCGGCGCTGATTCCCTGGGCGCTGGCCGAACCGGTCGCCAATGCGGAGCAGGGCGCCTTCCTCGGCGTGTCGGCCATGCTGGTGGGACGGCAAGTGCTCGACCCGGTGCTGGCCACACGCCTGTATGACGCGCTGGTGGCGCAGGACGCCGCCTTTCCCGCCAACGTGCGTGCGCTGCTGGCGCTGATCAATGCGCAGGGATTGCAGGCGGCAGGCCTGCAGGAAGCGCTCGACGGGCTCGATCCGGCCCAGTCGCCGCTGGCGGCCTTGCCGCGCCAGATCGCCAGCGCCTGGTACCTGGGCATCGTCGGCACGGGCGAGGCGGCCGTCTGCGTCGCCTACGAGCAGGCCTTGAACGCGGCCGTCGTCGCCGACGTGCTCAAACCTCCCACGTATTCCTACGGCGCCTACGGCAGCTGGGCCAGAAAACCAATTTAAGGAGCCATCATGGCTGAAGAACTCTCCGCCGATTACCTCGTGATCGGCTCCGGCATCATCGGTTCCCTGGCCGCGCGCAAGCTCGCGCTGGCGGGCGCCTCGGTGCTGATCCTGGAAGCGGGCCCGCGCGTGTCGCGCGGCGAAATCGTCGCCCGTTTCCGCAACACGACGCGCCGCAGCGACTGGATGTCGCCATATCCCTCGGTGGCCACGGCGCCGCACCCGATCTACCAGCCGAAGGACAACGGCTACCTGGTGCAGGCCGGCCCGTACCCATACCCGGCCGAATACATCCGCCAGTTCGGCGGCACTTCGTGGCATTGGGCCGCGCAGGCGTGGCGCAACGTGCCGAACGACTTCCGCATCCATACCCTGTATGGCGTGGGTGTCGACTGGCCGATCAGCTATGAAGACCTGGAGCCGTTCTATCAGGAAGCGGAAGAGATCATGGGCGTCTCGGGTGCCGAGAACACGGGTTCGCCGCGCAAGCAGCCATTCCCGATGGACCCGGTGACGGAGCCGTACGCCATGCGCCGCATCCGCGAACGCCTCGACCCGTCGTTCAAGGTCGTTGGCAACACGGTGGCGCGCAACAGCGTCAGCTACGATGGCCGCCCGGCCTGCTGCGGCAATAACAGCTGCCAGCCGATCTGCCCCATCGACGCGCAATACCATGGCGGCATCGCCGCGCTGCAGGCGGAAGCGGCGGGCGTCAAGATCGTCTGCAACGCCAACGTCTACAAGCTGGAACACGATGCGCAGGGCCGCATCACGGCCGCCCTGTACTACGACGTGGACAAGAAGAGCCACCGGGTCACGGCCAAGACGTTTATTCTGGCCGCCAACGGTATCGAAAGCCCCCGCTTGCTGCTCGTTTCCGCTTCTGACAAATACCCGAACGGCCTGGCCAACAGCAGCGACATGGTGGGCCGCAACCTGATGGATCACCCGAGCACCTCGATCACCTTCGACGCCGATGAGGACCTGTGGCTGGGCCGGGGCCCGCAAAGCCCCAATTCCATCAACACCATGCGCGACGGCTATTTCCGCAGCCAGCATTCGCCGTACCGCCTGGATTTCACGAACATTTCGAGAGTCGACGGGGCCTCGAAGGAATTGATCGGCAAGGGCGTCTTCGGCGAAGCATTCGAACAGCAGCTGCGTTTCCGCTCGGCGCGTGAAATGAGCTTGAAAAACGTGCTGGAAGTACTGCCGAACCGGGAAAACCGCATCGCCCTCAGCAGCGAGAAAGATGCCATGGGCATTCCCAAGCCGCAGGCGCATTACGCGATCGACGAGTACACCAAGCGGGGCCACGAGCGTTCGAAGCAGGATTTCGAGCGCATCGCCAAGCTGATGGGCGGCACCAATCTGCGTCACAGCAAGGAAGGCGTGTTCGCCAACAACCAGCACATCTGCGGCACCCTGTCGATGGGTTCCGACCCGGCCAAGGCCGTGTGCGACCAGTGGGGCCGCACCTTCGACCACGCCAACCTGTTCCTGTGCAGCACGGGTGTGCTGCCCACGTCCGGCACCTGCAATTCGACGGAAAACGGCCTGGCCGTGGCCCTGCGCACCGTCAAGCATATCCTCGACGAACAACAGGGAGGCACGGCATGATGGCGATCTTCAGACTGGCGGCCGGCGCCGCCTTGCTGTCCCTGGCCTTGCCCGTGCTGGCGGCGCAAGCGCCGGGCGCGGACGTGCAGGCGATCGAACGTGGCCGCTACCTGGCCACGGCCGGCGACTGCATCGCCTGCCACAGCGTGCCTGGCGGGAAGCCGATGGCGGGTGGCCTGGCCCTGGCCACGCCGCTGGGCGCCATCGTCGCCACCAACATCACGCCGTCGACAACGCATGGCATCGGCAACTACACGCTGGCGCAGTTTTCCGCCGCCGTGCGCCATGGCGTGCGGGCCGATGGCGCACACCTGTACCCGGCCATGCCCTATACGGCCTACGCCAAGGTAACGGATGACGACACGGCCGCCCTGTACGCCTACTTCATGCATGGCGTGGCGGCGGTGGACACGGCGCCGGCGCAAAAGACGGACTTGCCGTTCCCGTTCAATATCCGTTTGTCGATGGCGGGCTGGAATCTGCTCTTCCTCGATAAAAAACCGTTCGTGGCCGATGCGTCGAAAAGCATGGAATGGAACCGCGGCGCCTACCTGGCGCAAGGCCTGGCCCACTGCACCACGTGCCACACGCCGCGCAATGCGTTGATGGCCGAGCAGCTGTCGAAGGAGCTGGGCGGCGCCAACCTGGGCACCTGGTACGCGCCGAACATCACGTCGGACGTCAACAGCGGCATCGGCAGCTGGAGCCAGCAAGACCTGGCCGGCTACCTGCGCACGGGCCGCGCCGCGCACCGGGGGCAGGCGGCCGGACCGATGGCCGAAGCCATCGACCATAGCCTCAAGCATCTGAGCGACGCGGACTTGAACGCCATCGCGCACTACATCAAGAGCGTGCCCGCCATCCGCGACAAGGCGGACGTGAAACCGGTAACGCAATGGGGCAAGGCGGGCGACGAGTTGAGCAGCATCCGCGGCGTGCCGCTGCCGCAAAACCTGAACACGATGTCGGGTGCGCAGCTCTACGATGCGCAGTGCGCCAGCTGCCACCAGGCGAAGGGCGAGGGCAGTTTCGACGGCGGCTTGCCGCCCCTGTTCCACAACTCGGCGACGGGCCGCAGCAACAGCAACAACCTGGTGATGGCCATCCTCGATGGCGTGGAACGGCAGGACGGCAAGGGTAGCCATGCCGGCCACCTGATGCCGGCGTTTCGCCAGACCCTGTCGGACGAGCAGATCGTCACCCTCGGCAATTACGTGCAGCGGATGTACGGCAATCCCGCCATCAAGGTGACGGCGGAGCAGGTGACGACCTTGCGCAATGGCGGCGCGCCGTCGAACCTGATCGGCCTGGCCCGCGCGGGCATCATCGTCGGCGTGCTGGTGCTGCTGGCCTTGCTGCTGTGGTGGCGGGGACGGCGGAGCAAGGAAACATCGACAGCGTAAAAAGACACCCTGAAGCAAAGGCTGGGGTCAGACCCGACAAGGTCTGACCCTTTTTTTATGCAGGATTTTGCAACTGGTTTGCATTTGCGTGAATTATGTACTATCATTAGTTACATGAGACGCGACAGCAAACTATCATCGATCCTCCATGTGCTGCTGCACATGGCCCATGCGGGACGCCCGATGACGTCCGAGGAACTCTCCGGCTACCTGGACACCAACCCCGTGCTGGTGCGGCGCGTGATGGCCGGCCTGCGCGAGCGCGGCTACGTGGCGTCGGACAAGGGCCATGGCGGCGGCTGGCGCATCGTCTGCGACCTGCACAAGGTAACCCTGCAAGATATCTACGTGGCCGTGGGATCGCCCACCATCTTCGCCATGGGCAACCGCGTCGATCAGCCGGGCTGCCTGGTCGAGCAGGTGGTCAACCAGTCGCTGGCCGGCGCCTTCGACGAAGCCGAGGCGCTGCTGATCCGGCGCCTTGGCGCCGTCACCCTGGCCGACCTGGCCGACCGTTTCAGCCAACAATACGCCACACACAAAGGAGCACCGCATGCACATTCCTGAATCGCCTGGCATTCCGTTCGATGCCATCATCATCGGCGGCAGCTACGCGGGCCTGTCCGCCGCCACGCAACTGGCGCGCGCCCGCCGCCGCGTGCTGGTGATCGACGGCGGCCAGCGCCGTAACCGCTACGCCAGCCATTCCCACGGTTTCCTGACCCAGGACGGCAGCGGCACGGCCGCCATCGCGGCCGAAGGCAAGGCGCAGCTGATGGCGTATGCCACCGTCACCTGGCTGGACGGCATGGCCGTGCAGGCGGCGGCCAGCGGCGATGGCGATGGCGATGGTTTTGATGTGACCCTGGCGGATGGCCATGTCGTCCACGGCCGCCGCCTCGTGCTGGCCACCGGCGTGATCGACGAACTGCCGCCCGTCGACGGCCTGGCCGAGCGCTGGGGCGGCAGCGTCTTTCACTGCCCGTATTGCCACGGCTATGAACTGGAGCAGGGCGCCATCGGCGTGCTGGCCACCGGCCCCTTGTCCATGCACCATGCCTTGATGCTGCCCGACTGGGGCACGGTCACTTTTTTCCTCAATGGCGCGTTCGAGCCCGATGCGGCGCAGCTGGCGCAACTGGAGGCACGCGGCGTAACTTTGGTGCGCACGCCAGTGGCGCGGATCGACGCGGTGGCCGACGTGGTCACGGCGGACGGCAGCCGCCACGCGATGGCCGGCCTGTTCGTGGCGACCCGCACCCGCCTGGCCAGTTCCCTGGCCGGCGAATTGGGCTGCGCGCTGGAAGATGGGCCCATGGGACCGTTCGTGCGCACCGACGAGCAAAAGGCCAGCAGCGTGCCTGGTGTCTTTTGCTGCGGTGACGCGGGCCGCATGGCCGGCAGCGTGGCGTTTGCGGTGGCCGATGGCGCCATGGCGGGCGTGGCGGCGCACCGCTCGCTGATGTTCGGACTCGATCAGGCGGCAAAACCACCATCGATCTTCAGTCCCGCGCCCGTGACGAACGCCGCTTCCGCGCTGGCCAGGTAAGCGACCATGCCGGCGATTTCATCGGCCGTGCCGTGGCGGGGCAGGGCCATCAGGCCGTGCATCAGGTCGGCGAAGTCGCCCGTCGGCGGATTCATGTCCGTGGCGACGGGGCCCGGTTCCACGTTGTTGATGGTGATGCCGCGCGGGCCCAGGTCGCGCGACAGGCCTTGCGTCAGGCCGCTCAGCGCCGACTTGCTCATGGCGTAGGCGGCCGCGCCGCCGAACGGCATGCGGTGCGCATTCGTGCTGCCGATGTTGATGATGCGCCCGCCCGTGGGCATGTGCGCCACGGCCGCCTTGATGGCGACGAAGACGGCGCGCACGTTGACGTTCAAGGTCTTGTCGAAGTCTTCCAGCGAAAAGTCGTCGATGGCGCCGGGCAGGAAGACGCCCGCATTGTTGACGAGGATGTCGACACGGCCAAACTGCGCCGCCACCTTGGCTATGGCGGCCGTCAGGGCGGTGGCGTTGGCCGCATCGGCCTGCACGCCCAAGGCCTTGCCGCCGGCCGCTTCCACCTTGGCGGCCAGCGCCTGCGCTTCGGCGGCGGAACTTTGATAGGTGAAGACGACGTTGGCGCCCTGGCTGGCAAGGCGGCGCACGATGGCGGCGCCGATGCCGCGCGAGCCGCCCGTCACGAACGCGATCTTGTCTTGCAGTGGCAAAGAGGTGCTGGTGGTGGCTTGGGTTTGCATGATGAGCTTTCTGAGTGGGGAGTCGAGGAATTCAGTATCTGCCTTTCATTCCTGCCGCGCTAGCCATGAATCGCTACAATCACTTTCAACCTTGAGTATCAAATGAGCGGGTAGAATACAGGCATGGACGCCCTCAATCACTTGCAATCGTTTGTGCTGTCTGCCGAGCTGGGCAGCTTTTCGGCAGCCGCGCGCCGCCTGGGGCTGACGCCGGCCGCCGTCAGCAAGAACGTGGCGCGGCTGGAAGCGAGCCTGGGGCTGCGGCTGTTCCAGCGCAGCACGCGCCGGCTGACCTTGACGGAAGGGGGCGAACGTTTCCTGCAGCAGATAGGCGGCGCCCTGTCCACCTTGCGCGAAGCGATCGCCGGCGTGGCCGAAGAGGGCGGCCAGCCGGCCGGCATACTGAAAATCAGCATGGCGCCATCGTTCGGGCGCAGCTACGTGGTGCCGCTGCTGGGCGACTTCATCGCCCGCTACCCTGGCGTCATCCCCGACTGCCATTTCGACAACAGGCAAGTGGACCTGATCGGCGAAGGTTTTGACGTGGCCATCGGCGGTGGCATCGAATTGACGCCGGGCGTGGTGGCGCGCGAACTGGGCCACGCCCACATCGTCGCCACGGCGTCGCCCGCCTTCATGCGGGGCAAAACCATGCCCGTGCATCCTTCGGATCTGGCCCAATTCGACGGCGTGGCGCGCCGCTCGGCCGGCAGCGGCAGATTGCGCAGCTGGATACTGCGCGACGGCGTGGGCGGCGAAGGCGTGGCCGAATACCGTCCGCGCGCCATCTTCGACGATCCGGAAGCGATGGCGCAGGCGGCTATTCTCGGCGTTGGCGTGGCGCTGCTGCCCATGCCGCATGCGCTGGCCCATTTGCGCAGCGGCGCCCTGGTCCGGCTGCTGCCCGGCTGGCATGCCGATTCCGGTCCTCTGTCCGTGTACTATCCGAGCAAGAAGCTGCTGCCCGCAAAGACGCGCGTGTTCGTCGATTTTTTGCTGGAGCAGTTCCGCCAGCGCGATTTCGCCGCGCAGATGCGGCCCGATTAACCGATGAAAAATCGTATGCCTGATAACTACAGCCTGTTTTATATCTTTGAAAACGATCAGCCAGCCCGCTTCCAGGAAGCGCGTGTCTTTGGCACGACCGTGTGGACGGCCAGCGGCGCGGCCATGACCTGGGGCGAAGAGACGCGTGCACAGTACGCCAGCGTATCCGAGGCGCAGGCCGCCTACGCCGCCCGGTGCCAGGCTGCGCAGACCGATGGTTATACCCTGGCGCGCGCCATGCTCATCGACCCGGCCGTCTTTGATTTCGCTCTGCTGCACACCCTGGTGGCGGACGCCGCGCGCCGTGCTTTCGCTGCCGTGCGCCGTCTGCATCCCGATCAGCACATCGACGCTTTTGCGCTCGTCAGCGACGACAGCGCCATGACCATCGGCCCGGCGGCCAACAGCCGCGAAGCGCTGGCCGCCTCGGAATATGGTGAAGAGATGTTGTGGAATCCGGCCGAATGGGCGTTTGATGACGGGGTCGCGTATTTCGACAGCGCCTACCGATTGCTGCTGCAGGCGCACCGCGATTTGCCGTTCGACGTCGATTTCGACACCTTCCGCAGCGGCGTGTTCGACGCCTGCATCGCGGCGCTGGCGCAGCTCGATGCCGAAGGCTGTTTTGGCGCGGGCGCGCAGCGCGACGAATTCGTGCTGCTGTTCGAGGTCAGCGACAGTGAGCAGGTGGAAGGCGCGATGGAACGCTTGAATCCGCCGGCCGTGGTGGCGCGTTTCGCGGCGTGGATGGCCAGCTGGGCGGACTAGGTTCTACGCCGCCACCAGCCTCAGTCTCGTGATTTCCGCCGGCGCGCCGATGCGCTTCGGCGGCCCCCAGTAACCGGTACCGCGGCTCACGTAAATCCACAAACGGCCTTGCCGGTGCAGGCCCGCCACATAGGGCTGCTGCAGCGGCACGAACAGATTCCAGGGCCAGAATTGTCCGCCGTGCGTGTGGCCCGACAGTTGCAGGTCGTAGCCGGCCGCTTCGGCTTCGGGCGCGCTGCGCGGCTGGTGTGCCAGCAGAATGCGGGGGATATCGGCGGGTGCGCCGGAGATGGCCGCTTGCGGGTCGCTTTTCTGAGCAGGGTCGAAACTGGCCGCGTTGAAATCGGTGACGCCGGCCAGGGCCAGGCGCGCGCCGTCGTGTTCGAGCACCGTGTGCTCGTTCATCAGTACGCGCAAGCCCAGGCGGCGGAACTCCGCCACCCACGGTGCGGCGCCCGAATAGTATTCGTGGTTGCCCGTGACGAGGAAGACGCCATGGCGCGCGCGCAGCTCGCCCAGCGGCGCCGTATGGCTGCCCAATTGCGTCACCGTGCCGTCGACCACGTCGCCCGTGATGGCGATGATGTCCGCTTGCAGGCCGTTGGCGCGCGCGACGATGGCTTCCACGTAGGCGCGCTTGATGGTGGCGCCCACGTGGATGTCGCTCAGCTGCACGATGGTCAAACCGTGCAAGGCGGCCGGCAGGCCGGCGATGGGCACCGTCACTTCGCGCACGCGCGCCACCCTGCGGGCGTTGACGAAACCGATGGCGGCGGCCAGCAGGGCCAGGAGCAGCACAAGCACGGCGGACGCCTGCGCGTGCGTGCGGGCGGCGGGAATCAGCATCAGCAACTCGCGCAGCACGGTCAGCACGAACAGCGAGGAAAAAAAGCCCATGCACAGCGAGCCGGCCCAGCTCAAACGGTCGGCCAGGCGCGCATCGTTGGTGACGGCGCGGGCGAAGATGGTCATCGGCATGAGCATGGTCGAGGCCAGCAAGACGGCGCCGCCCAGCAGCCAGCCGGCCAGACCGACAGGCAGGGCAGGCAGCAGCAGCCAGCCCAGCAGGGCGTGCAGGGCGCCCAGTATCATGGTGATGCGCAGCAGCGGCGTGCGGGTTTTCATGGCGTGATTCCAGTGGTGAGGCGGCCGCCGATTATAGCGGACGCCCTGGCAACACGCAGCCGCCACCGCGCTCACGGTGCGATATGCAGTCCCAGCATGGCCAGCTTGCCGAAATCGACAGGCTTGGCGAAGTGTTCATTGAAACCCGATGCCAGGGCCGCCTGCCGGTCGTGTTCCTGGCCATAGCCGGTCAGCGCCACGAGCAGGAACTGCTGCGGTATCGGCAGCTGGCGCATTTTGACGGCCACGTCGTAGCCGCTCATGTCGGGCAGGCCGATGTCGAGAAAGACGATGTCGGGCTTGAATTCCAGGGTGCGCTCGGTCGCCTGCGTGCCCGTGTAGGCTGTGCGCACCGTGTGGCCGTACATTTCCAGCAATTCGGCCAGGGTGTCGGCCGCATCGCAGTTGTCGTCGACGACGAGGATGCGCTGGCTGCCGCCGGCGGCCGCTTCCGGCACTGGCGCGGCCGGCTGCGGCAGGTTGGCGTCGAGCGGCAGGATGACTTCGAAGGTGCTGCCCAGTCCCACGCCGGGGCTGTGCACGCTGACCTGGCCGCCATGCAAGGTCACCAGGTTGCGCACCAGCGACAGGCCGATGCCCAGGCCGTCCTGCACCCGGTCGGGCGAATGGCCGCTCTGCTCGAACAGGCCGAAGATGCTGTCGATGCTGGCGGCGGCGATGCCGATGCCGTTGTCGCTCAGGCGGATGCGCACGTTGTCTCCTTCGCGCACGGCGGTGATGGCGATGCGCCCGCCCGGCGCCGTGAACTTGGCCGCGTTGAGCAGCAGGTTGGCGACGATCTGCGACAGGCGCACGGCGTCGCCGCAGACCCACAGTTCTTCCTTGGGCAGGTTCACGTCCAGCGCATGGCCGCGCGCTTCGACGCTGTGCGAGCTCGTTTCCAGCGCGCTGCGGATCACGCTGGCCAGGCTCACGCTTTCCCATTGCAGCGAGATTTTGCCCTGCGAGATGCGCGACACGTCGAGCAGGTCGTCGACCAGGCGCACCAGGTGGTCGGTGTGCCGCCCGATGGTGCGGCGCGCGTTGTCCTGCACGGCCGGCACGACGGGGTCGAGCTTGCACAGCAGGGCCAGCGCCGTGCGGATGGGGCCCAGCGGGTTGCGCAATTCGTGCGCCAGGGTGGCCAGGAATTCATCCTTGCGGCGGTCCACGTCGCGCAGCGCGCGCTCGACTCTTCCCAGGCGCAGCAGCGCCTTGACGTTGGCGATCAGTTCATCGGCCTCGATCGGCTCGACCAGGTAATTGTCGGCGCCGCCGTCGAGGGCGCGGATCTTGTCGGCCGTGCCGATGCAGGAAGCGGACGTCTGCAGCACCAGGATGGTGTTCGTCTCGGCGCCGCCCTTCAGTTGGCGGCACACTTCCAGGCCGTTGATGTCGGGCAGCTTGACGTCGAGGAGGATCAGGTTGGGGCGGTCCTGGCGGGCGCGCAGCAACGCGTCGCCGCCGTTCGACGCTTCGATGACCTTGAAGCCGGCGCGTTTGAGGATGCGCGATTTGGCGTAGCGTGCGCCGTCGCTGTCATCGACGTTCAGGATCAGAGCATCGCTGTTGTTATCCGGTAGCATGCGCATTGTCCCATATGGTTGTGCCTTGCGGCGGAGCCGGCTCCTGCCGGTGATGTGTGTTGCCGATCAGCGCGCGCAGGGTCGCCAGCAATTGCTGGCGCGACAGCGGCTTGATGTAGTAGGCCTCGGCGCCCAGGGCCAGGCCCTTGCGCACATCGTCGATCTCGGTGGCGACGATGACGGGCACCTGGCGCCGCAGCGGGTCGTTTTTCAGCTCGGCCAGCCAGTGCCAGGCCGTTTCGCCGTGCAGCAGGATGTCGAGGATGACGGCGGCGGGGCGCTGCTGTTCCCAGCGCTCCTGCGCTTCGCGCACGCTGCGCGCGGGAACTACGCGAAATTCGCTGCCGGCCAAAAATTTTTCATACAGCAGGCGCACGGGCGGATTGTCTTCCACCACCAGCACGGCGACGCGCTGGTCGTTGCCATTGTCGTTGGCCGGCGCGCATGGCGGCAGGCTGCCTTCGGGCGCATGGTAGCTGGTGGGCAGGACGACGGAAAACAGCGAACCGCGGCCCGGCGTGCTTTCCACGGACACCGTGCCATTGAGCAAGGTGGCCAGGTTGCGGCACAGGGGCAGGCCCAGGCCCGTGCCCTTGACCTTGCGCTGCATGTGGTTTTCCACCTGGCTGAATTCCTCGAAGATCAGCTGCACGTCTTCGGCATCGATGCCCAGGCCCGTGTCGGAGACGGAAAAGCGGATGGCGTCCTGCTCCGGCAAGGGCGTGGCGCTGACGACGATGGCGCCGGCCTCGGTGAATTTGAGGGCGTTGGAGATGAAATTGCGCAGGATTTGCGACAGCTTGCCTTCATCCGTGTGGATGTGCAGCGCCGGGTCGGGGTCGATGAAGGTCAGGGTGAGCGTATCGGACACCAGCAGCGGGCGCAGCATGCCGCGTAGGGCGCTGAACAGGTCGGCCACCTGGAAGCTGTTGGCGTGCACGTCGACCTTGCCCGCTTCGATCTTGGCCAGGTCCAGCAGGTCGTTGACCAGGTCGCTCAGGCTGACGGCGCTTTGCAGGATGAACATCACCTGCTTTTCCTGTTCTTCCGACAGCTCGCCGTCGATGCGGTCGAGCAGCAGCTTGGACAGGGCGCGGATGGAGCTGAGCGGGGTGCGGAATTCATGGCTCATGTTCGACAGGAAGCGCGATTTCATCTGGTCGGCGCGGCGCAGGTGGTCGGCTTTTTCGTCGAGTTCCGCGAACAGCGCCACCACACCGCGGTTGGTGTCTTCCAGTTCGCGCGTCAGCTGCAGCAGGTCGTCCTGGCGCGTCTTCAGTTCGGCCAGGGTGGTCAAAAGCTCGCGGTTCTGTTGCTGCACTTCGGACAGCGTGATATCCGAAGGCAGCGCCTGCAGGCTGCCGGACAGCGTGCCGATCATGCTCCCGTCGAGCAGGCGCGCGTCGCGCGGGAACAGTTTGTGCAGCGTGATCTGCGTGCCTTCGCCGGGCGTGCTGTGGATATGGCAGCGGTCCATCAGGCGCTGGGCGCCCAGGATGCCCAGGCCCATGCCCGTGGGCGAGCGGTAGGTGCCGGCCAATATCTTGTCGAGCTGCGCGATGCCGGGGCCCTGGTCCTCGATGCGGATGCTGAGCACCTGCGGCGCCGTCTGGCCATCGATGGCGAAATGCACCTTGCCGCTGCCGGCGTAGTTATAGACGTTGCGCGCCAGTTCCGACACGGCCGTGGCGATGCGCACCTGGTCCTGCACGCCGAAGCCGCACAGGGCGGCGATCTGCCGCGCGCGCTGGCGAGCGCCCACCACATCGAGTTCGCTGCCGATATGGGCCGTCAATATGCGTTGCGTCATGCTGTTTCGCTCCTTTCCGCGGTGACGGCCTGGCATTCCTCATGTTCGCGCAGCACCACCACCGTGACGTCGTCGCGCCCGCGCGCAAAATCGCGGTACAGCACGGCGGCGACGAGGCTGGGGTGGCATTGCGCCAGGCCCGGATACTGTTCCAGGTCCCAGCGCGTGTGCAAGCCGTCCGAGTGCATGATCAAGGTCGTGCCCAGCTGCCACGGATAGCAGAACTCTTGCACCTTGCGCAGGTTGCTGCCGACGATGCCGTTATGCGACAGCAGATGCCGGCGCTGCTGCGCATCGAAGGCGCAGGCGGCGATATTGCCCACGCCCGCATAGCGCAATTCGCGGCGCGCGCTGTCGATATGCGCCACGGCCATGGCCGCGCCGCGCGTCGTGCGCAGGGCGCCGTGGGCCAGTTCGATGAAGGGGGCGGGCAGGGGCGGCAAGCCGGGCGTGTCGGTTTCCAGCAGGGCGCTGGCGCGTTCCGAGGCGCGCGCCGCCAGCGGGCCGTGGCCCAGGCCATCGGCCACCATCAGGCTCAGTTCATGGCCTTCGCAGACCACGTTCCATGCGTCGCCGCACACCTGTTCCGAGGCCAGCGGCAGGCACACGGCGCCGATGCGCCAGTTCGGATGGGCGGGGATGGCGCTGCTGGCGTGCTGCCCCCAGACCACCACCATCAGCACCGTGCCCTTGCCGGGCGCCGTGTACAGGTCGAATTCCTGGCTCAGGCGGCGTATCGCGCCCAGCCCCACGCCGTAGGTGCCCGTGGTGGAATGGCCATCGGCCATGTGCTGGCGCACATTGGCCATGCCGGGGCCGTTGTCGATGGCCAGCATTTCAATGCCGCTGGTGCCGCCTCGCAGCACCTTGCGCAGCAGGATTTCGCCGCGCTGCGCGTGCTTGATGATGTTGGTCGCCGCTTCGCTGATGATGATGGCCAGCTGGCCCGTGCGCACGTCGTCGAAGCCGATGCGGCGCGCCAATTCGTTGCCGGCGCGGCGGGCCGCGGCGATCTCGCTCGGTTCGCCGATGGGAAAACTTCTTTGCCTGAGAATGTCAGGCTGTGGTTCCTGGTGGTTCAAAACAGCTTCCATTTCGCGATGGTGACGGTGGTGCCCGCGCCGGGCGCCGTGTCGATGTGAAATGCGTCGGCCAGGCGCTTGGCGCCACCCAGCCCCAGTCCCAGTCCGCCGCCGCTGGTGTAGCCATCGGTCAGCGCCAGGGGAATATCGTCGATGCCCGGTCCCGCATCGACAAAGCGCAGCTCCAGTCCCTGCCGCGCGCCATCGCAGACGCGCGCGATGCGCGCTTCGCCGCCGCCGCCGTAGCGCAGGGTGTTGCGCGCCAACTCGCTGGCCGCCGTGATGATCTTGGTTTGCTCGATCAGGCCAAACCCCATGGCGACCATGCTGTCGCGCACCTGCTTGCGCAAGCGCACGACGTCTTCGTCGCTGTGCAAAGGCAGGATCTGCTGCGTCTGCGGCCCTCCCGCCTGCGTCCGCTCCTGTGCCTGCGCGCCTAGCATGGCGCCCCCGTCATGCGCATGCGCCGCCCCGTTCCAGCATCTTGATGCCCAGCTCCACGTTGAGCGCCGTGCTCACGCCTTCCAGGGTCAGCCCCAGTTCCACCAGGGTGATGGCGACGGCTGGCTGCATGCCGACGACGACGGTGCGCGCGTCGAGGATTTTCGCCATCGCCGCCGTGTTGCTGATCATGCGGCCGATGAAGGAGTCGACGATGTCGAGCGCGGAAATGTCGATCAGCACGCCCGTGGCACGGTCCGTCACGATGCGGGTGGTCAGGTCGTCCTGCAAGGTCATCGCCAGGCGGTCGTGCATGTCCACCTGTATCGTCACCAGCAGCAGACGGCCCATGCGTAAAATGGGGATTCTTTCCATAGGCTCCTCAGTGTGATTGCTGCTGGTAGCTGATGCTGGAACCCGTGCGTTTCAGGGCCACGACGAAGGCGTCGGCCAGGGTGGCCTTGGTCATCACGTCTTCCAGGTTGACGCCCAGGTGCACGATGGTTTGCGCGATCTGCGGGCGGATGCCGCTGATGATGCAGTCGGCGCCCATCAGGCGCGCGGCGGCGATGGTTTTCAGCAGGTGCTGCGCCACCAGAGTGTCGACGGTGGGCACGCCCGTGATGTCGATGATGGCGATCAGCGCACCCGTATCGACGATCTTTTGCAGCAGGCTTTCCATCACCACCTGCGTGCGCGCGCTGTCGAGCGTGCCGATCAGGGGCAGGGCCAGCACGTTTTGCCACAGCTGCACCACGGGTGTGGACAGTTCCAGCAATTCCTGCTGCTGGCGCAGAATCACCTGTTCGCGCGCCTTCTGGTAGATGGCGATGGTCAGCAGGCCCAGTTCGTCGAACAATTTGCTGGTGCTGACGATGGCGTCACCCAGCTGCTCCGGCTGCGCCGTGATCGCCTTGCGCAGGTAGCCGAACAGCGGCTCCTTGAGGGAGAACATGAAGCTGGCTGTGTCGATCGGCGAATATCCCTGGCGCACGCGCGACTGCGATATTTCCGCGATCAGCTGGCGCGTATCGTCCCAGGTGCCGCCTTCGATGTCGAACGAGTCGCCGTTTTCCAGCGCGCCCGCCAGCAGCGGCAGGAATTGCGATGCCTGCTGGCGCAGCTCGTTTTCCGCGATCTTGTCACGACGCACCAGGCGGGCGATCAGGCCGGCCATCCAGCCGTCCAGCAGTTCCGTGTGGTGTTCGTTGATGATGGCGGCCAGTTGCTGCGCCTGGCCCGTGCCCGTTTTGTTTTTCATGCTCATCCTTGGCTGGAGTGGAGGGTGCGGCACGGCCGCAAACGGGCCCGCGCTGTGATGAGCAAATTATAGGCAGGCATCGCGGAAGCTTGTGTTCTGTGCCGCACATAGTGGTGCAATAGCTCGGCATTTCCGTCCGATACTTTTATAAATCAAAGATGCATGTAGTTTGCATGTTTAAATGAATTCCGCTACACTGGCAGCACTCAACAAGAGAAAAACGCCATGAATATCGACAAATTCAAACAGCAGCACCTGGCCATCCTGGCCGCCATAGATGACTTGCGCCAGCTGGCGCGCGGCGGTGTGGCCGCGCAGGCGCAGGCGATTGCCGAACAGATCATCGCCATGAGCGGCCTGATCAAGCTGCACCTGGCCGTCGAGCAGCGCTACCTGTATCCGGCCGCGCAAGCGTCCGGCGTGGCCAAGGTGGCCCAGCTGGGGCGCCAGTACGAGAACGAAATGCATGGCATCGCCGGCGCCTACCTCGATTTCGCCGGCCGCTGGAATACGCCCGTGCGCCTGGAAGCGGAACCGGAAGTCTTCCGCAGCGAAGCCAATACCGTGCTGCACGCGCTGTTCCAGCGCATGCGCCGCGAAGACCATGAGTTATACCCAGCTGTAGAGACGCTGGCCTGAGACCGCTTCCCCATATCCCCACAGGAGTTTTACATGCTGACCCAAGAACAACGCGCCATCATCACGGCCACCGTGCCCATCCTCGAGCAAGGCGGCGAAGCGCTGACGCGCCACTTCTACAAGAACCTGTTCCGCGACCATCCGGAAGTGCTGCCGTACTTTAACCAGGCGCACCAGCACAGCGGCGACCAGCAGCGCGCGCTGGCCAATGGCGTGCTGATGTATGCCAAGAATATCGACAAGCTTGCCGCGCTGGGCGACCTCGTGGCCACCATCGTCAACAAGCACGTGGCCTTGCAAATCCGTGCCGAGCACTATCCGCTCGTCGGTGCCAGCCTGCTGCAGGCGATACGCGAAGTGCTGGGCGCAGAGGTCGCCAGCGACGCCGTCATCGACGCCTGGGGCGCGGCCTACGGCCAGCTGGCCGACATCCTGGCCGGCGAAGAAGGGCGCATCTACAAGGCGCAGGCGGCCGCGCCGGGCGGCTGGAGCGGCGCGCGCGACTTTACCGTGCGCAGCAAGACGGTGGAAAGCGGCGAGATCACGTCCTTCCTGCTGGCGCCCGCCGATGGCCAGCCCGTGCTGGACTTCGCGCCAGGCCAGTATATCGGCGTGCTGGTCAACGTCGATGGCGTGCCCATGCGCCGCCAGTACTCGCTGTCGGCCGCCAGCAATGGCCAGACCTACCGCATCAGCGTCAAGCGCGAATCGGGCGGCAAGGTGTCGAACCATTTCCACGACCACGTGCAGGCGGGCGACACCGTACAGCTGACGCCGCCATCGGGCGACTTTGTGCTGAAAGACAGCGACAAACCGCTGGTGCTGATCAGCGGCGGCGTGGGCATCACGCCGACCCTGGCCATGCTGACGGCGGCCCTGCGCGGCAAGCGTCCCGTGCACTTCATCCACGCGGCGCGCAACCACGGCGTGCATGCGTTTCGCGCGCAGATCGACGAACTGGCCGCGCAGCACCCGCAGCTGCAGCGCTATTACTGCTATGCGGAACATGGCGGTGAACAACACGCGCCGGACGCCGTCGGCTTGCTTGATAAAGAGCAGCTGAATAACTGGCTGCCGGCCTCGCGCGACGTCGATGCCTATTTCCTGGGACCGCAGCCATTCATGCGGGCCGTCAAGCAGTACTTGCGCGAACTGGGCGTGCCGGAACAGCAGACGCACCATGAATTCTTCGGACCGGCTGCCGCCTTGAACTGATTTTTCTTCCTGCCTTGTGTTGTCTCCGCGAGAAAAAACGCTGCCGTAAGGGGCGGGTAAGCCTCGCGCTGTACTGTGAATCCAAGCTCGCACAAAAGAGCACGCTTTTACATAACAGGAGGCAACACAATGCATGACGATCTGGTTCAAAAAATCAAGAGCGACCCCAGCTATCATCAGCTGGTCAAGGTGCGTTCCCGCTTCGGCTGGGCGCTGACGGGCCTGATGATGCTCGTGTACTACGGCTACATCCTGCTCATCGCCTTCAACAAGGAATTCCTGGCCACGAAAACGGGCGCCGGCGTGATGACCTGGGGCATGCCGATCGGCCTGTTCGTCATCGTGTTTACCGTGCTCGTCACCGGCATCTATGTGCGCCGCGCCAACAAGCAATTCGACGACCTGAGCAACGCCATCCAGGCACGGGTGCAAGCATGAGCGCCGCCAAGCATGCGCTGCGCGGCGTGTCCTGCCTGAGCGTCCTGGCCCTGCTGGGTGCCAGCAACGCCGTGTTCGCGGCCGGCGCCGACCTGGGCCAGGCCGTCAAGCAACCGACCAACTGGACGGCGATCATCATGTTCGCCGCCTTCGTCATCTTCACCCTGTTCGTCACCAAGTGGGCGGCCGCGAAGACCAAGTCGGCCTCCGATTTCTACACGGCCGGCGGCGGCATCACGGGCTTCCAGAACGGCCTGGCCATCGCGGGCGACTATATGTCGGCCGCATCGTTTCTCGGCATTTCCGCCGCCGTCTTCCTGAACGGCTACGATGGCCTGATCTACGCCATCGGCTTTCTCGTCGGCTGGCCCGTCATCACCTTTTTGATGGCCGAGCGCCTGCGCAATCTGGGCCGCTTCACCTTTGCCGACGTGGCCGCCTACCGCTTCAAGCAGGCGCCGATCCGCATCTTTTCCGCGTCCGGCACCCTCGTCGTCGTGGCGTTCTACCTGATCGCGCAGATGGTGGGCGCGGGCCAGTTGATCAAGCTGCTGTTCGGCCTCGAATACTGGATCGCCGTCGTCCTCGTCGGTACATTGATGATGATTTACGTATTGTTCGGCGGCATGACGGCCACCACCTGGGTGCAGATCATCAAGGCCGTGATGCTGCTGGGTGGCGCCACCTTCATGGCCGTTGCCGTGCTGGCGCAATTCAACTTCAGCCCGGAAGCGCTGTTCGCCAAGTCGGTGGACGTGCACGCCACCAAGGAAGCCATCATGGGCCCAGGTTCCTTCATCAAGGACCCGATCTCGGCCATCTCGTTCGGCATGGCGCTGATGTTCGGCACGGCCGGCCTGCCGCACATTTTGATGCGTTTCTTCACGGTGCCGAGCGCCAAGGAAGCGCGCAAATCCGTGTTCTGGGCCACCACCTGGATCGCTTATTTCTACATCCTGACCTTCATCATCGGTTTTGGTGCCATCGTGCTGGTGAGCACCAATCCCGAGTTCAAGGATGCTGCCGGCAAGCTGCTGGGCGGTAACAACATGGCGGCCGTACACCTGGCCAAGGCCGTGGGCGGCAACGTCTTCCTCGGCTTCATGTCGGCAGTCGCGTTCGCCACCATCCTCGCTGTCGTGGCGGGCTTGACCCTGTCGGGCGCGTCGGCCGTGTCGCACGATCTGTACGCCACCGTCATCAAGAAGGGCAAGGCCACGGGCGCCAACGAATTGAAAGTGTCGCGCGTGACGACGATCGTGCTGGGCATTATCGCCGTGGTGCTGGGCATCGCCTTTGAAAAGCAGAACATCGCCTTCATGGTGTCGCTGGCATTCGCCATTGCCGCTTCGGCCAACTTCCCCGTGCTGTTCATGTCGGTGCTGTGGAAGGATTGCACGACGCGGGGCGCCACCATCGGCGGCTTCCTCGGCTTGACCACGGCCGTCGCGCTGACGGTGGTGTCGAAGTCCGTGTGGGTCGACGTGCTCGGCCATGGCGAAGCGCTGTTCCCTTACGCCTCGCCGGCGCTGTTCTCGATGACGGCCGGCTTCGTCGGCATCTGGCTGTTCTCGGTGCTCGACAAGAGCCCCCGCGCGCGCATCGACCGCGCCGGCTACGAAGCGCAGCAAATGCGTTCGGAGACGGGCATCGGCGCGGCAGGCGCCAGCGCGCATTGATGTTTTAGATAGTCGCTGCAGGAAACAATGCCCGGTTCGCCGGGCATTGTTGTTTTTGGCGCGCTTACTTTGCCACGCGCAGGGGGATCACGCCGGCCGCCAGCGCCGACGTGCCCGGCGTCGCTTCGAGTATCGACGCCAGGGTCACCGTGTCGAGCACGGCAAGGAAGGCGGCCGTGGCCTGGCCCAGCTTGGCTTTCAGCAGGCAATCGGGTGTCAGCGGGCAGGTATTGTTTTCCTTGTTAAAACATTCCGCCATGAAAAAATCGTTTTCCGTCTCGCGCACGACGGTGCCGATATTGATCTCGGCCGGATCGCGCGCCAGACGCAGGCCGCCATTGCGCCCGCGTACCGTTTCCACGATGCCTGACAGGCCCAGCTGGTGCACCACCTTCATCAAATGATTTTTCGAGATGGCATGCAGGTCGGCGATGTCCTGGATGGTCACGAGGCGGTCGCGGTGCACGCCCAGGTACATCAGGGTGCGCAGGGTGTAGTCGGTATAGGCAGTCAGTCGCATGGGAGTAGAGAGTAAACACCCGACAAAGCTACTGCGCGTCGCGATTTGCGGCCTGCGATGCTCACTGTGCATCCGCACAGCTGCGCTTCTCGGCCACAACTCTCATCCGCTCGCTACGTTTTTGTCAGGTGTGTGAAAGATGTGGATTACATCCTTGTTTCATCCGCAGCATACAGGAGAGTGCCGGTCGTGTGTGTTGCGCCGTCACTTTTCCGCCTCGAAAGACAAAAGTTGATTGCCTTTCGCCTAAATGCGTAGTAAATTTTCATATTGTTGCCCTGGCAAACAGCTCGCAAGCCCTTGTTGGCCCTTTGGATATGATTTTTATTGATGGAAATCAAGAGGATGGTGAAACAATAAGGTAAATTTACTACAAATTCGACGATGGGCGTTTCCCGGGCCGGGAAGCGCGAACTACGCAATCTGTGCGGTGCCGCCGTGGCCGCCCCAGGAAATACATACCATGCAAATGAATGAAGTGAAAGACGAGCTGCTGAGCAGCGATATCCGCCAGCTGGGCCGTCTGCTGGGCGACGCCATCCGCAACCATCTGGGCGACCCCGCCTTCGAGCGCATCGAACATGTGCGCCAGCTGGCCATCCGTTTCCGCCGCGACAATGATGAAGCGGCGCGCGCGCAGCTGTCGGACGCGCTGCAAGCGCTGTCACAGGAAGAAACCACGCAGTTGACGCGCGCTTTCAGCTATTTCTCGCTGCTGGCCAATATTGCGGAAGACCAGCACCACATCCGCCGCACGCGCGCCCACTTGATCGCCGGTTCGCCGCCGCGCCAGGGTAGCCTCAGCCATGCCGTCGGCAACGTGTTTGACGCGGGCAAGGCCGATGCATTGGAAACCTTCTTTGAAGATGCGTTCGTCAGCCCCGTCTTCACGGCGCATCCGACGGAAGTGCAGCGCAAGAGTATCCAGAATTGCCAGATGGCCATCGCCCGCCTGTTGAGCGAGCGCGACCGAGTGCAAATGACGCCGGAAGAAGCCGAGCAAAACGAAGAAGCGCTGGGCCGCGGCATTGTGACCTTGTGGCAGACGCGTTTGCTGCGTACGAGCAAGCTGTCCGTCATGGATGAAGTGGCCAATGGCCTGTCGTTCTACGACCACACGATCTTGCGCGAATTGCCGAAACTGTATTCTTCGCTGGAAACCATGCTGGCCCAGCGCGATGCCCGCTGGGAAGATGCGGAATTGCCGAATTTCATGAAAGTCGGCAGCTGGATAGGCGGCGACCGCGACGGCAACCCCTTCGTCACGGCCGACATCCTGCGCAGCACCCTGCAAACGCAGGCCGACAAGGTCCTCGACTTTTACCTCGGCGAATTGCGCAAGCTCGCTTCGCAACTGTCGCTGGCGCAAATACTGAACGCCTGCAGCGAGCCGCTGCGCGCGCTGGCCGAGCGCTCGGCCGATGCCTCGCCGCACCGCGTCGACGAGCCGTACCGCCGTGCCCTGCATGGCATCCATGCGCGTCTGGAAAACACGCGCGTGGTGCTTTCCGGCAAGGGCAAGCAAGCCGACGGCGTGCAGCCTTACGCTGCCGCTGTTGAACTACTGGCCGACCTGGACGTGGTCCAGCATTCGCTCGTCAGCAATGGCTTGCGCGCACTGGCCCGTGGCCGCTTGCGCCAGCTGCGCCGCGCCGTCAAGGTCTTCGGTTTTTCGCTGGCGCCGCTCGACTTGCGCCAGAATTCCGACGTGCATGAGCGTGTCGTGGGCGAACTGTTCGCGGGCGCCCAGCCGGGCCTCGTCTACCTGGACCTGGATGAAGAGCAGCGCATCAGCCTGCTGCTGGCCGAACTGGAATCGCCACGCCTGCTGACGTCGCCGTATGCGCAGTATTCGGAAGAAACCACGTCCGAACTCGACATCTTCCGCGCCGTGCGCGAAGCCCACGTCAAATACGGCCGTGAATCGGTGCCGAACTGCATCATCTCGAAGGCGGCCAGCGTGTCGGACTTGCTGGAAGTGGCCTTGCTGCTGAAAGAAGTGGGCTTGCTGCGCCAGGACAGCCGTGAAGTGGACGTCAACATCATCCCGCTGTTTGAAACGATCGACGACTTGCGCGCCGGCCCCGCCATCATGGCGCGCGCGTTCGGCTTGCCGTTCTACCGTGGCTTGCTTGCCTCGCGCGCGGACCAGCAGGAAGTCATGCTTGGCTACTCGGACAGCAACAAGGACGGCGGCTTCCTGACCTCCGGCTGGGAACTCTACAAGGCCGAGATCGAACTGGTGACCGTCTTCAAGGAGTATCAGATCAAGCTGCGCCTGTTCCACGGCCGCGGCGGTTCCGTGGGACGCGGCGGCGGACCCAGCTACGAAGCCATCCTGGCCCAGCCGGCAGGCGCCGTGCAGGGACAGATCCGGCTGACGGAGCAGGGCGAAGTCATCACGGCCAAGTATGCGAACCCGGAAGTGGGGCGCCGCAACCTGGAAGTGCTGGTGGCCGCCACCATCCAGTCGACCCTGCTGCCGCAGGCACAGTTGCAACCAAAGGCTTCGGCCGGTGCGGGCCATCTGGCCGCGATGGAAGAGCTGTCCGGCACGGCCCTGAACGCCTACCGCGACCTCGTGTATGGCACGGATGGCTTCGAGCAGTATTTCTGGGAATCGACGGTGATCGCGGAAATTGCCGCGCTAAACATCGGCAGCCGTCCCGCTTCGCGCAAGAAATCCACGTCCATCGAAGACTTGCGCGCCATTCCGTGGGTCTTGAGCTGGGCGCAATGCCGCTTGATGCTGCCGGGCTGGTTCGGTTTCGGTTCCGCCGTGCAAGCCTACCTGGCCGCCCATCCTGCCGATGGCGCGGACGTGCTGCGCGGCATGTACACGGACTGGCCATTCTTCACGTCCTTGCTGTCGAACATGGATATGGTGCTGGCCAAGAGCGACATCGCCATTGCCGGCAAGTATGCGGAACTGGTCAAGGACAAGGCCTTGCGCGATGCCATTTTTACCCGCATCCGCGCCGAATACGCGGCCACCCTGGACGCCTTGAAACTGATCACGGGCCAGGAAGAGCTGCAGCAAGCCAATCCGCTGATGCAGCGTTCGATACGCAACCGTTTCCCGTATATCGACCCGCTCAATCACGTGCAGGTGGAGCTGCTGAAGCGTTTCCGCGAGGGCAAGCAGGATGCGGCGGCGCGCACGGGGATCCATTTGTCGATCAATGGCATTGCGGCAGGGTTGCGGAATAGCGGTTAATGAAAATCAAGCTCAACAGCTAAAGCTGGGGTCGTACCCTCAGGGTACGATCCCGGTACTTGCACTTGGGTTGGCTTTACGAACTCAGCAGAAAACATCAAGGAGACAGCATGACCATCAAAGTTGCCATCAATGGCTATGGCCGCATCGGCCGCAACGTCTTGCGCGCGTTTTATGAAGGCGGCAAGCAGCAGGATATCGAAATCGTCGCCATCAACGACCTGGGCGACGCCAAGTCGAATGCGCATTTGACGCGCTACGACACGGTGCACGGCAAGTTTCCCGGCGTCGTGACCATCGACGGCGACAATATGCTCGTCAATGGCGATCGTATCCGCGTCTTCGCGCAGCGCGACCCGGCCCTGATTCCGTGGGGCGAGCTCGGCGTCGACGTGGTGCTCGAATGCACGGGTTTTTTCACGACCAAGGAAAAAGCGTCGGCCCACCTGAAGGGCGGAGCGAAAAAAGTCATCATTTCCGCGCCGGGAGGCAAGGACGTGGACGCCACCATTGTGTTCGGCGTCAACCAGCACGTGCTGAAAGCCACGGACACGGTCATCTCGAATGCCTCGTGCACGACGAATTGCCTCGCGCCGCTGGTCAAACCCCTCAACGACGCCATCGGCATCGAATCGGGCTTGATGACCACCGTGCACGCCTACACGAATGACCAGGTGCTGTCCGACGTGATGCATGAAGACTTGCGCCGTGCCCGTTCGGCTACGCATTCGATGATTCCCACCAAGACGGGCGCGGCTGCCGCCGTCGGCCTGGTCTTGCCGGAACTCAATGGCAAGCTCGATGGCTTTGCCATCCGCGTGCCGACGATCAACGTCTCGCTGGTCGACCTGTCGTTCATCGCCAAGCGCGATACGACGGTGGAAGAGGTGAATGCCCTGCTGAAAACGGCGTCGGAAGGCGCGTTGAAGGGCATCCTGACGTACCAGACGGAACCGCTCGTTTCCATCGATTTCAACCACAACCCGGCCTCGTCGAATTTCGATTCGACCCTGACCAAGGTCTCGGGCCGCCTCGTGAAAGTGTCGTCGTGGTACGACAACGAGTGGGGCTTCTCGAACCGCATGCTCGATACGACGGTCGCCCTGATGGCGGCCAAGTAAGAACGTAGTGCCGCTGATCCAGCGCACCAGGACGGCCGGCCCACAAGGCTGGCCCTTGTAGCAACTTATTTTAGAAAGCAGCAACCATGACCATGCAAGTACAGCAACGCGCCACCAAGATCGTTTCCACCATCGGCCCCGCTTCGAACGATATCGATACCCTGGTCCGCATGTTCAAGGCCGGCGTCGACGTCGTGCGCCTGAACTTTTCGCATGGCAAGGCGCAAGACCATATCGACCGCGCCCGCATGGTGCGCGAAGCGGCAGCCCTGTGCGGCCGCGAAGTGGCGATCATGGCCGACTTGCAAGGCCCGAAAATTCGCGTCGGCAAGTTTGAAGAAGGCAAGATTTTCCTGGAAAACGGCGCCAAGTTCATCCTCGACGCGAAATGGGGCGAGAACGGCGAACTGGGCAACATCGAGCGCTGCGGCCTCGACTACAAGGAATTGCCGCGCGACTTGCGCACGGCCGACGTGCTGCTGCTCAACGATGGCCTCATCGTGCTGACGGTCGACAAGGTCATCGGCAGCGAAATCCATACCACCGTCAAGATTGGCGGCGAGTTGTCGAACAACAAGGGCATCAACCGCCAGGGCGGCGGCTTGTCGGCGCCGGCGCTGACGGCGAAAGACATGGAAGACGTGAAAACGGCGATGAGCTTCCAGGCCGATTACGTGGCCGTGTCTTTCCCGAAAAACGCCACCGACATGGTCATGGCGCGCCAGCTGGCCAATATCGCCGGCGAAGCGTGGGACCACAAGCCGATGATGATCGCCAAGATTGAGCGTGCGGAAGCTATTCCTGCGTTGCAAGAAATTCTCGACGCGTCCGACGGCATCATGGTGGCCCGTGGCGACCTGGCCGTGGAAGTGGGCAATGCGGCCGTGCCGGCCTTGCAAAAGCGCATGATCAAGATGGCGCGCGCATCGAACAAGCTGGCGATCACGGCCACGCAGATGATGGAATCGATGATCGTCAACGCCGTGCCGACCCGCGCGGAAGTGTCCGACGTGGCGAATGCCGTGCTCGATGGCACGGACGCCGTCATGACGTCGGCGGAAACGGCCTCGGGACGCTATCCGATCGAGACGGTGGAAGCGATGGCCGCCATCTGCCTGGACGCAGAAAAGTGGGACACCTGCAAGCTGGACGCCGATTTCCTCAACGCCACGTTCTCGCGCATCGACCAGTCGATCGCCTACGGCGCCCTGTTTACGGCCCATCATCTGCGTGTAAAGGCCATCGCCACCCTGACGGAATCGGGCTCCACGGCCTTGTGGATGAGCCGCTGCAACATCGACATTCCGATCGTCGCCCTGACCCCGAGCGTGGGCACGCGCCGCAAGCTGGCCCTGTACCGCAACGTCAGCACCCTGGAGCTGACGTCCGGCACGGATCGCGACAAGGTCTTGCAGCAGGCGGAAGATTTGCTGGTGGAACATAAAGTCGTGGCCAAGGGCGACACCGTCGTGCTGACCTGGGGCGAGCCGATGGGCAAGGTTGGCGGCACGAACGCGCTGAAAATCATGAAGATCGGCCAGCACTGATCGTATTACGACCCTATCCACCGCAAGGCAGATTCCCAATCTGCCATTGCGGTGGCCGCATTTCCGTGTCAGCATGGATTTCCTGCCTTCCAGGGCGCCTCCGGAATTCATGATGACTGCATACTTGCCTGCCTTGATCTGGTCGCTGTCGGCCTTCGCCTGCCTCTTCATCGCCAAACGCCGCTCCTTACGAATAACGGCCATCCGTGCCATCCTGGTGACTTTCCTGGGTCCGTTTGCCATTCCCTTCGCGCTGGCGGCAAAGCCCGGGATGTACGGCTAAGCGTGTGGCCTGCGCGCATTCCTCTTTGCTATATTCAAACTTTTAGCTAAAAGGAATGCCCATGAAGCGCAGCGCCACCTTGCTCCTGATGACTATTTTCCCCCTGTGCGCGGCCACGTTCGCTTCGGCGGCCGAGCCTGTTCAGCGTTTGCAGCGCGCCACGGGGCTGTGGAAGGTGACGCCTGCCACCTCGCCATTTTCCTGGGAAATCTGCGTCGACCACGCGCGCGACCGCCTGATCGACGACGACCTGTGGTCCGGCTTCGAGCAGGAGTGCAAGATCGAGTCGCAAAGCCGCCAGGGCGACAGTTTCCAATTCGCGTCCAGCTGCCCGGACGCCAGGCTGGCTGGCACCTTCAAGGGCGATCTGGCCAAGGCATATACCCTGAGCGCCGACACCACCGTGCAAGTCAATGGCAAGAGCGAAGTGCAGCGCACGGAACTGGCGGCCGTATTCCAGGGTGCTTGTCCGGCGGGTCTGGCGCCGGGCGCGAAGAAAATGCGCGGCGGCATGGTGATGAAGAGCTTGTATACCGACCGCTAGAAGAGCGCAGCCACGCTGAAACAACAGTTTCCAGGGGTAGGCAGGCGCCGGCATTGACGCCAGCGGCAATGATTTGTGATAATGAGAATTATTATCAATTAGCCGCGCCTTGCCTTGCGCGCATCGGAGTCCCAGTGAACATTGCGCAGTCCAGCGAGTCGATAGCCGGTATCTACAGCCACCATCATGGCTGGCTGATGCGCTGGCTGCGCGCCAAGCTGCAGTGCGCCGACCATGCGGCCGACCTGGCGCACGATACCTTCGTGCGCCTGCTGATGGCGCCGCCCGAGAACCGGCAAACCTTGCGCGAACCGCGCGCCTACCTGACCACCGTGGCGCAGCGGCTGCTGATCGACCATTACCGGCGCCTGTCGCTGGAGCAGGCCTGGCTGGAAACGCTGGCGCAGCAGCCTGAATTGCTGATGCAGTCGCCGGAAGAGCGGCTGCTCGTGCGCGAAACCCTGCAACGCATCGATGCCATGCTCGACGGCTTGCCGCCGCTCGTGCGCAGCGCCTTCCTGCTGGCGCATGTCGACGGCCTCGGCTACGGGGAAATTGCCAGGCGCCTGGCCGTGAGCGAGCGCAGCATCAAGCGCTATATGGTGCAGGCGTTCGAGCGCTGCATTCTGTTGATCCTGTGAACGTGGCCATCGATCCTCGCGCGGCCCGGGCGGCGGCGCAATGGCTGGTGCGCCTGCACGGGGGCGCTTTGACTTCCGACGAGCAGCAAGCGTTCCAGGCCTGGCGCGCCAGCGATCCCGCACATGAAGCGGCGTGGCAGCGGGCCGAGCTGGTGTGCAGCACCCTGGCCAGCGTGCCGCCCGCGCTGCGCCAGACGGCGGACGCGGCGCCGCATTCGCCGCAGCGGCGCGCCGTGCTCTACGGCCTGGCCGGGCTGATCGCGGCCGGGCCGGCACTGTGGCTGGCCAGCCAGTCGGCACCGTGGCAAGCGTGGCGTGCCGGCATCCGCACGGCCAGGGGCGAAATCCGCCACATGACATTACCCGACGGCACGCAACTGGTGCTCAATACGGACACGGCCATCGACGTGCGCTTTGACGGCGCGGCGCGGCTGGTCTTGCTGCATGCGGGGGAAATCCACGTCGCCACGGCGCACGATGCAGCCGTGCCGGCGCGCCCGTTCTTCGTGCGCAGCATCAATGGCGCCGTGCGCGCGCTGGGCACGCATTTCAGCGTGCGCCACCTTGGCAGCGTGCTGGCGCCGCGCACGCAGGTCAGCGTCAGCGAGGGTGCGGTCGAGATCCAACCCGGCGAAGCTCCTGACGCCTTGTGCAGGATCGATGCGGGCCGACAGGGCTGTTTCGATGGCCGTGCTGTTTCTGCCTTGACGCCGCTTTCACCCCATGCGGATGCCTGGCTGCAGGGCGTGCTGATCGCCGAGCGCATGCCGCTGGGCGAGGTACTGGAACAGGTGGCGCGTTACCGTTACGGCGTGCTGCGCTGCGATCCCGCGCTGGCAGCCATGCCCGTGGACGGCATCTTCCAGTTGAACGACCCGGACAATATCCTTCTCCTGCTGCAGCGCTCCTTGCCGATCCGGCTGGCGCGCCGCACGCGTTACTGGGTCAGTGTCGAGGCGGCTTGAGCTAGTCGGCTGACGAATGCCAGGGCTTGTAGGTCGGCTTGGCCCGCAGGGCGTAAGCCGACAGGCAATGCGGGCTGGCCTTGTCGGCTTACGCGTGGCTACGCCCCGCTAAGCCGACCTACGGTTTGTGCGGATATGGCAGCTTGGCTGGTTGGCGTGCTTGTGTAGGTCGGCTTAGTCCGCAGGGCGTAAGCCGACAGGCAACGTTGGCTGGCCTTGTCGGCTTACGCGTGGCTGCGCCCCGCCAAGCCGACAAGCGCCACTATTTACAGTTTCCCTGTCCCTTTTTCCGGATTGCTTCGTCATACAAGGTAGAGAACGAACAATCCGAACCATCGAAAGGGTCCACATGGCTTTGCAGCACCGTAACTTTACCGCAGCACGCATGACGCTCCATCCCACCACCGGCGCCGTGCGCGCCGCGCTGGTCCTGCTCCTCGCCGTGGGCGCGGCCGGCGCCAGCTTGCCGCACATGGCGGTGGCGGCCGAGCCCAGCCCGGCCGCCACCGTGCGCGACTATCATATTCCCGCCGGCAGCTTGCGCAGCGCATTGGCCACGTTTGCCATCGCTGCGGGGATCAACCTGTCCACGCAGGGCGTGATGCTCGACGGGCTGGCGACGCCGGGTTTGCAAGGCAGCCATGGGGTTACGGCCGGCTTGCAAAAACTGCTGCAGGGCAGCGCCCTGGAAGCGATAGACGGCGGCAACGGCAATTACCTGCTGCGCAAGATCAATACCAATACGGCCGATGGCGGCCTGGCCAGCATGCCCGCCGTCGTCGTCAGTGCGGAGGCGGACCGCGCCACGGAAGGCACGGGGCTGTATACGGCCCGTAATATGTCGACGGCCACGGGGCTGAATTTGTCGCAGCGCCACACGCCGCAAACGGTCAGCGTCATTTCGCGCCAGCAAATGGAAGATTTCGATCTGACCACCTTGCAGGACGTGGCGCGCGCCACGCCTGGCATCTATGGCAAGACGCAAGGCGTGTCCGACCAGGAAACCACGTATTTCGCGCGCGGCTTTGCCTTGAGCCACGTCAACGTCGATGGCTTGCCGCTGGACGTCACGGGTTTTAACGAGCGCAACGTCTCGGCCGACATGCTGATGTACGACAGGGTGGAAGTGGTGCGCGGCGCCACGGGCTTGATGGAAGGGGCGGGCGCGCCGTCGGGCAGCATCAACATGATACGCAAGCGCCCCACGGCCACGCCCTTGCTGAACGCTTCCGTTCACCTGGGCAGCTGGAAGGACAAGCAATTGACGGTCGACGCCAGCAATGCGCTGAATGCCTCGGGCAGCGTACGCGGCAGGGTAGCGGCCAGCTGGCGCGACAGCGACAGCTTCGTCGACGTGGTCAACAACAAGAACAGCACCGTGTATGCGATCGTCGAGGCGGACTTGACGCCGTCGACTACGGCCGGCATCGGCTTTTCGCGCCAGCACAGCCGCACGGACGGCGTGTTCGTCGGCTTGCCGACCATGCTTGACGGCCGTCACATGGACTTGCCCCGCTCGACCTTCCTGAACAATGCCGACTCGTTCCAGAAACGCGACAACAACGTCGTCTTCGCCGACCTGGAAACAAAGCTGGAGCAGGGCTGGCGCAGCCGCTTCGCCATCACGCGCATCGACGCTTCTTCCAGCACGCGCAATACCACCAATAGCCGCATCGATGGCGAAATATACAAGCTGAGCCAGTCGGAAACGGGCTGGAAGTACAACACGGAGCAAGTCGTGGCCGACTGGCGCCTGAGCGGCCCCGTCACCTGGTTCGGCCGCCAGCACGACGTGATCGTCGGTGCCAGCTACCGCCATGACGATTCGGACGCGGGCCAGAGCTGGGAAGGCGCCGGGACGCGCGTGATCGATATCCGCCAGTGGAATCCCTACGCCTACCCGATGCGCGGCGCGACGTTCGAGCCCTACAACTGGGGCCGCAAGACGGACGAGAAGGGCGTTTATGCGGCAGGCAACTTCAGCCTGGCCGATCCGCTGCGCCTGGTGCTGGGCGGGCGCTTCGGCTGGTATGCGCAAGATGTCACGGGCTGGTATTCCACCAACCCCGCCTGGCGCCGCGGCCTGACGGAAAACGCGAAATTCACGCCGTACGCAGGCCTCGTCTACGATGTGGACCGGCATCACTCCGTGTATGCGAGCGGCACGCAGATTTTCGAGCCGCAAAGTTCGCTGGATGTGCGCGGCAACACCTTGCCGCCGTTGAGCGGCACCAACCTGGAGGTGGGCGTCAAGGGCGAGTATTTCGGCGGCCGGCTCAATGCCAGCGGCGCGCTGTTCCGTATCAAGCAGAATAATCGTGCCATGGCCGATGAGCTCAACTGTCCCACGGGCGGCGCCATCTACTGCGCCCGCGCGGCCGGGCAGGTGCGGAGCGAAGGCATCGATCTGCAATTGTCGGGCTCGCCATTGCCGGGCTGGCAAATCGCGGGCGGCTACACCTATGTACTGGCCAAGTACACCAAGGACAGCGTGGCCGCCAACATCGGCCAGCGCATCGCCACGGACGAACCGAAGCAGCTGTTCAAGTTGATGACGAACATCCAGCTGGGCGGCAGTCTGGCGCAATGGAATGTGGGCGCCTCCGTGTATGCGCAAGACAAGATTGAGCGCCGTGACACGGCTTACCTGACGCGGCAGGGCGGCTACGCCATCGTCGGGCTGACGGCCGGCTACCGCATCAGCGAGCAGCTGCAGCTGCGCCTGAATATCGACAACGTGCTCGACCGCCGCTACTACCAGGCGCTTGGCTATGCGTGGTCGGGCGGGCTGGAGCGTTACGGCGCGCCGCGCAGCGTGCTGCTGTCCTTGCACTACAAGATGTAGCCGTTGCGCCAGCAGAGCGCGTCCCTTGCGGCGCCTCTGCTACACTGCCGCCGTCTTTATCTTTTCACTCTGCCATGACCGCTACTCCTGTCCTCACACCCCTGAAAAGCGCTTTCCAGCAATCGCGCACCGAGAATAACATCGAGCTGATCCTGCCCGAACTGCTGGCTGCCCAATTGCACGTCGTTATTGGCGGGCAGAGCGAGCAGATCGACCTGTTCCTCGTGCCGTCGCCCAATCCCGAGCGCCAGTGCGTGACGGTGGCGGAAGACCTGGCCTTCCTGGCCGGCATCGCGTTTCCGAAGATTCCCGTGACGGGCGCGCAACTGGTCGCCTCGATTCCCGCCGAGATCGAAATCGTCATCCTGCATGGCGATGGCGCCAATTATTTGACGCGCGAGCAACTGGCATGGTTCCGCCGCATGCTGGGGCAGAACGCCTGAGCGGATTGAAAAAAGCATGGCCGTCAACGCTGCCTTGACCCTGCGTCCCGTGTGCGCGGCCAACGCCGAGGCCGTCATCGGGCTGCCGCTGCATGCGGCGCAACGCGATTTTATTGCCAGCAATGCCGAGTCGCTGGCGCTGGCCGCCAGTCACGCCAACATGCGCCCGCGTGCCATCTATGCCGGCGATGAACTGATCGGCTTTGCCATGTATGCGCTGCCGGGCAGTGTGGGGCGGCAGGATACGTACGTGCTGTACCGCCTGATGATCGCGGCGCCTTGGCAGGGCCAGGGATTTGCCCGCGCGGCCCTGGCCCTGCTGCTGGCCGAGATGCGCGCGCGCGGCGCGGGCAGGGTGGTGCTCTACTATGTGCCGGCCAACGCGCGTGCCCGGCAACTATATGCGCAGTCCGGTTTCGTCGAAACAGGGCTCGACGGCGATGGCGAGATGATGGCCGAGCGCTTGCTTTCCTGAGCTGTGGCATCGAGGCTGCAGAATATGTTTGTTTTGGCAACTGTATTGCTGAAGTCCTATGAATATTTTCGTAAAGCAACTATACTCATGGCTCTTTAAAAAATCATCGTCACGCTGGCGGCCAGACATCCGCGCCAGAGTTCGTACGCATTCCGCCTGTTCTCTCTGAACGGGCACCTTTCCCCCGCGCGGCAGGCGCGGGCGTGATGACCGAGCCTTGCCCTGGTCGACTGCTACCGTTGTCATTTCCGCTGTATTGCCGCTTTAGTAAAAAGCCCGGCGACGGCGCGCGGTGTGCCGTCATGTTTTGCTACGTTAGGTTTCACTCTCTTATGCCACGACAGTATGCTTAGTTCCATCTTTGCCGTATCGACCGATACCATGCAGTACATCTATGGCACGCACAATGCGTGGCTGGTGCTGTTTTCCATCGGTATCGCCATCTTTGCCTCGTTCATGGCCCTGCAGATCGCCGGCATGGCGCGCAGCAGCGAGCGCGGCTTTCAGCGCCAGACGGCCATCATCACGGGCGCCATCGCGCTGGGCGGCGGCATCTGGTCGATGCACTTCATCGGCATGCTGGCCTTCGATATCTGCACACGCGTGTCCTTCGACCCTGGCCTGACCCTGCTGTCGATGCTGCCCGGCATGGCCGCTTCGTGGGTGGCGCTGCACTTGCTGGCGCGTCCGAGCATCAACTGGCGGCAACTGATGGTGGGCGGCGTGCTCGTCGGCGTGGGCATCGGCTCCATGCATTACAGCGGCATGGCCGCCATGCAGACGTCGCTGGCCTTGCGCTACGAGCCCTGGCTGTTCGCCCTGTCGCTGCTGGTGGCCGTCACCTTGGCCATGCTGGCGCTGTGGGTGCGCTTCGGCCTGAGCGCCATGCGCCAGCGCCTGAGCCCCCTGACCTCCTTGCTGCTCAGCAGCGTGGTGATGGGCCTGGCCATTTCCGGAATGCACTACACAGGCATGCTGGCCGCGCGTTTTTCCGGCACGCCCACGGCAGGCGAGAACACGATTACGGTGCAAGCCTCGTTCGTGGCCCTGGCCGTGGCCCTGATCACCGTCACCCTGACCGTCTTCGTGGCGGCCGCGAACGGCTTGCTGCGCTACCGCCAGCTGCTGCGCCACGCCAGCGTCAGCGAATCGCGCCTGCGCGCCATCGTCGATACGGCGGCCGATGGCTTGATCACCATCGATGGCCAGGGCAAGGTGCGCTCCTTCAATCCCGCCGCGGAAAGCCTGTTCGGCTGGCGCGAAGCGGAAATCGTGGGGCGCGACGCCAGCGTGCTGCTGCAGCCGGCCGACGCGGCCGAATACGAGGGCTATCTGCGCGACTACCTGGAAACGGGCGCCTCGCGCATCCTCGACAGCGGACGCGAACTCGATGGCCGCCACAAGGATGGCGCCGTGCTGCCCATGCGCGTGGCGATCGGCAAGATCGATACGCCGGGCCAGCCCCTGTTCGTGGCGTTTGTCACGGACATGCGCTCGTCGCGCAGCATGGAGCAGGCGCTCAAGGACAGCGAGCGCCAGTACCGCACCCTGATCCGCAATATCCCCGGCGTGTCCTTCCACTGCAGCTTCGCGCCCGAATGGAAGATGATTTTCATCAGCGACGCCGTCTTCAATCTGACGGGCTGGCTGCCGCAGGACTTCGCCGAAGGGCGGGTCAGGCTGTTCGACCTTGTGCACCCGGACGACCGCCAGCGCGTCAACGACACCTGCGTGCAGGCGGCCGGCGAACGGCGCGATTTCGAGAACGTCTACCGCATGATCCACCGCGACGGGCGCGAGCGCTGGGTGCGCGAAAGCAGCGGCCCCGTGCTCGATAACGACGGCGTGGTGCGCTGGATCGACGGCGTCATTCTCGACATCACGGAAAGCGAATTGCGCAACGCCGAATACGAGGGCAAGGTGACGGCGATCTCGCGCGCGACGGCCGTCGCGGAGTTCGACCTGCAGGGACGCATCCTGGCTGCCAACCAGAACTTCCTCGACCTGGTCGGCTACCAGCTCGACGACGTGCTGGGCCTGCACCACAGCATCTTCTGCGAGCCGGGCTACGTGACCTCGCCCGACTACAGCGTGTTCTGGCAGCAGCTGGCGCAGGGTGAATTCAATACGGGCGAGTACAAGCGCATCGGCAAGCATGGCAAGGAAGTGTGGATACAGGCTTCGTACAACCCGATCTTCAACACGGACGGCAAGCCGTTCAAGGTGGTCAAGCTGGCCACCGACGTGAGCGAGCGGCGCGCCATGCAGGAAAACCTGCGCGCGGCGAAAGACCGCGCCGAGCTGGCCGCCGAATCGAAGACCAGCTTCCTGGCCAACATGAGCCATGAAATCCGCACGCCGATGAACGCCATCATCGGCTTTACGGAAGTGCTGCTGGGCACAGCCCTGGACAGCCTGCAGCGCCGCCACCTGGGCACGGTGCGCCAGTCGGCCCGTTCGCTGCTCGAGCTGCTGAACGACATCCTCGACATGGCCAAGCTGGAAAAAGGCGCGACCGAGCTGGAACTGGTGGACTTTTCGCTGCCGGACCTGGTCGACCACGTGGCCGCGTCCCTGCGCATCACGGCGCATGCGCGCGACCTGGTGCTGCATGTCGATGTCGATCCCGGCATGGGCCAGTTCTTCCTGGGCGATGCGCGCCGGGTGCAGCAGGTGCTGACGAATTTGATCGGCAACGCCGTCAAGTTCACGGAAGTGGGCCATGTGCGCGTGGCCGTCGGCATGCAGGGCGAGCAGGTGCATATCGCCGTGCACGACACGGGCATCGGCATTCCGGCCGACCGCCTGGACAAAATCTTCGCTCCATTCACGCAAGCCGATTCCTCGATGAGCCGCCGCTTTGGCGGCACGGGCCTGGGTACGACGATTTCGCTGCAGCTGGTCGAACTGATGGGAGGTACCATCACGGTGGAAAGCACCCTGGGCGTGGGCAGCGTGTTTCACGTGCTGCTGCCGCTGGCGCCGGGCAAGGCCGTGTCGCGCCGCAGCGAGCAGCCCGTGGTGGCCTTGCCGCCGCTGCGCATCCTGGCGGCCGACGACGTGCCGCAGAACGTGGAGCTGCTCCTGATCAGCCTGGGCGCGGCCGGCCACCAGGTGATCGCCGCCAGCGATGGCGAGAGCGCCGTGCGCGAGTTCAGCAAGGGCAGCTTCGACGTCGTCCTGATGGACGTGCAGATGCCGCGCATGGATGGCCTGGAAGCGACGCGTCTGATCCGTGTGTACGAGCGCGAGCAGGGTTTGAAAGCGACGCCCATCATCGCGCTGACGGCCAGCGTGCTGGAACAGGACCGGCGCGCCGCGCAGACGGCCGGCATGAACGGCTTTGCCTCGAAACCGCTGGAAATGCACAAGCTGACGGCGGAAATCGCCCGCCTGCTCGATATCGCCGTGTCCATGCCGCCGCCGGCGTCCGGCGCGGCGGCGCGTGCTGCCGCGGGCCAGGTCGACTGGCAGCGCGGCATCGCCCTGTGGGGCGGCCGCGAAGCCTTGCAGCGGGCGATTGGCCGCTTCGTGCAGGCCAATGGCGACTGCGCCGCCATGCTGGCGGCCGAACTGGAACGGGGCGGCAGCAGCGTGGCGGGCCATTTGCTGCACCGTATCAAGGGCGCTGCGGGCAATCTGTGCCTGGTGCAGGTCGAAAGCCTGCTGGGCCGCATCGAACAGGCGATCGCGCGCCAGCTGCCGGCGACTGAATTGCTGGTGCAGCTGGCCGCCGCCTTCATGGCGCTGGCCGGCGAGCTGGAAGAATCGGGCATGCCGGCCGTGGCCGTGGGTACGCCGGCTGCCGGCGCGCCACTCGATGCCGACGCCGCCGGTGCCTTGCTGCGGCAAGCCATCGCCAGCCTGGAAGGCGGGCAGCTGGACGACGCCCTGATGGCGCAGATCGCCGCCATGCTGGCGCCGCACGGCCAGCAGCAGCGACTGCAGGTGCTGGCCAGCGCCATCGACGACTTTGAATTTGCGCGCGCCGCGGACGTGCTGCGCCAGCTGCTGGCGTGGCTGGAAACGCCTATGCCTGCCGACCTTTCCTGATATTGGGCTAACGATGACCTTACACGAAGACAAACCGATCCTGCTGCTGGTCGACGACGAAGCGACGAATCTGCAGGTGCTGCGCCAGATCCTGCAGGACGATTACCGCCTGCTGTACGCCAAGGATGGCGAGAAGGCGTTGGAGCTGGCGCAGAACAACCCTGTCGAACTGATCCTGCTCGACATCATGATGCCCGCCATGACGGGCTATGAAGTGTGCCGCCAGCTCAAAGCCATGCCGGCCACCGCGCCCATTCCCGTCATTTTCGTCACCGCCCTGTGCGACGTGAAGGACGAGGCGGACGGTTTTGATGCGGGCGCCGTCGATTACATCACCAAGCCGGTCAGCCCGCCCATCGTGCGCGCCCGCGTGCGCACGCACCTGTCGCTGGTGGACGCCGAGGAATTGCGCCGCTCGCGCCTGCAGGTGATCCAGACCCTGGGCCAGGCGGCCGAATACAAGGATAACGAGACGGGCATGCACGTCATCCGCATGAGCTATTACGCGCGCCAGCTGGCGCTGGCGGCCGGCTACAGCGCGGGCAGGGCGGAAGACCTGCTCAATGCGGCGCCCATGCACGACGTGGGCAAGATCGGCATCCCCGACGCCATCCTGCAAAAACCCGGAAAGCTTGATGCGGACGAATGGCAAGTCATGCGCCGCCACGCGGAAATCGGCGCGGCCATCATCGGCGAGCACGCGAGCGGCTTGCTGAAAATGGCGCGCACCATCGCCCTGACGCACCACGAAAAATGGGATGGAAGCGGCTATCCGCAAGGTTTGAAGGGCGAGGAAATCCCGCACGAAGGCCGCATCGTCGCCATCGCCGACGTCTTCGACGCCCTTACCAGCGAGCGCCCGTACAAGCGCGCCTGGACGATCGACGAAGCCGTCGCCACCATGCAGCGCGACAGCGGCACGCACTTCGACCCGGACTTGCTGGCGCTGTTCATCGAGCAGCTGCCGGCCATGCTGGAGATCAAGGACAAGTGGCGCGAGCCGGTGTAGGGAATCTCAGGTCAGGGCGGATTCACGCGCAGACGATCGGCGAGCAAGCGTGCATATGCTTCAGTGGCGCCGAATTGCATGTGTGAGCATGCCATGTTGGTTTCCAGTGCTGTCATATGGCGGGACGATATCGCATAAGCCAGTTTGCCGGGCTGGCGGCGCGACGGGTACACGAAGCCGTGAATCGGACTATTTTCCTGCGCAATGATCTGGTCAAGCTGCCAGCCCAGCCATTGGCACCAGCCGTGATCGGGGCTGTGCAATTGATCATAAATGCCCAGCCGGCTGGCGGCCATCCCGGTCAGGTCGAACAATTGCAACGGGGCGCTGAAGGACAAGGTTGCGATCAGCGCTTGTTGCGCAGCGTGCGCGATATAAAAAGTGCCGGGGCGTGTGACGTCGTTGCGGCAAAGCTGGGCTTCCCAGGCAGCCGTGCAGGTATCTTCCGCAATATATACCCAGTGATAGGGGAAGCCGTTGGCGTTGGCCAGATCGGCAGGCGGGCCGAAGCGGTAGGTCCGTTCGACCTTCGCCGGCCAGATGGATGCCACGTTCCACGCTGCGCGTACCAGGGCCTGGCCGGCTGGAAAAGTGACGACATTGCGCAATAATTCAGCGCGCAGCGATGCCAGCGCCGGCAGGCGCGTGGCCATTTCAGGTGGAATCGGTGTTTCTTCCAGTTCAAGTTTCATGCAAGGCTAGCCCGTGATGTCGGCCATGCCCCTATGCTGCCACTTCGCTGCCGCAAGCACCTTGCGCAATCTCTCGCTTGCGGGCAGGTCCAGCAGCGCCTGCTGGCTGGAATGGACTTCGGTCCGCGTCTCGAACGATTTGCCTGCAAGCATCTCTGCTGGCGACAGTTCGTTGAGTTCGTCTGCACTGCTGATCCAGAAGGCATGGATTTCACTGCTGGGCTGGCCGGCAAGGATCGCCAGTACCGGTGCGATCAGTTCCGGCACGGGCTGGATAAATTGCCACGCCGGAAATTCCTTGCCGATACTACGCCCCTTGGGTGTCACGCAATAAAACCGCTGGCTTTCCACCGCGCGATACAGCGACGCCTGTGACAGTTCCACCCATCCTTGTCCGATCACATCGGACACCTTGAGTTTTGACACGGGAAGCTGGACTGGAGCGAGCGGTGGCGGGGTGACCAAAGAGGCGCGCGCCTGCTGGAGCGCGCGCGTGGCCAGGTCGATCAGGCGCAGGCGCTCGGGCCCTTGTGCCAGTATGTCGAGCTGTGCGCTCACGAGGCGCGAGAATTGTTCCACCACCCGCAGGTCGCTATCCGTTAATGCCTGAAGCTCGGGCGCCAGAGTATCGTGATGCAGATGCACTGTCATGATGATTCCTTTGCAGTAGCGCAGTAAAGAACATCATATACAAGATTATCATGTTTCGCAACTTTATCATGTGCTGTAACTTTCTTATCCAGCGATAATCCATGCGCAAAGAATGCCAATTGCCTTAGGGCAGGGTATCAGGCATGCGCAAAATCCGCCGTATCTCCAGAATCGCCTGCGGGCTTTCTTGCACGCTGTGCCACGAGGGGATGACTTTTTCCGACTGTGCGCCGTCGAGGTGGGCGCTGGCGTAGGGCACGACGCCGTCGCTCGATTCCGCCAGCGGCAGGTCCGGCGTGTCGTTGCCCATGATGGAGTAGTAGCGCACGTTCGGGCTGATGGGCAGGTCGGCCACCAGGCGCACGAACGGGTCCTTGTCGCTGAGGTTATCGATGCTGTTGGGGATGCGCAGCGGTTCGCTGCTGCCCGTGTCGAGCTGCGCCAGGCTGCCGGCCGCGTCGGACAACTGGTCGAGCATGGTGATGGGCAGCGTGACGAGGTTGGCGATCCAGCGCGCCACCTTGTGGTTGGCGAACGATGTGCCGCGATGCGGCGCGGCGATGAAGATGGCGCGGTTCACCTGCGGCATGGCCGTGAAATTGAGGTAGGGCGCCAGTCCCGCGCGCACTTTTTCCGCCTTCTTGCCCTTCAAATTATATTCTTCCGTGATGGCGTCGAGCAGCGTGTTGCTGGCGTCGGAGACCATCAAACGCGCCAGCACGCCGCCCATGCTGTGGCCGATCAAGACCATGTCGTTCGCGGCCGTCGCCTTGGCGGCAGGGTCGAACTGCGCCAGGGTCGCGTTCAGCGCTTTGCGGATGGCGGCGTTGTTGGCGGCCAGCGGCGCATTGCTCGGGTAGTACACCTGCCAGATCTGGTAGCGGCGGCGCAGCTGCTCGTCGCCCATCAGTTCATTCGCCACGTTGATCCACGCTTCAGGGCTGCTGGCCAGGCCGTGCAGCATGACGATGGTGCGCTTGTTCGGGTCATAGGGTTGCATCAGGTGCACCTGCGGGCGCGAAATGCCGTCGGCGCTGCCGAACAGAGTGCGCAGCGCCTGCACGCCAAAGCCGGAACGGGCCAGCCACAGGCCGTAGCCGGCCGTGAAATTGGCCGCCACGGGCAGTTCCTGGCCCGCCATGCGCGTCGATTCGCTGCGCGTCGGGTCGACCAGCATCACCAGCAGCTGCTGTGTGGCCAGTACCTCCTGCAGGCTGTTGCCGTCGAAGCGGATCAGCGCCGTGACGACGGGAAAACGCGTCTCCTGGTACGGCACGTACTCGCCTTTCGACGCCCGGGGCTTGGGCATGACGGCCACCAGGTCGGCGCCGAAGCCGTCGCGCCGGTACACATTGCGCAGGCCGGAAAACGACAGCGAGGTGGCCGGCAGCAGTTCGTCGGGCAGGGTCCCGTCATCGGGCAGGCGCAGGGCCGACAATTCGCTGTCGATCTGCCAGCCGGCGACGCGGATCACATTGCCGTCAGGGCGGTATTCGCCGCGGTGGCGGAACAGATTGCCGACGGCCTTTTGCACGGCATAGTTATAGTAGTCGCGGATTTGCGTCTGGCGTTCCTCGAAGGCGCGCTGGCCCGGCGTGCGCGTCGTGTAGAACAGGTAGGCATACGCGTAGCGGGCCGATTCGAGCCAGGCGGCCAGCGTTTCGGCGCTAGGATGGCCACCCTGTTTTTCTTCCGCCAGCGCGCTTTCCAGCCACAATTCGGACAGGGTCGCCAGGCGCTGCTCGTCGCTGAGCAGTTCGGAGCGGGCCAGGTCGGCGCGGCAGCTGCCCGTATTGGCTTCGCAGGCGGCGATGTCGCTGCCGATGATGCGCAGCACCTCGCTGGCCGAGGCGCTGAGTTTGCCCGTGGTAAGAATGTCGCCGCGCCGCTGCTGCAGGTAGTCGGCCGGCGAAATGGAGCTGACGGTGACGGCGGCGCAGCCGCTCAGCAGCGCCGCCGCGCACAGCAGGGCGCCCAGGCGCAGGCGCCGCATCAGCGTGGCCCGCATGTCAGAACGAGTAGACCAGGGTCAGCGAGGTTTGCGTATCCGTGTTCTTCTTGTCGTCCGGCACGCGCGTGTCGTTGCGGGCGCTGAAGGCGGCCTTCATCTGCATGGTGCCGTTGATTTTCGTACTGAGGGCCGTTTCGGCGATCGAGTGGGTGTTCGAGGTGCCCCGTTCCACGCTGACCGTCTGCGTGAACATGGCCGACTGGCTGATCTTCCACTTCATGGCGGCCGCGCCGCGCACCGTCAGGCCGTGTTCCGATTCGCCCGCGTCGTTGGTGCCGCTGAAATAGCCAGGACCGAATTCCACGTCGACGCTTTTGTCTGTCGACTGGTACCAGCGCGAGCCATGACCGACGGCCAGGGTCGAGTACTTGGTGTAGGCGCCGAACTTGTCGTTCACGTGCGAGGCCAGCACGAACAGCTTTTCATGGTCGGCCATCAGCTTGTACGCCGCCTTGGCGGAGGCGGAAAAGCGTTCGGCCGAGCGTTCGCGCACTTTCTCGCCATCGTCGTTCGTCGTTTCGTCTTCCTTGAAATAGCCGCTGAAGATGTACTGGTTGCTCCAGTCATCGAGTTCCTGGCGCGCGTCGATCTTGCCCGTGACGGAGGTGCCGACCGTGTTGCCCGAGGTGGTGATGGCGCCCAGTTCTGCGGAAGTGCTCCAGCTGCCGATGGGGATTTCATCGAACAGCATGCTTTGCTTGGTGTCTGCGGCGGCGGCACCGCCGCAGCTGATGGCCATGGCCAGCGCCAGTGCGAGAGAGTGGGTCGATTTCATGGCTGTATCGGTTTGTGGCGCGCGCCAGGCGCGCCTGATGTTCGTTAGTGGCAGTGATGGTTTGCAGGCCGCGGCAAGCCGGGAGGCGCCGATAAAAAATGCGCGCGCGGGCGCGGCCAAACATTGTCGAGGCTGTATTGTACCCGACCCTGCGATCGCGCGTCGCACGCGGCGGGGCTGGCAAGTGGCGCGCGCCTGGCGTATGCTGCGCCTATTTGCTGCCTGATCTTTACAAGGAATTCCCCGTGCGCTGCCTGGTCATCGAAGACGAAGCCGAAACTTCCCGCTATATCTGTGCCGGCCTGCGCGAGGCGGGCCACGACGTCACCGCCTGCGACAATGGCATCGACGGCATGCGCCTGGCCTGCGGCGAAGACTGGGATGCGCTGGTGCTCGACCGCCTGCTGCCCGGCGAGATTGATGGCCTGGCCATCGTCGCGCGCCTGCGCGGCATGGGCCGCAACACGCCGGTGCTGGTGCTGTCGGCCCTGTCCAGCGTCGACGAGCGTGTGCGCGGCCTGCGCAGCGGCGGCGACGATTACCTGTCGAAACCGTTCGCCATCGACGAACTGCTGGCGCGCATCGAAGCACTGCTGCGGCGTGCCGCGCCCGTGCCCGAATCGACGCAGCTGCAGGTGGCCGACCTGGTGCTCGACATGCGCACCATGCGCGTGACGCGCGCCAACCGGCAGATCGCCCTGCAGCCGCGCGAATTTCGTTTGCTCGAATACCTGATGCGCCACCAGGGCCAGTCCGTCACGCGCGCCATGCTGCTCGAAGCCGTGTGGGACTACCATTTCGACCCGCAGACGAACGTCATCGACGTGCAGGTGAGCCGCTTGCGCACCAAGGTGGACAAGGAATTTTCGCCGCCGCTGATCCATACGGTGCGCGGCGTCGGCTACACGCTGGGCGTAATCGACAGTGCGTAACTTGCACCGTTCGATCGCGGCCCGCCTGGCGCTTGGCTATGGCGTGCTGGTGGTCGTGTCGATCAGCATCGTCTGCGCCGTGTTCTATTTCGGCACCATCGGCGTGCTCGATCGCAGCGTGGACCGCAAGCTGGCCCTGCTCTCGGAGCGCCTCGCCGCGCTGTACCTGCAGGGCGGCAGCAGCCGCACGACGGCGGAAATCGCCCATCTGCTCACCGACCGCACCGACAGCGACACGGAGATCTTTTTGCTGGTGGACGCCGATGGCCGCCGCGTGGCGGGCAATCTGTCGTCCTGGCCCGACGTGGGCAGCCCCGTGGGCCACCTGCTGCACCGCGACGTCACGCGCGAAGGGCGCAGGGTGCCAGCGCGCATGCTGATCCGCGACCTGGCGGGCGGCGCGCGCCTGTTCGTCGGGCGCGACATGGAAGAGGGCAAGTCGATCCGCTCGCTGGTACTGCGCTCGCTGGCCTATGGCGGCGGGGCGGCCATCCTGCTGGTGGTGGCCGGCGCCTGGCTGTTCCGGCGCCAGCTCGAAGCGCGCATCGGGCAGATCCGCCGCACGGCGGGCGAGATCGAGGCGGGCGACCTGAGCCGGCGCATTCCCGTCTCCAGCGAGGATGAATTCGGCTTGCTGAGCCGCGACATCAACCGCATGCTCGACCGCATCGAACACCTGATGGAAGGCGTGCGCCACGTGTCGAACGCCATCGCGCACGACCTGCGCACGCCGCTGGGCCGCATCCGCAACAAGCTCGATGGCGCCTTGCGCCAGCAGCAGGGCGTGGCAGGCTACGAGAGCGCGGCGCAGGCGGCCATCGACGACATCGACGACCTCACGCGCGTGTTCGACAAGCTGCTGCAGATCGCGGCGGCCGAATCGGGCATGCGCCCCGAGAATTTCGACGACATCGACCTGCATCAGATCGGCGCCGACATCGTGGAAATGTACGAGGCCACGGCCGACGAGCAGGGCGTGCTGCTGGTACAGTTGTATGGCGACGGCGTGCCGGCGCGCGGCGACCGCAATCTGCTGGGCAGCGCGCTGGCCAGCCTGGTTGACAATGCCATCAAGTACGCGGGCCCGGGCGCCACGGTGGAAGTGTCGGCCGGCAGCGATGCGCATGGCAACTGGCTGGCCGTGCGCGACAACGGCCCCGGCGTACCAAAGGAAGAACTGCCGAAACTGACGCAGCGCTTTTACCGGCTCGACAAGAGCCGTCACTTGCCCGGCAATGGCCTGGGCCTGTCCATCGTCGCGGCCATCGCGGCCCTGCATGGCGGCAGCCTGGAGATCGAGGATGCGGCGCCGGGCTTGCGGGTGAGGCTACGCCTGCTCAACTGAATGCCCCGGCTTGCGCCTGCGTCGTGAGGCGCGGCCCTTCCGGTGATACTGACTGGGCGGTTTCAACCCGAATGATTTGCATGAAGGTTTGTACCGGGGGTTGCTGAGGTTTTTCGGAGGGATTTTGCTCTTCAGTTTCCGCCGCTAGCCATGGATACTCGTCTATTTTGCGGCAGTGACTGTCGCCGTGCTCCTCGCTTTCAGCTTGCGCGGCGACAGCGGCGGCGTCACGTCGCTGGCCTTTGTCGTCATGGGCCTGTTGCCTGCGCTGGTGTGGTTGGCAGCGTGGTGGCGCCCAGCCATACTGGAAAACAGTTTCTATGCTTATGTTGGCGATATCTCTTATGCCGTCTACCTGCTGCATTTGCCTTTGGCAATCCTGTTGCAAAAACCACTGAGATTGATGCTGCCGAGACCCGGGATTTCCAGCATCGCGCTCAAATCCCTGATCTTCAGCGCCCTGTTGATAGCGCTAAGCACCGCCAGCTTTCGTTGCCTTGAAATGCCGGCCCGCCGCTGGCTGCTGCGCCGGTTTCGCAAAGATGGCAGACAACAGCTTCCTTTTCCTGCCCGCTAGCGGCCTGCGATTTGTAATATTTGACATAAAATTATATTTTTATATATTTAAAAAGATATTAATTGATATTTTTACATCCATGTGAAATAGTCTGACTTGAGGCGATATCGCTGTCGGAATCTACCGCCAAGAACGCTGCCTAGTCAGGCAGCATGCCGGAGCTTTTATTCATAGGGGTGTGAGATGGGAAATGCAGTGCGGGCTGGCGCGATGGCAGGCGGCCGCGTGGTATCGCTGGACGGCATACGGGGCATCGCTGCCCTGTTTGTCATGGTGTACCACCTGCCGACCATTTTCGGTTTTCATGTTCCTCATGCCTATCTGGCGGTCGACCTGTTTTTCATGCTCTCGGGCTGGGTTATGGCCTATAGCTACGAGGAACGCATAGGCCAGGGAATGGCATTCAGGCAGTTTGCATTGCAGCGCTTTGCGCGCCTATACCCCTTGTATGGCGTGGCGCTGGCATTGGGATTTTCGTTTGCATTGGTCAAATACCTGTTTGGCACGCCGACGGCCGCGACCCTGGCATGCATCGTGCCAAATAGCGTCATGTTGCCCTGCATGCTAGATGACCCTGAAAACTTTCCATTGAATCGTCCCGCCTGGAGCATTTTCGTCGAAGTGGCCATCAATCTCGGCTGGTATTTTGTCGTGCGTTTTGGAATGCGCACCATGCGCTGGAAATTCGCCTTGCATCTGGGTTCAGTGCTGCTGTGCTGGGGCACGGCCTACATGGTCGAGCGTTTCTTGCGCGGTTATACGCCCGCGGATGTGACTGAGGGGCTGCTGCGCGGCCTGCTGGGTTTCTCGGGTGGCGTGCTATTGTTTTATTGCCGCAAGCAAGCCTGGATACTCGCCTATTTTGCGGCGCTGTCCCTGGCCATCCTGCTGGTCTTTGGCCTCAAGGGGCGCAGCGTCGAGCTGATGCTGCTTGCCTTCGTGGTCATGGCCCTGTTTCCGGCGCTGCTGTGGCTGTTGGCCGCCCTTCGTCCTGCTGTCCTGGAAGGCAAAATATCGGCCTTCCTCGGTGACATTTCCTATGCCGTCTATTTATTGCATGTTCCCCTGGGCCTGATTCTTGTCAATCCCTTGCTGCGCCTGGTGCCAGGCGCCGGCCTGGTGCCGACCGCCATCCGCGCCGCATTGTTCACCGGGGTACTGATTGCCGTTTGCAGCCTCAGCTACCATCGGCTGGAAAAGCCCGCGCGGCGCTGGCTGGTGGCCCGTTACGGAAAGCCTGGCCGGCCGCTGGGCGCTGCGGCGGCACCCTGAGCGTCCAGGTTTGCCAGCGGCACATTACCAACTTGTAACCCCCTTCGTTTTCACCTCCCCCTATCATCCGCTCTACCCGGCGTAGAGCGGCTGCCAGCGTGCAGCCGCCTGTTCCGGGCTGCCTGCGGCCGTCGCCGCGTCCTTTCCAGTAGAGCCGTTTGCATGCATACTTTTACCGCCACCGGCGACAACGCCGCGTCGCAGCAGGCGCCACTGCGCCAGCATGGCCACCGTATCAAGGCCGCGCTGGGGGCCATCGTCTTTCCCCGGCAGCGCGCGCGCTGGCAAGCGTTCATCGCCGCGACGCCTGGACTGCCGGCGCTGGCGCAAGCCCATCCCAGTCTGCTGTACAAGATTTATCGTCCCTACGCCAGCCGCCAGTTCGGCTGCGCGGCGCGGGTGGACCTGCTGTGCGGGCATTACCGCTTCCTGTGGCAGGCGGGCGCGCGGCCGCTGGTGGAGTACGCCGCGCGCCGTGCGCTGGTGCTGGCCGCCATCGAGGGCAAGGATGGCGCCACTTACCGCCTGAAATTGACGGCCATCCGCGACAGCCACCGGGAAGGGGAGCTGTGCCTGCGCCTGACGCGCGACGGCGTGCCGCTGTACCTGGCCAGTTTCCTGTTCCGCCCCCAGCCAGGCGGCGCCGTCATCCAGCTGGGCGCCTTGCAGGGCTTGCGCTCGCCCGCCGGCGCGCAGGCGGTGAAAGAGGCCACGCGGGCGCTGCATGGCTGCCGGCCGAAAAACCTGATGGTGGCCGCCTTGCGCGACCTGGGCGACTTGTTCGGCTGCGGCCATCTGGAACTGGTCAGCAACGCCAACCGCATCGCGCTGAACTGGCGCCGGCGCAGCCATATCTCGTGCGACTACGACTTGGCGTGGCATGAACTGCATGCGCAGCCCGCCAGCGGAGGCAATTTCCGCCTGCCATGCGGCCCTTGCCGGATGCCGGACCTGGCGCTGGTGCCGTCGAAGAAGCGGGCCGATGCGCGCCGCCGAGGCGCCATGCTGGTGCAACTGGCGGCCGACATGCGCTGGCAAGTGACGGCCCTGCTGCACGCGCAATGACGGCGCAGGGCGGTGTTTCTTGATTTGCGCGGCTTTTTTGCCGGGCGGTCCGGCGCAACTGGCGCGATCGGCGTATACTTATCGGCGTTGTTAACCCGAAGCCAGTCACTCCATGCCAGCACAATTCCCCACTTCGCGCATGCGCCGCCTGCGCGCGACCCCGCAACTGCGCGAGCTGTTCCGTGAAACCGAGATCAATCCGCGCGACCTGGTCCTGCCGATCTTCGTCGACGAAGGCAGCAGCGATTTCATCGACATCAAGTCCATGCCCGGCGTGCGCCGCATTCCCGAAGCGAAGCTGGCGCAGGAAGTGGAGCGCTACGCGCGCGCCGGCCTGCGCTCCGTCATGACCTTCGGCATTTCGCACCACAAGGATAGCCACGGCACGGACACCCTGAACCCGGACGGCCTGGTGGCGCGCATGTCGCGCATCATCAAGGACGCCGTGCCGGAAATGGTGGTCATGTCCGACACCTGCTTCTGTGAATACACGGACCACGGCCATTGCGGCATCCTGCATGGCGACACGGTCGACAATGACAGCACGGTGCTGAACCTGGGCAAGCAAGCCGTCATCGCGGCCCAGGCGGGCGCCGACATCATTGCCCCATCGGCCGCCATGGATGGCCAGGTGGCGGCCATTCGCAGCGCGCTAGACGCGGCCGGCTTCCACGACACGCCCGTGATGGCGTATTCGACCAAGTTCGCCTCGGGCCTGTACGGCCCGTTCCGCGACGCGGCCGGCAGCACCCTCAAAGGCGACCGCAAGACGTATCAGATGGACCCGATGAACCGCCGCGAAGCGATCCGCGAATCGCTGATCGACGAAGCCGAAGGCGCCGATGCGCTGATGGTCAAACCGGCCGGCGCGTATCTGGACATCATCCGCGAACTGCGCGAAGTGACGCGTTTGCCGATCGGCGCCTACCAGGTCAGCGGAGAATACGCGATGATCAAGTTCGCCGCACAGGCCGGCGCCATCGACGAACGCCGCGTGGTGCAGGAAACCCTGGGCGCCATCAAGCGCGCAGGCGCGGACATGATCTTTACGTATTTTGCGATGGATGTGCTGAATAATCCGTACTGAGGTTTGTCTCTGGCGCGCCGTTAGCGTTCTTTTTACCCCGAAGGCAAAGTCTGGGGTCGGACCCGCAGGGTCCGACCCCGGTATTTCCGCCGTTGGGTCTTCTCCGCTTTTCCCATGCCCCTGAAAATCTCCCGCATCCTGCACGCCGGCTATGTCTTCGAATGCGAAGGCACGGCCATCGCCTTCGACCCCATCGTCGAAAATCCGTTCAGCCGCAACTGCCACGCGTTTCCGTCCGTGCGCTTCGACCTGGACGCCGTGCGCCGGCTGCGCTGGGATGCCGTCTTCATCTCGCACTTCCACGACGACCACTGCTCGCTCGACAGCCTCGATGTGCTCGACCGCACCACGCCCATCTATCTGTACTGCGTCTTCGACGAACTGTTCGCGATGCTGCGCGCACTCGGTTTTACACAGGTGCAGCGCCTGCACGTCGACGTGCCCGTGCAGGTGGGTGCCATTGAGGTGATTCCGCGCCGCGCGCTCGATGACGATGTCGACTCGCTGTTCCAGGTGCGCGCGGCCGGGCTGAACGTGCTCAATGTCGTCGATTCCTGGATCGGCCCCGAGACGCTTGAACAGCTGGCCGCCTTTGCGCCGTGGGACATGGTGCTGTGGCCATTCCAGACCATGCGCGAGATCGCCGTCATCGCGCCGTCGCAAGCGCAGCCTGGCCCCGTCGAACTTCCCGACGACTGGGTGCCGCAGCTGCGCGCGCTGGCGCCACGGTACATCGTGCCCAGCTCTTGCCAGTTCGTGCAGGAAGACTGGTCCTGGTACAACCACGCGATGTTCCCGATTACCTACCGCCGCTTTGCCGATGAAATCGGCGCCGCGCTGCCCGAGGCGCACATTTTCCGCCTCGATCCATCGACGGCCGTGCTGCTCGACGCGCACGGCGTGAGCAGCGCCGAACCCTTGCCCTGGGTGGTACCCGTGGGCCTGCAAGATGTGGATTTCGACTACCGTCCCGAGGCGCCGCCGCCCGCCACGGCGGACATCGCGCGCCGTTTCGCGCCCTTGAGCGATGCCGATGCGGCGCTGGTGCTCGATTTCTGCCGCCACGGTTTGCTTGAACGCTACCGCGACATGGAGCTGCCCGAGGACAGCTACTTCCAGCAACCGCGTTTGTGGCGATTGTCGCTGTACGGCCATGACGGTGCGGCCACCGTGCTCCATTACCGCACGCACGGCGACTTGATCGACCTCGTGCCGGAGACGGGCGAGGCGCCCGGCTGGACCACCGAGCTGCCGCTGGTGAAATGCCATGCGGCGCTGGTGCTCGGTGAATCGCTGACGTCGATGTACATGCGCATCAACGATGGTCCTTTCGATGCCGAAGCGCGGGCGGAGCTGGCGGAAGCCGACATCGTCGACGACCCGCTGATCCGCTGCCTGTTCAACGACGCCATCGGCGCCTACCAGGCGGCGCAGCTCAAGCGCTTGCTGGCCCGCTGAAGAAAGTCGCGCGACAGGGTAAGATAGCTGCTTCTGACTAGAACGGGAAAGACACCATGGCACAAGACAATGCACAAGGCAATGAAACGGCGATCCTGGCCGGCGGCTGCTTCTGGGGCGTGCAAGACTTGCTGCGCCGCTATCTGGGCGTGATCGCCACGCGTGTGGGCTACAGCGGCGGCGACGTGGCCAACGCCACCTACCGCAACCACGGCACGCATGCGGAAGCGATCGAGATCATTTTCGACCCGGCCACCATCAGCTACCGCAAGATCCTGGAATTTTTCTTCCAGATCCACGATCCCAGCACGGAAAACCGTCAGGGCAATGACCGCGGCACGAGCTACCGTTCAGCCATCTATTACACGAACGACGAGCAAAAAAGGGTAGCCGAAGACACCATCCGCGACGTCGACGCTTCCGGCCTGTGGCCAGGCAAGGTGGTGACGGAAGTGGCGCCGGCCGGCCCGTTCTGGGAGGCGGAACCCGAGCACCAGGATTATCTGCAGCGTTTGCCGCACGGCTACACCTGCCATTACATCCGGCCGGACTGGGTCTTGCCGCAGCGCGGGCAGTAAGGACGCAGATATGCGTTACTGGCGCGTCGAACGGCGGCAGGCGGAAGGGCAGCTGGACTTCGGGCGTACCCTGGAGTTGATGGCTGCCATCGGCCATGCCGACGTGAATGCGGTCGCCGGGGCCATCCTGAAAACGGTCAGCACGGTCGCACCGATTGCCCAGTGCACGATCTTTGCCTATGAATTCGGCAACCGGCCACGGACTGTCGCCGTGGCCGACCGGCGCGGTGGACGTTTCCTGCAAGATATTGCCGACAGCTACGCGCGCCATTACTACGCGCTCGATGGCAACCAGCGCGTGATCGCGCCGGCGCCGGGGCGGAAAATCGATCCCGCCATCGTGCTGCACCAGCAAGCCAGCGACGAGATCGACCATCCCGGCTACCGCGCCGCCTGCTATCAAAAACCGAATGTCTCGGACCGGCTATCCCTGCTGGTGCAGCCGGCCGGCGATATCTGGCTCTCCGTCAATTTCTACCGCGACAGCAGCCAGGGCCAGTTCCAGCCTGGCGAAGTGGCAGGCATCGAAACCCTGTCGCCGCTGTTTGCCCATGCCGTCAAGCATCACTACAGCCTGAACGGCCAGGCGACGCAAGGCGTCGCGCCGATGATGCTGGCAAGGCTGCGTCAGCATTGCCCCGCTTTGAGCAAGCGCGAACTGGACGTGCTGCGCTGCGTGCTCGAAGGCCTCACGGCCGTGGAAATCGCCGAGATCATGGGCGTGCAGCAGTCCAGCGTGACGACTTACCAGAAGCGCGCCTATAAACGCCTGGGCATTTCCAGCCAGCGCCAGTTGTTCGCCCTGTGCATGGCGCCAGCGCCTGTCTAGTTCCTTGGACGTAGCAATGGCTCCGCCTTTCTGACTGTTTTGGCCGCAAAATGTCCCCAAAATGGGGACAGCCGGCGGCATCGTCGTCTGCATACTGTGTTGCAAGCCGGGATCACCCGGCCGCTCTCACCCAATAAAAACAGCAAGGGGAGGGCGACACCTTATGGAGACAAGCATGACCATCGCCAAAGCGGCCACCCCCGCCACTGCGCCCGTCCTCGACGCGGCCGCCAATCAACTGGAACAGCAGGTGATGCGCAAGGTATCGCGCCATCTGCTGGGATTTCTGTTCCTGCTGTTCGTTTTTTCCTTTCTTGACCGCATCAACATCGGCTTTGCCGGCCTGACCATGATGCAGGACCTGGGGTTGCGCGGCACCCAGTTCGGCTTTGCCACCACCCTGTTTTACATCGCCTATATCGCTTGCAGCATTCCCAGCAACATCGTGCTGGCGCGCATCGGCGCGCGTAAATGGATAGGCAGCATGATGATCGCCTGGGGCCTGGCCTCGACGGCGACCCTGTTCGCCAGCGGCCCGGCCAGCCTGTATGCGTTGCGCTTCCTCGTCGGCGTGACGGAGGCGGGCTTCCTGCCCGGCATGCTGCTGTACCTGACGTACTGGTTTCCCAGCGCCTACCGGGCACGCGCCAATGCCCTGTTCATGATCGCCATGCCTGTGACGGCCGCCATCGGTTCGGCCTTGTCGGGCCTGATCCTGGGCCTCGATGGGCACTGGGGCTTGAAGGGCTGGCAATGGTTGTTTTTGCTCGAAGGCATGCCATCCGTGTTCCTGGGCCTGGCCGTGTATGGCTACCTCGATGATGCACCTGGCAAGGCGAACTGGCTGAGCAAGCTGGAACAGCAGGTGCTGGCGCGCATGCTGGCGGCCGAACACAAGCCGGTGGCTCCCCGGCACAACACCTCGGTGATGGCGGAAATGCTGTCGCCCACGGTATTGAAATTCGGCGTCGCCTATTTTTGCCTGGTCAACACCCTGGCCATGGTGGCCGTGTGGACACCGCTGATCGTGAAAAGTTTTAACAGCAACGCCAGCAACACGCAGATCGGTCTGCTGGCGGCCATTCCGCAAGTGTGCACCGTCATCGGCATGATTGCCTGGGGCCGCCGCTCGGACCGCTTGCAGGAGCGCCGCTGGCACATCGTCTGGCCCATGCTGCTGTCGGCCGCCGGCTGGCTCTTCACCGCGTACTCGGCCAATCCCATCGTGCAGCTGCTGGGCGTATGCATGGCATCGACGGGCGCGTACACGGCCATGTCCATCTTCTGGACCACGCCGGACCGTGCCCTGAGCCTCGGTGCGCGCGCCATCGGCATCGCCGTCATCAATGCGACGGGCAATATCGGCTCGGCCCTGAATCCCGTTGTCGTGGGCTGGCTGAAGGATTTCACGCACAGCTTTGCCACGGGCTTGCTGTACGCCAGCGTGCTGCTGGTGGCGGGCGCGGCCATCGTGCTGACCCTGCCCATCGCCCGTGGCGGCAAAGAACAATCTTGAAGAGGACACCATCATGAGCGACACGTTCCACCCTTATCCCCATGTGCCGAAAGTGTATCCGCCCGGCAAACCGGCGGGCGCATCGACGCAACATGTTCCTGTGTTGATCATCGGCGGCGGCCCCGTGGGCCTGGCCACGGCCCTGGGCCTGGCCCGCCACGGCGTGCGCTGCGTGCTGATCGAGGCCGACGATGGCGTGTGCACGGGCAGCCGCGCCATCTGCATCTCGCGGCGCAGCCTGGAAATCATCGAACGCCTGGGCGCGCTCGACGGTTTTATCAGCAAAGGCTTGCCGTGGGCCGGTGGGCGCAGTTTTTACCGCGACGAGGAAGTGCTGCATTTCACGATGCCGCAAGACGCGAACCAGAAGCTGCCGCCCATGGTCAACCTGGCGCAATATCATATCGAGCAATTCCTGCTCGACGCGGCCGAACGCCAGCCGGAACTGATCGATATCCGCTGGCAAACGCGGGTGACCGGCGTGGACCGGCGCGCCGATGGCGCCACGGTCACGGTTGCCACGCCCGACGAAACCTACCAGATTGACACGGACTGGCTGGTGGCGGCCGATGGCGGGCGCAGTGTCGTGCGCGAGGCGCTGGGCTTGAAATTGCAGGGCACCAGCTATGAAGGGCGCTATGTGATCGTCGATATCCACCTGAAGAGCGACCGTCCGACGGAACGGCTCGCGTATTTCGACCCGCCGTCGAATCCCGGCTCGACAGTGCTGGTGCACAAGCAGCCCGACGATATCTGGCGCATCGACTATCAATTACGCGACGACGAGGATGCGCAGGCGGCCGTGCTGCTGGAAAATGTGGCGCCCCGCGTGGACAGCCTGCTGGCCATGATGGGGGAAACCGCGCCGTGGCATCCCGTGTGGATCACTATCTATAAAGCCAACGCGCTGACGCTGGAAAAATACCGGCACGGTCCCGTGCTGTTCGCGGGTGATGCGGCCCATCTGGTGCCCATCTTCGGCGTGCGCGGAGCGAACTCGGGCATCGACGATGCGGATAACCTGGCCTGGAAGCTCGCCTACGTGGTCAGGGGCCAGGCACCGCATGCCTTGCTGGACAGCTATTCGGATGAGCGCGTGTACGCCGCTCATGAAAACCTGCGCCACGGCACCAAAAGCACGGAATTCATGGCGCCGCCCACGTTCGCCTTCGATCTCATGCGCACGGCCGTGCTGGGGCTGGCGGGCAAGCACGCGCACGTGCGCTCCTTGATCAACCCGCGCCAGACGAGCGCCATCGCGTATGCGCAGTCGGCCTTGAATACGCCAGATAGTGCGACGTTTGCCGCCGGTCCCGCACCGGGCACGGTCTTGCCCGAGTGTCCGCTGGCGCTGCTGCACAACGGCGGGCAGAAAGCGGGGTATATTACCGATCTGGTGAACCGCACTGATGGCGATTTCACGGGGCTGTACTTCAGCGACGATGGCTGCGTGCCTGCGGAATTGCTTGCGCTGGGCGATACATTGCCGTTGACGACCGTGGCGATCGCCCGCAGTGGCGTGCAAGGCGCCTGGGACCACACGGCGCAGGTATTTTCGCTGTTCGACGCGCAGCCTGGCAGTTTTTACCTCGTGCGTCCGGATGGCCATGTACTGGGGCGCTGGCGGCAAGTGCGGGCGGAGCAGGTGGTTGACGCGCTGGCGAAAGTTTTAAACTGAATAAACCCAACAGCTGAACGGCTGGGGTCGGACCTTCAGGGTCCGACCCCGGAATTGGCAAGGGGTTAAAAATGGCGATAGCCAGAGAAGAGGCAAAAAACATGACCGACATCGAACTGGACAATCTTTACACCGAGCTGTGCCACACCATGGGCGGCCTGGGCGAACAGCGCTCGCCCCTGTTCCTCGCACGCTTCGCCTTGCTGGCCATGGGCGCCATCGGCAAGGCCGACGTGGTACAAGGCTTGCTGCGCGACGCGGCCGACGGCCTGGCGGAGCGCGCATGATAGGCGCTGGCTACCAGAGCGGCTTCGGCAACGAATTTGCCACGGAAGCCATCGCCGGCGCCTTGCCACAGAGGCAGAATTCGCCGCAGCAGGCGCCGCTGGGCCTGTACGCGGAACAATTGTCAGGCACGGCCTTCACGGCGCCGCGCGCGCAGAACCGGCGCTCGTGGCTGTACCGCATCCGTCCCGCCAGCCAGCATCCGCCTTTTACCTTGTTGGCCAACACGCGCATCGTCAGCGATTTCCACGCCATGCCTTTCACTCCGCCGAACCAGCTGCGCTGGGATCCGCTGCCGCTGCCCGACAGCGCGACACCAACGGACTTCATCGACGGCTGGCAAACGATGGCCGGCAATGGCAGTGCTGAAACCATGAGCGGCTGCGCCATCCACGTGTATGCAGCCAACCGCTCCATGCAGCGTTTCTTTTACTCGGCCGATGGCGAATTGCTGGTCGTGCCGCAAGAGGGCCGGCTGGCGATCGCCACGGAACTGGGCTTGATCGAGCTGGAACCGCAGGAAATCGCCGTGATTCCCCGCGGCGTGCGTTTCCGCGTGACTCTGCCGGACGGCACCGCGCGCGGCTATGTGTGCGAAAACTTCGGCACGGCCTTCCGCCTACCCGACATGGGGCCCATCGGTTCGAACGGCCTGGCCAATAGCCGCGACTTCCTCACTCCGCACGCGGCCTACGAAGACATCGACGGTGCGTGCGAACTGGTGGCCAAGTTCGGCGGCCATCTGTGGCGCACGACCCTCGACCATTCGCCGCTGGACGTGGTGGCCTGGCATGGCAATTACGCGCCCTACAAATACGATTTACGCCGCTTTAATGTCATCGGATCGATCAGCTACGACCATCCGGACCCGTCGATCTTCCTCGTGCTGCAGGCACCGAGCGAAAATCCGCTGTTCGGCGCGATCGACTTCGCCATCTTCCCGCCCCGCTGGCTGGCCGCCGAACACACGTTCCGCCCGCCGTGGTTCCACCGCAACGTGGCCAGCGAATTCATGGGACTGATCCACGGCGTCTACGACGCCAAGGCGGCCGGCTTCGTGCCGGGCGGCGCCAGCCTGCACAACTGCATGTCGGGCCATGGCCCCGATGCGCAGACGTTCGAAAAGGCGTCGCATAGCGACACGTCGGCGCCCGTGAAGGTGGCCGATACCATGGCCTTCATGTTCGAGACGCGCACCATCCTCAGGCCGACGCCATTCGCCTTGAATAGCGAACTGCTGCAGAATGACTATTTCGAGTGCTGGCAAGGCTTGCGCAAGCATTTCGATCCCGACCAGGCATAGTCAAATGGCGGTCTAGCGGCCCGCGCCAGCGTGTGCGGGTTGCTGGGCAGGCCGCATTGCCTGCTTGCTTGCCGCAGCAAGGTTCGGGTCCACGCCCCGCATATGCAAAATCCGGATAAGCTAGCGCGGCACCATTCGTTCACGCCTGCGGATGGAGCGCGGTATAGTCGGCCCATGGAACTCTTAGCCCACAATTTCAGCAGCGATTTCGCGCGCAGCGCCCACCTTGCCCGTGGCGCCGGCGATGACGGCGACAGCGAGGCGCTGGTCGCCTTCCGCGACCCGCAGCAAATGAGCTTGCTGGTGCGCGCCACGGCCTTTGTCTTTGCCGATCCCCGTTCGCGCCAGTTGCACGAACTGATCGAACGTATCGCCCCCAGCGAGGCGACGGTGCTGATCACGGGCGAAACGGGAACGGGAAAAGAACTGATCGCGCGCCACGTGCACGGCTTGAGCGGGCGCGCCGAACAGACCTTTGTGGCGATCAACTGCGGCGCGTTTTCCGAAACCCTCGTCGAGAGCGAGCTGTTTGGTTATGAAAAAGGCGCGTTTACGGGCGCGCAGCAGGGCAAGCCGGGCTGGTTCGAGACGGCCAGCGGCGGCACCCTGTTCCTCGATGAAATCGGCGACCTGCCGCTGGCGATGCAGGTCAAGCTGCTGCGCGTGCTGCAGGAGCGCGAAGTGGTGCGCCTGGGCGCGCGGCGCGCCATCCCCATTGACGTGCGCCTGATCGCGGCCACCAACGTGGACCTGGCCGAAGCCGTGCGGGCAGGGCGCTTCCGCGAAGACCTGTATTACCGGCTGCAGGTGATCGGCCTGCCGCTGCGTCCCTTGCGCGAGCGTCCGGGCGACATCATGCCGCTGACGCGCCACTTCATGGCCATCTATGCGCAGCGATTGCACTTGGGCGAGGTGGAACTGGGCCCCGATGCGCAGCAGGCCTTGCTCGCTTATCCATGGCCGGGCAATATCCGCGAACTGGAAAACGTCATGCACCGCGCGCTGCTCGTATGCCGCAGCGGCGTCGTGCGGGACGAGGACTTGAGTTTGTCGGGCTGGCACCGCGCGCCTGCCGCCGCACCTGTCTCTGCGCCTGCTCCAGATGCGTGGGCTGGCGGCGCCGACATCGCGTATGCGACCCATGGCGCGGCCGGGCAGGACGACTTGTTGGCCGCCGAGCGCTTTGCCCGCGCCTGGCAAGCCTTGCTCGACTCGGGCGAAGCCGTGGAGTTCGAAGCCATGCAGCAGGAACTGGTGCGCGCCGCGTGGGAGCGCAATGAGCGCAACCAGGTACGCACGGCCAGACACTTGAACCTGAGCCGCAACATCTTGCGCACCTTTTTGAAAAAGGCGGGCGCCATCGATTAGGTGCTCGATGGGCATCCCGGAGCCGGACCCGCAGCGATGCGGCTCCGGCTTTTTTCATGGCTGCTGCGCGCGCAACACATTGCTGCCGTGGCTGCAGTCGATTGCTGCGCAAGCAGCAGTTTCGGGCGCCGATGGGTAGCCAGCGCATGGCATGTTTTCTGCTAGGAGGGAAGGGCAGATCGCTACGCACGATGCGCCGCGACCTTTTCTTCGACCCACGACAGGAGTCCATGCATGACCATCGAATTCATCTGGCAATTGCCCACCAGCGGCGACGGCCGTTACGCGGCGCCCGGCATCACGCGCCGGGGCGAACGTGCGGCTGGCGCGCCCAGTCCCTTGCAGGCGGGCGTGAGCGACCCGCGCGGCGCGCGTCCGCCCTTCAATTATTTCGACTACCTGCACCAGATCGCCCGCGCGGCCGATCTTTCGGGCTTCGATGGCATCCAGATACGCCACGATACGCAGGGCGATGAAAGCTGGATCGTCGCCGGCTACCTGGCCCGCAGCACGCGCCACCTGAAACTGATCGCAGAATTCGACGCGGCCTGGGGTTCGGCCGTGTATGCGGCGAAGAATGCCGTTAGCTTCCAGCGCTTTACGGGCGGGCGCCTTGCCTGGCAGATCGGTCACGGCGGCGATGCGGCAGCGCGCCGGCGCCAGGGCGATACCGTGCCGGACGCCGATATTCTGCCCCGCATCGATGAATTCATCACGGTGGCGCGCGGCGTGCAAAGCACATCACCGTTCAGCTTCAAGGGCAAGTTCTTCGAGGTGCAGGACGGCGGCTTCAAGGGGCCGCTGGCGAACCACCCCGTTAACACCATCTATTTGACCGGTGAGTCGTCGGAGGCGCTGGCCCTGTCGGCGCGCCAGGCCGACGTGCACGTGTTCGATGCGGCGCCCGTGGAGGCCCTGCAGCCTTCCATCGCCAGTCTGCAAGCGCAGGCGCGCCAGCTGGGCCGCACGGTGGCGGCGGGTGTGCGCATCGACGTGCTGGCCCGTGAAACGTTCGAGGAAGCGCTGCGCGACGCGCGCCGCTACCGCAGCGGGGCAGGACTGCCTGACGATGCGCCATTCGATGCCGGTGCCGCAGCCTTCTGGCCAGGCTTTGCGCAAGCGCAGACGGGCGCCCGTGGCGCCCTGGTCGGCAGCTATGCACAGGTCAGCGCTGCGCTCGAGGCCTACGCGCAGGCGGGAATCTCCAGCTTCGTGCTGGCCGCCATCCCCCATTTCGAGGAAGCCTACCGCATCGGCGAACATGTGCTGCCCCGTGTGCGGGCGGCTTTGTACACGCAACGGCAAGCGGCCTGAATCCCCTAATTTGAAGGAGTACCACTACATGGCAATCGATTTTTTCTGGCGCATCCCCACGCATGGCGAACCGAGTTCGCACCGCGCCCGCACGCCGTTTCGCGGCGACTGGTTTCCCGGCAATGACAACTTGCGCCAGGCCGGCCTCGGTGGCGGCGGCGCCGATGGTTTTACCTACATCGACTATCTGGCGGAGATCGCCCGCGCGGCCGAGCTGTCGGGCTTCCAGGGCGGTTTGATTCCGTCTTTCCCCATGACGGATGAACCGTGGGCCATTTCCGCGCTGCTGGCGCGCGAGACGAGCACCTTCCGCTTCATGATCCCGTTCCAGCCCGGCTTTTTGAATCCCGTGGTAGCCGCGCGCATGACGGCCAGCCTGCAGCGGGCCACGGGCGGCCGCGCCCTGTACAACGTGATCACGGGCGGCGGCGGTCCTTCACAGCTGTGGTGGGGCGATTCGGCCGGCCACGACGACCGCTACACGCGCACGACGGAATTTCTCGACGTGGTGCGCGGCGTGTGGCGCGGCGGGCCGTTTTCCTACCAGGGCAAGTTCTATCAGGTGGAAGACGCGGGCCTGGCCACGCCGCTGTCGGAGCAGGATTTCCCCGAGATTTATTTTTCGGGATCTTCGGACGCGGCCCTCGGGTCGGCCTCGAAACACGCCGATTACTACCTGACGTGGCTGGAACCGTTCGAGCAGCTGCGCGAGAAATTCGCCCGCGTGCATGAAAAGACGGCGCTCTTGGGCCGCAAGATCAAATGCGCCGTGCGCGTCGACATCGTGGCCCGCGCGACGGAAGAAGAAGCGTGGGACGAAGTGCGCAAGGGTTTTGACGCCGTGGACCCCGCCACCCTGCGCCAGTTCCTCGGCGCCGATGGCGGCGATTCCGTGGGCGCGGCGCGCCAGCGGGGCAACCGCCCGACGACCCTGAACAGCTATAAGGACTTGATCACGGCGCCGAACATCTGGTCCGGCTTCAACCTGCTGCGCGGCGGGCAGACGCAGGGCATCGTCGGCAGCTACCAGCAGGTGGCCGAACGCCTCGACGAACTGGTGCAGCTGGGTGCCGACGCCTTCATCCTGGCCAGCACGCCGCACCTGGAAGAAGCGTACCGGGTGGGCGAGGAAGTGCTGCCGCTCGTGCGCGGACACACGTCGGCACTCTTGCGCGCTGCCTGATCCTTTCCCTGTTGGCGCGACAGCAGCGTCACCGCCTGCTGTCGCGCAGGCAGCACGCGGCGGCGGCGCTGCTGCCAAATCAACAGCACTATCATGATGATAGTCTTCCTTTGAAATCAAGCACTTGACGACGATTTTCTGCGCTGCGGCAGCGGGCATGCCCCTTGCAATAACAGTCATCACCATCTCGCGTTTTGACTTTACTCAAGGATAATCACCCATGCGCCGTTCGACTGCCCCCGCCGCCGTTTCTTCTTTCCCCTTTCATTTGACGCCAGTGCGCCGTGCGCTGCGCTCGGCCTTCGCCATCGGCGGCCTGATGCTCGCTTCCAGCATGGCCCATGCCGAAGCGCCTGGCGCCGATGTCATTGCCGCGGCCGACGCGAACGGCGGGGGCGAGGGCGCCTCCCTGCAATCGGTAACGGTGACGGCGCAAAAGCGCGAGGAATCGGCGCAGAAGGTGCCGAGCGCGATCACGGTCCTCGGTGGCAAGGAGCTGCTCGACACGGGAATCGGCCGCTCGGCCAGCGAAATCCTCAATTACGTGCCGAACGCCTCGGCCGGCACGCAGCAGCATGGCCGCCCCCGCTGGTGGATACGCGGCGTCGGCGCGGGCCAGCAGCAGATCGATTTCCCGAATCCCGTCGGCTTCTATCTCGACGACGTCTACATCAGCAATTCCAGCGCCACGGGCTTTCCCTTGTTCGACCTGGACCGGGTGGAAGTGCTGCGCGGCCCGCAAGGCACGCTGTGGGGCAAGAACACGACGGGCGGCGCCATCAACGTCATTTCGCGCAAGCCTTCGTTCAAGTCCAGCGGCTACGCCAAGCTTGACTACAGCAGCTACGACACCAAGCTGGCCGAAGGGGCCATCGGCGGCGCGCTCGTCGACGAGGTGCTGGCGGGGCGCTTGTCCTTCCACACGGAGCAGCAGGACAAGGGCCGCTTCCAGAACCAGTTTACGGGCGAGCGCGATGGAAAACTCAAGGACAGCGCCATCCGCGGCCAGCTCAAGGCCCTGATCGGGCGCGACCTGACGGCCAATTTGAACCTGCATTACCGCGACTACACGACCAAGGGCGCCACCACGACGGTGGCCAGCTATGGCGCCAATGGCGTCTACCGTAATGGCTACATCCCCAGCACCAATCCCGATGACGTGAGCACGAACGCGCCGGCCGACAGCGACGTGAAGCAGGGCGGCGCGCAGCTGAACCTGGAATATGCGCTGGGCGAGCTGACCCTGACGTCGATCACGGGCTATGAAAATTTCAGGAACGAAGCGACGGGCGACAGCGACAACACGCCGCTGGAAGTGGGCCGCAGCCGCTCGAAGGCCAGCAGCCGGCAAGTGTCGCAGGAGCTGCGCCTGACGTCGCCGCAAAACGGCGCCGTGAGCTGGGTGGCGGGCCTGTTCTACTTCAATGAAAAGATCGATTCCGATTCGGCTGGCGCGCGCCTGCCCAACGGCACCGTGCCGGCGCTGGCGGGCAGCACCCAGCCTGTCGGCTACAACCGCACGATCTACCAGCACAAGGCGCGCAGCGCGGCCATCTTCGGCAGCACGACCGTCAACTTCAGCGAACAGTTCCTGTCCACCTTTGGCCTGCGCTGGACGACGGAAACCAAGGACCTCGATTTGCAGCGCGTGCAGGCCGCATCGAATACGGTGACGTTTGGCGACGCAGCCAGCTGGTGGAACACGGTCCGGGGCGGCAATTACGCGGCCGCCTCGGTGGCCAACAATAACTTCACGTCGAATCCTTCGACCACGTGGAACGCGCTGACGTATGACGTGACACCCGAATACCGCTTCAGCCGCACCTTGCGCGGCTATCTGAAATACGCGCATGGCATCAAGTCGGGCGGCTACAACACGAGCGCCACGGATGTGCGGGCACTGAACACGGTCAAGCCCGAAACCCTGAATTCGTTCGAGGCGGGCATCAAGTCGGAGTGGCTGGACGGGCGTTTGAACTTCAACGCCAACGTTTTTCACTATGACTACAAGAACGTGCAGGTCAATATCACGGGCGTGTACAACGGCGACCCCACGCAAAGCGTCAATTACCTGCAGAACGTGCGCAAGGCCCATGTGAATGGCGCGGAATTCGAGATCGAGGCGCAGCCGACGGACAATCTGCACATCAACGCCAATATCGGCCTGCTGCGCACGGAATTCGACGATTTCGCCATCCAGAACAATGGCGGCGACCGCTCCGGCAATGAATTCGTGCGCTCGTCCCACGTGACGGCCTTGCTGGCGGCCGATTACCGCTACCCGCTGGGCAATGGCGCGCAGCTGGTCTTCAGCGGCGACGTGCGCTACACATCGAAGCAGTACTACTATGTCGACCCGCAAAACGCCGCGCGCGACCTGCTGAACCAGGGCGGCTTCGCGCTGGCCAATGCGCGCCTGTCGTATGTACTCCCGGGCGGCAAGCACCGCATCACGGCGTATGCGAACAACCTGGCCGACAAGGTCTACCGCAACCACACCTTGACCAGCTTCGTGCCGGGCGCCGTCAACGGCGACACCGTCATCATCGGCCAGGGCCGCACGGTGGGGGCGTCGTACACGATCCAGTTCTGATGGCGATTGATTGATGTGAAGGCCGGCAAACTCGCCGGCCATTTTTTTGATCAGGTAGGCCGGCCTGGCGCAGCGGTAGGTCGGCTTAGCACAGCGTAAGCCGACAACACCACTACCGCATCAAGCCGCCACCCGCAGCAGCGCCGCCAGCCGCCGCTGCGCCTCCTCCAGCGGCCGCCGGTCGATCCAGCTTTCGATATCCACGTCGCGGTCAAGAAAACCGTGCTGCAGCTGAAAATCCTTTTGCTGGCGGAACAGCGCCACCTTGTCATCGGACAGGTCGGGCGCCAGGGCCAGGTGAAAACCGTCGCGATAAGCTTCGGCCACGGCGTCGGCGCCGGCCCGCGTCTCGCCCTGCAGGATGGCCAGCACGTCGGCCTGGTGGCTGCGGGCCCAGTGCGCGGCGCGCAGTGTCTGCGTCAGGAAGCGCACGACCAGCTCGAAATGCTGCTCCAGCATCGTTTCATGCACGGTGATTGGGCGCGGCGTGCCGTTGTTCACGCGGAAGCGCCGGTCGGGCAGGGCGTCGATGTCGATCCCCACTTCCAGTCCCGCCGCGCGGGCCGCTTCGGCCGCCGCCGCGCCTTTTACGTAGACGGCATCGACTTCGCCGCGCAGCAGCGGCGCGATGCCTTGCCACAGTCCCGCGCCGAGATTGGCCGATGCCTGGGCGTCGGCTCCCACTTCCACCAGCCGTACATCATCGAGCGTGAGGCCGGCCGACGCCAGCACGCCCTTGTAACCGGCCAGGCTCATGCCACGTGCGATGCTGCGCCCGCGCCGGTTTTCGCGCAAGTCCTCGGCGCGGAACGCTGGCAGCGCCAGGCGCTTGCCCTGCAGCTGCGCCGGTGTCGTGATGCCGGAACCGGGGCGCACGAGGATGGCTTGCCACTCATCGATCCACGTCAGGCCGATCAGGCGCGTGGGCGCCCCTTGCGCGCGCGCGGGCAGGGCCAGCAGGTTTCCGCCTTCGCGCACGAGCGTGGATAAGCCGTGGTCGTAATGGTGGCGCGCCAGTTCGCCGCCCACTTCCTGCAGGGTTTTCAGGGCGATGCCGTCGCGGGCGAATTCCTCGTCCAGCCAGCCCAGTTTGTAGGCCAGGCCCGTCGCCGTGGGCACGGGGCAGCGGGTGAACCAGACGGTATCGACGGCGGGAGATGGTGCGGTAGTCATGGGATTCCTTGGTGATGGGTGGAGCCTTGAGCCGTGCAGGAAACGTGCCCGCGCCGCTTGCTGGCTTGCCGACAGCGCGCTTCCACAACGCTGCTGCCACGCCAGCAGCCGCTGTTGCGCAGGCAGCAGCGCTTCACCATTTTCGCGGCCCCGGCGCTGGCACGCGTCTTGCGAAAGTACAGGCATGACTGATTCGTACCTCAACCTCAAAGACTGGAGCATGACATGACGGACGTGGCACAAGCGGAAGCACAACAAGTACAGGCGCAGGATCTGACGGCGACCGAACTGGCCTTCGTCGAGCAGGTGCGGCGCGACGCGCAGATCGCCTTCGACGGCTTGCGCGAGACGGGCAGCCTGACGGCCAACGGTACGGTGGGCTTTGTCGAGCGCACCCCTGGCGGCGACAAGGTCGTGGTGGTCAACGATCCGGGTCCGTTCCGCCGTGGCCAGGCATTGAAGGCGGCCGTGCTGGCGCTCGATGGCACGGTGATCGTGGGCGACGCGAACAACGGCGGCGCGCGTTACTTAAAACTGTTCCGCGAACGGCCCGAGGTGACGTCGATCTCGCACGTGCATTCGCCGTCCCTGGGCGCGTGGGCGCAGACGCACCGCACCCTGCCGATCCGCTACGTGCCCGTGCAGCGTTTCCAGCTGATCCGCGAAATTCCCATCTATATCGACCGCCGCCAGCCGGAAGTCGATTTCATCCTCGGCGAAATCGCGCGCAATACGCATGCGACGGCCATCCTGGAAGCGAATGGCGGCGCCACCGTGTGGGGCAAGCAGGGCTTGCTGAAGCTGGCCGAATTCATCCTGCTGCTGGAAGAGGGCGCGCAGATACAGATCGCGGCCGAAGCCATCGGCGGTTCGCGCGACTTCGGCCCCGGCGTGCTGCTCCAGCAATGGAAGATGAGCAAGCTGATCGACACGGCGCGCGCCTTGTCTCTGCTGCCTGCCACCGACCTCGTGTAACCCTTTCAAGAACAGGCCCACGATGTCATTGCAATTCTTACGTTTGAACTGGCGCAAAGTACTCGCTACCGCCCTGGCGGCAAGCCTGCTGGCGCCAACGATCGCGGCCGCCGCCGATCCGCTGCCGGCCGCCGTGCGCATCGCCGTCGTGGCCCGCACGGCGCCGTCCGGCAAGACCGTGTTTGCCGGCTCGGCCGCCCAGGTGGCATCCCAAGGCTGGCTGGCGGCCGAGCTGGGCAAGCTGGGCGTAAAGCTGGAATGGGTGCCCGTCACGACCAATTCCGTGGCAACGCAAGTCAACGAAGCGTTTGCCAACCATTCGATCGACCTGGCCCAGTATGGCGATCTGCCATCGATTATCGCCAATGCCTCGGGCTTGCAGACGCGGCTGATCTTGCCCGGCGGCAGCGCCAATAACACCTATCTGGTGGTGCCCAACGGCTCCACGGCCAAGTCGATCAAGGACTTGAAGGGCAAGAAGATCGCCCTGCACCGTGGCCGGCCGTGGGAATACCCGTTCGCGCGCTTGCTGGAAGCGAACGGCATGAGCTTGCGCGACGTCAAGATTCTCAACCTCAATCCCCAGGCGGGCGCGGCGGCCGTGGCCACGGGTGGCGCGGATGCCTTCTTCACCCTCAGCGACGCCTTTTTGCTCGAGGATAAAAAGGTCGGCAAGATCATCTGGGCCAGCAAGGCGCCGCCGCAGGACTGGAAGATGCGCGCCGAACTGTGGGCCGACAGCAGCTTTCTGAAAAGCTATCCGCAGCTGGCCCAGCTCGTGGTGACGGCCTATGTGCGCGAGCACCACCGGGCCGCCGGCGCCGGTGGCGAAGACGAGTATGTGCGCACCGAGGCGGCCGCGGGCCAGGTGGAAAGTGTCGTGCGGCGCGAACTGGCGGGCGACCATACGCCGTGGCAGGCGCGCTGGTCGCCGTTGTTTACGGCCAGCCTGCGCCAGCATTACGTGGGCGAGGCGGCGTATGCGAAGAGCGCGGGCCTGATCGGGCGGCCCCTGCAAGTGGACAGCCTGTTCGCGCCCCAGTTCGTCAACCAGGCGCTGGCGCAGCTGAAATTGCAAACTTACTGGGCGCCATGACTTCCTTGACTATCGCCTTGCCGCGCGCCTCAGCGCCAGCGCGTGCGGCCTCTGTTCCCTGGCTGCGGCGCTTCGTGCGCTCGCCCTGGTCCGTGTGGGCGTCGCCGCTGGTCTTGCTGCTGCTGTGGACGGCGGCCACCACGTTCGAATGGATGCCTGCGCACATCTTGATGTCGCCATGGCAAGTACTGCTGACGGCCCGCGACCTGGCGGAAAGTGGCGAACTGGGCCAGCACCTGGCCATCAGCCTGTTCCGCCTGCTGGCCGGTTTCGGCCTGGGCGCCAGCGCGGGCCTGGCGTTCGGCGTCTTGCTGGGCCTGTCGCCTGGCTTGCGCAGCTATGTCGATCCCACGTTCAATGTCTTGCGCCAGCTGCCCACGGTGGCCCTGATTCCCCTGTTTATCTTGCTGTTCGGCATAGGCGAGAGTTTCAAGGTGTTTATCGTGGCCAAGGCCAGCTTCTTTATCGTCGCGCTGGCCGTGCATGACGCCATCCGCAACCTGTCACAGCGCTATTTTGAAGTGGCGCAAGTGTATTGCTTTTCGCGCTGGCAGCGCATCCGCCTGATCGTCTTGCCCGCCATCGTGCCGGCCGCGCTGACGGGCATGCGCATCGCCCTGTCGCGTTCGTGGATGGTGCTGGTGGGTGCGGAATTGCTGGCCGCAGACAGCGGCCTGGGCCAGATGATGGAAATGGGCCGGCAAATGTTCCGCCTCGACGTGGTGATGGTGGGCGTGGTGCTGACGGGCATGATCGGCTTTGGGCTGGACCGGCTCTGCCACGCGCTGGAAGCGTGGCTGATGCGCTGGAAACGCGGTGGAGAGTCCAAATGAAGCAGCGTTTGATATTGATCATCAAGGGCGCGCTGCTGCCGCTGGCCTTGCTGGGCGCCTGGCAATGGGCCTCAGGACAGGGTGCGGCGGCCGCCTACATTTTTGTGTCGCTGGGCGACCTGGCGCACAGCTTGCGCGATCTGGTCTTGAGGGGCGAACTGTGGGTGCATTTGCGCGCCAGCCTGGGCAGGACGTTGGCCGGCTTGCTGCTGGGCGGCAGCGCCGGCATCGTCACGGGCGCGCTGATGGCGCAGTCGCCGCTGGCGGACCGGCTGATCGGCCCGCTGTTCCACAGCATCCGCCAAGTCCCGCTGCTGGGCCTGATTCCCCTGCTGGGCCTGTGGGTGGGCAATGGCGATGGCGCCAAACTGCTGGTGATCGCCATCGCCGCCTTTTACCCGACCGTGCTCAACACGTATGCGGGCATGCGGCAGGTGGAAGGGCGCCTGCGCGAAGTGGGGCAGGTGCTGACCCTGACGCGCTGGCAGACCCTGCGCCAGATTTTGCTGCCGGGCGCCATGCCGGCCATCGTCACGGGCATCACGCATGCGCTGGCGTTTGCCTGGCTCGCTTGCCTGGGCGGCGAACTGCTGTTTGCGGCCGGCCCCGGCATGGGTTCCTTGCTGCTCAATGGCGAAGTGTCGGGCCGCATGGACGTCGTCTTGCTGGCCGTGCTCGTGATCGCCTTGCTGGCGCAAGCGATGAACGTGGCGTTTGCGCGTCTCGCGCGTTTGCTGGTGAAGGGGCGCAGCAGTGAGTGAATCGCTGCCATTCCAGCCAGACGCGGCCGCCAGCGCCCGCGAAGGCGAGCTGCGCGCCTTCTTGCTGCGCTTTATCGGCCTGACCTTGCTGTCGGGCGTGACCATCGGCATGAACAAGGTGCTGGCTACCTTGCTGGGCTTGCACTTGCACGTGAGCAATTTCCAGCTGGCTGCGATCAGCAGCGCGGAAACCCTGGCCATGGCGCTCGGTACCATTCCTGCCGGCTATATCTTGTCACGCGGAAATCCGAAGCATTTGTACGCGGGAGTGAGTCTGAGCCTGGCACTGGCCTTCTGCGTGCTGCCGTGGCTGCCCGGCTGGCAATGGGTGGCCTTGCTGATGTTCTTGGTTGGCCTGTGCATCTCGCTGCGCATTGTAGCCATGAGCACGGTCTTCCTTGTGCGCTTGCCGGAACTGGGGCAGGGCAAGGCGGGCTGGTACAAGGGGACCTTGATCCTCGGCATGCAATTCCTCGGACCCCTGTGCGGCAACTACCTGATCGCGCAGCTGGGGCTGAAGGCGGGCTTTTTGATTTCCGCTCTGATGTTCGCCATCCTGGCCATGCTGGGCTGGCAAGTGTTGCCTGACAATACGGCACCGCGCAAGCTGGAGGGACATGCTGGCGTACCTGGCGCGGCCAGCCTGCGCGAACTACTGCGCCTGCCTATCGTGCGCGTGACGTACCTGTTTGAAATTCTCGCCAGCTTTACGGCGTCCAGCGTGGGCGTGTTTTCCATCTTGCTGGCCATCCGCGTGTTGCACTGGCCTGCGCATCACTCCGTCTGGCTGATGGCCGTGCAGGGACTCAGTTGCGTGCTCGTGCTGCTGTTCCTGGGGCGCTTCGTGCTGGCCAGCCGCTACCGCGAACAATTGTATGGCGGCGCCCACCTGGCCATCATGGCCGCCTTGCTGATCCTCGGCCTGTGGCCGAACAGCATCGCCTACCTGGCTGCCTCCGTGCTGCTGGGCCTGGGTCTGGGTGTGAATAACCTCGTCAATACGGACAATATCGCCCGCGCGCCCGTCGACAAGGCCAGGGTCTCCGCCCACTTGACTCTGTTCGGCATGGTGGGCGGCACGGCTGGCGCGCTGGCGGCGGGCCGCCTGGCCGACCTGACGGGCTTGCGCAATGTGTTCCTGATCTGGCTGGCTCCGTGGCTGGCCGCCTGGCTGGTTTTCCACGGCAGCCGCTGGCTGCGCCGGGCGCCGCCCGCCGCCATTCCTTCCCTCGCCCCCACCGCAGAGAGTGCGCCATGAATGATTTCGTTTCCCCCTCGGCCTTGTTGCCGCAACAGCAGCACCTGAGCGGCGGCTTGCAAGTGCAGCACGTGAGCAAGTCGTTTTCGCTGAAAGGCGCGCCGCTGCCCGTGCTCGACGATATTTCGCTGACCATCGCGCCCGGTGAATTCGTCGCCATCGTGGGTGCGTCCGGCTGCGGCAAATCCACCTTGCTGCGCCTGCTGGCGGGCCTGGACACCGATTACACGGGTTTGCTGCTGCACGATGGCGTGCCCATACGTGGCACGGATCTGCACCGGGGCCTCGTGTTCCAGGATCACCGCCTGTTTCCCTGGCTGACGGTGCAGCAGAACGTGGCCGTGGCGTTCAGCAATACCAAGGTGCCGCTGGCCGAGCGGGAAGCCCGCGTGGCGGCGGAAATCACGCGCGTGGGCCTCGATGGCTATGCGGATGCCTACCCGCATCAATTGTCGGGCGGCATGTCGCAACGGGCGGCCATTGCCCGCGCCCTTGTGGGGCGGCCCGACGTGCTGCTGCTGGACGAGCCGCTCGGTGCGCTTGACGCGTTGACCCGTTTGCGCTTGCAGCAGGAACTGCGCCGGCTGTGGCAAGACGAAGGCATCACCATGGTCATGGTCACGCATGACATCGATGAAGCCGTCTACCTGGCCGACCGCATCGTCGTGCTCGATGCGCGTCCCGGCAAGGTGCGCCGGGTGCAAGACGTGCCGCTGGCCCACCCGCGCCAGCGCGGTTCGCCCGGTTTTGTCGCCATCCGCGATGGCTTGCATGCGGATTTCAGCGACCTCGACGAATCGCATGCGCCCGTGGCGCAGGAAGAACACCCCAGCAGCTTGTGGGATGGCAATGAATGGGCGCGCAGGATGGCGCTGTAGTTTCCTTTTTGACCGGTCCACCCACTCTGGAGATACACCATGAGCAATGAAAATCAAGTAGAAAAGCAAGCACTCGACACCCTGTGGTACACGCGCTGCCCCGTTCCGACGGGCCTGGGGATAGCCCTGCAGCAAGGCTGGTTGGAAGAAGCCTTGCGCGCCGACGGCACCAGCTTGCGCTCCTTGCGCGAATCGGACCAGGAAGCCGTGCGCGAATCGCATTTCGACCATACCCTGCAAAATTCCGTGCGTCACGGTGGCAACATTCCCGCCCTGTGGGCGCGCGCGGCGGGACGCGAGACGCGCGTGATCGGCCTGTCGTGGTCGGACGAGACGCAGCTGATATTGACCCTGCCCGGCAGCGGCATCCAGACCGTGCGCGACCTGAAGGGCCGGCGCTTCGGCTTGCCACTATGGGCCAAGGCGCAGATCGACTTTGCGCGCGCGCAAGCCTTGCGCGGGCTGGAAAACGCGCTGAGCCTGGAAGGGCTGGCGGTTGCTGATGTGGAACTGGTCGATTATGTGGTCAACGCGGGCCAGAGCGAAGCGGCGCCGGAGAAGGGTGCGGCGACGAATCTGTTCAGCGGCGCGCGGCGCGGCGGCCAAAGTCCGGAACTGCTGGGGCTGCTGCGGGGCGAGGTGGACGCCATCTTCCTGAAAGGCGCGTCTGCCGCGCAGCTGGCGCAGCAATTCGGCTTGCACACGGTGATCGACACGGGCATCCATCCGGAACCCCTGATCCGCGCCAACAACGGCACGCCGCGCACCCTGAGCGTCGATGCGCACTTGCTCGACAAGCATTTCAATTCCGCCGTGACCCTGGTCGACCAGGTGCTGCGGGCCGAAGCGTGGGCGCGCGGCCATGCGGACGAGACACGGCGTTTCCTCGCGCGCGAATCGAATGCCAGCGAGCACTGGGTGCAAGTGGCGTATGGCAAGGATGCGCATCTGCGCCTGGATACGGACCTGGCGGAAACGTCGGTTGCCGGCTTGCAGGATTTCAGCGACTTTTTGTTCCGCTGGAATTTCTTGCCCAGCAAGGTCGACGTGCGCGCCTGGATCGACCCGCGTCCTTTCGAAGCGGCGCTGGCGCAGACGCGCCGGGCGGCTTGAGCGGGAAGCACGTCAACAGTGGCCATGTTCGATGATGAGGAGAATGCGATGCGGCGACGCACGGTGATGGGCGGGCTGGCTTTGCTGCCCCTGGCGGGACAAGCGGTGTCGGCGGTGTCGGCAGCAAAAGGGACGGGGGCGCCGCCGGCGGCCCTGCGCATCGCCTCGACGGGTTTTGCGGAAAACGGCAAGGCGGAACTGGGCGGCATCGCTTACCGGGTACAGCAGGAAGGCTGGCTGGCGCGGGAACTGAAGCAACGGGGCGTGCGGCTGGAATGGCTGCCCGTCACGGGCGACACGGGCGCGACCATGAATGAAGCGTTCGCCAGCGGCCGCATCGACATGGCCGCGTATGGCGACTTGCCGTCCGTCATCCTCAACGCGGGCGGCGTGCGCACGCAGGTGATCGTGCCGGCGGGGCGGGGCACGGACCAGTTCCTGCTGGTGCCTACCAGTTCGCGCGCCACGTCATTGGCCGAGCTGAAAGGCAAGCGCATCAGCGTGCACCGGGGCCGGCCGTGGGAACTGGGCTTGCGCCAGCTGATCGCCGACCAGCGCATGTCGCCCACGGATTTTCGTTTGATCAATATGGATTTGAAGCCTGGCACAGCCGCGCTGGCCACGGGTGCCGTCGACGCCTTGTTCATGATCAATGGCTATCCGCTGGAAGACAAGGGCATCGGCCGCATCATCTGGTCCAGCAAGGGGCTGCCCGAACGCAAGATGCGGGCGGAGCTGTGGGCGCGGCGCGACTTTACGCAAGCCCATCCCGACATCGCCGAACTGGTGGCCACGGCCTGGCTGCGGGCCCAGCACTGGGCGGCGCTCGATGGCAACCGCGAAGCGATCATCAAGGATGGCACGCGCAACGGCACGCCCGACAGCGTGGTGCGGCGCAGCTATGACGATCCGGGCCTGCAGTGGAAGGAGCGCTGGTCGCCCCTGTATGACGACGCCGTGTACCGCCATTACCGCCGGGTGCTGGCGTTTGCGCAGGAACAAAAGCTGATCCGCCAGCCCCTGACGGCGGAGGAATTGCTGGAACCGCGTTTTGTCGCGGCAGGCTTGAAAAAGCTGGGGCTGGCCAATTACTGGGAGCCGGCCAAGGTGTAGTGCCAGCGTGGGGTGTGGTTCAGTGCGGCAAGCATACGCGTCCCGCCACATTGACCACGTCGTCGCCCGCATGCGCGCGCAGTTGCAGCAGCATCAGGGCTACGCCCAGCATCAGCGCCGCGGCGCAGAGTTTCTTGTGCATCGTCTTTCCTGTTCGTACGTTCGATGAGGTTTGCCGGCATATTATTGCCCAAATTCAGCGTGCGGGCTGAGCATGTGCCATGCGTGCTTTACAATTATGCATCTGCGCATCCGCGCCATCCGAATTCTATGCATAGTATGTGAAGGGAATGACAAGCCTGTGACTTCCAAGCCGATCAAGATCGCCGCCACCGTCGTCGTGGCGCTCGCCGCTGGGGCGGGCATTTACACGTTTACCCGTCCCGCAGCCACCGCCACGCCAGGCGCCCCGGCCTCGGGCAGCCCGGCCGCCGCGCCCCAGTCCACCGTCGATACGGCCGCTGTGGCCAGCCAGTTCCGCGACTTGCTGGGCAATTTCCGCAAGATCATCGTGCTGCTGGCCGACGAGCAAAGCTTGCCCGAAGGCGCGCGCGACGAAGCCCGCAAGGTGGGGCAGGCGCTGTTCCATGAAAACCAGGAACGCATCGCCAAGCTCGATGCCGCGCTCGACCAACTGACGGCGCCCACCAATCCGGGCCGTTTCGAGGCGCTCGACGGTTTATTGACGTATATCGAGTCCGATCCGGGCCTGTACGACGCGGACCGCCTGGCGTTCCGCGAACTGCTGCAAAGCATGCTGGCCGACGTGGCGAAAGACTCGTCCTTGCCGGCGATCAAGCTGCACAAGCGCATTTCCGAAGACCTCGACGCGCTGGGCGAGATCGAGCGCAATTACGAGAAAGAAATCCGGCAGATCTTCGGCAACCTGGGCCAGCGCGCCATCGAGCTCAAGCGAGAACGGTGGGACGATTACGTGGCGCAGCTGAAAAAACTCTACAGCCGCGAACAGATCCTCAAGGAAAACGGCATCGTCGTGCCTTACACCGTGCCACCGGCCGGTTCCATTCCGGAAACCAAGCCGGTGCCAAAAAAAGATGAGGCGGAAATCTTTGGCCTGGGTTTGCCGAAGAAAACCATCGTGCTGACCTTTGACGACGGCCCGCACCGCCGCTATACGGAAGAAATCAGCGCCATTTTGAAACAATATGGCGTGCCGGCCGTGTTCTTCAACGTGGGCCGCAATCTCGGTTCGCTCGATGCGGAAGGCCACGCGAAGCTGAACGCGGGCGCGGAAGTGAGCCGCAAGCTGATGAAGGAAGGCTATGCCGTGGGCAACCACAGTTTCAGCCATGCACAGTTATCGAAACAGACTGGCGACAAGCTGAAGGGCGAAATCCTTGGCACCGACACTTTATTGAAGGCCATCAGCCCCGAGCGGGCCGCGCTGTTCCGCTTTCCGTATGGCGCGCGCAACAGCGAAGGCATGGCCGCGCTGGCCGATGCCCATCTGAAATCCGTGATGTGGAATATCGATTCGCTGGACTGGGCCGACCCCGTGCCCAGTTCGATCACGAACCGGGTGCTGGCGTCCGTCGACAAGGCGGGACGCGGCATCATCTTGTTCCACGACATCCACGAACGCACGGTCAAAGCCTTGCCGGCTGTGCTCGACAAGCTGATCGCCGAAGGCTATCAATTCGCAGGCTGGGATGGCACGAGCTTCCAGGTGGCGAAAAGCACGGCGCCCGCGCCGGAAAAAGTGCCCGTCACCACCGGTTACGCCAATTCCTGGGCCGTCGTGATCGGCATCGATGATTACGCCAAGTGGCCGAAACTGCAATATGCGGTGCGCGACGCGCAAGGCATCCGCGAAACCCTGATCGAGAAATTTGCGTTCGCGCCCGAGCGTGTCGTCACCCTGAAGAATGGCGAAGCGACGCGCAACAACATCCTGGCCGCCTTCCATGACAAGCTGGCCCATGGCGGGGTGCAAAAGAATGACCGCATCTTCGTCTTCTTCGCCGGCCACGGCGCCACGCGCAAGTTGAGCTCCGGGCGCGACCTCGGCTACATCGTGCCCGTCGATTCCGACCCGGCGCAGTTCGCTACGGATGCGATCCCGATGACGGAAATCCAGAATATCGCCGAGTCCCTGACGGCCAAGCACGCGTTCTTCGTCATGGACGCCTGCTATAGCGGCCTGGGCCTGACGCGCGGCGCCGGTTCCAGCTCCTTCCTGCGCGACAACGCCAAGCGCATAGGCCGGCAAATGCTGACGGCCGGCGGCGGCGACCAGCTGGTGGCCGATGGCGGGCCGAACGGCCACTCCGTATTCACGTGGACCCTGCTGCAAGGGCTGGCGGGCAAGGGCGACCTGAACGGCGACGGCCTGATCACGGCCACGGAACTGGCGGCTTACGTGGCGCCGGCCGTGTCCAGCGTGTCGAACCAGACGCCCGCGTTTGGCAGCTTGCCCGGTTCGGAAGGGGGCGATTTCGTCTTCGAATTGCCGGGCGAGACGGAATTCCTCAGCCCGAACACGACGCAGCTGTCGACGGAAGCCATTGCCCTGAACAGCAAGCTCGACGCCAAGCCGGCGGCAGCCAGCGTAACGGTCAAGGATTTGCAGGGCGGTGAACAGAAGATCGTCACGCCGGGCGCCGTGCCGAGCTCGACGCGCCAGCTGGCGCAGCGGGCCAACGACCGTGGCTTGCAGCTGTACAAGGAGAAACAGTATGCGGCGGCGGAAGCGCAATTTACGGAAGCGCTGAAACTGCGTCCCGATTTCGCGCTGGCGGCCAACAACCTGGGCTTTGTTTTCTACAAGCAGGAAAAATACCGCGAAGCGGCCCGCTGGTTTGAAAACACGGTCAAGATGGACCCGTCGCGCGCCATTGCCTATCTGAACCTGGGTGACGCGTATGCCAAGGCTGGCGATGCGGCCAAGGCCAAAGCCGCCTATAAAACCTATCTGGAACTGGCGCCGACGGCGGCCACGGCGCCGGCCGTGCGGCAAAAGATGGAGAAGCTGTAGTTGGCCACTACTTTGCCCATCGTCCACGTGTTTGCCTGCAGCGGCCGTTTCCCCAGCTGGGAAGCGCTGCAGGCATATTTGTCGCCCACGTACACGGAAGATGGTGATGCCATGCCATCGCCATTCATCCTGGAAACGGGCCTCACGTGCTACGAGCCGGCCTGTTTTGAAAGCGCCATGCTGGCGTCGCCCGCGCCGCTGGCGCAGTTGCTCGATGGCGTGTCGTATCCCGACAGCTGGCTGGCGCAGGCCTGCGCGGACGCGGATGGGCAAGGCGTGCTGGCCGACACGGCCGTCTGCGTGTTTGCGCCAAACCAGCTGGCGCACCCGCAGCGCAGTTCGCTCCATTACGTGGGCAGCTATGCCTACGCCGGTGGTTGAACACCATCCTCGCGTTGCTCATGCAGTAACTTGTTGATTGCCGCCAGCAGGCTGGTGCCCGAGGTGGTGATAAAACGGGCGCCTGCCGCCTGCGCTTCCGTGCCGTAGCTGGCGACCGTATCCTTGCTGCAATATACGACGATGGGCAGTTCCGGCAAGGTCTGGCGCACTTCGCGCACCGTGCGCACGCCCGCATCCTTGATGCGCCGGCGATTTTCCACCCGTGCCATGTCCGTGATCAGCAGCGCATACGGTTTCTGTTGCAGCATGGCCAGTGCCTGCCGCGTCGACACGGCCTGGTCCACCTTGATGTTTTCCCGTTCCAGCTGTTCCACCAGCAAGGTATTGTTGCGCGGATGGTCGTCCAGCCACAGCACCAGGCTGGCCGGCTTTTGCGCCATCGGCACGCCGGCCAGGGCCGTGACTGGCGCGCCGCCATCGGGCGGGTAGGCCAGCAGCAGCTGCGTGACGGCTTCCTGCATGTCATCGAGCGACTTTTGCTGCAAGCGGCTCAGTTCCGTCACCTCGATTTCCTTGCCGCTCTCCAGGCGCACGGATTCGTTCTTGACCATGCTGTCGGCCCGCTTGATCATGATGGACAGGTAAATGCGCGTAAGCAGGTAGCCGATCAGGAAACCATGCACGGAAAAGAACAGCATGATGCCGCCCACCACCGCCATCGCCGTGGCCGTATCCGTGGCCAGGCTGGGCGCGATAAAGGCGGCCATGCTGCGTGCGCTGCCGGGCAGGCTTTTGAGTTCGATCAAGCCTACGCCGACGATGATTTTCGTCAGCCAGTCCGACACTTCCACCAGATTCGAATTGATTTCCATGGGCGTGGGCGTGCCCAGGAACAGCGTATTGCTGGGGGCGGCGGCCGCCGTGTCGGTCCCTGCGGCCGGTGGCTCGTCCGTGGGACGGCTCTTGCCATTGTTCCGCTCGTCGGGCGGTGCGGCGCTGACGGTGCCAGAGGGCAGGCTGCGCGGGATGCCGAACAAAAAGCCCAGCAGCATGCCGCTGACGCAAAATCCCAGGCTCCACAGCAGGGCCGGCACGGCCTGGTAGTAGGGCGGCAGCAGGGCGCCCGCCATCACGGCCAGCAAGCCCGCCAGCAGGATGAACAGCAGGATGTAGGGTAGCGCATCGCGCTTGCGCACGGCCGCGGCGGCGGTTTTCGTTGCCTTGCCGGTACTGTCGCTCAGTTCCACGGTCGCTCCTTGAAAAATGCTGAATCCAAACAAGCAGCCGGCCGCGTATATATCCGGTAGGCTAGACCAAGCCCTGGACCCATACTGACATCATAAAAACTGGAGACGCGATGCGATTGAGAAAACGCAAACTGGTAGCAGCTTGTGCGCTGGCATTGCTGGGCTTGGGGCGCCAGGCGGCGGCCCAGGCCCAGTCCGAGGCGGCTCCAGTTGCCGATGAAACACGCACCGTGCGCGTGACTGGCCACTACGACAACGCCGTCGGCACGTCGGATGCGGCCAGCCAGGGCGTCATCACTACTGAGTTGATTGTCAACCGGCCCGCTTTGCGCACGGGCGAATTGCTGGAATTCGTGCCCGGGCTGATCGTCACCCAGCACAGCGGCGACGGCAAGGCCAACCAGTATTTCTTGCGCGGCTTCAATCTCGACCATGGCACGGATTTCGCCACTTACGTCGACGGCATGCCCGTCAATATGCGCACGCATGCGCACGGGCAAGGCTATTCCGACCTCAATTTCCTCATTCCCGAACTGGTGCAGCGCATCGATTACAAGAAGGGACCGTATTTCGCCGGCGAAGGCGATTTCGCCTCGGCAGGCAGCGCCCGCATCCGCCTGGCCGACAAATTGCCGCAGGGCCAGGCCAGCGTCTCCGTCGGCCAGCACGGTTATGTGCGCGGCGTCGTCGCCGATTCGTTGTCTGCCGGGCCAGGCACCTTGTTGTACGGCCTGGAAGTGCACCGCAACAACGGTCCCTGGGACGTGCCGGAGCACGTGCGTAAATACAGCGGCGTGCTGCGCTACAGCCAGGGCACGCCGGACGACGGCTTCAGCGTGACGGGCATGGCCTATAAAAACAGCTGGAACGCCACCGACCAGGTGCCGCTGCGCGCCGTGGAATCGGACCAGATCGGCCGTTTCGGCAGCCTCGCGCCCAGCGACGGCGGCGATACCTCGCGCTACAGCCTGTCGTACGCGATGCGCAAGCGCACGGACAACCGGCTGTTCGAGCTCGACGCCTACCTGATCCGCTCGCGCCTGGAACTCAACAGCGACTTCACGTATTTCCTTGCCGATCCGCAACAGGGCGACCAGTTCCAGCAAAGCGAGCGGCGCACGGTGGCCGGCGTGAACGCCAGCGAAAGCTGGACCATGGAGCTGTTCGGCCTTCCCCTGCGCAACAAGCTGGGCGTGCAGGCGCGTGTTGACCGGCTGTCGCCCGTGGGCTTGTACAACACGGTGGAGCGCGTGCGGCAGAGCACGGTGCGCGAAGACCGGGTGCGCGAAAGCAGCATCGGTCTTTACGGCGAAAACACGGTGCAATGGCTGCCCTGGCTGCGTTCCGTGGCGGGCGTGCGCTATGACGCCTACCGTTTCAAGGTGGACAGCAGCATAGACGGCAACAGCGGCTCGGCGAACGACCACGTGATGTCGCCGAAACTGTCCTTGATACTTGGGCCGTGGAGCAAGACGGAATTTTTTATCAACTACGGCAAGGGATTCCACAGCAACGATGCGCGCGGCACGACGCAGACGCGCTTGCCCGACGGCACGCCGTCCACGCCCGTCACGCCGCTGGTGCCGACCAAGGGCATGGAATTGGGCGCGCGCACGGAATGGTTGCCTGGCCTGCAAAGCTCGCTGGCCCTGTGGCGCCTCGACATCGCGTCGGAATTGCTGTTCGTCGGCGACGCGGGCGAGACGGAGGCGAGCCGCGCCAGCCGCCGCCACGGTATCGAGTGGAACAACCACTACATTGCCGCACCGTGGCTGCTGTTCGACCTGGACCTGGCCGCTTCGTGCTCGCGCTATACGGAAAATGATCCGGCCGGCAATTTTATTCCCGGATCGATCGACAAGGTGGCCTCGTTCGGCGTGACCGTGACGGACCAGGGGCCGTGGTCGGGCGCCTTCCAGCTGCGTTACTTCGGCCCCCGTCCGCTGATCGAGGACAACAGCGTGCGCTCGGCCTCGACGACGTTAGCCTACGCGCGCGTGGCGTATCAGATCAACCGCAAGACGCGCGTCTCGCTCGACGTATTCAACCTGTTCGACAAGCGCGCCAGCGACATCGACTATTACTATGCGTCGCGCTTGCCTGGGGAAGCAGCGGAAGGCGTGAACGACCGGCATTTCCACCCGGTGGAGCCGCGCTCCGTGCGCCTGACCTTGTCATATGCGTTCTGACAAGGCTACACTGGGGCATGACAGATCATTTGGTAAATACCAGCAAATTCCTTTCCCTCATACTGCGCCACGCCCCCGAAAAAATCGGCCTCGCGCTCGATCCCCAGGGCTGGGCCGATATCGGCCAGCTGCTGGCGCTGGCGGCCCAACACGGCCGCCGCCTTTCCCGTGAACAATTGGATGAGGTGGTGGCGCGCGACAGCAAGACGCGCTATGCCATCAGCGATGACGGCTTGCGCATCCGTGCCAACCAGGGGCATTCGCTGTCCGCCGTCGATATCGGCTTGCCGCCCGCCACGCCGCCCGCCGTGCTGTATCACGGCACGGCCAGCCGCTTTGTCGACGCGATCCGCGCCGGCGGTTTGCTGGCGGGCGCGCGCAACCACGTGCACCTGTCCAGCAATCAGGAAACGGCCGTGGCCGTCGGCGCGCGCCATGGCAAGCCCGTCGTGCTGACGGTGGATGCGGCCGCCATGCAGGCGCAGGGCCACGTGTTTTACGTGTCCGACAATGGGGTGTGGCTGACGCCGGCAGTGCCAGTGGCCTTCATCGGCTTTCCCTGACGAATTAATGACTTAGCGCTTTGGCCCTGGCTTGCCCCTGGCGCTTGCGGCGCCAGATCAGCACGCCCGTCACGCTCAGGCCCGCCACCAGCACGCCCATGGCGCAAATAAACAGTTTGAAAGGCCAGCCCCACATCGAGGCCATGTGCAGGGCGCTGATCCAGCTGCGGATGGTGTCGCCGCTCGCCGCTCCCGTGGGGAGCCAGGTGGCCAGCTGCCGGCCGCTGGCCGCGTCGAAAAAGACGGTGGTCAGGCCCTTGTGGGCGCGCACGTCGCGGCTGCTGCGCACGTTGTAGCTGTACACGCCCAGCGCGCGTTCGTAGGCCAGCGCGTTTTCCTCGATGATGGTGAATGCGTGCTGGCGCGCCAGCGCGTCCATCAACTGGCGGCCCTGCGTGCGCGCGGCCGGCCAGTCCAGCTGCGGCCCCGGCGACGGCGTGTGCCGCGCGACGATTTCTTCGGCACCCTGGTGGGCAAACAGCGGATGCATGACGGCCGCATAGGCGCCGTACAGGTTGAAGGCGACGCCGCTCCACGCAAACACCAGCAGCATGGCCCACAGCCACAGGCCGCCCGCGCGGTGCAGGTCGAACACCAGTTTATAGCTGCCGCCGTTGCGGCGCAGCAGCCATGACGGGCGCCAGCGCAGCAGCCACGGTTTGCTGCCCGGCGAGCGTTTCTTCAGGCGCGCGGGGAAGGTCAGGGCGGCGCCGATGAAGCAGTCGAGCGTCCACACGATGGCGATCAGGCCGAACATCAGCAAACCCGTGTCGCCCAGCGCCAGCGCGTAATGCAGGCGCTCGATGAAGGGCAGCAGGTTGATGGCACCCTCGCTGATCTCGCCCCAGCGGCGCTGGCCGAGGATCGCGCCCGTGTAGGGATCGACGAACACTTCGTCGCTGGCCAGCGGTGCGTCGTCGGGCTGGCGCAGGTAGAACACCATGCTGTGGCCTTGGGGCGCGGACAGCGGCGCGTAGCTGACCTGCGCCTGGGGAAAGCGTGCAGCGACGGACTCGCGCAGCAGCAGGGCGTCGAGCGGCGCCGCACCAGGCGTGGGCGGCGCCACGCGGAAGACGGCGGGCAGCATGGCCGCCTCCAGTTCATCCTTCCACGCGAGCGCGCTGCCCGTGACGCCAGCGACGATGAGGAAGCCGGCCATCAGCAGGCCCGCATAGCGGTGCAGCGCCGCCAGGACGGGGCGCATGTGCAGCGATGGCATCAGAAGCGGTACATGGCGCTGACGTTGGCCGTGCGCTCCGCATTGCGGTAGCACAGGTTGGGCAGGTAGCCGCAGTCATACAGGGTCTGCTTGTTCAGCACATTGTTGACGTTGAGGGCAAATTGCCATGGCCCGCGCGACACGCCCAGCGCCGCATCCCATTGCGTGATGCCGCCATTGCGGATGTTCAGGTTTTCGCCATCGGAATTCGAGCGCATGGCGCCGAGAAAACGCATGCCCAGCGCCGCATACGCAGGCAGGCTGCCGGCCAGCGTGAACGATTGTCGGGCCCAGGCCGAGGCGCTGTGGCGCGGCGCGCCCGCCTGCTGCAAGCCCAGGTCGCCGTTATTGCTCTTCCTGACTTCCGTATCGAGGTAAGTGTATTGGGCGATCAGGCTCAGACGGCTGGCGAACTCCGTGCGCGCTTCCAGTTCCACGCCGCGCGAACCCACTTTGCCCGTTTGCTGCAGGCGGCCCGGGTTGCCGATGTCGGACGTGGTCACGTTGTCGCGTACCAGGTCGAACACGGCCGCCGTGTAGCTGGCGCGCTGGCCCACGGGCTCGTAACGCACGCCCGCCTCGAACTGCTTGCCGCGCGACGGCTTCAAGGCGTCGCCGTTGGCCGTGATGCCCAGTTCGGGCGAGAACGAGGTGGCGTAGCTGACATACGGCGCCCAGCCGCCATCGAACAGGTAGACGGCGCCCACGCGGCCTGTGGTGGCCGATGGCGACTGGTGGAAGTCGGGTTTGACGGCGCCGCTATTAAGATCGGTGACGTCGCGCGACTGCGTGGCCTTGTCGCGGCGCAGGCCCGCCGTGACGACCCAGCGGTCCCATTTCAATTGATCCTGCGCGTACAGGCCCAGCTGGCGCGACGGCGCTTCGGCGCGCGTGGGCGCCTTGGCCGGCACCAGGGGCTGCTTGCCGTACACAGGCTGGTACAGGTCGATCGGCTCGATAAAGCCCCGCTGGTGGCGGTAGTCGTCCGTGTTGCGGATGTTCGCGTAGTCGACGCCCAGCAGCACCTGGTGCGTCAGGCCGCCCGTGGCAAACTTCGCCTGCAGCTGCGTGTCGGCGAACAGGCTTTTCGACGCCGTATCGACAGGCATGAAATAGCGCTCCACCGTGCCGTCGTCATTCAGGCCCAGGGGAAACATGTCCGTGCGGTCGTTTTTCAGGCGCGTGTAGCGCAGGTTCTGGCGCAGCGACCACGTATCGTTGAATGTGTGCTCGAACTCGTAGCCCAGCATGGTGTTGCGGCGCTTGAAGCGGTTATCGTCGCCCATCAGGTTCACACTTGGGTCAACCTGTCCGCGCGGGCCCGGGTGCAGCAGCTGGTTCGGAAACGCGTACTGCTGGTTGTCCTGCTCGTAGCGGGCCAGCAGGGTCAAACGCGTCGCGGGGCCTGCCTGCCAGGTGAGTGAGGGGGCGAAGTACAGGCGGTTATCGCGGTCACGGTCCAGCCGCGTATGGGCTTCGCGGCCCAGCATGACGACCCGGTAAGTCCAGGCGCCTGGCGCATCGAGCGCACCGCCCACGTCCGCTTTCAGCTGGCGGCGCTGGTAGCTGCCGTACTCAATTCCCACTTCGCGCATGGCGTCCGCACTGGGACGCTTGCTGACGGCGTTGACCATGCCGCCAGGCGGAATCTGCCCGTACAGCACGGACGCGGGGCCGCGCAGCACTTCCAGGCGTTCCAGGCCATACGGCTCGATCGAGGCGCCAAAAGTGCGGCCCGAGTTGCGCAAGCCATCTTGCAGGATGCCGTTCGTCTCGATGGTAAAGCCGCGCAGCAGCGAGGAGTCGTCGCTGCCCAGCGGGCGCTGGTTCGGCGTCACGCCGGCCGTGTAGCGCAGGGTTTCGTCGAGCGATTCGGCATTGCGGTCGCTGATTTCATCGGCCGTGACCACCGACACGGATTGCGGGTTTTCATTGAGGGCCGTATCCGTCTTGGTGGCCGAGCCGGCGCGCCGCGCCACGTAGCCGCGCACGGGACCCGTTGCCGTTTCGCGTTCGCTGCTGGCATTGATGGTGATGGCGGGCAGGGTGGCACTGGCCTGGGCCGGCGTGGCTGCCGGTGCAGGGGCAGTCTCCGCCCGCAGCGCATACGCGCCGTTGGCGCCCGCCACCACGCGCACGCCCTGGCCGCGCAGCAGTTCCTCGAAACCCTGGCGCACCGTGTAGCTGCCCGCCAGGCCGCCGCTGCGCTTGCCCTGCAACAGGGCCGCATCGGCCGACAGTTCCACGCCGGCCGCGCTGGCGAACGTGGTCAAGGCCCGTTCCAGCGGTCCGGCGGGCACCGCGTACTGGCGCTTCGCTTGCGTCGCGTCGGCCGTCTGCGCGTGGGCGGCAGGGGCCGTGACGGCGACGGCGCCCACGGCGGCGCCTGCGAGGAACAAGGCCTGGATGGCGGCGGCGAGGGGGAACGGACGCAGTTTGTGCGCAGGTGCGGTCAGGCGAGGGGGCATGGTGCAAATCCTTGGAAAGTGGCGGGAAAAAAATCGGTTCTTCCCGTATTCCGAACGAAAAGCCAAAACCCTCAACGTTTTTTCACTTATTTTTTCAGGCGGCCTGGCGCGGCCCCACGCTGACCCAGTAGCGCGTGCGGTAAACCAGCTGCACGGGAAGGCTGGCGGCCAGGTTGGCCAGCGAGCGGTCCGTGTCGCGCAGCGAATACACGCCCGTCACGCGCAGGCCGGCGATCGATTCGTCGCAGCGCAGCACGCCGTGGCGGTAGCGCCCCAGCTCGGCCAGCAGCTCGTCCAGGCGCATGCGCTCGGCCACCAGGCTGCCATCGGCCCAGGCGGCGGCGCTGTTTTCGACGTTCGTCACATCTTGTACTTCCAGGCGCGTGTAGCCAGCCTGCTGGCCCGCCTGCAGGTGCAGGGCGGGGGCGCCGTCCCGCATCGGCTGCAGCGGCTGCAGGGCGACTGTGCCCTGGAACACGGCGACACGGCTCTCGCCATCATCGAGGCGCACGCTAAAACGCGTGCCCAGCGCCGTGGCCGTGCCTTGCGGCGTTGCCACCAGCAGCGGACGGTAGACGGGCGCCGTTTCGCGCGCGCTGGTGACGAGGATGGCGCCAGCGCGCAGCACGATGCGCCGTTCATTGGTGCCGTAGCGAACGTCGATGGCGCTGGCCGTGTCGAGCACCACGTGCGTGCCGTCGGCCAGCACGATGGCGCGCGTCTCGCCGACCGACGTGCGGTAGTCGCTGGCGGCGCGCTGCCACAAGTCCGTTTCGTGCGTCAGCAGGGCCGTGCCCCCGCCCGCCGCGATCAGCCCCAGCAGTTGCAAGGCGCGCCGACGGCCGGTTGCATGGCGCGGCGCCGGCGTCAGGGCGTTGCGCGCCACGTCGCGCGGTAACGCCTCGAATTGCCGGGCAAAGCGCTGCAGCCGGGCCCAGGCCCGTTCGTGTTCAGGGTTGGCGGCGCGCCAGGCGGCGCAGGCGTCGGCATCGGCCGCGCTGGCGTCTTCCGCCCACAGCCGTGCCATCCACTCGGCGGCGCGCTGCAGCACGGCGGGGGCGATGGGGGCGCTGTCCAGCTGGGAGCTCATGCGAATTGCGCCGCGCAGCAGGCCAGCAGCGCGCGGGCGATGTATTTTTCCACCGACGAGACGGAAACGTCCAGGCGCATGGCGATGTCGGCGTAGCCCATGCCTTCGAGCTTGCACAGCAAGAAGGCGTCACGCACTTTAGCGGGCAGGCTGGCGAGGATAGTATCGATTTCCATCAGCGCCTCGACGATCAGCGCGCGCATTTCCGGCGTGGGTGCGGCCGCTTCCGGCTGTGCGGCGATGGCGTCCGCGTAGGCTGATTCGATATGCCGGCGGCGGAACAGGTCGACCACGAGGCCATTGGCGATCTGCGCCAGGTGCTGGCGCGATTCGTCGCGTCCGGGCGCGCGGCCCCGCGCGAGGATGCGCAGATAGGTGTCGTGCGCCAGGTCGGCCGCATCGAAGGCGTTGCCCAGCTTGCGGCGCAGCCAGCCCTGCAGCCAGCCGTGGTGGTCGGTGTAGAGCACTTCGATTTGTCGATGCAGTTCCAGTTCGGGGCGTAGCATGCAACCTTTCCATGCCATGGTCCGCGGACAAACAGGCCTTGATGCGATTGAGAATTGTTCGTATTGTAGCCCGGTTGTGCGCTCTTGTGGCCGGCTTGTGGCCGGCTAGTGGCTGTCCAACAACGCCATCAGCTTGAAATCAGCTTGATGTCGACCACTCTCTCCACCAGCCAGACGGCCGCCACCAGCGCGATGGCCAGCGAGCCGACGGTCAGCACCTGCCGGTACAGCCAGGTCTTGCGCAGCAGCCAGGCGGCGGGGAGGAAGGCGGCGACGATGGCCAGTTGGCCCAGTTCCACGCCCACGTTAAAGCCCAGCAGGCTGGCCATCAGGGAACCCTGGGGCAAGCCCAGGTCGCGTAGCACGCTGGCAAAGCCGAAGCCGTGGATCAGGCCAAAGGCGAAGGCGGCCACGGGGCGCTTGCCGCGGAACAGCGGCAGCAAGTTGTTCAGCGCGGCCAGGATCACCGAGGCGGCGATGGCCGATTCCACCCAGCGCGATGGCAGGGAGATGAGCGACAGGCTGGCCAGGGTCAGGGTGATGGAATGGGCAAGCGTAAATGCCGTGACGACTTTGAAAACGTCAAAAAATGCCGCATTCAAACCCAGATGCGAGGTCTGGGGTCGGACCCTCAGGGTCCGACCCCGGTTTTCTGCCGTTGGGTTTAAGCGCTTTTGTTGCTCGCTTATACCAGGCAGCAGCACGGCCGGCAGCAGCAAGGACAGCAAAAACAAAATATGGTCGTAGCCGATCCAGATATGCCAGATGCCGTGTTTCACATAGGCGCCGAACTGCACCAGGCGGTCGGGTGCGGCCAGGGAAAGCGTCTGGAGCGGGCTGTCCGGGTCGAAGATGGCCGTTTGCGTATTGCCACCGCTATCGATTTTGACGAGTCCCTTGTGCTGCGGATCAAGGTCGGCGAACAAGGTGTAGCCGATGGCGAGACTGGCCGGCGCAGCGCCGGGGCAGCTTGCCTGGAAGCGCAGCACGCTGTAGGCGCCGTCCGTATGGTTGTCGATCAGCTGCTCGACGGCTTTCAAGGGGCACGCGCCCTGGTCGCTGGCCACTTGCAGGCGCTGCAGCGCGTACGCGGCGATGGCCTCGTGGCGCGCGCGGATTTCATCCCACGTCAGGGCGCCATCGCCATTGCCATCGAGGCCGATGGCGAAATCGAGGTCGCGCAGGGCGATATCCCATTGTCCTTCGATCTGCTGGCCGTGGACCTCCAGGCTCAGGTAGCTGTCGCTGGGCTTGTGGGCTTGCGCGGGCGCGAGCCAGGCGCACAGCAGCAGGATGAAAAGGCTGCGTTTCATAGCGCACCTGCCTTCTTCGCAGAACTGATTTTCGCATCATCCTGCCGCCCCAGCTGCCTGACGAGGCGCTGCAAGGCCACGTCTTCCACGCCATTGGCCGCGATCCAGGCCAGCACGGGCTGTGCCGCCGTATAGTTGCGTGCGGCCAGCGATGCTTCCAGCAAGATGCGCATGTCGGGCACTTCTTTCTGAATGGCCCAGTTTTTCTGCGCCAGTTGCAGGGCGGCGGGAATATCCTGCTGCAAAAACAGGGCGAAGCGGGCCTGTTCGCGCTGGTGCACGGTGTCGCCCCGCTGCATGGCGGCGTTGAAGCGGGCCGCCAGTTCCGCTTTTGCCGCCAGGAAGGCCGGCTGCTGGCCGGACTGCGCCTGCAGGGCCAGCGCGTAGCGCAGCAGCAGGGCATCAATGCGCTGCTGCTCTTTCAGCAGCTTGGCGACTTCCTGCGGGCGCTGCCGGTCGAGCAGGAAATCCGCGTAGGCGCCCAGCAGATAGCTGTCGCGCGGCTGCTGCGCCAGCGCCTTGGTATAGCGGGCTTCGGCCAGCGCCCACTCTCCGCGCCGCGTGGCCATTTCCGCCAGCAGGGTTGCTGCCCAGCTTTCCAGTTCGGGCGCCGCGCCGGCGCTCCTTTGCAGGGTCAGCTCCAGCAAGCGCTCGCTGGCGGCGGCGCGGCCCGTGACGCTGGCGATGTTGGCAAGGCAGGTGACGGTGACGAGCTGCGTTGTCAAGGCCGACAGCCGGGCGCAGCTGGCCGTCGCCTTCGCGTAGTCGCCCTGCACGGTGAGCACCGTGGCGCGCGTCAACCACGCTTGCCCGTTGGCCGGCTCCTGCGCGATGACGGCGTCGAGATCCTGCAGCGCGGGGCCGAAATGGTGGGTGCTTTGCAAGATGGTGGCGCGCAGCAGGCGCACGGGGACGGGCGGTGCCGCCTGCCGCCACCAGGGTGCCAGCGCCGCTTGCGCGTAGCCCAGGTAGCGCGGGTCCGTTTCGCTGCGGGCCAGCGCAATATAGCGCTGCGCCAGGCCGCTGGCCAGGGCCAGGTCTTGTGGTTTGGCGTCGAGTTGCTGGCGCAGGCCGCGCAGGGCCAGCTGCGTGGCGTCGGCGCGGCGCGGCAGCTGTTCGATGACGGCGCTGCCATCTTTCGGCGTGTAGGGCGCGGCCCATGCCAGCAAGGGCAAACAGGCGCACAGCAGGGAAATCGGTGTTTTCATCGTGGACGCCATCGACGGGAATGGGTACGGGCGCCGGGGAGCTGACTCCCCGGCGCCCGATGGGGCTTACAGAGGCACCGGCTCCGTATTGTCCGGAGACGTCGCCATGATGGCGTCGATGCCGACGCCATCCTTGTCATCGCTGGTGGTCAGGATGACGTTGCTGACGGCCACATAAAATGCGTCGAGCAGGACGACGGGGGGAGGATTGACGCCACCGTCGCCATTATCGCCGCCGTGGCTGCTACCGCCGCCACCGCAGCCGGCCAGCAGGGCCGTGAGCGCCAGGGCGCCGCATACATAGAGCTTTTTCATCGCGTTCTCCTGGTTACAGCTGCGGCGAACCGGCCACGGGATTTTTCAGGTAGGGGAAGCCTGCCGTGAACGACGTTTCGTCGAGGAAGGCGCCATCCGTGAAGTGCAAGCCGCCGGCGGGGGCGTCGGCCGGGGCGCAGCCGATGTTCAGGGTGCACAGCTTGCCCATGGCCACGCGCAGGACCACGTCGACCACGTCGTCGCCGGGGCGGCGGCCGTTCGGGAAGCCCGCGTTATCGCCGCCGATGACGCCGAGACGGTTCTGCGCACCGACGCTGGTGGCGGCGATGGACGTATTCAGACGCAGCATTTCCGATGCCGTCACGGTAACGGGCTGGTTCACGCCCTTGATGCCCGTCAAAAAGGTGGCGACCAGGTCGTTGCGGGGGAAGTTGGTGGGTGCCTTGGCGCCGGCCGAGCCGTACAGCACTTCCACCAGGGCTGGCGCCGTGGGGTTGGTGACGTAGTCGGCAAATTGCGCGTCGCCCGACGGCTTGCTGGCGTTGAAGCGGTCCTTGTCCTTCAGGCCGATCACCAGTTCATTTACCAGCGGCATGCCCAGGCGCGACACTTGTACCCACGCGCCGCCTTCCTTCGACGCCGCCGTGGCCGTGCCCGGCGCCGGGTTCAGCAAACGTCCCTGGCGCAGGCTGGCCGTGGTCCAGCCGCCGATGACGGGGTCGGCGCCGGCGGTCAGGCAGGCGGTCGGCACTTCCATCTCGATGGCCGTGACGTTTTTCTTGGCCAGGTCATCCTTGGCGGCCGACTCCGCATTCGCGGCAAACTCCGTGGCGGGCGCCTTGATGTTGATCAAATCGAACGTTTCGCCCAAGTTCACGACGAACGGGTCCTTGCGCTGGCCGACGAACAGGCGCGCCGGTGTGGCGCAGCCGGGAATGTTGACGGCGTACACATGCTGCGCGGCATATGCGGCGTAGTTGGGGATGGCCTTGTTGCCGATATTGTCGACGGGCTTGTCGAAGGTCGTGCCGCCACCCGTGGCATTCGTGACGCTGCTGCGCGTGCCCGTGCGGCGGTCTCCCCGCACCACGGTCACACTATAGGTTTCGCGCACGTTCAGGCCGGCCGGGTTGACGGAATCGATGGCGCCGCCGTTGATGACGAGCGGAATCGAGACCTTCTTGCCGCCCACGGTGAACTGGCCATCCTTGATGGTGTTGGTGAAACGGAACTGGAAGGTGAGGTCTTCCTTGCCGTCGCCATTGTTGTCGATATGGATTTCGTACAGCGCGTTCGGGTCCATGGCGAAGTAATTCGGCCCGCCGTAGGCATCCTGCAGGGGAATATAGTCGGCTACCAGCGTGGTGTAGGCCCCGCGCCCCGTTTCATAGCTGCGGAACATATAGAAGTCGGTGGCGTCGACCTTGGGGTTTTGCGTGATGAACGGCGCTTCGCGGTGGCTGGAGGCGAAGGCCGATGGCGCAATCGCCAAGGCCAGCAGGTTGCCCAGGAGGGCGGCGCCCAGTGCGGTTTTCGAGTGTAACAATGACATGTCGATTCTCCCTGATTGTTATGTGCATACGTAGGACTAGCGGGAATTACGGGGCTGCATCAGTTGTACGGGGCGCCAGCACGATCGGATTCATTCCTTGCAAATTATTTTTAGGCAGCGGAATGAACGGCCGCCGATCATCAGGGGGCTGGCGCACGAGGTCGAATCTACGTGCTTATTACACATGTTCAGGAAAAAATATTTTGTGGACAAGAACAGACAGCGGCGCCAGTGATGGCGATAGCCTGTTGCTCTATGTCAAAGCGTATGTGAAGGCGGGCAGGGGGTGCGTGGGAATGCGTGAGTATGCGGGTATGAATACGATAGACGTGCAAAACCCGCTTGACCGGCGCCCCGCTTGCAGGGAGAGTGCGCTTACCAGGCCAGCACTTTGGGCCCGATGGCCGCGCCGATGGCAGTTGGCGCCAGCATGCCCAGCACATACCAGAAGCCGACGAAGCTGGCCGCCAGCTCCGGGCAATGCAGGCAATACACGAGGGCCGCCATGCCGCCGGCGGAAAACCCGGCCGCCGCACCGGCCAGGCGTAGCCGCGTGGGTGCCAGCTGGCGCATCAGGCGCAGCACGGCGGCCAGGATGGGCAGCGACAGCAGGGCGATCAGCAAGGGGCAGCTGCGCCAGGTGGCGCCCCAGAACAGTTCCGCCCGTTGCTCGGGTGGCGCTTCGCTCAGGACGATGGCGCCCAGCGCCCACATCAGCAGCAGAGGCATGGCGAGCAGCAGGGGCAGGGCGCGCGTGGCGGCGCCCGGCACGCACAGACGGCGGCTGACGTGCCAGGCTGCCAGGGAGAGGCAGATGACGAAACCGACCTTGATCCAGAAATCGGGCAGCTGGGCCAGCTGTTCCAGGTTGGGCCGCACGCCCAGCAGCATGGCCATCAGGGCCACGCTGGCCAGCAGCCCGGCGCCCAACGTGGATGCGGTGCGCCAGTGCGTGCCCGGCGGCGGCGCGGCGGCCACGTCGGGGCCGTTGGCCAGCATGGTGATCAAGTCATCGGTTTTCATGGTGTCGTTATCCTCAAGTTGGCTGCCAGTGCTTTCAAGCCGCGATGTACGGCCACTTTGACGCTGGCTTCCGAAATCCGCATGGCGGCCGCCGTGTCGCGCACGGACCAGCCATCGAGCTTGGTGTGCACGATGGCGTCGCGCTGCTGCGCCGGCAAGGTGGCCAGCAGCTTGCCCAGGTCGCGGCTGGCCTCGGCCGCCTCGGCATCGGCGCTGGAAAACAGTTCCTGCGCGCTATCTTCTTCGTCGTACGGCAAGTGCTGCGCCTCGCGCCGCCCATGCCGGCGCAGCCAGTCGATCAACTTATAGCGCGCGATCGCATGGATCCACGACGTCAGCGGCACCCCCGTGTCATACGTCAAGCGCTGGTTGTGGATGGCCAGCAGACACTCCTGCACCAGGTCTTCCACCTCGTCCGGCCAGCGCAGCAGGCGGCGCCGGAAAAAGGCGCGCAAGTGCTGGCTGCTTGCCTGCAAAAAACTGCGGTAGGCCGCCGCATCGCCATCGAGCCCGCGCAGCATCAAGCCATGCAGCCGCAGTTCCGTGCCATGCAGGTGTTCGCTTACAGGTATTCGTTGCATGCAGGCCTTTGGTGACAGGCGTTGGAAAAATAAATTCAAAAAATAATGGATGGTGGCTGTAACCAATCCGCGGCATGCGGCGAATTGACAGGCAAGCACGCTTCTTAATTCAATATACCGGGTAACGACCATGGACATCAAGCACCGCCTTGCAACACTGCTTTTACCCGTACTGAGCATGACTGTGGCCGCCCCGGCCATGGCGCAAATGGCAGTCGGCCAGCGCTGCGCCGTGCAAAGCGGGCCCCAGACGGCGGCGCTGGTGGAGCTCTACAGCAGCGAAGGCTGCTCCAGCTGCCCGCCCGCCGACCAGCGCCTGAGCGCCTTGCGCAAGGAAGCGGGAGCGGCCAGCCTGATCGTGCCGCTGGCCTTGCACGTCACCTACTGGGACCAGATCGGCTGGACGGACCCGCTGGCGCAGGCGCAATTCGATGCGCGCCAGGCCGAATTGCTGCGCCACCAGCCGCGCCACGTGGCCTACACGCCGCAGTTCTTCGTCGGCGGCACGGAATTGCGCAGCTGGGATACGCAACTGCCAGCCGCCATCCGCCGCATCAACGCCACCACCGCGCCCGTCAATATCGGCCTGTCCGCCACGCCGGGGCCAGGTGGGAAACTGGTGCTTGAAGCCAATGCCAGCGCGCCGGACGCGCGGACGAGCGGCCAACTGTACGTGGCCATCAGCGAAAGCGCCATCGTGTCCAAGGTGCTGCGCGGCGAAAACCGCGGCGCCACCCTGCATCACGACGCGGCCGTGCGCCTGTGGCTGGGGCCAGTTGCGCTGGCGCAAGGCCGTGCCCAGCTGCGCCGTGAAGTCAAGCTGCCCGCCAGCTGGCGCCCGGAGCAGCTGCAAGTGGTGGCCTTCGTGCAGCGCAGCGACAGCAGCGCCATCCTGCAAGCCGTCAGCACGGCATCCTGCGCGAAGGGAGCGATGTGATGAACGGACAAGCAAGCGTGATCCACCCAGCCTGGCTGCGCATCACGCACTGGCTCAATGCCGTGGCCGTCGTGGTGCTGGCCACCAGCGGCTGGCGCATCTATAACGCGGCGCCGTTTTTCCCGTTCGAACTGCCGCGCGCCCTGACCCTGGGAGGCTGGCTCGGCGGCGCCCTGCAGTGGCATTTCGCCGCCATGTGGCTGCTGGTGGCCAATGGCTTGCTGTATCTGCTGATTAACATCGTCTCGGGGCGGCTGCGGCGCCAGTTCTTTCCCCTGTCGCCGCGTTTGCTGTTGGCCGATTTGGTCGCCGCGCTGAAGGGCAAGCTGGCCCATGCGGACCCGCGCCACTACAACATGGTGCAGCGCACCGCCTACCTGTTCGTCATGCTCGACTGCATCGCGCTGGTGCTGTCCGGCCTGGTGTTGTGGAAATCCGTGCAATTTCCCCTGCTGCGCGAGCTGATGGGGGGCTACGAGAGCGCGCGCAGGGTCCACTTCATCGCCATGGCGCTGCTGACAGGCTTTGTCGGCGTGCACCTGCTGATGGTGGCGCTGGTGCCGCGCACCCTGGTCGCCATGCTGCGCGGCCGCTAAGGAGATGAGCATGAAAAAAACCATCATTGTGCAAGAGCAGGGCCAGGCCATGCTGGCCAGCGCCTTGCGCCAGATCAAGCAGCCGTCGCGCCGGCTGTTCCTGCAGCGCAGCTTGACCCTGGGCGGCCTGTCCTTGCTGACGGGATGCAACGCCAGCGACCCGTCCGGCATCGAGACAGCCTTGACGGCGGTCTCGCGCTTCAATGACAAGGTGCAAGGCTGGCTGTTCGACCCTAATAAACTGGCGCCGACTTATCCCGATTCCATGATCACGCGGCCGTTTCCGTTCAACGCGTATTACGGCGAAGATGAAGTGGAAGAGGTCGACGGCGAGGCCTGGCGCCTGGAATTGAGCGGCTTGATCGCCGACAAGAAAGCGTGGACCTTGCCCCAGTTGCGCGCCTTGCCGCAGGAAACGCAGGTGACGCGCCACATCTGCGTGGAAGGCTGGAGCGCCATCGGCAAGTGGGGCGGCGTGCCGTTTTCCCACTTCCTCAAGCGGGTGGGCGCCGACACGACGGCCAAATACATCGGTTTCAAATGCGCCGACGATTATTTTACGAGCATCGACATGGCGACGGCCCTGCATCCGCAAACCATCATGGCCCTGACGTATGACGGCCAGGAATTGCCGCCCAAATATGGCTATCCGATGAAACTGCGCATGCCGACCAAGCTGGGCTACAAGAACCCCAAGCACATCCAGGCCATTTTTGTCACGAATACCTATCCGGGAGGGTATTGGGAGAATCAGGGATACAACTGGTTCGGCGGCTCCTGATCACTTTTGGCAACACCTGTAGCACAGCAACAGCTTTACCACCGGGCAATCTCGCCCATCCCACACTGAGACAAGGACCTATCATGAAAACCACCATCACCGCCATCATCGCTTCCGCCATCCTCATGTCGGGCGCCGCATTTGCCCAGGACGCCATGAAAAAAGACGCCATGGCCAAGGACGCTTCGGCCGATGCCATGCACAAGGATGCGATGGACAAGGACGGCATGAAGAAGCCGATGGCCAAGAAGCACATGAAGAAGGATCACATGGCCAAGGATGGCATGGCAAAAGACGGCATGGCCAAGGGCGAGATGAAAAAGGATGAAATGAAGAAAGATGGCATGGCCAAGGATGCGATGGCCAAGTAAGAAAGAACCCTTGCGCCGCCTGTCGTGGCGGTGCAAGGCCAACGATGGTATTGACGCGGCAGGCCGGATACCGCAGAGTGCAGTGACGACGCGCAACTCTGGAGAACCATGCAGCCATTGCCCACGATTGTAACGCCACAGACCATTTTGACCGTGCTCCACCCCGGCAATGCGGGTCTGTTGCTTGCCTACCAGCAGGAAAACAGGCATCACCTGGCGCCGTGGGAGCCCGAACGCGACAGCCAGTTCTATACCGCAGATGCCTGCCATGCGCGTGCCGCGAGCGCTTGGCGCGCATTCCTGGATGGCAATGCCGTCAATTTCATCGCCATCGGACGCGACTCGCAGAAGATGGTTGCCGGGTGTAACTTCACGAATATCGTCAGGGGGCCGCTGCAGGCCTGCAATCTTGGCTACTCCGTCGCCAAGGCTTGCGAGGGCCGAGGCCTGATGCGCGAAGTGGCGGCGGCGGGGATCGGCTATGCCTTCGGGGAGCTGGGTTTGCACCGCATCATGGCCAACCACATGCCGGCCAACGTGAAAAGCGAGCGCCTGTTACGTACGCTGGGATTCGAGCGCGAAGGTTATGCCAGGGCCTATCTGAAAATTGCCGGCCAGTGGGAAGATATGGTGCTCAATGCGCTGATCAACCCGCAAGGATAGGAAGCCGTGGCACGCGGATGAGCAGAGACTTGTATACTAGATATCTCTCCCGATACCCGCAGAGCCATGACCGACCCGTCCGCCACCTCGCTGTCCGCAACGCCCACCGTTACCGACAAATCCCTGCGCCGCCGCTCGCTGTTCGCCGCCTGCAGCGCGCATGCCGTGCATGACGGCTTGACGGACGTCATCTACGTGCTCTTGCCCATCTGGCAGGCGCAGTTCGCCATCAGCTACGCCATGGTGGGCCTGCTGCGCGGTTCGTACTCGGGCATGATGGCAGGCTTCCAGTTGCTGGCCAGCCGCCTGGCCAGGCGCTGGGGGCGCGAACGCCTGCTGGTGGGCGGCACGGCCTTGGCCGGCGTCGCCTACCTGGTCGCGGGGCAGGCGGGCGGCCTGGCCGTGCTGCTGTTCGCCTTGCTGCTGGGCGGCCTGGGTGCCAGCACCCAGCATCCGCTGGCCTCGTCCATCGTCACCGATACGCACGAGGCGGGTGGCGGTGTGAAGGAAGCGCTGTCGCACTACAATTTTGCCGGCGATATCGGCAAGACCCTGATACCCGCGCTGGTGGGCTTGCTGTTATTGGTCTGCAGCTGGCAAGCCAGCGTCTCGCTGCTGGGTTTGCTGGGGCTGGCGGCGGCCGGCTTGCTGTGGTGGCTGCTGCCCAAGCCCGGCGACATCCAGGCCAGCCAGAAAAAAGTAAGCAAGCCTATTGCGGGCAATGGTTCGCCCGCGAGTTTCCGCGCCTTGCTGGCCACGGGTACCCTGGACAGCGCCGTACGCATGGGTTTTCTCACTTTCCTGCCATTCCTGCTGAAAAGCAAGGGGGCGGGCACGGCCGGCATCGGCGTGGCCTTATCGCTGCTGTTCGTGGGCGGCGCCTTCGGCAAGCTGCTGTGCGGCTATCTGGGCGCACGCATCGGCATGATGAAGACCGTGTGGCTGACGGAATCGATGACCTCGCTGCTGATCGTGCTGGCCCTGTTGCTGCCGCTGGCCGGCGTCATGGCCATGCTGCCCCTGCTGGGGCTGGCGCTGAACGGCACCTCGTCCGTGCTGTATGGCGCCGTGCCGGAACTGGCCGAGCCCGGCAAGCGCGAGCACGCGTTTGCCCTGTTCTACACGGGCAGCATCGGCGGCGGCGCGCTGTCGCCCGTGCTGTTCGGCGCGCTGGGCGACCATACGAGTGTGAACACGGCCTTGCTGGCGCTGGCGGCCGTATTGCTGTTGACTTTGCCATTGGCGTGGAAGGTGCAGCGGGGCCTGGCGCACGGTGGCGATACAGTATGACTTGCCCACCGGCACCGCCATCGTCTACACTCGCCGCATGAAAAATTTTGAAAAGCGGCGCGACCGCTATGACTTGTTCCGGGCGTTTGACAATCCCCTCGTCAACATCAACTTCCAGCTCGACGTGCCGGATTTCCGTCCCTGGTGCAAGGAACGGAAAATCCCCGTATTCCACTTTTTCCTGTTCTGCCTGCTCAATACGGTCAGGGAAATCGACAATTTCATGTACCGTATCCACCAGGGCGAAGTGATCAGGATCGACGATTTCCCCGCCTCGTACACCGTCATCAACGGCGACGAGAACCTCAACTACACGCGCTTCGCGATGACGGACCAGCTCGATCTATTCATCGCGCGCAGCCTGGAAGCGAAACGCCTGGCCGAAGCGAGCAGCACGTTGATCAACACGGGTGCGGGAGAAACCGAGCGCGAGCAGCGCAACAATATCTTCATCACCTGCCTGCCATGGCTGGAGCTGGCGGCCATCGAGCACCCGATTTACCGTCACCGCGACGCCGACATCCCGACTTTTACCTGGGGCAAGTTCGGCCCCGCGCAGGACGATGGCCGCATGCGCGTGCCGTTTTCCGCCCAAGCCCACCATGGCTTTGTCGACGGCTACCATGTGCAGAAACTGGCGCAGGCGCTGGCGCAGCGCATCGCCGCCATCATTGTCTAGTTCGACAGATAATCGCTGGGCGCCTGGCCCAGCACGCGGCGGAAGGCGGCCGTGAAGGCGCTGGGGCTGGCATAACCGAGGTCGAGTGCGATCCTGGTGACGGCTTGCCCCTCGGCCAGCCGTGTGATGGCGGCCAGCAGGCAAGCTTGCTGGCGCCATTGGGCAAAGCCCAGTCCCGTCTGGATGCGGAATTGCCGCGTAAAGGTGCGTCGGCTCATGCCTGCCTGCGTCGCCATCGCATCGAGATTGCTGTCCAGGCTCGGTTGCTGCAGCATGTTCATGCATAGCTTTGCCAGCCGCGGTTCCTGCGGCAGGGGCGCACTCAGGGGCAGGGGCCTGGCGGCAGCAATCTCATCGAGCAGCAAGGCCATCAATCGTCCTGCCCGCGATTGTTCCGCATACAGGGCGTCGACGGTCACGGCCTCGGCCAGCAACTGGCGCAGCAGCGGCGGTGTGTCCAGCACCTGGCAGTGGGGCGGCAAGCCGGCACCGTCGATGGCGGCTGCGTCGATAAACACGTTGTGCATGGTCACGGCGCCATGCATGCGCATGCCGTGGACGAGCTGGACCGGCACCCAGCAAGCGCGTTGCGGCGGCACCAGCCAGCTGCCTTGCGGTGTGTGCACGCTGATGACACCGCGCGCCGCATACGCGAATTGCCCGCGCGCATGGCTGTGGCTGGGAAACATCGCGCCTGCGCCATAGTCGCGCGCCGTGACGATCAAGGGGCGCGGCACTTCCGTATAAAAATCATCCATGGCCCGTACTCTACAGTATTTGACCTGCCATCGAAGGCGGGCCGCTTGCTGGCCGCTTACCATCACACTCTTTTTCAGGAGTGAACATGCACAACACCTATCATCGCGTGGGCCATGGCGCCCACGCCGTCATCGTCCTGCACGGCTGGTTTGGCGACGCGCACGCGTTCGGGCCGATGGAAGCGGCCCTCGATAGCGGCGGTTTCAGCTATGTCTTCATGGACAATCGCGGCTATGGCGGCATGCGCGGAGCACATGGCAGCTACTCGATGGACGAGGTCGCCCGCGACGCGCTGGCCCTGGCCGATGCCCTGGGCTTTGCCACGTTCAGCGTGGTGGGACACTCGATGGGCGGCATGGCGCTGGAACGGCTGGCCTTGCTGGCGCCCTTGCGCCTGCGCAAACTCGTGGCCGTGGCGCCAGTACCCAGCTGTGGCGTGGCGCTCGATGGGGCGGCGCGGCAACTGTTTCTCGACGCCAGTGGCAATGTGCAGGCGCGGCGCGCCATCATCAACCGCAGCACGGGAGAACGCTTGCCAGCCGCCTGGCTGGACTGGAAGGCGCAATACTCCTGGGAAAGTTCGGACCAAGCGGCGTTTGCCGCCTATTTTCTCGCGTGGAGCGGGACGGATTTCAGTGAAGACATCAAGGCGGCGCGCGTGGAACTACCGTTGCTGGCGCTGGTGGGGGAGCATGACCCCCGTTTTGATACGGCCCTGATGCGCCGCACGTATCTGGCGTGGTACCCGCAAGCCCGGCTCGAGGTGCTGGGCAATGCGGGACACTATCCGATGAATGAAACGCCGCTGGCCCTGGCGGCCAGCATCGAGGCGTTTCTACTGGCGTAATTACGCGGCCTTGCTGCGCAGGCGCAGCAGGCTCAGGCCCAGCAAGACGAAGGCGCCGCCCGTGATGCGGTTGAACAGCTTGGCGCGGCCCGGCGTGGCCAGCTGGGTTTTCAGCAGGCGCGCCAGGTTGGCGTAGAACAAATGGGCCAGCATGGCGCAGGCAACAAACGAGGTCGTCAGCACGGTGAACTGGATGGCCACGGGTTCGCCCGGCGTGATGAATTGCGGGAACAGTGCCGAGAAGAACAGGATGGCTTTCGGATTGGTCAGCGCGACCGTCAAGCCCTGGCGGAACAGTTTCCAGAACGAATTGGGATTCGCCGCGCCAGCCACCACGGGTGCGTCGGCCACGACGCTGGTCTTGCTGCGCCATTGCTTGATGCCCAGGTACACGAGGTACAGGGCGCCAGCCAGTTTCAGCAGCATGAAGGCCGTGGCCGAGGTGGCGAGCACGACGCCCATGCCGGCCATGGCCACGCCGGAAATGATGAACAGGCCAAACCCATTGCCCATGCTGCTGATCATCGCGCGGCGCGGGCCGACGGCGATGGCATTCGAGATGGCCAGCAAGACGGCCGGGCCTGGAGAAAACGTGACGAGCAGGGCGACGCTGCAGAAAAGCAGCCAGTTCGAGAGGTGCATGGATGTTCCTGGATGGGGCCGAAGCCGGTTTGAGAGTCAAAACACTTGTATTGTACGAAGTTTTCGGCTCCCGCGTCAGTGACCCCGGCTTGAATCCGGCTCAAGGTCAGGCAAACAGGCTGGCAACCACGTGGTTGATGGCGGCGCCACCGGCGATCAGCCAGCAGAACAGGATGCCTGCCAGCAACAGGGGCTTGATGCCGGCGCGGCGGATGGCCGACATATGTGTCGTCAAGCCCAGGGCCGCCATGGCCATGGCCAGCAGGACCGTGTCGAGTTCGGTAATGGTGGCCACGGTGCCCGCTGGCAGCAGGCCCAGCGAATTGAAGGCGACCACGGCAATGAAGATGAAGGCAAACCAGGGGATGGCCAGCTTGGCCGCCTTTTCCTTGCCACCGGCCTTCGCCTTGCCGCGCGCCAGCACGGCCGACAGGATGACGAGAAACGGCGCCAGCATCATCACGCGCACCATCTTGGCGATCACGGCCGCATTCGCCGCTTCCTGCCCGATCGACTTGCCGGCCGCCACCACTTGCGCCACTTCATGCACGGTCGAGCCGATATACACGCCAAAGGCGGCAGGCGTGGCGCCCAGTACATGCCAGCCCAGGTTCAGCTGGTACAGCAGCGGATACAAAAAGATGGCGATGGTGCCGAACACCACGACCGTCGAAACTGCCACGGTGACGTCTTCGCTGCGTCCCTTGACGACGGGTTCAGTCGCCATCACGGCCGCCGCGCCGCAGATCGAACTGCCCGCGCCGATCAAAATGGCGCTGTTGCGTTCCAGCTTGAATACCTTGGTGCCGAGGAACATGGCCAGGCCAAACGTGGACGCCAGCACCAGCGCATCGATGGCGATGCCGGCCAGGCCGACCTGGCCGATATCCTGGAAGGTCAAACGAAAGCCGTACAGGATGATGCCGAGTCGCAATAAGGTCTGCTTGGAAAAGGCCACGCCCGCGCCGCAGGTGGGCGCCAGGCGGCCGTACACGCTGTTGCCCAGCACGATGCCCAGCATGATGGCCAGGGTCAGCGCGCTCATGCCGTGGCTTTGCATCCATTCCAGCTTGCCCAGCGCGATGGCGGCATAAGCGATTGCGCCGCTCAGCAGCAGGCCAGGCAGAAGGCGGCCATAGCGGTCGCTGAAATTGCTTGTGTTCGTTGTTGAGAGGGATGACATACCGTGCTCCGTGTTCTGTATTCGTATGTCATGACTGTACAGTTCGCTGATTAAATGGTAAAACGGATTGTTTTGGTATGTTTAACTTAAAAAATAGGTAGATGAGATGGCGTTGACCTTGCGGCAGTTGCAGATTTTCCTTGCCGTGGCGGACACGGGCAGTACCAGTGCGGCTGGCGACTTGATTGCGCTGTCGCAATCGGCCACGAGCGCGTCCCTGAATGAGCTGGAAACCTTGCTGGGCGCGCAACTGTTTGACCGGGTGGGCAAGCGATTGCTGCTCAACGACAATGGGCGGCTGCTGCTGCCGCAGGCGCGGCAGATGCGCGACGGGGCCGCCAGCATCGAGCGCCAGTTCGCGGGCGCCGATCCGTCCGTGCCCGTCAGCCTGCAGATCGGCGCCAGCACCACCATCGGCATCTATCTGCTGCCGCAGATCCTGGCGCAAGCGGCGCAGCAATACGGGCGCAGCATTCCGCAGGTGACGATTGCCAACACGGCTGACATCGCGGCCTCCGTGGCGGAGTTCCGTGTCGATATCGGCCTGATCGAAGGGCCGTGCCACGAAGCGGGCTTGCTGGTGGAACCGTGGCTGACGGACCAGATGCTGATCGTGGCCGCACCCACGCATCCGCTCGCGCAGCTGCGCCATCTGCTCAGCTTTACGGAACTGAACCAGGCAGGCTGGCTGCTGCGCGAAGCGGGCTCAGGCACGCGCGAAGCCGTCGAGCAGGCGCTGGTGCCGTATCTGCACTATCTGCGCGCCGCAGGCGAGTTCAGTAATTCGGAAGCCATCAAATATGGCGCGGCGGCGGGTCTGGGCATCGCCTGCCTGTCGCGCGTCGTCGTGGCCGATCTGCTGGCCGGCGGGCAACTGGTGGAACTCGAGACCATGCTGCCGCCATTGGAGCGCAACTTTTATCTGATCCGCCAGTCCAAGAAGATACTCTCGCCGCGTCTGGCCGGTTTCCTGGAGCTATGCCGCCACGCATCGCGCATGGCGGGCTAGCTGTGCCGGGTGTCATTTTGGCCGGGGAGGCTGGAGCTCCGCATCGGGCGGCGCCAGCGTGCCTGCGCGCAGCCGTTGGACGGCGACGGCCACGGCGCGCGCCACGTTGCGTACCTCTTCCTGCAGATTGGTGTCATGGTCGAGAGTATCGTGGCTTTGCGCGTAACTGTCGTAATAGCCGATGTAGCGGTCCAGCCGCGCCTTGGCGCCTGCGTCAACCAGGCCCATCCAGTCCAGCCAGTCGGACAGGCCCCGACGCACGCCTTCGATGCCGGCCACGTCGCCATGCACGACGAGGCCATACGCGCGCCCGGCCAGGTGTTTCGGGTAATTCCAGCCTTGCAGTTCGAGCGCCTTTGCTTCCGTGGCTTTCTTGCCGTGCGTGGACGTGGGATCGGGATTGCCGCCATCGGCGCAGACGAGCCGGTCTATCATCAGCTTGAGTACGCTGGGCGTCTGGTACCAGTACACGGGCGTGAGGATGATGACGGCGTGCGCGGCCGTCCAGCGCTCGTAAATTTCCGCCATCCAGTCATTCGTCTGCCGTTCGCCATGGTTCGGGTAGCAGCTGCATGGCCAGTGGCACAATGGCATGGCTGTCGAGACACAGCCCTTGCACGGATGAATGTGCAAATCATACGAGGAGGTCAGCAAGCTCAGGTCCAGCACGTCCGTTTCGATATTGTCGACCTGCAGTACTTCCCTGGTCCATTGCGTCATGCGCCACGTTTTCGACATTTCACCGGGGCAAGAACCGTCATTGCGTGCCGCGCCGCAGATCAGCAGCACGCGCGACGCCGTGCCGGGGTCTTTCTGGCGCGCTTCGGCGGCCAGCAGGCGGTCGCGCGTGGCTTTCCACTCCACGGACAAGTCGTAATCGGGGTCAAGAAAACCGGGCCCGGCCTTCTGTGTCACGGGTGCCTTGCGGCCATCCTGGTAATTCTTCCACGCCACTTCTTCCACCTGCACCAACGCGCCGCGCACGGCGTCGAACGCGGGATCGGCATATGAGCGAATGAACTGCAAATGGAATTCGACCCTGCCCAGCGGCGCGGGCGCCTGACCCAGACGTGGCTGGGGAGTGGCGGGAGTGGAGGCCATGGCTTTTCCTTGAAGTGATGGCGTATCGTGCCTGGGGAGGGCTTGCTGGTCTGTGCGCTGAACAACTGTGCAGCAACTGCTTGCCAAGTTCTCTTTTGTGGGATAAATTCCCATATATGGAAAATTCAACATTGACTGATAACGAGACGGAACAGCGGCTGGCCGCGCGTTTGAAACAGTTGCGGGTGGAGCAGGGCTGGTCGCTGGATCAACTGGCCAGTGCCAGCCAGGTCAGCCGCGCCACCCTGTCACGCCTGGAAAATGGCGAAGTCAGCCCGACAACTAGCGTGCTGGGCAAGCTGTGCGCCGCGTACGGCCTGGCCATGTCGCGCCTGCTGCGCATGGTGGAAGACGATTTCCCGCCCCTGTTGCGGCGGTCTCAGCAAAGCGTATGGACGGACCCGGACACGGGTTTTCGGCGCCGCTCCGTTTCGCCCCCGTCACGCGCGCTGGCCGGCGAAGCGCTCGAATGCGAACTCGATGCGGGCGTGACGATCACTTATGCCGCCTCGCCCCGGCCCGGCATGGAACACCATCTGTTGCTGCAGGAAGGCAAGCTGAACGTGACCGTCGACGGCCGCGCGCACGATTTATTGGCCGGCGACTGCCTGCGCTACCAGTTGCACGGCCCCAGCGCGTTCACGACGCCGCCAGACAGCGGCGCCCGCTATTTTCTCTTTCTTGTCTGAGGTCGCCATGTCCGCATCGTTACGTCATTTTTCATCCACCGATATTCGTGAACGCTTGCCGGAACTGGGCGCCTTGCTGCAAGACTGCGTGCACGACGGCGCCAGCATCGGTTTTATCTTGCCCTTTGATGCGGCGGCCAGCCAGGCGTTCTGGATGGATAATGTGTTGCCGGCCGTCACGCGCGGCGTGCGCCTGTTGCTGGTGGCCGAAGTCGATGGCCGGGTGGCGGGCGCCGTGCAGCTGGACTGGGACACCAATCCCAACCAGGCGCACCGGGCCGAAGTGCGCAAGCTGCTGGTCGCGCCCACTTTCCGCCGGCATGGCATCGCCCGCCAGCTGATGCAGGCACTGGAAGCACAGGCGCGCCAGTTGCCGCGCAGCCTGCTGACCCTGGACACGCGCAGCGGTGACCATGCGCAAGCGCTGTACTTGTCGCTCGGCTACGTGGTGGCCGGCAGCATCCCCGCCTATGCGCTGGCGCCGGACGGCAACCGCCTGGATGCCACCACCATCATGTACAAGCAGCTTCGGCAATGAGCTGCAGTTACCCGATGCGCGCTGTCGCCTGGCTTGTTGCCAGATAAAATCACCCGCCTGATTACAGAGTCTTCCTACTTCAATGCCCGGCATCGTCCGACTGGCGCATGCCGGTGCCGCGCCTACACTGTTCCTTGATAGACCCGGCGGCGGGTCCTTTCTTCTTACAGGAGGCTGATATGGCGAATATCCAGGCAGGATCGGACGGTGCGGCAAAACAGGAAATGTCGGCAAAGCGCTTGAACGTGGTCGACTGGATCTCGATGATCCTCTTGATCGTGGGCGGCTTGAACTGGGCGCTGGTGGGCTTGTTCGATATCGACATCGTGGCCAGCATCCTCGGCGCCATGACGGCCGCTTCGCGCGGCGTGTATGTACTGGTGGGACTGGCGGCGCTGTATTCCATTTACCTGTGCCTGCGCAAGTTGCCGGCCAAAACGTAGACCGGAGGGGACATGCCTGTCGGTGCAAGCCCCAAGCGTGAACGCGAATTCAAGAAGCTGGAACGGGATTTCAAGCAGGAAGGACGCTATCCGGGCCGCGAGGAAGAAGTCGCGGCGCGCATCGTGAACAAGCAAAGGGCGCAATCGGGTGAAGCGAAGGAAACGCAGGAGCGGAAAAAAGCCGGTGGCGCTGCCTCGGATGCGTCATCGCCGGACTTGCCCATCGCTGGCTACCAGCAATTGACGGTGGCGCAGATCCGCGACAAGCTCGATGGCCTGTCCGCTGCCCAGCGCAGGCGGCTGCGAGTCTATGAAGCAGCGCACAAGAAGCGCAAGGGCGTGCTGCAGGCGCTGGGAGCTTGATCCGGCGTCAATGGCTGGATGCGGTATGCGCCTGTCCGTGCATGCGTTATGGGATGTGCTTACTGCGTGCGCAGGTAGGCCAGCAAGTCGGCCACCTGCTGCGCATTGCCGATGCCCCAGAAGCGCATGTTATTGCCGGGAATGAAGTCGCTCGGTGCTTTCAGGAAGCCGGCCAGATTTTGTTCGGTCCAGACGATATTCGCGTTTTTCATCGCCGCCGAATACTTGTAGTCGGTGGTGGATCCGGCTTTGCGGCCGATCACGCCCGTCAGCTTGGGGCCAAAGCCGCCGCGCGCCGATGGCCCTACCTGGTGGCAGGAAGCGCACTTCCGAAACGCGGCCTTGCCTGCTTCCGCATTACCCTTGAGGGCGGCCGGAGCGGCAGCCTGCGCGACGGCGGCTGGCGCCAGCAGCACGGCTGCGGCAGCGAAAGGGGAGAGCAGGCGAAAAAGAAGTGTCGATGTCATCGATGGGGCAGAGTGCGCGATATGGCAAGCAATGACGCATTTTACAGGCGGGCATCAAAACCTGCCTGCCCGTCGAGCACCGCTAGCGCTTGCCGCCCTGTGCGCCGAGCGCCGCCATGGCCGACGCGAACACGATGCAGGCGATGGCCAGCCACTGCGTCAAGCTCAGCATTTCTCCCAGCACCACCATGGCGGCTAGCGCGCTGACGGCCGGCGCCGCGCTGCTGAACATGCCGAACACGCCTTGTGGCAAGCGGCGCAGGGCAAAGATTTCCAGCGAGTATGGCAGGGCGCTGGACAGCATGGCGATGGCCAGGCCCATCAGCGCAATCGATGGCGCCAGCAGTGCCGTGCCTGAATATGTGATGCCGATGGGCACCGTCACCATGGCTGCCACCGTCATGCCCCAGGCCACGGCCTGGCCGCCTTGTAATGTCGATGCCCGCTTGCCGAAGATGATGTACAGCGCCCAGCACAGCGCCGCCCCCAGCGCATACGCCACGCCGACAGGGTCCAGGCTGCCCGGACTGCCTTGCAGGGGCAGCAGCAAATACAAGCCGAACACGGCGCACGCCACAGCCAGCAAATCGCGCGGCCGGCGCGACGACAGCATGGCCACTGCCAGCGGCCCCGTCACCTCGATGGCGACCGCGATGCCAATCGGTATCAGCGCAAACGCCCGGTAAATCAGCAAGTTCATCAACCCCAGCACGGAACCGTAGACGAGCAAGTTCAGCACATCCTTGCGCGTCAGCCGGTAGCGCCACGGCCGGAAGATAGCCAGCAAGATCAGCGCAGAAAACCCCACGCGATATGCCGTAATCCCCTCGACCCCGATGACAGGAAACAGATTCTTCGCAATCGCCGCCCCCAAATTGACGGAAATCTGCCCTCCCAATACGGCCAGGGAAGGGAGCAAAATGCTGTCAGGGAGAGGGGAGGTCGAGGCGGGGGAGGTCATGGGGCGGTATTTTAATACGGCGGAGGCGGTGCGGTCATCTTAGTCTCTTAATAGCAGTGATGGACGGGGTGGCCTCCTTTTCCTCTATTTTAGTTGTCGGAGCAAGTCATGGTGATTTCCGAAAGAAACAAACCACTTAATATTTTTTTGGCACAATAATTTCATTGACAGGAAGCGTCAAATAAAATACTGTTCCAATATTATTTGCAAAAATGGAATGAATCATGAATGAGCCTTCTTATTTAAAAAAACTTACTATTAGTGGGTTGCATGAGGATAAAAATGCAGTAATTAATTTTCTGCCGCAATCCACTATAATTATGACCGAAAATGGAGTGGGGAAAACAACAGTTCTCAATATATTGTTTAGTATATTAAGTGGGAATTTAAAAAAGCTTGCGGCTTATAATTTCAGAGAAGCCAAACTGGAAATGTCTGACGGAAAACAATTTTTCACCGTAAAAAGAAGTGATATTAGTGATATCGGTGAAAATAGTTTTGATAGGAAGGAAGGAAGAATTCCACTTTCAATACGCAATATTCTTAGTATGATAGAGGTTAATATTAACTCAAAAATGGTCGAGATAATAAATAAGGCTCTTCAAGAGGGAGATTTGAAAAATTTGAGATTAATCGTTAAGGAAATTTCACCAGAATCATCTCCAGTGGCAATTAGTAATGTGACTAGATACTTAATGGAGTTTCCTGAAATAATTCAACGATATATAATTGTAAGTGAGTTAAATAAATTTAGAATAAATTTTCCATATAAGATACTTTATTTGCCCACATATCGCCGAGTTGAAGAGAACCTTGCAAGACTTGGGATAAAAGGTGTCGATGAGGGAGATGGATTTGATATTTTTGAGGATAGTTACGAAGAGGACAGTCATGATGAGGAAACATTAATCCATTTTGGTATGGATGACGTTGAGAAAAGATTTAAGGATGTCACTCAAAAAATTAAAGATGATACGATGGCGTCGTATTCAAAAATAAGTGGAGGTATGCTTGATGAACTGTTGCAAATGCCAAATTTTTCAGCGGAAATGTCAAATTCACACCACCTTCAGAAGAACGAAGAGAAACTAGATCTGGTATTAAAGAGAATTGGATCTTCAATAAGTGATAAAGGTAGAAGTCAAATATTGGATTTGGTAAAAAGCGGAGAGATTGGAATTTCTAGATATCAACCCATAGCCTATTTTTTAGGAAATCTTATTAAGATTTATGAAGAGCAAAAGGTGTTTGATCAACAAATAAATCGATTTATTTTAACGATTAATAAATATCTGAGCGATAAGGAAATGATTTACGATGAGGTTGACCCTAAAATATATATAAAATCAAAGCGCTCAAAAAAAATCATTGATTTAAATACTCTTTCATCTGGCGAGAAACAACTTATTTCTATACTGTCATTGATATATCTTGATAATAGAAAATACGCGGTGATTTTTGACGAGCCGGAGCTTTCTCTTTCTACTGAGTGGCAAGAAAAATTGCTTCCAGATTTAATTGCGTCTGGGAATTGTAGTTTTCTTTTGGCTGCGACGCATTCTCCATATATATTTGCCAACGACCTTGCGAAATCTGCACGACCAATGAGTGTCACTTATGAGATCGAGGTCGCCATTGAAAACAGGTAAATTGAGAAAGGATTTGCCTCATGTTATTTTGGACTTTAATAAAAAATATGGCAATCCGATGAGGCCTGTTCTTGCAGTAGTTGAAGGAAAAGATGAAGATTATTATCGGCCAAGGCTATCGGGGCTAACTAGAGGTTGTGAGATAAATTTTATAGACGCAAATGGCAAGGATAATGTCATTGACTTGCATGAACATTTAAAAATTTCGTGCGATGCTTATGATGTTGATCGTTATGTTCTTTTTGCAGATCGTGATTATGATGCTATTAGAACTGACGCTAGACTGTACGTAACGAATAGACATTCAGTGGAAAATTTCTACACTTGTCCTGAATCTTTTAAGAATCTTATTGCGAATAAATTTAATTTAAATTTAGAGGGTCGTGAAGATGAATTAAGGATTGTGGTTGATAGATATATTTCTTGGGTTTCTTATGTGTCGAAAGAAACTTTACAGTTTAGTGCTTGGCTTTTTTGGCAGCTTACTGAGGCGCCAAAAGTTGATGGTAAGCCTCCAAGATTAAATTTGAATGGATTGAATTTGTCGACTCTTTTTGAAATAAAATTCGATGATAAATCTGAAATTAGTATTGTGAAGAAATTCGATATAAATAAGAGTAAAGATATATTTCCATATTCTGCTGAAAATAATTTTCAAAGAATTTTTGAGATAATGAGTGAGATTGACGGTCAGGACTTCTTCTTCTATTTTCGGGGGAAATTTATATTGGAAATGTATATGGTAATTTTGGAAAATTTAAAAATAGACTCTCGTAGGGAAAAGCCAAACATTTTTCGGGGGAAATGCAAAACCTCTCTTACATGGAGTAGTCAAATTTTGGCGGAGTTATCCTCGTTCGCGGAAACCCCAATCTGTTTGTCGAATTTCTTAAGGAAATCCTTTCCATGATATTAAAAAACAACCTGACGCTGAGGGCTTGTGATTTTTCAAGAGGGTGGCGGGGGCAAAGAGGGTGGCGGGGTCAGGTCTGCCATTCGGACATGATCTCAGCCTTGGCATCTAGACTCACTGTCAATACGGCATGACTAACAATGCAGCGTATGCGTATTGACGCTGAGCTTACGCAGAGACTTCAGCTTTGGGATTCGCATAGCTAGGACTGTGTCGGAATCGCGGACCTGACCCTCAAACGCTCCCTTCAAACGCTCCCGAATAGGAATATGATCACCCAATTCTAAACACGTAGCTTTTATGTAGGGCTACAATGAAACCATCAGCAAGAAGTTTGATTCCGGCAACATCAAAAATTGGAATTTTGGACGAGAACTAATATCATATGTATCAGCTATATAAGCCATTAAGAAATAAGCTATCAATGATAAACTTGGAGTCGGGATTGCAAGCGATGTGGATATATCGTGAACACCTGCTTAACGGAAGCGCTGTACCGCAAGCATTAGCGGGGCCACCTGGATTCAGGAAGCATCTCTATTTGCATCAATTGGCAACTCTCACTAGGGAGCTAATCCTGAATGCAGAAGTGAAGGGCGGTAAGCCTTTTACCTACAAGACTTTGGCAGAATCGTTTAATTTGATTCGTGATATTCAAGGCTTTATATCGTCAAGGGAGACAGACGACCCTGATAGAGTTCTCTTGGATTTACACTCCATAATTCATCATCAGATTCCGCTGAATAATACTAGCCTTCACATGCCGGTAATAATTAGAAATTCAATGATTTTTGGTGGCGACAAAATTAACGAGATGTTAAAGAAGAAGACCGGATTAGATTTTATTCAATTTTTGTTTTTTGCGCTTCAAGTAAGTGGAGGTGTTCTAAGGAATCCCTATGTCTCGGCACATGATGACTATTCGGAATTCGGGATAAGTGAAGAGGACAGGGATCTCTTTTTCGGAAAAATGTCTCAGTCAATAGACGACTTACGCACTCATTCAAAAGCGCTTGCGAGATACGATCACAATTGGGAATATACCGTCCATGCGTTGTTATCTAAGCCCTTCGTTTGGCTATCTAATGAACGGCCTTGGGAGCTTTATTGTCCGACACCTTCTTTCGTCTGGAGTCGGTTGGGGTCGGGTCTATATTATGATTTAGTCAAAGAGCCTGATTTTGGGAATGTTTTTGGTGACTCGTTTGAAACCTATATCGGTAAGTATGCGAAAAGTGTACTGCCTAGCGATAGCTTCACTGTCTTGGGAGAACGACCCTATCGTGTCGGTTTATATCTTAAGCATGGAACTGACTGGATTATCAGTGACAAAACAGGTCACTTGTTTATTGAGTGCAAAACAAAAAGGCTAAACCATAATGCCAAGCTGCTCGATGCGGAACAACCTATTCTTAATGAACTGACGATACTTGCTGGCGATGCTCTCCAAATTTATAAGAACTTAGACGACGCTTTGTCTGGTATTGCTGATTGGGATGCCGAAGATTTAACTTGCTATCCAATGATAGTCACGCTTGAAGATTGGGTAATATTCTCGCCAGCTATCAGGGCTCAATTTAATGATTTGTTGAAGCTCGCAATGATAGGCAATGAGAAGTTATTGAACCTATCGGCTAAATATCCAGTAACAATCGCTTCATGTCAAGAATTTGAAGAATTATTAATTGTTATTCGTTCGTGTGGGGTTGAAGAGTTCTTCAAGGCGAGAAGCCATCCAGATTTCGACAATTGGATGCTATCCGCGTTCATGCAGAGTGCCTTCCCAACAATCCAAAGAATGGACGGGGAAGTTGTCTCGGCAAAGTGGCGAGAACTCTTGGTTCAGTTTACTGCTAGGTGGGAACTGCAACACCAGAAAGCACTCTTAGAGATTCCTGTCTTCTAGTGAGGGCGACCACATAATTCGGAAAAAATAGTACGCTAAGCTCAAAAATCACAGCTGAGCACCTCGGGCGGTGACGGAAGTGGTCTAAGATACCGTTTCCGACTGCCCAGCAGTCCGGCAGGGTTTGACGTACACATTGGTCCCTAGCGACAAATGCGGCGCGGATAAGAGAAACCGAGCGTCGGCAAACACTTGTTGCCCGATAGGCTGCGTTCGGCCATAAGACGACCGTCCGTTTTGGGGCGGAAGCGGACGTAACCGGTTTTGCCTGTTTTGCGGAGTAAGCGGCCTTTTCTTGCGTTCACCGGCATTCTTAAAGGCGATGAAGTTTGACGCCATTTCGGCGTGCGTTGAGAATGATGGCACGAACATGGTTAAAGGATAAAAATAAGGTATCGGCACGATAGCCGTGATTGCCGGCTTTATCCTTCTGGTTTCGTGACCGAGGGGGCTGCCCCTGTATTTCTTGCTACCTGTCGCGTCCATATTTAGCTGTAACTGGGGAGTCGTATTGCATGACTGTTTTTAGTATCGGTGACACCAATTTTGAAGTGGATGTAGCGAAATCAAGCATTGGTCTGGAAGTGCATGGCAGGGGCATGCTGGAGATAAATATCGATATCCATGGCGACGATGATGTGTTCATGCGCTTGACGGAGCCGGATGATGGGGAATGGTCGTGGGCGCTGTATCCACCGGCTTTTTTCCTGCACGGCTTGCGCATACCGGAAGGGCAGGAAGGAGCGCTGGCGATCGGAATGCTCGATATGCACCCCGATGCAGAGGAATCGGGTATCTATATGATGGAATACGGTGACGTATCGGCCGTCAACATTGTCGAATTGTCGGCAGGGCGCCTGCTCGTGACGGGCATGGTGGACTTGTGCGGCAAGCGCCTGCCATTTCATATTGATATGCCGCGCACATAGTGGCGGGGCCGGCCTCTTCGGGATGGAAATGCGCCCCATTGGTGCGCATTTCCCCGGTGCTGCTGCCCCCTGTTGCTGCTAACTTAATCCAGCTTTAACGCCTTCGCCACATCGCCCCACGCTACATACTTGAAGTTCTGCGGCCCATCGGGCAGGCGCTTGTAGCCGTCCTGGATCACCAGCATGCCTTGTGCATACGCGCCGCCCAGGTTGGCGGAGGTGACGTCGAGGCCGTCCGTTTCCGAGGTGCCGTCGATGCCTGCCGGTAAATTGAAGCCCACCTTGAAACGGCCACGCACCTTGTAGGGGGCTTTGGCGTCGAGAACGACGTAGCTGTTGTCGCCCTGGCTGGAGACGATCAGGTAGCCAGAATCAGCCTTGCTGCCCGGCTGGCGGTAGATGGCCATGCCTTCCACGTCGGCCGTCAACTGTGCGCCCACGGGCAGGACCATGGTGAGGGCGTCGGGCTTGGCGGCGTCGGCCGAGGTGGTCCAGATGCCGCGCGTTTCCTCGCCCAGGAACAATCTGGCGTTGGCATCATCGGCCACGCAGCCTTCCGGTTGGGTGGCAACCTTGAAGCTGCGCAAGAGGGTGGCGCTGAACTTGCTGCCGTTCATGCTGATGCTGTACTGCTGGAAAGTGCCGTCCTTGTCGTTGATGAACGCTTCCACGCCGCCGCTGGCCGGCTGGTACAAGCACATGCCGTAGATGCTTTTCAGTCCGGTCGGGAAACGGCCCGCTTCCGCCACGACGCCATCGGCATTGATGGTGAACAGCATCATGCTGTTGTCGTCGCGCTGGGTGGCGACGGCCAGGTCGACCTTGCCGCCGCCAAGGCTGATGTTTTGCCGCACGTCGACGTTGTTCAGGCGTCCCACTTCCAGCAGCTGCGTCTGCTTGCCTTGCAGGTCGTAGACCAATAGTCCCTGCTTTTTGTTGGTGCCTAGGATGCGTGCGTCGGCAGGGTTGCTGGACAGCCAGATGGCCGGATCGTCGGCCGCGTCGCCCTGGCGCGCCATCGGTTCCGTCTGCGCTTGCGGGGCGATGATGGCCACCGCAGGTGATGTCTCCGCTCGGCCAGCCCATTTCAAGGGCCGCGCTTGCCAACCGCTCTTGCCGCGCAACATCAAGGAATTTCCGTCGAGTGCCAGCTGGCTGTCGCCCTTGCGCACGTTCAAGGCGACGGCTTGGGCTGGCTGTGCCGTCCACTTGCCCGCCTGATGGGAGTACAGGTGCAGCTTGTCCGCCTTGCCATCGAGCACGGCGACGCCGCCCGGCAGCACGGCCAAGGCGCCGGCACCGCCATCCAGCTGGCCGTACGGCTTGCGCAGGGCCACCACTTCGCGCTTGCCCATGCCTTCCGAATCGGCTTCATACGACCATACGCCCATGTTGGCCTCGCTGACCAGCAGGCGCTGGGCGCCATCGTCGGCGCGGCAATGCTTGGCGTGCGGCGGCAAAGCCAGTTTGCGTACCAGGCTTCGCTGTTCACCTTGCATCACCCACTGTTCCGCTTGCCCATCCTTGCCGATCAAGAACAGATGGTCGAGCTGCTGGGCGTCACGGTACAGGCAGGACGCTTCCACGGAAAAGGTGGGCACGGGGAACGGCGCCAGGCGATTGAGCTTACCGGCCTGCACGTCGACGGAGACGGGCAGCGGGCGCTGCGTGTCCGCTTCCAGGAAGACGGCCAGCACTTTGCCGCCATTGATGCGCGTGTCGAGCTGCTTGGCGCGCACGGTGATGCGGTCCTGCTCCTGGCCGCTGGCGTTGAACAGGCGCAAGCCGTGCTTGTCCAGGGTCAGCCAGCCGCCGCCGGGCAGGCGCGCCAGTTCCTCGGCCTCTTGCGTGAAGGAAGGCAAAGTGTTGGCGGGGGCGGCGAAGACGGCACCGGTGGCGCAGAAGGCGGCCAGCAAGGCGCCGCAGAGTACGTTTTTTTTCATGTTCATTGAAATCATCATCAGAAGGCGCTGGCTTTCAAGCTCACTTTGAAAGTGCGGCCGTATTGTTCGTTCTGCACGTTGTATTGCTTCGTGCCCTGGTAGACATAGTATTTTTCGTTGTTCAGGTTGGCCGCTTCAAACATCAGCTGGAACTGTTTGTTGATCTGGTACGACAGCGAGAAATCGAGCTGCTTCTGGCCGGCGACGATATGGTCCTGGCTTTGGTCAAGGATGTCGTTGCCCATTTCCAGCAGATACGGCGACTTGTAGTTGAGGGCCAGGCGGGCGCTGAGCGGGCCCGTTTCATAGCCCAGCATCAAGTTCATTACCTGGTTCGACTGGCCAGGCAGGCGGATGTCGCGGTTGAGTTGCTTGTTCGTCGCCTTGTCGAAACGGCTGATTCGCGCGCTTGAGGTGCTCAGGGTGCCATTCACGCCGACGAGGAATTTATTGAACGGCGCCGGCAGCATGCGCAGCGGCTGCATGTAGGCCAGTTCGATGCCTTTGACTTTGGCCGCGTCGCCATTCGCATATGACGTGGCCGTCGTGTAGCCCGCCCATTGGCCCGTGCCGGCCAGGTTCGTCGTGTACGTAAAATTCTTGATGTCCTTGTAGAAGCCGTAGGCCGACATCACGCCATCGTTGCCCAGCACGCGCTCGATGCCGAGGTCCAGGTTGTTCGCCTTCAGCGGTTTCAAGTCCGGGTTGCCGATCACGGCTTCCGTGTTGCTGGCCAGGCTGACGCCCGGTGCCAGCTGGCTGAAATTGGCGCGCACGACGGCTTGCGTCCAGGCAGCCCGCACGCTGGTCTTTTGATCGACGTCATAACGGGTTTGCAGGTTCGGCAGCCAGTTGGTGTACGAACGCTCGCGCGTCAAGGCCGTGGCGACGCCGGCGCTGTCCACTTGCGAGCCGGCCGCTTCAAAGCTGGTACGTTCGGCGCGCACGCCGCCGAGGATGTGCCAGGCGCCGAAGTCGTAGCTGTTTTGCACATACATGGCGTTGATGTCTTCATGCATGCGGTAGTCGTTGATGATCGATTCCGTGGACAGGCGCGCCTTGGCGCGGTCCAGTCCCGCCACGCGGGCGCGTATCAGGGCCGGGTCCAGCGCCACGCCGATGTTGCCCAGGTCGTAGTCGAGATTGTGGCCCTGCACGAAATTGCTCATCAACGTGGAACCGGTGCCCCAATAGTTGCCGCTGGTGGCCTTGCTGCTGTTATACGCCCATTGATCCGTGTCATTGGTCTTTTCGCGGCGGCTGACCTTCGCGCCGAACTTCAGCGTGGCGATGTCGAACTTGCGCGCCAGGTCTATGCGTGCGTGGTGTTCATTGTCTTTCGAGTAGCGCTTTTGCAGGGTGATGGCGTTGAGCGCGTAGCTGGCCGGATCGTACAGCGAGGCGGGGCCGCTCAGTTTCGGCTCCTGCGTATCCGTAAAGCTGATGCCGGCGAAATTGCTGAGGCCGCGGAAACGGCCATCGTTCAGGGATTCCGGCGTGTCTTCCGTGGCGCGGCTCATGCCGCCTTTCACGTCCAGGGTCCAGTCGCCCGATTTCTGTTGCGTGCCCAGCACGAGCGAGCGCACTTGCTGCGTGTACTTGCGCTGGCGGATGCGGCGCTCGGCGCGCGCGCTGGCCGTCTGCTCTTCGGCCAGGCTGCCGCCCGCGATATTGCTGATGGTCAGGCGGTCGCGCACTTCATTGTCGGAAAATTCGCTGACGAACGAGCGCAAGAACCAGCTGTTGCCCGCTTCGGGACGGTAATCGAGGTTGACGGCCAGGGCGCCGCGCTTGCGCACGGGCAGGTAGTCGCGCAATTCCAGGCTGGACAATTTACCCTTGCTCCAGGCGCCGCCCGTTTCCACGTCATCGGAGCCGAACGAGCGCTTTTCCGCGCTCAGGCCGGCTGCCACGCCCAGCTTGCCGTCGAGGAAGCGCTGGGCCCACAGGGCGCCGCCGCTGGGGCTGGTCTTGCCCGTCTTTTCATCGTAGCTGGCGCCCACGTTGGCCGACAGCAGCTTGCCCGGCAAGTCGAAGGCGGACAGCGATTTCACTTCGACCGTGGCGCCCAGCGAGTTGGCGTCCATTTCAGGCAGCAAGGTCTTCGAGACTTCCAGGGTGCGGATCAGGCCGGCGGGCAGGATGTCGAGCGCCACGGCGCGGCGGCCCGCTTCCGGCGACGGCACGAGGGCGCCATTGATGGTGACGGCGTTCAGGTCCGGGCCCAGGCCGCGCACCGTGATGTAGCGGCCTTCGCCCTGGTCGCGCTGCACGGACACGCCCGGCAAGCGGGCCAGTGCTTCGGCCGCGTTTTTATCGGGCAAGCCGCCGATATCGTCGCTGCTGATGACGCTGATGATGTTGTCGGCTTTCTCTTGCGCGGCGATGGCGTTGCGCAGGCTGGCGCGCTGGCCGCTGACGACCACGGTGGCGGCTGGCTGGCCGTCCGCATCTTGCGCATGGCTTTGACCGCTGAAGACGGCCATGATGCCGAGGGCCAGGGCCGTCAGGCGCAGCGGGGAGGGAGTCGAAGTGTGCATGGTTTTCATGAAGAGCTCGGTTAGGGAAAGGAACCGGGCGGATTCTAGGCAGCAAATATGACGGTTGCGTGACAGGCAAGGGCTTGCCACCCTGAAAACAACGGCCCGTGAACGCTTTCCGGCTGGAAATGGAGCGTGGTGAGCTGAAATGACCTGCCGGTCGTGGGCACATGGGGCGTGGCATGCCGTATTTGCATGAGCGCCCAAGGTAATGATGAGCCGTTTGCACCTGCCGCACGGGCGTGGGGCATGTCATCGTGCCGTCATGGGCGGGCGCTATCGTGGCGACAGCACCACTTTTAAAGGTTTCCCCACATGCTGCCATTGCACCGTAACAGCCTGATTGCCGCCGCACTGGCCTTGCCCCTGTTCTTGTTCCTGTACGCCACGTTAGGGCACCCTAAACCGATCGCCATCTGGAAGTGGATGGATATCGTCTGCGAAGGCGGCACGGCCGTCATGGCGGGCATCTGGTTTTTGTTTACCCTCAGCAGCCGGCCGCGCGGGCTGGTGACGAGCCTGATCGCCGGCGGCCTGTGCGCCATCATGCTGGGCTCCTGGGCTGATTGCCTCGACGAATTCTTCGCCGTCGACAAGAGCGCCGTGTGGGATAACTGGCTCGAAGGCTTGATTCCGTTTGGCATGCTGCTGGTAACGATCGGCATGTATTACTGGCGCCAGGAACAGTTCCGCCTGAACGAACACCTGCAAAAGCGCGAGCGCCTGTTCCGCGACCACCGCGCCTTCGACCGCATCACGCAACTGGCCGATGCCAGCTACCTGCGCACGCAGATGCGCCTGGAGCAGGAGCGCCGGCCCGGTCTCGATTGCGCACTGGTCTTGCTCGATATCGACAGCTTTCATTTGATTAACCGCGAATATGGCCACCGCGAAGGCGACCGCGTGCTGCAAGCCGTGGGCCACATGCTGCTGCTGAACTTGCGCAATGACGATTTGCTGTGCCGCTATGCGGGCGACCGTTTCGCCGTGCTGATGCCGGGCGTGTCGCGCGAGGATGGGGCAGTGAAGGCGCGCCACCTGTGCGTCATGGTGGGGCAGATGCACCACCACGCCAACGACAACCGTGAAATCCGCCTGAGCCTGCGCCATGCCTGCTCGCTGACGGACGGCGTGCCGGAAGTGGTGCTGGCCGAGCTGAGCCGGGCCGTGGAAACGCCGGGCCGGAGCGCCAGTCCCCGGGCCGGCACCGCCGCGCCTGCCTGATGCCGCTGAACCAGCAAAGCGACCCCAGCATCGCAGCCCATCACCAGCCGGCGCTGGTGCTCGATTACGCGCGCAGCCGCGAGTTGCCCGTGGCGCCGCTGCTCAAGGGCACGGGCCTCGATGGCGGTGCGCTGCCGTCTGCGGAAAGCCAGGTCAGCGCCGCGCAATACCTGCAATTGCTGGCCAACGTGGCGCGCGGCCTGGACAGTGCCGACACGAGTTTCATGCTGGGCCAGCAAATGCTGCCCGGCCATTACGGCGCGGCCAGCCATGCCTTGCTGCAGGCGCAGAACCTGCGCCAGGCCTTGACCATCCTGTGCGATTTTCATACCTTGCTGTGTCCGCTGCTGCAACCGCGTTTGCGCGAAGCGGGCGACATGCATGTGCTGTACTGGGTCGACGCGTTCGGCGCACCGAGCCAGCTGCCTTTTCTCGTGGAAATGCACATGACGGCGCTGGCGGCCATGTGCCGCTGGCTGGCCGGAGAGTCCTTGCCGTGGCGCTTCTGCTTCAACCGCGCGCGGCCCCGTCACGTGGAGCAGCACGAAGTGCACCTGGGGCAGTCCCTGCGTTTCGATTGCCAGGTCGACGCCATGCTCATCGATTCCAGCTGGCTCGACAAACCCTGGCCGCGCGGCAATGCAACGGCGGCCGCGCTGGCCTTGCGCGAGGCGGCCCTGGCGCCCGTGCCGGCAGCGAGCCTGCTCGGTGCGCTGTACGACTATCTGCTGGCCAATATCCGCTGCGCGCCAACCCTCGAGCGCACGGCGCAGGAGTTTGGCGTCAGTCCCGCCACTCTGAAACGCCACCTGGCGCGCCATGGCACGCATTTCCAGGCCGAGCTGGACCAGGTGCGCGCGCACAAGGCCATCTATCTGTTCCAGGCGCATGGCTACGATAACGACGCCGTGGCCGCCTACCTCGGCTTTCATGATGCCACCAACTTCCGCCGCTCGTTCAAGCGCTGGACGGGGCAAACGCCGCAGTTGCTGCGTCATGCGCTGGCCTTGTTCGTCGCGGGATGAGCGCCGGCGTTGCGCGGCAGCGCCACGGACAGTCGTTCCTGAGGGAACAATTGCCCGTTCTGCTACATCCATAGTACACTCGATCAGAGAGCGAACAGATGCGCTTTGAGGCGCTCCGGCACGGCGTCGCGCGACGCCGCAATACCGCCATTGCGATGGCGGAGCCGGCGGCAAACGACCGGTGTGCCGTGCCTTAACCCAGCCTGGAATCTGGTGTCACCAGTGTGGTGCGCCGGAAACCGGGCAACTTGATAATGCTCAATCGTGTATTCACAATCGCAGATCGATCCAGTCGTCAGTTTCCGCAACACCCAAGGTGAGGCGGTGCGCGGCACGATTTTCAACTTGCAGCGCAATTCGCTGGTCATGGAAATCTACAATCCATACTCGATTGTGCAGGTCAGCGAGGTGCTCAATGACGTGACGGTGCGCATGGGGGCGAAAAACGCCTATGTCGGCAAGGCCGTCGTCATCAGCAGCGTCAACACAGGCCTGACTGCCATCGTTTCCGTGACCCTGATCGACGAGTGGCGCGAATTGAGCGACGTGGTCGTCGTCAAGGGCGCCGTGGCGAAAGAGTCCAGCGCCTTTGTGGCGGGCTGGGGCGAGCGCTTCCGCATCCGCCGCGACTACCAGATCGTCGTCAACGAAATGCGCGCCTTTTTGTCGGAAGTGGCGCGCTGGGTCGAACAGGTCGACTTGTCCGACTCGCTGCCCAAGGAAAATGGCCGGCTGCGTCCCGACATCTTCGATGAACTGGCCTTGCCGCTGATGGAACAGACCCAGCTGTACTTGCGCCAGCTCGAGGTGGAAGCGTCGCTCGTCGAGGAAGAGCGGGCGCCGGCCCACCGCGCATTTGCCCAGGCGGCGCTGCATCCTTTGATCCTGCGCGCGCCGTTCGTCTTCCGCACGTTTACCAAGCCGCTCGGCTATGCGGGCGACTACCAGATGGTCAACCAGCTGCTCGACGATCCGCGCCAGGGGCCGAGCACGTATTTTCAGATCGTCAATGCGGCCTTCTTGCAGGCGGCCGTGGCCACCGCGCACCGCAACCGCATCGATATCCTGACGGAATTTTTGGCAGAAAAGGCGGCCGCGGCGCGTGCCGCGGGGCGTGTGTACAAAGTGCTCAACGTGGGCTGCGGCCCGGCCATCGAGGTGCAGCGTTTTCTCGAGACATGCCCCGATGCGCAATGGCTGGCCTTCGAGCTGGTCGACTTCAGCAGCGAGACCCTGGACTGGACGCGCGCGCGCCTGACCACCATCATGCAGCGCACGGGAAGAGTGGTCGAGATCGATTATGTGCACGACTCCGTGCATAACCTGCTCAAGCGCCGCCATGGCTCGGGCATCACGGGCTTGCCCGGCAGTTTCGACGCCGTGTATTGCGCCGGCCTGTTCGACTACCTGTCCGATAAAGTGTGCGCGCGCCTGCTCATGCACTTCGCCTCGCGCGTGGGGCCGGGCGGACGTTTGCTCGTCACCAATGTGCACGCCGACAACCCTGGCAAGTTCGGCATGGAGCATTTGCTCGAGTGGCATTTGATCTATCGCAATGAAGCGGGTCTGTCGGCCCTGCTGCCCGAACATGCGACGGAGCCGAAAATCTATGTCGACGCGACGGGCGTGAATGTGTTCGCGGAAGTGAGCATTCCTTGATGGATACTCCAGGCCTGCACGCCGGCTACACGGCCGTTTTGCGCGACTTCCGCCTGGAATTCAGCCGCGGCGGGGCGTACACGGGCATCGTGCTGATCCTGCTGGGCATGGGCCTCGATTCGGCCCTGTATCCGGACAAGCAATCGGCGTTTACCAGCGCGCGCATCGTCGTGTCCGTGCTGATCTTTTGCGTCGTGCTGGCCATGCGCACGCGCTGGGCGCAAGACCGCATCCAGGGGCTGACGTTTGTCTGGCTGATCCTGCCGCAAATGATGATCGCCTGGATGATCGCCATCACGGAAGGCGCCACCTCGATCTATTACGTGGGCATGACGCTGGCCATCTATTCGTCGGGCATCGTGCTCGCTTTCGGCCTGTGGCAAAACATGGTCTTCGGCGCCATCTCCTGCCTGCTGTACGTGGGCGCCTGCGCCTGGCATGCGGGCGGCTTCGACTTGCCGGGCACGTTTGTCGTCAACTGTCTGTTCCTCATCATGTCGGCCAGCATCAGCGCCGTCTTTACCTATTTCAACGAGCGCGCCCGCTTCATGCTGTTCCAGCTGAAGGCGGAAGTGGCGCAAAAGAACACGCAGCTGGAAGAAACGAATAAAAGCCTGGCCGATATCAAGGGACAGATGCTGCAGCAGGAGAAGATGGCCGCCATCGGCACTCTGGCCGCCGGCATGCTGCATGAAGTCAATAACCCCGTGAATTTCTGCATGATGGCGATCGAAGTGGCCATCGAAGACCCGGTCGCCAAGCAAAGCGCGCTGGTCAGCGAATGCCTGGCCGACGCCAAGCAGGGCATGCTGCGCGTGCAGCACATCGTGTCCGACTTGAAGACCTTTGCCTATCGCAAGAGCGGCAACCAGCTGGAAACGGGACACTTCCAGTTCCGCAGCGCGCTCGACGCGGCCATCCGCCTGGTAGGGCATGAAACGAAAAATGTCAGCATCAGCCACGACCTGCCGGTCGACACCCTGGTGCGCGGCGACGAGGCCGCCATCGTGGGCGTGCTGATCAACTTGCTGGGCAATGCCGTGCTGTCCATGCGCAAGGGCAATGCCCCGCCATTCGAAATCCGCATCACGGCCCATTGGGATGACAAGCGCCTGCGCATCAGCGTGCGCGACAACGGCCCCGGCATCGCCCCGGAAAACCTGGCGCGCGTGTTCGAGCCGTTCTTTACCACGCGCGAAGTGGGGCAGGGGCTGGGCCTGGGCTTGAGCATCAGCTATGGCGTGATCGAGCGCCACGGGGGAACATTGAGTGCCGAAAGCGAGCTGGGCAAATGGGCCAGCATGAATTTCGACTTGCAGCGCTCCGATTGGGAGGGCCGCTAGCATGGACAGCGATAGCCGCGCCAGCGTGCTGTACGTGGACGATGAAGCGCTCGCCTGCAAGTATTTCGAGCGCGCCGTCGGTCCCCGTTACCGCGTATTGACGGCGCAGAGCGTCGATGCGGCGCTGGCCTTGCTGGAAGACGAGGCTGGCCAGATCGACGTGCTCGTCACCGATTATCGCATGCCGGACCGCCTGGGCAGCGAGCTGCTGCAGGAAGTGGCGCAGCGTTATCCGCACATCGTCTGCATGCTGGTGACGGCCTATGCGGACAAGGACGTGCTGCTCGAGCTGATCAACGGCGGCACCTTGTTCCGTTTGCTGGAAAAGCCGCTCGACCTGGCCGCCATGCAAACGGCGCTGCAGCTGGCCGTGCAGACGGGCCGCGAACGGGCCGCGCGCCGCCAGGGCCTGGTGGCGATGGAAGAATCGCTGGCCTTCCTTGCGCATGAATTGAATACGCCGCTGGCGGCCATCGCCAATTTTGCGCGCGGCATCGCGCGGCGCGCGCAGGCGGACGCCGCGCCGCAGGCCGAGATCGGCGAAGCGGCCGCCCTGATGCACGACAATGCGCGCTATTGCCTGTCGGTCCTGGCCAGCTTTGTCGACACGGTGCGCCTGGCCAGCGCCGGGCCGGGCATGCAGGGCGGACGCCGCGCCGGCAGCGCGCGCCAGTTGCTGGACGCCTTGCTCGACAGTTATCCCTTGAGCGCGGCCCAGCGCGCCGCCATCACGGTCGAAGTGGGCGAAGATTTCTCCATAGCCGAGTCGCCCAATTGCGTCGCGCTGATATTATCGTCCGTGCTGGCGAATGCCTTGCGTTCGGCCGGCGAGCAAACCCATCCAGCGATCGGCATCCGCATCGATGCTGGCCGCATCACGGTGCGCGACAATGGCGCCGGCATCGCCCCCGAGATTGTGGAACAGCTGTTGATCGACCCCGTCAGTGCCGGTGGCGGCGAAGGCAAGGGCTGGGGCATGGTGTTTTGCCACCGCATGATGCAGTCGTTCGGCGGCAACCTCGATATCGCCACCGAGTTTGGCACCTCCACCACGGTAACCCTGAATTTTCCAGTACATATAAGGAACGAGCATGATTGACGCCAATCTGCGTTTACCGGCTCAGCGTGAGCCGGCGCAAGGCTTGCCGACGATACTCTATGTCGATGACGAGGCCAACGCCCTCAAATACTTCCAGCGTGCCATCGCGCCGCTGGCTGACGTGCTGACGGCCACCTCGGTCGAGGAGGGCAAGCGCATCCTCGACGAGCAGGCCGACCGCATCGCCGTGCTGGTCTCCGACCAGCGCATGCCCGGCGCCTACGGCAACGAATTGCTGTCGTACGCCTGGGACCGCCATCCGCACATCGTGCGCATTCTGACCACCGCGTATTCCGAACTCGAGCACACGGTGGAAGCCGTCAACCAGGGGCAGATCCACCGCTACATCCAGAAGCCGTGGGATATCGCGGCGCTGCGCATGGAACTGAAACAGGCGCTGGAACTGGCGCGCTTGCGCAATGAACACGCCCAGTTGTTGCGCGAAAAGCTGATGGTGCGCCAGCGGCAAGCCGTCGCCAACCGCATCGGCACCCTGTACGCCTTGTGTGCCAGCCTGGCCGGTCCGGAACAGCAACTGCCCGTGGAAGCGTATCTGTCGGCGGCCCTGACGGCCGGCGTCACGCCGCCCGAGCCGGACTGGCTGCTGATGGATTATGCCGACCTGGTCAGTTCGGAAGCGTTCCGCGGCACGGCCTTTGCCGCCGCCGTGCGCCAGCAGCTCGACACGCTCGAGCGCGAGCATCCGGGGCGTGGCGTGGAGCAGGCGATCGACATGCTGCTGCCCGTGTTTGGCGCGGCGCTGCAAAACCAGGGCGGCACGGCGCTGTTCCTCGATGGACGGCTGCTGACGGAATTCCTGGAAACGCCGACCACCACGCCCGTCTCGCCGATCCACTCGTTTTGGCTGGCCAGCTTGCTGTGGCTGGCGCGGCGCGGCTGGTCGCTGCAGCTGAGCGAGACGGAATCGGGCTTGCAGGGCAAGGTAGTGCAGGCTGAACCGGCGCTTACGCCGGACCATCTGGCCGCCTGGATCGAGCAGTTCTGAGCAAGCCTGCGCAAGGAGGCGCCAAGTAAAACAGGGCCGCGCGGGCCCTGTTTCCTTTTGCTGCGAGCGGGCTTAGCGTTCCGCAGCCGCTTTCAGGTTGTTCAAGCCTTTTTCAAAATCCTTGCCGATCATCCTGTCCATGCTGACGAAGACTGTCATGACCTTGCTGACGTAAGGGCTGGGGCCCGTCATGGTCCAGTTCACCTTGGTGCCGTCGCCTTCGGGCGTCATGGTAAACGTGGTGGTGTTGTGGCTTTCGAAGGGCTTGAGGAAGTCCAGCTTGATGACGGTGCGTTCGGGCTGGGCCGCCTCCGTGATTTCCATGCGGCCGGCGCCTACCTTGTCATTGCCTTGCCACGCATATTGCGCGCCCAGACCATTGGCCGGGCCCGTAAACGTGCGGCGCATGGCGGGATCGAGCTTTTCCCACGGCGACCAGGCGGCCCAGTAATGGAAGTCCGTGATCAGGGCGGCGATTTTCTCGGGCGGTGCCTTGATGGTGATTTCGCGCTGGACACTGAAGGTGTCGGGCTTGGTGGTGGCATAGCCGAGGATGGCGGCGACGACGACGACGATCAGCAGCAGGGTTTTTTTGATCATATGCTCTCCAAATCTTGAATGGTCGATGCGAACGAATCCAGCCAATCTTAGCAGATATGAATCGCTGTGCGCGGCCTGTTGGCCTTTATTTGCACCAGCTCTGCGCAGGACCGCCTGCACGCCCAGTTTCCGTCGCGCACGCCAGGTTTGCGCGGGTTTGTGATGATGGCCGCCGTCCGCTAGAATGCTGGCCTGCAATGATTTCACTTAGGGAAATATGATTCAACGATCGATCGCCAGGCTGACCCTGGCGTGCGGCTTGCTGGCTTCCGCCTTTGCCGCGAACCTGGCGCATGCCGATGCCTGCCCCGCCCATTACGTCGATGGCCGCAAGCCGGAAATCACCAACCCCAAGCTGGACGTGGCAACCAAAGAGCTGTGCTACAACGTGTTTGGCGTAATGCACTCGGGTATCACGCGCACGCCGCTGTGGTCGGCCGAGCACTTGACGGCGAACAATCTGGAGGCGGCGCAGGACTTGTCTCGCGAAAACTCCTTCCACGCCGAACGCAAGCTGCCCGCCGCCCAGCGCGCGGAATTGGCCGACTATGCGCGCAGCGGCTTCGACCGTGGCCACATGGCACCCAACGGCGACATGCCGGACCGCAAGAGCCAGCGCGACAGCTTTACCCTGTCCAACATGGTGCCGCAAGATTCGCGCAACAACCGCTATGTGTGGGCCGGCATCGAAGGCGCCGTGCGCAAGATGGCCAAGAAAGAGGGCGACCTGTACGTGATCACGGGGCCGGCTTTTATTGGCGGTAACTTGCGCAAGGTGGGCCGGGTGATCGTTCCCAGCCATCTGTACAAGGCCGTGTACAGCCCGCGCCAGCGCGCCGGCGCTGCCTATTTTATTGAAAACGTCGATACCAAGACGTATGAAGTGTTGAGCATTGCGCAACTGGAAGACAGGATCGGCATCGATCTGTTACCGTCGCTGACGCGCCAGCAAAAGTTGCGCATGCTGAGTTTGCCCAAGGTGAAAAGCAAGTCCAAGAAATAAGACCGTCAAAAAGGAAATCCCATGTGCGCAAAGAAATTCGTCCCGTATGCCAATGAAAGCGATGTGCTGGAAATCGGCAGCCTGACCATCGAAAACCGGATCGACCGCATCAGCATCAGCGGCGACATCGACCTGACCCTGGACAAGCCGGGCCTGGCCCTGGCCAAACAGCTGCAAAAACTGCTGGCCGACGTGGTGGCGCAGCTGGAAAAGCGGGAACTGCCCGACCAGCTGCCGCCGCCCGAGGTGACGTCGGTGGCCAATCCGTTCGAGTGAGTTGGCAGCGCGGGGGCGGTTGATCGCCCGCCGCGCTTACAGTTGGCGCAGCCCCTGCGGCGTATTGATGTGGGCGACCAGGCCGGCGCCGCGCTCCGCTGTCGACGCGTGCACAACAAGCTGGCCTTCAAGGCCCAGCGATAGCAGCAAGCGGGCAATGCGTTCCGGTTCGGGATGAAACAGTTCGAGCTTGATGAGGGACAGCCCCTGATCCTGCAGCTTGGCCGCCGGGTGCGCCTCCGCTTGCCACTCGATGAGTGCCGGGGCGACGCCATGCAAGGGCAATGCGCCATCGCCGGGAATGGTGATCAGCCAATTCAGGGCACCCCGGCTCATGGCTTCGATATTGCCAAGCGGCTCCGAGCATGCCGCAACGCTGGCCTCGATATCGGCGGTGCGGGCTATCCAGGTGGCGAGTGCCGGCGCCGCATCGGCGGCCAGGGTGTCAAGCGCGAACCAGCGGGGCCGGGACGGTAGCGGCGCCTCGGGGTCGGGTGCGATCACTTCCAGGTAGACAGCATCGCCTAGCCTTAGCAGAAGGTTATGCGTCCCCATGCGGGTATGCGCTCCGCCAGTCTGAAGTTCTACCCCCAGCGCCAGCCGCACCAGCTCCGCACCCGCTTCCAGCGTTGGCGCCGTGATGGCGATATGATCAATGTGACAGCGTGGCATTCCATATCCTTCACCGCAGGTCGTTGATGTGTTCAAGTCTGGCCACCCCCGATGCACCCCATCCGACATGCTTCCTCAGATGGGGTGATCCAGCACCAGCCCTTACTTCGCGAACGCCTGCGCCGCTGGCGTCACGGTGACGGCTGCGGGCTGGATGTTCAGCTTCATCGCGCCGATGACCTTGTCTTCATCGAGCAGGGCTTGCGGCTTGTTGCCGTCGTACTTGATGGGAGAAAACGCGTCGCTGACGAGTTTTTCCTTCAAGCCGGCCGCATCCTTGGCGACGATCACGACGGACAGGTTCTTCGCCGACAGGTGCTGCTTGATGGCGCGGTTGACGTCCGTCAGCGTCAGTTTTGACAAGCCATCACGCATCAGCTTGGTGAACTCGGGCGTGCCATACCATTGCGAATCGAGCGCATAGCCCAGTTGCTGGTCTTGCGTCGACGTCATGACGAAGACGTTCTTCATCAGGTAGTCGCGCGTGGTGGCGAAAACGTCCTGCGTCAGGCCGTTGTCGACCAGCTTGCCCAGCTCCGTCAGGGCCACGCGCAGCGCGAAGTGAGCGTTGTCCGGCGCCACGGGGCGGATCCAGATTTCGAACAGCTGCGCCTTGCGGCCCAGGTTCGGGTTCGGGAAGAACTGGAACATGCCGCGCGGGAAGGCTTCAATGTACGCATAATCGCCATAGTTCATGCCGCGGATTTCACGGATGCGCTGGTACAGATAGGAATTCGAGGCACGGTGCTCGCCCAGCCATGTCTTCGCCAGCCACAGGGCGGGGAAGTCAGGGTGCGTGCGCGTCACCTCCAAAGGCAGGCCGAAGGAAATGGCCGTGGCGCGCGTGTTTTTCTCGATGATTTCCACTTCCAGGCCGTTCGCCTTGCGGCCCGCGGGTTTCACCGTTGCCGGCAAGCCTGGGCCGGCCGGCAAGCTTGCCAGCGCCTGCGTCAGGGAAGCCGTCATGGCCTCGGAGACGTCGCCGGAAATGCCCACCTTGACGGCGCCTTGCGCGTACGCGCTCTTCCAGAACTGTTTCACGTCGTCGAGGGTGATGGCGTCGATGCCGGCGACCGTGCCCAGCACGGGGTGGCCGTACGGCGTACCCGCATACACATTCGTTTGCAGGCGTTCCTTGGCGAATTCCTCTTCGTTATTGTCTTTCAGGTCCAGCAGCAGCGCGTTCTTTTGCGCATCCTTGAGGCGGCGGAAGTCGTCTTCGCGGAAACCGGGCGAGAGCAGCAGCGGCAGGGCGATGGCGTTGAACTGCGTCCAGTTATCCTTGTGGATGGAGCCCGTAAACGTCGTCATTTCCTTGTCCGTCTGCTGGCTGAAACTGCCGGCCAGCGGGAACAGGGCCTGGTTGACTTCGTCGATCTTGCGCTCGGACGAGCCACCGGACGCCACCATGGACGCCGTCAGCGCGGCCAGGCCTTCCTTGCCTTGCGGGTCTTGCGCGGAACCGGCCATAAACAGCAGCTTGTAGCGGATTTGCGGCAGCGCGGACTTTTGCACCAGCACGTCGAACTTCGCGTTCGAGGCGGCCGGCAGCAGGCTGGCCAGCTTCGGCGTGGTGGCGATGGCGGCGGCCATTGGCTGATGCGACAGGGTCGTCACCACCAGGCCCTCGTCCGTCAGGTATTTGCGCGCGGCTGCCTGCAGGTCGGCCGGTGTGAGCGTATCGATCAGGCGGTAGTACTGGTTGATGGTGGCATACGAGCGGTCGAAATGCACGAACGACGCCAGGGTGCCGGCGATCTGCTCCGTGTTGTCGAGTGAGCGTATCAAACCGTATTTTTCCGCCGACTTGGCGTCCGCCAGGTCTTTTTCGCTCACTGGCGTGTCGCGCAGCCGCGCCACGGTGGCCAGGATGGCGTCGCGCACGTAGACGGCGTCATCGATGCTTTTCACGCGCGCGCCCAGCACGGCCAGGGTCGGGTCGACCCGGTCCGGCGTCATCTCGAACAGCTGGTCGACCTTTTGCTCGTTTTGCACGAGGCGTTTATACAGCGGCGAGGTGCGGCCGAACGACAGCGACAGCAACGTAGCCAGTGCGGCCTGGTCCTTGTCCTTCACGGAAAACGCGGGCGCGTGGAAGCCGACGGCCACCCATGGCAGGGTCGGCGTGGGCCAGGCCACGTGCTTGTAGACGGGGCCGCGCGGGGCCGGTTCCACGGGCACGGCCGCCTGCTGCTTGCCGCGCTGCCAGCCGCTCCAGTATTTTTCCACCAGTGCGATGGCTTGCTGCGGTTCCACGTCGCCGGCGATGATGATGGTGGTGCGCTCGGGACGGTACCAGCGGTCGAAGAAGATCTTCGAATACGCGTACTGGTTCGGCATGTCTTCGATGTCCTGGATAAAACCCATCGTCGTGTGCTTGTAGGTATGCGTCGTGTAGGCGCTGTCGCGCATCACTTCGAACAGTTTCGAGACGGGATTGGCGCTGTTCTTGTTGTATTCGCCCAGCACGGCACGCGATTCCGTCTTGAACGCGTCTTCCGCATAGTCGAGGTGCTGGAAGCGGTCCGCTTCCACCTTCAGCACGGTTTCCAGGTCCTGCTTGGCAAACGTCGTGTGGTAATTGGTCAGGTCGTCGCTCGTATAGGCGTTCTGGCGGGCGCCGGCGCGCGTGATCACTTCCTGGTATTTTTCGGGTGGATAGGCCTTGGTGCCGCGGAACATCATGTGCTCGAAGAAGTGGGCAAAGCCGGATTTGCCCGGCTCGACTTCATTGCGCGAACCCGTCTGCACGGGTATCTGCAAGGAAACGAGGTTCGGGAAGCCGGTCGGCACGATGATGATCTTCAAGCCATTGGGCAAGGTCTTTTCCGTGGCCTTGAACGGCAGCAAATCGGCCTTGCTGGCGGCGGCGCTGTGCGCGGCGGCCGGTTTGACGGGCGCGGCGCCCAGGTTCGACGAGGCCATGGCCGACAGGGCCAAGGCGAAAGCGGGTAATAAAACGGGCATGATTCTTGACACGGGGGCTCCTTCTTTTTTGGAAATGTGGAAAGTGCAACGCCGCAGCATAGAATATTCGTGCCGCCCTGCATAGGGGCTACAAGTCGGGCCGCAGGATGCGGGTCGTGAGATGGCTGAGAAAATCGCGCCGGGTGGGTAGGAACATGCGGATGTACACGATGTCGTGCGCGCGGTCATGGTGGTAGATCACGCGAATCTCTTCGCACAGGCGTTGCCGCACATCCATGCCGACTTCGCGGGCTGCTTCGACGGGCGTGCCGCTATCGGGAAAGGTTTTCAGATCAGAGAATAGTTGCCGGAAAGCGCAGATGAACTGCGCCTGGGCGGCGGCCGTATGGTGCGCCTTGAAATCGCTGCGCAGCTCATTGAAATCGGCTTGCGCGCTTTTCAGCACAACGATGCGCGTCATCTCAAGCCTGGTCGAGGCTGGCCAGGAAATCCTCTTCGGACACGACGTCGCCGCGCGCGATGTCCTGGTTGCCCATGGCGATCAGTTTCATGAACGCATGCTGCTCCTGCATCTGCTGCGCTTGCCGCTTGCCTTCCTGATACGCGTGCATGGACAGCACGACCATTTTCGCTTCGCCATTTTGCGTGATGATGATGGGCTCGTCCTGGCCTGCGTCAAAGCTGTTGACGATCTCCGTCGTATTGGCCTTGAGGTAGGAAATCGGCTTGATGCGTTCCTTGAGGTTCATGGCGTCTCCGGATGCGAAAAATTGTGACAGGACCAAATATACACCAAATTTGGTCGTGTTTCCTGATGATGGGACTTGTTGCTTATGTCAGCGTCGTTTCCGGCAGGCTGATGCGGTTGCGGCCCAGGTGCTTGGCGCGGTACAGGGCGCAGTCGGCCGTATGGATCAATTGGCCCAGCTCCGTGCCGGGGCCGGGCAGGGCCGTGGCGGCGCCGATGCTGACGGTGACGCAGGCGCCGTCCGGACGCTTGCGCGGCAGTTGCAGGCGCTCGACGCGGTGGCGGATGCGTTCGGCCACGATGGCCGCGCCCTTGAGGGACTGGTTCGGCAGGATGACGGCAAACTCTTCGCCGCCGTAGCGCGCCACCAGGTCGTTGGCGCGCATTTCGCTGGCCACGGCGCCGGCCACCTTGCGCAGGCACAGGTCGCCGCCCTGGTGGCCGTGGCTGTCGTTGTATTCCTTGAAATTGTCGACGTCAACCATCAACAGCGACAACGGCTGGCCCTGGCGCTGGGCGCGCTGCCACTCGGCCAGGATGGTGTCGTCGAAGCAGCGCCGGTTGGCCAGCCCCGTCAAGCCGTCGCGCGTGGCCAGGCGTTCCAGTTCCACGTGCGCGCGCTTTTCGTCCGTCATGTCGCGCAGGGTTTCGACGACGGCGATCAGTTCGCCGTGATTGCCGTAGATGGGGCTGGCATCGACGGCCAGGTAGCGCCGCCGTCCCGTGCGCGGCATGTCGCACCAGTTTTCCGCGCACAGATTGCTGCCCGTGCTGCTGCGGTATTGCTGCTGGGTATGCAGGGCGCGCATGTCGCCGCCGCGCCCGGCCAACAGCAGGTCGGCCAGGGTGGGGCGCTCATCGTTGTAAAAGCAGCGGCCCGGTTCGCGCGCACCCAGCACTTCGCTTGCCGGTACGCCCGTCAGCTGCTCGCAGGCGCGGTTCCAGATCATCACCTTGCCATGCACATCGAGTACAAAGGTGGGCACGACCAGCAATTCCATCATCTTGACGGCGAAACCCTGGGCTTCACCATATGGCGATAGGCTGGCATGTGCGTGGCTATCCGGCATGAAAGCATCCTTCTTGGGCGTGAATGGGGCTGGCTCGTTGGCCATGATGCCGCGTGGGGTAGCGATGGTGTTGATATTGAGCAATATTTTCAGTGATGGACCATTGCTTCGTCGTGGCAGACCGGCAGGGGCAGCGACACGCGCAAGGTGGTGCCGGCGCCGCTGCGGCTGTCGATGTGCAGGCTGCCGCCGGCGGCGGCCACGCGCTCATGCATGCCGGACAGGCCGCAACCGAGGCGCGGCGGCGAGCCCGACAGTCCGATGCCGTCGTCGCTGATGCGGCAAGCCACGGTGGCGCCCGTTTGCTGCAGACACAGCTGGACATGCGTGGCGTGCGCATGGCGGGCAATGTTCGCCAGCGCTTCCTGCACCACGTGATACAGCAAGGCGCCATGCGCGCGGCCGGCGGCGGCGTCGAGTTGGTAGTCGCAGCCGCAGCCGATGCCGGTGGTACGCGTAAAGTCGGCCAGCAGTTCGTCGCATGCCGCTTGCAGGCCTGCGTCGAGGGCAGGCGGGCGCAGGTCATGGATGACGCAGCGCAGCGCCGCGATGGTCAGGTCGACATTGCGCGCGATCACGGCCAGCTGTTGCGCCAGCTGGGGCGCCGCCTCATGCGTGCTGGTCTGCAGCATGGACAGGTCGATCTTCAGGGTCAGCAGATGCTGGCCCAGGTCGTCGTGGATGTCGCGCCCGATGCGCAGGCGTTCCTGCTCGCGCGCCTGCTGTTGCCCGCTGGCCAGGCGCGCCTGCTCGCCGTCCTCGCGCAGCTGTTCCAGCGCCTGCAGGCGCAGCGCCAGGCGGTGCTGGCGCCACAGCAGCAGCGTCAGCGCACCGAGCAGGACGGCGCAGGCCGCCATCAAGGGGGAGGGCGCGCCGGCCGGCGGCATCGGTCCCGCCGCGTATCCGGTGTGCAGGGTGGCGAGTGCGCTGGCTGCCAGACAGGCCAGAATGCTCAGACGGTACGGCAGGCGTAGCCAGCGTTGCATCATTTCTCGCTCCCTAAATGTTTTCCAGAAGGCAATCTTATTACAGAAAATATATTAACTGTGGGATATTTATATTGTCTAAACGCAAAAGTCGCGCAGTTATGCCTTTCGCCGTGGCTTTCTGGTCCTTTGGCGCCGCTCGGCCAGGTGACGGGCACGGCATTTGCACGGGAAGTGTCGTGGCGGCATATAATAGAGGGTTGTCAATCGGCTTTTGCGGTTCCGGCGGTATGCGCCGGCATCGCTGCGTACGCCCTGCGCGAGGACGCCAGCCAGCTCTTAGGAAATACAGTGACTTATAGCATCAAAGAGATTTTTTACACCCTGCAGGGCGAAGGTGCGCACGCGGGCCGTCCGGCCGTGTTTTGCCGCTTTTCCGGCTGCAACCTGTGGACGGGCCGCGAAAGCGACCGCGCCACGGCCGTGTGCCAGTTCTGCGACACGGATTTCGTCGGCACGGACGGTGAACTGGGCGGCAAATTCAAGACGCCGCAGGAACTGGCCGCGCTGATCGACAGCCTGTGGCCGGCCAGCTATGCACCGAGCAAATACGTGGTGTTTACGGGCGGTGAGCCGCTGCTGCAGCTGGATACGGCCCTGATCGACGCCATGCACGCGGTCGGCTTTACCATCGCCATCGAAACCAACGGTACCTTGCCCGTGCCGGCCGGCGTGGACTGGATCTGCGTCAGCCCGAAGATGGGTTCCACACTGGTCGTCCACAAAGGCAATGAAATCAAGGTGGTCATTCCCCAGTTCCAGCAAGACCTGGCTGCCTACGAACAACTGGATTTCCAGAACTTCTTCGTGCAGGCGATGGATGGCCCCCTGGCCGCGCACAACATGAAGCTGGCCATCGAAACGTGCAAAAGCAACCCGAAGTGGAAGCTGAGCCTGCAAACCCATAAACTGCTGCAAATACCTTAACAACACATATGCTGACTATCACACGCAAGCTCGAATTCGACGCGGGCCACCGCATTCCCGACCACAAAAGCCAGTGCCGCAACCTGCACGGCCACCGCTACACGGTGGAAATCACTCTGGTCGGCAAGGTCATCGAAGCGGAAGGCAATTCCGACAATGGCATGATCATGGACTTTTCCGACGTGAAAACCCTGGCCAAGCAGCACCTGGTCGACGTCTGGGACCACGCCTTCCTCGTCTACGAAAAAGACACGACCGTGCGCGACTTCCTGGCCAGTCTGCCTGACCATAAAACCGTCGTCATCGACCGCATTCCGACCGTGGAAAACCTGGCGCGCATCGCCTTCGACATTTTGAAGGCCGCGTTTACCGACCATTTCGGCACGGGCTTGCACCTGCATAAGCTGGTGCTGCATGAAACGCCGAATTGCTGGGCAGAAGTCACCGATGACTGAAACGCACGCTAGCGCGCAGGACGCGCGCTACATGCAGCTGGCCCTGGAGCAGGCCCAGCACGCGTGGGACCTCGGTGAAGTGCCCGTTGGCGCCGTCGTCGTCAAGGATGGCGAAGTCATCGCCGTCGGCTACAACCAGCCCATCGGCCGCCACGATCCGACCGCGCACGCGGAAGTGATGGCGCTGCGCGCGGCCGCCGAAAAGCTGGGCAATTATCGCTTGCCCGGCTGCGAGCTGTACGTGACCCTGGAGCCGTGCGTGATGTGTTCGGGCGCCATGCTGCATGCGCGCCTGGCCCGCGTGGTGTATGGCGCGGGCGACCCGAAGACGGGCGCCTGCGGTTCCGTGCTGAACCTGTTCGAGCAGCCGGCGCTGAACCACCAGACGGCTATCGAAGGCGGCGTGCTGGCCGATGAGTGCGGCGCTTTTCTGCGACGTTTCTTTGCCGAGCGCCGCCGCGCGCAGGCCGAGGCGCGCAAGCTGGCCCATCCGCCGGCCTGACATCAGTCCAATGTGCCAGCCATCCCGGCTGGCATTTTTATAATTGTTGCGAAATAACATCTGTCTAGACCAATTGTCATTCTCAAATGAGAATGATTCGTGTTACAGTATTGTTTTCGCCAGCAAACTTTCCTTGCGCATCGTTATCGATCCGGGTTCAAGAGCCAGCCTTTACTCTTAGACCGGACCATCATGACTACTGTGCTTCCGCAGCGCACCGCTGCACCCGTCGTATCCCCAGCTCATCTGCCTGCCCGCCGCCACAACCTGGTGCTGCGCGCCGCCTTGCTGGGCCTGTTCGCCGCACCGATGCTGCCTGCCGTTGCGCAAAATGCCGCCATCAACGCGGGCACGGCCGCCCAGGAACCGGCCAAGCTGCCTGTCTTCCCGGAAATCGTCGTCAATGCCAAGCAGGATTACGAGCGCCGCGCCGGCACCAAGACGGTCATCAGCAGCGACGACCTGGAGCGCCGTGGCGTGACGGACATGGGTGGCATCGTGCGCTACCAGCCGTTGATCAGCACGCCAATGGCGGCCTCGGGCGCCGGCAGCGTGTGGGATGGTTCGGGCAACACGGGTTACAACATCCGTGGACTGGAAGGCAACCGGGTCAGCCTGGACGTCGATGGCATTTCCTTGCCCGACGCGGCACCTAAGCCCGATGGGAATACCCTCAATGCCTTCGGCACGGGCCGTGATTATTTCGATCCTGAAACCTTCCGCGAAGTGCGCATTGATTCGGGCACGACGGCCGTCAGCGGCGCCAGTCCTGGCCTGGGCGGCGGTGTGGCCTTTGTCACCAAGTCGCCCGAGGATTACCTGGGTGAAGGGCAAGACCATTACGTGGCCTATAAATACGGCCGCGCGACGGCCGACCGCAGCAATGCGCACACCCTGACGGGCGCCGCCAAGCTCGGCGCCAGCCTGCAAGGACTGGCCGTGTACGTGCACCGCGATGGCGAGCAGCTTGACAGCCGCGGCAGCGCTACCGTCAATCCCGACGACTGGCATTCGAACGCCTTGCTGTCCAAGCTGGTGTGGACCTTGCCTGGCGAACAGAAGCTGGACTTGACGGTCGATATGTTCGAGCGCAAGAACAAGCGCGATCTGCGCAACAAGGTCAGCACGTATTATCCGACCGGCGTGCAGCAGGATTCCACCACCAGGCGCACGCGCGTCAGCCTGGGTCATGACGTGGTGCTCAAGGATTTTGCCCTGTTCGACCGCCTGACGTCGAAAGTGTATCTGCAGAATGCGAAAACCGATGACAAGACGCAAGGCCTCTACACCTTCGGCAGCCCGGCACAGCGTACCATCGACACCAGCTTCAAGAATGACAGCATCGGCTTGACGTCGGAAGCGCTCAAGCAGCTCAATGCGAACAATGCGCTGCTGTACGGCGTGCAGCTGGAACAGCTGAAAACGCGCCGTCCATGGCGCGAAGACCGTGTCATCGTTGCCACGGGCCAGCATCAGATCACCAACAAGAACCGCATGGCCGACATGGACACAACCAAGCTGGCCCTGTACGTGCGCGACGATCTCAGTTTCAATCTGGCCGGCAAGAAAGCCGTGCTGACGCCGGGCTTGCGTGCCGACTACCGCAAGAACGAGCCGAAAAACCTGCAAAACTATGTGATCGCCGTGCCGAACGCGGCCAAGGAAGTGCGCAAGGAAAGCGACACCTATTTCACGCCGAGCCTGAGCCTGTCCGTGGAAGTGTTGCCGCAAATGAACGCCTACGCCACCGTGACGCGCGGCACGCGCCTGCCGACGGCGGCCGAGCGCACGGGCACCTATGATTCCTTCAGCTACACGGGCCGCGGGACGGGCTATGCCGTGCTGGGCAATGCGAACTTGCGCAAGGAAACCAGCCAGGCCTATGAACTGGGTTTAAAGGGCGACCTCGTCAAGGGCTTGAGCATGCACGCGTCCGTCTACCAGACGGAATACAAGAACATGATCGAGTACGTGATGCAGGAAGATGATCCCGTGAACTATCCCACCATCGTGCAGGGTTTGTTCCGCCCGGAAAACATCGGCGATGCCCGTACCTGGGGCGGCGAGCTGACCCTGCGCGCGGAGCTGGGTGCCTGGGCACCGGCCATGCAGGGCTATCGCGTCGACCTGGCCACGGGCGTGGCCAAGGGTCGCTCCTTCAATACCCGGACGGGCGAGAGCGGCGGCCTGGCCTCGGTGGCGCCAGCCAAGACGGCGCTGACCTTCGGTTACGACCACAGCAACATGCTGTTCGGCCTGGAACTGACGGCGCTGCATGCCGGCGACAAGCAGGCGCCGAACGACTTGCTGATGGGCTCGACCGCGCCGCGCTTCAAGGTGCCGTCGTACACCATCTTCGACTTGTCGACTTACTGGAACGTGCACAAGAACGCCAAGATCATCGTCGGCGTGTACAACTTGACGGATCGCAAGTACTGGGATTACGCCGCCTCGCGCAGCCTGTCCGCCGGCACCACGGCCGCCAGCCGTGCCGAGATCGAGCGCTACGCCAAGCCGGGCCGCAACGTCGCCGCCAGTCTCAGCATCAGTTATTGATTTTTAACCGGGGAGGGGTGCTTGCCCCTCTGTTTTTCCATGTTTGATTGAATGGTCTCTCTATGAAGTTATCCAAACTCGTTCTATCCCTGCTAGGCAGCCTGCTGATCGCAAACGCATACGCGGCCCCAGCCACTTTGGCGGAACGCTGGTCCACCTTGCGCACGGAACAGCCGAAGCTGCAGATCCGCGACGCGGCCCGCGCGCTGGGTGTGTCCGAAGCACAATTGCTGGCAACCAATATCGGCAAGGGCGTCACGCGCCTGCAGGCCGACGGCAACCAGCCGCGTGAAATCATGCGCGCCGCGCTGGACCTGGGCATCGTGCAAGCGATCACGCGCAATGAAAACGGCGTCATTGAAACGACGGGCGTCGCCAGCAAGTTCAAGCAGGCGGGCGACAAGTCGGAACAGGCCGACGCCAAGCAGGATCCGGAAACGGAAGCGCGCCAGCGCAATATCGCGGGCGGCTACCTGGGCGGCCAGATCGACCTGCGTTTCCACTTTGAAAACTGGAAATATGCATTTGCCGTGGAGCAAGCGGGCCGCGATGGCAAGCCGACGCGCAGCCTGCAATTCTTTGATGCCAACGGCACGGCCGTGCACAAGATCTACCTGCGCAACGAGCCTGGCGTGGCCGTCTACGACAAGCTGGTGGCCACCTTCCGCATGCCTCAGCAAAGCGCCGAGCTGAACGTGCTGGCCGTGGCGCCCAAGGCCGCTGAAAAGCCGGACGCCGAAATCGACGTCAAGGAATTCCAGCTGGCCTGGAAAGACATGACGGACGTGCACCAGTTTGCGCAAATCATGCGCGAGTTCCATCTGTCGCGCGAACAGGCGCTGCGTCTGGCGCCGGCCGGCGTGGTCGAGCGCGTGACGCCGGAAGCGCTGCGCACCCTGCTGGAAAACGCGGCCAAGGACAAGGTCGCCATCATGGTGTTCCTGGGCAATGAAGGCTTGACGCAGATCTACAGCGGCAAGATCGAAAAAACCATGGCCGCCGGCGGCTTCTTCAACGTGCTGGACCCGGACTTCAACCTGCACATCCGCGACACGGCCCTGCGCAGCGGCTGGGTCGTCAAGCGCGGCGGCGTCACTTCTGTCGAATTCTTCGACAAGGAAGGCACGCAAGTGGTCTCCTTCTTCGGCGTGCGCGAACGCGGTAAACCGCAGCCGCAAGCGTGGGTGGACTTGGCCGATTCCTTGCCTAAGGCCAAGTAAGGTGCAGCAAGGTTGCCGCGCGCCGTACCGGCGCGGCAACACTTCAGCTGAGTGCCGCGTGCCGGTCTCATGTCTGAAGCACAATAGTGGTATGCTGGTTGCAAGGCCGCAGCGATCGTGCCTGCGTGCTGGTTCCTGTAAGAGAGGCAATCATGGCAACCATCATGGCGAACGGCCTCAACATAGCTTATGAAAGCCACGGCGACCCCAACGATCCGTGCGTGCTGCTCGTCATGGGCCTGGGCATGCAACTGATTGCCTGGCCGGCGGACTTCGTCGAAGGCATCGTCGAGCAAGGTTTTCACGTGATACGTTTCGACAACCGCGATAGCGGCCTGTCGAGCAAGATGGCGCTGGCGGGCAAACCGTATCTGCCGCTGGCCTACGTGAAAAACTTGCTGGGCTGGCCCCTCAAAACTTCCTACACCTTGAATGACATGGCGGACGACGCGCTCGGTTTGCTGGCGGCCCTGCGCATTGCGCAAGCGCACGTGATCGGCGTGTCGATGGGCGGCATGATCGCGCAAGTGATGGCGGCGCGCGCGCCGCTGCAGGTGCTCAGCCTGACGTCCATCATGTCGAGCAGCGGCCGGCGCGGCTTGCCCGGCCCCACGCGGGCCGCGCGCAATGCGTTATTGCAACGTCCGAAACGCAATGCCAGCCGCGCCGAACTGATGGCGCACATGGCGGCCACCGTGCGCGTCATCGGCAGCCCTGCCTATCCCGTGTCGGAAAAACTGCTGTACCAGCGCATCGAAGCGGCGCTGCAGCGCGGCAGCTGCCCCGAAGGCGTGGCGCGGCAGATGGTGGCCATCGCCGCCTCGGGCGAGCGCACGGCATTGTTGCCGAGCATCAGCTGTCCGGCGCTGGTGATCCATGGCGCGGCCGACCCCCTGATCCCCGTCGCCTGCGGCATCGATACGGCGGCGCTGATCGCGGGCGCCCGGCTCGAGGTGATCGAAGGCATGGGGCACGACATGCCGCCCCAGCTGATCGAGCGCCTGCTTGCCTTGATCGATGTGCATCTGCAAGGTAAGATGGCGCCCCAGATGCGCTCCCAGCCAGCCTAGGCGCGCCCACCATTTTTGAAGGCACGGGCATTTTGAAGACACCTGAGATTGGCATCGCCATCGTCGCGCCGGGCGGTTATGCGCCCGACGCGGCGGCTTTGGAACGCGGCATCGCCCGCTTGCAGGCGCAAGGCGCCACCGTCCACAATTACTACGACCCCGACCACACATTCCAGCGCTTCGGCGGCACGGATGCGGGCCGTCTGGCGCAGCTGAACGCGGCCGCTGCCGACCCGGCCGTGCAGGTGGTGATCGCCTTGCGCGGCAGCTACGGCATCAGCCGCATCCTGCCCGAGATCGACTTTACCGCCATGGCGGACAGCGGCAAACTGTTTGTCGGCTACAGCGACTTCACAGCCTTCCACATGGGCTTGATGGCGAAAACGGGCCGCGCCAGCTTTGCCGGCCCCATGATCTGCGACGATTTCATCCGTGACGAGCCCGAGCAATTTACGCTCGATCAACTGTGGTCGTGCCTGGCCGGCCCCATGCACACGGTCACGGGCACGGCGGCGGGCAATCCGCAGGTCGCGCTGCAAGGCAAGCTGTGGGGCGGCAACCTGGCCATGCTGGTCCACTTGCTCGGCACGCCGTATTTCCCCGAGATCGATGGCGGCATTTTGTTCCTGGAAGACGTCAACGAACACCCGTACCGGGTCGAGCGCATGCTGCTGCAATTGCTGCACGCGGGCGTATTTCAGCGCCAGCAAGCCGTGGTGCTCGGCGATTTTTCCGCCTATAAATTGAGTCCGATGGACAATGGCTACGATTTCGACGCCATGCTGGCCTACGTGCGCGAACGCCTGCCCGTGCCCGTGCTGACAGGGCTCGAGTTCGGCCATATCCGCCGCCGGGTCACTTTGCCGTTCGGCGGACACGCACGCCTGCAATCGGATGCGTCCGGCTTCAGCCTGCAAGTGACAGACTACCCGACCCTGGCGCGTCCCTGAACTCCATGAGCGCCAAACCCGGCAGATTGCTGCAGCTCGACGTGCTGCGCGGCATCGCCGTGTTTGGCATCTTGCTGGTCAATATCTGGGGCTTTGCCTGGGGCACCTTGTCCCTGCGCTACGGCACCTTGCCGGCCCAGCCGCCTGTACTCGACCAGCTCGTCATTTTTGGCGTGGCGGCGCTGGCGCAATTCAAGTTCTATCCCATCTTCGCGTTTTTGTTCGGCGCCGGCTTTGCCCTGCAGACACGTTCCCTGAAACGCCAGCTGGGCAGCTGGGAGCAGGCGCAAGCGGCCTATCGGCGCCGGCTGCGCTGGCTGCTCGTGTTTGGCCTGCTGCACGGTTTCCTCATCTGGAGCGGCGACGTGCTGACCTCGTATGCGGTGGCCGGCATGCTGATCCTGCCGCTGGCAGCCGCCAAACTGAGCCGCATACGCAACCGCGCCTGGCTGGTGGCCGCCGGTTTTCTATTATTCATGTGCTTGCTGATTCCCATGGACCAGCAGGGCGGCGCGCCGGACATCGCGCGCGACCTGCAAGGCTTTGCGGACCGCTACGCCATCTACACGCAGGGCAATGTGCTGGCCGTGGCCAGACTGCGCGCCAACGATTTTCTCGTCTCCTTGCTGTACGCCATCGTCATGCTGCCGCACATCATCGTGCTGTTCCTGCTGGGCATCTTGTCCGTGCGCTGTGGCTGGCTGACGCAGCCGCAGCGCCACCAGCTGCTATGGCGCCGCGTGCGTGCCGCAGGGCTGGGCGTGGGCTTGCCGTTCAACCTGCTGGCGGCGGGCGCCGTCGCGTGGCAGGTGACCGATCCGTATCAAACCGTATTCGACACGGCCCTGTTCGAAGTGGGCCTGTTCGCCGGCGGCCCCGTGCTGGCGGCCGGCTATGTGGCGGCGCTGATGCTGGCCGGTCCTTTCATGCTGCGCTGGCTAGCGGTATGGCTGGTGCCCGTGGGACGCATGGCGCTCAGTAATTATCTGCTGCAATCCCTGATCGGCACTTGGCTGCTGCAGGGGCCGGGACTGGGCTGGGGCGGAACGCTGCGTCCGGCCGAGATGCTGGGACTGGCCGTGCTGATCATGGCAGGGCAGGTGCTGCTGAGCTGCTATTGGCTGCGGCATTTCCGCCAGGGACCAATGGAAGCGCTGTGGCGCCGGCTGGCGCGATTGCCCGCCTGAGTTAGTCGCCCCAGTCGAACGCGCTTTGCGCCGCGGCCGGTGGTGGCGGCTTGGGTTTGGCCGACGGCACGAGGGGATTATCGACGGCATGCCACTCGAACAGTTCCACGTCGAGCATGCAGGTGCGCGCCAGGTGCAGTGCCTGCTCTGGCGTCAATGCGGGGTCGAGCCAGCGGTGCGCGTCTTCCAGGCTGACGGCCACGGGCCGGCGGTCGTGGATGTCGACCATGCCGCCGAGGCTGTCGGCCGTCACCAGCACGAAACCCGCTTCTTCGCGGCTGTGCTTGTACGGGCCGAACTGGGCCAGCGCCAGCAGGAACAGGGGCGCGCGGTCCTTGCGGTGGATGTGCCACGGCTGCTTGCTGCCTTTTTCTCCCGTCCATTCATACCAGCCATGCACGCAGACGATGCCGCGTCCCGCGCGCAGCAGGGGCTTCCAGTAGGACCCGGCAAGTTTTTCCAGGCGGGCGTTGATGGCGATGGGGATTTTTTTCTTGCCGGGCGCGAGCATGGCTTGCGCGGCCCAGGCGGGGCGGTAGCCCCAGAAGACATCGTCGACCCTGTGCACGCCATCCTGGATATGCAGCACGGGCCGGTAAGTGCCGGGCGACACGTTCAGGTGCGGCTCGGCCTCGCTGTCGAATACCGCGTCGGTCCAGCCGAACGATGACGCCAGCTCGGGCGCCGTGTCATTTTGATCGAGTCGTCCACACATGTTGAAATCATACCCGATCACCGGGCGCCGCGAGGCAGGCGCGTGCGTGCTTTCTGTGTGTGATCAAACGTACAGACTGCTTGCGCGCGCGGGCGCACAGTGAGGTCTGTCAGGTCCCTGACGCTTTCGCCTCGGAGGAAATATGTCTTTTGAAAATCCCACCATCCACAAAGGTTTTATCATCAGCGCCACGGCCAGCCAGCGCCGCGATGGCCGCTGGGTCGGCTCGTATGTCAGCCAGAACCAGGCGTGCGGCGCCTATGCGGACACCTGCGACTATGACGATTGCAGCAATGAAAAGGAAGCGCAGCAACTGGCCTTGTCGATCGGCTGGCGCTTGGCCGATGGCGTGCCGGCGCGCTGAAGTCGCCTTAGCGCTTGCCCCGCAAGGCCAGCAGCAGGCCGGCGAACGGCAGCAGCAGGGTAGCGCCCAAGCGTACGGAGGTCAGCGATGCGATCTCCACGCCCAGTACATAAGGCAAGGCCAGCAGTAACAGGGGGGCGGGCACGGCAATCGCGAAGAAAAACAGATACCACGAGTAGCCATTTTTCTTGGCCAGCAAGGCGATCAGGGCGCAGCCGACGAGGAAGACCAGCGGTAAATTCACAAATTCCATGGTGTTGAGTTTTCATCCGGGAAAGCGCGTCATTATACGCGCCGCCCCGGACGACCGGATGGGCTTGCCTGCGTCAGTTACCGACGAAATCCGGCGGCTGCGACGCCTGTTTTCCAGCCAGCTGCCCATCGGCCGGCAGCAAGGCCTTGATGGCGCCGTTATAGATGAGTTCCTGCGCATACGCCGATGCTTCGATCAAGGCCGCATGCACGGACTTGAAACTGCTCGGCGTTTCTATCAATACGGGCTTGGCATACACCTGCTGCGTATCGCCGCGCTTGCTGATCAAAATCATGCCCCGGTAGCGCCCATCCTTCTCCAGCGCCCCCGCCACATGAAATTTATACCCTCTGATCTGGTGTTTTTGTCCCTGATCCATGTATCCCGCCTCCAGACCTGATTGTCATGGCTTTGGACTAACGATTCGATTAGAACGGTTGAGTGTTTGATCTGAATCAATACCCACATTCTTGACCACCATCCAACGAACGTCACGACGGCTGCCGCAAGCGTAGCGAGCGAGGTGATTTGTGGCTGAGAAGCGCAACCGCACTGAAGTGCGGTGAGCATCGCCAGCCGCAAGGCGCCCCGCGCAGTACGCAGTAGCTTGCGGCAGCCGTCATCATCCAGCGCGTATGGCGCGGATCTGTTGGGCGGTTTCCTCGATCTCCCGATACGCTTCCTGGATATAGCCATTGATCGGGTGTCCATCCATCCACTCGAAATAGGCGCGCTCGTCGTGTTTGATGGCAAAAGGAATGTGGTGGTCGCGTATCGACTCGGCCGTTTCGCGCACCAGCGAGGCAAAAAGCAGCTCAATAGTTTCCATAATGGTCACCTTGTGAGACAGGAATGCAGAGCATTGAATGTAGCACAAAGCGCGCCGCCGGGGCCGCGCGTATCGGCTGCCGGACCTCAGGCCGGATGGCCGATATGCTCGTACAGGATCACGCAGCCGATGACGATCAGCACGAGGCCGCCCACCAGTTCGGCGCGCCGGCCCGCCACCGTGCCCAGCACGCGGCCCAGCATCACGCCCAGGGTCACCATGACGAAAGTGGAAAAGCCGATGGCGGCGGCTGTGACGACAATATTCGCGCCCAGCAAGGCCAGGCCCGCGCCTACGACCATGGCGTCGATGCTGGTGGCCAGGCCCGTGACGGCCAGCACCCAGAACGAGTGTGACTGGGCCGGCGCTTCCTCCTCGTCGCTATCGCTCAAGGCATTGCGTATCATCAGCAAGCCGATGATGCCCAGCAGGCTGAAGGCGATCCAGTGGTCCCACGCTTCCACGTAGGGCGCCGCCACGCTGCCCAGGGCCCAGCCGATGATGGGCGTGATGGCTTCGATGACGCCAAAAATCAGGCCCGTGCGCAGCGCCTCGCGCCATTGCGGCTTGTGCAGGGCGGCCCCTTTGCCCACGGCGGCCGCGAAGGCATCGGTGGACATGGCAAGCGAGAGGGCGGCGGTGGCGGCGAAATTCATCGTTGGCTTTCAGTAAAACCTGGCTGGGATGGATGGTTGCAAATTGCAAACCCGGCGATTTTACCCCAGGTACAGCACCACCATGGAAGCGGCCAGGCAATACGCACCAAAGAAATGCCAGCGTCCTTGTTCGAGCCAGCGCGACAGCCAGCGCAGGGCCAGCAAGCCGGCCAGGAACGACAGCAGCATGCCCAGCAGGCTGGGGCCGAGCAGGTGCAGCAGGCTGTTGCCGTGTTCCAACTGGTCCAGGCTGCCATTTGCCACGGCCTGGTAGAAGCGCCAGCCTTCCTTGGCCAGCACGGCCGGCGTCAGGACGACGGCCAAGGCGAAGCTGAATTCCTCGGCGCGGCGCTGCGGCACGCCCATGGCGATGCCGGCGGAAATGGTGGCGCCCGAACGGGAAAAGCCCCGGAAGGGCAGGCAAAGGCCTTGTACGGCGCCGATCACCATTGCCTTGCCGATGGACAAGGTGCCATGCTGGCGCCCTTGCTGGCGCGAGGAGACGATGATCAGCACGCCGGCGGCGGCCAGCGCGACGGCCATCAGTTTCGCGTTGCCGAACAGGTGTTCGATTTCAAAGCCGGGCGCATCTTTGCTCATGACGTGCGTAATGCCCTTCAGCAAGCCGAAGCCGACGATGCCCGTTAGGGCCGTGGCCGCTGCGAGCAGCAGGACGTTGCTGCGAAAAGCGCTGGCCGAACTGAAATAGGTGGCGCGCCAGGATGTCCAGAAATACACGATGACGGCGAACATGGTGCCCGTGTGCAGCATCACCAGCAGCATGGTCAGTTCCGGCGATGTCGGGTCCAGGCCCATCAGTTTCTCCGCCATGATGACGTGGGCGGAGCTGGACACGGGCAGCAGCTCGGCGAAGCCCTGGACGATGGAAAGAATAAATAGTTGAAGAAAACTCATGGGTATCTGTACTCGGGCGGGAAAAGCAGGGCCGCCGATTTTACCCGCCAGATGTGGCGAGCCAGCCCCGCGCCAGATTACAGTTTGTCCATGTCTTACTGCCGGGCCGGCTCTTGCGGCTTGAACACGGCGCGGAAAGCCTTCAGGGCTGCGGGATGGTAGATCGTGCCATGGGTTTCTTCCGGCATCTTTTCCACATGCCATTGCAGGCCGGACGGCGCCTGTTTCGCCAGCACGTCGGCCAGGCGCTGCACTTCGATGGCGATACCCGCTTCGCTGCTCGACGCCAGGTACAGGCTGCGCTTGCCTGGCTTGCCTGGCTTGCCCTTGGCCAGCAAGGTTGCCGCTTCGCGCGGCAGGGCGCCGCGATTCCACCACAGGCTGGGGTCGAACGCCAGGTAATGGTCGAACAGCTGCGGTTCCAGCAGATACGTTTCCACCACGAACAGGCCGGCCAGCGATTCGCCGACGATAGCCGTTTCGCCCGTCGTGCGGTAGCGGCGCGCAATTTCCGGCATCAGTTCATCGCGGATGAAGGCCCGGTAGGTGGACGCGCCGCCCACCACGGGGGAGATCTTGCGGTCTTCCGCGCTGTCCGTCGGCCCCGTCAAGTCGCGCCGGCGCTGCGTGTTTTGCATGCCGACCAGCATGAAGGAGCGCATCGTGCCATTTGCTACCATCACTTGCAGCAAGCCGGCCACGTGCAGGAAATCTTCCGCCACGCCACCGTCCGGCATGTACAGCACGGGCAGTGGCGCATCGGGCGGCGTATCCCAGGCGCGCGCCATGTACACATTGATGTGGCGCTTTTCCTGCAGCGCCTGCGAATCGATGCTGAAACTTTCACCGATGACGAGCGGCGTGGCCGCGCTGGAGGCCGCGGTAATGGCGGGCGCGGCAGTGGCGAGATGGAAGGGGCTGGACAGCAGCAGGGCGGCGGTGAGGTGCAGTGCAAGGCAAGAGCGGCGCATGTTTTCCCGTGATAAGAGTTGGATCGATGGCATGTACGCGTATGGACATGCCATCGGGCGATTCTATCTTATCTTTGATGCAGCATTATTTGATCGTCAAGAGTTGCCGCTCGCGCACGATACCGGCCTTGTCGACCGTGTAGGCGACCAGTAGCGCGCCATCCTCGGCGCAGGCATGGCAAGTGATCAGGGGCGTGGAAAACAGCAGGCGCTGGCCGCCATCGCTGGTGGCCGTGCTGCCGAGGAAATCGGCGGGCGCAAACGGGACGGAGTCCGGATGGGCGGCGGCAAATGCGCGCCAGGCCGGTGTGGCGCGGTCTTCCTCGCGCACGGAACCTTCGTCGACGTCGATGGCCGCGCCATCGCTGCCGATCAGCAAGGTGCCTTCGTTCATGTTGGCGCGGAATGGATAGGTGACGGTAGCCAGGGCCGCCTTGCCCAGCGGGCGCCAGGCCGAGATGAAGCCGGCCTTGTCCGCCTTCACCAGCATCCTGGCGGCGGCGATGGCTTGCGGGTGCGCGCCGCTGCGCTGCATGGTGCGCAGCAGGCAGACGTCGGGCGCCGTCGGCGATTGTTCGCTGCGGCAAGCCGACAGCGAGCGTTCCTGCCAGACGGCGCGCGCGTCGATGGGGCCGATAGCTTGGGCATGGGCCGCCTGCATGGCGGCCAGGCCGGAGAAAGCAAGGGCGCTCAATACGCGGCGGGAAAATCGTGTGGGCATGGACGTCTTTCAATAGCGGAAACAGGAGAGCTTCCGATTATAGAAGGGGGCTGGCGTGCTTGCGCGCACGGGATGGTCTTGCCGGCGGCCGGCTTGCGCCTCGATCAGCGCTTTTTTGCCGCCGCCTGACGCAAAGCCTTCGCTTCCTGCTTGTTGGGGATATGCGGGCGCGTGGCCAGCTCGGCCTTGACGGCGGCGATGGCGGCGCCAAACATCTGTTCGGCCTGCTCGACGCTGGCGCCCGCATAGTGCTGCTGGTTGGACTGGGCGGCGCGCAGCCGGCGCAGCAGCGCCAGCAATTGCTTGCCGTGCAGGGCGTGCAGGTCTTGCGCCAGCACTTGCGCGCCCAGCGTGACCTCCACATGCTCGGGGGCAAGCATGCGCAGCAAGGCCAGGCCTGCGGGCTGGGCGACCGGGGTCAGTTTGGGCTTGTCCATCGGCAGTTTAGAACTCCGTAAAGGATTACAGGTATTCCCAGATTTCATCGAAGGTTTCGCGCGCGAAATCGTTGCGCCACGCTTCCGAGTTCTTTTCGCGGCTGACGGCAAACACGGCGCGCCACGTCTGCTTTGGCGAGCTCGTGTAGGTTGCGGCGATCTTTTGCAGTCCGTCCTTGCATTGCTCGACCTTGCAGCCGCTCTTCGCCAGTTGCTGGGCGGCGGTCGCCCATGCCACCGGCACCTTGACGACCTGGCATTCGAAGCTGACGGCAGCCGTCTGCATGCCGTTTTGCACCGTCACCGGGTCCGCCTTGGTGGCCTGGCACGCGGCGCCATTCTTGGCGACGATGACATTGGCGGCCAGCAGTTCGGCGGCCGGCGTGACGGCTGCGCGCATGTCGGCGGGGAACAGGTCGGCGATCAGCTTGCCCGTTTGCGTTGGAAACTGGGCGTCTGCTTCCTTCAGGGCGCTGTACGACGCATACTCGGCGCTTTGCTGGCCCGCCAGACGGGTAGGGCGCAGGTAGGCGTTGAGCTTGGCGACGCTGGCTTCATCCTGGTTGATGATGGTCTTGATGTACAGGTCGGCGACGGCCAGCGGCGCCAGCTCTGCGGCGTCGGCGGCGATGGCGGGCTGCATCAGTGCGGCGGCGAAGGTGGCGGCCAGCAGTCTGGCGGCAGGGAATGGCTTGCGCATGTATTTTCTCCACGATTCAATGTCAGGTGCCAAAAGATGCTCCATAGCAACTCTGGCGCGCGCATTATAGATGGTGAAAGTCATAACGTTGCACACTTCACGTGTCAGCCTTGCTGGCCGCTGCAAGCAGGGCCAGCAGCAGCTCCTTGCGCCGGCCTTGCGCCTTGCGCGCCAGGGCAGCCAGTTTTTCCAGCTTGCCCCAGACGGGATACAGCATGTGCTCGACCAGATAGCCGTCCAGCCCTTGCAGTTGCTGGCAGAACAGTTCCAGTTTCTCGACATCCTCCAGTTCCGCCTGGATCTTGACCTTTGCGTTATCCGTGCACGCGCGCAGGCACGCCGCCAGTACGGGAGCGGAGTCGCGCGTGACGCCATGTTGTTCGGCGAAGGCCGCCGTGAACTGGTCTTGCACGGACTGGTGTTCCTCGTCGATATTCTTCATGTAATGCTGCACCAGCGGGAAATAGCGGGCATCGAGCAAGCCCAGCCCAAACACGGCGTAACTGCCTGGCATGCAATTCTTTTCGCCTTCCGTGTCGGCATAGAATTCGAATTGCTCGATGGCCGCCTGTGCATACGCTTCCAGCTGCGGCTGCAAGGACGCATGGGCGAGGGCGTTGGCAAAGAAGCGATGCGTATCGGATTTCGCCAGTCCCTTGATCGGCAAATATGTCTTGACCTTGGATTTGAGCTTGATCTGGTAGCTTTTCGGGAAGCCGGCTTGCAGCAAATGCGTGATGAAGGCCAGCGCCTGCGCATACGCTCCTTCCTCTTCCTGTGTGATGGTGATGCTGATCGTGGCAAACACATCGTTGGCGCGGCATTCCAGCAGCGCGTTTTTCACGTGGATGTCGGCATCGGGGAAAGTGCCGCTGCCTTCCTTGAGCATGCGCACGGCCCGTTCGCTGCCCAGTTCGCGCGCGATTTCCAGGAATTTGAGGCCTGTCGATTTGGCGTAGCTCGGTTCGTGCCGCAGTATCATGACGGCGCCATACAACAGCAGGTCAATCGGCGCCAGCGCCTGCGCGTCTGGCGCCGCGCCCGCCTTCAAGCTGTATTCCGCGCTGCGGTAGCTTGACTGCTGCACATCATAGAACTGCGGCAGAAATTGCTTTTCCGCCCAGGCCGACACGGCCTGGATGATATCGCCGCGATGTTCGGCCAACGCCTGCGGGCGTGATTTGTTCAGCTGCTCGATGCGTTCGAATTGCACCAGCGTCCAGCCGATATCAGGTTGCGGAAACAGCTGGGGATCGAGCAGATGGCGGGTCAGGAAGAAGGTTTCCAGCTTTTTCGTCGGCCGCTTGCCGTGTTCAAGTTTTTGCGTGACGTAGCTGTGTATGCGCTCGAGCAGGGTCTTGCGCTTGCCTTCGTTGACGTAGTCGAGCAGGTTCAGGTGCAGCATGCCCTGTGCCGTCTGGAATTTGCCGCGAAAGCTGAAGCGGTAGTCGATCAGGGGCGTGTCCGCCAGTGTTTCCAGCCTCGCTAGCACCATGGCAACCAGTTGGGGCGCGATGATGTCGCGCACGACGGCTTCATCAAGGCGCGATGGCGTCCTTCTTGGTGCGAAATCCTCGGCATCGGCCAGCTGGAAATCGTCGGCCATGCTGCGTCCGGGTTTGTAGTCGAGCAATAACTCGTTGAAGATGCCCATTTGTAAGGTGGTGCGATTCACGGCGCTTTCCAGGTCGGTGCGCTTCAGGCGCTCTACAAACCACTCTTCTACGGCTGCCATCATTTCCCCCGTTGCCTGCTCTAACAGTGTGCTCATTGACTTCCTTGCATTGTGGGCGACCGTGCCATCGCTTGCCGTCACGATCATGTTTGATATAAAACACTATTTTAGGTGTCATGCCTGGCTGCAACAAGGGCCACACACGAGCGACTACTGGTATGCACTTATGTTCGGTGGCAGACGGTAGCTTGCGCACCTTGCCGCTATTCTCGGCGTATTCCCAGCGGGAAATGGCGCCGAGCTTGCGCCATTGCCGCGACAACCTTGCCAGGAGCCGCACGGCCATGCCCTATGAAATTCTCCGCGACAGCATCGCGCTCGAGCAGGCGGGAGACGCGATCCGCTTCCATTTGTCCGTTTTCGGCGCGGAAAAGACGTGCCGCATCACCGTTACGGCATTGCACAGCCTGGACCAGGGGCAGGGCGGCGACTTGCTGGCCATCTTCGACACCCACCGTCTGCGCATCGGCCAGCGTGCCTTCTCCTGCCTGAGCCGCGATCTGCTGGTCAGCGGCGTGGTCTTGCGCGCACTTGATTTCTAGTCACTTTTTCCTGCGCCCATGCCCATGGCCTGGCCAGGTATGGTATTTCCGCACAGATCGTCAAGTAAATGCAGGTATGGCTGGACGGAAATGTTACATCTCGGTATTCTGCGCATCTGATACTTATTTCTATACAGAAAAAGTTACGAGGGTGGTTCGGGCCGGCGGCGACGCGGCGCGCGCTGCCAAGCAAGGTCAGACATGCAAAGGTGAAGTCGTCCGCTTGCTGAGCGAAACGGTCGTGTTTCGGCTCGCGGCGGGCAGGGAACAGTGCTGTCATCTTTAAAATAGTAGGAGAGGTTGCTCATGGATGCAGAAAAGGATGTTGTGTACGGTACAGAAGATTTGTTGATGAGTTTGTGCAACTCGGTGGTTCGGGTGCTCAACGTTGCAACGCAAAGCAAGGTCAATTATTCGGGCATGGTGCAGCGCATCACCAAGACGGGCCTGAAGCCGGACATCGGCTGCTTCGTGATGTTCGATGGCGGTTTCACGGGCCTGGTCGTGCTCAATTTTGCCGCCGATACGGCGATGGAAATCTACGAGCGCTACATGTTGCACATGGGTATGCCGAAGTCGGAGCTGGCCAGCTTCTACACGTCGGACGAAGTGTCGAACATCATGGGCGAGCTGATGAACCAGATCGTGGGCGACTTCACGGGCAAGGTACGCCGCGAGCTGCAAACGAACATCACCCAGAGCCAGCCGAAGATGCTGGTGCTGAACAAGCAGGTGATGCTCAGCGTCGACACGCCGCTGGACCGCCCGGAAATGCGTCGCGTCACTTTCTACACGGAAAAGAACAATATTTTCTACCTGGAACTGGCGATCGACCGTACCGAGTTCATCAAGCTGCACGATTTCGATTCGCGCGAAGTCGATGCCGACTCGCTGATGGATGGCGAATTCGCGAACCGCGAACGGAACGCCGCCCCCGCACCTGCGGCGGAACCGGAAGACGACGACAACGCCGACCTGCTCAAGTCGCTGGGCATGTAAGCAGCGCTTGTTGACCGTGGTTGACAGTGGCTGGCGGCAGCTTTGCAGCCAGCCACTGCTGTTTACAGCCTACAAGGTCTTGCTCATGAACACCCGGCTCGTGCCTTCGGGGCTGCAGGCGATGTCGCCAAAGCGGCGCCAGCCGCGGCGCTCGTAAAATTCGGGCGCCTGGAAACTGATGGTGTACAGCACCGCCGAGGCGCAGCCGCGCCGGCGCCCTTCCTCTTCGAACTGCGCCAGTATCTGGCTGCCCAGGCCCAGTCCCCGCAAGGCGGCGGGCAAGTAAAACAAATCGAGAAACAGCAGGCCCAGCGAGGTCCGGCCCATGGCGCCGCCCAGCACCCGCTGGCTGTCGCGGTCGCGCACGACCACGCTCAATACCTGCCTGTCCTGGTATCCCGTGATCGCATCGTTGTAGGCGTTCAAGCCCTCGAGGATGGCTTGCTCGACCTCCGCGTCGATCGTGGCGCTGACGCAGATGGTGTAGGGTAATTCGATGTGCGGGTGTGCAGGCATACTGGGCAGGATAATAGTGAATAACTGTACAAATATACAGTATTTTATCTATTTACGCCCGTCTTGTTGCGGCAACGTCAATGTTTCCATGCGGCGCTTGCCGACCATGCCGCCTTGCTGGCTGTCGTCGAGCGACCAGTACTCGAGCGCATACGCATAGTTGCCATCGATGATGGTCAGCGTTTCCTTCTGGCGGCCGTTGGACGCCTTGTAATACAGGCGCCGCGCGGGCCGGCCATCCACCGTCTGGTTGAACGATTGCGGTGAAAGACTGGCGCGCTTGCCCGCCTTGCCCGCCATCGACATCGCCGTGATGGTCACGTAGGCCCGGTCCGGGCAGCGGGCCAGCAGGTGGGCACCGCTGAGGACGTTGGGCTGCGTTGGATCGAGCGGGAAGCCGAACGGTTGCACACCGATGATATCCTGGCAGCCCATCTGTTGCGCCAAGGTGCTCAGCACGGCCGGACCGAGCGCGCTCGTATAGTGTTTTTCAGCGGCCTGCGCCTGACCCAGCGCCAGGCGGCGCTCCAGTTCGGCCAGCGAGATGTCGCTGGGCACGGGCAGCGGCGCGGGCGCGTCGGGGTCGGCGGCCTTCGACGTTTCCGCTTGCATGCGCGAGGCGACAGAGTGGCTGCTCCCGGCTGTGCCATCGAGGGCATGGGCGAGTGGCGTGGCGCTGGCAAGGGCGATTGCCAGCGATAAAGCTGGGTGTTTCAGCATGAAATGTCCTGGTTAACGTGCGGCCATCGCCGACGCAATCTCGATCGAACTCAGTTTCCAGCCCCACACGCCATGGCGCAGCAAGACCAGCGCACCTTCCTGTGCATTACCATCCTTCGCGCGCACGACGAAGGTGTTCAAGCCGGCATAGCCTGCCGAATACCCGGCCTTTTTCTGCGCGCCGTCGGCGGGTGCATCCGCGTTCGTATTCGCATCCGCCTGCGGGCTGACGGCGCTCTTGTTGACCAGCGCGACGACGCCGGCAGGCGAGACCATGGTGTCGACCATCTTGCCCAGCATGGCGCTGGCGATCGACTGGCCCAAGGCGGCCAGCGGGTTGTCGCTGCCGGCGGTCGCTGCGATGCTGCGCGCCATGCCGGTCTCCAGTTGCGTCTTGACGCTGGCGCGCAGGGCGGGGAAGTCCACGTGTTCGGCCAGGGCTTCGGCGTTGCGCTCAGCCAGCGCAGCCTTGATCTGGTGCAAGGCGTAATACGGCGAGGCATAGGCGGTGGCGGCGATGGCAACGACGGCCACGGCCGCGGCAATGGTGATTTTTTTCAAGTGAAGCCTGTGAGGTGGAGGGTGGAAAATGGATGGCACGCAGCGTATCTGCTAAATGGAAATACGGCAATCATATTTTCTTGCCATTATTTCTCCGCATGCACTCGGAGCGCCCTCGGCGGACCACTATAGAGTGATGAGGGTGGGTGCTGTATAATGGGAGAAAAGTATTTAACTAGCTGTTTTAACTGAATAAAGACCCAATATCACATGCTATCTACAGCAAATATTACGATGCAGTTTGGCGCCAAGCCATTGTTTGAGAATATCTCCGTCAAGTTCGGCGACGGCAACCGCTATGGTTTGATCGGCGCGAACGGCTGCGGCAAGTCGACGTTCATGAAGATCCTGGGCGGCGACCTGGACCCGTCGGGCGGCAACGTCATGCTCGATACCAACGAACGCCTGGGCAAGCTGCGCCAGGATCAGTTCGCATTTGAAGACATGCGCGTCCTTGACGTCGTCATGATGGGCCACACGGAAATGTGGGCCGCCATCCAGCAGCGCGACGCGATCTACGCGAACCCGGAAGCGACGGACGACGACTACATGCAGGCGGCCGAGCTGGAAGGCAAAGTGTCCGAATACGACGGCTACACGGCCGAATCGCGCGCCGGCGAGCTGCTGCTGGGCGCCGGTGTCGCCATCGACCTGCACCAAGGCCCGATGAGCAATGTGTCGCCAGGCTGGAAGCTGCGCGTGCTGCTGGCGCAGGCGCTGTTCTCGAACCCGGACATCCTGCTGCTCGACGAGCCGACGAATAACCTGGACATCAACACGATTCGCTGGCTGGAAGACGTGCTCAACGAGCGCAACTCCACCATGATCATCATTTCCCATGATCGCCACTTCCTGAACCAGGTCTGCACCCACGTGGCCGATATGGACTACGGCACCCTGAAGATTTATCCAGGTAACTACGACGAATACATGTTCGCCTCGACCCAGGCGCGCAACCAGCAGCTGGCCAACAATGCGAAAGCGAAAGACAAGGTTGCCGAGCTGCAGGAATTCGTCCGCCGCTTCGCCGCAAACAAGTCGAAGGCCCGCCAGGCGACGTCGCGCGCCAAGCAGATTGAAAAGATCAAGGTCGACGACATCAAGCCATCGTCGCGCGCCTATCCGTTCGTGCGTTTCGACGGCGAAAAGAAATTGCACCGCCTGGCCGTGGAAGTCGAGAACATCTCGAAAGGTTTCGACCGCCAGTTGTTCAAGAACTTTTCCATCATGGTGGAAGCGGGCGAACGCATCGCCATCATCGGTGCCAACGGCGCCGGCAAGACCACCATGCTGCGCTGCATCGCGGGCGATATCGCCGGCCTGCAGCCTGACCAGGGCCGCGTGAAGTGGGCGGAAAACGCCAACGTCGGCTACATGCCGCAAGATCCGACGGAAGATTTCGCCAAGGATACGAACCTGACCGACTGGATCGGCCAGTGGACGAAAGAGGGCGACGACGACCAGGCCGTGCGTTCCATCCTGGGCCGCTTGCTGTTCGGTGGCGACGATGTCAAGAAGGCCGTCAAGGTGTTGTCCGGTGGTGAAAAAGGCCGCATGATGTACGGCAAGCTGATGCTGGGCCGCCACAACGTGCTGATGCTCGATGAGCCGACCAACCACATGGACATGGAATCGATCGAGTCCCTGAACATCGCGCTGGAAAAATACGCGGGCACCCTGATCTTCGTGTCGCATGACCGCGAATTCGTTTCTTCGCTGGCCAACCGCATCATCGAGATCAAGGAAGATGAAGTGGTCGATTACCGCGGCAACTATGAGGATTACCTCAAGAGCCAGGGTATTGATTAATTTTTAGGGTAACGTTGTGTCGGATTACGCGCTGTGCGCTAATCCGACCTACGTCAGGGTGAGTTGGTCGCGTAGGTCGGATTAGCGCAGCGTAATCCGACATTACAACGTCATCCGCCTGCACCACACCGACGCGCCGCGGTTCATTCGTTCCGGCGCACCTGCTTTATTGCAATCGCGCCGGTCTATCCCGTTTTTGTTTGACACAGCCATGCAAACTTTAGCCATCAAATCCGTCGAGTACGAACATCCACAAGACGGAGCCAGCTGCACTGCCCATGCCTGGGCACGCACGCCAGCGACGCCGTCCCCGGCCGAGAAAGCCGAACTGATCACGCGCATCAAGCGCCTGCTGATCGAGCGCGAAGCCGTGCTCGTTGCCCACTATTACGTTGATGCTGACCTGCAAGACCTGGCAGAAGCCACGGGCGGCTGCGTCTCCGATTCCCTGGAAATGGCCCGCTTCGGGCGCGACCATCCGGCCAAGACCCTCGTCGTGGCCGGCGTGCGTTTCATGGGTGAAACGGCAAAGATTCTCAGTCCCGAGAAAACGGTATTAATGCCCGACCTCGACGCGACCTGCTCGCTCGACCTCGGCTGTCCGGTCGATGAATTCACGGCCTTCTGCGACGCCCATCCAGACCGCACGGTGGTGGTGTACGCCAACACCAGCGCCGCCGTCAAGGCGCGCGCGGACTGGATGGTGACGTCGTCCATCGGCCTCGACATCGTTGCCCACCTGCATGCGCAGGGCAAGAAAATCCTGTGGGCACCCGACAAGCACCTGGGTTCCTACATCCAGAAGCAGACGGGCGCCGACATGCTGCTGTGGCAGGGTAGTTGCCTCGTGCATGACGAATTCAAGGGCATCGAACTCGATCTGCTCAAGGAAGAATATCCGCAAGCCAAGGTGCTCGTGCACCCGGAGTCGCCTGCGAACGTGGTGGCGCTGGCTGACATGGTGGGTTCCACGTCACAAATGATTGCGGCAGCGCAAACCATGGACACGGATACTTTCATTGTCGCCACTGACAACGGCATCCTGCACAAGATGCGCGCGGCTGCACCGGGCAAACGTTTCATCGAAGCGCCCACGGCCGGCAACAGCGCCACGTGCAAGAGCTGCGCGCATTGCCCGTGGATGGCCATGAACGGTTTGCTGAACCTGGCGCAAACGCTGGAAAACATGCACAACGAAATCCACGTCGATCCTGCCGTCGGCCAGCTGGCCGTGCGCTCGATCAACCGCATGCTCGACTTTGCCGCCGCCAAGAAGGCGGGCCTCAAGCCGGGCGCGGACCTGGCCAAAGAAACCACATTGTTCCAAGGAATCGGTCCAGCATGAGTACTCTCGTTAATTCTTTCGCTCCTTTCGATCCGGCCCTGGCGCGCGCGTTCGAAGGCAATTTGCTGGCCGCCTTGCTGGAAGACGTGGGCCAGTGCGACCTGACGGGCGAGCTGGTGCCGCCCGACCACATCGTCACGGCGCGTGTCATCGTGCGCGAAGCGGCCGTGCTGTGCGGCGCGCCGTGGTTCGAAGGCATCATGAAAAGCCTGGACCGCAGCATCGACATCGCCTGGCATTACGCCGAAGGCGACATGATGACGGCCGACAGCGTCGTCTGCACGATTGAAGCGCCGGCGCGCGCCTTGCTCACGGCCGAGCGCAGCGCCCTCAATTTCCTGCAGCTGCTGTCCGCCGTGGCCACGGCCACGCGCCGGTATGTCGACGTGATCGCCGGCACCAAGGCGTCCATCCTCGACACGCGCAAGACCTTGCCGGGCCTGCGCCTGGCGCAAAAATATGCGGTGCGCGTCGGTGGCGGCAAGAACCAGCGCCTGGCCCTGTACGATGGCATCCTGATCAAGGAAAACCATATCGCGGCCGCGGGCGGCGTCAGCCAGGCCCTGGAAAACGCGCGCAATCTCGACGCGGGCGTGCCCGTGCAAATCGAGGTGGAAACCCTGGCGCAATTGCGCGAAGCGCTCGATGCGGGCGCCGTCTCCGTCTTGCTCGATAACTTCAGCAACGACATGATGCGCGAAGCCGTGGCCTTGACACAGGGCCGCGCCTTGCTCGAAGCGTCGGGCGGCATCAACTTCGACACCGTGCGCGCCATCGCCGAAACGGGCGTGGACCGCATCTCGATCGGCAGCCTGACCAAGGATGTGCGGGCCACCGATTACTCCTTGCGCATCGTCGGCTGATGAAAAAAGCCGGGCGGCGCCTGCTGGCCTTGGCGCTGCTGTGGCCGGCATTTGCCGCGCCCCTGCAGGCACGCGAGCTGCTCGCCGTGGGCGCGCAGTTCGAGCGCGTGTTCGAATACCAGGACAGTGGTGAATATGGCGGCCTGGGCGCGGAACTGCTGCGCCTGATCGCGGCACGCACGGGTAACACCGTGCGTTTTCGCATGGTGCCGTGGGCGCGCGCGCAAGCCATGCTGGTGCAGGGCCAGGCCGATATCCTCATCGGTCCCTACAAGACGCCCGAGCGCATAGTCAGCATGGCCTTTTCCGACAAGCCGTTTTACCAGGACCAGATGGTGTTTTATACGCGCCAGAACGCCAGCTTCAGCTGGGATGGCGATTACGCGGTGCTGAAGAACCGCAGGGTGGTGCTGCTCAATGGCTGGGTGTATGGCGCGGAATGGGAGCGCATGCGGCCCGGCTTGCAGGTCAGCGTGGCCAACAACGTGGAAAATGGCTTGAAGATGCTGGTGCACAATCACGTCGACGTGTTCGTCAGCAATCGCCGCAATACCGATCCCGTCATCGCTCGCCTTGGCTATGGGCGCCAGGTGAAACCCCTGCCCAGAATCATCGAACTGCAAAACGGCTATTTCGCCTTCCCCCGCTCGCCCACTTTCGACAAGCTGCGTGTGCAGTTCGACCAGGAGCTGAATAACCTGATCGAGACGGGCGAGCTGAAAAGACTGGGCAAGCGCTACGACGTCAGCTTGCCCTGACAGACGCATGCCGGCCCGCAGGGCGGCATGCGTCTGTCCTCGTGAATCATTTACAACTGGCGTGCCTCGAAGGTATTGCACTGGGCAATCTGGCCGCTCTCGATGCCCTTGGTAAACCAGCGTACGCGCTGCTCCGAGGTGCCGTGCGTAAACGAATCGGGCACGACATGGCCTTGCGACTGGCGCTGCAGCGCGTCGTCGCCGATGGCCGTGGCCGCTTTCAGGGCCGCTTCGACGTCGCCCTGCTCGAGGATCTTGCGGTCGGCATTCGCGTGATACGCCCATACGCCGGCAAAGCAATCGGCCTGCAACTCCAGGCGCACGGACATGGCGTTGGCCTGGCGCTCCGATTGCGTGCGACGCGCATTGTCGACCTTTTCCGACAAGCCCATCAGGTTTTGCACGTGGTGGCCCACTTCATGCGCGATCACGTACGCTTCCGCGAATTCGCCCGAGACCTTGAAACGCTGCTGCATCAGCTTAAAGAAATCGAGGTCCAGATAGACTTTCTGGTCGCCGGGGCAGTAGAAGGGCCCGCTGGCGCTCTGGCCCGTGCCGCAGGCCGTCGGGATGCTGCCCGAGAACAGCACCAGCTTGGGTTTCACATAGCTGCCGCCTTCGGCCTTGAACAGGGCGCCCCACGTGTCCTCCGTATCAGCCAGCACGGTTTTCACGAAGCGGGCCATCTCGTCCGATTCGGGCGGCTGGCGCGCCGGGGCCTGGCTTTGCTGGGTGCTGACCTGGCCGCCACCGCCGCTGAGCAGGTTGAGCAAGGTCAAGGGATTGACGCCCAGCACATACGAGCCGACGAGGGCGATGACGATGGTGCCGATGCCGATCGAGCGCCCGCCGAAACCAAAGCCGCCACCGCCGCCTCCGCCGCCATCTTCGCCACGGCGATCTTCCACATTGTCGCTTTCGCGATTGCCTTCCCATTTCATGATATTTACTCCTGCTGCGATTTGCGATTGATTGGTGACGCCTGAATATGTTTCTTGCGACGAATCTTGTTATTATCGCAGTAAACTGCGTCGCGACAGAGGTGACAATGTTACCCTTTGCAACTTTCCACCCACTCCACAACAGGTACACGCATGGCGCTTGCCAACGATACACTCATTTCGCCAACGGCGGTGGTCCAGGCGCAACTGGACGCCTACAACGCGCACGACGTGCCGGCCTTGCTGGACATCTACGCTGATGACGCACAGCAATTTCAGCATCCGGACACCTTGCTGGCGCAGGGCGGCGCGCAGATCGGCCCCCGTTTCACGGCCCGTTTCGCGGCCAGCCGGCCACGTGCGCAGTTGCTCAACCGCATCGCCTGCGGCAAGCTGGTGATCGACCATGAAATCGTCCATGGCGACATGGACGATGGCGTGTCGGCCCAGGAACTGGTGGCGACGTATGAGGTGGGGCAGGGCCGCATCAGCCGTGCCTGGTTCAGCTTTGGCGCGTTGACCAACTTGCGCGTGGCGCTGCCGGCCGATGTGCCTGCCATGAATGCGCTGATCGCCCGCTCCGGCGTGGCACTGAGCGCGGGGTTTTATACGCAGGAACAGGCCGAGGCCGTGACGCGCCACGTGTTCGGCGTCGATACGCAGCTCGTTGCCGACCGGACGTATTTCGTGATCGAACGCGATGGCGCCATGCTGGCCTGCGGCGGCTGGAGCCAGCGCGCCACCCTGTATGGCGCCGACCGCGCCAAGAGCGGGCCGGACCCGCTGCTCGATCCGGCCAACCAGCCGGGCCGCATCCGCGCCTTCTTTGTCGAACCAGGCGCCGCGCGCCAGGGTCTGGGCAGCATGCTGATGCGCCATTGCGAACGCCAGGCGCTGGCCGCCGGTTTTACCGCCCTGGAACTGGCCGCCACCTTGCCCGGCGTGCCGCTGTACCTGGCCAGCGGCTTTGCCGTGACGGAAGAGTTTCATCTGGACTTGCCCGATGACATCAAGCTGCCGCTGGCGCGCATGCACAAGCAGCTGTAAAACCATGTTTTACCAGGGCAGCGGCGCCTTTTCCCCATTGGCGTGCTCGCCGTAGTACAGCGACGGTAAAAAGCGCGACAGATAGGTAAATTCGCTGTAGCAATGGCGCAGCAAATTCAGGCCCAGCACGTCGGGCACCTCGCGCACGGGGTCCAGGCTATTGCGGCCCAGCAAGAAGCGGCTGCGCAGCACGCAACCCGTGGGCGTATCACGCGTCAAATGCAGCATTTCGCCATCGAGCGGGTCGCCGTGCGGGTCCAGTTGCACGTGCTCGCCAAAGCCGATGCGCGCGCAGATGGCAGCTGACAGGGCACCGCTATACTTGGCCCGTTGCAGTTGCGCCGGGTCAAACACGTCTTTCGGGTCATGGAACTTCAGCTTGGCTTTTACGGGCGGAATGTCGCCCAAGGATTCGACTGCCTCGATCGAGGCGCCATAGTAACTCTCCCCCTTTTTCCACGCATTGTTCCAGCCGTGATGCGCCACGTGGTCGTGCGGATGCCACCACTTGATGTGCTGCGTCGTCTCGAAAAACGTGAACCACCAGTCCAGCATGCGCCCGCTGCAGCCGTGCAACTCCGTGCGCGCCGCCACCAGCAGGCAACCGTCCTCCAGTCGCTTGATGCCCGTTTCCAGGTGCAAGGGAAACGGGTCGAGCAAGTCGCCCGTGCTGGTGATGCTCCATGGGAATTCCATATGTTTCGTCATATCGTTCTCCTTTGTTGGGGTGGGCCGATTATATATTAAAGAAACGAAGTTCGTTTCCTAAATATATTTCAGTGTAAAATTGCCCATCGATCAAGCTTGGAGCCCGCATGCAGGAAGAAGAGAGCAAGGCTGTGCGTGGACGGGGCCGTCCAGCGCGGCCACCCGAGGAAGCGCGCGAAGCGGCCGTGCAGGCGGCCACCTGGCTGTTGTTGCACGAAGGCTATGCGGCCACGACCATGGAGGCGGTGGCGCGTCACGCGGGCATGGCCAAGAAGTCGCTGTATCAATACGCGGCCAACCGCGAGGAACTGGTCGCCCTGGTGGTACGCGGCTGGACGGATGCGTTCCTGCCAGCCATGGCGCACGATGCGGCCGGGCCTGGCGAAGTGTTGCCGCTGTTAAAAGAGATATTGCAGGCGATGGCGGCGCGCGTGCTGACGGCGGATGCCGTCGGCCTGTTCCGCCTGCTATGCACGGAGTTTCCCGCGCGCGCGGGCTTGCTGGCCGTGTATCAGCGCAACGGCATCGAGCGGGGCACGGCCATGTTGGCCGACTGGCTGGGCCGCCAGGCCGCCCGCAGCCACATGACGGTCAGGAATGCCCCTGAACTGGCCGGCTTGCTGCTGGCCATGGTAATTGCCGAGCCGCTGCGGCAGATGGCGCTGGGCTTGCTGGCGCCCATGCCGGCCTGGGATGCCGGCCACCGCATCGATGCGGCGCTGCGCTTGCTCGGTGGGCAGGCGTTCACCGTGGCTGGTGCTTCAACGCCTCGCGGTAGCTGAGCGCAGACAGTTGCTGGCGGTGCTCCGTGGCAAAAGCCAGCACCTCTGCCGGCGCGTGGCGCGCGTAATCGCGCAAGGCCCAGCCGACGGCCTTGCGGATGAAAAACTCGTCTTCGTGGGCCAGCGCCAGCGCCGCGCCGAACAGCCAGGCGGCATCCGTGTGGGTGCGCCAGCCCAGCTGGTGCAGCATGGCGATGCGGCGCAGCCAGAAGTCTTCATGGCGCAGCGCGCCATCCATGTGCGCATGGCCGTCGCCGCCGCGCTGGTGTTCCGCCTGCAGCACCTCGCCGACGATGCCCGCCATGCCGTCGACGCTGTCCCACCACGCGCGCTGGCGTGCCAGGCCGAGCAGGGCGGGGATTTGCCCGATGTTCAGCTGGCGCCGGTGCAGCGCCAGCATGTCGAGCGCCACGTGCTGGTATTCGCGCTCCGGCTGCTGCCACAGCAGTTGCGCGTGCTCGAGCAAGGTCTTGGCATCGATGCCCGCCAAGCCCGCCAGCAAGTCCCTGGCGGCCAGCCGCCGTTGCGGCGCCGCCACGCCCAGAAAAATGAACTGGTCGCGCATATAGGCCTGCATGGGCGCCGCGCGGCCCGGTTCGGCAGCCGCTTCCAGCGCGGCTTTCAATTCTGCATGTAGATCCATTCCATCTCGCTTTCTTCAGGCGTAAAAAAAGCGCCCCAGGGAGCGCTTTTTCATGCCTATCCAGTATTATTGAATCTTGGCTTTCTTCATCAACTCATCGCGGTAGGCGGCGAGTTTCTTCTGTTGCAGCGACTCGGCCACTTGACCCTTGACTTCTTCCAGTGCCGGCAGCTTCGTCGGACGGGTTTCTTCCAGCTTGATCACGTGGAAACCGAATTGCGACTGCACTGGCGTTTGCGTGACCTGGCCTGGTTTCAGAGCAACCATGGCGTCGGAGAATGGCTTCACGTACGAAGCTGGGCTAGCCCAGTCCAGGTCGCCGCCATTGGCTGCGGAACCGTCTTTCGATACTTTCGCCAGTTCTTCGAACTTGGCGCCGCCTTTCAGCTTGGCGATGATGTCTTTCGCTTCCGCTTCGGTGGCAACCAGGATGTGGCGTGCATGGTATTCCTTGTCGCCCGCTTGTGCCTTGAACTTGTCGTACTCGGCCTTGATTTCAGCATCCTTGACGGGGTTCTTCTTGACGTAGTCGGCCAGCAGGGCGTTGATGATGATGCTTTGACGGGCATTGTCGATCTGCGACTTGACTTCCGGACGCGTGCCGTAGCCTTGCTTGTCGGCTTCCTGGATCAGCACTTCGCGGCCGATCAGGTCTTTTTTGATGGCTTCGCGCAATTGCGGCGAATCCGCTTGCTTGCCTTGGGCGACGACTTGCTTGACGACCTGGTCGACGCGCGACGATGGGATGGCCTTGCCATTCACGGTGGCGACGTTTTGCGCGAACGCAGGGATCGCTACAACGGCGACCAGGGCTAAGATCAGGCGGGCTGGCTTCAAAATCATGTTCATTCCTAATAAATATACTAAAAATCGATATGCGCGGCTGTCGCGCAGTGCGCATTCAGGCGCAGAATACACGACCGGCGCCGAAAAGGGCGCCGGGGAGGTCAGTTCTTACTGAACTTTCGCTTTTTTGATCATTTCTTCCTGATACGCTTGCAGTTTCTTTTGCTGCAGCGCTTCGGCGATCTGTGGCTTGACTTCTTCCAGGGTCGGCAGTTTTGCCGCGCGGGTGTCGTCCAGCTTGATCACGTGGAAACCGTTAGGCGTTTGCACCGGGGTGTCGGTGACCTGGCCTTTTTGCAGTTTCACGAAGGCGTCCGAGAACACTTTCGGGAACGACGATGGGGCTGCCCAATCCAGGTCGCCGCCGTTGTCGGCCGAACCGGTATCTTTCGATTGCTTGGCCAGGTCTTCAAACTTGGCGCCGCCTTTCAGCTTGGCGATGATGTCTTTCGCTTCCGCTTCGGTGCCGACCAGGATGTGGCGCACGTGGTATTCCTTGTCGCCGGTCTGGGCCACGAACTTGTCGTATTCAGCCTTGATTTCAGCGTCGTTGACCGGGTTCTTTTTCAGGTAGTCGCCGACCAGGGCGTTGATGACGATGGCCTGGCGTGCGTTCTCGATTTGCTGCTTGACTGCTGCATCTTTACCGAAACCTTTGTTTTCCGCTTCTTGCATCAGCACTTCACGGCCGATCAAGTCTTTCTTGATCATTTCGCGCAGTTGCGGCGAATCCGGTTGCTGGCCTTGGGCGACGACTTGCTTGACGACTGCATCAACGCGCGACGATGGGATAGGCTTGCCATTAACAACGGCAACATTTTGCGCAAAAACAGGTACCGCGACAACGGCGAGTAGTGCGATCAGCAAGCGGGCTGGCTTAAAAGTCATTATTAAATCCTGTTAGGGAAAGTTTCGTAAAAAACGCATGGAAAGAAAACGCGTGCATGGCGCTTGCGGCAAATGGCATACCAGGTTGCCCCGGTACGCCAAAACGCCGTCCTTACACTACTTCGGACGGCGCCAGTGCCACAATCGCCAATGCATGTATCTCATTATGCATCATATCGTGCACGGAATCATACACCAGTCGATGGCGCATGACGAGCCTGAGCCCCTCAAATTGACTAGAAATTATGCGTAGATTGTAATGGCCTCCGCCCGAGGCGGCGCCCGCATGGCCCCGGTGGCGCGCCGAGTCGTCTTCCAGCACGCATTCCAGAGGGGAAAGTGCCGTTTCCAGGCGGGTACGAATGCGCTCCATGCGCGTTGCCGTGTCGTTCGTCATCATGCGTCTTCCTTGATATGTTTGGCCAGGAACAGGGTTTGCGCCACGATAAAGGCAAAGAAGATGCCCGTCGCGCCAAACGCCTTGAAGCTGACCCAGGCGGCCATGTCGCCCTTGTACAGCACGAAGGCCACGAACAGGTTCAGCGCGCCGATGGCGCCGAAGAAGATGATCCATGCGGCCAGCAGCTGGTTCCACACAACTTCGGGCAATTGCACTTGCGCTTCCATGGTCTTGCGGATCAGGTTTTTCTTGAAACCCACGTGGGCGATCAAGAGGGCCAGGCCGGACAGCCAGTAGATCAGGGTCGGCTTCCATTTCAGGAAGAAATCATCATGCAGGTAAATGCTGGCGCCGCCGAACACGACAAAAATGAACAGCGACAGCCACAGCATGCCGTCCACCTTGCGCCCGCGCAGCAGCAGATAGCTGACCTGGCAGGCGGTGGCGATGATGCCGACGAGGGTGGCGAGTATCCACGGCGCCTGATCGGCCTTGATCAGGCCGCCTGACACGAAGCCGGACAGATATTGCTGCACGAAGTCGTGCGTGGCCGCTTCATACATGCCGCCCAGTTTGAAGGCGGCGAAGAAGGCGAGCAGGGGGAATATGTCGAATAGAAATTTCATGGCGAGACTTTACACTGGTCTTATTAGAATCATCTTAGGAATGGCTTAGGAGCAACCGACTCGCTCCCAAGCGTTCCTGTGTCTCACGGTTGAGGGTCGAAGCGCAGCGATGCCGAATTGATGCAATAACGCAAGCCGGTTGGCGGCGGGCCGTCCGGGAAGACGTGGCCCAGATGGGCGTCGCAGACGGCGCAGACGATTTCCGTGCGCACCATGCCATGACTGCGGTCGACGATTTCCGTCACGTTGGCCGGATCGAGTGCCTGGAAATAGCTGGGCCAGCCGCAGCCCGAGTCGAACTTGGTGTCCGAAGCGAACAGGGGCGTGTTGCAGCAGACGCAGGTGTAGACGCCGTGTTCATGGTGGTCCCAGAACTTGCCCGTGAAGGCCCGTTCCGTGGCCGCGTGGCGCGTGACTTCGTATTGCATCGAGTCGAGCATGGCGCGCCATTCGGCGTCGGTTTTCTTGACTTTATTCGTGGTCATAATGACTCCTTAAGATGAGCAGCTGACTTCAAGGTGGCTGGCCCAGTCGGGCGGCAGGGCCGCATAGTGCTGGTGTTCGGGCTGTTCGTCAAATGGCTTTTGCAAAACTTCCAGCAATGTCGTCACTTCCGTGTAATCCTGCTGCTGGGCTTTTTCGATGGCCACTTGCGCCAGGTAGTTGCGCAGCACGTATTTCGGGTTGACCTGGTTCATCGCTGCTTGCCGCTCGGCATCGATGCTGTGCTCCTGCCGCAGGCGCGCGCGGTATTGTGCCGCCCACGTATCGAAGGCGGGGCGGTCGATGAACATGTCGCGCAGCACCGTGTCGTGCTCGGGGGCGGTCACCTGCAGTGTCGCCAGGGCGCGGAAAAAGTTGGTGAAATCCACGTGATTGGCTTGCATCAGCGCAAACATGCTGTCGAACAGCTGCGTATCGTCGTCGTGTTGCGTGCGCAAGCCCAGCTTGGCGCGCAGCAAGGCATTCATCTTCTCCGCAAAGGCGCTCTGGTAGCTGTCCAGCGCCGCCTGCGCCAATGCCACTTCACCGATCAGCGGCAGCAGCGCCTGGCCCAGCGCATAGCAGTTCCAGTGCCCCACCTGCGGCTGGTTGGCATAGGAATAGCGGCCCTGCTGGTCCGTATGGTTGCAGATGTGCTCGGCATCAAACGCTTCCATGAAACCGAAGGGGCCGTAATCGAGGGTCAGGCCCAGGATCGACATATTGTCCGTATTCATGACGCCATGCATGAAGCCCACGGCTTGCCACTGTGCAATCATGTGCGCCGTGCGCACGCATACTTCGGCCAGCAAGGCTTGATATGGATTTGATGCAGCGCGCAAGTGGGGGTAGAAGCTGTCGATGACGTAATCGGCGAGGATTTTCAGCTCGTCCGGCTGCTTGCGGTAAAACCAGTGTTCGAACGAGCCGAAGCGCACAAAACTGGGCGCCATGCGCGTGACGACGGCGGCGGTCTCGACGGTTTCGCGCATGATGCCTTGCTGCGAGCCCATGATGGACAGCGCACGCGACGTGGGGATGCCCAGCGCCGCCATGGCTTCCGAGCACAGGAATTCGCGGATGGACGAGCGCAGCACGGCGCGGCCGTCGCCCATGCGCGAATACGGCGTGGCGCCGGCGCCTTTCAGCTGCAGCTCCATGGGGCCGTGTTCGGTGGCGATATCGCCCAGCAGGATGGCGCGGCCATCGCCCAGCTGGCCGGCCCAGACGCCGAACTGGTGGCCCGAATACACGGCCGACAGGGGCATCGAGCGCTCGGCAACCGTATTGCCGCTCAGCAGCGCTACGTAATCGGGCTCGGCCAGGCGCGCCGCATCGAGGCCGATCAGGGCTGCGGCTGGCGCGCTGGCGGCCACGAAGTACGGGGCGGGCAGGGGCGTGGGCATCAAGCGCGTATAGAACGCGGGCGGCAAGGCCGCAAAGGCATTATCCAGTGGTAAGGTATGAGCGGTGATGGCAATTCCAGTCAGTAAGATGGACCGGCAAGGTGCGCCAGCCTGGAATGCGATTTTACCGCACAGCGCCAAGGCGTGCGCCGGGCGCTGTAGTGGGTATCCGCGCGGCAAAAAACGGAACCGAAAATTCCATGCTGCATCGCAATATCGAAATGCGTTGACGATTTCCGCACGACCGTACGAAACTAGGGAAAGTCTTTAAATTCCAACAATAACCGAGTATCCAACCCAGGAGACACGATGTCGGCATTCCCCTTGAGTCCAGTGATGGGCCAGATGATGAATCAGCCCCTGCTGATTTCCAGCATTATCGAGTTTGCAGCGCGTCATTATGGGGGCAGCGAAATCATTTCGCGGCGGGTCGAGGGCGATATGCACCGCTATACCTACCGCGATTGCCACCAGCGCGCGCGCCGGCTGGCGAACGCCTTGCATGGCCTCGGTGTCGGCATGGGCGACCGGGTCGCCACCCTGGCCTGGAATGGCTACCGCCACCTGGAAGCGTACTATGCCGTGTCCGGCTCGGGTGCCGTGCTGCACACGATCAATCCGCGTTTGTTTCCCGACCAGATCGCCTATATCTCGAATCACGCGGAAGACCAGGTCTTGCTGTTCGATTTGACTTTCCTCCCCGTGGTGGAAAAGATCGCCGCCGACTGCACCTTCGTGCGCCATTTCGTGCTGATGTGCGACCGCGAGCGCATGCCCGCCAGCAGCACCATCCCCGATCTGCTGTGCTATGAAGACTTGATCGCCACGCATTCCGACGACTACGCATGGCCCCTGTTCGACGAGAATTCGGCCGCCACCCTGTGCTACACGTCGGGCACGACGGGCAACCCCAAGGGCGCCCTGTATTCGCACCGCTCGACCGTGCTGCACGCATATGCGTCGGCCATGCCCAGCGCCCTGAACGTGCGCGCTTCGGACACCGTGCTGCCCGTCGTGCCCATGTTCCACGTGAACGCCTGGGGCTTGCCGTATTCCGTGCCCCTGTCCGGCGCGCGCATGGTGTTTCCCGGCGCGGCGCTCGATGGCAAGTCGCTGTATGAATTGTTCGAGGCGGAAAAAGTGACGTTCTCGGCTGGCGTGCCCACCGTCTGGCTGGGCTTGCTGAACCACGCCTTGCAGAATAATCTGCAATTTTCCACCTTCCGCCGCACCGTGATCGGCGGCGCGGCGTGTCCGCCGGCCATGATGGATACCCTGATCGACAAGTTCGACGTGGAAGTCATCCACGCCTGGGGCATGACGGAAATGTCGCCGCTGGGCACGGCCGGCGGCTTGCAGACCAAGCACCTGGACTTGCCGAAGGACGAGCAGCGCAAGATCCTGCAAAAGCAGGGCCATGCGATCTACGGCGTGGACATGAAGATCGTCGACGACGATGGCAAGGAATTGCCGTGGGATGGCGTGGCCTACGGTCATCTGCTGGTGAAAGGGCCGTGGATCATCTCGTCGTATTACAAGAACGAGGGCGGTGACGTGCTGCAGGATGGCTGGTTCCCCACGGGCGACGTGGCCACCATCGACACGGATGGCTACATGCAGATCACGGACCGCAGCAAGGACGTGATCAAGTCGGGCGGCGAGTGGATCGGCACCATCGACCTGGAAAACCTGGCCATGGCGCACCCGGCCGTGCTGCAGGCGGCCTGCATCGGCGTATTCCACCCGAAATGGGATGAGCGTCCTGTGCTTGTCGTGGTGCTGCGTCCCGGCATGACGGTCACGCGCGAAGCGTTATTGCAATTTTTCGAGGGCAAGATCGCCAAGTGGTGGACGCCCGACGACGTGCTGTTCATCGACGCCTTGCCCATGGGCGCCACGGGCAAGATCCAGAAGAACAAGCTGCGCGAGCAGTTCAAGGGGCACCAGCTGCCGGGGATGCAAGAAACCTAGGCCGCCTGCGGCAGCGCCGCCCCCAGCTTTTCCAGCAGATGGTCGCACTGGAAGACGGACAGGGTCTGGCGCTGAGCGTCCGTGCCGATATCGATCATCTCATCCATTTCGCTGCGCAAGTCCTCGTGCGCGCCCGTGCGGATGATTTGCGGCGCGGCAAAGCGCTGGCTGTCGGAGATGGTCATGATGTTGTCGACGTGGTCGACGAGGAAACCGTAGCGCTCGGCGCCCCGTTCCACGATCAGAATCTTGCCGGTGCTATCGTCCGGCAAGGCCGGCATCGCGTACAGCTGGCGCAGGTCGATGATGCTGATCATTTGCTGGCGCAAGTTCAGCATGCCACGCATGCAGGCCGGCATGCCCGGCGGCGTCGTGATGGCGCCGCTGAAATCGATGATTTCGCGCACTTGCCCGATTTCCACGGCGAAGCGGGTTTCCACCGTAAACGTGATGTAGACGCGGCGTTGTGCCTTGTGCGTGGCGGCCGCCGTTTCCGTCTCGGCCGGGTACAGGCGCGCGTGGCCGTCGCGCATTTCGATGATCTCGGCCTGCGACAGGATGCCCTTGTGGTCGAGGAAAATGATGTCGCCCAGCCCCTCTTTCGTGATGCAGCCGGCGAACATGGCGGCGCGCGCCTTGCTCAGCAGGGGAATCGGCAGCACTTCGTCGCCAAAGAAATGCACGATGCTGTCGACGGAGTCGACGAGGAAGCCCACGGTCGTATCCTCGAGGCGCACGACGATGACGCGTTGGTCCAGCGTGGACGCCGTGCCGGATGCGGGCGCCTGCAGCAGGGCGCCGAAATCGACGACGGCCACCTGGCTGCCGCGAAAATGCATGCGCCCCAGGCACAGTTCGCTGTTCAGCAGGGAGCTGTGCAGTTCCGGCACGCGGATGATTTCCTGGATGGCCAGCATTTCAAAGGCAAACGTGGCGCCGGCCGCATGGAAGCTGACGCACTGGCGGCGTTCGCTTTGCGCGTGGTAGCGGGCCGTGCTCAGCTTGGCGCCCGTCGCTTGCAGGGCCAGCACATGGGGCACGTTTTCAATGCGCAGCAGGGCATGCGGGTCGAGCACCTGCAGCAGGCGCGCGCCGCCATCGAGCAAGATCGTGCCGGCGATGACGGCGTGGCTGTCGCCGGCCGCATATTGCAGGGCGCTGCGGGCGCTGGCGGGCACGCGCAGGATTTCGCCCGTATCCTGGAAGACGATGCCGATCAGCACTTGCTGGAAGTCGAGAATGGCGATCTTGTCCGTGGTCACGGCGCGCGGCGCATCGGCGCGGAACAGGCGGCCCAGGTTGACTACCGGGATGACGCTGCCGCGCAAGGTGAACATGCCTTCCAGATACGCGGGCGACAGGGGCAGGGCGGTGACTTTCGCGGGGTAGTTCACCACTTCGCGGATGCAGCTGGCGGGCAGGGCGAATTCATCGTCGCCCAGGTGGAAGGAGCCGAACAGTTCGGTGGCCGTGTCGCTTGTGCCCTGCGCTTGCAAGCCCGTCGCTTCATGCATATCCATATGCGCCTTCTTTGCGTGGAATCAATTCGGGTTGTGTTACCACGTCGGTGACGGCGTAGCTGCGGCTGGCGCAATCGATCAGCAACTGGCGCCCGTGGCGGCCGCCCAGCGCGCAAAAGCTGACGTGCAAGCCGCATTGGTCCAGGTATTTTTGCGCCGCTTCCGCGTTTTGGCGGCCTATCTGCAGCCGGCCGTTGCGCGGTCCGAACATGCTGGCGCCGCCCGCCAGCACCACGTCGATATCGGCGTAATCGGCCTGGCGCACGCCCATCAGGCGCAGCAGCGAAGGCACGGCCTGGCTCACATAGCGCGCGCCAAGGACGCTGTCGGCACCGGGCGCTTCCGGCAACAGGCAATGGGCCAGGCCGCAGCATGGGCCGTTCTTCCAGATGAAACCGATGCCGATGCAGGAGCCGAGCAAGGCTTGCAGCTGCTCGCCGTGCGTGCCCACGCTAAGTTGACCCATGCCAACATGGTGCAGCGGCAGGTCATGGTCGATGATGATGCTCATGCGGTACCCGCCTTGTAAATCATGGGAAACTCGAATTGATAGCCGGTACCGAGGCGGGCGATGGTTTCCGATTCGCCCAGAATCAGCCGGCCTTCATCCTTGAGGCTCAGGCGCGCCTGGCGCAGCACGGTTTCCTGGTGCTCGGCGTCGAAATAGATGAGCACATTGCGCAGGAACACCAGGTCGAACTGCCGGGCCGGGCGCAGCGCTTCGAGCAGGTTGTGCCGGGCAAAGCTCACGTGTTGCCGCAGTTCCTCGTTGACCTTGACGCCATACGGTGCTGGTGTGAAATATTTGCGCAGCAAGTCCGGGTGCGACAAACGGATGCGCTCGACGGAGCGGCCGCTGTACTGGCCGGCCCGCGCCGCGCCCAGGATCTGCTGCGAAATGTCGCTGGCCAGGATCTGGTAGCGGAAGGCGGGCGCCTGCAACTTGAATTGCTCGCACAGCATGGCGATCGAATACAGCTCCTCGCCGCTGGCAGCTGCGGCCGACCAGATGGCCAGGCAATCGTCCGGATGCGCGCGCGTCCAGGCGGGCAGGTAGCGGTCGCGGAAGTAATCCCAGATCTGCGGCGTGCGGAAGAACAGGGTGTCGTTGGTGGTGACCAGGTCGATGAAATGGGGTACCTCGTCGCGGTCGCTGGCCACGCGCTCCAGGTAAGCCTGGTAGCTGTGCAGGGACAGCGCCTGCAGCCGTGGCTGCAAGCGCCGTTCCAGCAAGACGCTCTTGCGCGCCGTCATGGCGATGCCCGTATGCTGGCGCACCAGCGCGATCAGGGTCGTCAGCACCTCGGGCGTCAAGGTGGCCGCGTGGCTCATCGCCTACACCACGAAGCCGGAGACAGTCTGGTTCAGGCTGCCCGCGCGCTCGTTCAAGCCATCGGTCGAGCGGGCGATGCTGTCGCAGTTGGCGGCCGACTTTTCCGTTTCCTCGGCGATGTACTGGATCGCCGTCGACACTTCGCGCGCCGTCAGCAGTTGCTCGTTGGCCGCCTTCGAGATGTCGGAAATGGCCAGGGTGGTCTTCGCCACGCCCGAGACGATCTTGTCGAAGGCGTCGCTGGCCTGGCGCGAAATCTCGCTGCCCGTCGACACGCGCTTGACGGATTCGTTGATCAGTTTGGAGATTTCCTTGGTCGCCTGCGACGAGCGCTCGGCCAGCTTGCGCACCTCGTCGGCGACGACGGAAAAGCCGAGGCCGTGCTCGCCCGCGCGCGCTGCCTCGATGGCCGCGTTGAAGGCCAGCATGTTCGTCTGGTTGGCGATCTCGCTGATGACCTTGACGATTTCGCCGATGTCTTCCGACGAGCGGTTGATCAAGTCCATCGCCTCGATCGATTTGGCGACGGCGCGCGCGCCCGATTCCGCTTCCTGCTGCGTGGCTTTCGCCAGGGAATCGGCATTCGAGGTGTTTTCCGCGATGGAATTGATGGAAAACGTCAAGCCGTCGATGGAGGCGTTCATTTCTTCCACCGTGGCGCCCAGCGCCTGCGTGCCCACGGCCACGCCCGTGGCCCGCTCGGCGATGGCGTTCGACGCGTCGGCAAAGCCGTTGGCCGCCGACACCACGTTGCCGATGACGCCGCGCAAGTCGACGATCATCTTGCTGATGCCGCCGGCCAGCAGGTCGATCGGCTCGCCGCCTTCGGGCACGATATTGCAGGTCAGGTCGCCCTGCGCCGCGCGCGCCACCGAGTCGAGCAGGGCATTGACCTTGCGGCTGTCGTTGGCGGCCTTGGCCTGGATGCTGTTTTCCAGGTTCACCTGTTCGCTGATGTCGATGGCGAACTTGACCACTTTATACGGCTTGCCGTTCAGGTCCAGGATGGGATTGTAGGTCGCCTGTATCCACACCACCTTGCCATGGTTGCCCAGGCGCTTGTAGCGGCCCGCGTCGAATTCGCCGCGGTTGAGCTTTTGCCAGAATTTCTTGTACTCGGTGCTGCTGGCATACTCGGGTTCGCAGAACATGCGGTGGTGCTCGCCCTGGATATCGCTCAAGTCGTAGTCCATGACGGCGAGGAAATTGTCGTTGGCTTCCAGCACATTGCCCTGCATGTCGAATTCGATCACGGCCTGCGCCTTGCCGATCGCGCTGACCTTGCCTTCGTATTCGACATTGCGCTTTTTCAGGGCCGTGATGTCGGTAGCGAACTTGATGACTTTATACGGCTTGCCGTCCGCGTCCAGGATGGGGTTGTAGGAAGCGTTGATCCACACTTCGCGTCCATCCCTGGCGCGGCGCTTGTATTCGCCTTGGTCGAATTCGCCGCGTCCCAGCTTGGACCAGAAGTTGCTGTATTCGTCCGTTTTGACATACTCGGGGTCGCAGAAGATCGCATGGTGCTTGCCTTGCACCTCGGCCAGGCTATAGCCGACGACACGCAGGAAATTCTCGTTCGCATGCAGGATGGTGCCGTCGAGTTCGAATTCGATGACGGCCTGGACACGGTTCAATGCAGTATTTATCGCTTGTAAGTCCAGATCCTGGGAGTGGCTGACATGGCTGGCTGCGTCCATAGTATTTCCTTCGGGGTGAGAAGAGGAATGGGGGCAATAAGGCTGCTGTTATTATTTTTTCTGCTATCGGCTTAAGGCAGGGATTAAGGCAGCGATGTTATTGCATCGCCAGCATCTGGTGATAATCGGTGAGAATGTGCGCGATCAACGGCCGCCAGTGTTTGCCCTGCGGTTTGCCTTATAGTAGATAAATTGTAGAGTATTGATTTGAATCAACAATTTTATTATTCCCCAGCGCCTGTCGAAAAACAAGGGGTGGCAATAAATAATGCAGAAACTGTCGCAATTGCCCCATGCTGGCATATAACAAAACCATTATTTTGCATAATAAAACGTTGTTATTATTATTGCGGTTTTATTAATCAAATGAATATCCAAGTGATAGCTTCTACAGGAGCTTGCCGCTTGCAGCAGAATCTTTCCGCAAACGATGTTGTACCATGGCGTAGCATGCTGGCGCCGGGCGCGCCACGACAAAAATAATACGAGCGTTCTTTTATGCGGTATAGTGAAGCTTCATCCCTTGCAACCACCTCATCGCTGAGCAAAAATCAATAAGGAAGAGACATGAGTGCTGAATATCAAGTGAACGGCGCCGTTGCCGTCATTACCCTGGCCAACCCGCCCGTCAATGGCCTGGGCCTGGCAACGCGCACGGCTGCCGTTGCCGGCATCCGCCAGGCGCTGGCGGACGAGGCCGTCAAAGCCATCGTCATCACGGGCGCCGGCAAGGCCTTCTCGGGCGGCGCCGATATCAAGGAATTCAATTCGCCCAAGGCGCTCACGGAACCGACCCTGCACACCCTGATCAACGTCGTCGAACAATCGACCAAGCCAGTCGTGGCGGCCATCCACAGCGTCTGCATGGGTGGTGGTCTGGAGCTGGCGCTCGGTTGCAACTACCGCGTGGCCGCGCCTGGCGCGCAGATGGCCTTGCCGGAAGTTAAACTCGGCATCTTGCCGGGAGCGGGCGGCACGCAGCGCCTTCCGCGTGTGCTGGGCCTGGAAATGGCCTTGAACATGATCGTTTCGGGCACGCCCGTCGCGTCCGAAAAATTGGCTGGTACGGCCCTGTTCGACGAAGTCATCGCGCCTGGCGCCGATTTGCTGGCCGCCGCCGTGGCCTTCGCCACGAAAGTGGCCGACGTGCGCCCGCTGCCGAAAGTGCGCGAACGCAAGGTCGACTATCCGAACCACGAAGCTTTTTTGCAGTTTTCGCGCAATACCGTGAAAGCCATGTCCGGCCCGTTCCCCGCACCGCTCAAATGCGTCGATGCCGTGTCGGCCGCCGTGACGATGAAATTCGACGACGGCTTGAAGTACGAGCGCGAACTGTTCATGCAGCTGGTGCAGTCGCCTGAATCTAAAGCCCTGCGCCACGCCTTCTTTGCAGAGCGTGTCGCCAGCAAGGTGCCCGATGTGCCTGCCGATACGCCCATGCGCGCGATCGCCAGCGCGGCCATCGTCGGTGCCGGCACCATGGGCGGCGGCATCGCCATGAACTTTGCCAACGCGGGCATCCCCGTGATGCTGCTGGAAACGAAGCAGGAAGCGCTGGACAAGGGCCTGGCCACGATCCGCAAGAATTACGAGAACACGGTGAAGAAGGGCAAGCTGACGCAAGAGAAGGCCGAGCAGCGCATGGCGCTCGTTTCGGGCACCTTGGCCTATGCCGACATTGCGCAAGCCGACATCGTCATCGAAGCCGTGTTCGAGGAGCTGGGCGTCAAGGAAACCGTCTTCAAACAGCTCGACGCCGTCATGAAGCCGGGCGCCATCCTTGCGTCGAACACGTCCACTTTGGACCTGGACAAGATCGCCGCGTTCACCAAACGCCCGCAAGACGTCATCGGCACGCATTTCTTCAGCCCCGCGAACGTCATGAAGCTGCTGGAAATCGTCCGCGGCAAGGAAACGGGCAAGGACGTGCTGGCTACGGCGCTGGCCCTGTCAAAAAAACTCAAGAAAACGGGTGTCGTCTCGGGCGTGTGCGACGGTTTCATCGGCAACCGCATGATCGAGCAATACAGCCGCCAAGCCGGTTTCCTGCTGGAAGAAGGCTGCCTGCCGGAGCAGGTCGACAAGGCGGTCGAGAAATTCGGCTTTGCCATGGGCCCGTTCCGCATGGGTGACCTGGCCGGCAACGACATCGGCTGGGCCATCCGCAAGCGCCGCTACGTGGAAAAGCCGGACGTCACGTATTCGAAGACGGCCGACCTGCTGTGCGAACTGGGACGCTATGGCCAGAAGACGGGCGCCGGCTGGTACGACTACAAGCCGGGCGACCGCAAGGCGTATCCATCGGAGCAGGTCAATGCCATGATTCTCCAGCACTCCGCCGATATCGGCGTGGCGCGGCGCAAGATCAGCGACCAGGAAATCGTCGAACGGCTTGTGTATGCGCTCGTCAATGAAGGCGCGCGCATCCTGGAAGAGGGCATCGCCCTGCGCGCTTCGGACATCGACATGGTGTATTTGACCGGTTACGGCTTCCCGCTGTTCCGCGGCGGCCCGATGTTCTACGCGGACACGGTCGGCTTGCCGAACGTGCTCGACACGATTGCCGGCTACGCCAAAGGCCGCCACGGCGAAGCGTGGACGCCGGCGCCGCTGCTGGTGAAACTGGCGGGCGAGGGCAAGGGTTTCAATAGCTAAGCCGACGCCAACAATATTGTCGGATTACGCGCGGCTTTGCCGCGCTAATCCGACCTACGCCTCTACGAGGGCTCAAGAGCCGGGTAGGTCGGATTAGCGCGCAAGCGCGTAATCCGACACCACCACGGACGCCAGCAAGCATGTTTACTTCTTCTTCGCCACCATCTTGACCGCCTCGTTGACGATGACGGGGTTGTCTTTCTGGATGTAATAGCCGGCGCCCGTGATGCGCTCGATGGCGGGCGCGCCGGACAGGCGCTGCCAATCCTTTTCCTGGGCCCGCACCACGTTTTCAAACGAGCCCATTTCCTCGATGCCGAACTTGTCGCGCACCAGCAGCATGGCGGGCACGCGCAGCGGGCTGCTCATGTCGACGTGCTGCAAACACTGCGTCTGGGCATCGAATTCGGCCGATTCCGTACTGTTGAACATGAGTTTACGCCGCGTTTTGACGAGCATGGCGTAGGTGGACGCGTCCGCCTGCAGGCGGTTCCACTGCTGCGGATGGGTAGGATCGAGCAGGACGAGGCCGGCCACGTCCTGCGGATACAGCCTGGCATACACATACTGGTACAGCCCGCCCAAGCCATGGCCGACGAGCACATACGGCGGCTTCAGGCCCGCTTGCGCCAGCAGGGCCCGCTGCTGGGCGGCGATGGTGCAGGGATCGCGCGGCGTGGTGGTTTTCTGGCTGTCGCCGTAGCCGGGGCGGTCGTAGACGAGCACGCGGTGCTGCCTGGCCACTTCGGGCACGACCTTGGCCCACACATCCTTGCCGTCGCCCATGGCCGACTGGAAGACCACGGGCAAGCCGTTCTGGCCGCTCAGGGTATAGGCGATGCTGGCGTCGGGCAGGGCCGCGGTGGCGGGAATGCCTGGCGTGACTGGCGTGGATGGCAACAGAGAGCAGCCGGAAAAACAGCCTGCCAGCAGCAAGCCGGCGCTGGAGAGGAGCATGGTGCGCGCGGGGCGGCCGACGAATAGATGATGCATGAATCTCCTTCTTGGTGCACGGACCGGGAGCCGGTATGGCTTGGCAGCCATTATAGGCAAAACATATAGAAGTGGAAATGCCGAACAGAGCCGGATTTCCCGTCCTGTCATCCGGCGTCGGCGCGATGGCAGACGGCTTCGATGCGGTTGCCGTCCGGATCGAACAAAAAGGCCGCGTAATAACTGGCGTGATAATGGCGCAGTCCGGGCGCGCCCAGGTCGATGCCGCCGTGCGCCAGTCCCGCCTGCCAGAACGCTTCCACGGCCGCGCGTGAGGAAGCCTTGAAGCAGTAGTGGCGGCGCGGCGCGTCGTCGGGCTTGGGGCCCAGGCGCACGGAAAAGTAGCTGCGTTCAGGATGATCCGCGTCGCTGCGCTCGCCGTAGCCTATCCAGGCGTTGGCGTGGTCGCTGCCCACCTTGGGCACGTCCAGCGCGGCAAAGACGGCGTCATAGAAGCGCTCGGCGCGTTCCAGGTCGCTGACGGTGAGGGAAACGTGATCGAGCATGGGCACTCCGCTGTGAAAATAAGGACGCCCATAGCATAGCCCGGATCAGGGCGGCCGTGGGCGGGAGTGACCGAGTGGTACTGCCGGCGGACGACTGCTGGTCAAGCGCTGCTGGCGAGCCGGGCCACGATGTTGCGGCTCATCAGCTGCACGCGGGGGGCGAACAGCATCACGGCGCAGAAGGCCACGGGCCAGGCGGCAAAGAAGGCATGGCGCCAGCGAGGCAGGAAGTCGGCCTGCAGGCCGATATTGAGCCAGGTGACCCAGGCACTCATCAGCAGGGTCATGAGCAGCGACATCAGGAAGGCAAATACGCAGCGCAAACGCAGGGCTTCGGACATGGAGCACTTTCAAAGTGTGAAGATATGGCAGCGTAACGACTTGCAGCAATCTATACTAGAGCCATATTTTTAATTTCAAATTCCGAAAATGCAATCATGCTTGATGATTTAGCCCTGTTTGTCGCCATTGTCGAGGCGGGCAGCCTGCATGCGGCCGCCGTCAAGGAAGACTTGCCTGCCGCTACCGTCACGCGTCGGCTGCAAAAGCTGGAAAGCCAGCTCGGCTACCGCTTGCTCAATCGCAGCGCGCGCCGCCTGCAGCCGACGGCGGAAGGCTGGCAATACTATGAGCAATGCCGTCCCTTGGTACACGCCTTGCGGCAGGCGACGCAACAGCTCGACGCCAGCCTGTCGGCCGTCTCGGGCAGCATCCGCGTGCTGGCGCCCGTGAACTTTGCCAGCGGCTTGCTGACGCCGGCCTGGGTCAGCTTCATGCAGAAATACCCGGACATCCGCCTGGAACTGGAGCTGTCGAACCTGCTGCAAGACCTCGTCGGCAGCGGCGCCGACCTGGCCATCCGCGTGGGCGCGCTCGATGATTCCTCGCTGATGCAGCGCCGGCTGGGCAGCGCTTCGCTGGTGATGGTGGCCGCACCAGCCTACCTGGCGCGCGCCGGCGTGCCGCGCGACTTGCAGGAACTGGAACAGCATGAGTTGATCGTGGCCGAGCCGCTGCGCAGCTGGCGCTTGCGGCGGCCCGGCGACGGCGCCGAAATGGTGATCGAACCGCAGGCGCGCCTGCGCGTCAATGAAATGCGCCTGGCCGTGGAGATGGCCGACGCGGGCATCGGTATCCTGCTGTGTCCGCTCCTGCAATGCCGCGACGAAGTGGCCAGCGGCAGTCTCGTGCGCGTCCTGCCCGACTGGATGCCGCAGCCGCGCCACGTGTACGCCGTGTGGACGCAGCGGCGCTACCTGCCGGCCCGCGTGCGCGTGCTGCTCGAGCACCTGGCGGCGTTCGCGGCGGGCAATCCGCTGTTGAACGAGGATGCCAGCGCCGATCAGCTCGTTGCGCCGGGAATCCTTTCCATTTAGTAATACCGAGCGCTTGTACTTTCCGCTGGGATCGCGTTAAGATAAAGCTGCTTGCTTATCCAGCGGGCAATCTGGTGTTTTTTCGCGCAATCCCGTTCCTATCCATGAGAGTAGCAATGAAATATCTGATCGTTCCCTTCTTGCTGGCGATGACCGGCTGCGAAGTACTGTATGACGCGAACCGGGACAAGATCGGCGAGTACTGCAACAGCCTCAATAATTTCGACGACCGCAATGCCTGCCGCAAGCGCAACCAGACCAGCTACCAGGAATACGTGCAGCAGCGCGACCAGCTGAAAAAGAGCAAGAGCGACAAGTAAGCTTGCCAGCCCATAAAAAAACGCCGCTGACCAGTCAGCGGCGTTTTGCTTTGTGGGCCCCGGCCTTGCAGCCGGGGCTTGCGCCGTATCAGTCGTCGGCGTAGATATTGTTGTCCTTCGTTTCCTTGACGAACAGGGTGCCGATCACGACAGTCGCCAGGGCGACGACGATCGGATACCACAAGCCATAATAAATATCGCCCTTGAAGGCCACCAGCGCGAAGGCCGTGGTCGGCAGCAAGCCGCCGAACCAGCCGTTACCGATATGGTAGGGCAGGGACATCGAGGTGTAACGGATGCGCGTCGGGAACATTTCCACCAGCATGGCGGCGATCGGGCCGTACACCATGGTCACGTACAGCACCAGGATGAACAGCAGCAAGACGACCATCGGCTTGTTGATCTGGTCCGGATCGGCTTTCGCAGGGTAGCCCGCTTCCTTGATGCCGGCGCCCAGTTCTTTCTTCAGCGCTGCTTCTTTGGCCTTGCTGTCCGCGTCGAAGTTCAGGCCGTCCGGTGTCATGACGGCGTTAAACGACGTAAATTCCTTCGTACCGATGCGTACCTTGGCGATGCTGCCGGCCGGTGCGTCTTCCTTCGTGTAGTTCACCGAGCTGTTCGACAGGAAGCCGGTGGCGATGTCGCACGACGATGGGAATTTCTTCGTGCCCGTCATGTTGAACTGGAAGTGGCAGGAAGCAGGATCGGCCACGACCACCACTGGCGAGTTTTTCAGAGCCGCTTCCAGCTGTGGGTTGGCGAAGTGGGTCAGGCCGTTGAAGATCGGGAAGTAGGTGACCGCGGCGATCAGGCAGCCGCCGAGGATGATGTACTTGCGGCCGATGCGGTCGGACAGGCTGCCGAAGAACAGGAAGAACGGCGTGGCCAGCAGCAGGGCGATGGCGATCAGCACGTTGGCCGTTGCCAGGTCCACTTTCAGGGTCTGGATCATGAAGAACAGGGCGTAGAACTGGCCCGTGTACCACACGACTGCCTGGCCGGCGGTCAGACCGATCAAGGCCAGGATGACGATCTTCAGGTTCTTCCACTTGCCGAACGCTTCCGTCAGCGGGGCTTTCGAGGTCTTGCCCTCGGCCTTCATCTTGGCAAACGCCGGCGATTCATTCATGGCCAGACGGATCCACACTGAAATACCCAGCAGGATGACGGAGACGAGGAAGGGAATGCGCCAGCCCCACGCCTCGAAATCCTTCTCGCCGGTCGCCAGGCGGGTGCCCAGGATGACCATCAGCGACAGGAAGAAGCCCAGGGTTGCCGTCGTTTGTATCCACGCCGTGAACGAGCCGCGCTTGCCTTCAGGCGCGTGCTCGGCCACATAGGTGGCTGCGCCGCCGTACTCGCCGCCCAGCGCCAGGCCTTGCAGGATGCGCAGGAACACGAGGATGATCGGTGCGGCGATGCCGATGGAGGCGTAGCCCGGCAGCAAACCGACGATGAAGGTGGAGCCACCCATGATCAGGATGGTGATCAGGAAGGTGTACTTGCGGCCGATCATGTCGCCCAGGCGGCCGAAGACCAGCGCGCCGAACGGACGCACGATGAAGCCGGCGGCAAAGGCCAGCAGCGCGAAAATGAAGGTGGTAGTGGGGTCGCCGATGAAGAATTGCTTGGCGATGATGGAAGCGAGCGAACCGTACAGATAAAAATCGTACCATTCAAAAACGGTGCCGAGCGAAGACGCAAAGATGACCTTGCGTTCCTCGGGCGTAATCGGCGTTCCCTTGGTAGAAGTTTTCCGTACGTCGGCCGGGCCGGATGATGATGCCATGGTTTGTCTCCCTATGTTTTATAGTGAACTGGTGCCGCGGTCTTTTTGACCATTCTTGCAACAGCTGGAGGCGAGTGTGTTCTCCGAACCTTACGTCATGCTTGCTTGAAACTTACACCAAGCTTACAAATCAATGTCCGGCGGAACTTTACGAACGACCGTACTTAAATGTGCTATTCTCATTCCGCAGATACCCTACCCAATAATATCCCCACAAGGAGACACAGCATGAATGAAGCCGTCATCGTATCGACCGCCCGCACGGGCCTAGCCAAGTCCTGGAAAGGCGCGTTCAACATGACGCATGGCGCCACCTTGGGCGGTCACGTGCTGGCGGCCGCCGTCGAGCGCGCGCGCATCGAAGCGGAGGAAGTGGAGGACGTACTGGTCGGCTGCGCCTTTCCCGAAGGCGCGACAGGCGGCAATATCGCGCGCCAGGTGGCCTTGCGCGGCGGCTGTCCCGTGACGACGGCCGGCATGACCGTCAACCGGTTTTGCTCGTCTGGCTTGCAGGCCATCGCCCTGGCGGCGCAGCGCATCATCGCCGGCGAAGGCGATATCTATGCGGCGGGCGGCGTGGAATCGATTTCCTGTGTGCAAAACGAAATGAATACGCATATGTACCGCGAGGTCTGGCTGCAGCAGCACAAGCCGGAACTGTACTGGCCCATGCTGCAGACGGCCGAAACCGTGGCCAAGCGCTACCAGATTTCACGCGAGCGCCAGGATGCCTACGGCGCGCAAAGCCAGCAGCGTGCCGCCGCGGCCCAGGCCGCCGGCCTGTTCGACGCGGAAATCGTGCCGATGACCACCATCATGGGCGTGGCCGACAAGGCCAGCGGCATGCTCGTGTCGCGCGAAGTGACGATTGCCGCCGACGAAGGTATCCGTGCCGACACGACGTATGACGGCGTGGCAAAGATCCGCCCGGCCATTCCTGGCGGCGTCATCAGCGCCGGCAATGCCAGCCAGTTTTCCGATGGCGCTTCGATGGCCATCGTCATGAATGCGAAAGTGGCCGAAGCGAAAGGCTTGCAGCCGCTGGGCATCTTCCGCGGCTTTGCCGTGGCCGGCTGCGAACCCGATGAAATGGGCATCGGCCCCGTCTACGCGATTCCGAAACTGCTGAAAAAGGCGGGCTTGACTGTTGCCGACATCGGCCTGTGGGAACTCAACGAAGCGTTTGCCGTGCAAGTACTGTATTGCGCCGACACCCTGGGCATCCCCATGGACCGCCTGAACGTCAACGGCGGCGCGATTGCCGTCGGCCACCCGTACGGCGTGTCGGGTGCCCGCCTGACGGGCCACGCCTTGATCGAAGGCAAGCGCCGTGGCGTCAAATACGTGGTGGTGACCATGTGCATCGGCGGCGGGCAGGGCGCTGCAGGGCTGTTCGAAGTGCTGTGATATTAGTGTGACCCCAGTCTGCGGGCGGCTTCCATGGCCGCCCGTTTGCATTGGGCGCTCCGTTCCTGCAAGACGCGCCGATAGCGGTTACAGTAATGCTTCATTAATAAACAAGCAGCCTGCCGCCATGATCAAGCACATCGTTTTCTGGAAACTCAAAGACCACGCCGAAGGCGCCGACCGCGCCACGAATGCATTGAAGCTCAAGGCCCTGCTCGATTCCTGCTCCGGCCTGGTGCCCGGCATATTGAAATTCGAAGCCGCCGTGGCCCAGCCGGGCCTGGAAGCGACCTACGACATCGTCCTGTACAGCGAATTCGCCAGCCGCGAAGCGCTCGATGCTTACCAGAACCATCCCGAGCACGTGAAAATCAAGCCGTTTTTTGGGGCTGTGCGTGAAGCGCGGCAGTGCATGGACTATGAAGTATGAAAACCCGATAACCCCAAACGAAGGGCCGGGGTCGAACCCTCAGGGTTCGACCCCAGTAGTCGCCTCTGGGCTTCATTGATCAATAACAGGAGCATTCATGACCACCTACCAACGCATCGTCCTCGCCTCGCGCCCCGCCTCCACGGAGGAAGTCCAGCCGGCACATTTTCGCCTGGAAACTCAAGATATTCCCGCCATCACGGATGGCCAGTTGCTGGTGCGTAACCAGTACCTGTCGCTCGACCCGTACATGCGCGGGCGCATGAGTGCGAATAAAAGCTATGCGGCGCCGCAGGCGCTCGATGAAACGATGATCGGCGGCACGGTGGGCGTGGTGCTCGAGTCGAAGCATCCGAAGTTTGCCGTGGGCGATACGGTTGTTGGGACCCTGGGCTGGACGGAGGTGGCCGTGTCCGATGGGACGATGCTGCGCAAGGTCGATACGACGCACATCCCCGCTTCGGCTTATCTCGGCTCCGTCGGCATGCCGGGCATGACGGCCTGGTATGGCTTGAACCAGATCATGGCGCCGAAAGCGGGCGAAACCGTGGTCGTGTCGGCCGCCAGCGGCGCCGTGGGCAGCGTCGTGGGGCAGCTGGCGAAACTCAAAGGCTGCCGTGTCGTCGGCATCGCGGGCGGTGCGGAAAAATGCCGTTATGTCGTCGAGGAACTGGGTTTCGATGCCTGCGTCGACTACAAGGCGGGCAATCTGGAGGCCGATTTGGCGGCGGCGACGCCGGACGGTATCGATGCCATCTTTGAAAACGTGGGCGGCGCCATCTTCGATGCGGCGTTGGCGCGCACCAATGCGTTTGGCCGCGTGGCCGTGTGCGGCTGGATCGCCGGCTACAACGGCGAACCGACGCCGCTCGACAATGCGCGCCTGATCCTTACCAACCGCCTCACCGTGCGCGGCTTCATCGTTTCCGAGCAGCCGGAATTCTGGCCGCAGGGACTGGCGGAACTGGGCAGCCTGGTGGCGACGGGCAAGCTGAAATTCCGCGAATCCGTGGCCGACGGCCTGGCCAGCGCGCCCGAGGCCTTCATCGGCCTCTTAAAAGGGCGCAACTTCGGCAAGCAGCTGGTGAAGTTGTAAGCGGGCTGTTTTGAAATGACTGGGTGCGCCGCCAGTTCCTTGCCCGGCCGCGCCCCGCTAGCACAGCAATGCTTTCAATACATCGGCAGCGTGAAATCGTCGTCGATCCTGCGCGCCCTGGTCTTGGCGTTCGGTCGCAACAGCCACTGGATCAGGGCGCTGCCGACGCACCGTTGCAGCAGGTGCGCGATGGCTATGCCGAACCGCGTCCGCACGTGCATGAGGCGGATGAGGCGAGGGCTCAGCTCCTGCTGCGACCGCTCGACATACGGGCGCAGGATGCGTTCATATGCCTGGAATGCCTGGGTGTGGGTAGCGCACCTCTTGATTTCCCCGGCCAGCACGTAGGCTCCCACCAGCGCCAAAGCCGTGCCCTTGCCCGTGAATGGCGTCGGGCAGTGCGCCGCATCGCCCAGCAAGACCAGCCGGCCTTTTGACCAGGTCGATGCTTGCACCTGGCTCATCGGCCCGAAGTAAAAGTCCTGGACGGTATCAAGCTCGGCGATGATACGATCGGCGACCTTGCCCCGGCCTGTCAGCGCCGCGCGCAGCAGCTCGCGCCGCGACGGCGTCGTCGGACTCCGCAGGCCAGGCTCAGGGGCTGGAAAGGTCATCAACACGGTAGTTTCCGTCAGGCCACCTGGCCTGAGGTTGATCATCGTACCGCCTATGCCGTTGACGGAGCAGGCCCAGAAGTCGTCTTCCCGTCGCCGGGGAATGTTGAAAAACGCCATGTAGACACCGAGGTAACGCATGCGCGTTTCAGCGGCCAGCGCCAGGTCTCTGGTCGGCGAGCTCACGCCATCGGCACAGATCACCAGCGCGAAGTCCTCTGCCGTGCCATTCGCAAAAGTTGCCCGCACACCATTTTCAATCTCTTCAACGCCGCTGACGGACGTGCCAAAACGGTATCCGCAAGTGCCGCGGGTCGCATCGAACAAAATACGGGCGAAATCGCCGCGCAGGATTTCGAAATCGCAGGTCAGTCCACCGATACTACCTTTGGGAAAAACAGCGACCACCTTGCCGGCCGCGTCGAGCCACTTCTGTCCGCACTCCAGCGTGTTGTGTGCCTCGACCTGTTCCGTCAAACCCATGCGCTTGATGACCTGCTGCGCGGCGCCCTTTACATCGATGTTCTGCCCGCCGTCCCTGAGCGCGCCGGCCTTTTCGGCGAGCACCACCGAATAGCCGTACCTGGTCAGCCACCAGGCACACGCAGGGCCGGCGATGCCGCCGCCGCAGATCAGGATTTTCTTCGTTTGTTCCATATGACAGCTTTCGTGGTTGTGATGTCACCGTCCATGTTAGGCGCGCCACGTGTTGGTCACAATGACCCAACAGGCCATGTTATATTGAATTCTTGCCACACTGATTTTGTTCCTTGAAAGGTGCCCGATGCCTGTTTTCAGCGACGACTCGTCCATTGAGTGGGAAGACCCCGACTGCGTGCCAAGGCCGGTGGTCACGCTTGGCGCCGTTGGCCGCGAGATGGATAGCCGCCAGGAGAAGGATTTTCATCAGCATCGAAAAGGCCAGTTCCTGCTCTGGATGCGTGGCGTGCTCACCTGCGAGGTGGACGGCGGCTTCTGGCTGGTGCCGCCAGGAAGCGCCATTTGGGTCCCCGGCGGCACACAACATCGAATGGATGGGGCCGGCACGGTCGATTGTTACGTGGTGTATGTCGATCCTGCGGTGGGCGACGCTTTGCCGCAGGAGTGCTGCACCTTGTCGACCACGCCGCTGCTGCGTGAATTGGTGATCCGTTCAGCGGCATTGCCGATGCGCTACGAAGAGGACGGCATGGCGTCACGGGTGATGACACTGCTTCTCGACGAAATGGCGCTGGCGCAGCCCGGCCAGGTTCATCTGCCCCTGACGACAGACAAGCGGCTACGCAAACTGGTCGAGTGGATCATGGCGCGTCCGTCCGATCCCGGCAACATCGAATCATGGGCGCAGCGGATGGGCATCAGTGCGCGCACGCTGTCACGCCTCGTGTCCCGGGAAACCGGCATGAGTTTCGGACGCTGGCGCAGGCAACTGCATATCCTGCTCGCCTTGCAATGGATGGCCAGGGGCGCCACGGTCCAGCATGTCGCAGAGGGCCTGGGCTACGAGAACGCGAGCAATTTTGTCGTCATGTTTCGCAAGGTACTCGGTGAAACACCTGGACGTTACCTGAAATCGAACGCTTGAGCCGCAGCACCTGCCAAGGCGTGGCAGGCCGTGCGACAATGACGGCCCGTCTCTTATTACCGTATACCCATGACCAAGCACACCATCCGCCTCGGCGACTGGGCCACCCTGGGCCCTGACGCTACCGTCATCCGTTTTGAAGTTTTCGTCGATGAACAGAAAGTGCCGGCCGAGATCGAACTCGACGACATGGACGCCGTCTGCCTGCACGCCGTTGCCTACGATGTGGCAGGCAACGCCATCGGCACGGGCCGGCTATTGCCAGACGGCCACATCGGCCGCATGGCCGTGCGCCAGCCGGGCCGCGGCACGGGCGTGGGCGGCGCCATGTTGACCTTGTTGATGGACAAGGCCCGCGAGCGGGGCGACAAGGCGGTGGTCTTGAACGCGCAAACCGTGGCCGCGCCATTCTATGCGCGCCACGGTTTCGTGCAGCAGGGGGAACAGTTTGAAGAGGCGGGGATTGCGCATGTGGAGATGCGCTTGCAGTTTTAAGCGTTGACCCAAGAGCAAGGACTGGGGTCGTACCCTGCAGGGTACGACCCCGGCACTTACCGGGTTACTCTTAATTTTGCGCGTGGCTCTGGCGCCATTTGTCCAGAATTACCGCCAGCACGATCACGACACCCTTGGCCACATACTGCCAGAACGACGACAAGCCCAGGATCGTCAAGCCATTGTTCATCACGCCGATGATCAGGGCGCCGATGACGGTGCCCCAGACGGAACCCACGCCGCCCATCAGGCTCGTGCCGCCGAGCACGACGGCCGCGATGGCGTCGAGCTCATAGCCCGTGCCCCAGTTGCCGTTGGCCGCATACAGGCGGCTGGCCGACATGGCGCCGCCCAAACCTGCGAACAGGCCGCTGATCGTGTAGACAAACATCAGGACGAGGCCGACCTTGATGCCGGTCAAGCGTGCCGCCTGGATATTGCCGCCGACGGCGTAGATATGCAGGCCCAGGGTGGTCTTGCGCAGGATGAACCAGGTCAGCACCACCACGGCGGCGGCCAGCCAGATCAGCCAGGGCACGGCCAGGAAGCTGCCGTTGCCCATCCATTCGAAGCTCGGGATTTCCGTGTTCAGCACGCTGGTGCCGTCCGCCAGCAGGTAGGCGGCGCCGCGCAGGGCCGTCATGGTGCCCAAAGTCACGACAAACGGGTTCAGGCCGACGAGAGCGACCAGCACGCCGTTCAGCGCGCCCAGCAGCAGGCCGACGATGAGGAAGGTGGGGATCGAAAAGCCGGCGAACTGGGCCGACAGCGACATCAGCATGCCTGCCACGGCCGAGACGGCCAGCACGGAACCGACGGACAGATCGATGCCGCTGGTCAGAATGACGAAAGTCATGCCGGATGCCAGCACGATGTTGATCGACACCTGGCGGAAGATGTTCATGGTGTTATTGCTGGTCATGAACGTCGACGTGCCGTCGGCCGAGAAATACACGGTCAGGCCATACATGGCCAGGTAGAGCACCACCAGCACGGGCAGCATGCCCAGGCGGCGCATCAGGTTCGAGGCATTGAAGGGTTCGCCGGCGCGCGCGGCGCCGCTGGTGGTACTCGTTGTCATGTTGATTCTCCTGAATAATTATGCTGATGCGTATTTTTATGCCGCTTCCAGATGGGTGGCATAAGCAAGGATTTTTTCCTGCGTGATATCGTCGCCCGTTACTTCGCCCGTCAGGCGTCCTTCGCACATCACCATCACGCGGTCGCAGATGCCGACCAGCTCGGCCAGTTCGCTGGAAATGCACAGCACGGCCGTGCCCGCGTCCGCCAACTGGTGGATGATCTTGTAGATTTCGCTCTTCGCGCCCACGTCCACGCCCCGCGTCGGTTCGTCGAGGATGAGCACTTTCGGGGCGATGGCCAGCCAGCGCGCCAGCAAGACTTTCTGCTGGTTGCCGCCGGACAGGCCGCCGACGATGCCGTCCGGTCCCGACACTTTCACGTTGAGGTTGGCTATCGCCTCGCGCGTCAGCTGGGTCAGGGCGCCACGGTTGACGACGCCCGCCGTCGCATGCTTGGACAGGATATTCATCGACATGTTTTCCATGGCCGACAATTGCATGAACAGGCCCAGGCTCTTGCGGTCTTCGGGCAGGTAGCCGATGCCGTGGCGGATGGCCGCCAGCGGCCGGTGGATGTGCACTTCCTGGCCGTCGAGCCATACTTGCCCCGTTTGTTTCTTGTCCGCGCCAAAGATCAGGCGCGCCAGTTCCGTGCGGCCTGCGCCGACGAGGCCGGCAAGACCCGTTACTTCGCCCGCATGCAGGGTGAACGAGGCAGGCTTGACCTTGCCACCGCCCACGTTTTCAACGCGCAAGCGCTCGGCGCCGCGCGTGGTGCGCCGCTGGTGCGAATAAAAGTCATCGGCAGGGCGGCCCACCATCATTTGCACGACTTTCTTTTGATCGAGTTCATCCTTGCCCAGCTCGCCCACATAGGCGCCGTCGCGCAGCACGGTAATGCGGCGTGCCAGGCGTTCCACCTCGGCCATGCGGTGACTGATGTAGAGCACGGCCAGGCCCTTGTCGCGCTGCTCTTCGATGATGCGGAATAATTGTTCTGTTTCCCGGTCGGACAGGGCGGCAGTGGGCTCGTCCATGATCAGGATGCGGCTTTCGTGCACGAGGGCGCGGGCGATTTCCACCTGCTGCTGCTCGGCGATCGACAGGGTCGAGACCATGGTGTCGGCGTCGAAGCGGGAGCCGAGGTCGGCCAGGATGGCGTTCGTGCGGGCGCGCATTTCGCCGCCCTTGACGGTCCAGAACGGTCCCTTCGGCTCGCTGCCCATGAAGACGTTCTGCGCCACCGTCATGTTCTTGGCCACGCTCAGTTCCTGGTAGATCAGGTTGATGCCCAGCGCGCGTGCCTCGCCCGGGTTGCGGATGCGGATCGGCTTGCCGTCGAGAATGATCTCGCCCGCGTCCGGCGTGTACACGCCCGAGAGGATTTTCATCAGGGTGCTCTTGCCGGCGCCATTTTCGCCCATCACGGCATGGATTTCGCCGCTGCGCACCGTCAGGTGCACGCCGCGCAGCGCGCGCGTGGCGCCAAAGCGCTTCTCGATGCCGCGCATTTCAAAAATAATATTGTCGCTCATGACTGTCCTTCCTTGCTTTTGAAACTGTTGCCCGCCCTTGGCCCGGGGCCGGGGCGGGCAACACGTGGTTCAGGTCAGGCAGATCAGTTCTTTACCCAGCCCGTGTAGGTGGCGACGTTTTCCTTGGTGATGGCCGGGGTCGGCAACAGCACCATCGTTTGTTTCGGCGTGCGGCCGTTCATGATGTCGTAGCCCATTTGCACGGCATCGGTGGCCATGCGGTACGGGTTTTGCGCCGAGGTGGCGGCAAACAGGCCAGCCTTGTTTTTCAGGGCGTTCTGGCCATCGGGCGCGCCATCGACGGCCGTGATCAGTTTGACGTCCGTGCGCTTCGATTGCTTGATCGCCAGTTCGGCGCCGATGCCCGTCGGATCGTTGATGGCGAACACGCCGTCGATCTTCGGATGGGCCGTCAGCAAGTTCGACATCACGGTCATGCCGCCGTCGCGGCTGCCGCCGGCGTTCTGGTTGTCGGACAGGATCTTGATATCCTTGAACGCGGCCAGGGTTTTTTTGCAGCCGTTGACGCGGTCGATCACGGACGTGACCGGCGGGCCGTTCAGGATCACAACATTGCCCTTGCCGCCGATCTGTTTGGCCAGGTAGGCGCACGACACGTCGCCAGCCATGGTGTTGTCGGACATCACGGTGGCCGACGCGCCCACGGCGCCCACGTCCACAGCGATCACGACCACGCCCGCATTGCGCGCTTTCTTGATGGCTGGGGCGATACCCTTGGAATCGACGGCGTTCAGGATGATGATATCGGTCTTGTTGGCAATAAAGTTTTCAATCTGGTCCACCTGGGTGTTCAGGTCATACTTGCTCGACACCGTGGTGACTTTCACGCCAGGGCCGCCCAGCTTCTTCGCGCTTTCTTCCGCGCCGCGGCCGATAGCGACAAAAAACGGGTTGGCCAGGTCGCCCACGCTCACGCCGATGGATTTCAGTGGTTTGTCAGCGGCGAAAGCGCCGCAGGCGGCGGACAGCAACAGGGAGGCGGTAATGACTTTTTTCATGAGGATCTCCAAGGGTTTTTATTGTCAAAAACAAACGGTGCTACGGGTGAAACTTATTGATTGCGTAATTTCTCGATCATGGCGTCCAGCTTGCCCGCATCGACGGCAAAGCCGCGGATGCCTTCGGCCAGCTTTTCGGTCGCCATCGCGTCGTCGTTCAAGGCGTAGCGGAAAGCGGCCTCGTCATACGTGATGGCCGGCTGCGCCGCGCCCAGGTCGGCGCCCAAGGCGCGCTCGAACGGCACGTCGGATGCTTCGAGTTTCGCCAGCAAGTCCGGGCTGATGGTCAGCAAGTCGCAGCCGGACAGGGCCGTGATCTGCCCCACGTTGCGGAAGCTGGCACCCATCACTTGCGTGGCGATGCCATGTTGTTTGTAGTAATTGAAGATGCGCGTGACCGACTGTACACCCGGATCGTTGGACAGGCTGCGCGCCGCTTCGTCCCATGCGGCGCCCATCGATTTCTTGTGCCAGTCGTAGATGCGGCCCACAAACGGCGAAATCAGGCGCACTTTCGCATCGGCGCAGGCGACGGCCTGGCAAAACGCGAACAGCAGGGTCAGGTTGCAAAAGATGCCGTCTTTTTCCAGCTCGCGCGCCGCCTGGATGCCTTCCCAGGTGGCGGCGACCTTGATCAGCACGCGCTCGCGGCTGATGCCGGCTTGCTCATACAAGGCGATCAGGCGGCGCCCGCGGGCCACGGTGGCGTCGCGGTCAAAGCTCAAACGGGCATCGACTTCCGTCGACACGCGGCCCGGCACCACTTTCAGGATTTCCAGGCCGAAGCGCACCAGCACTTGGTCGACGATATCGTCCAGCGATGCATGCTTGTGCGCAGCGACCGTGCTTTCCAGCAATGGCGCGTAATCGGGCTGCAGCACGGCTTTTAAAATCAGCGACGGATTGGTGGTGGCGTCTTGCGGCGCGAAGCGCGCCAGTTGCAAAAAGTCGCCCGTGTCGGCGACGACGGTGCTGTACTGTTTTAGTTGTTGCAGCTGATTCATTACTATTCCTTATCACTGAGTTGGTGCAAGGCTTGCACGGCGGGAAACAAGCTACGGTAGCGGCCGTAACGGATGCTCAAGGCTGCGCTGTGCGCGGCATCGGGCAGGAAAGTGTTTTTGATGGGTAAGCTGGTGGCCAGCAACTGGCGCTGACCGATGGCGGCAAAGCCCAGCTTGGCCGCGCCCAGGCTGGCCGACAGTTCGCTGTTGTGCAGTGTGCGCATCTCGCGGCCCAGCACATTGGCCAGCAATTGCGCCCAGTACTGGCTGCGCGCGCCGCCGCCCACCAGCATGCAGTGGGGAACGATGGCGCCCGTCGACGTGACGGCCGCCATGGCGTCGCGCAAGGCAAAGGCCACGCCTTCGAGCACGGCATAGCCGAGTTGCGCCGGCGTGCTGTCGTGGCCCAGTTGCAGGAAGGCGCCGCGCACTTGCGGGTCGTTATGCGGCGTGCGCTCGCCCGACAGGTAGGGCAGGAACAGGGGCGCGGACGGCGCGACGGGGGCGTCGAGCGGCAATCCCGTTTCCACCAGCGCCAGCAGGGCTGCCTCGTCGGGCTGGCCCAGCACGCCGGTGGCCCAGCGCAGGCAGCTGGCACCCGACAGGATCGCGCCCATCGCATACCAGCGGCCGGGCAGGGCGTGGCAAAAGCTGTGCACACCGCCGGCCGGGTTGCCCAAAGGCGCTTCGGTGACGGACACGATGGCGGCGCTGGTGCCCAGCGAGATAAAACTGTCGCCGCCATTGACGGCGCCGATGCCCACGGCCGAGACGGGGTTGTCGCCGCCGCCGGCTGCCACCACCACGTCCGATGGCAAGCCCAGCTTGTCTGCCACGGCGGCCAGCACCGTGCCCGTGGCGGCATCGCCTTCGGCCAGCGCCGGCATCTGTTCCGGCATCAAGCCGCAGGCGGCCAGCATGGGAACGAACCAGGCACGCTTGGCCTCGTCCAGCCACAGGGTGCCGGCCGCGTCGGACATGTCGGTGACCTTGTTGCCCGTCAATTGCAGGCGCAGATAATCCTTGGGCGACAGCAGGCAGGCGATGGCGGCAAAAGCGTCAGGCTCGTGCGTTTGCAGCCACAGCAGTTTTGGCACCGTCAAGCCTGCCATGGGCAGGCTGCCCGTCACGTCCGCATAGGCAGGATAGTCGCGCGCCAGGGCAGCCGCTTCGGCTTCGGCGCGCGCATCGTTCCACAGGATGGCCGGGCGGATCACAGCATCGTTGGCATCGAGCAGCACGGCGCCATGCATCTGTCCCGACAGGCCGATACAGGCGATGCGCGCGTATTCCTGCGGCCAGCCGGCACGCAGCTGGCCCAGTGCGTTGACGCAGGCGGCCCACCAGTCCTGCGGCGCTTGTTCGGACCAGCCCGGCTGCGGGCGGCTGGTATCGATGCGCACGGAAGCCTGGCCGCGCACGGTGCCCATGCTGTCCATGAGCACGGTTTTCAGTTCGGAGGTACCGAGGTCGATACCGAGGGAAATCGCTGGATGCATATCAGTTTGCTGTAAAAGGTCAGGGGCAGCCGCAGGAATTGCGCACGCGCAAGGTCGGCGACAAGCGCTGCACATGCCGGGCGCGGCCCGGATTGGCGATGCGGTCGATGAGCAGGTCGACGGCCATGGCGCCCAGCTCTTCAAGCGGCTGCGCCATCACCGTCAGGCGGGGGCTGAAGTAATCGGCCCAGTCGAAATCATCGAAGCCGGCCAGGGACACGTCTTGCGGCACCGCAATGTGCGCGTCGCGCAAGGCGTGCATGGTGCCGATGGTCATCAGATTATTGCCGGCCACGATGGCCGTCGGGCGCTGCGGCAGTGCCAGCAATTCGCGCGTGGCTGCGCCGCTGCGCTCGAGGTTGGAGTCGCCGGAGCGCAGCAGTGCGGGGTCAAAGGCGATATTGGCGCGCTGCAAGGCCAGGCGGTAGCCTTCGATACGCTCGTCCGTCGTGGACAGGCCCGGTGCGCCCGCGATGAAGCCGATGCGGCGGTGGCCGTGGACGGTGATCAGGTGGCTGACCAGTTCGGCCGTCGCCTCGATGTTTTCTACGCCCACCTGGTCGAACGGTTGCGCCGACATGCGGTCGACCAGCACGGAAGCGATCTTGTTGCTGGTCAAATAGTCGAGCGTGCGGTGGTGCGTGTCGCCCGACGGCGCCAGCACGATGCCGTCGACCCGGCGTTGGTGCAAGTTCTGCACCACTTTGAGTTCCTGCTCGGGATCGTCATGCGTATCGGAAAACAGCATCATCAAGCCGTGGCGCGTGCAGGCCGCCTCGATGGCGCGCACGGTTTCGCTGAAGTAATGATTGGTGAAGGCGGAAATGGCCACGCCGATGGTGCCAGAAGAGGAACCGGCGAGGGCGCGCGCCAGCATGTTCGGCACATAGCCGATCTGCTGCATGGCCGCGTTGACGGCGGCGACGGTTTTCGGGCTGACCTTGCGGGTGCCGTTGAGTACGTGCGAGACGGTCGACAGCGATACGTCCGCCGCCCGCGCTACATCTTCCATGGTGGCCATGGTGTCTCCTGATGGTTTTATTATTATTGTGTGCTGCGATTGAGTACGGCTGTGTCGCCGCGTTTGAATCTATCGTAAACAAAAGAAAGCGCTTGCGCAAGCGCTTTCTTTTTTGTGCGTGCGGATGTTGAGTGGGTTTTCGATGAAGATAGGGAAGGCTTGCGTAGGTCGGATTAGCGCGCCGCAGGGGCGCGTAATCCGACATCAGGGACGGTGGTGATGCCGGTTGAATGTGGTGGTGTTGTCGGGTTACGCGCTTGCGCGCTAACCCGACCTACCCCGACCTACGCCTCATAAAGATGGCAAGGTGGCGTTATTGAATCACCAGCTCATGCAATTCGCCGGGAGAGTCCGGGAACAGTTTCACGACGGTGGACGTGCGTGTGCCGTAGCCAGGCGTTTCGATGCAGACGGCGGACAGCACGCGCTCGAGGTCGAGCGGCACGCCCGTGTCCGGCAAGCGGAAGTCGGGCGCGCGCGTGGTGTCGGCCAGCATGTCGAAATACGCTTCGTCCGGTGCGCCCTGGCACAGCAGGCTGGCGAACTGGGCCTTGGTCTTCAGGACCTTCGGCCACGGCGCGTCGAGCAGGGCGTTCGACAGGCCGTAGATGCCTGGCTCCAAAGGCTGGCCATTGCGCGCATCGCCATCACCGCGGTTGGAAAACCAGATCAGGGTATTGGCGTCTCCGAGCACCAGATTGAAACCGTTGTAGGCTTTGCAGCCGGGGCGGATTTGCGCGACGTAGTCTTGCGGCGACATGTTGCCGGCCAAATAGTCGGCCACGAGGGCGCCGCGCGAAGGGGCGTCCGGGTTGCGGTCTTGCGGGCTGCGGATGTTGGTGATGGCGGCAAAGCGCGAACTGCCGCTGCCGGCTTGGGTAATGCCCATCCAGCTGCCGCCCGCTTGCAGGTCGCGGCCCGCATACACTTGCGGGTGTTCGGGCCAGGCGCCGGCGGGGGCGCTGGCGCGTTCATAGAATTCGTCGCGGTTGGCGGCGGCAATCAGCGGGATGTGCGGATTGACTTTCCAGGCAAAAACGATCAGGCACATGGAGGCAAATCCATGAACACTTCCGTATGGCGCGCGCCAGCCGTCAGGGACAGCAAGCCCGCTTCCTCTGATGCGCCGGCCAGCAGTTCCGTAAAACCTTCGCCGACGACGGGGTAGATTTCCATCCATGTCTGCAAGCCATCCTTGCTGTCAGGACGGCGCTTCAGTTGCGGCGCCACGCCGGACGCGGCCGCCAGTTTCGCCTGCATGGCGCGGACCCGGGCTTCCAGCGCCTGGGCGTGCTCTTCTTTTACCTGATAGTAAACGTACAGATCTTTCATGGCATTCTCACAAGTCGAGTGCGTCGAGCACGTAAGGCATGGGCAGGAACTGCACGGCAGCGCCCTGGGCCGAGCCGTAGCGTACGGCGCCGGCGGCGCTTGAACCTTCTTCGATCGCCCCCAGCTTCATTTCAACGAGGGCGTCGATGCCGCCCACGCCGTTCGGCGCCGCGTTGACGACCATGCCGCACGGTTGCTCGGGATCGCTGACGGCGAACAGTTCGCCACCGGCCGCTACCGAGGGATCGGCGATGCTGACGAGGGTGGTGCGGCGCTTGAGCTTGCCCAGATACTGGCTGCGCGCGACGATTTCCTGGCCCGGGTAGCAGCCTTTCTTGAAATTGACGCCGCCCAGCAGTTCGAAGTTGACCATTTGCGGTACGAACTGTTCTTGCGTGGCGGCCGTGATCTGCGGGATGCCCGCATGGATTTCCGACAATTGCCAGGCGTCATTGCCGCCCTTGGCGAGAGTTTCGGCCAACTGCGGCCACATGTTCTGCGCCGTGGCGGCCGACGTCAGCCATTGATAGCGGGCGCTGCCGAACGCATCGGCCACGCGCAGCAGGGTGCCCAGCGTGTGCTCGACCTTGCTGAATGGCGTGGCGGGCAGCGCCGGGAACCAGGCGGACAGGGCCGCGCTGGCTTGCTTGCCGCCGAGGCCCAGGACGACTTGATTGGCATCATCCGCGGACGCATCGTGCAGCTTGGCCTTGGCGCGCAGCACGAACATCTGCAGCCGCTTCTGGATGGCCGGCTGTATGGCGCGCGGCAATTGCAGATAAATGGTGGTGGCGTTGCGCCACATCAGGAAACTGGCCAGCAAACGGCCTTTCGGCGTGCAGTAGCCGGCCAGGCGCACTTGCTCCTGGTTCAGGTGTTCCACGTCGTTGGTCAGCTGGCCGTGCAGGAAACTGGCTGCATCGTCGCCGTTCAAGCCGATCAAGCCCTGGTCCGTGATGGCCGCGACAAAACCTTCTTGCAGCTGGGCCACTGTCAGGGACTGGCCGAAATCGGCGACAGGGGAGTTTGCGGTGCCGTCAGGCGCGCCATCGGCGGCAACGGGGCGGGCGCCTTGAGCGGTTAAAAATTGATTCCAGTTATTCATAATTTCCATTAGATCAGCGATTAAGCATTATCATTACGGGTTCATTATAGTGATGTCGCGCAAATTGCGTCGGCAGCGGCAAGATTGCCAGTGTTGGCGCCGCTTTGCGCGCACTTGCTTCACAAATGAACGATCATAACAAGCGCGCGCTGCTTGCCAGCGAGCGCATCACAAGAATCGGAACAATGGCTTTCTTTAAAAAACTTGTAGTCAGTTCAGTCATCGCCGCCATCGGCGTCGGCGGTACTTTTGTGTACTGGGCGCAGCAGCCCATCACCACGGACGGCGAAGCGATCCCGTTTACGATCAGCCCGGGCAGCGGCGCGCATGCGGCCGGCCAGCAGATCGCGGACGCGGGCGTGCCCATCGTGCCCATCCTGTTCAACATGCTGGCGCGCATCGAAGGCAAGACCTCGAAGATCAAGGCCGGTTCCTACGAGCTGAAACCGGGCACGACGCCGCAGCGTTTGATCACGCAGCTGGCGCGCGGCGAGTTCGCGCAAGAGTCGCTGACCATCATCGAAGGCTGGACGTTCAAACAGATGCGCCTGGCCATGGCCAACCACCCGGGACTCAAGCACGATACCGTGGGCCTGTCCGACAAGGAACTGATGGCGAAGATCAGCCCTGAATATGTGCTGCCGGAAGGCCTGTTCTTCCCGGACACGTATCTGTTCGCCAAGGGCGCCAGCGAAATGCAGATTTTCAGGCAGGCGCACACGGCCATGATCGGCCGCCTGTCCGAAGCGTGGGACAAGCGCGATCCGGCCTTGCCATATAAAAACCCGTACGAAGCGCTGATCATGGCTTCCATCGTGGAAAAGGAAACGGGGCAAAAGTCCGAGCGCGCCATGATCGCCGGCGTGTTCGTCAACCGCCTGAAGACGGGCATGCTGCTGCAGACGGACCCGACCGTGATCTATGGCATGGGCGACAATTACCAGGGCAAGATCCGCAAACGCGACCTGGAAGCGGACACCCCGTACAATACCTACACGCGCGGCGGCTTGCCACCCACGCCGATCGCCCTCGCTGGCGCGCAATCGCTGACGGCGGCGCTGGCGCCGGCCCGCACGCAAGCGCTGTATTTCGTCGCGCGCGGCGACGGCACCAGCCAGTTCTCGGCCAACTTGCCCGACCATAACCGCGCTGTGAACCAGTACCAGCGCTAATTTCACCAGATTAAGAAGTTTCATGACACAACACCATCAACCCCGCTTCATCACCTTCGAAGGCATCGATGGCGCGGGCAAGTCGACGCATATCGGCTTTGTTACCGACTACCTGCGGCAAAGGGGCGTGAGCCTCGTCTCGTCGCGCGAACCGGGCGGCACCAGCCTGGGCGAAAAGCTGCGCGAACTGCTGCTGCATGAAAAAATGCATCTGGAAACGGAAGCCTTGCTGATGTTCGCCAGCCGCCGCGAACACATCGCGCAAGTCATCGCGCCAGCGTTGGCGCGGGGCGAGTGGGTCATTTCCGACCGCTTTAGCGATGCCAGCTTCGCCTACCAGGGCGGCGGCCGCGGCATGGACCTGGGCAAGATGGAGGCGCTGGAAGCGTGGGTGCATCCGCATCTGCAGCCGGACCTGACGTTGTTATTCGACGTGCCGCTGGCCGTCGCCCGCGCCCGCCTGGACGCCACGCGCGCGCTCGACAAGTTCGAGCAGGAACGATCGGACTTTTTTGCCGCCACGCGCAACGAGTATCTGCGCCGCGCGGCCCAGTTCCCGGAACGCTTCCGCATCATCGATTCCACGCAAAGCATCGCCGACATTCAAGTGCAGCTCGCGCAGCTGCTTGATGTTTTACTTGAGAAAAGCACTGCAACACACTGATTTACAAAGAATAAAATGACCAGTTCTCTCTATCCGTGGCAACAGGACGCCTGGCAGCAATTGCAAGCCTTGCGCCCGCGCATGCCGCACGCCATTTTGTTCCATGGCGCGCAGGGCATCGGCAAGGCCGACTTCATCGAGCATTTCGCGCAAGCGCTGCTGTGCGAAGACGTGCGCGCCGATGGCCATGCTTGCGGCGCTTGCGCCTCGTGCGGCTGGTTTAGCCAGGGCAACCATCCCGATTACCGCCGGGTCCGTCCGGAAGCGCTGGAAGACGAGGTGGCCGACGACGGCGAAGAGGGCGAAGGCGCGAAGAAAAGCGCCAAGACCAAGACGCCGTCGAAAGACATCAAGATCGAGCAGATCCGCAACCTGGCCGACTTCATGAACATTTCCACGCACCGCCAGGGCTTGCGCGTGGTGGTGCTGTATCCGGCCGAAGCGCTGAACACGCCCGCCTCGAACGCCTTGCTGAAGACGCTGGAAGAGCCGCCGCCGGGTACCTTGTTCCTGCTGGCCTCGAACAGCCTGGACCGCTTGCTGCCGACGATATTGTCGCGCTGCAGGAAATTTGCCTTGCCCATGCCCAGCCACGAGCAAGCCTTGACGTGGCTCAAGCAGCAAGGCTTGAACGATGCGGACAGCTGGCTGCGCGAGCAGGGCGGCGCACCGCTGGCCGCGCTGGCCCAGTCCGAGTCGGGCGGCCGCGAAGAGACGGAACAGTTGCTGCAGGTGCTGGCCAACCCTGGCGTGGAAGCGGCCCTGAAGGCTGCCGACAAATTGCAGAAGGCGCCGCTGGCGCCGCTGGTGGCATCGCTCCAGCGCTGGCTGTACGATGTGTTTTCCGTCAAATTGTCGGGCACCATCCGCTACTACCCGCGCCACCGCCGCGAACTGGAAGCGCTGGCAGGACGCATCAATGTGAGCCGTCTGATGGCCGCCATCAAAGCGGCGAACGAACGCCGGGCGATTGCCGAGCACCCCTTGTCGCCCAAGCTGTTCCTGGAAGACATGCTGCTCGATTACGCTTCCAGTTGTCAATAAAATCAAGCACTTGTGTTGCTGAGTTAATGTAAATTCTCTTTTTTCCGTTTGGTGTTACAGTCAAGGCACTGGACAGCAAGGGAGGCGTGCATGAAACGAGTCACTGGCATCGGCGGCATCTTTTTTCAGGCGCATGACCCGGCCGCGCTGCGCGCCTGGTATCAGCACCACCTGGGCCTGGACGTGCAGCCGTGGGGCGGCGCCGCCTTCAGTTGGGCGGATGCGGACGGCCAGCCCACGGCCGGCACCACCATCTGGTCCGTGGCGGCCAAGGGCAGCGAGCAATTCCTGCCCGGCAAGGCTTCCTTCATGATCAATTACCGGGTCGACGACCTCGATGCGCTGTTGCAAGCCTTGCGCGATGAAGGCTGCACGGTGCTGGACAAGGCGCCCGATTCGGAATACGGCCAGTTCGGCTGGGTCATCGATCCAGAAGGCAACAAGGTAGAGCTGTGGCAGCCGCCACAGGGGCAGTAGGCGGAACCTGCCTCGTTCAGCGATAATACCGGCTCAGATAACGATCCCTATTTATTATGCGCGACATTATTGCTGGATTCCTACGCTTCCAAAAAGAGGTTTTTCCTGAGCGCCGCGAGTTGTTCAAGACCCTGGCCACGGGGCAAACCCCGAAGGCCCTGTTCATTTCCTGCTCGGACAGCCGCATGGTGCCGGAACTGGTGACGCAGCGCGAACCAGGCGAACTCTTCGTGATCCGCAACGCGGGCAACATCGTGCCATCGTACGGCCCGGAACCGGGCGGCGTCAGCGCCACGGTCGAATTTGCCGTCTCCGCCTTGAACGTGAGCGACATCGTCATTTGCGGCCATTCCGATTGCGGCGCGATGAAGGCGATCGCCACCTGTGCCTGCCTCGATCACATGCCTGCCGTGCGCAGCTGGCTGCACCATGCGGACGCGGCGCGCATGATCAACGAATCGGTCGACCATCCGACGGAGCAGTCGCGCATCGACGGCATGGTGCGCGCGAACGTGGTCGCGCAACTCAATAACCTGCGCACCCATCCTTCGGTGGCCTTGGCCATGGCGCAACACCGGCTGACCCTGCACGGCTGGGTGTACGACATCGAGAACGGTTCCCTCGATGCACTCGACGAGTCGACCGGCAACTTCGTTCCGCTCGCGGAACACCCGGCCTCGCAAATGTAATCGGCTGCAAGCCTCCGAACCGCCCCGGCAGGGGACGCGCGCCGCCGCCGTTCCCCTGCCAGTTTTCGCTCCCTCCGGTACAATCCCGCCTTATGTATATCGATTCCCATTGCCATATCAATTTCCCCGAGCTGGCCGCTCGCATGCCCGAGATCCTCGCCAAGATGGCCGAGAACAAGGTGACGCACGCCCTGTGCGTATCCGTCGACTTGCCGGACTTTCCGCAGGTGCTAGCCCTGGCCGAGCAGTATCCGCATATCTTTGCGTCCGTCGGCGTGCATCCCGACTACGAAGACACGCCCGAGCCGTCCGTGGAAGAGCTGGTGCGATTGGCGGACCACCCGAAGATCATCGCCATCGGCGAGACTGGCCTCGATTATTTCCGCCTGACGGGCGACCTCGAGTGGCAGCGCGAGCGTTTTCGCACTCACATCAAAGCTTCAAGAATCACGCGCAAGCCCTTGATTATTCACACAAGAGCTGCCAGTGAAGACACGATACGCATCATGCGTGAAGAGGGTGCTGGCGTGGCCGACGGCGGCGTGGCCGGCGTCATGCATTGCTTTACGGAATCGCTGGAAGTGGCGCGCGCCGCCATCGACATGGGTTTTTATATTTCGTTTTCCGGCATCGTCACGTTCAAGAGCGCCAAGGATTTGCAAGCCGTGGCCCTGGAAGTGCCGCTCGAGCGCATCCTCATCGAAACGGATTCGCCGTACCTGGCGCCCGTGCCGTTCCGCGGCCGCATGAACGAGCCGGGCTATGTAGCCCACGTGGCGGAATATCTGTCGACCCTGAAAGGCATCCCGCTGGAGCAGGTGGCGCGTCAGACGACGGACAATTTCTTCAAGTTATTCAATCAGTTGCCGTAATTTCTTAAGGTCAGACATGATGAAAAAACTCGCGCTGGCGATGCTGCTGTGCTGCGCCACCGCCAGCCAGGCGGCGCCGGAACCGGATGCCTTCTTCCGCGCCGTGTCCGTCAACAACGCCAGCGGCGTGCGCGACATGCTGGCCGAGGGCATGAACCCGAACCAGCCCGACGCGCAGCGCGGCGACATTCCCCTCGTGCTGGCCTTGCGCGACGATGCGGACCGGGTTTTCAAGGTGCTGCTCGACGCACCCGGCATCGACATCGAAGCCCGTTCCGCCAACGGCAACACGGCGCTGATGATGGCCGCCTATAAACACAAGCAGGATGCCGTGGAAGCCTTGCTGACCAAAGGCGCCAAGGTCAACCAGAGCGGCTGGACGGCGCTCCACTATGCGGCTTCGGCGGGCGACCTGCCGATCATGAAGATCCTGCTCGACCGCGACGCCGCCGTCGATGCGCGCGCGCCCGCCAACGTCACGCCGCTGATGTTCTCCGCCCGCGAGGGGCAGGAGGGTGCCGTCAAGCTGCTGCTGTCCTGGGGCGCGGATGCGAACCTGAAAAGCGACCATGGCTGGACGGCCGTGCAGTTTGCCCAGGCCGGCGACAAGCCGGACGTGGTCGCCATCATCGAAGCGGCGCAGAAGGCGCGCGCGGCACGAAAGTAATCTTCTAGCAATATTTTCCATGCCAGCGCTGAAACTGGCATGGAATTGCCTCTCAGCTCAGCCCTTTGTTCTCCGTGCCGATTAACGATAATGATCATGTCGCATTAATCAGGAGATTTTTCGCATGGGCAATCACATCAACGTCAGGCGCCGGCTGGTTTGTCGCCGCCCCTCGCGCAGCCCGTGCGATAACACTGCTTTCTGGAATGACAAAACCGATCGGCCATCGGAGCCAGACTCCAAGAGGACAGACATGCTGAATGAACGAGAAATCGAGAGTTGTTACCTGGGGCAATTTATCCCCGTCCATTACCACCACAATATGTTGATGGACCAGAACCGCATGCACGGGTTCAAGTCGGCGATCGATTACGCGGTGAAGCCTGGCATGAAAGTGCTGGAGCTGGGCGGCGGCACGGGTGTGCTGTCGTGGTTTGCGGCCGCACGCGCCGACAAGGTGTGGTGCGTGGAGTTCAATCCGGACATGGTCAAGGAAGCGCGCAAGATGCTGGCGCTCAATCCCAACGGTGAAAAAGTGGAAGTCGTCCACGCGGACGCCTTCGAATATCTGCCGCCCGAGCCCGTCGACGTGGTCATCTGCGAAATGATCCATGTCGGCATGCTGCGCGAAAAGCAGGTGGAAGTGATCGAGTCGTTCAAGCGCCGCTACCTGGCCCGTTTTGGTGGCCCGCTGCCCATCTTCCTGCCTGAGGCCGTGATCATGGCCGTGCAGCCGATGCAGCAGGAATACGATTTCGAGGGCTTTTATGCGCCCATCGTGCAATTCCAGGAAACCACGGCCATCCACCCGGGCGTGCAGGAACTGGCGCCGCCGTCCGTGTACAGCATCATCGACTTCAGCCAGCCGACGGACAGTGTGTTCGGCTTCGACGGCAAGTTCGTCGTCGAGCGCAGCGGCACCTTGAATGCCTTGCGTTTCGTCACCAAAAACATCCTGGCCGTCGTGCCCGAGCGCTCGACCACCATCGACTGGCTGAACCACTACATGTGCTTGCCGCTGGCCACGCCGGTCGCCGTGAAGGCGGGTGACGTGCTGCAAGTGAGCTTCCAGTACCGCGCCGGCGGCTCGATTCCTTCGCTGGAAACGTCGATCCGCGCGCAGGTGATCTATGACGTGAACCTGCAGCCTGTCACGCAGAACGCCGTCTACGCATAAGTAGCATTAATTCAAAGGCAACGCCGCAGCGATTTCGTCCTGCGGCGTTTGTCCATTCAGGGTATATTTCGTCTTTTACCTACTGGACAGTTTTACTATCATGGAACAGATCGATCAGCGTTACCTCGTGCAGCAGAACAAAATCAGCGATGGCGAAACCAAACCGCCCGTGTTTGCCAAGGTAATGCGCAGCAAGGAAGGCGTGTTTGAAGGCGTGTCCTTCATCAAGTCGAAGGACAAGGCCTCCATCCTGACCATCGAAGATGCCAACCAGGCCATCAAATGGGCCACCAGCAAGAAGCCGAACGCGCATGAATACGTCACGAAAGTGATTTGCGTCGGTCAATAAAGGTAGCCGCAGGCGCCGTTCATTCCCGTTTTTGCACCGTTCATCCCCCCAGCACGCAGTTCATCGCACGGCCGTTGCCGCCGTGGCGGCGCTTGCATATAGTGGCCTCACGGTAGCGGGGCAAGCACGGCTTGCTCCGCACATTTCATTCTAGGGGGACGCGATGCTGGGATTTGTGCTGTGGCTGCTGCTCTTGCTCGTATGCTGGCCCCTGGCCTTGCTGGCCCTCGTGCTGTATCCGCTGGCCTGGCTGCTGTTGCTGCCATTTCGCTTGATAGGCATCAGCGTGGAAGGCGTGTTTGAATTGTTGCGCGCCATTGTCATGCTGCCGGCCCGCGTGCTGGGCGGCGGCCCGCGATAAACCAGATATTTCCCATAAAAAATGGCGCCGTCGGCGCCATTTTTGTTTGCGGTACTGCCTGGCTTACAGGTCGACCATGAAACCGGCGCCGATCGATTTCTGCGAGTAGTTGTAGTCGATCAAGCTCTGGCCATAGCCGGAGAACAGCTGCAGATAGCCTTTCAGGTTGGCCTTCAAGGGGAAAGCCCAGCTTGCCTGCATGGAGCCATGCTTCTTGCTGAAATTGCGGCGGGCCGTCACGGCATACTCGTGGCCCTTGTTGCGGTAGCTCACGCGCAAGTCGCCATGCCCCAGGTAATCGGTGATGTCGATATTGTCATTGTCGGTCTTGCCATTGTCGAGGCGGTGCCAGACACGGGCCGTGACGGCCAGATTGTCTTTTTCCATGCCCAGTTCGGCATATACACGGTTCCAGCTGCGCGACAGGGTCGACGTCTGACCGTTCGACTGGTGCACGAGGCCGAAGTTCAGGTAATTGAATTCGACACCCGCGAAATTCTTGTTGATCGGCATGATCAGCATCAGTTCCGGCTGGTAATTGGTCTCGCGGAACGGGCTCGATGCCTTGCGGTTATACGCTTGCCAGAAACTTTGCTGCGTGTAGCCGAACCACATGTCGAGCGGCGTGCCGGCGATGTCTTCCAGCAGCTTCATCTTGAAGCTCAGCTGGAACGTCAGTTCCACATGCTGGCTCTTGATGCCGGCCGGCGTGAAATCCTGGAACGGCTCGTCGTTGGACGCATCGCTGTAATTGGCCAGCAGCAGATAGGTGTCGCGGTGCGGGCGGAAGTTGAACAGGCCGCGCTTCGAGGCCTCGTTCAATTCCCACGATTGCTGCGTGCGCGAAATCGGCGCTTCCGGCGGCGCCGCGCCTGTCTGTGCGACGGCGGGAATGGCCGCGTTGACGGCCTCCGGCGTGGCCACGCCAGGCGGACTGACTGGGGTGATCGGGGCGGCCTCGGCTGCCGCTGCCAGGGTGACGGCCGCGGTGGCGGAATCACCGCCGGCCGCGATGGTGGCTTTTTCCGCCGCCTTGGCCAGGGTGTCGAAGCAGCCCAAACGGGCGCTGGCGTCGCCAAGCACGGCGCAACGCTGCATTTGCTGTTCCAGTTCACCGGCCATGGCCAGCGCCGGCGATGCCAGCAGGGAAGAGAGGATTATTTTTCTTAGTTGGATAGTCATAGGCTGAGTAGGGCATGTCGTTCGGTGCGCACCTTGGCTGCATGCCGGCGGCGTCGCCTTGCATGGTAATTACCATGCGTATTGATGCTGATTAATCTTTGTTGATTTAATACTGATGAAAGTATAGCTGAATCGTTCTTTTTCCCTGACTCCTTGGCGTGCGCACGACGGACAGTGTTGTGCGCTTGGTAAACGGCACGCCGCCGTGCCGGCCAAATCGATGTCTGCTACACTGGAAAACCGGGTGCCGGGGCTAGCCATGGAGATTGTGATGACCCGCAAAACACCTATCGAGCGCTACCGCAACATCGGCATCAGCGCCCATATCGACGCCGGCAAGACCACCACCACCGAGCGCATCCTGTTTTATACGGGGGTCAATCACAAGATCGGCGAAGTGCACAATGGCGCCGCCACCATGGACTGGATGGAACAGGAGCAGGAACGGGGCATCACCATCACCTCGGCCGCCACCACGGCCTTCTGGAAAGGCATGGCCGGCAACTTCCCCGAGCACCGGATCAACATCATCGACACGCCCGGCCACGTGGATTTCACGATCGAGGTCGAGCGCTCGATGCGCGTGCTCGACGGCGCCGTGATGGTGTATGATGCCGTCGGCGGCGTACAGCCGCAATCCGAGACTGTCTGGCGGCAGGCCAACAAATACCACGTGCCGCGCATCGCCTTCATCAACAAGATGGACCGGGTGGGCGCCGATTTCCTGCGCGTGCGCCAGCAGATCGCCGACCGCCTGAAGGGCGTGGCCGTGCCCATCCAGCTGCCGATCGGCGCCGAAGACCATTTTACGGGCGTGATCGATTTGCTGAAAATGCGCGCCATCACCTGGGACGACGCCAGCCAGGGCGTGCAGTTCAGCTATGGCGAGATTCCCGCCGAGCTACAGGCACAGGCACAGCAGTGGCACGATCACATGGTCGAGCACGCGGCTGAAGCCAGCACGGAGATGACGGAACGCTACCTGAATGGCGACACGTTTACGGAAGCCGAGCTCAAGCAAGCCTTGCGCGCGCGCACGATTCGCAACGAAATCGTGCCCATGCTGTGCGGCAGCGCCTTCAAGAACAAGGGCGTGCAGGCGATGCTCGACGCCGTCATCGAATACCTGCCGTCGCCGATGGAAGTGCCGCCCATCATGGGACATGACGAGCACGACAATGAGGTAGAGCGCCATCCGACGGACGACGAGCACTTTGCCGCGCTCGCCTTCAAGATCATGACGGACCCGTTCGTGGGGCAATTGACCTTCTTCCGCGTGTATTCGGGCGTGGTGAACTCGGGCGACATGGTCTACAACCCCACCAAGAGCGCGCGCGAGCGGCTGGGGCGCATCCTGCAGATGCATGCGAACGAGCGCAAGGAAATCAAGGAAGTGTATGCGGGCGACATTGCCGCCGCCGTGGGCCTGAAAGCCGTCACCACGGGCGACACCCTGTGCGCCATCGACCACATCATCGTGCTGGAAAAGATGATCTTCCCGGAACCCGTGATTTCGCAGGCGGTCGAACCGAAGACCAAGCCTGACCAGGAAAAGATGGGTATCGCCCTGAACCGCCTGGCGCAGGAAGACCCGTCGTTCAAGGTGCATACGGACGAGGAATCAGGCCAGACCATCATGTCGGGCATGGGCGAATTGCACCTGGAAATACTGGTCGACCGCATGCGCCGTGAATTCGGCGTGGAAGCCAATGTCGGCAAGCCGCAGGTGGCGTACCGCGAAACCATCACGCGCGCGGTGGAAGACGTGGAGGGCAAGTTCGTCAAGCAATCGGGCGGGCGGGGCCAGTACGGCCACGTGGTGCTGAAACTCGAACCGCTGGAGCCGGGCACCGGCTACCAGTTCGTCGACGCCATCAAGGGCGGCGTCGTGCCGCGCGAATTCATCCCCGCCGTCGACAAGGGCATCGTCGAAACCTTGAAGTCGGGCGTGCTGGCCGGCTACCCGGTCGTCGACGTCAAGGCAACGTTGACCTTCGGCTCCTACCACGACGTCGATTCGAACGAAAACGCCTTCCGCATGGCCGGCTCCATCGCCTTCAAGGATGGCATGCGCAAAGCACACCCCGTGCTGCTCGAACCGATGATGCAAGTGGAGGCGGAAACGCCGGAAGAGTTCATGGGCAACGTCATGGGCGACCTGACGGCCCGCCGTGGCATGGTGCAGGGCGTCGACGACATCCCCGGCGGCGCGGGCCGCATCGTCAAGGCGCTCGTGCCGTTGGCTGAGATGTTCGGTTATTCCACCACCCTGCGTTCGCTGACGCAGGGCCGCGCTACCTACACGATGGAATTCAAGCACTATGCGGCCGTGCCCAAGCATATCCTCGACCAGGTGGCATCTGCTGGCAAGGCAAAGTAGGTCGGGTAGGTCGGATTAGGCCCTCCGGGCCGTAATCCGACACCATTGTTGGCCTGGTCCGTTGATGGTGTCGGCTTACGCGCTGTGCGCTAACCCGACCTACGCTCAAGATGGCGTACGGGCCTTTCCCATTTTCGGCGTCACTGTCACATTAACTGCCAGTCCACCAACACAGGAGAGAGCATGGTCACCGCAGAACAGAAGCAGGAAGGATCGCACCGCGACAGTAGCGACTTTGTCATCACGCAGACTTTCGACGCGCCGCGCGAACTGGTGTTCCGCTCGTGGGTCGAACCGGAGCGCCTGGCCCAGTGGTGGGGCCCTGTCGGTTTCGAATTGAGCGTGCTGGCGCTGGACCTCAAGCCGGGCGGCGTCTTCCACTACGGCATGCGCGCCGACAATGGCTACGAGATGTGGGGCAAGTTCACCTACCAGTCTATCGAAGCGCCTGAACGCATCGTTTCCATCCTGTCGTTTGCCGACAAGCAGGGGAACGCCGTGCAGCACCCCGTCAGTGCTACTTGGCCGCTGGAATCGTTCAATGTCATGACGCTTAGCGAAGAGAATGGCAAGACGACGATGACGTTACGATCGACGCCGCACAAGGCGACGGATGAGCAGCATGAGACTTTCAAGCAGGGGTTTGAGTCGATGACGCAGGGGTTCAGGGCGACCTTCGCCCAGCTGGCCCAGTACTTGGCGCGTGTTCAGTAAGTTTTTATTGAATGGCGGGCCAGAGCCGCGGGCCTGAGAAAATGTCCATAGCTGCGTTGCTTGGGCTCGCCGTACATGCGTACTGTCTTCGCCCGCGCGCCTTGCCCTGGCCATTTTTCAGGCTCGCTGGGCCCGGGGAACCATGGTTTGAGGCGCGGGCGAGTTCTTGCTGTCGTTGCCAGTTCGCGGTTGAGGAACGTCCGTTTTCGCCCCAGGCTGTGTGAAAACCCGAGTTTTTGTATCGGGAGCGGCCGCTCCGTGCAAGCCCCCGATTTTCCCCGACGTGCGAGTCGAAGTTAAAAAGGGCTCACGCCCCCAACAACGCCGCTTT